>NZ_CH672387.1:1744045-2023882 GCF_000153465.1 Aurantimonas manganoxydans SI85-9A1 | reverse complement strand
GCATCGGACAGGATGATGATGCCGGGTTTGTCATTGCGCGGTCTCCCGGCGCTGGATGACCGCGTCCCGAATGCCGGGCTCGGCACCGCGATAGCCGAGGATCATCGAAAAATAGGGGGCGTCGCCGGTTACGTCGGCCAGCGGCATGATGCGCTCCTCGGGCAGGGTCACGCGCTCGCAATAGGCGCAGGCGTCGGTCAGGTTCATTGCACCGAGCAGCGCCTTCACGCGGCCGAAATGCCGCCCGAGCTTCATGATGGCAAAGGCGTCGGATGCTTCGATCCGCTGGCGCAGGGCGTCGTCGTCGAGGGGCCCGGGGATCACCGTCAGGATGTCGTTGCGGGCGGCCAGCGGGCGGTGCGAGGCGGCGGTGGCGGCCATCACCGAGGAGACGCCGGGCACGATCTCGACCGGAAAGCGGCCCGACAGGCGCTCGAAGAGATACATGAAGGAGCCGTAGAAGAACGGATCGCCCTCGCAGAATACCGCCACGTCCTGGCCGGCGGCCAGCCGGTCGCCGATCCTTGCCGCGGCCTCGTCGTAGATGGCGGCCCCCAATGCATGCTCGCCGGTGGCGCCGGGCGATAGAACGGATCGCGAGTGCGCGCTGTATCCGGGATCCAGATTCGGCGCGCCGCCCATTTCAGCGGCCGTCCGATGCCCGGCCCGGCCGCCATCCGTTCGAGAGGAACCCCGCCATGTCCAACGCTTCGGCCGCCGCGCCTTCGCCGTCTGCGTCCCCCTCCGCCGGTTTCGACTGGGCCGATCCGTTCCGGCTCGAGGACCAGCTCTCCGAGGACGAGCGGCTGATCTTCGAGACCGCCCGCTCCTATGCCGAGGAGAAGCTGCGGCCGCGCATCGTCGAGGCCTATCGCAACGAGACCACCGACCGGGCGATCTTCAACGAGATGGGCGAGCTCGGCCTGCTCGGCCTGACGCTGCCCGAGGATTATGGCTGCGCCGGCGCCTCCTATGTTTCCTACGGCCTCGTTGCTCGTGCCGTCGAGGCGGTGGATTCGGGCTATCGCTCGATGATGAGCGTCCAGTCCTCTTTGGTGATGTATCCGATCTTCGCCTATGGCGACGAGGCCCAGCGCCGAAAGTACCTGCCCAGGCTCGCCACCGGTGAATATGTCGGCTGCTTCGGCCTGACCGAGCCCGATGCCGGCTCCGATCCCGGCGGCATGACCACACGGGCCGAGAAGATCGATGGCGGCTACCGCCTGTCGGGCGCCAAGATTTGGATCTCCAACTCGCCCATCGCCGACGTCTTCGTCGTCTGGGCGAAGTCCGCCGCCCACGACAACAAGATCCGCGGCTTCATTCTCGACAAGGGCATGAAGGGCCTGTCGGCGCCCAAGATCGAGGGCAAGCTGTCCTTGCGCGCCTCGATCACCGGCGAGATCGTCATGGACGGCGTCGAGGTGGGCGAAGACGCGCTGCTGCCGAACGTCTCCGGGCTCGGCGGCCCCTTCGGCTGCCTTAACCGGGCCCGCTACGGCATTTCCTGGGGCGCCATGGGGGCGGCCGAGGATTGCTGGAAGCGGGCGCGCGACTACACGATGGAGCGCACCCAGTTCGGCCGCCCGCTGGCCCAGACCCAGCTCATCCAGAAGAAGCTCGCCGACATGCAGACCGAGATCGCGCTGGGCCTGCAGGGCTCGCTCCGGGTCGGCCGCCTGTTCGACGAGGGTGCCATGGCGCCCGAGATGATCAGCCTGGTCAAGCGCAACAATTGCGGCAAGGCGCTGGACATCGCCCGCACCGCCCGCGACATGCATGGCGGCAACGGCATCATGGGCGAATACCACGTCATGCGCCACGCCCAGAACCTGGAGACCGTCAACACCTACGAGGGCACGCACGACGTCCATGCGCTGATCCTCGGCAAGGCCCAGACCGGCCTCCAGGCCTTCTTCTGAGCCGCGACAGCAACCGCCGGAGACAAGCGATGCAGACCATCTTCGTCCAGTTCAAGTGCCGGCCGGGCGCCGCCTATACAGTCGCCAACGATCTCCAGGAATCGGTCGAGGAAATGTCGGAGGTCTATTCGACCTCCGGCCATTACGACCTGATCGCCAAGTTCTATCTCGATGACGGGCGTGATCTCGGACATTTCGTCACGGAGAAGCTGCAGGTGCTGGACGGCGTCGCCGACACCTTCACCACAGTGGCCTTCAAGGCGTTCGGCTCCGCCGGCTAGGCGTTTTCGCGCCTGCCGGCGCAGCTCTGCCCTGCAATCCAGGGGTGCTACCATGGCCGTGCTTGCCAAGCCCGGTCCCATTTGCTTCCCTCTGTCCATTGCAACGGTGGGAGGCCGTTGCCGGGAGACACACGCTGCCTCGGCCAGCGTCGCGACGCGGCGGCCGGGCTACGCGATCCGGCCGAATTCCCACCCGACTTGCGACAATGGATGCGTGCCGCCTGGCGGTCGCATCGCTCGTTACACACGGGTCCGATCTGGACCACACCGGAGTTTCCACGATGAAGAATCTGCTTCTGGGCGCCGTCTCCTCCCTCGCTCTCGGCCTGACGGCCTCCGCCGCCATGGCGCAGTCGGCAGGCTGCGACGATGGCGAAATGGTCATCAAGTTCGCGCATGTCGTTGCCGCGACCGGTCATCCCAAGGGTGATGCCGCCACGCTGCTGGCCAAACGCGTCAACGAGGAGATGAACGGCACCGCTTGCATGGAGGTCTTCCCGAACTCCACCCTGTTCGATGACGACAAGGTGCTGGAAGCCTTGCTGCTCGGCGACGTGCAGCTTGCCGCGCCGTCGCTGTCGAAATTCGAGGCCTACACCAAGAAGTACCGCCTCTACGATCTGCCGTTCCTGTTCTCCGATCTGTCGGCCGTCCAGACCTTCAACAACTCCGACACCGGCAAGGAACTGCTGACAGTCATGGAAGACGTCGGCTATACCGGCCTCGGCTACTGGCTGTCGGGCATGAAGCAGTTCTCGGCCAACAAGCCGCTGGAAGTGCCGAGCGACGCCAACGGCCTGAAGTTCCGCATCCAGACCTCCGACGTCGCCGAGGCGATGATCAGTGCCATGGGCGCCTCGGCCCAGAAGCTCGCCTTCTCGGAAGTCTATCAGGCGCTGCAGACCGGCGTCGTGGACGGTCAGGAGAACTCCTGGTCGAACATCTACACCCAGAAGTTCTTCGAGGTGCAGGACGGCATCACCGAGACCAACCACGCCGCCCTCGCCTATCTGCTCGTCACCTCCACCGAATGGCTGGACGGCCTGGAGCCGGAGGTTCGCGACCAGTTCCTGACCATCGTCAACGAGACGACCAAGGCCGCCAACGACGCCGTCGCCGACACCGAGGCGAAGAACCGTCAGAACATCCTCGACAGCGGCTCCACCATCCGCGAGCTCTCGGACGAGCAGCGCGAGCAGTGGGTCTCGACCATGAAGCCGGTCTGGGATCGCTTCCGCGACGACGTCGGCCAGGACGTGATCGACGCCGCGCAGGCGTCCAACCCGGCCAACTGATCGCCTAACGAACGACCGGGCGCCCGTCGGCGTCCGGTCGCCACCTGCAGGCCCGGCTGACGCCCGGGATATCCAGGCGCCCACGCAATAATGCAGGGTATCGACGGCGGCTCTCTTCCCCTTTGCGGTCCGATATAGTAGCCGCCACCGTCGACTGGACAGCATGGCCGAGATCGGCCGTTTCGGGAGGAGATCCATGAGCGCGTACTGGCCGTTTCTCGCCATTCTGGCGCTCATCGTCCTCCTGTTCTTCGTCGAACGGCGCTGGCCCGACCGGGTCACCCGCATCGAGGAAAACATTCTCGCCACCATCCTCGCGGCGATCACCCTCGTCTCCTTCTCGCAGGTCGTCGCCCGCTACGGCTTCAACAGCGGCTGGACCGGCGCGCTGGAGCTGACCCGCATCCTGTTTGCCTGGATGATCCTGTTCGGCATGAGCTACGGCCTGAAGCAGGGCATCCATCTCGGCGTCGACGCACTGATCCGCACCTTCCCCAAGCCGCTGTTCCGCGCCGTGGCACTGTTCGGCGCCTTCTGCACCGCGCTCTACGCGATCATGCTGCTGTCGGCCGACTGGCTGTCGGTCTTCGGCGCCAATTCGTCCGGCGGAGCGATCTTCTACTGGAAGCGCTTCTTCGACATCGGTCTCGGCCTCGACGATCTTCGCTATCCGGTCTTCATCCAGGAAGCCTTCGGCATGCAGGAGCGGGTGCAGCGCTGGATCGCCTATCTGATCCTGCCGATCGGCCTCGCCCTTCTGGCCTTCCGCGCCCTGCAAGGGCTGGTGATGATCTGGAACGGTGAGCGTGAACTGATCATCGCCGGGCACGAGGCGGAAGACCTCGTGGCGGAAAACAAAGACCTCCTGAAGGACTGACGACGGATGGAAACCACCCTTCTCTTCATCCTCGTCCTGAGCCTGCTGTTCCTCGGCGTGCCGGTCGCAATCTCGCTCGGCCTGTCGTCGGTGATCCTGATCGCCTTCTTCTCGACGGACTCCATGTCCTCCGTCGCGTTGCAGCTCTTCACCGCGTCCCAGAACTACACCTTGCTGGCGATCCCGTTCTTCATCCTGGCCTCGGCCTTCATGTCGACCGGCGGCGTCGCGCGGCGCCTGATCAACTTCGCCATCGCCACGGTGGGTCATTTTCGCGGCGGCCTCGCCATGGCCTCGGTGCTGGCCTGCATGCTGTTCGCGGCACTGTCGGGCTCGTCCCCGGCGACCGTGGTGGCGATCGGCACCATCGCCATCGCCGGCATGCAGAAGGTCGGCTACAGCAAGGACTTCGCCGCCGGCATCATCGCCAATGCCGGTACGCTCGGCATCCTGATCCCGCCCTCGATCGTCATGGTGGTCTATTCGGCCGCCACCGACGTCTCGGTCGGCCGCATGTTCCTGGCCGGTGTCATTCCCGGCGCCGTCGCCGGGCTGATGCTGATGATCGCCATCTACGTCATGGCGCGGATCAAGAACCTGCCGGCCGAGCCCTGGCACGGCTTCGGCAACATCATCCATCACGGCAAGGATGCCGGCTGGGGCCTGTTCCTGATCGTCATCATCCTGGGCGGCATCTATGGCGGTGTCTTCACGCCGACCGAGGCGGCCGCCGTCGCCGCCGTCTACGCCTTTTTCGTCGCGATCTTCGTCTATCGCGACATGGGCCCGATGAAGGGCATTCCCTGGGTGCTGCCGACCGACAGCCGCAAGGCCCGCGTCGGCTTCTCGGGACTGGTCTACGGCGTCGCCTTCTTCTTCGTCTGGATGATTCTGTCGTTCTTCGCCACCGACGCGCCTGGCGGGGCCTCGATGAGCTTCGCCGAGCGTGCCACGGTCGGCGGCATCATCTCGCTGATCCTCGTTATCGCCTACACGCTGTGGCGGGGCGAGCGGACCGGCGTGATGGGCGTCATCGGCCATCTGGGCGCCGGCCTGCCGGTCTGGGGCCGCAATCTCGCGCTCTCGTTCCGCAATGTCGGCCGTGCCTTCTTCAACGAGGACACGCGCAAGGTCATGGTGGAGGCGTCGCGCACCACGGTGATGCTGATGTTCATCATCGTCAACGCGCTGCTCTTCGCCCATGTCCTGACCGCCGAGCGCATTCCGCAGGCGATCACCGACCTGATGCTGGGTGCCGGCTTCGACTGGTTCACCTTCCTGATCGCCGTGAACATCCTGCTGCTGATCGGCGGACAGTTCATGGAGCCGTCGGGCCTCCTGCTGATCGTCGCGCCGGTCGTGTTCCCGATCGCCATGGAGCTCGGCGTCGACCCGGTGCATCTCGGCATCATCATGGTGGTGAATATGGAGATCGGCATGATCACGCCGCCGATCGGGCTCAACCTGTTCGTGACGTCCGGCATCACCGGCATGAGCCTCGTCCAGGTGGTGAAGGCCGCACTGCCCTTCGTGGGCGTGTTGTTCCTGTTCCTGATCCTGGTGACCTACGTGCCGGCGCTCTCGACCTTCCTGCCCTACAGCCTGATGGGCCCGGAAATCGTCACGCGCTGACGACGGAACAGCCGAGCCGACACGTCGGCTCGGCGACGACCGGAACGAAAAAGGGCGACCCCAGTGGTCGCCCTTTTGATTGAACGTCGTCACAGCCGCAAATCAGATGGCAGTCGGCTACCGCGCGGCTACGGCCGAGGCGTCGCGATCTCGCCGAATTCGAGCACCGGACCGGCGTCGATGCGCTCGGCGTTCAGGAGCCCCGCGATCCGCTCGAGGCTGGCGACCACCATCGCCTGCTCCCAGTCCTTCATGCGGTCGAACTCGCTCTGGAAGCTGACCTGGAGATCGGGCGGCATGCTGGCCAGCATGGCGTGGCCTTCTTCCGTCAGGTCGATCCAGATATGCCGCCGGTCGCTTTCGCCGCGGCGGCGCTGTACCAGCTTGCGCTCGACCAGCCGGTCAATCAGCGTGGTCACCGTGGCCTGTGTCAGGCCGATCTGCGCCGCGATGGCGCTGGGCGTCATCTCGCCCTGGCTAAGGATCCGCAGCACCGTCAGTTGCGAACTGGTCAGGCCGGTTTCCTTGGCCAGCCGCCGCGCACTGAATTCCATGGCGCGAATGATCCGCCTGAGGGCGATCAATGCCTGCCGTCCCCGATCCTCCATGTTCCGCTTTACCCCGATGAGATCGTCCGCGAGGCCCTTTGCCTCTGCCGCATCCTGACGGCGGGGCCATATAAGCGAGGGATCCTTCGACGATCAAACCGATTCTTTGGGGTCGGGGCAGAAATCATTTGACCAGCAAATGACCTCCGACCGCCCATTCCGTCATCAATATTTTTTCCGAGCCCTGTCGGAAGATGCTCAAACCACTGATATACCGCGATGAACCCTCGATGTGGCGGGTGCCGAATCCCCGCGCATCTCGCCCGCGAGCGCACCGCGGCGGTTGACTATCGCTTCGACCGTATAAATATTCCGCCTCAACGAAATAACGCACGAGGCGCGTCCATGCAGAAGTCCGATAAAGGTCACCGTCCCCAATTGGCCAGCGTTTCTAGCCCTTTGACGTTCCGCCATCCCGTCCGTGAGGATGGACAGGCGGTGCACGACCTGATCGACTCCTGCGAGGCGCTGGACGACAATTCGCTGTACTGCAACTTCCTGCAGTGCACCCATTTCGCCAGCACCTGCATGCTGGCGGAGCTGGACGGCGAGATCGTCGGCTGGGTGTCCGCCTACCGTCCGCCGGAAGAGCCGGAAGCCCTGTTCGTCTGGCAGGTTGCCGTGGCTGAAGCAGCCCGTGGTCGCCGTCTGGCGCGCCGCCTGATCGCGAACCTGCTCACCAGCGAATCCTGCGAGGGTGTCGAGCGCCTGAAGACGACGATCACGCCGGACAACACTTCGTCCTGGCGCATGTTCGAGGGCGTGGCCGACGAGTTCGACGCCAAGATCACCGACAAGGTCTGGCTGTGCGGCGACGAGCACTTCGCGGGCGATCACGACAGCGAGCACATGCTGACCATCGCGCCGATCGATGCGAGCGCCACCGAGACCGACGACATGCCGGAACAGACGGCACAGGCTGCCTGACAGCCAGCCCCGCAGCAGACTGCGGGCGCGACCGGAACCTGGATAGAACGTTGATGCCCGCCGTGCCGCGGGCTCCGTTCGTAACAACACGGATTGACACATGCTGAACCACACCGAAACGCCCGCCACGACGGGCGCCGCCACCTTTGCACGCCTCGAATCCGAGGTTCGCAGCTATTGCCGCAGCTTCCCGACGGTCTTCAAGAAGGCGCAGAACGCCACGCTGACCGACATCGAGGGCCGCGAATATATCGACTTCCTCGCCGGCTGCGCGTCGCTGAACTACGGCCACAACGACCCGGATATGAAGTCGGCGCTGGTCGACTACATCATGTCGGACGGCGTGACCCACGGCCTGGACATGTTCACCGAAGCCAAGGAAGCCTTCCTGATCTCGTTCAGCGAGCGCATCCTGAAGCCGCGCGGCATGGACCATCGCATGATGTTCCAGGGCCCGACCGGCGCCAACGCCGTCGAGGCGGCCCTGAAGCTCGCCCGCAAGGCCACCGGCCGCGAGAACGTCATTGCCTTCACCAACGGCTATCACGGCGTCACCACGGGTGCCCTCGCCGCCACGGGCAACGGCTCGCAGCGGGCCGGCTCGCGCAGCCAGCTCACCGGCGTCACCCGCATGGCCTATGACGGCTTCCACGGCGAAGGCGTCGACAGCGCCCAGATGCTCGACGACATGCTTGGCGATACGTCGAGCGGTATCGACGCACCCGCCGCGATCCTCCTGGAGTGCATTCAGGGCGAAGGCGGCCTGAACGTTGCGTCGAAGGAGTTTCTGCAGCGCCTCAGCGCGATCGCCAAGAAGCATGGCGCGCTGCTGATCATCGACGACATCCAGGCCGGTTGCGGCCGCAGTGGCGACTTCTTCGCCTTCGAGTTTGCCGGCATCGAGCCGGACATCATCACCATGGCGAAATCGCTGTCGGGCTTCGGCCTGCCGATGTCGATGGTTCTGGTGAAGCCGGAATACGACGTCTTCACCCCGGCCGAGCACAACGGCACGTTCCGCGGCAACAACCATGCCTTCGTGACCGCCCGCGCCGCCCTGGAAAAGTTCTGGGCCGACGATGCCTTCGCCAAGGATATCCGCCGCAAGGCCGACTATCTGAACCAGCGCCTCGGGGCCATCGCCGAAAGCTACGGCTTCCGGGTCAAGGGTCGCGGCATGATGCGCGGCATCGACACCGGGTCCGGCGACAAGGCCGCCGAGATCTGTGCCGCCGCCTTCGAGCGCGGTCTGGTGATCGAGACCGCCGGTTCGTCCGACGAGATCGTCAAGGTGCTGGCACCGCTGACGATCTCCGATGAGACCTTCGCCCGTGGCCTCGATATCGTCGCTGAGGCCTTCGAGACCGTTCTTCGTGCGCCGGCGCGTGTCGCAGCCGAATAGGCTGCCGACGCCGCCCCGCACATTGCATCGAATTGGAGTATCCACATGATTGTCAGAGATCTCGCAGAAGCCCGCAAGACCGAACGCCTCGTCAAGTCGGAAGGCTGGGATTCCACCCGCCTTCTCCTGAAGTCCGACAATGTCGGCTTCTCGTTCCACATCACCACGCTCTACGCCGGTGGCGAGAACCACTTCCACTACAAGAACCACTATGAGTCGGTTTACGTGGTGTCCGGCGAAGGCACGATCGAGGACAAGGCGACCGGCGAGGTCCACGATCTGCGTCCGGGCGTGATGTACGTCCTCGACAAGCACGACCGGCACATCGTCCGGCCAACGACCGAGATGTCGGTGGCCTGCGTCTTCAATCCGCCGCTGAACGGCAAGGAAGTGCACGACGAGACCGGCGCCTACGCTCTCGAAGGCGAGGCGATCTAACACCTGCGATCCGGCGGCCTTGCGCCGCCCGATCCGTTCAGAGCCCTGCGCGCTGTTGCCAGCCGGCGCGGGGCCATAAGCCGAACCGCGATGTGGCCAAAAGCCCGTCCCACCCGGCACACGCATCCCAGGCATTGCCCGGAGAGAGACCCATGACCAACCATACAGTCGAGAAAATCGGCGGAACATCCATGCTTCGGCATGAGGAATTGCTGGAGAACGTCCTGATCGGCAGCCGCAAGGGTGACGATCTCTACAACCGGATTTTCGTCGTCTCCGCCTATGGCGGCATCACCGACAAGCTGCTCGAGCACAAGAAGACCGGCGAGCCGGGCGTGCACGCGCTGTTCGCCAGCACCGATTCCGAATGGGCCTGGGGCGACGCCCTCACCGGCGTCGGCCGCGACATGCAGGCGATCAACGCCAAGGTCCTCGACGACACCGGCGACCGCCGGGCGGCGGACGATTTCGTGCGTGAGCGGATCGAGGGGGTCCGCAGCTGCCTGATCGACTTGAGCCGTCTCTGCTCCTTCGGCCAGTTCCGTCTCGAAGAGCATCTGATGACCGTCCGCGAGATGGTCTCGGCGCTCGGCGAGGCCCATTCGGCAATGGTCACCGCGCTCCTCCTGCGCAACCGCGGGGTCAATGCCCGCTTCGTCGACCTGACGGGCTGGCGTGACGACAGCCAGCCGTCGCTCGACGAACGCATCTGCACCGCGCTCGAAGACGTCGACTTCGCCACCGAGATGCCGATCCTGCCGGGCTATGCCCAGTGCAAGGAGTCGCTGGTGAAGAGCCATGACCGCGGCTACACCGAGGTGACCTTCGCTCGCGTCGCGGCGCTGACCGAAGCGCGCGAGGCGGTGATCCACAAGGAGTTCCACCTCTGCAGTGCAGATCCGAAGACGGTCGGCCTCGACAAGGTCCGCGTCATCGGCCGGACCAATTACGACGTCGCCGACCAACTCTCCAACATGGGCATGGAGGCGATCCATCCCCGTGCGGCCAAGGGCCTGCGCCAGGCCGGCATCCCGCTGCGCGTCCGCAATGCCTTCCGGCCGCAGGATTCCGGCACGCTGATCCTCGACGAGCGCGGCGCGCCAAAGCCGCGGGTCGACATGATCGCCGGCCTGCGCGGCGTCTTCGCCCTGCAGTTCTTCGAGCAGGACATGGTCGGCGTGAAGGGTTACGACGCGGCGATCCTGGAAGTCTTGACGCGCCACAAGATGCGGATCGTCACCAAGACCTGCAACGCCAACACGATCACCCATTTCATCGACGGTTCGATGAAGTCGCTGAAGCGCGTCGAGCGCGATCTGGCCGAGCGCTTCCCGGCCTCGGAGATCGAGATCGAGCGCGTCGCCATCGTCTCGGTGATCGGCCGCAACCTGACCGCGCCGGGTCTGACCCTGCGCGCTCTGCAGGCCCTGTCGGAGGCGGGTATCGCGCCGCTCGGCATGCAGGATCTGACGCGCCGCGTCGACCTGCAGTTCGTTATCGACGACAAGGACTATGACGGCACGCTGCGCACGCTGCATGCCGCCCTGGTGGAGAGCGACATCGAGGCGATGGGGCAGGATGCCCCCGGCTCCGAAACCGGGCTGCGGGACGCCGCCTGACCGATCTGTCCGGCCGACAGCACGGCCGATGACATCACCAGACACGAAACGGGCCGCTCCCTTCGGAGGCGGCCCGTTTTGCATATGGCGATCCGTTCTGCATGGGACGGGACGAGGCACGCCGGCGTCCCGTTCCCTGTGGCAGTTGGCTTGCCTCAGCCGCCCTCGCCGGCAGTCAGCCGCAGGATCGAGCTGGAGCCGCCACCGCGTGTCTCGGTCACCGCGTAGACGGCGCCGTCCGGCCCCACCTTCACGTCCCGGATACGGGCGTCGAGCGGAACGCGTTCCTCGGTCACGACCTGGTCATCCTCGATCTGCAGCACGACGAGGCCTTGGCTCACCAGGCCGCCGATCAGGAGAGCGCCCTGCCATTCGGGGAATTCGTCGCCCTGATACTGCGCCATGCCGGATGGACCGATCACCGGGTCCCAGTAATAGACCGGCTGCTCCATGCCATCCTGAGCGGTGATGCCCTCGCCGATCGGGGCGCCGCTGTAGTCGATGCCGTAGGTGATGACCGGCCAGCCATAATTGACGCCCTGTTCCGGCCGGTTCAGTTCATCGCCGCCCTTCGGACCGTGCTCCACCGTCCAGAGCTGGCCCGCATCGTCGATCACCGCCGATTGCAGATTGCGGTGACCATAGGACCAGATTTCCGGCAGCGCGTCGGCCGCATCGACGAACGGGCTGCCGTCGGCGAGCGAGCCGTCCGGACGGATGCGGAACACCTTGCCGAGACCTGAGGTAACATCCTGCGCCTGATCGCGGATCGGCGTGTCGGAGCGCTCGCCGACGGTGACGAAGAGATCGCCATTCGGCGCGAAGGCGAGGCGCGAGCCGAAATGCTTGGTACCGGCATAGCCCGGCGTCTGCCGGAAGATCACGCGGACATTCTCGAGCGTGCCCGAACCCGCTTCGTCGGTGCGCAGTTCGGCCGCCGCCACGCTGGTGCCATTCACCCCGCCATCGCGTGGTTCGGAGAACGAGAAGAAGATCGTCCGGCTGTCGGCAAAGTCGGGCGCCAGCGCGATATCGAGAAGACCGCCCTGCCCGCGCGCATCGACGTCCGGCACGCCGGCCAATGCCTCACCGACTGCGCCGCCCGTGCCGATGATATGCATCGCACCGTCCTTGGCCGCGACGAGCATGCGGCCATCTGCCAGGAATTCCATCGACCACAGCTTCGGCAGATCGTCAGAGACGGTTTCCGTCGTCACCGCGACGTCGGTCGCTGGCTGGGGCGCCCTGGTCTGCCCCTCGAAGGCGGGCGACTGGTCAGCGCCATGCGGAGCGCCGGTCGCGACCGGAGGGCGCGTGGCAGCATCGCCGCTGGCGGACGAGCCGCCGCTTTGCGCCAGCGCCTGCCCCCCGGCGAGCATGGTGGTGGCGGCGAGAACGATTGCAAAATGGCGCATGAAAACCTCCGATCCTGGCGGGAGGCCGCGCTACCGCGGCCCGTTGCCTGTGGAACTGGACCTCTCGGCAAGGCCCGCAACCATCGCGATCGGCGAATGATATGAACGTGATGAGATCAGATCCGGCGCGCCGGTGACGTCGGCGTCGCCGTCAGCGCGCCTGGTCGAACTCGGGTGCGCAGAAGACGCGATACATCGCCTCCATGATCGCGCGGGTCTCTTCGTTCGCCAGCGAATAGAAGATCGTCTGGGCTTCCCGCCGCGTGGTGACGAGCCCGCCCGTGCGCAGCCGGGCCAGATGCTGCGACAGCGCAGACTGGCTCAGCCCCGCCTCCTGCCCAAGCGCCCCGACCGACGCCTCACCCTCGGCCAAACGGCACAGGATGCGCAGCCGATGCGGGTTCGCCATCAGCGACAGCATGGCAGCGACGTCCGCGGCCTTCTCGTCGAGCGCCAGGGCCATCGGTGAGCGCCCGTCTGTAATCTCAATATTAGACTTGTCTAATTTAGACATTGCACATATATACACCGTCAACGGCGAAACCCAAAGCGGTTTTCCGCATTTTAATTCGGTCGGGCGCGGCCCGTATGGCCAAAGCCCCGTGTCGCCGCCTGACCACAAGACGCTAGAGGAGACGTCCGCATGTTGACCCGACACAGCCCATCTCGCGGCGCAGGCTCCCCGGATATCTGGGGATTCTACGAAGAAGACACCGGCTCCGTTCAGTATGTCTGTGCCGATCCGGCGACGCGCAAGGCCGCGCTGGTCGATGTCGTGCTGAACTTCAATCCTGCCGAGGCCCGCACGTCGACCGAGAGCGCCGACGAGATCCTCGCCCATGTCGCACGGGAGGGCCTCGAGATCGAGTGGATCCTCGACACCCATCCCCACGCCGATCACATGATGGCCTCCGCCTATTTGAAGGAAAAGCTCGGCGCGCCGACCGCCATCGGCAGCAAGGTCATCGAGATCGCCGAGTTGTGGCGCGGCCTCTACAATCCGCCCGAGGCCTTCGACCCCGCCCGCGACTTTGATCGGCTCTGGAATGACGGCGATACGTTCACGATCGGCAACATCGACGTCCGCGTGATGCTGTCACCCGGTCATACGCTGGGCTCGATCACCTATGTCGTCGGTGACGCGGCCTTCGTCCACGACACGCTGATGTATCCCGACATGGGCTCGAGCCGCGCCGACTTCCCCGGTGGTTCGTCCCGCACGCTGTGGGCGAGCATCCGCGAGATCCTGTCGCTGCCCGGCGACACGCGCCTCTTCGTCGGCCACGATTATGGCACCGACTCCCGCGACGAGATCCAGTGGGAAGCGACGGTGGACGAGCACCGCCGCGACAACGCCCATGTCAGTGACGGCACGAGTGAAGCCGAGTTTGTCGAGACACGCGACGCACGTGATGCCACGCTCGATCTGCCCGACCGGATGCTGCACGCCCTGCAGGTCAATCTGCGCGGCGGGCGCCTGCCGCCGGCCGAGAGCGACGGCAACCATTATTTCAAGATTCCGGCCAACCGTTTCTGAGGAGCCCCGTGATGCACAAGACCATGCAGGACTATGTCGCCGACGCGAAGGCCGCCACCGGAACGATCGCGCCGACCGAGGCCCATGCCTCGGGCGGCGTGATCCTCGATGTGCGCGAGGCCCACGAACTGGCCGAGAGCGGTGAGGTCGCCGGCGCCGTTCATGTGCCGCGAGGATTCCTGGAGGCCAAGGCCGATCCGACGGCGCAGAGCGCCCATCGGCCGCTGACCAGGGCCCATGGAGGCAAGACGCCGGTCTACGTGCTCTGCGCGTCCGGCGCCCGCGCCGCGCTTGCCGCCAAGACGCTGACCGAGATGGGCTACGAGGCCAAGCCGATCGAGGGCGGGCTGAAGTCCTGGCGCGATTGCGGCCTGCCGCTCAAGGACTGAGCCACAGGCAGCCAGGTCCGCCGGACGGATGAGCGTCCAGCGGGCCCCACGATCACCGCCCGCCCGCGCCCGCGCGGCCCCCGCGCCCATCGAGCCCTTCGCCATGACCCTCACCCTCGTCCAGTATCTCCTCGGCGCCTTCTCCGGCTCGCTGGTCGGACTGTCGCTCGGGCTGTTCGGCGGTGGCGGGTCGATCCTCGCCGTACCCCTGATGGTTTATCTCGTCGGCGTGCCCGGCGCCCATATGGCGATCGGGACCAGCGCCTTTGCCGTGGCCGCCAACGCCGCCGGCAATCTCGTCACCCATGCCCGGCTCGGCCATGTGAAATGGCGCTGCGCGTTCGTCTACAGTGCGGCAGGCATTGTCGGGGCGCTCGCCGGATCGACCCTCGGCAAGCTGATCGATGGCGAGCAGTTGCTCTTCGCCTTCGCCCTTCTGATGATCGGGGTTGGCATCATGATGTTCCGGCATCGCGGCCATGGCGGCGATCACGACATCGAGTGCAACCGGCAGAACGCACCCAAGGTTGTCGGTTACGGCGCCGGGACGGGGGCGTTTTCCGGCTTCTTCGGGATCGGCGGCGGCTTCCTGATCGTACCGAGCCTTGTCGCGGCGACGGGCATGACGATGCTGAACGCCATCGGCACGTCACTTGTCGCGATCACCGCTTTCGGACTGACGACGGCGTTGAACTACGCCCTGTCCGGCTATGTCGACTGGCCGCTGGCGTTGGTCTTCATTGCGGGCGGCCTCGCCGGCGGTGTTGCTGGCGCCTACATCGCGCGCTGGCTGTCCGGCCGCAAAGGGGCGCTCGATATCGCCTTCGCCGGCCTCATCATGCTGGTCGCCATCTACATGCTGGTGAAGAGCGGACTGGCCTTTCTCGGCTGACCGCTTCCCGGTCCCCACACCACCCAACCTGAGGAGCCGATCCGTGCCGCTCGAGACCATCACCTCCTATACGCCCTTCGCGTCGCTCGCCGGCGGCGTCCTGATCGGCCTGTCCGCCGTGATGGTCATGGCCCTGTTCGGGCGCATCGCCGGCATTGCCGGGATCACCGCCGGGGCGCTTCCCGGTCGGCGGGACGACTGGATCTGGCGTCTGGCCTTCATTCTCGGCCTTGTCGCCGCACCGCTGCTCGTCTTCATGGTCAGCGGCGAACCCGTCGCCCAGACCGTGCCGTCGAGCCTTGTCGCCATGGGCATTGCCGGCCTCCTGGTCGGCTACGGCACTGTCACCGGTTCGGGCTGCACCAGCGGCCACGGCGTCTGCGGACTGGCCCGCCTGTCGGGCCGCTCGCTGGTCGCCGTCGCCACCTTCATGGCCTTCGCCGCCGGGACGGTCTTCGTCCTGCGTCACCTCGTTTGAAGAGGAACATCATGCGCCCTCTCTTCGGCTTTCTCGCAGGTCTGCTCTTCGGCGTCGGCCTCATCGTCGCAGGCATGTCCGACCCGGCCAAGGTCCTGAACTTCCTCGATCTCGCGGGCACCTGGGATCCGAGCCTCGCCTTCGTCATGGGTGGCGCCGCGCTGACGACCTTCATCGGCTACCGGATCGTCCTGCCGCGCGGCCACCCGTATCTTCTTTCGGAATTCCAGCTTCCGACCCGAAGCGAGATCGATCGCAATCTCGTCGTCGGAGCGGCGATCTTCGGCATCGGCTGGGGCATCGGCGGTTTCTGTCCGGGTCCGGCCTGGACCGCCTTGTTCCTCGGCGCGCCGGGAACGCTCGTTTTCCTGCCGATGATGCTGGCCGGCATGGTCATCGCGACGCTCGTCGCGAACCGGCAGAATGCCCGGCACTGAGGATGAGATTATAGCCGGCTACAAAAAGTCGGACCCGGCGAAGGATCGGAATCGGTTCGCGTGCATTGGTCAGATATCGGCGGCCCGTTCTCCCTCCCAAATCTTCCCGCGCCGCTGATTGCAGTAAGGCAGTTGGAAGGGGTCCTCCCCCCTTTCCAACTGCCTTTTCTTTTGCAGCAACGAGACCTGCCGCATCCCTGCGGCCGTCGTGGAGAGTGTACCCATGGCAACGATCGAGCGGGCCCGCGCCATTGCCGGAAGCGCCCATGCCGGACAAGTCGACAAGGCCGGCGCCGATTACATCACCCATCCGCTCCGGGTCTGCGACGCAATCATCGGCGAGGAGGCCAGGATCGTCGCGCTGCTCCACGACGTCGTGGAGGACAGCGACTGGACGCTGCAGGGGCTGCGCGAGGAAGGGTTTTCGGACACGGTCGTCGACGCCGTCGAGGCACTCACCCACCGTGCGGGCGAGGACTATTTCGACGCCGTCCGCCGCGCCCGGGCGAATGATCTGGCGCGCGCCGTCAAGCTGGCGGATCTGGCCGACAACTCCGACCGCACCCGGCTGGGCACGGTGACCGCAGACGACGAACGCCGCCTGATGAGATACGCCGAGGCACGCGCCATCATCCTCGGCGACGCGACCTGATGCCGCGCGCGCTTCCGCCGGCCTGAACCGATCGGCGGAAAGGCACTGCGCCCATTACATCGTCAGGATGGTCGCCCCGGTGGTCTTGCGCGCTTCCAGATCGCGATGCGCCTGGGCCGCCTCGGCGACCGGGTAGGTCTGGCCGATGGTGATCTTCACCGCACCCGATCCCACTACGTCGAACAGCGCCTTCGCCGAGGCGTCGAGTTCATCGCGGCTGGTGTTGTAGCCGAACAGGCTCGGCCGGGTGGCGAAGAGCGAACCCTTCTGGTTCAGGATCCCGATGTCGAACGGCGGGACGTTGCCCGAGGACTGGCCGAAGCTCACCCACAGGCCGCGCGCCTTCAGGCAGTCGAGGCTGCCGGGGAACGTATCCTTGCCGACGGAATCATAGACCACGTCGCATTTGCGGCCGTCGGTAATCTCACGGACCTTCTCGACGAAATCGGCGTCGCGGTAGTTGATGACGTGATCGTAGCCGTTCTGCAGCGCCAGCTCGCACTTCTCCGGCGACCCGGCGGTACCGATCACCGTCGCGCCCAGATGCTTGGCCCACCGGCCGGCGATCAGCCCCACGCCGCCGGCGGCGGCATGGAACAGCAGCACCGTGTCGGGTCCGACCTTGAACGTCCGGCGCAGGAGATATTCCGCCGTCATGCCCTTCAGCATGATCGCCGCGGCGGTGTGGTCGTCGATCGTGTCGGGAATCTTCACGGCCTTGTCCGCCGCGACCACCACCTCTTCGGCATAGCTGCCGGCAACGCCGTTATAGGCGATGCGGTCGCCAACCTTGAACCGGTCCGTGCCGGCCCCGACGGCGGTGACGACGCCGGCGCCTTCCTTGCCGAGAGCGAAGGGCATCTGCGGCGCCTTGTAGACACCGGTCCGGAAATACACGTCGATGAAGTTGACGCCCGCGGCCGTCTGCCGGACCCGGACCTCGCCCTCACCCGGCTGGCCGGGATCGTGCTCTTCCCACTTCATCACGTCCGGTCCGCCCACCTCGTGGACCATGATCGCCTTGCTCATCCCTGTCTCCCTGCTGCGTTCGCTCAGCGGCGCCTGCGATCCTGAATCTGGACGACGCCGCCGATCGCGAACAGATAGAGGCCGCTGAGCACAAGTCCCCAGCGCACCCAGTCCGGACTGTCGAAATTGTTGAAAAGAGCGACCAGACCCAGCACCGACCAGACCGCGAAGATCGACAGATTGACGACGCGCAGCCGTACGACGCGCACCGGATGCAGGAACTGGATGGGCAGGAACGTCGCTACGGTACACAGGACGACGAAGCCGAAGGCGACCGCCTGGCTCGGCTGCACCGCGAAGAAGGTGAAGACCACCATGTTCCACGCGACGGGGAAGCCGCGGAAGTAATTGGCCTTCGTCTTCATGCGCGTGTCGGCGTAGTAGATCGCGCTGGAGATCACGATCAGCGCAGCCGCGACGCCCGACCACGGCTCGCCGATCAGGCCGGACAGATAGAGCCCGACCGCGGGGATCATCACGAAGGTCGCATAGTCGATGACCGCGTCGAGCACGTCGCCGGACCAGTTCGGCAGGATCCGCTTGATCTCGATCTTGCGCGCCATCGGCCCGTCGATGCCGTCGACGAACAGCGCCAGGCCCAGCCAGCCGAACATGGCCACCCAGCGCCCCTCCCCGGCGGCGATCAGCGACATGAACGCCAGGAAGGCGCCGCTGGCGGTCAGGAGATGCACGCCGAAAGCGCGCCACTTGTCGATATTTCTGACTGCGTCTGCCATCAAATGTCCGGATCGATTCGTCGCATGGCGGCGTGCCGCAGCACGCGGCCATTGTCATCCGCTGTAACCGGCGTATGTGCGAATTCCAAGCGAAACGAACGACAACGGCCTCGATCGGCGGTTTTTGGCCGCATCTGGCACCGGATCTGGACCGCAGGCATGGAACGTAGAGAGATAGCCGTCATCGGCGGCGGACTGGCCGGCACCGCGACCGCCCTCGCCTTGGCAAAAGCCGGCTTCGACACGGTGCTGGTCGCGCCGGACGCGCCGGCGGACCGGCGCAGCACGGCGCTGATCGGCCGTTCGGTCGCCTTCCTGTCCGATCTCGGAATCTTCGAGGCGCTCGGCAGCAAGGCCGAGCCGCTCGCGGTAATGCGGCTGATCGACGATACCCGCCGGCTGCTGCGCGCACCGACCGTCGAGTTCCGCGCCAGCGAGATCGGTCTGTCGGCCTTCGGCTACAACGTGCTCAACAGCGACCTCCTGGCCGCGCTGAAGGCGCAGGCGGCGAACGCGCCGCAACTCGAGCGCCGCGACACGGCCGCGCGCAGCTACCGTATCGAGGGCGAGCGCGCCGTCGTCGAACTGGCCGACGGCGGCAGCCTGGCCGTCGATCTCGTCGTCGCCGCCGATGGCCGACGCTCGCCGATGCGCGAAGCCGCCGGCATCGGCCTGCGCAAATGGTCCTACCCGCAAAGCGCCATCGTCCTGAATTTCGGCCATCGGATCGAGCATCGGTCGATTTCGACGGAGTTCCATACCCGCTCCGGCCCGTTCACCCAGGTGCCGCTGCCGGGCCGGCATTCGTCGCTCGTCTGGGTGGAGGAGCCGAAGCTCGCCGAGCTCTATACGGAGCTTGCGCCCGACAAGCTGTCCCGGATGATCGAGGACCGGATGCAGTCGATCCTCGGCGCGGTCACGGTGGAGGAGCCGATCCAGCGCTTTCCGCTCTCCGGCGCCTCGGTGGATCGCTTCACCGGCGACCGGCTGGCCCTGGTCGGGGAAGCCGCCCATGTCTTTCCGCCGATCGGCGCGCAGGGGCTCAATCTCGGGCTGCGCGATTGCGAGGACATCGTGCGCCTCGCCTGCGAGAGCCGCGACGATCCCGGCGCGCGGGTCACGCTTCTGCGCTACGACGCCTCGCGGCGCTCGGACGTGCGCTCGCGCACCATCGGCGTCGATCTTCTCAACCGATCGCTGCTGGCCGATTTCCTGCCCAGCCAGATGGCCCGCTCGGTGGGGCTCGGCGCCATGCGCGCCCTGCCGCTCCTGCGCCAGTTCGCCATGCGCGAGGGTCTCAGCCCCGGCGCCGGCCTGACCGGCATTCCCCGCTCACTGCGGGAACGGATCGGTCGGCACGAGACCTGAGGACAAAAGGAACAGCAGTAGCGTCACCGTCCCCACCGACAGGACGGTGGTCACGAGCACCGTGGCCGAGGCGCGCTCGACCCAGACCCCGTATTGCTGCGCCATGACGAAGACGTTGGTGGCGGTCGGCAGACACGCCAGAAGAATCGCCGTCTGGACCCAGATCGGGTCGAAATCGCCGAAGACGCCGAGGAGCAGCCAGGCGACCACCGGCTGCACCAGGAGCTTCATCGGCACGATCGTGCTCAGTTCCATGGGAACGCGCTTGAGCGGACGCAGCGCCAGTGTCACGCCCATGGCGAACAGCGCGCAGGGCGCGGCGGCATTGGCCAGAAGCTCGAGCAGCCGCTCGATCGGCTCGGGCGGGCGAAACTGCACGATGGCCGCCGCGACGCCGACGATCGTCGCCAGGATGAACGGATGCGTGAAGATCTTCAGGAGCACTTCCCGCGCCACGACGCCGGGTGGCCGGGTGCGGTCACCGCCGACCGCCATCATCAGCGGCGCCATGACGAAATGCAGGATGTTGTCGAAGCAGAAGATCAGCGCCACCGGCACCGCAGCGGCCGGACCGAAGGCCGCCATCGCGATCCCCGGCCCCATATAGCCGATATTGCCATAGGCGCCCGCCAGCCCCTGGATGGTAGCGACCGGAATGTCGGCGCGGGACCGAACCAGTGCCAGGACGAAGCCGACGGCGAAGATGACGAAGGTCGCGAGGGTCGTCGCGGCGATGAAGCCAATGCTGGCCAGTTTCTCGACAGGCGTGCGTGCGAGAAGCTGGAAGAACAGCGCCGGCAGCGCAATGTAGATGACGAAGACGTTCAACCAGGCCAGGCCCTCGAGCGGCCGGTCGACGATTCGTCCCGCCCCGAAGCCGAGGCCGATCAGGACGAAGAATGGCGAGATGAGCCCGATGATTTCGATCACGGTCTCGGCCTGGCAGTGAAACTGGAAAACATGCGGGGACGTTCGTCTCGGCCGGACCTGCGCGCTTGCGCTGCACCGGTCAGATTGGCTATTTCCCGTGCCTTAAGGGAGACTTCACGTCTATGCAAACTGCTCGCTTCTTTATCGGACAGGTCGTCAAGCACCGCGTATTTCCGTTTCGCGGCGTGATCTTCGACGTCGATCCGGAATTCGACAACAGCGACGAGTGGTACGAATCCATTCCCGCCGACGTGCGGCCGCGCAAGGACCAGCCCTTCTACCATCTGTTCGCGGAGAACGCCGAGAGCGAATACATCGCCTATGTCTCGGAGCAGAACCTTCTGCCCGACGAGAGCGGCACCCCGGTGCGGCATCCGCAGATCAGCGAATTGTTCGATGGCCCTGTCGACGGCGCCTATCAGCTCAAGGGCGCCCACCGGAACTGACGCCCGCCGGGCCGTCTGTGCGGACCATCCGCCAGCAGCAGTGCCGATACTGACGCCAAACGCAAGACGGCGGCCCTGGGGCCGCCGTCTGCATGTCTGGCGAAACTCGCGAGAGCCTTACTGGGCGGCGGCGCCGCTCTTGGCCGCGTTCTGCGCTTCCTCGAACTTCTTGCGGCGCTCCTCGGCCTGCTTCTGCAGGGCCTCGTTGAGCTCCTGCTGGCGCTGGGCCAGTTCCGGCTGGGCCTTCGGCGCGCCATCATAGGCATCCGTGAAGCCCGACAGCGTGATCGGAACCGGATTGGCCTGACGCTGGAAGTTGATCGAGGTGACGTTCATCTGCTTGCCGGCCTTCATCGAGGCGACCATCGCATCGGTCAGCTCGGCCTCGGCGATGCAGCGGTCCTGAAAGCAGACCGAATAGTTCAGCGTCTGCGGTGCCTTGTCGTCGACCTTCACCTGCACACCGGCGGGGATCACCCGGCCGGTCGGCACCACGGCCTGGAGAACCTTCTGGTTCACCTTGCCCTTGACGTTGATCAGGTTGACGGCGGTGATCAGCTGCCGGGTGTCGGCGATCAGCGTGTACTGCGTGTTGCAGATCTCGTTCTCGCCCTGGGTCGAGCAGACCTTGAACCATTCGGCGGGCACGGCTTGCGGACGCTGCCCGGCAGCGGGGGCGGCCCCCGAAGGAGCGGCGGTTTGGGCGATCGCGCCGGATACGCCGGCGCCGAGCGTCGCAAATCCGAGCAGCCCGGCGGCGAGCATCCCGGTGGTGGCGTTCATCAGACGGTGCGTCACAGGCCTCAATTCCTTTCGGCATGAATGGTGCGGAAACAAGCGTTCCTTAACGAGGCCCGACCTCTTTCGCAAATACGGCAGTTTGAAGACTCCCGGCCGAATGAGCGGCGCGTCCCGCCGGTAGGCAAGCTGATGCTTTCCCGCTAGAATCGCGGCCCTACAGAACTCCAGGAGTCGATCGAACCGTATGCGGATCATTTCTGCCGCCACAGGCCTCAGCGCGCTTCTCGCCCCGTTCTGCATCGCGGTCGCGCTCGGCGCCGCGTCACCGGCCGTTGCCGAACCGGCCTATGCCATCGCCATGCAGGGTGATCCGGCCTTGCCGGCGGATTTCGAGCATCTGCCCTACGCTAATCCGGACGCGCCGCAGGGCGGGACCATGCGCTACGGCGTCTTCGGCACCTTCGACAATCTGAACCCCGTCATCGTGCGCGGCGCGCTGACCACGGCCCGCGGGCTCTGGTTCGACAAGCAGTTCGGCAATCTCGTCTTCGAACCCTTGATGCAGCGCTCGATGGACGAGCCCTTCACCATGTACGGCCTCCTGGCCGAGACCGTGGAAACCGACGACGCGCGCAGCTTCGTCGAGTTCCAGCTCAATCCGGAAGCGACCTTCTCGGACGGCAAACCCGTGCGCCCGGAAGACGTTCTCTTCACCGTCGAGATGCTGCGCGAGCACGGCCGCCCGATGTACGCCAACTGGCTCCGCCCGGCGGTTGAGATCGAAAAGATCGGCGAGCACGGCGTCCGCTTCACGTTCGACGACACGGCCGACCGCGAAACGCCGATGCTGATCTCGGGCCTGCCGGTTCTGCCCGAACACGCCTTCGACCGCGACACCTTCGAGCAGACGACGCTGGAGCCCGTGATCGGCTCCGGGCCCTACGTGATCGACACGGTCGAGCCGGGCCAGCGCATCGTCTATCGCAAGAACCCCGACTACTGGGGCAAGGACCTGCCGGTGAAGCAGGGCTTCGACAATTACGAGACGATCGCGATCGAGTATTTCCGCGACGCCAACGCCCAGTTCGAGGCCTTCAAGAAGGGCCTTTCCCACGTCTATATCGAGGGCGACCCGAACCACTGGCGCACCGCCTACGACTTCCCGGCGGTGACCCGCGGCGACGTCGTGCTGGAGAGCTTCACCTCCGGCGCGCCCTCCAACATGCTCGGCTTCGTCTTCAACACTCGCCGCGACGTCTTTGCCGATCGCGCGGTCCGCAAGGGCCTGTCGATGCTGTTCGATTTCGAATGGGCCAACCACAACCTTTTCTACGATGCCTATGCGCGCACCGGCAGCTTCTTCCAGAACTCGGAACTGTCGAGCTTCGGCAGGCCCGCCTCCGACGAGGAGCGGACGCTTCTCGGGGACCATGTCGACGCGGTCGATCCGGAGGTCCTGGAGGGCAGCTACGCGCCGATGCAGACCGATGGCAGCGGCAGCGACCGGAAGGCGCTGCAGGCGGCGGTGTCGGCTCTGCGCGATGCCGGCTACCGGTTCGAGGGGCGCTCGCTGATCGGCCCCGACGGCAAGCCCCTCGCCTTCGAGATCCTCGTCCAGTCATCGGAACAGGAACGCATCGCGCTGGCCTACAAGCGGTCTCTCGACCGGGTCGGCATCCGGGCCACCATCCGCCAGGTGGACGACGCCCAGTATCAGGCGCGCAAGAACGCCTATGACTACGACATGATCCTCGCCACCTATTCGGCGTCGCTCTCGCCCGGTGCCGAGCAGGTCTATCGCTGGGGTTCGGTGTCGCGCGATCTTCCCGGCACGTTCAACTATGCCGGCGCCGCCGATCCGGCACTCGACGCCATGATCGGCGAGATCGTCGGGGCGCGCTCGCGCGAGGATTTCGTGACGGCGGTGCGGGCCTACGACCGGCTGCTGATCTCCGGCTATTACGTCCTGCCGCTCTTCCATCTGCCTGAACAATGGCTGGCGCGCTGGAAGTTCATCCAGCATCCCGAGACGACACCGCTCTACGGCTATCAGCTTCCGGCCTTCTGGCGCGATCCGGCCAGCGTCGAATAGCGACCCGGCTGTCCAACGAGGCAGCCGGCCAGAGCGTCAAGCGATCAGCGGGGCCCGGTCTCGGTCACCTTGTTGTCCGTCGCGGCCTCTGCGTTGCCAGCCTCAGCAGCCGGCAAATGATCAGGCCCCTCCGGCAGCGCCGGCGGGGCATCCGGTTCAACCAGCGGATCCGCGGAGGCCGGAGCGGTCGTCGCCGCATCCGCCGGTCGCGTCGGACCGAAGGGCGCCACGACCTGGCTGACCGGCACCGCGAGGTTCATCGGCAGCAACCGGCCGACCTTGGCCGACAGCCCCATCATCGTCTTCGACAGGAACCGGCCGATCCGCCCCTCCGGCGTGCAGACGAGTGTCTCCAGGCTGCCGTCGCCGGCCCGTTCGCCGGCACAGGCGACCGCATCCGCCAGCCGCACGTCCTTCGGCTCGAGCCCGATGAACTCCAGCACGGCACCGTTGCTGCCCGGCTGGCAACCCATCTCGAAATCCAGCCGCACCTCGGTCGGCGTCGAGGCGAACCGGGTCACGGTGTGGCGGCTCTGGTTCCAGCGCAGATTGGTGTCGATGGGGATGAAGCTGGGAATCGGGAATCCGACCAGCGCCGAGACGACCCTCAGATCGAATGTCAGCGACGTACAGATGCCGGCCTCGTTGAGCCGGCCCTCGATGGTCCGCAGCGTCACCGCATCGGCGTCGACCATCTGAGCCCGCACCGGCACGGCCCCGGAGACGGCGGCCACCATGACGGCGGATGCCAGAAGGCGGACCGGCCGCAGCCGAGGCGATGAAGCTAAACAGTGAGACATGGCCCGCTTGAAGGACAGTCTCGCGGCAAAATTGTGAGTGGGCTCCCCAGCGGCTGCAGCGCCGCCGGAGTTGTGCAAAGCCGCATGACGACCGCCCTCAGGCGGCCTTCTTCTGCCCCTCTTCGGCAAAGCGCGCGAGCTGGGTGGCGATGGTCGCCGCCCCGTTCAGCCGCTTCTCCGGTGTCGGCCAGTCGCGGATCAGCACCACCGACTGGTCGGCGCGGATCTTGGCCGAGGCGCCCTGCTCCGAAATATAGCGCACCAGCGCGCCCGGATTGGGGAAGCTCTTGTCGCGGAAGGTGACCACCAGACCCTTCGGCCCGGAATCGAGCTTCTCGATATTCGCCTTGCGGCACAGCGACTTGATGAAGACCACCTTCAACAGATGCTCCACTTCGGTCGGCATCGGCCCGAAGCGGTCGATCATCTCGGCGCCGAAGGCGTCGATCTCGCGGGCGTCCGAAAGATCGGCGATGCGCCGGTACAGCGTCATGCGAAGCTGCAGGTCCGGGACGTAGCTCTCCGGGATCATCACCGACGTGCCCAGTGCGATCTGCGGCGACCACTGGCCGTCACCGGCGCTCTCCTCGCCCTTCATCTCGGCCACCGCCTCTTCCAGCATCTGCTGGTAGAGCTCGAAGCCGACTTCCTTGACATGGCCGGACTGCTCGTCGCCGAGAATGTTGCCGGCGCCGCGCTGGTCGAGATCGTGGGACGCGAGCTGGAAACCAGCCCCGAGCGTGTCGAGCGACTGCAGCACCTTCAGGCGACGGTCGGCGCCCTTGGTCGGCGTCTTGTTCGCCGGGATCGTCAGAAGCGCATAGGCGCGGACCTTGGACCGGCCGACGCGGCCGCGCAGCTGGTAGAGCTGCGACAGGCCGAACATGTCGGCGCGGTGGACGATCATCGTGTTGGCCGACGGGATGTCGAGGCCCGATTCGACGATCGTCGTCGACAGCAGCACGTCGTACTGGCCCTCGTAGAAGGCGTTCATGATGTCGTCGAGCTCGGTCGCCGCCATCTGGCCGTGCGCCACGGCCACCTTCAGTTCCGGCACCTCGGCGTCGAGGAAAGCCTTCACGTCGGCAAGGTCGGACACCCGCGGGCAGACATAGAAGCTCTGGCCGCCGCGATAGCGCTCGCGCAGCAGGGTCTCGCGCACGACCAGCGGGTCGAAGGGCGACACGAAGGTGCGCACCGCCATCCGGTCGACCGGCGCCGTGGTGATCAGCGACAATTCCCGCACGCCGGTCAGCGCCAGCTGCAGGGTGCGCGGGATCGGCGTCGCCGACAGGGTCAGGACGTGGACGTCCGACTTCAGCTCCTTCAGCCGCTCCTTGTGCTTGACGCCGAAATGCTGCTCCTCGTCGATGATCAGCAGGCCGAGATTCTTGAAGTCCACCGCCTTGCCGAGCAGCGCATGGGTGCCGACGACGATGTCGACCGTTCCATCCGCAATGCCCTTCTTGGTCTGGGTCAGCTCCTTGGACGCAACGAGGCGCGAAGCCTGTGCCACGTTCAGCGGCAGGCCGCGGAAGCGCTCGGAGAAGGTCTTGTAGTGCTGGCGCGCCAGCAGCGTCGTCGGCACCACCACGGCCACCTGCAGGCCGTTCATCGCGCCGATGAAGGCCGAGCGCAGCGCCACCTCGGTCTTGCCGAAGCCGACGTCGCCGCAGATCAGCCGGTCCATCGGACGACCGGCGGCCAGATCGTCGGCCACCGCATCGATGGCGTTCAGCTGGTCCTCGGTCTCCTCATAGGGGAAGCGGGCGGCGAACTCGTCCCATAAGCCCTCGGGCGGCAGCAGCCGCGGCGCGCCGCGCATCTGGCGGGCTGCCGCGATGCGGATCAGGCCGTCGGCCATTTCCAGAAGCTGCTTCTTCAGCTTGGCCTTGCGGGCCTGCCAGGCGCCGCCGCCCAGCTTGTCCAGCATCGCCTCGGAGCCTTCGCCGCCATAGCGCGACAGAAGCTCGATATTCTCGACCGGCAGGAACAGGCGGTCGTCGCCCTGGTAGCGCAGCTCCAGGCAATCATGCGGCGCGCCGGCCGCCTCGATCGTCTTCAGGCCGACGAAGCGGCCGATGCCGTGGTCGACATGGACGACGATGTCGCCCTCGTCGAGGCCCGAGGCCTCGGCGATGAAATTGGCGGCGCGCTTCTTGCGGCCACGGCGCACCAAGCGGTCACCGAGAATGTCCTGCTCGCCGACAATGGCGAGATCGGGCGTCTCGAAGCCGGCCTCGACGCCCAGCACCGCCGTCATGACGAGGTTCTTCGGCGCCTCGTTGACCTTCTTCAGGCTGTCGGCAGCCTTGATGTTCTCCAGCCCGTGCTCTTCGACGACCTGGGTCAGACGCTCGCGCGACCCTTCGGTCCAGGCCGCGAGCACGACCCGCTTGCCGCCGGCGCGCAGCCGTCCGATGTGGTCGACCGCCGCCTGGAAGACGTTGACGTCGCCGCTGGCGCGCTCGGCCGCGAAGCTGCGGCCGCGGGTGATGTCGATGTTGAACACGGCGTGGTTGGCCGCGTCGCTCGCCGCATAGGCCGACAGGCGGATCGGGTCGGTGCTGGCGATGCCGCCCGCCAGTTCGTCCTGCGACAGATAGAGATCGTCCGGCTCGACCGGATTGTAGGGTACGGCTTCGGCGCTCGACTCGCCGGCACCGCGCTTGCGGGCGTCGTAATGGTCCTCAATCGTCGTGCGGCGCTCGGCCACCGATTCCAGCGTCAGATGGTCGAGAACCATCGGGAACCCGGCGCAATAGTCGAACAGCGTGTCGAGTTTCTCGTAGAACAGCGGCAGCCAGTGCTCCATGCCGGAGAAGCGCTTGCCCTCGCTGATCGAGGAGTACAACGCATCCGAACGCAGCGGCGCGCCGAAGCGCTTGACGTAATTGCCGCGGAACCGGCTGATCGTCTCCTCGCGCAGCGTGACCTCGGAGACCGGCGCCAGCTCGAAGCTCTTGAGCTGCCGGATGGTGCGCTGGCTGGCCGGATCGAAGGCGCGGATCGTCTCCAGCGTGTCGCCGAAGAAGTCGAGCCGCACCGGCTCGTCCTCGCCGGGCGCGAACAGGTCGAGGATACCGCCGCGCACGGCAAATTCGCCGCGTTCGCGCACGGTCGCCACCCGCTCGAAGCCGCCCCGTTGCAGGGCGCGGACGATGTCCTCCATGGCGATGCGATGGCCCGCCTTGGCGGCAATCATCTCCTCGGCCAGCACGTCTGCCGGCGGCATCTTCTGCAGCAGCGCGTTGGCCGTCGTCAGGATCAACGCCCGGTGCGGCGCCAGGCGCAGCGCATTGATCGCCGTCATCGCCGACAGGCGCCGCGCCGCGGCATCGCCCGACGGGCCGACGCGGTCATAGGGCAGGCAGTCCCAGGCCGGCAGGGTCAGGACCGGCAGATCGGGCGCGACGAAGCGCAGCGCGTCTTCCAGCGCGGCGACGCGGTTGCCGTCGCGCATGACGAAGACGACCGGCGTCTTGCCGCCGCGCAGACGCACGATGTCGGCGAGCAGGAACGCCTCGTAGCCGTCGATGACGTTGCCGATCTCGACACCGGCGCCCTTCTCGATCGCCTTCTTCAGCGACGGAGGCAGGCTCATGGCTGATGCTCCCAGCCCGTGCCGTAGAAGTCGCGGATGCGGCGGAAGACCGGCGTGTCGTGATTCGGCGGCGTCGGCGCCTCGCCGGTCAGCCACTGGAACAGGTCGCGATCCGGCGCTTCCATCAACTGCTCGTATTCGGTGAGCTCGTCATCGGTGAGCTTGTCGATCTCGGCATCCGCGAACCGGCCGAGCACCAGGTCCATCTCGCGGATGCCCCGATGCCACGAGCGGAACAACGCCTTGCGGCGGCGGACATCGAGATCGCTCGAGGAGCGCTGCATACCAGTCATGGCAAACCCGTTTTCTGAATTCGGCCTCTATATAGGGAGCGTTCGGGCCTGTCAGCCTTGCCATCGGCATCCATGCAGCTAAACCTGCCGCCCGATGCGCCCTTCGATCCTCGATCCGCTGTTCGCCGCCGTCACCACGCTCGAGGGCGTGGGACCGAAAGTCGCGGCCCAATTGCAGACCCTGCTCGTCGCCAATGGCGCCGAGGTGCGGGTGCGCGATCTCCTGTTCCACCTGCCGAGCGGACTGATCGACCGGCGCAAGCGCGCCGAGATCGCCACCGCCCCGGAGGGCGGCATCGTCACCCTGACGGTCCGCATCGACCGCCACCAGGCTCCGGGCCGCGGGCAGAAATCTGTGCCCTACCGCGTCTTTGCCCAGGACGAGACCGGCGAGATCGCCCTCACCTATTTCCGCGGCCAGTCGGCGTGGCTGGAAAAGCTGCTGCCGGTCGGCGAGACGATGATCGTCTCCGGCCGGGTCGAGTGGTTCAACGGCCGCCCGTCGATGGTCCACCCCGACTTCGTCGCGACCCTCGAGGAAGCCGAGACCCTGTCGCTGGTCGAGCCGGTCTATCCGATGACCGCCGGGCTCTCGCCCAAGCTGCTGCGCAAGGCGATCGCCGAGACGTTGGAGAAACTGCCGGCGCTCGACGAATGGATCGACCCGGCGGTCGTCGCCCGCGAGGCCTATCCGGGTATCGGCAGCGCGCTCCGCCGCCTGCACGATCCGGAGGACGAAACCGACATCGCCCACGCGGGACCGGCCTGGTCGCGCCTTGCCTATGACGAATATCTCGCCAGCCAGCTTGCCCTCGCCTTGTCGCGCCAGCGCATGAAGAAGGCCCGCGGTCGGCCGCTCGTCGGGACGGGGCGGATGGCTGGTCTCCTTCGCGCGGCCCTGCCCTTCACGCTCACGGAGGGACAGGAAGCGGCGATCGCCGAAATCCATACCGACATGGCCGCGCCGGACCGCATGCTGCGGCTCCTGCAGGGCGACGTGGGCTCCGGCAAGACCGTCGTCGCGCTGATGGCGATGGCCGCGGCGGCCGAAGCCGGCGCCCAGTCGGCCCTGCTCGCACCGACCGAGATCCTTGCCCGCCAGCATCACGACGGCCTGTCGAAACTCTGCGAGGCGGCCGGGCTGTCGATCGTGCTCCTGACCGGCCGCGACACCGGCCGGGCCCGTGCCGCCAAGCTTGCGGCCATCGCCGCCGGCGAGGTGCAAATCGTCGTCGGCACGCACGCGCTCTTCCAGGAGGGCGTCGACTATGCCGATCTCGGTCTCGTGGTCGTCGACGAACAGCACCGCTTCGGCGTCCATCAGCGCCTCAGCCTCACCGCCAAGGGACGCGGCGCAGACCTTCTGGTGATGACCGCGACGCCGATCCCGCGCACCCTCGTCCTCGCCGCCTTCGGCGACATGGACGTGTCGCGGCTGAGCGGCAAGCCGGCGGGGCGCAAGCCGATCACCACCGTCGCCGTGCCGATGGAGCGCCTGTCCGACATCGTCGGTCGGGCCGGCAGCGCCATGGATGCCGGTGAGCGGCTCTACTGGGTGTGTCCGCTCGTGGAAGAATCGGAAAAGAGCGACCTGATGGCGGCGGAGGAGCGCTTCCGCCAACTGCAGGCGCATTTTGGCGACCGGATCGGGCTCGTCCATGGCCGCATGAGCGGCGAGGAGAAGGACGCCGCCATGGCCGACTTCAAGGCCGGGCGCACGCAACTCGTCGTCGCCACTACGGTCATCGAGGTCGGGGTGGATGTGCCGGACGCCACCATCATCGTCATCGAGCATGCCGAGCGTTTCGGCCTGTCCCAGCTCCATCAGCTGCGCGGCCGCGTCGGGCGCGGATCGAAGGCCTCGTCCTGCGTGCTCCTCTACCGGGCCCCGCTCGGCGAGACCGCCAGCGCCCGCATCAAGGTCATGCGCGAGACCGAGGACGGCTTCCGCATCGCCGAGGAGGATCTGAAGCTGCGCGGCGAAGGCGACCTGCTCGGCACCCAGCAGTCCGGCATGCCGTATTTCCGCATCGCCTCGATGGAACACCATGCCCGGCTGATGGAGGTTGCCCGCGACGATGCGCGGATGATCCTCACCCGCGACCCGGAGCTCACCTCGCCGCGCGGCGAGGCACTGCGGGCGCTGCTCTATCTGTTCGGCAAGGACGAGGCGATCCGGCTGCTGCGTTCCGGCTGAGGGCCGAGGCGATCCGCGTCCGCGTCAGTCGACCGGTTCGGCTTGGCGATCGGCCGGGGCCGGCTCGGCCCGCACCAGCCGCGACGCCTCGGCCACCGTCATCGGCTTGCCGCGCACCGCGCCGCCCTCTTCGGGCGACACGAGGCCCGCAGACACAACCAGCTTCAGCGCCGCCTCGATGCTCATGTTGAGAATGCGGACGTCGGCCCTCGGCACGTAGAGCAGGAAGCCCGAGGTCGGATTGGGTGTCGGCGGCAGGAAGATCGCCAGCATCTCCTCGCCCTGGTCCGACAGGACCGTCTTGATCTCGCCGGTCGCCGTGGTCGCCACGAAGACGATCGCCCACATGCCCTTGCGCGGATATTCGACCAGCCCGGCCGTCTTGAAGGACGAGGACCGGTCGGCCAACACCGTCTCGAAAATCTGCTTCAGGGCGGTGTAGACCGTGCGCACCAGCGGCATTCGGCCGAGCAGATGCTCGCTCCAGTTCACCAGAGTCCGGCCGATGATGTTGGCGGTCAGGAAGCCGATCGCGGTGATCAGGAACAACGCCACCAGAAGCCCGAAGCCAGGAATGGCGAAAGGCAGATAGGCGTCCGGCGTGTATTGCGTCGGGATGTAGGGTTTCACCCAGCCATCGACCCAGCCCATGAAGGACCAGGTGATCCAGGCGGTGATCGCAAGCGGCGCGCAGACGATGAAGCCGGTCAGGAAATAGGTTCGAAGCCGCGTCATGGCCGTTGTCTGCTCCAGCGCCGCTGCGGCGCACCATCAAAGGCCTGCGCCTCGCTCAATCGAGACTCACTTGCCCCCATGGCGAATGCAAGGCAACTCTTTTCGCAGCTGCGAAGGGTGCCGAACCGTCACTCCACGGTCACCGACTTCGCCAGGTTGCGCGGCTGGTCGACATCCGTGCCCATCTGGATCGCCGTGTGATAGGCGAGCAGCTGCAGCGGGATGGCGTAGACGATCGGCGTCAGGATCTCCGGCATGTCCGGCAGGACGATCATCTGCGCGCCCTCCACCGCACCGCTCGCCGCGCCCGAGGCATCGGTGATCAGGATGATCTCGCCGCCGCGGGCCGCTACTTCCTGCACGTTCGAGATGGTCTTCTCGAAGCTGCGGTCGTGCGGCGCCACGACGACCACGGGCATCGTCTCGTCGATCAGCGCGATCGGCCCGTGCTTCAGTTCACCCGCCGCATAACCTTCCGCATGGATGTAGCTGATTTCCTTGAGCTTCAACGCGCCTTCCAGCGCGAGCGGATAGGAGAAGCCGCGGCCGAGGAACAGCGCATGCGACTTGGTCGCCATGTCCCGCGCCAGCCGCTCGATCACCTCTTCCAGACGGATCGCCTCGTTGGCGAGCCGCGGCGCCTCGGTCAGCGTGCGGGTCAGCTCCAGTTCGCGCTCCGGGGTGATCACGCCGCGATCGACACCGGCTCGAATGGCCAGCGCGGCCAGTGCCATAAGCTGGCATGTGAAGGCTTTGGTCGAAGCCACGCCGATCTCCGGCCCGGCCAGCGTCGGCAGCACGAAGTCCGACTCCCGCGCGATGGTCGATTCCTGAACGTTGACGATCGCTGCGGTCTTTAGCCCCTGCGACTTGGCGTAGCGCAGCGAGGCCAGCGTGTCGGCGGTCTCGCCGGACTGTGAGACGAACAGGGCCAGATCGACATCGCCCAGCGGACTTTCCCGGTAGCGGAACTCGGACGCCACATCGAGATCGCAGGGAATGCCGGCGAAGCGCTCGAAATAATAGCGCCCGACCAGCGCCGCATAGAAGCCCGTACCACAGGCCGACAGCGCGATGCGGCGGATTTTCGAGAAGTCGAGATCCTGGCCGTCGGGGATCCGTGTGCGCCCGCTCGACATGTCCACGAAGGCGCCGAGCGTGTGCGACAGCACCTCCGGCTGCTCGTAGATCTCCTTCTGCATGAAGTGCCGGTGGTTGCCCTTGTCGACATAGAAGGCCTTGCCGACCGACTTGCGGATCGGCCGCGTCACCGGGCGCCCGTCCTCGTCGAAGATCGAGACGCTGTCATGGGTCAGGACGGCGAAGTCGCCCTCTTCCAGATAGCGGATATCGTCGGTGAAGGGCGACAGCGCGATGGCGTCGGAGCCGAGATACATCTCGCCCTTGCCTTCGCCGATCGCCAGCGGGCTGCCGCGCCGGGCGCAGATCAGCAGGTCCTCGTTGCCGTTGAACAGGAAGCCCAGCGAGAAGGCGCCTTCCAGACGCTGGAGCACGGTGTGGACGGCGTCCTTGGGCGACTGGCCGCGCTCCAGCTCGCGCGTCACCAGATGGGCCACCGTCTCCGTGTCGGTCTGGCTTTCGAAGACGATGCCCTCGGCTTCCAGCTCGGTGCGCAGCTCGCGGTAGTTCTCGATGATGCCGTTGTGGACGATCGCCAGCCGCGGCGTCGCATGCGGATGGGCATTGGCCTCTGTCGCCGCGCCATGGGTCGCCCAGCGGGTGTGGCCGATGCCGATCGTGCCCTTCAGCGGATGGTCGGCGAGCCGTGCGGCGAGGTTGACCAGCTTGCCCTCTGCGCGCAGGCGCGTCAGCGTCCCGTCTTCCAGCGTGGCGACGCCGGCTGAATCATAGCCGCGATATTCGAGCCGCTTCAGCGCGTCGACGAGGCGGTCGGCCACCTGTTCGCGGCTGATGATGCCGATGATTCCGCACATGGACTGATTCCCGGATTGGCTGGATGAGGCAGTGGATATGAGTGCCCGGACGGACGGGCGACGCAGCGCAACCTAGACGAAATGCGGCGCTGCGGTGATTCACGAATGGTATCGCGAGATTACGGCGCGGTCAGGCCTTGCCGGCGGCCTTTGCCGCCTTGGCCGCCCTGTTGCGCTCGGCGATCTCGCGGCCGCGGCCGGGCTTGGTCACCTGACGTTCGCGGGCGATGGCCAGGGCCCCGTCCGGCACGTCGTCGGTCACGACGCTGCCGGTGCCCACATAGGCGCCCTCGCCGATGCGAACCGGTGCGACCAGCGCGGAGTTCGACCCGATGAACGAGCCCGCCCCGATCTCGGTCCGGTGCTTCAGCGCGCCGTCGTAATTGCAGGTGATGGTGCCGGCGCCGATATTGGCCGCGGCGCCGACGCTGGTGTCGCCGATATAGCTGAGATGGTTGACCTTGGCTCCCACGCCGATCTCGGCATTCTTGACCTCGCAGAAATTGCCGACCTTGGCGCCTTGCGCCAGATCCGCACCTGGCCGCAGCCGCGCGAAGGGCCCGACCGAGGCGCTCGGGCCGACGTGACACCCCTCCAGATGGCTGAAGGCATGGATGGTGGCGCCGGCCTCGACCCGGACACCCGGACCGAAGACCACCTGCGGCTCGACGAAGACGTCGGGTTCCAGCTCCGTGTCATGGCTGAAGAAGACGCTTCCCGGATCCTGGAGGGTGACGCCGGAGAGCATCACCTGCCGCCGCCACGCGCCCTGCCACAGGGCTTCGACCTGCGCCAGCTCCTCGCGGGTGTTGACGCCGAGCACCTCACTGGCGTCGGCCTCGATGGCGCGAACGCGGCAGCCTGCCGCGCGGGCGATCGCGACGAGATCGGTCAGGTAATATTCGCCCTTGGCATTGGCGTTGCCTATCGCGTCGAGCATGGCCAGCGCATTGTCACCGCGAAACGCCATGACGCCGGCATTGCAGAAGCCGACCCGCCGCTCCTCGGCGTCGGCGTCCTTTTCCTCGCGAATGGCGACGAGTTCGCCCTCCGCCTCGATCAGCCTTCCATAGCCGGTGGGGTCCAAAGGACGAAAGCCGACGACGCAGACATCGGCGCCTTCGGCGAGGGTCTCGCGGGCCCGGGCCAGCGTGTCCGCGCCGATCAGCGGCGTGTCGCCGAAGAGGACGAGGATGTCGTCGAAACCCTGCGCCAATGCCTCGCGCGCCGCCAGCACGGCATGGCCGGTGCCCAGCCGCTCGGTCTGCTCATGGGCGGCGACACTGGCAATCTCGCGCCGGGCAGCATCGGCGACGCTCGTCCCGTCCCGTCCGACGACCAGCGCGACGTCGTCGGAACCGGCCGCCCGGGCGGCGCGCACCACATGACGGATCATCTCCAGTCCCGCCACCTTGTGCAGGACCTTGGATTTCGACGACCGCATCCGTGTGCCTTCACCGGCGGCCAGAATGATCGACAGGCAGCGTCTCGCCATCTTGCACTCGCGTTTTTCGCGTGAATCTCGCAGCACGCCTTAGCACGGGGACCGGCGCGCGTTCAGGGGGAACGTCGCGGCAAGGTAAAGCGCCGGGCGAGCAGACCCACCGTCGATGCATCGCCACGCAACGTTGGCGGTTCGGCGCGGGGCCGCTAGCCGATGGTCTGCAGCGCCGGGAAGGTTTCCAGCAGCCAGAACGACATGGTCTGCATGCCGCCGGTCAGGAACAGGAGGCCGGTGACCACGAGCAGGCCGCCCATCGCCTTCTCCACGGTCGCCAGATGGGCCCGGAATCCGTGCATCCAGCGGAAGAAGGCACCGGAAAAGGCGGCGGCCAGAATGAACGGGATGCCGAGGCCGGCCGAATAGAAGCCCAGCATCAGGGCGCCCTCGCCCACCGTGCTCTTCGCGCCCGCCAGTCCGAGGATCGCACCGAGCACCGGACCGATGCAGGGCGTCCAGCCGAAGGCGAAGGCGAGCCCCATCAGATAGGCGCCGAGAACGCTGCGCGGCTTGTCGGGTGCGCTGATCCGCGCCTCGCGTGACAGGAAGGACAGGCGGAAGACGCCGAGGAAGTTCAGGCCCATGACGATGATCGCCACGCCGGCGACCATGCCGAGCCAGTCGAGATTCTGCCGCAGCAGCTGGCCGATCGTGCTGGCGCCGGCGCCGAGCATGATGAAGACGGTCGAGAAGCCGAGGACGAAGGTGACCGAGGTCGCGATCAGCCGGCCGTAGCTGGTGGTTTCCATCTGCCGACCGGCGCGCAGTTCGTCGGCCGAGACGCCGGCCATGTAGCACAGATAGGGCGGCACCAGCGGCAGGACGCAGGGCGACAGAAAGGACAGCGCGCCGGCAAAGACCGCGGTCGGATAGGAAAGTTCGGCGAACAAGGGACCTGCCTTCGTTGCGGGATACGTTCGGCGACGGCGACCCACGCGACCGGAGGCTCGGCGCGAAGGCTGCAACAGTGTGGCGTCGCCTTGTCCCTGGGGGCGGACGACAACGCCGCCGCCTTCTAGGCGTCCCGCCCGCCTGCGGCAAATCGCAAAACCGTCAGTGGCGGGTCAGAAAGACGGTTGACCGTAACCGGGCGCCTTTCTATGGTCCGCGCGCTGCTCCCGGGACGTCATCGCCCCGGGGGTCGGAGCGCGTAGCTCAGTTGGTAGAGCAACGGACTTTTAATCTGTAGGTCCAGGGTTCGAGTCCCTGCGCGCTCACCACAATTCCTCGCACTGTAATTACTGATGCAGCGGACGCAGATTTCGCGCGCCGGTTTCATCAGTTTTCCTAAGCCGAAACTTGTTTCCGCTGGTCGGCGATACACGAGTACGGCGGGCTTTCCCTGTCGTGACAACCCCTGATTGACTCTCGGATAGCTCCGCCACAGTGTCGCCTTGTTCAGAATCGGAGATACATGTGAAGCGAGTTTTATCTATTGTCTGCGTGGGGTTAGCCGTCACAGGCTGCGCAAAGCGGCCCGATGCGATTCTACCTGTCGACGTGCCGATGGCTGCATACGGCAACCTGAATTGCGAGGCTCTCTTGCAAGAGCATCTCCGTGAGCAAAGCGCTCTCGCAACCATCTCACAGCAGCAGAATCAAGCCGCTACCGGCGATGCGGTTGGTGTGTTTATGCTCGGGGTTCCCGTTTCGAGTACGTTCGGCGGCGACAAGGAAGGTCAGGTCGCTGTGAGCAAGGGCAAGGTCAACGCGATCGACGCAAATCTGCGCGCCAAGAATTGTCGCGCTTCAGCCGCAGGTCCGGCGAGTTAGGCATAGAGAGGTTGGCGCCGCCCCAAAGCGGCACCGATCATACCCTTACAGGTAGGGGGCTTCTGCAAGCACCGCTTACCAGTAAAATTCGTCACTCGCCTCGTTCGGAACCGGCAATCGACCGAGTTCTTTCGCGACCGGCCCAAGTGCCGGTCGCATGCCGGGGCGAACAGGCGTAATCGGTACGGTCGAAGGTGATCACCACCGAGGGAACGACCATGTCCGCCAGCAAGCTCTTCATCGTGCAGCAATTCGTCAAGCAGGGCCGCCGCCTCGGCAATGGCCAGACGATGCAGTTCAAGACCGCCGAGGAAGCCCGTCAGCGGGCCGATCGCGACGGAACGCGTCTTGGCCATGTCGTCGGCGTCGTGGCGGTCGAGCAGACCGTGGACGTGGAGACCGGCGAGGTCCTGGAAGAGCCGGTCGTGCTGACCCGCCACGGCGAGGTGCCGGCCGAAGTCGCCGGCGAGTAGCGCCGACAGGTTTCGCGATATTCCGCCGGGCGCTGCAGCGGCCGGGTCTCCGTTGCGCGCGCGGCTCGGTGCCAGCCTCGTTCACGTTTTCCATTGGAGCCGAAGCCTCGGCCCGCACGTTGCTGCAAGAGAACCGGGGCGGCCTGTTCGACGGAGCCGTCGGCAGCACGCGGCCCGACATCGTTCGCCAACAGGGAGCCGACATGGACAATCGCGACAAGAGCCCACGCGAGCGCAGCCGCAACCACGCCGCGATCGGGTGGCTGGCCGTGATCGTCACTTTGGCGGCGATCGGCGCCTTCGTTCTGGCCGAAGGCAGCGGCGATCCGTCGGATGGGTTGCAGCCCGGGGCCGCGGCACCCGCCCCGACCGAACCGGCACAGTGACCAGAGCCGCCGGGCGCGCGAAACGTTCGTCCCGTCTCAATCCACCCAGACGGATGGGAACAACAGGATCAGCACCGTCACCAGTTCCAGCCGGCCCAGCAGCATGTTGATGGAGAGAATCCACATTGCCGGATCGGGCAGACTGCCGAAATTGCCGGCCGGCCCGATGATCTGGCCGAAGGCCGGGCCGACATTGGCGACGGTGGCCAGCGACCCGGTGAAGGCGGTGGTCAGGTCCAGCCCGCACATCGACAGGGCCACCGTGCCGGTGAGCAGCGTGCCGAAAAACAGGAAGAAGAAGATCGTCACCGTCTGCAGGACGTCGGTCGAGATCACCTGATTGCCGTAGCGCAGCCGCTGCACCGCATGCGGGCGCACCAGCCGGTGCAGGCTGGCTCGCACCAGGAGATAGAGGATCACCAGCCGATTGGCCTTCACGCCGCCCGAGGTCGACCCGGCGCAGCCGCCGATGAACATCGCCGTGAAGAAGATGCCGATCGCCGCGTTCGACCAGAGCGTATAATCCTCCGACGCATAGCCGGTGGTTGTGATCACCGAGACCAGGTTGAAGGTGGACGAGATCAGCGCCTCGCCGAACGGCGTGTCGTTGATCGTCCGCCGGCTCGCCGCCAACGTCAGGCTGAGCACCGCGCAGATGACCAGGAACACCGGGATCTGCGGATCGCGCCAGCGTTGGAACCGGCGCGGCAGGAAGGCGCGGATATAGATGACGAAGGGCAGCGCGCCGAGAATCATGAAGATCGTCGCGGCGATCAGGATGGCGTCGCTCTCGAAATAGCCCATCGAGGCGTCGTGGGTGGAGAAGCCACCGGTCGCCACGGTCGTCATGGCATGGTTGATGGCGTCGAAGGCGCCCATGCCGAGCATCACATAGGTCGCCATGCAGGCGATGGTCAGCGCCACATAGGCGCCGAGCAGTCCGGCGGCGAGCTGGTTCACCCGCGGCAGGACCTTGTCCGAACGGTCGGAGTTTTCCATCTGGAACAGCGACAGGCCGCCGGCGCCCAGCGACGGCAGGATCAGGATCGCCATGCCGATGATGCCGATGCCGCCCATCCACTGCATCAGCGAGCGCCACATCAACAGCCCGCGCGGCAGGACGTCGAGACCGGAAATCGCCGTGCCGCCTGTGGTGGTGAGGCCCGACATCGCCTCGAAGAAGGCGCCGGCATAGGACAGCTCCAGCGACGAGAAATACAGCGGCAGCGACGCGACCGTCGGCGCGAAGACCCAAATCGTCGTGACCAGCAGGAAGCCGTATCGCTGGCTCAGCCGGGCCTGACTTTTCCTCCGCGTCGCCGTCGCCACGAGGGTGCAGAACGCCCCGATCAGGAAGGCCGAGCCGATGAACACCTGCCAGTCGTCGTTTTCGTCGCCGAGATCAACGAGAGCCGGCACCAGCATGGCGGCCGCCACAGCCAGCCCGAAGATCGCCGCGACATGGAAAATGGACTGAAGAATGCCGGCTCCCCCAAGCAGCGTGTGGCATCCGATCCGGCTGCCGAGCGATAGGATTGTCTAGCCAAGCCTGCGTGGATGAGCAATCTGCCCTGTGCCCGCTAGCCCGCCCCCCACCGGCCTGGGCCCGTTCACGGCGGCGCCCCCTTGCTTTGGCGGCTGCAAAGGCCGACACCGGGCATATTCCCAAGAAGGACGAATTCCATGGCGTTGCCACGCATGACCCCCGAGAGCCGCGCGCTGCTCGTTCAGCTCAAGCGCGAGCCGGTCGATCTCCCCGCGACGGGCCTCATTCCCGACCTCAAGCAGCTCGGCTTCATCGAGCACCGCGATTCCAAATGGCGCCCGACCCGCACGGGCAAGGATTATCTGAAGACCCAGCGCTGAGGTCTTCCGGCGGGCGCCGACGCCCGCCGGCCCGGGTCCACGCCGCGCTGCGGGACCTCCGGGATCTGCGTTGCAGGGCGCGCTCCTTGTCTTGATGCGCGTCTGCGCTCAATTACGAGAGATGACCCTCGCACCCCAAAGCCCAGAGCATCTGCACATTCTCGACCGGATCCAGACCGGCGCGGATGCGCTGAACCGTGCCCTCGAAGACGCCGCAGCCGCAGGATTGCGGATAGACCTGCGCCTCATCGATGCGCCGACCCGGGTCGTGGCGGCGCTGGCCACCCATGAGGAAGGCCGCCGCCCCTGCGACCTCAACTCGGCCAATGACGGCTGAGAGGTCGTCCGACGCCACGCAGTCGACCGGCCTCACGGTAAGTTGCGTGGCGGCCGTTTCCCCCTTGCGGCGTTCGCGCCGATCCTTTCGGTCAAACGAAAGGAGTGCAGGATGCGACGACGCATGATGTCTGCCGCAGCGGCGGCATTGGTCTGGACCACAGCACTTGCCGCGCCGGCAGTGGCCAGCGATGCCGACGACATCCGCGCGACGATCGGCGCCCAGCTCGATGCCTTCCGCGCCGGCGATGGCGCCGAAGCCTATTCCCACGCAGCCCCGAACGTCCGGGCGCTCTTCCCCTCGCCGCAATCCTTCATGGCGATGGTGAAGCAGGGCTACGACCCGGTCTATCGGTCGCAAAGCGCCGTCTTCGGCGCGTTGAAGCCGGAGGGCGCCAGCTTCCGCCAGGAGGTGAACCTCACCGATTCGCGCGGGCGAAGCTGGGTGGCGAGCTATACGCTGGAGCGCCAGGCGGACGGCACGATGAAGATCACCGGCTGCACGATCCGCAAGGGCGACGATCTGGCCGTCTGACATCGGGCGGTCAGGCCGCCGTCCGCCTGCGCCGGCTCAGCCGTATGGCGGCAGGTCGCCGCGCGCCCAGCCAGACTTGGTCGCGGCGGCGAAGTCGTCGAAGCCACCAGCCTCGATCGCCGCGCGCATGCCGGACATCAGCGACTGGTAGTAGGCCAGGTTGTTCCAGGTCAGCAGCATCGAGGCCAGCGCCTCGTTGGAGCGCACCAGATGGTGCAGATAGGCGCGCGAATAATCGCGGGACGCCGGGCAGCCGGAGGCTTCGTCCAGCGGCCGCGGGTCATCGGCATGGCGGGCGTTCTTCAGATTGACCTTGCCGAAGCGCGTATAGGCGAGACCGTGGCGACCGGCACGGGTCGGCATGACGCAGTCGAACATGTCGATGCCCCTCGCCACCGACTGCAGGATGTCGTCCGGCGTGCCGACGCCCATCAGGTAGCGCGGCTTGTCCACCGGCATGACCGGCAGCGTCTCGTCGAGGGTCGCCAACATCACGTCCTGTGGCTCGCCGACCGCCAGTCCGCCGACCGCGTAGCCCTTCAGGTCCATCGCCGCCAGCCGTTCGGCCGAACGCACCCGCAGGTCGATCAGATCACCGCCCTGCACGATGCCGAACATTGCCTTGCCCGGCTGGTTGCCGAAGGCTTTTGCCGAGCGTTCGGCCCAGCGCAGCGACATTTCCATGGCGCGCTCGATCTCGGCGCGCTCCGCCGGCAGGCGGATGCATTCGTCGAGCTGCATCTGGATGTCGGAATCCAGAAGTCCCTGGATCTCGATCGAGCGTTCGGGCGTGAGCTCATGCTTCGACCCGTCGATATGCGAGCGGAAACGGACGCCCGTCTCGTCGAGCTCACGGAGGCTGGCGAGCGACATCACCTGGAAGCCGCCCGAATCGGTCAGGATCGGATGCGGCCAGAGCGCGAAGTCATGCAGGCCACCCAGCCGGGCGACGCGCTCGGCGCCGGGCCGCAGCATCAGATGGTAGACATTGCCGAGGATGATGTCGGAGCCGAGCTCCCGCACCTGGTCGAGATACATCGCCTTGACGGTGCCGGCGGTGCCGACCGGCATGAAGGCCGGCGTGCGCACCTCGCCGCGCGGCATGGTGATGACACCGCGCCGGGCCTTGCCGTCCGTGGCGATGAGCTTGAACTGGAAGGTCTCGCTCATGCCGCTGCCCGGTCGAGCAGGCAAGCGTCGCCATACGAATAGAAGCGATACTCGTTCCCGATGGCATGGGCGTAGGCGGATTTCATCGTGTCGATCCCGCTGAATGCGCTGACCAGCATGAACAGGGTCGAGCGCGGCAGGTGGAAATTGGTCATCAGCCGGTCGACCGCCCGGAAGCGGTAGCCCGGTGTGATGAAGATGTCGGTGGGGCCGGAAAAGGGCCGGATCGTTCCATCGGCATCGGCCGCGCTCTCCAGGAGCCGCAGCGACGTCGTGCCGACGGACACGATGCGCCGGCCCTCGCGGCGCGCCGCGTTCAGGCGCTCGGCGCTTTCTTCGGTGACGCGGCCGATCTCGCTGTGCATGCGGTGGTCGGCGGTGTCCTCGGCCTTGACCGGCAGGAACGTCCCCGCGCCCACATGCAGCGTCAGATATTCGGCGGCGATATCGCGGGCGGCTAGGCGCGCGAACAGATCGGGGGTGAAATGCAGTCCCGCCGTGGGCGCCGCGACGGCGCCGTCCTCGCGGGCATAGACGGTCTGGTAGTCGGAGCGGTCCTGGGAATCGTCGGGACGCTTCGAGGCGATATAGGGCGGCAGCGGAATATGCCCCACGGCGGCGATCGCCTCGTCCAGCGCCGGGCCGGACAGGTCGAAACGCAGCGAGGCTTCGCCGCCCTCGCCGCGGGTTTCCACCGTAGCTTCCAGCGTGCCGGCGAGGCAGGCATTGCCGCCATGGCCGAAGGCGATGCGGTCGCCGACCTTGACCCGCTTGCCGGGCCGCACGAAGGCCAGCCAACGATCCGGCGCCTCGCGCATATGCAGGGTGGCGGAGATCTGGGCGACGCCCTCGCCGTCCACCGAGCCCGGGCGCCGGCGCAGCCCTTCGAGCTGCGCCGGGATCACCTTCGTATCGTTGAAGACCAGGACGTCGCCCGGTGTCAGCAGCGACGGCAAGTCGCCGACCGTCTGATCGGCCAGCCCACGAGCCGGATCGACGCAGAGCAGGCGCGCGCTCTCACGCGGAGAGACCGGCCGGAGCGCGATCCGCTCCGGCGGCAGCTCGAAATCGAACAGGTCGACGCGCATGCCGGATCGTGTCGCCGGGCCTAAAGGTCGGCCGCGACGCGCATGGTGGTGATGGAGTCGGGATCCTGGACCGGCTCGCCCTTCTTGATCTTGTCGACGTTGTCCATGCCCTCGATGACCTCGCCCCAGACACTGTACTGGCGGTCGAGCCACGGCGCACGGTCGAAGCAGATGTAGAACTGCGAGTTGGCCGAGTTCGGGTTCGCGGTGCGGGCGGCCGAGACGGTGCCACGCTTGTGCGGCTCGGCGGAGAACTCGGCGCGCAGGTCCGGCTTGTCAGAGCCGCCGGCGCCGGTGCCCGTGGGATCGCCGGTCTGGGCCATGAAGCCGTCGATGACGCGGTGGAAGACGACGCCGTCGTAGAAGCCCTCGCGGGCCAGTTCCTTGACGCGGGCGACATGGTTCGGAGCCAGATCGGGCCGCAGCTTGATGACCACCTGGCCCTTGGTCGTCTCGAGGACCAGCGTATCGTCCGGATTGTCGTAGGCCATCTCGTTCTCCTTCGATTCAAACATGCAAAACAGGCGGCTCCGATCACCGGAACCGCCATTCATGCCCTTACTTGGGCGGATTCGCCTGTTGGCACAAGCCTCGGGCGAACCGCGGGAGCGTCGGCCTCAGCCGGCGTCGCCGCCGACGGTGACCTTGACCATCGCGTCGGGCTCGTCGACCGAGCCGTTCTGGGCCGGATCGCCCTTCTTGATGGCGTCGACAGTCTCCATGCCCGAGACGACGTCGCCGACCACCGTGTACTGGCCGTCGAGGAAGTCGCCGTCGGCGAGCATGATGAAGAACTGCGAATTGGCCGAGTTCGGGTCCTGCGAGCGCGCCATTCCGACGGTGCCACGGTCGAAGGTCTCGTCCGAGAACTCCGCCTTCAGGTCCGGCTTGTCGGAACCACCCATGCCGGTGCCCGTGGGATCGCCGGTCTGGGCCATGAAGCCCTCGATGACGCGGTGGAAGACGACGCCGTCATAGAAGCCTTCCTTGGCGAGTTCCTTGATCCGCTCGACATGGCTGGGGGCGAGGTCGGGCCGCAGCTGGATGTCGATGTCGCCATTCTTGGTCGTGATCACCAGCATGTTGTCCGGATCGGACGACTGGGCGCTGGCAGGCATGGCAAAGGCGGTGGCGGCCAGGGAAACGGCCAGTCCCAGCGATGCGAAAATCTTCATGTCGGACTTACTCCAGCTCTCGCGCCCGCGCTTGGCGTCAGGCGGTCTTTCCTCGTATCGCCTCGGCGACATTGGCAGGAACGAACGCACTCACGTCCCCTCCCATGCGGGCGATCTGCCGAACCAATGTGGCGGTTATGGGCCTCGTCGCCGGCGAAGCGGGAAAGAACACCGTCGTCACCTCGGGCCGCATGACACCGTTCATGCCCGACATCTGCATCTCGTAATTCAGGTCGGTGCCGTCGCGCAGGCCGCGCACGATCGCCGATGCGCCGGCCTCAACCGCCGCATCCACGGCCAAATTGTCGAAGGCCACGACGCGCAGCTCGGCATCCGACGTGCCGCCAACGCAATCGGCGATCAGCCGGGCCCGCTCGTCGAAACTGAACATCGGCGTCTTGCCCGGATGCACGCCGATGCCGACGACCACCGTGTCGAAGACCGCCAGCGCCTGGCGGAGAATGTCGAGATGGCCGTTGGTCATCGGGTCGAACGACCCGGGATAAAAGGCGCGTGTCATGTCGTCCTGTCCCCTCGCATGCGGCATCCGTGAGACGCCGCGGACCGCCCGCCGATGAACGGATGATGAACCACCGCTTCCGGCCTCGTTCAGTGAAACGCTGTTATCTGGAACGAATTGCAACGCGGTCCGTTGTCAAGTCGAATAATGGAGAAACACGATGCTGGTCTTCGCCCTGTCCATCGCCATGGTCGTCACCCTCGCAACGGCGACCGCGATCACCCTGCACAATGAATCCCAGGCACAGCGCATCCGCGTGACCGCCAATCGCACCCGCACCATGCGCTGAGCCGGTTCGGTCGCCGACGGAGCCGGCTGTCGAAACGCTGGTTCCGAGATAGGCGGCGGACGGGCCGGCCTGTATCGAGCCCCCGATGCGAAAAGGACTGCCGCGACAAGATCGCGGCAGTCCTTTTTTCGTTGGCCAGAAGGCAGCTCTATTCCTGCGGCGGGACATCACCGTCGGGAGCGGCCGCGTCCGGCCCCGTTTCGTCCGGCGTCGAACCGTCGACGCCACCGTCTTCGAGGTCCCCGTCGATCGTGTCCGCCTCGGCTTCGCCCGCCTCGTCGGCACCCTGGTCGGGAATGCGCTCGACCGAGACGACGCGCTCGCCGTCGGCCGTCTTGAAGATGGTGACGCCGCGGGTGGCGCGGCCGGCGGTGCGGATGCCTTCGACCGGCACCCGGATGAGCTGGCCGCGATCGGTGACCAGCAGGATCTGGTCGCCGCTCTCCACCGGGAAGCCGGCCATCAGCTGGCCGATCTCGGAGGCCCGGCTGGTGTCGGTGGCACGGATGCCCTTGCCGCCACGTCCGATCACCCGGAACTCGTAGGACGACGACCGCTTGCCGTAGCCGAACTCGCTGACCGTGAGGATCATCTCCTCGGCGGCGCTCAGATAGGCGTAGCGCTCCTGATCGATAGCGACGTCGCCGGCGCCCTCTTCCTCGACGGTCGGCTCGGCGGTGAGATCGCCGTCAGACGCGCCTTCGACGGCACGGCGCATCTTCAGATAGGACGAGCGTTCGGCCGGGGTGGCATCGACATGGCGCAGGATCGCCATGGAGATGACCCGGTCGCCCTCACCCAGCGAGATGCCGCGCACGCCGACCGAGTTGCGGCCGGCAAAGACGCGCACGTCTGTCGCCTGGAAGCGGATGCACTGGCCCGACGCCGCCGTCAGAAGGACGTCGTCGTCCTCCGAGCACGTCGCGACGGCGAGAATCTCGTCGCCGTCCTCGTCGAGCTTCATGGCGATCTTGCCGTTGCGGTTGACCTGCGTGAAGTCGGACAGCTTGTTCCGCCGCACCGTGCCGCGGGTGGTGGCGAACATGACGTTCAGCTCGGCGGCCGCATCCGGATCGCTCGGCAGCGGCAGGATCGAGGTGATCCGCTCGCCCTTCTCCAGCGGCAGCATGTTGATCAGCGCCTTGCCGCGCGACTGCGGCGAGGCCAGCGGCAAGCGCCAGACCTTCTCCTTGTAGACGATGCCGCGCGACGAGAAGAACAGCACCGGCGTATGGGTGTTGGCGACGAACAGCCGGGTGACCGAATCCTCGTCGTTCTTCAGCGACATGCCGGCGCGGCCCTTGCCGCCGCGACGCTGCGAGCGGTAGGTGGCCAGCGGCACGCGCTTGATGTAGCCGCCATGGCTGACGGTGACGACCATGTCCTCGCGCGGGATCAGGTCCTCGTCGTCCATGTCCGCCGCGCCCTCGGAGAGCTCGGTACGGCGCGGCGTCGCGAACTCGTCGCGAACCGCGATCAGCTCTTCCTTGATGATCTCGCGAACGCGGACGCGCGACGACAGGATCTCCAGATATTCCCGGATCTCCTCGCCGATCTTGTTGAGCTCGTCGCCGATCTCGTCGCGGCCGAGCGCGGTCAGCCGTTGCAGGCGCAGGTCGAGAATGGCGCGGGCCTGCGCCTCGGACAGACGATAGGTGCCCTCTTCGGTAATGCGGTGGCGCGGATCGTCGATCAGCCGGATCAGCGGCGCCACGTCCTTGGCTTCCCAGGCGCGGGTCATCAACTGCTCGCGGGCGGTCGCCGGATCGGGCGCAGCCCGGATCAGCTTGATCACCTCGTCGATATTGGCGACGGCGATGGCCAGGCCGACAAGGACATGAGCGCGCTCGCGCGCCTTGCGCAGCAGATACTTGGTGCGCCGGTTGACCACTTCCTCGCGGAACGAGATGAAGGCCGACAGCATGTCGGGCAGCGTCATCTGCTCGGGCCGGCCGCCATTCAGCGCCACCATGTTGGCGCCGAAGGTCGTCTGCAACGGCGTGAAGCGGTAGAGCTGGTTCAGGATGACGTCGGAGGACGCATCGCGCTTCAGCTCGACGACAACCCGGTAGCCGTCGCGATCACTCTCGTCGCGAATGTCGGAGATGCCCTCGATCCGCTTGTCGCGAACCAGATCGGCCATCTTCTCGATCATCGTCGACTTGTTGACCTGGAACGGCACCTCGGTGATCACGATCGCCTCGCGATCGTTGCGCATCGGCTCGACATGCGCCTTGCCGCGCATCAGGATCGAGCCGCGACCGGTCGAATAGGCCGACAGGATGCCCGCCCGGCCCAGGACGATGGCGCCGGTGGGGAAGTCGGGCCCCGGAATGAAACCCATCAGCTCTTCCAGCGTGATCGCCGGATTGTCGATCATCGCCACGCAGCCATCGACGATCTCGCCGAGATTGTGCGGCGGGATGTTCGTCGCCATGCCGACGGCGATGCCGCCGGAGCCGTTCACCAGGAGGTTCGGGAACCGCGCCGGCAGGACGACCGGTTCCTGCTCGCGTCCGTCGTAATTGTCCTGGAAGTTGACGGTTTCCTTGTCGATGTCGGCGAGCAGTGCGTCCGACACCTTGTAGAGGCGCGTCTCGGTGTAACGCATCGCCGCCGGCGGATCGCCGTCGATCGAACCGAAATTGCCCTGCCCCTCGATGAGCGGCGCGCGCAGCGACCAGTCCTGCGCCATCCGGACCAAGGCGTCGTAGATCGAGGAATCGCCGTGCGGATGGTACTTACCCATCACCTCACCGACGACACCGGCAGACTTGCGGTACGGTCGGTTGAAGGTCAGGCCCATGCCGTGCATCGCGTAGAGAATGCGGCGATGCACCGGCTTCAGTCCGTCGCGCACATCGGGAAGCGCACGGCTGACGATCACGCTCATGGCGTAATCGAGATAGCTGCGCTGCATTTCCTCGATGATCGAGATGGAATCGATACCGGTGGGTCGCTCCGGCGGCGTCGTGATGTCGTCTTCGGCCAAGACTGTGTCCCGATTGACTCAAAATTCGTGTTCTGCCTATAGCCCGAACGGCCCGCCGGAGCAATTGCAGCGCCCATTTGCGCGGCCTCGAAAGGCCAATGTTGCCAGCCGCTTACGCGCTATCCAAAAGAAACCGCGAAGCGCGTCCGGCGTGCAGCCGCCGAAAACCCGGCTTCGCGGCAGGAATCAGCCGATTCGCCGGTTTTCCGGCCGATGGCCTTTGACCGGCTGGCGCCAGCTGTTACCGATGGCGAAGGCTTCACGGGATCGCGGAACCCATGTTCGATCTTCTCCTGTCGGGGTTCGTCACCCTTTTCGTCATCATCGATCCGCTCGGGCTGGTGCCGCTGTTCCTCGCCCTCACGCCGGAGATGAACGAGAAGGAGCGCCAGCGGACTGCGCTGCGCGCCTGCCTGATCGCCTTCGCGATCCTGGCGGTCTTCGCCCTCTTTGGCCTCGGTATCCTGCGCACGCTCGGCATCACGCTCGGCGCCTTCCGGGTGGCGGGCGGCCTGTTCCTGTTCTGGATCGCTTTCGAGCTGGTCTTCGAGAAACGCAATGAGCGCAAGCAGCGCAGCGCGAACAAGGCCGTGGATGATCCGGAGGCCGCCGATGTCGCCGCCTTCCCGATGGCGATCCCGCTGATCGCCGGTCCGGGTGCCATCTCGGCGGTGATCCTGCTGTCGGGCTCGCTGCCCAGCCTCGGCGGCCAGGCTGCGCTCGTCGGGGTGATCTTCATGGCGCTCACCGTGAGCTTCGGCTTCCTCGCCCTCGCCCACCGGGTCGACCGGTTTCTCGGCGTCACAGGGCGCGCGGTGATCTCACGGCTGCTCGGCGTGCTCCTGGCCGCCCTCGCCGTTCAGTTCGTCGCCGACGGCGCTGCCGAACTCATCCGCACCAGCCAGCAAGGCGCGACGGCCCTGAGCTGATCGCGACGCGCCGCCGGCAGGGCGCGATGGACCCCGCGATATCCCGCCGCACAACGCGCATCGCAAAGCGTCGTCATCCGGTCCGCCCAGCCTGACAACGAAAAAGGGCACCCGGCTTTCGCCGGATGCCCCCACATTCTGCGATCGACTTGGCGATCAGAACGGGATTTCGTCGTCGAGATCGCGGGACGAGCCGCCACCGCCGCCGCCATAGCCACGGTCACCACCGCCGGAGGCGCCGCCGCTCTGTTCGACACGGCCGCCACCGCCACCGCCGCGGTCATAACCGCCACCGCCGCCGGCACCGCCACCACCGCCGCCTTCGTTCCGGCCATCGAGCATCTGCAGCTCGCCGCGGAATTTCTGCAGCACGACCTCGGTGGTGTAGCGCTTCTGGCCCGACTGGTCTTCCCAGCTGCGGGTCTGCAGCGCGCCCTCGATATAGATCTTCGAGCCCTTCCTCAGGAACTGCTCGGCGACCTTCACCAGGTTCTCGTTGAAGATCACGACGTTGTGCCATTCGGTGCGTTCGCGACGCTCGCCCGACTGGCGGTCACGCCAGGATTCCGAGGTCGCGATCCGCAGATTGACGACGGCGTCGCCGGAATTCAGGCGGCGGATCTCGGGGTCGGCCCCGAGATTGCCCACCAGAATGACCTTGTTGACACTGCCTGCCATGACGAAACTCCAAATCTGAAAATCGGCGCGACCCTATCCGACCGCGCGGCCGGACGAAAGCAGCCCGGCCCCGTCGTCCACTGGCTTGTCCGCCGCCGCTGAACCGGGATCCCGGGGCGCAGCCTATGCCCAGCTCGGCCTTGACGGGAACAAAAAAAGAACATCATCTGGCCGGAGTCAAGCAGAACGGTTCGGACCCCGCCTTGGAAGAGTCGGGTCCGGCACCTAAGTAGGGTCCGTTTCCCACCCGCAAGGACTGCATTTCGCGTCATGGCCGAACTCAAGACGATCTCCATTCGCGGCGCGCGCGAACACAATCTCAAGAATGTCGACCTGGAGATTCCGCGCGACAAGCTGATCGTGATGACCGGCCTGTCGGGTTCGGGAAAATCGTCGCTCGCCTTCGACACCATCTATGCCGAGGGCCAGCGCCGCTATGTCGAGAGCCTGTCCGCCTATGCGCGGCAGTTCCTCGAGATGATGCAGAAGCCGGATGTCGACCAGATCGAGGGTCTGTCGCCGGCCATCTCCATCGAGCAGAAGACGACGTCGAAGAACCCGCGCTCGACCGTGGGCACCGTCACCGAGATCTACGACTACCTGCGCCTGCTCTTCGCCCGCGTCGGTGTGCCCTATTCGCCGGCCACCGGCCTGCCGATCGAGAGCCAGACCGTCAGCCAGATGGTCGACCGGGTCATGGCCCTTGAGGAAGGCACGCGGCTCTATCTGCTGGCGCCGATCGTGCGCGGCCGCAAGGGCGAGTACCGCAAGGAACTGGCCGAGCTGCAGAAGAAGGGCTTCCAGCGCGTCCGTATCGACGGCGAGTTCCACGACATCGCCGACGCCCCGGCGCTGGACAAGAAGTACAAGCACGACATCGACGTGGTCGTCGACCGCATCGTCGTGCGTGACGACCTGTCGGCGCGGCTTGCCGATTCCATCGAGACCGCGCTGGGTCTTGCGGACGGTCTTGCGATCGCCGAATTCGCCGACGGTGTCGACGAGAACGGCCATGCCAAACAGCTCGTCTTCTCGGAAAAATTCGCCTGCCCTGTCTCCGGCTTCACCATCCCCGAGATCGAGCCGCGGCTGTTCTCCTTCAACAATCCCTTCGGCGCCTGCCCGCGCTGCGACGGCATCGGCTCGCAGCAGGCCGTCGACCCCAAGCTGGTCGTGCCCAACGACGCTCTGACACTGAAGGGCGGCGCCATCGCGCCCTGGGCGAAATCCTCCTCGCCCTATTACGGCCAGACCCTCGATGCGCTCGGCCGGCAATACGGCTTCAAGCAGACCGATCGCTGGACCGAGCTGTCGGAGGAGGCCCGCAACGCCATTCTCCACGGCACCGGCAAGCAGAAGATCGAGTTCCGCTACAATGACGGTCTGCGCTCCTACAAGACCACCAAGGTCTTCGAGGGCGTCGTCACCAATCTGGCGCGGCGCTGGAAGGAGACGGAATCGGCCTGGATGCGCGAGGAGATCGAGCGCTTCATGTCGGCCACTCCCTGCCCGGCCTGCAACGGCTACCGGCTGAAGCCCGAGGCGCTGGCGGTGAAGATCGCCGGCTGTCATGTCGGCGAGATCACCGAGCAGTCGATCCGCGCCGCCGCCGGCTGGTTCGAGGAGCTGCCGGCGAAGCTCACCGACAAGCAGAACGAGATCGCCGTCCGCATCCTGAAGGAGATCCGCGAACGGCTGCGCTTCCTCAACGATGTCGGCCTCGACTACCTGACGCTGTCGCGGGCCTCAGGCACGCTGTCGGGCGGCGAGAGCCAGCGCATCCGGCTGGCCTCGCAGATCGGCTCGGGACTGACCGGCGTTCTCTATGTCCTGGACGAGCCCTCGATCGGCCTGCACCAGCGCGACAATGCGCGGCTGCTGGAAACGCTGAAGCATCTGCGAGACATCGGCAACACGGTGATCGTCGTCGAGCATGACGAGGACGCGATCCTCACCGCCGACCATGTGGTCGATATCGGCCCGGCCGCCGGCATCCATGGCGGCGAGATCATCGCCGCCGGCACGCCCGGCGAGGTCATGGCCAATCCGCGCTCGCTGACCGGTCGCTATCTGTCGGGTGATCTCGGCGTGCCTGTGCCCGAGAAGCGCCGCAAGCCGCAGAAGGGCAAGCAGCTCAAGGTCGTTGGCGCCCGCGGTAACAATCTCAAGAACGTCTCGGCCGAGATCCCGCTGGGCCTGTTTTCCTGCGTCACCGGCGTGTCGGGCGGCGGCAAGTCCACCTTCCTGATCGAGACGCTCTACAAGGCGGCCTCGCGGCGCATTTCCAACGGCCGCGACATTCCCGCCGAGCACGACCGGGTCGAAGGACTGGAGCATCTCGACAAGGTCATCGACATCGACCAGTCGCCCATCGGCCGCACGCCGCGCTCGAACCCGGCAACCTATACCGGCGCCTTCACGCCGATCCGCGACTGGTTCGCCGGTCTGCCCGAGGCCAAGGCGCGTGGCTACCAGCCCGGCCGCTTCTCCTTCAACGTCAAGGGCGGCCGCTGCGAGGCGTGCCAGGGCGACGGCGTCATCAAGATCGAGATGCACTTCCTGCCCGACGTCTACGTCACCTGCGACGTCTGCCACGGCAAGCGCTACAATCGCGAGACGCTGGAGGTCACCTTCAAGGAGAAGTCGATCGCCGACGTCCTCGACATGACGGTCGAGGAAGGCGTCGACTTCTTCGCCGCCGTTCCTGTGGTGCGCGACAAGCTGGCGACGCTGAAGGAGGTTGGACTCGGCTACATCAAGGTCGGCCAGCAGGCGACCACCCTGTCGGGCGGCGAGGCGCAGCGCGTCAAGCTGGCCAAGGAGCTGTCGCGCAAGGCGACCGGCCGCACGCTCTATATCCTCGACGAGCCGACCACCGGTCTGCATTTCCACGATGTCGCCAAGCTTCTGGAAGTGCTGCACGACCTGGTCGACCGCGGCAACACGATCGTTGTCATCGAGCACAATCTCGAGGTCATCAAGACCGCCGACTGGGTCGTCGACATCGGCCCCGAGGGCGGCGATGGCGGCGGCGAGATCGTCGCCACCGGCACGCCCGAGGACGTGGTCAAGGTCGAGCGCTCCTATACCGGCCATTTCCTGCGCGAGCTGCTGGAGCGGCGGCCGGGCATCAAGCGCGAGGCGGCCGAATAGCGATTGCGGCGAAGAGGGAATCGACATGGCAGGACGCGGCATGATCCGCACGGGCATCGGCGGCTGGACCTTCGAGCCCTGGGAAGGAAGCTTCTACCCGGACGACCTGCCGAAGAAGCGCCAGCTAGAATATGCCGCATCGAAGTTGCGGACGATCGAGGTCAATGGCACCTTCTACCGTAGCCAGAAGCCGGAGACCTTCGCCAAATGGGCGAGCGAGGCACCCGAGGGCTTCGTCTTCTCGCTGAAGGCGCCGCGCTATGCGGTGAACCGCAAGGTCCTCGCCGAAGGCGGCGAATCCCTCCAGCGCTTCGTGGATTCCGGCATTGCCGAACTCGGCGACAAGCTGGGACCGCTGCTGTGGCAGCTGGCCGCCACCAAGCAGTTCGACCCTGACGATTTCGGCGCCTTCCTGAAGCTGCTGCCGGCCAGCGCCGGCGGCGTTGCCCTGCGCAATGTCGTGGAACTGCGTCACGAGAGCTTCGCCTGCCCGCAGGCCGTGCAGATGTGCCGCGAGGCCGGCGTCGCCATCGTCTATGCCGAGAGCGCTGACTACCCCGAGATCGCCGACGTCACCGCCGACTTCGTCTATGCCCGGCTGCAGAAGGGCGACGCCGGGATCACAACGGGCTATCCAGCCGACGCGCTCGACGCCTGGGCGGAGCGCGCCAGGCAATGGGCGTCGGGCGGCCGGCCCGCCGACCTGCCGCGGCACGATCCTGAGACGGACGCGGCGGAGACGCCGCGCGATGTCTTCGTCTATTTCATCCGTGAGGGAAAAGTCCGTGCGCCGCAGGCTGCGATGGCGCTGCAGGAGCGCCTGGACGACTGAGCCATCGCGACCTGCGCCACTTTCGTTGACATGAGCGCCTCGCGCTCCGGTCGTTCAGGATGACGGCAGCGCCGCCAGTTCGGTATGGACCTGCGGCAGCATCGGCGCCAAATCCTCGGCGATCAGGCCGGACCCGAAATGTTCGGCGGCACGGCCATGCATCCAGACACCGGCGCAGGCAGCCTCGAAGCTCGGCGCGCCCTGAGCCAGCTGCGCGGCGACGATCCCCGACAGAACATCGCCGCTGCCGGCGGTCGCCAGCCATGGCGTCCCGTTGGAATTGATCGCGGCGCGCCCGTCCGGTGCGGCGATCACCGTATCGCGCCCCTTCAGGACGACTACGGCGCCGGCGCGCCGGGCCGCACTCCGCGTCCGCTCCAGCTTCGACAGTGTCGCGTCGCCCGCAAGGTCGGGAAACAGCCGCTTGAACTCGCCGGCATGGGGCGTCAGCACCAGCGGCGCCCCGTCGTCGCTCGTCGCCGCCTTTGCTGCAGCGAACAGCGTTTCCGGTTCGTCCTGGAACGACGTGATCCCGTCGGCATCGAGCACCAGCCGCCGCCCCGCCGCGAGAACCGCACTGGCGTAGCGGCGTGCGTCCTCGCCGATTCCGAAGCCGGGTCCGAGCACGAAGGCGTTGGTGCGCGCATCGCATAAGAGTGCGTCGAAATCCGCGGCGTCGTTGCAGCGCTCCAGCATGATCGCGGTCAAATGCGCGGCATGGGCCATCAGCGCCGAGCCCGGCGCATAGACGGTGACGAGCCCTGCCCCGCCGCGCAGCGCCGCCATGGCGGCCAGCCGTGCCGCGCCAGTCCGCGCCATGCCGCCGGAAAACACCACGGCATGGCCGCGATCGTATTTGTGACCCGCGTCGCGCGGCGATGTCGCCGGGTTGCGGAACAGGCCCGGCGCGTTGGCGAAGACCTGCGGCGAGATCGCCTCGAGGACGCTGTCGGAAATGCCGATGTCGGCAACGATTACGCGGCCACAGGCGCTTCGGCCCGGCTCCAGCAGATGGCCCGGCTTTCGCCGGAAGAACGTCACCGTGAGATCCGCCCGGAGCACCGTGCCCAGCGGCTCGCCGCTCGCACCGGAAATGCCGGACGGCAGATCGATGGCGACGACCGGTGTCTTCGCGCCCTTCACTGCCGCGATGGCCCGCGCCGCTTCCCCCTCCACGGGACGCGCCAGCCCGGCGCCGAACAGGCCGTCGACGACGAGGTCGAAACCGGCTTCCGGCACGAATGCCTCGAGCGCCTGCCACGGGCCGCCATATCCGGCGGCCGCCAAAGCCGCATCGCCGCGCAGCATATCTGGCGCAACGAAGCTGTAGACCGTCGGCTCGCAGCCGGCCTCGCTCAAGAGCCGCGCGGCGGCCCAGGCATCGCCGCCATTGTTGCCGGGGCCGGCCAGCACCGCGATGCGCCGCGCCTTCGGGAAGGATCGGCGGATTGTCCCCGCCACCGCGGTCGCCGCCCGCTCCATCAGTGCGATCCCTGCCATCCCGCCGGCAATCGTCAGGCGGTCGGCTTCGGCCATCTGCACCGGGTCGAGCAGCGCCAGATCATGTGCAGCAATTTTCGTCATGGAGTGTGCCTAATAAATGGACATTCTGATCACCGGATGTGCAGTCTGGGTGACATGGCGGGTGCCCTCGTGTAGCCATTCCGAGCACGGAGCAATGGGCGCTCCTGTGGCCATCCGCCGTGGATCATAGGACATGAAGGCGCCGGTAACCGAAATTTCCGCTTTCCCGATCGTTCCGGTGGACTATTTCGAAGCGTTCACCGTAGGAGGTCGTCTTTGGCACGCGACCTGCTACAGCGGGTTCGACGGGCCGGCGGCCCGTGACGGGGACAACGTCGAGAAGGAATGTCGATGAAGAAGGTTGAGGCCATCATCAAGCCCTTCAAGCTGGATGAGGTGAAGGAGGCCCTGCAGGAAGTGGGGCTTCAGGGCATCACCGTCACAGAGGCCAAGGGATTCGGGCGGCAGAAGGGTCATACGGAACTCTACCGCGGGGCCGAATACGTCGTCGATTTTCTCCCCAAGGTGAAGGTCGAGATCGTCCTTGCGGACGAGACCGTCGCTGCCGCCGTGGAAGCCATCCGCAAGGCGGCCCAGACCGGCCGCATCGGCGATGGCAAAATCTTCGTCTCCAACATCGAGGAAGCGATCCGCATCCGGACCGGCGAAGCCGGCACCGACGCGATCTGATCCAGCAGCTTCCCACACACAGTCTCAGAGTTCGATAATAGGAAGGACCGCCATGACGAGCGCCAACGACATCCTGAAGCAGGTCAAGGACAACGACGTGAAATTCGTCGACCTGCGCTTCACCGACCCCAAGGGCAAGTCCCAGCACGTGACCATGGACGTCACCCTGGTCGACGAGGACCTGTTCTCCGAGGGCACGATGTTCGACGGTTCGTCGATCGCCGGCTGGAAGGCGATCAACGAGTCCGACATGGTCCTCATGCCGGATCCCGAGACGGCCTACATGGACCCGTTCTTCGCCCAGTCGACCATGGCGATCGTCTGCGACATCCTCGACCCGGTCTCCGGCGAGGCCTACAACCGCGACCCGCGCTCGACCGCCAAGAAGGCCGAGGCCTATCTGACCCAGTCGGGCACCGGCGACACGGCGTTCTTCGGCCCGGAAGCCGAGTTCTTCATCTTCGATGACGTCCGCTACAAGGCCGACCCGTACAACACCGGCTTCAAGCTCGACTCCACCGAGCTGCCGTCGAATGACGACGCCGAGTACGAGACCGGCAATCTCGGCCACCGTCCGCGCATCAAGGGCGGCTACTTCCCGCTGCCCCCGATCGATTCCTGCCAAGACATGCGCTCGGAAATGCTCACCGTCATGGCCGAGATGGGCGTCGCGGTCGAGAAGCACCACCACGAGGTCGCCGCGGCCCAGCACGAGCTTGGCATCAAGTTCGACACGCTGACCCGCAACGCCGACAAGATGCAGATCTACAAATACGTCATCCACCAGGTCGCGAACGCCTACGGCAAGACGGCGACCTTCATGCCGAAGCCGGTCTTCGGCGACAACGGCTCGGGCATGCACGTGCACCAGTCGATCTGGAAGAACGGCAAGCCGACCTTCGCGGGCGACGAATATGCCGGTCTGTCGGAGAGCGCGCTGTTCTACATCGGCGGCATCATCAAGCATGCCAAGGCCCTGAACGCCTTCACCAACCCGTCGACCAACTCGTTCAAGCGTCTGGTCCCGGGCTACGAGGCTCCGGTGCTGCTGGCCTATTCGGCACGCAACCGCTCGGCGTCCTGCCGCATCCCGTTCGGCCAGTCGCCGAAGGCCAAGCGCGTCGAGGTCCGCTTCCCCGATCCGACCGCCAATCCGTATCTCGCCTTCGCGGCGATGCTGATGGCCGGCCTCGACGGCATCAAGAACAAGATCCATCCGGGCTCGGCGATGGACAAGGATCTTTACGACCTGCCGCCGGAAGAGCTGAAGGAAATCCCGACGGTCTGCCGCTCGCTGCGCGAGGCGATGGAAGCGCTGGATACCGACCGCGACTTCCTCAAGGCGGGCGGCGTCTTCGACGACGACCAGATCGACGCCTTCATCGACCTGAAGATGGCCGAGGTCCTGCGTTTCGAGATGACCCCGCATCCGGTCGAGTTCGACATGTACTACTCGGTCTGATCCGAGCCGGTCGCCGGCTGCCGGCGGCGACCATCGGGTCTACACGGACCGAACGGAAGGGGGTGCCTATGGCGCCCCCTTTTTCCTTGCCACGACACAGATCGCCAATCGCGGCGCGCTTTCGCCTGGCGCGTCACGCACGGCTTGTTGCCGCGCACGGGATCAGCCACAAACGCCCGCATGGGCGGAAACCGTGGATAAATCCTGCGATCGGCGCTTTCCCCGCACCGCACGGCGCCGGGCGCTTGAAGAACATTTCGTGAAAGTATAGGCATCTCGGCATGGTTTACGAGCGCTCGACCCCAACGACGCGCGTCATGTGGCGATCCGCCAGGGAGTTCGCCGCGCGATGAGCGACGATCTGTTTTCCGGCAACGCCGCACGCCAGCCGCGAGCGCCGAAGCCCAGCGCGAAGCCGCGTGCGGCCGCCAATCTGCAGGAACCGTCGGAATACACGGCGGCGGACATCGAAGTCCTCGAAGGGCTCGAGCCCGTCCGTCGTCGTCCCGGCATGTATATCGGTGGCACCGACGAGAAGGCGCTGCATCACCTGTTCGCCGAGGTCATCGACAATTCGATGGACGAGGCGACCGCGGGGCACGCCAATTTCATCGAGGTTGCGCTGGAAGCCGACGGCACCCTGTCGGTGGCCGACAACGGGCGCGGCATCCCCATCGATCCGCATCCCAAATACCGCGACAAGTCGGCGCTCGAAGTCATCATGACGACGCTGCATGCCGGGGGTAAGTTCGATTCCAAGGTCTACGAAACCTCCGGCGGCCTGCACGGCGTCGGCGTGTCCGTCGTCAACGCCCTGTCCGAGACGCTCGAGGTCGAGGTTGCCCGCAACCGCAGGCTCTATCGCCAGACCTATTCGCGCGGCCATGCCCAGACCGGGCTGGAAGAGATCGGCGACATCCAGAACCGTCGCGGCACGCGGATCCGGTTCCGGCCCGATCCGGAGATCTTCGGCGCCGGCGCCCGCTTCCGCCCCGAACGGCTGCTCGCGATGGCGCGGTCGAAGGCCTATCTCTTCGGCGGCGTCGAGATTCGCTGGGCCTGCGACCCCTCGCTGCTGCCCGCCGACGGCAGCGTGCCGTCTCGCGACACCTTCCATTTCCCCGGCGGCCTGAAGGACTATCTCGACGGCACGCTCGACAAGCAGGGTCGCGTCACCTCGCAGATCTTCGCCGGTCGCACCGAGAAGGTCTCCGGTCACGGCGCGGTCGAATGGGCGGTGAGCTGGACCGCCGACGACGGCTTCGTCCGCTCCTATTGCAACACCATCCCGACGCCGGAGGGTGGCACCCACGAGGCTGGCCTGCGCTCGGTGCTGCTGCGCGGTCTCAAGGCCTTTGCCGAGGTGTCCGGCAACAAGCGTGCTGCCGTGATCACCGGCGACGACATCATGCTAACGGCGTCGGCAATGCTGTCGGTGTTCATCCGCGAGCCGGAATTCGTCGGGCAGACCAAGGACCGGCTGGCCACGGCCGAGGCGCAGCGCATCGTCGAGCAGTCGATGCGCGATTCCTTCGACATCTGGCTCGCCTCTTCGCCGCAGGACGCCGCGCGGTTGATCGACTGGGTGGTCGAGCGCGCCGACGAGCGGCTGCGCCGCCGCCAGGAAAAGGAAGTCAGCCGCAAGAGCGCAACGCGCAAGCTGCGCCTGCCCGGCAAGCTGGCCGATTGCTCGCAGAGCGGTTCGGTCAATGCCGAGATCTTCATCGTCGAGGGCGATTCCGCCGGCGGATCGGCCAAGCAGGCGCGTGACCGCAAGGTGCAGGCGATCCTGCCGCTGCGCGGCAAAATTCTCAACGTCGCCTCGGCCGGACGCGAGAAGTTCGGCGCCAACCAGCAGCTCGCCGACCTGATCCAGGCTTTGGGCTGCGGCACGCGGTCGAAATACCGCGAAGAGGATCTGCGCTACGAGCGCGTGATCATCATGACCGACGCCGACGTCGACGGCGCCCATATCGCCTCGCTGCTGATCACCTTCTTCTACCAGGAGATGCCGGAGCTGATCCGCGGCGGTCATCTCTTCCTCGCCGTGCCGCCGCTCTACAAGCTGACCCAGGGCGGCAAGACCGCCTATGCCCGCGACGACGCCGACCGTGAACGCCTGATCGCCCGTGACTTCAAGGGCCGCGGCAAGGTGGAGATTTCGCGCTTCAAGGGGCTCGGCGAGATGCTGCCTGCGCAGCTCAAGGAAACCACCATGGACCCGCGCAAGCGCACGCTGCTGCGCGTCCACATGGATGAAACGCCCGAAGCCGGCACCTCCGGTGCGGTCAGTGCGCTGATGGGCAACAAGCCCGAGGCGCGCTTCCGATTCCTGCAGGACCGCGCCGCCTTCGTCGAGGATCTGGACATCTGACGGGCACGCCCCGTAAGAGAGCGACCAGATCCGGCACAGGGAGTCCGAAGATGGTCATTCGTTCCGTAAGCACCTTCGCCGGCGTCAGCCTGGCGGCCCTCATGATGGTCCAGAACGCGGCTCTGGCGCAGGCAACCGACGCCGCTCCCGCCGCAGACCCGGCTACCGAACAGGCGGCTCCGGCCGCACCGGCAGCTGCGAGCGAAGCCGCACCCTCGGCGAGCCCGGCCGCTGCACCGGCCGGCGCCGGCGATCCGGCGGCCGCCGCCGAAGCGCTCTCGCCGTTGATCGAGGACGTGCAGATCGTCGGCCCGTGGTCGGACGGCGACGTCCAGGGCGTCTGGCGCACGATCATGGTGCAGTCCCCGGCCGACGAGACGGACTATCATTTCTTCGTCCAGCAGCTCGAAGGCAGCGGCACCAATCTGACGCTGCGCTCCAGCACCGAGATCCGGGAACTCAACCAGATCGAGGGCGCCGTCGTCGGCTACCGCGCCGACGAACCGAGCGAGACCGAGCCCAACAGCCTGTCGCTGTTCTTCGATCTCCTGCCCTCGGACGGCGAAATCGCAGAGACCTACGAGCTGCACTTCTTCCCGGACCAGCCCTACATGTTCGGCCCGGCGACCAACTGAGCCCACTGCTCAGCCTGCGGCGGCCTCGGTGAGACTGCGTCGCAGGATCGCGCTGGTGCGGCCCGGCCGCTCCATCGTCACCATGTGCCCGGTCGCCGGCAGCATCTCCAGGCGCGCGCCCGGGATCGCTGCGGCCATTTCGCGCGCCCGCTCCGGCGGGATGATCGCGTCCGCCTCTCCGGCGACGATCGTCACCGGAACATTGATCGTGGAAAGCCGGTCGCTCTGGTCCGGCCGATCGATGATGGCCTGCTGCTGACGAACGAAACCCTCGACCCCAATTGCTGCGGCCATCTCGACGATGCGCTGATTGAGCGTCGCACTCGCCGTCTCCGGCGCGACGAGGCGCTCACACAGTAGACGCGCCACGGCCTCGATCCCCTCTTCCCGTGCCGTCGCGATGAGCTGGTGACGCATGGCGGTCTGCTCGGGGATGTCTGCCCGGTGGCTCGTCGCCATCAGCACCGCCGCAAGCACCCGCTCTGGCGCCAGTCGCAGCACCTCCAGTGCCACGTAGCCGCCCATGGAGAGGCCGCAGAGCGCGAAGCTCTCGGGCGCATCGGCCAGGAGCCGCTCCGCCATGGCGGTGACCGACGCATCGCTCGTGGTATCGGCAATCCGGATCGGGTGCCCGGCAAGGGCCGCGATCTGATCGCGATACAGGTCGTCGGTGCACAACAAGCCCGGAATCATGACAATCGGTACCAAATTCACTATTCCTGCCCTGTAAATCCCGGTGAAAAGCCCCATTTGGGGCGTATCGGTTGACTCGCGCTTGCGCTCGCCCTATCGCCCCATGAGATGGGCTTTCAAACGCTACCGAACGCAACCTCCCATTTACCCAAGAGAACAGCTAGCTTGAAACTCTTTTCCGAACTCGGCCTGAGCGCCAAGGTTCTGGCAGCCGTACACGCCGCCGGATACAATGAACCGACGCCGATTCAGGAACAGGCCATTCCGCACGCGCTTGAGCGCCGCGATGTCCTGGGAATTGCGCAGACGGGAACCGGCAAGACCGCGTCCTTCGTTCTGCCGATGCTGACCATGCTCGAACAGGGTCGCGCCCGGGCTCGCATGCCCCGCACCCTGATCATCGAGCCGACGCGCGAACTCGCCGCACAGGTCGCCGAATCCTTTACCCGCTACGGTCTCGACCAGAAGCTCAACGTCGCGCTGCTGATCGGTGGCGTCTCCTTCGCGGATCAGGATCGCAAGATCGACCGCGGCGCCGACGTCCTGATCGCCACGCCGGGCCGCCTGCTTGACCATTTCGAGCGCGGCAAGCTGCTGATGACCGCGGTGGAAGTGCTCGTCATCGACGAAGCCGACCGCATGCTGGACATGGGCTTCATCCCGGACATCGAGCGGATCTGCAAGCTGCTACCGGTCTCGCGTCAGACCCTGTTCTTCTCGGCTACCATGCCGCCGGAGATCACGCGCCTGACCGAGCAGTTCCTGCAGAACCCGGTTCGCGTCGAAGTCGCCAAGCCGGCCTCGGCCGCGCTGACCGTGACCCAGCGACTGGTCGCCACGAAGAAGGACGACTTCGAGAAGCGCGATACGTTGCGCCGGGTCATCCGCGACCAGACCGAACTGACCAACGCCATCATCTTCTGCAACCGCAAGCGGGACGTGGCGACGCTGTTCCGTTCGCTGGAGCGCCACGGCTTTTCCGCCGGCGCCCTGCATGGCGACATGGACCAGCGTTCGCGCACCGCGATGCTGCAGGGCTTCCGTGACACAAGATCCAGTTGCTGGTCGCCTCCGACGTGGCCGCGCGCGGCCTCGACATCCCGGCCGTCAGCCACGTCTTCAATTTCGACGTGCCGATCCATGCCGAGGACTATGTCCATCGCATCGGCCGCACCGGTCGGGCCGGACGCTCGGGCGCTGCCTTCACCCTGGCGACCAAGGCCGACAAGAAGCATCTCGATGCCATCGAGAAGCTGATCGGCAACGAGATCGAGTGGCTCGGTGAGCCGGTCGCCGCCGTCAGCGACGAGGAGACCAGCGACAAGCCGGCTCGTCGCAGCGGTAGTGGCCGTCGCTCGGGGTCCTCGACACGTCGTCGCGGTGGAGCTGCCGCAGCGGAGCCGGCGATCGAGGCAGCACCGGAACAGGCGATCGAAGCTGAACCGGCCGTGGTGCGCGCCGAAGCCGGCGAACTGGATGTGCCCGTCGAGGCAATCACGCGCGATGCTCCGGTCGAATCCGTCGAAGAGAATGTGGCACCGGTGCAGAAGCCCAGCCGCAGCCGTGCAGCCTCCAGCGATCGGGCGCGTCCCGCCGCATCGTCGTCGCGACCCCGCGGTGCGAAGCCGGCGCCGCGGGGCGGCCGCAACGACGACAACGGCAAGTCGCCGGTTGGTTTCGGGGACGATATCCCAGCCTTCATGCTGATCGGGACCGGCACCTGACGGTGCCGGCCTGACCCGCTCTCAGCGCTGAAACGAAACGCCGGATGCGTGCTCGCTCATCCGGCGTAATTCTGTCCGGGCCTGCTTTGTGATGTCCATGGTCAGCGACACGGCGCCGTCCTCGCGGTCGTCGCGCGCCGTCACCGTGGCATTCTCGTAAATCCATGGCACGAAGCCCATGGCATCGGGCGCCACGTCCACGGTCAGCGTCACCGTGCCGCCGCCGATCCGTCGCTCGATATCCACCAGCAGCGTGTCCACGCCGAAGCCGGTCACCGCCGACACCACGTGCACGGCATCGGTATCCGGCAGGCTCTCGCGCATCGTCGCCAGGTGCTGGAGGCCGGCCTCGTCGAGCAGGTCCACCTTGTTCCAGATCTCGACCACGTGGTCGCTGTCGTCCACGTCGATGTCGAGGTCGCGCAGGATCTTGCGCACGTCCTCGGCCTGGGCCAGCGTGTCGGGATCGGCCACGTCGCGCACATGCAGCACGATGTCGGCCTCGATCACCTCTTCCAGCGTCGCGCGGAAGGCCGCCACCAGATGCGTCGGCAGGTCGGACACGAAGCCGACCGTGTCCGAGAACAGGATCTCGGTGCCGTGCGGCAGCGTCGTGCGGCGCAGGGTCGGGTCGAGCGTGGCGAAGAGCAGATCCTTCGCCATCACTTCGGCGCCCGTCAGGCGGTTGAACAGCGTCGACTTGCCGGCATTGGTATAGCCCACGAGCGCGACCACCGGATGCGGCGCCTTCTTGCGCTGGGCGCGATGCAGCTGCCGCGTCCGCCGGACCTGTTCCAGGTCCTTTTCGAGCCGCTTGATCTTCTCCTGAAGCTGCCGCCGATCGGATTCGATCTGGGTTTCGCCCGGACCGCCGAGGAAGCCGGCACCACCGCGCTGACGCTCCAGATGGGTCCAGCTGCGCACGAGGCGGCCGCGCTGGTAGTTCAGATGCGCGAGCTCGACCTGCAGGCGGCCTTCCTTGGTGCGCGCCCGCTCGCCGAAGATCTCGAGAATGAGACCGGTCCGGTCGAGAACCTTGACGTTCAACTCCCGTTCCAGGTTGCGCTGCTGCACCGGGGTGAGCGGATGGTCGAACACGACCAGCCCGATCTCCTCGCCGGCGATCACGCCCTTCATTTCCTCGACCTTGCCGGTGCCGATCAGCGTCGCCGGACGCGGCCGCTGGCCGCTGACGACACCGCTGGCGACGATGTCGAGCCCGATGGCGGCGGCGAGGCCCATGGCCTCAGCCAGGCGCGCATCGTGGCTCCGGCGCGGCGCTTCGGCCGTACCCGCCACATCGTCTTGCACGGGATACTGCTTGAACACGGGGACGTAGACCGCCGCACGGGTCGGGACGGTCTTGTGTTCGATCGGGCCTCGCGGCCCCACTTCTCTATGTTCGGCCAATCAGTCTTTCCTGTCTTCGTCGCTGCCATCGTACATGTGCACGGGCTGGGACGGCATGATGGTGGAGATCGCGTGCTTGTAGACCAGCTGGGAATGCCCGTCGCGGCGCAGAAGCACGCAGAAATTGTCGAAGGAGGTGACGACGCCGGTCAGCTTGACGCCGTTGACCAGGAAGATCGTCAGCGAAATCTTCTGCTTGCGGACGGTGTTGAGAAAGAGATCCTGAAGGTTCTGCGTGCGTTCGGCCATGTGGTCCTTGTCCTGTTCTTATTGGCGTCGGCTGAACCGGTTTTCGCCGGTCGTTCCGCGCATTGTCTTGCACCCGTCGACCCGGGCAATACGGCTTCGTCGTCTCCCGCAGGTCTCGCCGCCGGACCTGCGGATGCTCACCTCTCCGTTGCGTAGAATCTGACAAGCCGGCGATGGTCGGCTCTGCCGCAAGGAGAACTCTCTTCGGACATGACACCGGCTCAGGCCGGACATCAAGCGCAGTCAGGCTCTCACGCCGACATTTATGTCGGCATGGCCGCACGAAAAAGGGGGCGTCCCGCGCCGATCAGAAGAATTCGAGGCTGACCCGGAAGAGCTGCTCGACATGACGCACCGCACCGGCGGCGGCGAAGATCACCACCCGGTCTTTCGCCTTGATCTTGGTCTGGCCGTCCGGGCGCACGAACTGGCCGTTGCGATAGATCGCGCCGACCCGCAGATTATGCGGAAGGTTCAGGTCGCGCAGCGGCGTGCCGACCAGGGGCGAGGTTTCCAGCGCTTCGGCCTCGATTGCTTCGGCTAAGCCGTTCTGGATCGAGTGCACCGCGCGGATGCGTCCGCGGCGCACATGCTGCAGCACCCGCGAGATCGTCACCGAGCGCGGATTGATGAAGGCGTCGATGCCCAGCGTGCGCGTGAAGGTCTGGTAGTCGGGATCGTTCAGCAGGGCGAGATTGCCCTTGCAGCCGAGCCGCTTGGCCATGACGCTGGAGAGGATGTTCACCTTGTCGTCATTGGTCAGGGCGACGAGGAGATCGGCCTCGGCGATGTCGGCCTCGTTGAGAATGGTCTGGTCGAGGCCGCTGCCATGCAGGACGATGGTGCGCTTCAGGCTGTCGGCGATGGTCACCGCCCGCTCGTGCTTGGTCTCGAGCACGCGGATCTTGGCGCCGAGGCTGCGCTTTTCCATCTGCTGGGCGACGTAGAAGCCAATATTGCCACCGCCGACAATGACGATCCGTCCGGCTTCCGGCTCCTCGTGACCGAACAGGCCCAGCGTGCGCTTCACATGGCTGCGCTCCGCCACGACATAGGCGATGTCGCCGGCCACCATCTGGTCCGACGAGGCCGGGACGAACAGCTTGTCGCCGCGCAGGATGCCGACGACGGTCGCCTTCAGGTCGGGAAACAGATCGGTGAGCTGGGCCAGCGGCGTGTCGACCACCGGACAGTCGTCCCGGCACTCGATGGCGACCATGGCGATGGTGTCGTCGGCGAACCGCACGACATCCATGGCACCCGGCAGCGCGATCCGGCGCAATGCCATCTCGCCGACCTCGACCTCGGGCGAAATGATCACGTCGATCGGCATGTTGTCGGTCGAGAACAGATCCTGCCAGTGCGACCGCAGATAGCTCTGCGAGCGGATGCGGGCGATCTTGGTCGGCACGTTGAACAGCGAGTGGGCCACCTGGCAGGCGACCATGTTCACCTCGTCGTGCAGCGTCACGGCGATGATCATGTCCGCCTGCTCCGCGCCCGCTTCGGCCAGCACGTCCGGATGGGCGCCGTGGCCGACGAAGCCCCGTGCGTCGAGATTGTCGCGGATGTTCTGGACCAGCGAACGGGAGGTGTCGATCACCGAGACGTCGTTGCGCTCGGACGCCAGCCGTTCGGCAATGCCGTACCCGACCTGGCCTGCACCACAGATCACGACTCTCATCCGTTCCGCCCTTCAAACGCCGAACTCTTCAGAGCCGCGTTCCTAAAGCTTCCCGAGGACAAGCGCAAAGGTCCCTCGCCGCGCCCCTGGCAGGCCGTCGCTCATTGACGGGCCTCGCGGGGCGGACCGCCGGAGCGGAGAGCCTAGATGCCGAGCGACTTCAGCTTGCGATGCAATGCCGAGCGCTCCATGCCGACGAATTCCGCGGTGCGCGAAATGTTGCCGCCGAAGCGATTGATCTGCGCCACCAAATATTCCTTCTCGAACACCTCGCGAGCGTCGCGCAGCGGCAGGGCCAGGATCTGCCCGTCCGACTGGCTCGGCGTCTGCGGCAGCATCTCGCCGACCTCGCGCGGCAGCATGTCGGCCGAAATCGTCGTGTCGGCATCGCCCTCGCGCGACAGGATCATCAGCCGCTCGACATTGTTGCGGAGCTGGCGGACGTTGCCCGGCCATTCGCTGGATTGCAGCACCGCCATCGCCTCGGGGCTGATCGCCCGCGGCTTGATGCCGGTCTGTTCGCTGATCTGGGTCATGAAGGCTTCGATCAGCAGCGGGATGTCCTGGCGCCGTTCGGCAAGCGGCGGAACCTGGACCGGGACCACGGCGAGGCGATGGTACAGATCCTCGCGGAAGGCGCCCTCGGCGATCATCGATTCCAGATTCTGGGCCGTCGACGAGACGATGCGGACATCGACCTTCACGCGCTTCGATCCGCCGACCCGCTCAAAGGTCTGTTCGGTCAGCACGCGCAGGATCTTGTTCTGGGTTTCGCGCGGCATGTCCCCGACCTCGTCGAGGAACAGGACGCCGCCATGGGCCTCCTCCAGCGCGCCGACCTTGCGCTCGACGCCGGGAGGCGCCTCGGTGCCGAAGAGCTCGACCTCCATGCGGTCGGGCGTGATCGCGGCGGCGTTCAGCGCCACGAAGGGCGCATCCGCGCGGGCCGACCCGGCATGGATCGCCCGCGCGACCATTTCCTTGCCGGACCCCGACGCGCCGAGGATCATCACGCGGCTGTTGGTCGGCGCGACGCGCTCGATCAGCGTGCGCAGCTGGTTCATCGGATGCGACTTGCCGATCAGCTCGGCGAAGTCGGACGAGCGCCGGCGCAGTTCGGAGACTTCACGCTTGAGCTTGGAGTTTTCCAGCGCTCGCTCGGCCACCAGGATCAGGCGATCGGCCTTGAACGGCTTCTCGATGTAGTCATAGGCACCGCGCCGGATCGCCGACACGGCGGTCTCGATATTGCCGTGACCGGAGATCATCACCACCGGGACTTCGGGATGCTGCGCCTTGATGGCATCGAGCAGGTCGAGGCCGTCGAGGCGGCTGCCCTGCAGCCAGATGTCGAGGAAGACCAGGCGCGGCACGCGCTCGGCGATCGACTGCAACGCGGCGTCCGATCCCCCCGCGGTCCGGGTCTCGTGCCCCTCGTCCTCGAGGATCCCCGCCACCAGTTCGCGGATGTCGGCTTCGTCGTCGACGATCAGGATGTCCGATGCCATCGATCTCACCAATCCTTTCTCATGTCCCGGCATTCTCCCGGATGTCCGCGTCTGCAAAGCCATCCGCCGGCAGGGTGATGCGGACCATCGCCCCCTGCGACTGATCGGGCGCGTCGTCGAGTTCGATCGTCCCGCCGTGTTCCTCGATGATCTTCCGCACGATGGCGAGGCCCAGTCCGGTCCCCTTCTCGCGCGTGGTCATGTAGGGCTCCAGAAGCCGATCTCGATCCTCCCGGGGAAATCCCCGGCCATTGTCGCTGATCTCGACCAGATGCCGCTCCCTGCCCGGCACGGCCCGGATGCGGATCTGGCCGTCGGCGACCTCGGCGGTCTCGAGCGATTCCACCGCATTCTTGACGAGATTTCCGAAGGCCTGGGAGAGCAGGCGAATGTCGAAGGAGCCCAGCAGCGGCTCATCGGGGATCTCGGCAACGAACGAAATACCGTGATCCCCCATTTCCCGCATGAACACCGCTTCCCGCAACGCTTCGCGCAGGTCCTTTGGTTCCATGCGCGGCTTCGGCATGCGGGCGAAAGTGGAGAATTCGTCCACCATCCGGCCGATGTCGGAGACCTGCCGGATGATCGTCTCGATGCACCGGTCGAAGACCTCGCGGTCGTCCTCGATGCGCTTGCCGTAGCGCCGCCGGATGCGCTCGGCCGAAAGCTGGATCGGGGTCAGCGGGTTCTTGATCTCATGCGCGATGCGCCTTGCGACGTCGGCCCAGGCGGAGGATCGCTGCGCATCCACGAGATCGGTGATGTCGTCGATCGTCACGACGCTGGAGCGTGCGCCCTCGCTCTCCTCGGACGAAGTGATCCGGATGGCCAGCACGCGCTCGCGATCGCGGATGCGCAGCTTCACCTGCTCCTGGAATTCGGGGCGCGACGAGGCGGTCGCGGTTTCGAAGACCTGGCCGATCGTCGGGAACGTCTCGATCAGCGACCGGCCGACGACGGCCCCGGCGTCGACATGCAGGATCCGCTCGGCGGAGGGGTTCAGCATCGACACAGAGCCGTCGCGCTCGACACCGATGACGCCCACCGTGACGCCGGACAGCACCGCCTCGGTGAAACGGCGACGTTCATCGATGACGTCCTTGGCATGGACCAGTTCGGAGCGCTGGCTGCGCAACTGCAGGATCATGTTGTTGAAGGTGTTGGACAGGGAGCCGACATCGCCGTCCGAGGTCCGCACCGGCACCGAGACGGCGAGGTTGCCGCTCGAAACCTCGTCCGCGGCGCCCATCAGCAGCCGGATCGGCCGCACCAGCCGGTCGGCGACGCCGATGCCGGTCCAGATGGCCGACAAAAGCACGATCAGCATGATGCCGAGATAGAGCAGCGCGAAGGCCACCTGCAGCCCCAGACGATTGGCCTGGAGGCTGGAATATTCGGCCGAGCGCTCCTCCATCAGCCGCAGCGCGTCGAGCACTTCCGGATCGACGGCCCGCACCGTGTAGAGATAGCTGTTGGGCAGTTGCCGCAGCTTGATGATCGCACCGACGAGATTGGTCACGCCGGGCGGGATGAACACCAGATTGCCGTCCGCCGCGCGCTGCAGCGCGTCCTCCGGCGGGACCGGCAGCGGCCGCTCGACCGCCACGTCGGCGCGCAGGAACGGCGTTCCGTCGGCCCGCAGAATCTGCGCGCCGAGCAGCGAGCGGCCCTTGGCCTGATCGGTCATCAGGTTCTCGAAGCCGTTCTGGTCGAGATCGAACAGCCGCCGCTGCTGGTCGAGATCGTAGGCCATCGACAGCGTCGAACCCTGCAGATTGCGGGCGTTTTCGTTCACATAGGCGCGGGCGACGCTGATCGACGATTCCACGATGGTGCGCGTGCGAATCTCGAACCAGCGATCCAGCCCGAGGTCGAGCGTCACACCGGCGACGATCGCCACCAGCAGCGCCGGCAGGGCCGCGACGATCGAGAACAGCGCAACGATGCGCACATGCAGGCGGGAGGCAGCCCTGCCCTGGCGGCGGGCCCGAACCATGCGCAGCACCTCGCGCCCGATCAGCACGCAGAGCAGCACGACGAAGGCGCCGTTGACGATGGTGGCGATGGTGACGATCGTGTCGGTCGGCGCGATCGGCGTCAGTCCCATCAGGACGACGAAGGAGATCGCGCCGGTGATCAGCGCGCCGACCACGGCGATCAGCCCCGGGACCAGCATGAAGCGACGGCGCTCCATGAGGAACGGAACCTCAGGCGCGCTCTGTTGGGGTGTCAGGCTCATGAATCACTGCAACCGGTCATCACGTTGCTACAATGCAACGGAATGTGGCCAAAGTGCAACGAGGCTGGAAAAATGCCGCTCAGCGGATCGCGCGGATCACCGAGATGTCGAGATCGCGGATCTTCTTGCGCAGGGTGTTGCGGTTGACCCCCAGGAGATCGGCCGCCTTCACCTGATTGCCGCGCGTGGCCGCCAGCGCCGCCGCGATTAGCGGATATTCGACCTCGCGCAGGATGCGCCCGTGCAGCCCGGGCGGCGGCAGATCGTCGCCGAAGGAAGCGAAATAGTCGGACAGATAGCGCTCGACCGCGGCACTCAGGTCTATCGGCTTGCCGCCGTCGCCGTCGAGACCCGGTGTCTTGGCCACGTCGTTCGACAGCTCGTGCTCGACCAGCTCGGCGGAAATTTCGTCCTGCGGATAGAGCGCCGACAGACGCCGGATGAGGTTTTCCAGTTCGCGGACATTGCCCGGCCACGGATAGCGCCGCATCACGTCCAGCGCGCCCTGGCTCAGCACCTTGCGCGGCAGCCCCTGCTTCTCGGCCTCGGTGAAGAAGTGGCGCGCGAGATCGGCCAGATCCTCGATCCGTTCACGCAGCGGCGGCAGGCGCAGCGGCACCACGTTCAGACGATAGAACAGATCCTCCCGGAACAGGCCGCGGGCGATGAGCTGGCGCAGATCCTTGTTGGTCGCCGCGACGATGCGCACGTCGGTGGCGATGGGCGTGCGCCCGCCGACGACGGTGTATTCGCCCTGCTGCAGCACCCGCAGCAGCCGGGTCTGGGCTTCCATCGGCATGTCGCCGATCTCGTCCAGGAACAGCGTGCCGCCTTCGGCCTGTTCGAAGCGGCCGCTGGTGCGGGCCTGTGCGCCGGTGAAGGCGCCCTTTTCATGGCCGAAGAGCTCGGACTCGATCAGCTCGCGGGGGATCGCCGCCATGTTGATGGCCACGAACGGGCCTTTGCGCCGACGGCCGTAATCGTGCAGCGCCCGGGCGACCAGCTCCTTGCCGGTGCCGGATTCGCCGGTGATGGTCACCGTCAGGTCGGTCTGCATCATCCGGGCCAGCGCCCGGTAGATATCCTGCATGGCCGGCGAGCGACCGACCAGCGGCATGGAATCATGCAGTTCGTCCGGCGCGTCCTGGCGCCGGCTTTCCTTCGGCTCCGACAGTGCCCGACGGACGATGGCGACGAGCTCGGTCAGGTCGAAGGGCTTGGGAATGTAGTCGTAGGCGCCCTTCTCCGACGCCTTGATGGCGGTCATGAACGTGTTCTGCGCGCTCATCACGATGACCGGCAGATCGGGCCGCGAGTTCTTGATCTTCGGCAGCGTGTCGAAGGCATTGCCGTCGGGCATCAGCACGTCGGTAATGACGAGATCGCCCTCGCCCGCCGCGATCCAGCGCCACAGCGTCGCGATGTTCGAGGTGACCCGGACTTCGAAGCCCGCCCGCATCAAGGCCTGTGAGACAACCGTGCGGATGGCGGAGTCGTCGTCGGCAACGAGAATCTGCATGCTCATTCCAATTCCTCAGACTTCCGATGCCGGATGGGGCGCGTCCGTCGTCGCTTCCGCGATCTCGCGCCAGGCCGGCATGAGGATGCGGAAGCTCGTATGCCCCTCGTGTGACTCGCACTCGATGACGCCGCCATGGTCGCCGACGATCTTGGCGACGAGCGCAAGGCCCAGTCCCGAGCCGCTCGGCTTGGTGGTCACGAAGGGGTCGAAGATGTGCTCGCGGATGTCGTCGGGGATGCCGGCGCCATTGTCCTCGACGGTGAACTCCAGCGGCAGCGTCACGCGATCGCGGGTGCCGGGTACCGACAGGCGCACACCCGGCTTGAAGGCAGTGATCAACCGGATTTCGCCACCCTCGCGGTCGCCCACCGCCTCGGCGGCGTTCTTCACGAGGTTCAGGAAGATCTGCACCAGCTGGTCGCGATTGGCGAAGACCGGCGGCAGCGATGGGTCGTAGAGCTCGGTGATCTTGATCTTGCGGGCGACGCCCGAGCGCGCCAGAGTCTTCACATGTTCGAGGACCGAATGGATGTTCACCGCCGAACGCTCGATCGGTCGCTGGTCCGAGAACACCTCCATCCGGTCGACGAGCTTGACGATCCGGTCACTCTCTTCCTGGATCAGCCGCGTCAGGCTGCGATCCTCGTCGCTGGCCGACGTCGCCAGCAATTGCGCCGCGCCCTTGATCCCCGACAGCGGATTGCGGATCTCGTGGGCCAGCATCGCGGCAAGCCCGGTGACCGAGCGCGCCGCCGAGCGATGGGTCAGCTGGCGATCCATCTTCTCGGCAATGGAGCGCAGCTGGATCATCACCACCACGAGATCGGGATCGTCCGGCAGGTTCGAAACGTAGAGATCCACCAGCCGCTCACCGCCCAGCCGCGGCGACGACACGTCCACCCGGTACTCGCTGATCCGCCCCTGCTGCTCGCGCACCTGGTCGATCAGCGCAAAGAGTGGGCTGTCGGCCGGCACGAAATCCTGCAGGCGCCGCTTGGCGAGATACGACATGCCGGCGGAGAAGAACTGCTCGGCATCGGAATTGGCGAAGCGGAACCGGCCGCTGCGGTCGATGACCACCACCGGGTGCGGCAGGGCGTTGAGAATGCGTGTCTGTGTCGCCGCCAGATCCATGGGGGCCGCTTCATCGTTCATGGTTCAGGCTGCTTCCTGCATGGCGGAGGGCGCGAGGCTCGGCTCGACGTCCAGAAGGCGGGTCTCGGCGAAAAGGTGGCGCAGAACGCTCAGCACGGCCTGCGGGTCATGGCCGGCCACGACCGCCATCCGGTCGGCTTCCGGCACGGGTCCGGTGGTGGCGATGAAGCGGTCGAGATACCAGCCCAGATGCTTGCGGGCATGGCGCACGCCGACCCGCGCGCCGTAATGATCGAGCATCGCCGCATAGTGCTCGGCCACGAGATCGCCGAGCGGCAACCGGGCCAACTCGTCCTCCCCGATCGCCCCTGCCAACAGGCCCGGCAGCCACGGACGCCCCTGCGACCCGCGGCCGACCATCACCGCGTCGGCGCCGCTCTGAGCGAGCATTGCCGTGATCTGTTCCGGTGAGACGAGATCGCCATTGGCGACCAGCGGCACCGACACGGCGGCCCGTACGGCCGCAATGGCGGGCCAGTCCGCCTGGCCGTCGTAGAAGTCGCTGCGGGTGCGCCCGTGAACCGTGATCATGGCGACACCGGCGGCCTCGGCCGCGGCGGCCAGTTCGGGCGCATTGATCGACTCGCGGTCCCAGCCGAGCCGCATTTTCAGGGTCACCGGCACGCCGCCGGCCCCGGCCACGGTCGCCTCGACGATCCGCAGGGCCAATTCCGGCTCGCGCATCAGCGCCGAACCCGACAGCCCGCCCACAACCTTCTTGGCGGGGCAGCCCATGTTGATGTCGATGATATCCGTGCCGTTGTCGGCCAGTTGGGCCGCGGCGCGCTGCATCCAGGCGGGATCGCGCCCGGCGAGCTGCACGACGTGCAGTCCCGGCCCGTCGCGCATGGCCCTGAGCGCGCTCTCCTCGCAGCCTTTCACGAACTCGCCGCTGGCGACCATCTCGGACACCACCATGCCGGCGCCGAAGCGCCGCGCCAGCCGCCGGAACGGCACGTCGGAAATCCCCGACAGCGGTGCGAGGAACGCGCGGTTCGCCAGCCCGTGGCCGCCGACATGCAGCGGCATCCGGACACGGGACTGGTCCGGGCCGAAATCGCCCAATGTTTGGGCGCCTACTGAATGTGTCGCTTCTTTCGCCATTTGACTGTAACTTATCCGGGCATGCACAAAAGACAAGCACGCGCCTTGCATAGCTGCTTCCCTCTATGGTTCACGCGGGCGAGGCAAATGTGACGGGGATCGAACGATGAAGCGGAGCGTGGCTGCGGTCATCGTGGCGGCCGGGCGCGGCGAACGCGCGGGCCAGTCGGTGGAAGGCCCCAAGCAGTACCGTTCGCTGGCCTCACAGGCCGTGATCGCGCATACCGTCCGCGTCTTTCTCGACCATCCCGGCATCGAACGCGTCGTGATCGTCATCCACAGGGATGATCGCGCGCTGCTCGCCGCGGCTCTCGAAACACATCTCGACCGCGTCCGAGTCACCCTCGGCGGCGCGACTCGCCAGGAATCGGTGCGCCGCGGCCTGACAGCGCTCGCGGACCTTGCCCCCGATGTTGTGCTGATTCACGACGCCGTCCGACCCTTCGTCGACGCCGCCCTGATCGACCGCACGCTTGCCGCCATTGGCGACACCGAAGGAGCCATACCGGCCATCGCCGTGCCCGACACGCTGAAGAAGGCTGGCCCCGACGGGCAGATCGTCGCCACGGTCGACCGGCGCGACCTGTACGCGGCGCAGACGCCGCAGGGCTTTCCCTTTGCGGCCATCTGCGCTGCCCACGAGGCTGCCGCCACATCCGGGCGCGACGATTTCACCGACGACGCGTCCATTGCCGAATGGGCCGGCCTTCCCGTCCGTCTTGTCGAAGGGCTGGCCGAGAACGTGAAACTGACGACGGCCCGTGATATCGCGCTGGCCGACGAACGGATGCGGGGAATACGGCCGATGATCGATGTCAGGACAGGCAATGGCTACGACGTGCACCGGCTCGTCGCGGGCGACCACGTCACCCTTTGCGGGATCGCCATTCCGCACGACCAGACACTGGACGGCCATTCCGACGCCGATGTGGGCCTGCATGCCCTGACCGACGCCTTGCTCGCGACCTGCGGCGCTGGCGATATCGGCGACCATTTCCCGCCCAGCGATCCGCAATGGCGCGGCGCGCCGTCGCGCATCTTCGTGGAGAAGGCAGTGGAGATCGTCCGGGCCAAGGGCGGACGGATCATGAATGCGGATATCTCGCTGATCTGCGAGGCGCCGAAGATCGCCCCGCATCGCGCCGCCATGTGTGCGGCGATCGCCGCGATGACCGGGCTCGACGCGGAACGGGTCTCGGTGAAGGCCACGACCAACGAGACCATCGGCTTCGTCGGCCGCCGCGAGGGCATCGCCGCGATCGCGACGGCCAGCGTCTCCTACGGAGAGACCCGGTGAGCGCCGATGCGGCGGTGATCCGGGCAAAGGCACGCGGCGTCATTGAGGCCTACGCGAAAGCGGGGCTGACCATTGCGACGGCAGAGTCCTGCACCGGCGGACTGATAGCGGCGGCCCTCACCGACATTGCCGGCTCGTCCGCCGTGCTCGAGCGGGGCTATGTCACCTATTCCAACGCCGCGAAGGTCGAGATGATCGGCGTCGATGCCGCGACCCTGGCGGAACACGGTGCAGTGTCCGAACCGGTGGCGTGCGAGATGGCCGAGGGGGCGCGCCGCGCCTCCGGTGCGGGCGTCGCAATCTCCGTCACGGGGATCGCCGGGCCAGGCGGCGGCTCGGCAGAAAAGCCGGTGGGCCTCGTGCACTTCGCCTGCGCCAGCCCGGGGACCACCCGTCATCGGGAATGCCGCTTCGGCCCGCTCGATCGGGCGGACATCAGGAGCGCCAGCGTCGGTGTCGCGCTGGACATGCTGCTCGATGCGCTCGCGGATCAGCCGGCGTTCTGAGCACTCCGGGCACCGTCGCCATAGATGACGTCCGCGCGCGCCTCGAAGGCCTCTGCGAAGCGCCGGAAAGCGTAGTCGAACATCGAGCCCATCAACAGCCCCAGCGTGCGGCTCTTGAACTCGTATTCGATGTCGAACTTGACGTCGCAGGCACCCTCGCCGACCGGCACGAAATCCCAGCGATTGTCGAGATAGCGGAACGGCCCTTCGACATATTTCACGTCGATGCGGCGCTCGTCCGGCTTCAGAAGCACCTGCGTCGAGAAGGTCTCGCGGACCATCTTGTAGGCGACGGTCATGTCGGCCACCAGCAGCGTCTTGCCGTCGCGTTCGCGACGCGAGCGCACGTTGAGCTGCTGGCAGAGCGGCAGGAACTCCGGGTATTTCTCCACGTCGGCGACAAGCGCGAACATCTCGTCGGCGGAGTGGTGCACGCGCCGGGTGGTCTGGAAATGAGCCATGATCGTCGCTGTCAGGCGGCCGCGCGACGGGCGAGACGCGCCGCCTTCAGCCGTTCGAAATCCTCGCCGGCGTGATGCGACGAACGGGTCAGCGGGCTGGCCGACACGACCAGGAAGCCCTTCGACAGCGCCACGGTCTCGAAGGACTGGAACTCTTCGGGCGTGACGAACCGCATCACCGCATGGTGCTTCTTGGTCGGCTGCAGGTACTGGCCGATGGTCAGGAAGTCGACGTCGGCCGAGCGCAGATCGTCCATGAGCTGCAGCACCTCGTTCCGTTCCTCGCCAAGCCCGACCATGATGCCGGACTTGGTGAAGATCGTCGGATCGAGTTCCTTCACCCGCTGCAGCAGCCGGATCGAGTGGAAGTAGCGGGCGCCCGGGCGCACCGTCAGATATTTCGACGGCACGGTTTCCAGATTGTGGTTGAAGACGTCGGGCCGGGCCGCAACCACGGCCTCGAGCGCGCCCGGCTTGCGCAGGAAGTCAGGCGTCAGGATCTCGATGGTGGTGCCGGGCGCCGCCGCGCGGATGGCGCGGATCGTTTCGACGAAGTGCTGGGCGCCGCCATCGGCCAGATCGTCACGATCGACCGAGGTGATGACGACATGGTTTAGCCCCATGGCTGCGACGGCCCGGCCGACGCTCTCCGGCTCGCTCTCGTCGAGCGGCTTCGGCATGCCGGTCGCCACGTTGCAGAAGGCGCAGGCGCGGGTGCAGATCCCGCCCATGATCATGAAGGTCGCGTGCTTCTTCTCCCAGCAGCCGCCAATATTGGGACAGCCGGCCTCTTCACACACGGTGATGAGGTTGTTGGAGCGCGCGATCTCGCGCGTTTCCTGGTAGCCCTTCGAGACCGGCGCCTTGACGCGTAACCAGTCCGGCTTGCGCAGGGTCGTCGCCTGATCCGGACGATGGGCTTTTTCGGGATGCCGCGGTCGAGGCTTGGCCTCGACCGCAAGGCGGTTATCGAGCACGGTGACCATGGGCCTCAATTAAGCTCCCGGGCGCCCCGGTGCAATCCACCGCGGCGCAGTCATTCGTGCGGGACCGGTGATTAGCGCCGGAACAGACGCACGATGAAGATCAGCAGGCAGGCGCCCACGAATCCGACGATGAGGTATTCCCAGGAGAAGGAGGCGCTCGCGCCGGAGCCCAGCCCTGTCAGACGCAGGATGAGGCTCAGCACGATGGCGCCGACCACGCCGAGGATGATGTTCATGAGAACGCCCATGTCGCTCTTCATGACTTTTTCTGCCAGCCAACCTGCAATGCCGCCAACGATAATGGCTGCGAGAAAACTACCGATCATTCCTGAGACTCCTTGTCGCGTTTGACTTCTCGGACGGTAGCTAGCGCAGGGGAAAACGAGGCAAGAGGGCGGCGGGCGGAATCTACATGTGAATGACGCGGCCATAGGCGTCGAGAACGCTTTCATGCATCATTTCCGACAGGGTCGGATGCGGGAAGACCGTGTGCATGAGCTCTTCCTCCGTCGTTTCCAGCCCCATGGCGATGACGAAGCCCTGGATCAGCTCGGTGACTTCCGCCCCGACCATGTGAGCGCCGAGGAGCTCGCCGGTCTTGGCGTCGAAGACGGTCTTCACCAGCCCCTCCGGCTCGCCGAGCGCGATCGCCTTGCCGTTGCCCTTGAAGTTGAACCGGCCGACCTTGACCGCGTGCCCGGCTTCCTTGGCCTTGGCCTCCGTCAGGCCGACGCTGGCGACCTGCGGCTGGCAATAGGTGCAGCCGGGAATCTCGGTCTTCTTCATCGGATGGACGTCGAGACCCTTTATCTTCTCGACGCAGATCGTGCCCTCGTGCTCGGCCTTGTGGGCCAGCATCGGCGGGCCGGCGACGTCGCCGATGGCGTAGACGCCCTCGACATTCGTCTTGCCGTAGCCGTCGATCTTGACGATGCCGCGCTCGATGGCGACGCCGACATCCTCGAGGCCCAGCCCTTCGGTGTTGCCCTGCACGCCGACGGCCGAGATCAGCCGCTCGGCCTTCAGGACCTGCGACTTGCCGTCCTTGGTCTCGACGGTCACGGAAACCCCGTCACCGCCCTTCTCCACCTTCGCGACCTTGGCGTCGGTGAGGATCTTCAGGCCCTGCTTCTCGAACTGCTTGCGAGCGACGGCAGCGATCTCGGCATCCTCGACCGGCATGATCTGCGGCAGCAGTTCGACCACCGTAACGTCGGCGCCCATGGTGCGGTAGAAGGAGGCGAACTCGATGCCGATGGCGCCGGAGCCCATGACGATGAGGCTCTTGGGCATCGCCTTCGGCTTCATCGCCTCGAAGTAGGTCCAGATCCGGTCGCCGTCCGGCTCGATCCCCGGCAGCACCCGCGGGCGCGCGCCGGTGGCGACGATCACATGCTTGGCCTTGTAGCTGCCCTCGCCCAGAACGCCCTTCGGAACCGGGTTCTGCGGCTCGACCACGGGCTTCTTCATCTTGCCGACCGAGACCTCGACCGGGCCGCCCTTGCCGGCCTTGGTGATCTTGGCCTCTCCCCAGATAACGTCGATCTTGTTCTTCTTCATCAGGTAGCCGACGCCGCCGTTGAGCTGCGCCGAGACGCCGCGCGAACGCTTGACCACCGCTTCCATGTCGAAATCCGGCTTGGCGATCTTCAGGCCGTAAGCCGTCGCGTTCTCGGCATAGTGGAAGATCTCGGCCGAGCGCAGCAGCGCCTTGGTCGGGATGCAACCCCAGTTGAGACAGATGCCGCCGAGATGCTCGCGTTCCACGACCGCGGTCTTGAAGCCGAGTTGGGCGGCACGGATCGCCGCGACATAGCCGCCGGGGCCGCCGCCGATGATGAGGATGTCGTAGGTGTCAGCCATGGGTGCTCTCCTGGGACGCCGGAACTTCGTGGGCCGGGTGTGCGGGCGCAAACCGTGTGTCACCCGGCCGGATGGGTGCGGCCGCGAATGCTGCGCTGCGCCGAAGGCGAGGCAGCGGCGGCCGGCTCATGCCGTTTCGTCGAGCAATGCCTTGACCGGCGCGATCAGCGCTTCGCCGAGCGCGCGGGTATGCTCCGCCGACAGATGGATGCCGTCGAGCGGCGTCGTCTCGCAGACCTCGGACGCGTCGAACATGGCGCATCCATATTCCTCCGCGACCTTCGTGCAGGCCGAGCGGAAATGCTGGGATTCTTCAAGCGCATGCCCGAACAGCAGCGTGAAGTCCGGCTCGGTGGTCGCGCAGAACATCGGCGGCGCGACGATCAGGATCTTCGGTGCGTCGTAGCCGCGCTGGTAGGGGAAGGTCAGGATGATCTCGACCAGCCGCTCCATTCCCTGACGCGACTCGAAGACCCGGCCGCCGCCGGTGTGCCGCTTCAGATCGTTGGTGCCGAGCATCAGGACGACGAGGTCGAGCGGCTGGTGCGCGCCGAGTGCCGTCGGCAGGGTCTTCACCCCGTTGCGCTCGGCCATCACCATCTGGTCGTCGAAGACGGTGGTCCGCCCGTTCAGCGCGTCGGTGATGACGACCACGTCCTCGCCCAGCGCCCTGGCCAGCACGTTCGGCCAGCGGCTGTCGTAATCGTGGCGCAGTCCGGTCTCGGGGTTGTAGCCCCAGGTCAGCGAGTCGCCGTAGCATAGGACGGTTCTCATCGCCTCGCCCTAGACCAGCATCGACATCGGGTTTTCGATCAGCTGCTTGAACGCCACCGCCAGTTCGGCGCCCAGCGCGCCGTCCACGGCCCGGTGGTCGGTCGACAGGGTCACGCTCATCATGGTGGCGACCGTCACGGCGCCGTTCTTGACCACCGCGCGCTGCTCGCCCGCGCCGACCGCCAGGATCGTTGCATGGGGCGGGTTGATCACCGCGGCGAAGTCCTTGATGCCGAACATGCCGAGATTGGACACGGCCGTGGTGCCGCCCTGATATTCCTCGGGTTTCAGCTTGCGGGCCCGGGCACGCTTGGCAAGGTCCTTCATCTCGTTGGAGACCGCCGACAGCGTCTTCTCCTCGGCGCGCCGGATGATCGGGGTGATCAGGCCGCCCTCGATCGACACGGCCACGCCGACATCCGCGTGCTTGTGCTGCAGCATGGCCGATTCGGTCCAGGACACGTTGGCCGTCGGCACCGCCTTCAGCGCCAGTGCCATCGCCTTGATGATCATGTCGTTGACCGACAGCTTGTAGGCCGGCTTGTCGCCCGCATCGGTCTTGATCATCGGCGCCGCCTCGTTGAGCTGCTTGCGCAGCGCCAGCAGCGCGTCGAGCTCGCAGTCGAGCGTCAGGTAGAAATGCGGGACCGTGGATTTGGCCTCGACCAGGCGCTTGGCGATGGTCTTGCGCATGCCGTCATGCGGGATCTTCTCGTAGGAGCCCTCTTCGAACAGCTTGAGAACGGCCTCGTCGCTGGTGCCCCTGGCGACAGGCGCCGCTGCCGGGGCCGATGCGGCCTCACTCTTCGCCGCGGGCGCATCGGCGGCCTTGCGGGCGCCGCCCGATGCCTTCGCGCTCTCGATGTCGGCCTTGACGATCCGCCCGTGCGGACCGGAGCCCTGCACCGCGCCGAGATCGAGCCCGGCATCCTTGGCCAGCCGGCGCGCCAGCGGCGACGCGAAGACGCGATCGCCCGAACCGCCGTGCCCGGACGACCCGCTCTTGGCATCGGCCGTTGGGCGGCTGTCGCCACGCTTTTCCGCATCCCTCGCGTCGGCTTCCGAACCGGTCACGGCAGCGTCCGCCTTCGGATCGGCGACCATTGCGCCGCCCTTGTCGTCCGACCCCTCAGCCGAACCGCCGCCCTTGGCGGCGTCCTCGATGTTCTCGCCGTCGGCGGCCAGAATGGCGATGACGGCGTTGACCTTCACGCCCTCGGTGCCGGCGGCGACGACGATCTTGGCAACCTTGCCCTCGTCGACGGCCTCCACTTCCATGGTCGCCTTGTCGGTCTCGATCTCGGCGATGATGTCACCGGCCGAAACCGTGTCGCCCTCGGCCACCAGCCACTTGGCGAGGTTGCCCTCCTCCATCGTCGGCGAGAGCGCGGGCATCGTCACATTGATGGGCATCCGGAACGTCTCCTCAATGGCCCTTGCGCCGGGCATCATGTTCGTGTGCGTGGTCGGTCAGCCTGGACAGGTGATGCGACCAGCCATTCCTGTGGTCGAGCAGAAGGGCCGCGCAATCCGCTTCGGGCGCAGCCTGCCAGCCCTGATGTTCGATCGTCACCCGCGCGCCGTCCGCCAGAGGTTCCAGCGACACCGATACGACGGTGTCGAAGCCCCAGTCCGCGTCGGCCCAGACCATCACCAGTCCGTGCGGCGGGTGGTAGGCGGTGACTTCGGCCCGGGTCAGATGCTCGACGCCGTCGGCATCCGTCCACGGCTCCAGCAGATGGCCGCCGAGCCGCGGCTCGAACTCCACGGTCTCGCGCCACCAGCTCCTGAAACAGGCGGGTTCGGTCAGGCATTCCCAGACGGCTGCCGGCGACGCGTCGATATCCTGAACCAGGACAAGGCCCACATCGTCGCCTGCCGCACCGGAATGAGCCGAACCGCTCGCCATGGCATCAGTCCCGATAGGTCACGGCCTTGACCGCATCGATCACGTCCTTCACCGACGGCAGCGCCAGCTTCTCGAGATTGGCCGCGTAGGGCATCGGCACGTCCTTGCCGCAGACCTTGAGGACCGGCGCGTCGAGATGATCGAAGGCGCGGACCATCAGTTCGGAGGCGATATGCTCGCCGACCGAACCCTGCGGCCAGCCTTCCTCGACGGTGACGCAGCGATTGGTCTTCTTGACCGACCGCACGACGCTGTCGATGTCCATCGGACGGATCGTGCGCAGGTCGATGACCTCCGCGTCGATGCCCTCGGCCGCCAGTTCCTCGGCTGCCTTGACCGCATAGGTCATGCCGATGCCGAAGGAGACGATGGTGACGTCCTTGCCCTTACGGTGGATGCGGGCCTTGCCGATCGGAACGGTCCAGTCATCGATCGCCGGAACCTCGAAGCTCTGGCCGTAGAGGATCTCGTTCTCGAGGAAGATGACCGGGTTCGGGTCACGGATCGCCGACTTCAGCAGGCCCTTGGCGTCGGCCGCCGTATAGGGCTGCACCACCTTCAGACCCGGAATGTGGCTGTACCACGCCGCGTAGTCCTGGCTGTGCTGGGCCGCAACGCGCGCCGCGGCGCCGTTCGGGCCGCGGAACACGATCGGGCAGCCCATCTGGCCGCCGGCCATGTACAGCGTCTTGGCCGCCGAATTGATGATCTGGTCGATCGCCTGCATGGCGAAGTTGAAGGTCATGAACTCGACGATCGGCTTCAGGCCACCGAAGGCCGCGCCGACGCCCAGACCGGCAAAGCCATGCTCGGTGATCGGCGTGTCGACGATGCGGCGCGCACCGAATTCGGCCAGCAGGCCCTGGGTGATCTTGTAGGCGCCCTCGTACTCGGCGACCTCCTCGCCCATGACGAAGACGTCGTCGTCACGGCGCAGTTCCTCGGCCATGGCGCTGCGCAGCGCCTCGCGGACCGTGGTCGACACCATCTCGGTGCCCTCGGGGATCTCCTGGCCGAACGCGCCGACCTCGTCCTCGGGCTCGGGGTGAACCTTGCCCTCGGCGGGCACCCGGCGCGCCTCCATGTCACCGCCAGAGCCGCCAGAAGACGCGGACGTTTCGGCGGCAGCCGGCGCCTCGTCGCTCTTCGCGGACTCGTCGTGCGCGGACTTCGCCGCGGTCGCGGCGCCGTCTTCCAGTGCGCTTTCGTCCTCGCCCTCGGCCAGCAGCAGGGCGATCGGGGCGTTCACCCGCACGCCTTCGGTACCGGCCGGGACCAGGATCTTGCCCAGCGTGCCTTCCTCGACGGCCTCGACTTCCATCGTCGCCTTGTCGGTCTCGATCTCGGCGATCACGTCGCCGGGCGATACGGTGTCGCCTTCCTGCTTGATCCACTTGGAGAGGTTGCCCTCCTCCATGGTCGGGGACAGGGCGGGCATCAGAATCTGAATCGGCATGGTCGGTTCCCCTACTCGGCCGCCTGCGGAAGCACGTCCGCATAGATGTCGGTCCACAGCTCGGAGACGTCCGGCTCGGGATCATTCTGGGCGAAATCGGCGGAGTCGGCGACGATCTCGCGGACCTTCTTGTCGATGTCCTTGACGTCGTCCTCGGACATGCCCTGCTCTTCCATGAGCCGGCGCTTGACCTGTTCGATCGGATCGGATTCCGACCGCATCTTCTGGACCTCGTCGCGGCTGCGATACTTGGCCGGATCGGACATGGAATGTCCGCGATAGCGATAGGTCATCATCTCGAGGATGATCGGCCCCTCACCCGAGCGGCAATGCTCGGCGGCCAGATCGCCGGCGGCCTTGACCGCCCGCACATCCATGCCGTCGACCTGGATGCCCGGAATCTTGAACGACAGGCCGCGATGGGCGAAATTCGTCTCCGCCGAAGCCCGGTTCACCGAGGTGCCCATGGCATAGCGGTTGTTCTCGATCACGTAGACGACGGGCAGCTTCCACAGCGAGGCCATGTTGAAGCTCTCATAGACCTGGCCCTGGTTGGCCGCGCCGTCACCGAAATAGGTGATCGAGATCGAATCATTGCCCTTGTAGCGATTGGAGAAGGCGAGGCCGGTGCCGATCGGCACCTGCGCGCCGACGATGCCGTGCCCGCCGAAGAATTTCTTCTCCTTCGAGAACATGTGCATCGAGCCGCCCTTGCCCTTGGAATACCCCGAGCGGCGGCCGGTGAGCTCGGCCATCACGCCCCGTGCTTCCATGCCGGTGGCCAGCATGTGGCCGTGATCGCGATAGCCGGTGACGACCTCGTCGCCCTCCTTCATCGCCATCTGCATGCCGACGACGACTGCTTCCTGACCGATATAGAGGTGGCAGAAGCCGCCGATGAAGCCCATGCCGTAAAGCTGGCCGGCCTTTTCCTCGAAGCGCCGGATGAGGAGCATGTCGCGATAGGCGCGAATCTCCTCGTCCTTGGAAAACGTTGCGGGCGCGGGCGCGTCGAAATGCTCCAGCGTCTTGACGATCTCCGCGGACGAATCCGCCATGGAAACCGCGCCGTCGCCCGAGGGGCCTGCGGCCTTCTTGGATGCGGGTGTCTTGCTCTGCCTGGCCGCCAATGCTGCCTCCGGGTCTTGATCCGCCAATTCGCGGCTACAATTCACCCCGAGTATAGATGCTCCGCACCGCCCATCAAGCGACGCCACGCGCTTTAATCGGATTCCGGTTTACTTGCTGCATCGCAGCAAATTCAACCGAGATTGCGTTTAAGTCTATGATGGGTCGTTTTCGTGCGCGCAGGCGGTCGTCAGATGCGTGAATCCGGCCCAGAATACGCCGTTAGGCGGCACTGTTGCGGCGCAGACCGGTCATCGCTGTGCAGGTGCAATATCGAACGGCTGCCTGCCTATCGCAGGATGACGATCTCTTCGGGCGTCGTCACGTTGAGCGCGCGCCGCGCCCGCTCGTCGATCATGTCGCGTTCCAGCGTCCCGTCATGCAGCAGCTGCACCCGGCGTTCGAGACGTTCGCGGCGGTCCTCGAGTTCGTCGAGCCGCGCACTCTTCACTGCGAGGTCGCGTGTCAGCTCGGCCTTCGCCTCGATGCCGTATTTGCCGCTATGGGCGTGGATCGCGAAATAGGCGAGAAAGCTGACGGTGATCGCCGGCACGATGAGGCCGCCGATCCGGCTTTGACGTTTCTGGATGGTGCGCATCGGGCCCTCCTTTTCCCGACCCTTCGCATGTTCCGCTTAAGGCCGCGTAAACCACGGCACGCGCGGTGCAATCCGCGCGTCCGGGAGGAATCGGGCGCCGATATCGAACGGCGATCTTCCGCAAACGCGCGACGGCGCTAGATGAGCCGCACCGGCGCCCATCCGCCGCGACCCACGCGAGGATACATGCATGGCTCACGAAGAGGACGACCCGAAGGCACGCCGCCACAAGGAAGAAGAGGAGGCGATGCGCCGGGCCGATCCTGAGGATTCGCTCGACAACGCGCCGTCCGAGGGCGAGACTCTGTCGGACTTCTTCGCCTTCGAGGAGATCTTTGCGCGGGTGCTGTCCACCGCCGATGACGAACTCGATGCCAACAACCGCTATCTCTTCTGGAGCGGGATCGGCGCCGGCGGCGCTCTCGGCCTGACCTTCCTCGCCCGCGTCGTCTTCACCGACGCTGCTGGCGAGGCGACACCCGGCCTGTTGGGCAATTTGCTCTACCCGGTCGGCTTCCTGATCATCGTGCTCGGCCGCTACCAGCTCTTCACCGAGAACACGCTGACGCCGGTCGTCCTCGTCCTCACCAAGCTCGCCAGCCTGCGAAACCTTCTGCGCCTGTGGGGTGTGGTTCTGGTCGCCAACATGATCGGCGCCGTCGGTGCCGCCGGGCTGCTCGCATATTTCGACGTTATGACGCCGGAGCGACTGGAAAGAGCCCTTGAGATGGGGCACGAGGCCTACGAGACCCGCTGGTTCTCGCTGTTTTCCAAGGGCGTCATCGCCGGCTGGATCGTCGCGGCCATGGTCTGGCTGGTCCATGGCGGCCGCGATACGGTGTCGAAGATCCTGTTCGTCTGGCTGCTGATGTATTTCGTCGGCGTCGGCGGCTTCTTCCACGTCATCACCTCGTCGGTGGAGGTGTTCTTCCTCAGCTTCCGGCTGGAGGAAGTCGCGTTCCTGCCGCTGTTCCCGATGTTCGTGCTGCCGGTCCTGCTCGGCAACACGATCGGCGGCGTCACCTTCGTGGCCGTCCTGAACTACTCCCAGTTCGCCGCCCACGAAGATTCGGCCCTGTTCGAGCGTTATGGCGAGCGCCTGTCCTGGCGCGAATGGATGCTGGGCGCCAGGGGACGGCCGCCCGGGGAGCGTCCCAAGGTGAGCTGACGCAAAGGGGCGGTGACCCGCTGTTCACCGCCCGGCTCTGTCGTCCCGGGCGCTCGGCCCCATGTTGGGGAGAATGGCCGTCCCGCGGCGGCATCACCGAACGCGAAGATGACATGGATGAACAGACATCGGCGAAAGCCGTCCATGATGCCGGCAAGCGCCGACATTCGAACGACGTCACCGAACAGCGGATCGAGAAGGAAGGCTCCACCCTCACCGAGGGCGAACTGCACCAGATCGACGACCGGCTGAAGCTGCGTCCGCTGGCGGTCTACGAGATCGTCCGCCAGGAGGGCGAGGACGAACTGACCCGGCCGACCGCCAGTCTCTGGTGGTCGGGCCTTGCGGCAGGGCTGTCGATCGGCTTTTCGGTCTACACGATGGCGGCGCTCAGGGCGTATCTGCCCGATGCGCCCTGGCGGTCGCTGCTGGAATCCTGGGGGTACACGGTCGGCTTCCTGATCGTCATTCTCGGCCGCCAGCAGCTCTTCACCGAGATCACCCTCAGCGCCACCCTGCCCGTCCTGGCGCGGCGACGCTGGAAGGGCGTCGTGGCCCTGGTACGGCTGTGGGCGGTGGTTCTGGCCGCCAACATGGTCGGAACGGCGGTGTTCGGGGCAGGCATCGCCTACGATGTCCTCAATGCGCCGGAGATCCGCGAGGCGGCGCTGGCCCTCTCCGCCGAGGCGATGGAGCCGGCCTTCCACTACATGCTGCTGCGCGGCATCGCGGCGGGCTGGCTGATGGCTACGGTCGTCTGGCTGCTGCCCTCGGCGGACCGGTCGGGATTCCTGGTCATCGCGCTCCTGACCTATCTGATCGCCCTCTTCCACCTCGCCCATGTGGTCGCCGGTTCGGTGGAGGCGATGGCGCTGATGTTCGCGGGCCGGATGGCGGTTCAGGACGCGCTTGTCGGCTTCTACCTGCCGGCCCTGCTCGGCAACGTTCTCGGCGGGTCTGCCCTGTTCTCGCTGATCAGCTACGGCCAGGTCGTCAACGAGCTCGATCAGCGCGGCAACTGACGACCGGACACGAAAAAGGGCGCCGGCTTTCGCCGGCGCCCTTTCTGGTTCGTTCCGTGCGCCGCCGAAGCGGCAGGCTTGTCAGCCGCGCGTGCGCAGGATCGAGCGACCGGCATAGACTGCCTGGTCGCCCAGTTCCTCTTCGATCCGCAGAAGCTGGTTGTACTTGGCGAGCCTGTCCGAACGGGCCAGCGAACCGGTCTTGATCTGCCCACAATTGGTCGCGACGGCGAGATCGGCGATGGTTGAATCCTCGGTCTCGCCCGAGCGGTGCGACATCACGGCGGTGTAGCCGGCCCGATGCGCGACACTGACCGCGTCCAGCGTCTCGGTGAGCGTGCCGATCTGGTTGACCTTGACGAGGATGGAGTTGGCGACGCCCTTGGCGATGCCGTCGCGCAGGCGCTCCGAATTGGTCACGAAGAGATCGTCGCCGACGAGTTGCACGGTGGCACCGGTCTTCTCGGTCAGCGTCTTCCAGCCGGCCCAGTCGTCCTCGGCCATGCCGTCCTCGATCGAGATGATCGGATAGGCGCCGGCGAGCTCGGCCAGATAGCCGGCCATGTCGTCCGGCGACAGCTTCCGCCCCTCGCCTTCCAGATCGTAGACGTCGTTCTTGAAGAACTCGGTAGAGGCGCAGTCGAGCGCCAGGAACATGTCCTCGCCGGGCTTGTAGCCGGCCTTCTCGATCGCCCGCATGACGAAGTCGAGGCCGTCCTTAGCCGATGCCAGACCCGGCGCGAAGCCGCCCTCGTCGCCGACATTGGTGTTGTGGCCGGCGTCCTTCAGCATCTTCTTCAGCGTGTGGAAGACTTCCGCGCCCATCCGCAGCGCATCCGAGAAGCGCTCGGCGCCGACCGGCATGATCATGAATTCCTGGAAGTCGATCGGGTTGTCGGCATGGGCGCCGCCATTGATGATGTTCATCATCGGCACGGGCAGCACATGCGCCGAGGCGCCGCCGACATAGCGGTAGAGCGGCAGAGCTGCTGCATCGGCCGCGGCCTTGGCCACCGCCAGCGACACGCCGAGGATCGCGTTGGCGCCGAGGCGGCTCTTGTTCGGGGTGCCGTCGAGCTCGCGCATGGCGGCGTCGATGCGGATCTGGTCCTCGGCCTCGTAGCCGCCGATCGCCTCGAGGATCTCGCCATTGACCGCGTCGACCGCCTTCTGGACGCCCTTGCCCATGTAGCGGCTGCCGCCGTCGCGCAGCTCGACCGCCTCATGCGCGCCCGTCGAGGCACCGGACGGCACCGCCGCGCGGGCCAGCGTGCCGTCTTCCAGGATGACGTCAACCTCGACCGTGGGATTGCCCCGGCTGTCGAGAATTTCGCGTCCGATGATGTCGATGATCGCGGTCATGCGGGGTGCCTCCAAGTGTGGTTCTGCCAGCCTTCTAGACCAGGCATGTGACGGATTGAACTGATTCTGGCCGCGGTCGGCGGCGATGGCGCTGACGGCCCTGCCGACGCTCCGGCATGCATTGGTTCAGTCGAAGCCCTTGGCAACCGCATCCAGCGCCTGCAGGCGCTTCAGGAGTTCCGGCATGCGGTCCAGCGGCACCATGTTGGGGCCGTCCGACGGCGCGTTGTCCGGGTCCTCGTGGGTCTCGATGAACAGGCCGGCGACGCCGACCGCGACGGCGGCCCGCGACAGCGTCTCGACGAAGCGGCGCTCGCCGCCCGACGACCCGCCCTGTCCGCCCGGCTGCTGCACGGAGTGGGTGGCGTCGAAGACAACCGGCGCGCCCATCCCGGCCATGATCGGCAGGGCGCGGAAATCGGAAACCAGCGTGTTGTAGCCGAAGGACGCGCCGCGTTCGGTCAGGAGCACGTTGGGATTGCCGCTCTCGGTGACCTTGGCGAGCACGTTGCTCATGTCCCAGGGCGCCAGGAACTGGCCCTTCTTGATGTTGACCACCCGGCCTGTGCCCGCCGCCGCGATCAGAAGGTCGGTCTGCCGGCAAAGAAACGCCGGAATCTGCAGGATGTCGCAGACCGTTCCCGCTTCGCGGCACTGTTCCTCGGTGTGGACGTCGGTCAGCACCGGCAGGTCGAAGGTCCGCGCCACTTCCTCGAAGACCGGCAGCGCGTCGGCCAGCCCGATGCCGCGCCGGCCCTGCAGGCTGGTGCGATTCGCCTTGTCGAAGCTCGCCTTGAAGACGTAGCCGATGCCCAGATCGTCGGTGATCCGCTTCATCTTCTCCGCGATCATCATCGCGTGGTCGCGGCTCTCCATCTGGCATGGGCCGGCGATCAGCGCGAAGGGCCGGTAATTGTCGAACACGGTGTTGCGAGCCGCGACGGTGCCGTTGGGCGCTGTCATGATGGTCTCTCCTCGAAGGCGATGAAGGGTGTGCTGGCGGAACCGAGCGTGGCGACGATCCGTCCGTCCCGCTCCGTCACGCCATCCGGCGCAAGTGCGGCGCGGGCTTGATCGAGATCCGTAACCGCCAGGACCATCCCGGCGAGCCGCAGCCGATCGTCAACGGCCGCAGCGCCATACCGGGCCTGCGCAAGGGAGGGCGTCAGGAACTCCAGAACGACATTCGCCGAGGCCAGTGTCGCGCCGCCACTGCCGTCGCTTGTCAGCGCCGATCCAGTAATCGTCTCCAGAAGCCGGCGCGTCTCCTCATCGACCGTCCCGACGAGGACGATGCGCAGGAGACCCTTGGCCCCATTGGCATGGCGTGCCAGCGCCGAGCGATCCGGAGCGACGCTGTGGCGAGCCTCGCAGAAGAACAGCGACGCGACGAATCCGGGCAGCAGGCGGGCGAAGGCCAGGCGAAACGACAAGGTCGCCCCGGCACCGTCGCTTTGTCGGAACGTACGGGAGAAATCGACGGTCGCCGGTTCGCCGAGATCCTGCGCCGTCAGCGCGTCGCGATCGCCCAGCGCATCCGCCGACCGGAATGCGAGGCCGGAAAAGCCCGGCAGGTCCTGTTCAGCCCGGAACGCAGCATCCCGCGCGACGAAGAAATTCCCGGCCGCCAGCGCTTCGGCCTGTGCCGCCGCGTCCACGACCGCCAGCGGTTCGAGATAGACGCCGTCGGCGAGAAACACGCAGGCATTGCCGGTGCCGAAGGGATGGACAGCATCCGGTGCGACGGTGAAGCGGAGCGCGCCCAGCCGTTCACGGGCCGTGACGAGGTCATCGAAGGACAGGACGAGATGATCGATCGCGCGCATGGTCACGGCCTATTCGATCTCCCCCGGCATTTCCAGATGCGCGGCGCCCAGCCTGGCCGGGCCCGCATGCCGGACATCGCCAGCGACCGGCATTCCCCGAAGGGCGGCTTGCTCATCACGGGGACGCAGCCGCACCGGGCCGGCACGGCTGCAGAGGCCTAGACCAGCCGCGAACGCTCGACGGCGGCGGCGATGAAGCTGGCGAACAGCGGATGCGGCTCGAACGGGCGCGACTTCAGCTCCGGATGGTACTGCACCCCGATGAACCAAGGATGGTCGGCCAGTTCGACCGTCTCCGGCAGAAGGCCGTCCGGCGACATGCCCGCAAAGCTCATGCCGACGGCCTCCAGCGGCTCGCGATAGGCGCGGTTGACCTCGTAGCGGTGGCGATGGCGCTCCTCGATGGTGGTGTCGCCATAGATCTCGGCGATCTTCGAGCCTTCCTTGAGGCTCGCCGCATAGGCGCCGAGGCGCATGGTGCCGCCGAGGTCGCCCTTCTTGGCGCGCTGCTCCAACTCGTTGCCCTTCAGCCATTCGGTCATCAAGCCGACGACGGCTTCCTCGGGATCGCCGAATTCAGTCGAGCCGGCCTTCTCGATGCCGGCCAGCGAACGGGCCGCCTCGATCACCGCCATCTGCATGCCGAAGCAGATGCCGAAATACGGCACGTTGCGCTCACGCGCGAACTTGGCCGCGAGGATCTTGCCCTCCGAGCCGCGCTCACCGAAGCCGCCGGGCACCAGAATGCCGTTCACCCGCTCCAGATACGGCGTCGGGTCCTCCTGCTCGAAGACCTCCGATTCGATCCAGTCGAGCTTGACGCGCACCTTGTTGGCGATGCCGCCATGCTGCAGCGCCTCGATCAGCGATTTGTAGGCGTCCTTGAGGCCGGTATATTTGCCGACGATGGCGATGGTCACCTCGCCCTCGGGATGGCGAATGCCGTCCGTCACCTGGTGCCAGAGCTGGAGCTGCGGCTTGGGCGCCGGATCGATGCCGAAGGCGGCCAGCACCTCGGTGTCGAGACCTTCATGATGATAGGCGATCGGCACATCGTAGATCGTCGCGACGTCCAGCGCCTGGATGACCGCCGTTTCCCGGACATTGCAGAACAGGCTCATCTTGCGGCGCTCTTCCGCCGGCACCTGCCGGTCGGCGCGCACCAGCAGGATGTCCGGCTGAATGCCGATGGCGCGCAGTTCGCGCACCGAATGCTGCGTGGGCTTGGTCTTCAGTTCGCCGGCCGTCGGAATGTACGGCATCAGCGTCAGATGGACGTAGATCGCGCCGCCCCGCGGCAGGTCGTTGCCAAGCTGGCGGATCGCCTCGAAGAACGGCAGCGCCTCGATGTCGCCGACCGTGCCGCCGATCTCGCAGAGGACGAAATCGAAATCCTCGTTCCCGTCGAGAACGAATTCCTTGATGGCGTCGGTGACGTGCGGGATGACCTGAACCGTTGCGCCGAGATAGTCGCCGCGGCGCTCCTTCGCGATGATCTCCTGATAGATCCGCCCGGTGGTGATGTTGTCCATCCGGTTGGCCGAGCGGCCGGTGAAGCGCTCGTAATGGCCGAGATCCAGATCGGTCTCGGCACCGTCGTCAGTGACGAACACCTCGCCGTGCTGCGTCGGGCTCATCGTGCCCGGATCGACGTTGAGATAGGGGTCGAGCTTCCGCAGCCGCACGCGATAACCGCGTGCCTGCAGGAGTGCACCGAGTGCGGCCGATGCAATGCCCTTGCCGAGAGAAGAGACCACGCCGCCGGTGATGAAGATATATCGCGCCATGGGCCTTCCCGATATCGCGGCGGAGATGATTCCGCCAGTCACTTTTTACACATGCGAAAAACCAGCGGGGCACCCGAAGGTGCCCCGCCGATGACGTTCAATGGGCGAACGAAGCGCTACTGGCCGTTCTGCGGCGCGGCCGGCTCGTCGGACGGTCGCGTCGTGCCTGCGGCCGGCTCCTCGACGGGCGGAACGGTCGGCGCGTCTTCGACGCCCGGTGCATCCTCGGCCGGGTTGGTAGGAATTTCCTCGACAGGTGCTGCCTCGGTGGCCGGTGCGGGAACTTCCTCGGCCGCCGGTGCCGGCTGCGCCGGAGCCGCGGTGGTCTCGCCGGTCGGGGCCGCCGGTGCCTCGTCGGGCAGCGACGGAGCCGCGCTCGGTGCGTCGGCGGCGACCGGTGCCGTCTCGGTCGCGGCGCCGCCAGCGGGAGCCTGCGGCTGCTCGGGAAGACCGCCCAGCTGATCCAGGAGGCTGCCGCCCTGATCGCTGCCGTCACCGGCCGGCGCGCTCTGGTCGCTCTGATTGGCCGGCAGGCGGTCCAGGATGTCGGTCGGCTGGGCGCCGTAGCGGGCCAGGATGCCGAGGGACAGCGAGGTGACGAAGAACGCCGCCGCCAGGATGCCGGTCGTGCGGGTCAGCGCATTGGCGGCACCGCGGGCTGACATCATGCCGCCGCCACCGCCACCGATGCCAAGCGCACCGCCTTCGGAGCGCTGCAACAGAACGACGACGACGAGCGTCACGACGATCATCAAGTGGATGATGATAAGAATGGTTTCCATGGAACTTTCGCAACGCGTCTATTCGATAATTGCGCGCCTTCTACAGAAGCGACGCCCGCTTTCCAACCGTATTCGGCATTTGCGGGCGATTGGGCGCGCGGCCCGTGTCGTTCCGGTCAGGCTGTCGGCGACGCCTGACATATCGCGATGAAGTCCGACGCCTTCAAGCTGGCTCCGCCGACAAGGGCTCCGTCGACATTGTCGATCGCCAGGAGTTCGGCCGCATTGCCAGGTTTCACCGACCCGCCATACAGGATGCGGACGCCGTTTCCGGCGTCGCCGAAACGCTCGACCAGCGTCCGGCGGATGAAGTCGTGGATGTGCCGCACATCGTCTGCCGTCGGCGTCTTGCCGGTGCCGATCGCCCAGACCGGCTCGTAAGCGACGACGACCCGGTTGCCGTCCATGTCGTCCGGCAGCGAGCTGGCCAGTTGCCGCGCTAGGACGTCGATCGTCGCGTCGGCATCGCGTTCCGCTTCGGTCTCGCCGATGCAGATCACCGCGATCAGGCCGGCGGCCATCGCCGCCTCGGCCTTGGCGCGGACCAGTTCGTCGCTCTCGCCGTGATCGGCGCGGCGCTCGGAATGGCCGACGATCACGTAACGCGCGCCGACATCCTTCAGCATGGCGGCGGAAATGTCGCCGGTATGGGCGCCGCTTTCGGCCGAATGGCAATCCTGCCCGCCCACGGCGACATGATTGCCGAGAATGCCGAAGCTCGCCGACAGCATCGTGGCCGGCGGGCAGATCAGGATGTCGCGGCCCTGGTTGAGACCCGCGCCGGCGGCTTCGGCCAGCGTCTGCAGCTCACCCAGCTCCTTCAGGAGCCCGTTCATCTTCCAGTTTCCGGCAATCAGCGGCGTCGGTGCCATCGTGTTTCCTCAGCTCTTTGTCAGGCGCCCAGGGCCCGGCGCGGACCTTACGCATCGAAGGGCGTAAATCAATCGTGCGGGTCGCTTGCGTCCGACGGGCCCGGTTTCCTAAAAGGCACGGAACAGAATGCCCAGGATCGCCTCTCGCGCGGCGATCCTTGTCGGGCGAACGGGAGACCATCATGCTCAACACGCTCCGCGGCAGCATTTCCGGCTGGACGGCCAAGATCCTGCTCGGCCTTCTCGTGCTCAGCTTTGCCGTCTGGGGCATCGGCGACGTCTTTCGCGGCGGGGTGGCGAATGCCGTGCTGACCGCTGGCGAGACCGAAGTGTCGCTGCAGGACTATGCACTGGCGTACAACCGGGCTCAATCCCGCCTCGCCCAGCAGATCGGCCGCCGGCCCACCGCCGAGGAAGCCGAGATGTTTGGCGTCGGCCAGTCCGTCATCAGCCAACTCGTCGCCGGCGCCGTCCTCGACGAACAGGGACGTCGCATCGATCTCGGCCTGTCGCAGGACCGCCTTGCCCAGGTCATCGCCGAGGACCCGACCTTCCAGGATGCCTCGGGCAATTTCTCCCGCGCCCAGTTCCAGAATGCGCTCTACAACGCCCGGATCAGCGAGACCGATTACATTCGCGGCCAGGAGAACCAGGCGGTGCGCAGCCAGATCGTCGACGCGGTCTCCGAAGGCATCGCCATTCCCGACGCCTTCTCCACGGCGCTCGGTCTCTACAATGGCGAGCGGCGCACGATCGAGTATGTGACGCTGACCCCCGCCACCATTCCTCCCGTCGCCGACCCGTCGGACGAGGTTCTGACGACCTATTTCCAGGAAAATATCGAGACCTACGCCGCGCCGGAATATCGCTCGGTGGCCTACGCGGTGCTGACGCCCGAGGCGATGGCGGACCCGACGACGATCACCGACGAGGCGGTCGCGGCGGATTACGAGCAGTACAAGGAGCGCTACACCACTGCCGAGCAGCGCCGGGTGCAGCAGATCGCCTTCCCCGACGAGGCGGCTGCGCAAGCTGGCAAGGCCAAGCTCGAAGCGGGCACCAGCTTTGCCGATGTCGCGAGCGAGGCCGGCCGCAGCCCGACCGATATCGACCTCGGCCTCGTCACCCGGTCGCAGATCCCCGATGCGACGGTCGCCGAGGCGGCCTTCTCCCTCGCCGAGGGCGACGTGTCGGACGTGGTCAGCGGCGCCTTCGGCCCGGTGCTCCTGCAGGTTACCGAAATCCAGCCGGAAACCGTGCAGACGCTGGAAGAGGTCTCCGACGAGATTCGCTCCGCACTGGCACTCGTGGCGGCCAGCGATACGGCCAACAGCGCCTACAACGCCTTCGAGGATGCCCGCGCCGGCGGCGCGACCTTCGCCGAAGGGGCGCAGAGTGCCGGTCTGACGGTGCAGACGATCCCGGCCGTCGACCGCGAGGGCAACGGTCCGGACGGCCAGCCCGTCGCCGAACAGCCGTCGGCGCAGGAATTCCTGCCCGGCGTCTTCGAGACCGAGCCCGGCCTCGACAATGTGCCGATCAACTTCCAGTCCAACGGCTACGTCTTCTATGACGTGATCAGCATCGACCCCGCCCGCGACCGTACCCTCGACGAGGTGCGCGACCGGGTACTGGCCGACTGGAAGGCCGCCGAGACGGACAGGCAGCTCGCCGAGCGCGCCGAGCAGATGAAGACCGAGCTGCAGGCCGGCCGGAGCATGGCGGATGCTGCGGCCGCGGCCGGCGCCGAAGCCCGCACGGCAGCGGCGGTCTCGCGCCAGTCCGGCGTGTCGGAACTCGGCCAGGCCGGCGTGAACGCGGCGTTCTCCGGCGGAACCGGCACGGTCGCCACGGCGGCCGGTCGCGAGGCCGGCTCGCAGATCGTCCTGCGCGTCGTCGAGGTTGCGCCCCCGGCGGACCCGGCGGCCAACGTCGCCGCCAACGAGCGCAGCCAGATGACCGGCATGCTCGAGAACGACATTCTGGAGACCTATGTGTCGCTGCTCCAGAACGACACCGCCATCGCCGTTCACCCGGCGGGCATCGAGCGGGCGAAGGCCCTGATCCGTTGAGCCAGAGCCTGAAACCCTTCATCGCCAAGGTCGCGGCGGGCGAGACGCTGGACCGTGCCGAGGCCGGCGAGGCCTTTTCGGTCATGATGTCCGGCGAAGCGACGCCGTCGCAGATCGGCGGCTTCCTGATGGCGCTGCGCGTGCGCGGCGAAACCGTCGACGAGATGGCCGGCGCGGTGGATGTCATGCGCGCCAACATGTTGCGGGTCGAGGCGCCGGCGGGGGCCGTCGACATCGTCGGCACCGGCGGCGATCACGCTGGCACGCTGAACGTGTCCACCTGCTCGGCCTTCGTTCTGGCCGGCTGCGGCCTCGTCGTCGCCAAGCACGGCAACCGCGCCCTGTCGTCGAAATCCGGCGCGGCCGATGTCCTGATGGCGCTCGGGGTCAATGTCGACCTGAAGCCGGACGCCATTTCGCGGGCCCTCGCGGACGCCGGCATCTGTTTCATGTTCGCGCCGACCCACCACGCCGCCATGCGGTTCGTCGGGCCGAGCCGCGTCGAGCTCGGCACCCGCACGATCTTCAACCTGCTCGGACCGATGTCCAACCCGGCCGGTGTCGGCAAGCTGCTGTTGGGCTCGTTCTCGCGTGAATGGCTGGTGCCGATGGCCGAGACGCTGCGCGCGCTCGGCACCGAATCCGCCTGGCTCGTCCATGGCGAGGGTCTGGACGAGATGACGGTCTGCGGCACGACCGAAGTCGCGGCGCTCGAGAATGGCGAGATCCGCCAGTTCGCCATCGAGCCGGAGGATGTCGGCCTGCGCCGCTGGCCGCTGGCCGACATCAAAGGCGGCGACGCCGCGACCAACGCGACCGCCTTGCGCGGCGTTCTCGACGGGTCCGACAACGCCTATCGCGAGATCGTCCTCCTCAACGCGGCCGGCGCACTGGTCATGTCGGGCCATTCGGCCGATCTGCGCGAAGGCATCGCCAAGGCGGCCGACGCCATCGACAGCGGCCGCGCCCGCGCCGCGCTGGAGCGGCTTGCGGCGGTCACCCAGGCAATTGCGGGGGAAACCAAATGAGCGACATCCTGCAGCGGATCGAAGCTTACAAGCGCGAGGAGATCGCCGCCGCCAAGGGGCGGATCTCGCAGGCGGATCTCGAAGGGCAGTTCGCGTCCGTCGAGCCGCCGCGCGGCTTTGCGGCGGCGCTCGGCGCGCGTCATAGCGCAGGCGAGTTTGCGCTCATCGCCGAAGTGAAGAAGGCAAGTCCGTCCAAGGGCCTGATCCGCGAGGATTTCGATCCGCCCGCCCTCGCTGCCGCCTATGAACGCGGCGGCGCCGCCTGTCTCAGCGTCCTCACCGATGCGCCGTCCTTTCAGGGCGATCCGTCCTTCCTGACGGCGGCGCGCGCGGCGACGAGCCTGCCCGCGCTACGCAAGGATTTTCTCTACGACACCTATCAGGTGACCGAGGCCCGGGCCTGGGGCGCCGACGCCATCCTGATCATCATGGCCGCTGTCGACGACGCGCTCGCCCGCGACCTCGAAGCCGCGGCCGTCGCCTATGGCCTGGATGTGCTGGTCGAGGTGCATGACGAGGCCGAGACCGAGCGGGCGCTTGCCCTCGCCTCGCCGCTTCTGGGCATCAACAACCGCAATCTGCGCACCTTCGAGACTTCGCTGGACACCGCCGAGCGGCTCGCCGCCCTCGTGCCCGACGATCGCGTCCTGGTCGGTGAAAGCGGCATCTTCACCCATGCCGACTGCCAGCGCCTCGCCGGACACGGCATCCGCACCTTCCTCGTCGGCGAGAGCCTGATGCGTCAGGACGATGTCGAGGCGGCGACGCGGGCGCTGATCGGCGGCGATCCTGCCGTCACGGTGCCCGCATGAGCAATCCGCGCGATGCCACGCTGACGCATCTCGACGCCACCGGCGCCGCGTCGATGGTTGATGTCGGCGACAAGGACCGCACGCGCCGCGTCGCCGAGGCCGAAGGCTTCGTGATGATGGAGCCGGCAACGCTTGACCTGATCCTGGCCGGCGAGGCCAAGAAGGGCGACGTCATCGGCATTGCCCGCATCGCCGGCATCATGGGCGCCAAAAAGACCCACGAGCTGATCCCGCTCTGCCATCCGCTGATGCTGGAGAAGATCGGTGTCGAGATCGCCGCCGAGCCCGCATTGCCCGGCCTGCGGGTCACGGCGACGGCGCGCGTCGGCGGCAAGACCGGCGTGGAAATGGAAGCGCTGATGGCCGTTTCGGTCGCCTGCCTCACCATCTACGACATGGCCAAGGCGGTCGACCGCTCCATGACCATCAGCGGCATCCGCCTTCTGGCGAAATCCGGCGGCCGCTCCGGCGACTGGTCGGCGGACGCCGCGTCGTGAGTCTCATCCCCGTCGAGGAGGCCTATCGTCTCCTCGTCGAGGACGCCCGCCCCCTTGCCCGAACCGAGACTCTGCCCCTGCGCGACGCCTCGGGCCGCATTCTGGCTGCGAACCTTGCCTCGCTGCGCACCCAGCCGGCCTTCGACGCCTCCGCCATGGACGGCTACGCGGTCCGCGCCGCCGACCTTGGGGACAAAGCGCCCTTCCCCTCGCTGCGGCTCGTCGGCGAATCGGCCGCCGGCCACGCCTTTGAAGGCACGCTGCAGCCGGGCGAGACCATCCGCATCTCCACCGGGGCGCCGGTTCCCACTGGCGCCGACGCCATCCTGATCCAGGAGAATGCCGACCGCCGGGACGGCACCGTCACGGCGACGGCGCCGGTCGCCGTCGGCCAGCACATCCGTCCGGCGGGAATCGATTTTGCGGCGGGCACGCCGCTTCTGACCGCCGGCACCGTGCTCACCCCGGGCGCCATCGCGCTCGCCGCCAGTGGCGGCCATCCGGCGATCCCGGTTCGCAGCCGGCCCCGTGTGGCGATCCTGGCGACCGGCGACGAACTCGTCCTGCCCGGAGAGGCCATCGGCCCCTCGCAGATTGTCGCTTCCAACACCTTCGGTGTCGCCGCGCTGGTGCGCGAGGCCGGCGGCCTGCCGCTGAATTGCGGGATCGCGCCCGACCGGGAAGCCGCCATCGATGCCCAGCTGACGCAGGCGATCACTGAGGGCGCCGACATCTTCGTCACCATCGGCGGCGCATCGGTCGGCGACCACGATCTCGTCGGCAAGGTGTTCGCCGCCCATGGCGTCTCCCTCGACTTCTGGAAGGTGGCGATGCGTCCCGGCAAGCCGCTGATGGCTGGCAGGCTGGGCGACATGCGGGTCGTCGGCCTGCCGGGCAATCCGGCCTCCTCCATGGTCGCCGCGACCCTGTTCCTCGGCCCGCTGGTCCGGCGCCTCGCGGGCCGTCCCGCGCGTCCGCTCTACCGCCGGGGCGTTCTCGCCGCGCCGATGCCGGACAATGGCGACCGCACGGATTTCGTGCGTGCACGGATCGAGCCGGACGGCGCCGGCCTGCCCCGCATCGTGCCGTTGTCGAGACAGGATTCCTCGCTGCTGTCGATCTATGCCGCGGCCGATGCGCTGCTCGTGCGCCCGGTCGCAGCCGCACCGGCCGAAGCGGGCGATCCCTGCGATTACGTCCCCCTGACGACGCTGGAGCCACTTGCGGAACACAACTAGAACAGATAGGTTTGTTCAGGTTTTGTTTTGAGGAGTCGCCCGGATGCTGACGCGCAAGCAGCACGATCTTCTGGTCTTCGTGAACGATCGGGTGCGCGAGACTGGTGTGCCCCCGTCCTTCGATGAAATGAAGGACGCGCTGGATCTGCGGTCCAAGTCCGGCATTCACCGCCTGATCACCGCGCTCGAGGAACGGGGCTTCATCCGCCGCCTGCCCAATCGTGCCCGCGCACTGGAAATCCTGAAACTTCCTGAATCGATCCAGGGCAACCGCCCGGCCCCCGTCGGGCGCACCGGCTTCAAGCCGAGTGTGATCGAAGGCAGTCGCGACACCGCCCGTCCAGCCCCTGCGTCGCAGCCGTCGCCGGCCAAGGCGTCCGCCTCGACGGCCATTCCGGTCATGGGGCGCATCGCCGCCGGCGTGCCGATCTCGGCCATCCAGCACAACACCCATTCCATCGTCGTTCCGCCGGACATGCTGGGCAGCGGCGAGCACTACGCCCTCGAAGTGAAGGGCGATTCAATGATCGAGGCGGGCATTCTCGACGGTGACACCGTGGTCATCCGCCGGGGCGACACGGCGACGCCGGGCGAGATCGTGGTCGCGCTCGTCGACGACGAAGAAGCGACCCTGAAGCGCTTCCGCCGTCGCGGCGATACCATCGCGCTGGAGGCGGCCAACCCGGCCTACGAAACCCGGATCTTCGGCTCGGACCGGGTCAAGGTCCAGGGCAAGCTGATCGGCCTGATCCGCCGCTACTGACCGCTTCCAACGGAACGCGGTCGGCGCAGGACCAGCAAGAGGCCCCTCGCGACTCGCGGCCCAAGGCGACGAAGTCCGAAACCGGCCCGTCCTCGTTCAGGGCGCAGCCGACACGGTTCGACCTGCGCTGACTTCGGCTCCGTTGGTGGCGGTCGCCGACGCCGGTTGCGTGACGGGTACCGGTGGTTCCGACACGGCGGGCTTACGCCAATATTCCGGCCAGGGCGCCAGCCGGTGGACGTTCCAGCGTTCGGGCGGATCGCGGACCGCCTTCACGATACGGGGCCGGCCCGTCGCCGCCTCCCGGCTGATCGCCAGCGAGCCGGTCCGCCGCAGCGTGCGCAGCGTTACCAGAACGGCGCCGGATCGGCATTCGGCAAGCCGGATCGCGCGCGAAACGATGGCGACGTCTGCCTCGTCGCAGGCATCGCCCGTGCGGGCATAATCCTCCGTCCAGATCACACGCAGGCCGCCGCGCGTGGTGAAGCGGCAGTATTTGGCCGCGCACTCCGCGGAAATGGTCGCCCGGATCCGTTCGGTGTCCGCGCCCCGCGGCGCCCGCGCCTCGAAAGCCCGTTCCCATTGTTCCGCGATGAAACTGCTGGGCCGTGGACGCAGGAAGGCAAGCTGGCCGTCTGCCGCGAGCGTCGCAACCTCCTTGCCATCCTCGAAGACCAGGAGCTCCGGTGGAGCCGTCCTGTCGGGCGCGGCGACGAGTCCGGCCAGTGCCAGCGGCAGGCCAAGCCAACGCAGCCGGCTCGCGAGGCAGGACGCTGTAAGGATCGCCGCCGTCAGCAGCAGAAGCCCCGATGCGGTCATGCGTCCGATCGCCTGGTCGGGCAGCCAGGCATAGACGTTGCGGGCGATCTCGAGGACCAGCCAGAGGCCGGCGCCCATCGCCTGGTACGGCCAGGCATCGAGCCCGAACGGAATCAGCAGCGTTCCGACCAATGCCAGGGGCATGATCCAGAGCGTGAACAGCGGCATGGTCAGGAGGTTGGCGACGAAGCCGAAGGTCGCCAGCCGGTGGAAATGATAGGCGGCATAGGGCGCCGTCGCGGATCCCGCGAGGATCGAGGTGACCATGATCGCGGAGAGTGCGACGATGATCTTGCCGGCGACGCCCCTGTCCGTCTCGCGGCCACGTTTTCGCCGCGCCCGCCACTGCGACAAGACCGCATAACCGCCGATCAGCGCCACGGTTGCCGCAAAGCTCATCTGGAAGCTGGCGGTCATCACCGCATGCGGCGCGACGAGGATGACGACGATGGCGGCGATCGCCACGTTGCGAAGGGTCAAGGCGGGTCGGTCGATCAGCACCGCTCCGAGCATGATCGCCAGCATCACGAAGGAGCGCTGGGTCGCGACATTGGCGCCCGAGATCGCCAGGTAGATCGCCGCGACGACGAGCGCGACGAGGGCGGCGATCTTCTTGGCCGGCAGGCGCAGCGAGATGGCCGGCACGAGGGACAGCGACGACCGAACGGCCAGCATGGCGAAGCCGGCGACGATCGCCATGTGCAGGCCCGAGATTGACAGGACATGGGCGAGCCCGGTGCCGCGCAGCCACTCGCGGGCATCGTCGGGGATACCGGCGCGCTCGCCGGTGATGAGGGCCGCGGCGATGGCGCCCTCGCGGCCGCCGATCACCGTGCTGATGCGCTCGGTCAGGACGAGGCGCGTCTCGGTCTGCACATGCCGCAGGTCGGCCAGAAGGCCGCCCCCCTCGCCGGTCGTCGGGGCCGGCATCGGCTCGGCCTCCGGCGCGCCGAGCGAATAGCCATAGGCGCCGATCCCCGCAAAGAACGGCGCCATGGCAAAATCGTAGCTGCCGGGAAAGGCCGGACCGGACGGTGGTCCGAGCCGGACGAGGCCGCGATACAGGCCACCGGGCGCGATCGGCTCATGCCGGCTACCGACGACGATACGCACCCGTTCGGGCGGTCGCGACAGGATCGGTCGCTCCGTCTCGGCGACCGCGATCACATAGCGATAGCGTCCGTCCTCCGTCCGCTCCCGCGAGACGACGGGACCGGCAATGCGCACCGTCGCCTGGCCCGACAGGATCGTCGTTTCGGTGCGCTGGATCTCGCCGATCGCAAGGGCGGCGCCGATCAGGGCGAAGCCGGCCAGGATCAGCATCGGGTGCAGAACGGGGCGCCCCATCCTGCGCAGCGCGAGGCCGAGGCTGGCGATGGCGGCAAAGACGGTCAGCCAGATATTCGGGGCCCAGCCGGCGGCGTGGACGAGCGCTACGCCGATCATCAGGCCAAGCGGAACCAGGAGAAAACCCGTCCGGTTGCGGGTCTCGGCGGCAAGCTGGTCGGCAAGCCATTCCCGGCCGAGATGGCGCCAGCGGGCACGCGGCGGCAGCGCGATCGCCGCTCGCCAGCGCCGGAACGCTGCCCGAACGGCGTCGCGCCGCCCGAAGGCCGCGCCTGCGCGTTCGTTGCGGTCGCTGGCGCTGTCCATGCCGTCCGGTCCCGTCGGCTTGTCTCTCCCCTCGCCTATGGTACACAGCCGCCATGCGAAAGCGATCCATGCCGATCGCTCCCATTACTCAGCGTATCTATATCGGAGAGACCATGACGGACGCCGTCGTGACCCGCTTTGCCCCCTCGCCGACGGGCTTCCTGCATATCGGTGGCGCGCGCACGGCGCTGTTCAACTGGCTCTACGCCAGGGCGACGGGCGGCAAGATGCTGCTGCGGATCGAGGACACCGACCGCGCCCGCTCGACCGAGCCGGCGGTGAAGGCCATCATCGACGGCCTCGACTGGATGGGTCTGACCGCCGACGAGCCGCCGGTGTCGCAGTATGAGCGCGCCGCGCGTCACCGCGAGGTGGTCGAGGAGATGCTGGCCAAGGGCGAGGCGTATCGCTGCTATGCCAGCCAGGCCGAACTGGAAGAGATGCGCGAGACCGCACGCGCCGAGAAGCGTCCGCCGCGCTATGACGGCCGCTGGCGCGACCGCGATCCCTCAGAGGCCCCCGAAGGCGTCAAGCCGGTGATCCGCCTGCGGGCACCGCTGGAGGGCGAGACGATCGTCCACGACAAGGTGCAGGGCGACGTCCGCTTCCCCAACAAGGACCTCGACGATCTGGTGCTGCTGCGCTCCGACGGCAGCCCGACCTACATGCTCGCCGTGGTCGTTGACGACCACGACATGGGCGTCACTCACATCATCCGCGGCGACGACCACCTGACCAATGCCGGGCGCCAGACGCTGATCTACAAGGCGATGGGCTGGGACGTGCCCGTCATGGCGCACATCCCGCTGATCCATGGCGCCGACGGCGCCAAGCTGTCGAAGCGCCACGGCGCACTGGGCATCGAGGCCTATCAGGCCATGGGCTATCTGCCGGTGGCGCTGCGCAACTACCTCGTGCGGCTCGGCTGGAGCCATGGCGATTCCGAGATCATCTCCACCGAGGAGATGATCGAATGGTTCGATCTCGGCGAGATCAACAAGGGCGCCGCGCGCTTCGACTTCGCCAAGCTGGAAGCCCTCAACGGCCACTGGATCCGGCGCAGCGACGACGCCGATCTGGTCGACATGCTGATGGCCGAGCGCGACGTGCTGCCCAATGGCGGTATCCTGAAGGCCCGCTCCGACGACGAGATCCGATGCAAGCTGACCGCGGCCATGCCAGGTCTGAAGGAACGCGCCAAGACCCTCCTCGAGCTCACCGAGAGCACCGCCTATCTTTTCGCCGACCGGCCGTTGTCGTTCGAGGACAAGGCGGCGGCGATTCTCGACGATGGCGGCCGCCAGATCGTCGGCGCGCTCGCCAAGCGCTTCGAGGCAGCCCCGGACTGGTCTGCGGCGGAGCTGGAGGCCATAGTACGCGCCTATGCCGAGGAGAACGGTCTGAAGCTGGGCAAGGCGGCACAGCCCCTGCGGGCGGCCCTCACCGGCCGCACCACCTCCCCGGGCGTGTTCGATGTACTGGCCGTGCTCGGCCGGGACGAATCGCTGGCACGGCTGGGCGACCAGTCGGCCTGACCAGGGACAGGACTGTTGCGGCGCAACACATTGCGTGATCGGAAACTTGTCGCACTCCCGGGTTTGGAGTAGTCAGGCATCTGAACAATCTGTGTGCGCTGCGAGAGGTCGATACCTGAGCGGCTATCATCGAAGGGAAAACGCATGACAGAACAGTCGGCGAAGCTCACATTGGGTCAGAAAGATGCGGATCTGGCCGTTCGCAGCGGCAGCATCGGACCGGACGTCGTCGACGTCACCGCGCTGTACAAGCAGACCGGTCTCTTCACCTACGACCCGGGCTTCTCCTCGACGGCGTCCTGCGAATCCAAGATCACCTATATCGACGGCGACGAAGGCGTGCTGCTGCATCGCGGCTACCCGATCGACCAGCTCGCCGAGCGTGGTGACTTCCTCGAGACCTGCTACCTGCTGCTCTACGGCGAACTGCCGACGACCCGCGAGAAGGACGATTTCGTCTACCGCGTGACCCGGCACACCATGGTCCACGAGCAGATGAGCCGGTTCTACACGGGCTTCCGCCGTGACGCGCATCCGATGGCCGTCATGGTCGGATCGGTCGGCGCCCTGTCGGCCTTCTACCACGACTCGACCGATATCGCCGATCCGCACCAGCGGATGGTGGCGAGCCTGCGCATGGTCGCCAAGATGCCGACCATCGCGGCGATGGCTTACAAGTACCATATCGGCCAGCCCTTCGTGTATCCGCGCAACGATCTCGCCTATGCCGAGAACTTCCTGCACATGTGCTTCGCGGTGCCGTGCGAGCCCTACCGGATCAACCCGGTGCTGGCGCGGGCCATGGACCGGATCTTCATCCTCCACGCCGATCACGAGCAGAACGCCTCGACCTCGACGGTCCGCCTCGCCGGCTCCTCGGGCGCCAACCCGTTTGCCTGCGTCGCCGCCGGCATCGCCTGCCTCTGGGGCCCGGCCCATGGCGGCGCCAACGAGGCCGCGCTCAACATGCTGATGGAGATCGGCACCAAGGACCGCATCCCCGAGTTCATCGCGCGGGCCAAGGACAAGAACGATCCGTTCCGCCTGATGGGCTTCGGCCACCGGGTCTACAAGAACTACGATCCGCGCGCCAAGATCATGCAGCAGACCTGCCACGAGGTCCTCGACGAGCTCGGCATCAAGGACGATCCGCTGCTCGAAGTGGCGATGGAGCTCGAGCGCATCGCGCTGACCGACGAGTATTTCATCGAGAAGAAGCTCTACCCGAATGTCGACTTCTACTCGGGCATCACCCTGAAGGCACTCGGCTTCCCGACCACCATGTTCACGGTGCTCTTCGCCGTGGCGCGCACGGTCGGCTGGATCGCCCAGTGGAAGGAGATGATCGAGGACCCGCATCAGCGGATCGGCCGTCCCCGCCAGCTCTATACGGGCGCCGAGATGCGCGACTACGTCGCCGTCGACGAGCGCGGCTGAGGCGTATCCGGCTTCGAGATCAACGAAAACAACGGGCGCTGCGGCGCCCGTTTCTATGTCTGGGTGAACGTCCTGCCGCGCGCGATGCAATCGACGACGATCGCGGCGGCCGCCTCGCCCGGCGCCACATCGATCCGCATCATCTCGCGAATGTCGGCAAAGCCGGCGCGCTGCGCCGCACGCTCCGGCGTCGGCGTCATCAGCCGCTCGAGCCGGCGGGCCAGCATTTCCGGCCGCACGAATTCGTGGAAATGTTCCGGCACCAGCGCGTGCCCGACGATGAAATTCGGCATCGCCGCCGTCCATGCCGAGATCAGATGGCGGAACTGGTAGGCGACCGGGTCGAGCCGGTAGGCCAGCGCCATCGGCACGTCAGCGAGCGCCAGCTCCAGCGATACCGTGCCGGAGGCCGCCAGCGCCGCGTCGGCTTCGGCGAAGGCCGCCCACTTTGCCGCCTCACCGGTGACGATCTTAGGCTTCACCTCCCAACCGGCAATCTTCTGTTCAATCAGAGGACGATGCCGTTCGAGCGCCGGAATGACGGCCGTGACGCCCGGCATACGCCCGCGCAGGACATCGAAGGTGCGGCCGAAATCGTCGATCAGCCGGTTGATCTCGCCGCGGCGCGACCCCGGCAGGATCAGGAGACGCGGCGGCGCTGCCGGAGTACGCTCCGGCGCGGTGCGCGCAGGGTCCGCAATCATCTGCGCCAGCGCCGGCACCCGCATCAGCGGATGGCCCACATAGGTCGACGGCGGTCCAGCCAGCCGTTTCATGGTCGCGGGCTCGAAGGGCAGGATACAGATGGCGTGGTCCACATAGGCCCGCATCTTCTGTGCCCGCTCCTCGCGCCAGGCCCAGACCGTCGGCGGCACGTAATTGACGATCGGCACGTCGGGCAGCTTGTCGCGCACCCGCTTCGCCACCCGGTGGGAGAAGGTCGGGCTGTCGATGATGACGAGGATATCGGGACGCGCGGCGATCACCGCATCGGCCACTTGCGACAGTCGTCGCATCAGCTGCGGCAGTCGCGCCAGGATCGCGCCGATCCCGATGATCGACAATTCATCGATATCGAAGAGGCTGTCGAGGCCCTCGGCTTGCATCGCCTCGCCGCCGAGCCCCACCAGTTGCAACTCGTCGCCGAGTTTCGGTCGAAGAGCGCGGATGAGATCGGCACCGATCCGGTCCCCTGACGCTTCCCCCACCACGAAGGCGATGGTCGTCATGGTCGGTCTCCGCCGTGGTCGCCGTTTGCGGTGCCGGGGTCCGGTTCGAGCCCGACAATGGCGATGCCCGCGGCTTCGGCGGCCTCGAGCACGTCGTCGATCCCGAGGACCAGACTGCGCCCGGCCGTGGCCCCGATCACCGTGATGCCGGCAACGGCAGCCTCCTCGATGGTGGCGCCGCCGATGCTCGGCAGGTCGAAGCGTTCGTCCTGGGTCGGCTTGACGCTCTTCACCAGCACGCAGCGCTCGGAACGTCCGATGCGGCCGCGACTCTTCAGATCGGCGACCCTTTGCAGCATCTCCCGCGTACCCTCGATCCCTTCCAGCGCGATCACCCGGTCCCGGGACGCGACGACGGCCTGTCCGATATCGAGCTCGCCCAGCCGTCCCGCGGCCCGGGCGGCGAGCACCAGCGCCTGCTCTTCGTCGGCGTCGGGCATGCGACGGGTCAGCGTGCCCCCGGGGGTCAGGAGCTGCGGAACGATGTCCTGTACCGCCAGCATCTCGAAACCCTGACGCTCCATGTAGCGAGACAGGGCACGCAACAGCCGGTCGTCGCCGCCGCGCACGATCTTCAGCGCCGCCGGCAGCCGGATCAGGGTCTGGAAACTGGGAATGAGCGAGCGGAAATCGGGACGGTGGCTGACGGTGCCGCAGAACACCATCCGCTGGACACCGCAGGACTTCATGTAGGCGATCGCATCGCCCGTACGGCCCCAGGGATAGGCGCCCCCTTCGTAACCCGACCAGTCGTCGGCCATGCCGTCGCCGATCCGCACCACGACCACCCGCCAGCCCGATGCGCGGGCCGCTTCGGCCACCAGTCGCGGCAGCGATCCGCCTCCCGCTACCAGACCGAGAGCGTCGCCCGGCCGATCGGGAGCCAGTCCGGGCATTGTCAGCTCAGCTGGGGATGGCGCGGAAAGCACAAAGCGCGATCGCCCCCCGAGCGGATGAACCCGAGGAGATCCTGAACGAGGGGATCGTTGGGGAACTCGCTCTGCACCTCGTCCATGTTCTCCTTGAATGTCAGATCGAAGGAAAACAGCATCCGGTAGGCGCGGCGCACATTGCGGATGGCTTCGCGATCGAAGCCGGCCCGCTTCATGCCGATGACGTTGAGGCTCGACAGATAGGCACGGTTGCCCAGCACCATGCCGAAGGGGATGACGTCCCCCTCGACCGCCGCCAGGCCCCCCACATAGGCATGGTGGCCGATCCGGGTGAACTGGTGAATGCCCGAGCCGCCGGCGATCGTGGCATAGTCGCCGATCGTGCAGTGACCGGCGAGCATGACGTTGTTGATCACCGTGACATTGCGCCCGACGATGCAGTCATGGGCGACATGGGCACCGGTGAAGAAGGCGCAATTGTCGCCGATCGTCGTCTCGGAGCGTCCCTGCACGGTGCCGGGGTTCATCGTCACATGTTCGCGGATCAGGCAGTCGCGACCGATCACCAGCCTGGTGTCCTCGCCGCGATATTTCAGATGCTGCGGCGCATGGCCAAGCGAGGCGAACGGCCAGATCTGCGCGTTCTCGCCGATCACCGTATTGCCCCACAGCGCCACATGCGAGCGCAGGCGGCTGTTGGCCCCGAGCTGCACCTGCGGCCCGACATGGCAGAACGGGCCGATCTCGCAGCCGTCACCGATCACCGCGCCGTCCTCGATGACGGCGCTCGGATGAATGGTCGTCTCGGCCATGGTCAGCTCGGGCCGCGGGGCGACAACATTGCGCTGACGACCGCCTCGGCCACCTTGACCCCGTCGACCTGCGCAACGCAGTCGAACTTCCAGATGCTGCCGCGCTTCTTGGACTGGGTCACGTGGTATTCGATCCGGTCACCCGGAACCACCGGCTTGCGGAACTTGGCGCCGTCGATGGTCATCAGATAGACGAGTTGCGGCGTGCCACCGCCGGTCGCCCGGGTGCAGATCGCGCCGGCGGTCTGGGCCATGCCCTCGAGAATGAGCACACCCGGCATCACCGGAGCCGTCGGGAAATGTCCCTGGAAATGCGGCTCGTTCGCGGTGACGTTCTTGATCCCGATCGCGCTGCGGTCCCCGTCGATGTCGATGATGCGATCGACCAGCAGGAACGGATAGCGGTGGGGTAGAAGCTCCATGATCTCCAGGATATCGGCGCTTTCGAGTACCATCGCGTCGTCACTCATCTGTCTTCCTTGGAGAACGTCCCCGTTGCGCAAGCTCAGATAACGTCATGAGCTCACGAAACCAGTCCCGAACGGGTTTTGCGGGCGTGCCGCCCCAGCGCGCGCCCTTCGGCACGTCGCCGGCAACCGACGACACGGCCGCGATCTGGGCGCCGTCCGCAATCGTCAGATGGCCGTTGATGCCGGTCTGACCGCCGATCATCACGCCGTCGCCGAGTGTCGTGCTGCCGGAAATGCCGACCTGCGCGACGATTACGCAGTGCCGCCCGATCCGCACATTGTGGGCAATCTGGACCTGGTTGTCGATTTTGGTTCCTTCGCCGATCACCGTATCGCGAACGCCGCCCCGATCGACGGTCGTGTTCGCGCCGATCTCGACATCGTCCTGGATGATGACACGGCCGATCTGCACCGCCTTGACGAGGCCCGCGGGTCCCGCCGTGTAGCCGAAGCCGTCCTGCCCGATCCGTACGCCGGGGTGCAGGATCACCCGATCGCCGACCAGCGCATGGGTCAAGGTCACGTTCGAACCGATCCGGCAATTGCGGCCGATGCGGCAGCCGGCGCCGATGACGGCGCCCGCACCCACGATCGTTCCGCGGCCGATCTCGACGCCGGGACCGATCGACGCGAACGCTTCCACCGTCACGCCGTCTTCAAGCCGGGCTTCGCGGTGGATGTCGGCCTTGAGTGAGACACCGTGCGATCCGGTGGCCGGCGTCGGCAGGACGGCGCCGGGAAACAGCGCCCGGCCCGCCTCGGTGAAGGCGATCGCGGCACTGGCGGTCACCAGTGCCGGCATGCCCGACGGCAACAGCCCGACATTCTTGGGAGAGACGAGAACGCAGCCGGCCCGCGTTGCCGAGAGCTCGGCGCTGTAGCGCTTGCTGTCGAAGAAGGACAGGTCCTGCGGCCCTGCCTCGGACAGGGCAGCGATGCCTGCGATCCGCAGAGCCGGGTCGGCCCCTTCGCCCAGGCTGGCGCCCGTCAGGCTTGCCAGCTCCGCAAGGGTGAGACCGTCGCCGCGCGGGAAGAAAGTCAATTCATGCATCGGGACGGTCTGGGCCGGACAAGCCGGCCCCCACATTGTCGATCAGAAGCGGGACGAGAATCCGAAGGAGAATTCCTGCAGCTCGTCGAAATCTTCCTTGGCCAGCGGATGGGCGTAGTTCACCCGCAGCGGACCGAAGGGCGACGCCCAGATCAGGCCGACGCCCGCCGAAGCGCGCAGCGAGGCATCGACGCCGATCACACCCGGGTCGTTCTCGTACTCGCTGCCCCAGAGCGAACCGGCATCCGCGAAGACCGCACCACGGAACCCGAGATCACGTGAGATACCCGGCAGCGGGAAGGTCGCTTCCGCCGAGGCGTTGGCATAGTTGTTGCCGCCAATCGACACACCGTTCTGGCGCGGGCCGATGCCCTTGTAGTCGAAGCCGCGAACGATGTCCTGGCCCTTGAAGAAGTTGTCGAACACCCGCAGGCCGTCGCCGCCGAACGAGGTGACGTTGCCGCCGCCCGCATTGAGCGAGCCGATCACGTCGTATTCCTCGTTCAGGAGGTGGAAGTAGCTGGCCTTGCCGGTCGTCTTGACGAAGTTCGCATCGCCGCCGACACCGGCGAACTCCTGCCCGGCCTGGATGAAGAAGCCGTTGCGCGGATCGTTGGTGTTGTCGAGCGTGTTGTAGGTCAGCGCGTAGGACACCGACGACGTCAGGTACGGGCTTTCGCAGATCGCCTGGTTGATGATCGGCGAGTCCGTATAGGGCGGCGCGACGGCCGGTCTGCCGTTTGGATCGACGATATTGTTATTCGGGTCAGGATTGCCGCAGGTGCTTTCGAAGACATTGCCGCTTCCGTCGACCAGCTGCGAATTGCTGAACTGGTTGTAGGTCGTGCCGTTATCGTCGCCGAACTTTTCCTGCTTGATGTTGTAGGCGATCTGGGCCGTCAGATCCTCGGTGATCGGCGCCGCAATACGAATGTCGCCGCCGGTGCGCTCGGAGTCGTAATCGCCCGAGCTGCTCTCGCTGCGATAGACGTCGAAGCCAGCCGCCAGACGCCGCCCGAGGAAATAGGGCTCGGTGAAGGACAGGCTGTAGTTCCGGGTGTCGGCACCGAATCCGGCAGAGACCTTGATGAACTGGCCGCGGCCGAGGAAGTTGCGCTCGGTGACGCCAATCTCGGCGACCGGGCCGGAGCTTTCGCCACCAGTCGTGTAGCCACCGCCCAGCGACAGCTCACCGGTGGCCTTCTCGACCACGTCGACGATCACGATGACGCGGTCCGGCTCCGCGCCGGGCGCTGTCGAGACCGAGACCTTATCGAAATACTTCAGGTCCTCGAGGCGCTGCTTGGCGCGCTGCACCAGCACCTGGTTGAAGGCGTCGCCTTCGGACACGTCGAACTCGCGGCGAATGACATAGTCGCGGGTCTTGGTGTTGCCGCGGATCTCCAGACGCTCGACATAAGCCCGCGGACCCTGGTCGATGACGTAGTCGATGGCGATCGTGCGGCTGGCGAAGTCGCGATCGCCGCGCGGGGTGACCTGCGCGAAGGCGAAGCCGGCATTGGCAAGGCTGTTGGTCAGGTTGACCAGCGTGTCCTCGACATCCTTGGCGCTGTAGACCTCACCCGTCTGGGTCTCGATCTCGCCATAGAGCGACTCGGTGTCGACGCCGGCAACGGTGCTGTCGATCGTCACGTTGCCGAAGCTGTAGCGCTCACCCTCGTCGACGGTGATCGTGATGAAATAGCTGTTCTGGCTCTCGTCGAGCTCGGCCACCGAGGACACGATGCGGAAATCCGCATAACCGCGATTGTAGTAGAAGCGGCGCAGCGTCTCTTCGTCGGTGCGCAGGCGCTCCGGATCGTAGATGTCGTTGCGCTGAATGAAGCTGAGGATGCCGCTCTCGCGCAGCGCGATGACCTGCTTCAGCCGGCTGTCGCCGAAGGCGTTGTTGCCGACGAAGCTGATGCTTTCGATCTTGGTGCGGTCGCCTTCCTGGATGTCGTAGATGACATTGACGCGGTTCTCGCCGATCTCCTGCGTGCGTACGGAGACGATGGCGTCGCTGCGGCCGATGCTGGTGTAGGCGGCCTGAATGGCTTCGACGTCGGCCTGCGTGGTCGCGCTCGAATAGGCGGCGCGCGGCTGCGTCTGGACGGCGGCGATAAGCTGCTCGTCCTTCACCTTGGAATTGCCCTGGAAGAGCACCTGGTTGACGATCTGGTTCTCGTCGACCTGCACGATCAGCGTGCCGCCGGACTGGCTGATGCGCACATCCGAGAAGAGGCCGGTGGAGAACAGGCGACGGACCGCCTGATCCTGATCGGCTTCGGTGACGTTCTGCCCGGCCGAGATCTGCATGAAGCCGCGGACCGTGTCCGCTTCCACCCGGCTGTTGCCGCGAACGTCGATGCGATTGACGACAGCCGCCTCGGCGACCGTGACAGCGGCAAGCTGGGCCCCGAGGGTCGCAGCTGCAAGAACCGTCGAGGAGAGCGCGACAGCGGAGACCGCGCGCATGATATTCGTTCCAGCCCTCATTGGCCCAGCCACCTTTTCATCATTGTATCGAGACGCAGTGGGAGCAATGCGCATCGTTGCCTTGTACCGGCTTTCCGTGTCCGTTCAAGCAAACTGGCCCGAGTCCCTTTAGGAATCGGAAAAGCCGTTGCAACGTTGTCACGGACATCGTCGCTTTGGTTAACAGTTTGCAAGCCCCCAAGTCCCCCGACCCGGCGGGACTCATCAGACGAGTCCCGAAATATCGTTCCAGAAGGCGAATACCATAAGCAGCATCACCAGTGCGAGCCCAATTCGGAAGCCGACTTCCTGCACCTGTTCGCTCAGGGGTCGGCCACGGATCGCCTCGAATGCGTAGAACAGCAGATGCCCGCCGTCCAGCATCGGAATCGGCAGAAGGTTGAGCAACCCGATGGAGACCGACAGCAGCGCCGCCAGATTGAGCAGCGCGCCCAGTCCTATCGTCGAAACCTGACTCGACACTTGCGCGATTCGGATCGGGCCGCCGATCTGGTCGGCGTTCTGGCGACCGGTGATCACCTCGCCCATGAAGTCCACGGTCCGCGTCGTCACGAACCAGGTCTGCGAGACGCCGTAGGCCACGGCCTCCACCGGCGACAGGCTCTCCACCCGGAACGACGAGCCGTCATTGTTGGCCACCAGTCCGACGACCGGCACGTTGAACTCGTTGCCGAACCCGTCCGTCTGAACCTCGCTGCGCGGCGTCACCGTCAGTTCGACGGGCGAGCCGTTGCGCTCCACCGTCATGCGGATCGGCGTGTCGGCCCGCGAGGACACATAGCGTTGCAGGTCGGAGAAATAGCGGATCGTCTCGCCGTCGGCGGACAGCACCTTGTCGCCCGCCTTGAAGCCGGCGGCCGCGGCAGGCGAACCGTCCCTCACCTCGGCCACGACCGGGTCGCCGACGACGCGTCCCTCGACATAGGCGACGCCGGCGAAGATCACGATCGCCAGGATGAAGTTGGCGATGGGGCCCGCAGCCACCGTGGCGGCGCGGCGGCCGACGCTCTTGGCCGGAAACGCCCCGCTGCGCTCGGCGTCCGACATTGCGTCCATCGCGGCACGGTCCGGCACCGAAGCCGCGTTCTCGTCCCCGAGGAATTTGACGTAGCCACCCAGCGGCACGGCCGCGAGCTTCCAGCGCGTGCCGCGCCGGTCGTTGAAGCCGATCAGTTCCGGCCCGAAGCCGACCGAGAAGACCAGCGCCTTGATGCCGCACCAGCGGCCGACGAGGAAATGCCCGAGCTCATGGAAGAAGACGATGATCGTCAGGACGAAGAGGAACGGGACGATGTAGATGAGGCCTCCGCTCCAGATCTGGGAGAGCCCGACAGGCGATTCCATTCCGCACCCTTTCGCGTTCCATCCCGGACCGCTGGTTCCGGACCGGCATCGACATCCGGTCGAGACGATGCCGCATTCAAATGATCAGACAATGCCCGTGGCTGCGCGCTTCGAGCGGCGCCGCGGGGATCTCTTCCATAGCAGTTGACGAACAAGTCGCAATGATGACGGCGCCCGCGCTGAAATCGATGCGCTCAGAGGGCAAATATGCCACGGGCCGGTTCGCCGAATCCGGCGATCGCCACGCCGACCGCCCAGGTCACGGCCATCGCCACGACGAGCGCGTCGATACGGTCCATCAGCCCGCCATGGCCGGGGATGAGACGGCCCGAATCCTTCACGCCGAAACGCCGCTTGATCCAGGATTCGAACAGGTCGCCCGCCTGCCCGACCACCGACAGGATCGCCGCCAGGATGATGATGAAGGCGCCGACCTCGCCGCTGACGAGATGGGCGTAGACCGCACCGAGGATCGTCCCGGCCAGGAGCCCCCCGGCCGCTCCCGACAGCGTCTTCTTCGGTGACACCGCCGGCAGCAGCTTCGGCCCGCCGAGCGTGCGACCGGTGAAATAGGCGAAGATGTCCGTCGACCACACGACGACGATGATGAAGCCGAGCGTCGTGAGGCCAGCGGGATCGGAGCCGCGCAGCATGCCGGGGGCCAGCGCCGCGGCGCCCGCGTAGAACAAGCCCCAATGCACCCAACGCGCGCTGCGCTCGTCGCGATCCGTCGCGGCGATGAAGACCATCGCCGCACCAACGATCGCCACAGCCAGCAGGCCGAGATCGAAGACCAGCGCGACGACGGCGACGATCAGGGCGCCACGGGCGAAATCATAGATCGGCCGGACCCGCTTGGCGCGTGTCATGCGGGCCCATTCGTCGAAGACGATGATGCCGGTGAGCGCGCAGAGCACCCGGAACGGCCAGCCGCCGATGGCGGTCAGGGCGATGACGATGACGCCGAGGATCAGCGCGGAGATGACGCGCGACTTCAGGTCGGACCAGCTGCCGGCGAGAAAGAACCGTCGAAGTTCCAGGCCCATCGGATCAGGAAGCGATTTCGCGCGACAATCCGCCGTAGCGACGATCCCGGCTGAAATAATCGGCGATGGCCTCCTCGAACGCCTTGCGGTCGAAATCGGGCCACAGGCAGGGCAGGAAGACGAATTCGGAATAGGCCGCCTGCCAGAGCAGGAAATTGGACAGCCGCAGCTCGCCGCTGGTGCGGATGATCAGATCGGGATCGGGAATGCCGGCCGTGTCGAGATGCTCGTCGAGATACTCGGCAGTCAGCCCTTCGAGCTCGACCTCGCCCGCCGCGTACTTGGCGGCGACGCGGCGCATGGCCCGGGCGACCTCGTCGCGGGCTCCGTAATTGAAGGCGACCACCAGGGTCTGGCGCTGGTTGTCGCGCGTCAGGTTCTCGGCTTCCTCGAGCAGCGCGCGGATGTCCGACGACAGGTTCTCGCGCTCGCCGATCACCCGGACGCGCACGCCCTCCTTGTGCAGTTCGGCGAGGTCGCGGCGGATGAAGTGCTTCAACAGCCCCATCAGCTCCTCGACCTCGGCCTCGGGACGGCGCCAGTTCTCCGAGGAGAAGGCGAACAGGGTCAGATACTGGATGCCAAGCTCGCCCGCCGCGCGGACCGCCTCGCGCACGGCCTCGACGCCCCGACGGTGCCCCATGCTGCGCGGCAGGCCGCGGGCATTCGCCCAGCGACCATTGCCGTCCATGATGATGGCGACGTGTTGGAGATCCCGCACCGTATCAGCCCTTCCCTCGATCATTCCGCCGCGACGACGAGGTCGACGCCCAAGGCAGGCTAGACCTGCATGATTTCCGCTTCCTTGACGGCAAGCGCCGAGTCGATCTCGGAGATCGTCTCGTCGGTCATCTTCTGGACGCGGTCCGACTGCTGACGGCTCTCGTCCTGACCGATATCGCCGTCCTTTTCCAGCTTTTTCAAGGTTTCCATGCCGTCGCGCCGGACATGGCGAACCGCGACCTTGGCACCCTCGGCATACTGGTGCGCCACCTTGACCAGCTCCTTGCGGCGCTGCTCGTTCAGCTCCGGCAACGGAATGCGCAGCGTCGCGCCGTCGGTGATCGGGTTCAGGCCGAGATTGCTCTCGCGGATCGCGCGCTCGACCTTGCCCACCATCTGCTTGTCCCAGACGGTGACGGTGACCATGCGCGGCTCCGGCACCGAGACGTTGGCCACCTGGTTGAGCGGCATCTTCGAGCCGTAGGCGTCGACATAGATCGGATCGAGCAGGCTCGGCGAGGCGCGGCCGGTGCGAAGGCCCGTCAGGTCGCTCTTCAGGCTGGTGATCGCGCCATCCATGCGGCGCTTCAGTTCGTTCAGATCCATGTCGGCCATGATGTCCTCTTTTCGGCTCTCGACTGCGCGGACGCAGTTATTCGGTGACGATCGTCGCCCGGCCGCCGCCGGACAGGATCTTGGCGAACTCGCCCTTCTCGTGGATCGAGAAGACGACGATCGGGATGTCGTTCTCGCGCGACAGCGCAACGGCCGCCACGTCCATAACGGCCAGGCCCTTCTGCAGAACCTCGTCGTGGGTCAGCGTGTCGTAGCGCACCGCGTCGGGGTGCTTCTTGGGATCGGCGGAATAGATGCCGTCGACCTGGGTGCCCTTGAACAGGGCCGCCGCCCCCATCTCGGCTGCGCGCAGCGCGCCGGCGGAATCGGTGGTGAAGAACGGATTGCCGGTCCCGCCGGCGAAGATCACCACCCGGCCCGCAGCCTGATGCGCCAGCGCGCTGCGCTGGGAGAAGCTCTCGCAGATTTCGGGCATCGCGATCGCCGACAGGACGATGGTGTCGACGCCCATCTTGATCAGCGAGGTGCGCAGGGCCAGCGCGTTGATGACGGTGCCGAGCATGCCCATGTGGTCGCCGGTGACGCGGTCGCCCCCCTTGGAGGCCACCGCCACGCCGCGGAAGATGTTGCCGCCGCCGACGACGACCGAGACCTGGACGCCCAGCCGGTGCGCCTCGGCGATGTCGGAGGCGATGCGATCGGCCACCGCGACGTCGATCCCGAAGCCCTGCGACCCCATCAAAGCTTCACCGGATACCTTCAGAAGCACCCGCGGGTATCGAATCTCGGAGGCCATTGCTCACCTTGCCTGCGTCCGGCGGCCCGCCCGTCAAGGCAGCGGCGACGGCGACGAAGCCGTGCTGCCGGGAGGGCGTCTTCGGACGACGCCACGCCGAACCGGCGGGCGCATGTGGAAATCCGGCAGCAAGTCGCTCTCGCAAATGCCTGCCGCGCTTGGGGATGCGATACAATAAGGGCGCCCGCTTGTGAAGCGGACGCCCTCGATCGGTCTGTCGTGTCGCCGCCGGACAGGCGTCCGGCGCGCGGAACTTACTTCTTGCCGGCGGCTGCGGCGACTTCGGCTGCGAAGTCGCTCTCTTCCTTCTCGACGCCTTCGCCGAGGGCGAAGCGCACGAAGCCGGTGATCTTGGCCGGCGCGCCGAAGCTGCCTTCGGCCTCGGCCAGCGCCTTCTCGACGGTCAGGTCGGGATTGATGACGAAGTTCTGCTTCAGAAGAACGACTTCCTCGTAGAACTTGCGCAGGCGGCCCTCGACCATCTTCTCGATGATGTTCTCCGGCTTGCCCGACTGGCGTGCCGAATCGCTGAAGATCGCCTTCTCGCGCTCGACGGTGGCCGCGTCGACTTCCTCGGCGGTCAGCGCCAGCGGGTTGGTCGCGGCGATGTGCATGGCGACCTGGCGGCCGAACTGCGCCAGCGCAGCCTTGTCGCCGGAAGATTCGATCGCGACGAGCACGCCGAGCTTGCCGAGGCCGTCCACGACCTGATTGTGGATGTAGGACGCCACGACGCCGTCATTGACGCTCAGCATGGCCGAACGGCGCAGGGTCAGGTTCTCGCCGATGGTGCCGATCGTGTCCTTGATCGTGTCGTTGACGCTCTTGGTGCCGCCCGGATAGGCAGCGCTGCCGACCGCCTCGACGCTGCCGTCGGTGGTCAGAGCGACCGATGCGACGTCGCGCACGAGGCCCTGGAAGGCATCGTTGCGGGCGACGAAGTCAGTCTCGGAATTGACCTCGACGACGACGGCCTTAGTGCCCTCGGACGCCGAACCGACGAGACCCTCGGCCGCGGTACGGCCGGACTTCTTGTCGGCCTTGGCAATGCCCTTGGCGCGCAGCCAGTCGATGGCCTCTTCCATGTTGCCGTCGGTCTCGGACAGCGCGGTCTTGCAGTCCATCATGCCTGCGCCGGTCTTGTCGCGCAGTTCCTTCACCATCGAAGCGGTAATTGCCATTTTTGCCTCTTCAGAAATGATTGGGCGCACCGGCTCGGATGGAACGGGTGCGCCAGAATTGTGACGCCGTGATTACGGCGCCGGAGACGGGCGCGGGCGGCGGTCGGACACCAGCCCGACCGCGCCGTTCGCCGCCTCGCCTCAGGCGGCGGGCGTTGCGTTCTCGGCCGGAGCCTCGGCAGCCGGAGCTTCCGCGGCCGGAGCCTCGGCTTCGGCAGCCGGTGCTTCCTCGGCGACCGGCTCGGCCTCGACGGCCTCTTCCACCGGCGCTTCTTCCATCGCACCGATATCCATGCCGGAATCGCCCTGCTGGCGCGCGATGCCGTCGACGGCGGCGCGGGCGATCAGGTCGCAGTACAGGGTGATGGCGCGAGCTGCGTCGTCATTGCCCGGGATCGGGTAGTCGATCGGTGCGGGATCGCAGTTCGAATCGACGACGGCGACGATCGGGATGTGCAGGCGCTTGGCTTCCTCGATCGCGATCGACTCCTTGTTGGTGTCGATGATGAAGATCATGTCCGGCACGCCGCCCATGTCCTTGATGCCGCCGAGGGCGCGGTCGAGCTTGTCGCGCTCGCGCTGCAGCGTCAGGCGCTCCTTCTTGGTGAAGCCCTGGGCTTCGCCGGCCAGCATCTCGTCGAGCTTGCGCAGGCGCTGGATCGAGTTGGAGATGGTCTTCCAGTTGGTCAGCATGCCGCCGAGCCAGCGGGCGTTGACGTAGTACTGGGCCGAACGGTTCGCCGCATCAGCGACGATGTCGGATGCCTGGCGCTTGGTGCCGACGAACAGCACACGGCCGCCACGGGCCACGGTGTCGGAGACGGCCTGCAGCGCACGATGCAGCAGCGGCACGGTCTGGCCGAGGTCGAGGATGTGGATGTTGTTGCGCGCCCCGAAGATGTAGGATGACATTTTCGGGTTCCAGCGATGCGTCTGGTGACCGAAATGCACGCCTGCCTCGAGCAGCTGGCGCATGGAATAGTCTGGCAATGCCATGGTTTTTTCCTTTACCGGTTGAGCCTCCACGGAAAAGAAGCGGCCGAATGCCGCCACCGGTGGATCGCGGCGTCGGGACAAGCCCGAACGTCGAAACCCGAGTTCCGTGTGTGGAATGGAAGCGCCGATACACCAAAAGCCCGCGCGAGGCAACATGGCGGCGGCGTTCAGGGTCGATATGGGGATCGGGGGCGCACGGTACCAGCCCCGTCAGGGACAGGTGGGCACGTCCAGAAGATCGAGGCTCGCAAGGCCGCCGGCCAGGCGGTAGCCGTCGAAGCTGAGCACCATATCGTCCGAGATGCCGTTCTCGTAGAGCGTATAGGCCGTCTCGAAGACCGGCATGCCGTCGGCATCGCTGTCGCTGTCATAGAAGGATTCGCTGATCCGCCAGGAGCGCAGACCCGACAGCTGGCTGGCCGGGGACATATCGGCTGCCATCGGGTCTTCGGCTTCGCCGCGGTCGTCGTCGTCGTCGCGCGTGTCGCCCTCGGCGGTCTCTGATCGCATGTCCGCCGCCGGTGACGTTTCATCCGCGAGCGGCGCGCCTTCCTCCGCATCCTCGGGCTCTGCCCGGTTGTCCGGCGCCGGCCCGATGATCGCGGTCGTGGACAGGCCCTTTTCCGGTGCCGGGTCGCCGTCATAGAGCGGCGACTGCACGATCCGCTCGCCGGCCTCCGCCTTCTCGATCAATGCCAGCGTATGCTGCATCGGAAAGGCCGCCAGCGGCACGCTCACCGAGCGGCTCTCCGGTTCGACGAAGGCGACATGCGTCTCCTCCCCCGTATTGACGGCGGTGCCCCGCACGACCTGTTGCTCTGTGCCGTCGACCAGCGTCCGCGTTTTGAAGGCGAGCGTTCCGTCCGCGAGGTTTTCCAGCGTCTGGGTCTGCTGGTCGGTGACCACCAGTTCCTGCTCCTGTTGGAACCGGGCCACGAAGCGGTAGTCGATGTCGTAGCTGTCGCAGTCCGGCCGCGTGATCTCGACGGCGATCCGCGCCTGGGCGTCGACCAGATCACCACTGCCGTCCATCGCCAGTTCGTAGGAGGCGCGATGCGGTGCGATCGTCGCGGCGGCCGCAAGAGCCGGTCCGGCGACAAGGCCGATCGCGAGAGGGGCTACGAGGCTGGCGCGCATGGCGGGACGATCTTTCACTGGGTCTGCGGATGGGCTACGCCTCTGCGGAACGGCGCGTCCGGAACGGGCTTGCGGCCATCTGGCTGGCACAGCCCCTCCCCGGCGCTCCTATCCGTCGAGCTAAAGGAAGACAACAACATGGCCGATACCATCGCAAGCCGCCTCGAAGCCGCCGGCGTCACCCTCCCCGAAGCGGCGGCGCCCGCCGCCAACTACGTGCCGAGCGTCAGCTATGGCGGGCTGCTGCAGACCTCGGGCCAGTTGCCGCTCGACGGCGGCAAGCTGGCCGTGTCCGGCAAGCTCGGCGCCGGCGTCTCGCTGGAAGACGGCCAGAAGGCCGCGCGGCTGTGCGCCATCAACATCCTCGCCCAGGCGAAATCGGCCGTCTCCGGCGACTGGAGCCGCCTCGGCCGCCTTCTGAAGCTCACCGTCTTCGTCGCCAGCGACGCCGGCTTCACCGAGCAGCACAAGGTCGCCAACGGCGCGTCGGATTTCCTGGTCGAGATCCTCGGCGAGAACGGCCGCCATTCCCGTTCGGCGGTCGGCGTACCGGCGCTGCCGATGGATGCCGCCGTCGAGATCGAAGCCCTGTTCGAGGTCGCCTGACATGGCGGCCTTCGATGGCGCGCTCGGCTGGCTGACCGCGAACCCGATCGCCCATCGCGGGCTCCATGACGGCAACAAGACGGTGGCGGAGAACTCGATTCCCGCCGCCGAAGCAGCGATCGCCGCCGGCTACGCGATCGAATGCGACGTGCAGCTTTCGGCCGACGGCACGCCCTTCATCTTCCATGATCACACGCTGGAACGGCTGACCGGCCGCGAGGCGGACTTTCGCGCGCTTGGCGATGAAGCGATTGCCGGCCTGCGGCTTGCCGGCACAAAGGCCGTCATCCCGACCGTCGCGGACTTTCTTGCGACGGTCGCCGGGCGCGTGCCGGTGGTCATGGAACTGAAGGGCATCGCCCCGGACGTCGATGCGGACTATTTCGCCCGTCTGCAGCCGGTTCTCGAATCCTACCGCGGCGAGCTGGCCCTGATGTCATTCGATCCCTGGCTTATCGACCAGATGCTGGCGGCCCGCCCCGGCCGTCCCATCGGGCTGACCGCGACGGGACACACGCCGGACGCCTTCGCCGCCCATCGGCAGGTGTTCGAACGCGGCTGCGATTTCTCGTCCTATGACATCCACCATGTGCCGAACCCGTTCACCGAATGGGTCCGCGGCAAGGGCGCACCGTTGATCTCCTGGACCGTGCGCACCGAGGCGCAGATCCGCATCAGCCGGGACCATTGCGATCAGATGACCTTCGAAGGCATTGCGCCGCAGCAATGACGCCTTGCGCTGCCGCAGGACCGGCATAAATTCATCGCATGACACGCGAATCCGCCGCCGCCCCGACCACCAGCGAAGAGAGCTTCACGATCCGGGTGGTCGATGGGCTCAGCGCGATCGACGCCGCGCGCTGGGACGCGCTGGCCGTGGAGCCCGCGCCGGCGTCGCCCGCCTCCACCGCGACTCCATCGGGCGTCGCCAACCCCTTCGTATCGCACGACTTTCTCTCCGCGCTGGAGGATAGCGGCTGCGTCGGCGAAGCGACCGGCTGGCTGCCCCAGCACCTGGTACTGGAAGATCCGCAGGGCGCGGCGATCGCAGCCGCCCCGGCCTATCTGAAGGGCCACAGCCAGGGCGAGTATGTCTTCGACCAGGGCTGGGCGGACGCCTTCGAGCGCGCCGGCGGGCGCTATTATCCGAAGCTGCAGATGTCGGTGCCCTTCACCCCGGCCACCGGGCCGCGGCTCCTGGTAGGAACCGCACCCGGCGCGACGATCCGGCGGCAGGCGCTGGCCGAGGGCGCCAGGACCTATGCGGCCCAGACCGGCGTCTCCTCGGTCCACGCCACCTTCCTCAAGCCCGCGGACCGCGACGTCCTGACCGAGGCAGGCTGGCTGCACCGCACCGACCAGCAGTTCCATTTCCGCAATCGCGGCTATGCGACCTACGAGGAGTTTCTGGAGACGCTGGCGTCGCGCAAGCGCAAGGCTTTGCGCAAGGAGCGCCGCGAGGCGCTGGCCAACGACATCTCCATTTCCTGGCTGACCGGCAGCGACCTTACAGAGGCGGCCTGGGACGCCTTCTACGAGTTCTACATGGACACCGGCAGCCGCAAATGGGGCCGGCCCTATCTCAATCGCGCGTTCTTCAGCCTGATCGGCGAGCGCATGGCCGACCAGACGCTGCTTGTCATGGCGTCGCGAAACGGTCGCTACATCGCCGGGGCGCTGAACTTCATCGGCGCCGACACGATCTTCGGGCGCAACTGGGGTTGTATCGAGGACCATCCCTTCCTGCATTTCGAGGTCTGCTACCACCAGGCCATCGACTTCGCGATCGCCCGTGGCCTCGGCCTCGTCGAGGCGGGTGCGCAGGGACAGCACAAGCTGGCCCGCGGCTACGAACCTGTGACCACACATTCGGCGCACTGGATCGCGCATCCGGGCCTGCGCCGTGCCGTCGACGATTACCTGGACGCCGAACGCGCCGAAATCGCCCATGTCAGCGACGTTCTGTCCGAGCATACGCCCTACAAGAAGGGCGGCTGACGGCGGCTCAGCCGTCGACAATCGCGGCAATCTGCCTATCGTCCGGTCTGATTCTGATTGTGAAGGACCGGACACCATGAGCGGCTACGACGACGGCAACATCTTCGCCAAGATCCTGCGTGGCGAGATCCCGAGCCAGAAACTCTACGAGGACGACACGGCGCTGGCGATCATGGACGTGATGCCGGAATCGAAAGGCCATTGCCTCGTCATTCCGAAGGCGCCCTCGCGCAACATTCTCGATGCGGCGGACGAGACGCTCGGCGCGGTCATGCCGGTGGTCGCCAAGCTGGCGCGTGCGGTGAAGAAAGCCTTCGATGCCGATGGCGTCCGCATCGCCCAGTTCAACGAAACCGCCGGCGGGCAGACCGTGTTTCACCTGCATTTCCATGTGCTGCCGGTCTATGCCGGCGTGCCGCTGAAAAAGCACTCCGACGGCATGGCCGATCCGGACATGCTGGCCGAGCACGCGGCCCTGATCCGCGCCGCCCTCGACTGAGTTCGGCCGCCGGGCCCCGCGGCACAACGTGGTAGAACGAAATAGGGCCGCCCCGAGGGACGGCCCTTTCTGTTTCGATCAGCGCGACTTGCGCGGGACCTTGGGAACGGTGCCTGCCCGCTTTGCGGCAGACCCCGTGGAGCCTGCCTCAGGCGCAACGCCCGCCGGCTCGTCGTCCTCGATGTCCGAGCCGTCCGGCGCCACCTTGGCACGCTTCCTGGCTGCGGGCTTCTTGGGCTTCGGCGGCAGTTCGTCGGCAAGGGCTTCCAGATGCAGCGCCCTGGCGCCATCCTCGCCATCGACGACGGACACCTTCACCGTGCCACCGTGCTTCAGCTTGCCGAAGAGCACCTCGTCGGCCAGCGGCTTCTTGATGTGCTCCTGGATCACCCGGCCCAGGGGCCGCGCGCCCATCGCCTCGTCGTAGCCCTTGTCGGCGAGCCACGTGATCGCGTCCTCCGACAGTTCGAAGGTCACGCCGCGTTCGGACAGCTGCGCCTCGAGCTGCATGACGAACTTCTGCACCACCTGGTGGATGACCGGCGTCGGCAGCGGGCCGAACGGGATCGTCGCATCGAGACGGTTGCGGAATTCCGGCGTGAACAGGCGGTTGATCGCCTCCTCGTCGGCCCCGGTGCGCTTGGAGTGACCGAAGCCGATCGTCGCCTTGGCCATCTCCGACGCACCGGCATTGGTCGTCATGATCAGGATGACATTCCGGAAATCGATCTGCTTGCCGTTGTGATCGGTCAGCTTGCCGTGGTCCATCACCTGCAGGAGGATGTTGAACAGATCCGGATGCGCCTTCTCGACCTCGTCCAGCAGCAGCACGCAATGCGGATGCTGGTCGACGCCATCGGTCAGCAGGCCGCCCTGGTCGAAGCCGACATAGCCCGGAGGCGCGCCGATCAGCCGCGAGACGGTGTGCCGCTCCATGTATTCCGACATGTCGAAGCGGAGCAGCTCGACCCCGAGGGCCGCCGCAAGCTGGCGGGCCACCTCGGTCTTGCCGACGCCGGTCGGGCCGGAGAACAGGTAGGAGCCGATCGGCTTGTCCGGCTCGCGCAGGCCGGCACGGGCCAGCTTGATCGCCGAGGCAAGGCTGCCGATAGCGGCATCCTGGCCGTAGACGACCCGCTTGAGCTGGGCGTCGAGATGCTCCAGCACCTCGGCATCGTCCTTGGAGACGGCCTTGGGCGGAATCCGCGCCATGGTGGCGATGGTCGCCTCGATCTCCTTGACGCCGATCTGCTTCTTCCGCTTGCCGGCCGCCAGCAGCATCTGCGACGCACCGGTCTCGTCGATCACGTCGATCGCCTTGTCCGGCAGCTTGCGGTCGTTGATGAAGCGGGCCGACAACTCGACTGCCGACTTGATCGCCTCGTTGGTGTATTTGACCCGGTGGAAATCCTCGAAATAGGGCTTCAGGCCCTTCAGGATCGACACGGCGTCGTCGATGGACGGCTCCTTGACGTCGATCTTCTGGAACCGGCGCACCAGCGCCCGGTCCTTCTCGAAGAACTGCCGGTACTCCTTGTAGGTGGTCGAGCCGATGCAGCGGATCGCCCCGGAGGACAGCGCCGGCTTCAACAGGTTCGACGCGTCCATCGCGCCGCCCGAGGTGGCGCCTGCGCCGATCACCGTGTGGATCTCGTCGATGAACAGGACGGCGCCCGGATATTCCTCGAGCTCCTTCATCACCTGCTTCAGCCGCTCTTCGAAATCGCCGCGATAGCGGGTGCCGGCGAGCAGCGTGCCCATGTCGAGCGCGAAGATCGTCGCGTCGGCCAGGACGTCGGGCACGTCGCCTTCGACGACGCGCTTGGCGAGCCCTTCCGCGATCGCCGTCTTGCCGACGCCCGGATCACCCACATAGAGCGGGTTGTTCTTGGACCGGCGACACAGCACCTGGATCGTGCGGTTGATCTCCTCGGCCCGCCCGATCAGCGGATCGATCTTCCCGTTGCGCGCCTTCTCGTTGAGATTGCTGCAATAGGCCGTGAGCGCATCAGGGGCGTTCTTGCGCTTGCCCTCGTCATCCTGTCCCACTGTCGACTGCTCATCCTCGGCGCCGCGCAGCGGTCTGGTCTCGGAGGCGCCGGGGCGCTTGGAGATTCCGTGCGATATGAAGTTCACCGCATCGTAGCGCGTCATCTCCTGCTCCTGCAGGAAATAAGCAGCATGGCTCTCGCGCTCGGCGAAGATCGCCACGAGCACGTTGGCGCCGGTCACCTCTTCGCGGCCCGACGACTGGACATGGATCACCGCGCGCTGGATCACCCGGTGGAATCCGGCCGTCGGCTTGGAATCCTCGTCATGTCCGGTGACGAGGTTTGAGAGTTCGCTGTCGATGTAGGTCGTCAGATTGCGGCGCAGGATGTCGAGGTCGACACTGCATCCCTGCATCACCGCCGCCGCGTCCTTGTCGTCGAGAAGCGCCAGCAGCAGATGCTCCAGCGTCGCAAATTCCTGTTGCCGGTCGTTTGCGAGCGTCAGGGCAGAGTGCAGCGACTTCTCAAGGCTTTGCGAAAATGTCGGCAAGCTTCACCTCAGTTCTTTTCCATCACGCATTGCAGCGGATGCTGGTGCTGGCGGGCGAAGTCCATGACCTGGGTCACCTTGGTCTCGGCGACCTCGTAGGTGAACACTCCGCATTCGCCAACGCCGTGGTTGTGCACATGCAACATGATTCTGGTGGCTGCCTCGCGGTCCTTCTGGAAGAACCGCTCGAGGACGTGGATGACGAACTCCATCGGAGTGTAATCGTCGTTCAGAAGGAGCACTCTGTAAAGGCTCGGCTTCTGGGTTTTGGGTTTCGTTCGCGTGATGACCTCGGTCCCGCGATCGGGGACCTGATCGTCGTCCTTCCCGGCCTGGGACCGCACGGCAGGAGCGCCGTTGCCGGGAAACGCGTGCATGCTCAATTCAACCACCTTCGTCATCGCTCTGTATGTATGTGCCGTGGCACGGATTTTAAGACGCAACGCGGGCATGACAAAGCATCATCGTGCGGCGTCTCGTCCCTGCCCGCCCCTAGGCACGGCCCGGACATGAAAAAGCCCGGCGGGAGAGCCGGGCTTTTCCTCGTACCGAATATGTGGTACCCGTGGCCGCGGGACAACCGAGGCGCTGATCAGGCAGCCTTGGTCTCGGCGGCCTGCTTGGCGGCAGCGGCCGGCTTGGTTGCCACGGACGTCCCGGCGGCCGACAGCGTCGCGAGCGACTGCTCGAACGGCTTGTAGGTCTCCTTGGCGACGTCGGTGCAGATTTCGCCCATGCGCGTCGCCTGGCTGACCCAGCCCTGATAGGCGGTCTTGGCGTATTCGCTCTGGAGCGCGATGGCCTTGTCCGGCGAACGCACCTGGAAGAGCTTCTCCATGAACTCGGTCTGCTGCTCATAGGCGCGCTTGGCGAATTCGGACGTTTCCGACGCGACCTGCTGGAATCCCCTGGTCATGGCCGACACCGACTTCAGCGCGCTGTCCATCGCGTCCTTCGAGAACTTGCTGGCATCTTCATATGCGTTCATCTGGATTTCCCTCGGATTGGTGGCTTCTGGAAGGACGTCCATTCAGCAGGAAGTGCCGGCTCGACCGGTGCCCTGAGCTGCGCCCCGCCCGAAGATATTGCACTGCACAATAAAATTCAAGCGGAATGCCGCGCCGCACGCTTCCCATACGGAAATTCACCTCACTCCTGCCCGTTTCGATTGGCAGGGTACGAGAAATTTCGATCCGGGATGGGAACGGTCCGGCAACCATAAACCGATTGGTAAGCCCGCCGGCATTAATCTGCGGATCGACACCCGAGGGAGTTGTCTGCTGATATTGCACGGCCTTTCCAAGCGCTGCGACGATATCGACCGGCTTCCTCGCCCATTGCCCGAGCCAGAGAGTTGCTGCGTGCGTAACCCGTTCCCCCGCCTCACCACCGCCGCCAGAACGCTGAGCAGGTTCGCAGGCGTCGTCGCCATCGGCGCCGGCATGCTGCTGTCCGCGGTCGGTCATGTCGAAGCCAACGACAAATATGCCGGCTTCGTGATCGACGCCAACAATGGCCAGGTCCTCTACAACGACCGGGCCGACGAGTACCGCTACCCCGCGTCGCTCACCAAGATGATGACGCTCTACATGACCTTCGACGCGCTGAAGAGCGGTCGGATCTCGATGAGCGACAAAATGCCGGTCTCGGCCTATGCGGCCGCGCGTCCGCCGTCGAAGATCGGCCTGAAGGCCGGCTCGACCCTCACCGTCGAGGAGGCTGTCTATTCGCTGGTCACCAAGTCGGCCAATGACGCGGCCGTGGTGCTGGGCGAGTTCCAGGCCGGCTCCGAATCGGCCTTTGCCGCCCGCATGACCGCCAAGGCGCGTCAGATCGGCATGCCGAAGACCACCTTCCGCAATGCCAACGGCCTGCCGGATTCCGAGCAGAAGACCACGGCCCGGGACATGGCGACCCTCGGCATCGCCCTGCGCGAGCATTTTCCGGAATATTACAAGATCTTCTCGACCCGCTCCTACAGCTTCCGTGGCCGCCGGCTCGGCAACCACAACCGGGTCCTGGGCCGGGTGAAGGGCGTCGACGGCATCAAGACCGGCTACATCAACGCCTCTGGCTTCAACCTCGTCACCTCGATCGAACGGGACGGCAAGAGCCTCGTCGCCGTGGTCATGGGCGGTCGCTCCGGTCGTTCGCGCGACGATCACATGGTCGAGTTGCTTACGCGCTATCTGCCGAAGGCCAGCACCCGCGATGCCGGCATGTTGCTCGCCGCCCGCTCGGCCAGCCCGGCCATCGTCGCCGCGCTTCCCAAGCAGGGCCCGGTTCCCGATTCCCGCCCGGCCATGACCGAGATCGACCAGCGCATCGCAATGGCCTACGGCTCCGAGGCCGCCCCGGCCGTGGCCCGCATGGTCCAGCCGCAGTCGCGTCCGATCGTCGGCCGTGACGCCCTGAAGGCGGCTCTCGTCGCCGAGCGTCCGTCTGTGCGCATGCCGATCCCGGCCGCCAGCCGCGTGCCCAGCGCCGGCGTCCGCCTGCCGCCGGCAGCCGTCCCGGGTGGCCGCGATCTCGATCCCTCGACGACCGGTGCAATAAAGGTTGCCAGCGTCTCGCAGACCGTTCGCACGCCGACCTCCCCCTGGGTGGTCCAAATCGCCGCCACGCCGGAAGCCGATGCCGCCATGGAGATGCTGGCCACCGCCAAGCGCAAGGTCGGCGGCGAGCTGGCGGATGCCGAGCCCTTCACCGAGACGGTGAAGAGCGGTTCGCAGACGCTCTACCGCGCCCGCTTCGCCGGATTTGCCAGCAAGGACCAGGCCTGGTCGGCCTGTGCCGCGCTCAAGCGCAGCTCGTACAGCTGCTACGCCGTCGCCAACTGACACCGGTCCGGCGGCCCTTGTTCCGGGCCGCCGACCTCCTTGTCGCCGCCGTGCGACCGACCAGCCCGTCCGTTCAGACGGACCCTAAGATGTATCGCGTAGGAAGGGTTCCAGCATGACGACCGAGCACCAGGCAGCCAGCTTCGCCAACACGCTCGCCTTCGCCGGCAGCGCGCGGGCCGCCAATCCCCACCCGCTGCAGCAGGCCGCACTGCGCCTCGGCGAAGCCCGCGACGGCCGTTCGCGGCTGAAGGCAAAGGATCTCGTGGGGCTGCTTCTGTCCCATGGCGCCCGCGCCTGGCGGGCCTCCCAGCCGATCGCCTACACGCGGATCAGGACCATCGCGCCCGAGGGGCACACGGCGATCCACATGCGCTTCGGCTGAAGACGGACGATCGGAGCATCAGGCGACAGCTCGGTTTCGGGGGCGCCTCAGAACAGTCCGAGCTCGATGAGCTCGCGCTGCATGTCCACCGGCAGATCGCCCTCGGCCGCATCTCCGGTTCCGATGTCCCGGGGCACGTCGTCGGGCGTCAGGTAGCGCCAGCCCTGAAACGGGCGGCGCGGCTGGCGGGCGGTCCGCACGAAAGTCGGCTCCAGAACGAGCCGGCAACGCCCGACGCCTTCGGCATCCTTGAACGGTGTGACGGCGACGAGCGGCTGCCGGACCTGGATCTGGCCCTTGATCACCCAGTAGAGCGACCCGCCATCGAGCAGTTCGTCCACCCGCTTGGGAACCATGCGCGTCACATGCGCCTGTTCGGCAGGCCGCCCCTGAAGACGCGCCGCATCGAGACGCGCGGCGACATGCTCCTCGAGTTCCTCGACGCTGCCGATTCCGACGCACAGCTTGATCAGATGCAAAGGCATGGGTGCTTCTCGAAGCAAACGGCCCACCGCGTCAAGCCGGATCGGGCGTCCACACCTGCGACCTCGGGCCGCCGCGGGACGGATTCCGGGCGAGACGCCGACACGCCACACCCCGCCCGGCGGTGCCGAACGAAAGCGTCGGCAAGGCCAAAGACGGCCCGGCACTGACGTGCCGAAGCGAAGCGGAACGGATCTGTCGGGAAAAGGTCTGCGTCGGTGGGCGCCTGGCGCCGACCGGTTCGGTCAGCTGGCGGCGATGGCGACGGTCTCGGGAACCGTGAAGAGGAAACCGAGAACGAGGAGCGTAGAGAAGATCGCGACCGTCCATACGGTCACGCCCCAGCACGACTTGCGCACGCTGTCATCCATGTAACTGAATATCCTGAATCGAGATGGCTTGCGAACCGGTCATGACCCCCGTCCAGCGGCTGCAGCTCTTAAATATCCGTTAAGCGATGACGCCACAAGGCGGGTGCGATGCATATTTCCTCATGGCTGCTATGTTCCACGGCAACCTTGTCCCGGACTGAAGCCGGCGTGTGGCGCGCCATCTGGCCTGCGTCCCGTTGCCGCGCTATGAAAACCTCATGGAAATCCGGCCCTAACCGCGGAGGGCCAAGCGGGGCGAGGCATTGTGACAATCGATACGGGGGACGGCGCCGCACTCGCATTCTTTCTGGCGGTGTGGCTCGTCTACAATATCGTGACGGAGCACGGGCCGCTGGCGGCCCGCGGCCTGTCCCAGGCGATGAACCGGCAGCGCGAATGCTGGATGCAGGTGATGCTGCTGCGCGATCTGCGGATGATCGATACGGCGATCATGGCCGGGCTCCAGCAGGGCACCGCCTTCTTCGCCTCCGCCTGCATCTTCGCCATCGGCGGTTGCTTCGCCCTGTTCAGCTCGGCCGACCAGATTGCCACCATCTCCGCCGAACTGCCCTTCCATGCCCGGCTCGACCGTGCGCTGGTGGAGATCAAGCTGCTCGGCCTCGTGACGATCTTCGCCTATGCCTTCTTCAAGTTCGGCTGGGCCTACCGGCTGTTCAACTATTGCTCGATCCTGATCGGCGCGATTCCCATGCGCGCGGAAGCCGATCTCGACCCGGACGCCGCGGAGCGGGCCCTCGCCAAGGCCACGCGGCTGAACCAGCTCGCCGGCAAGCACTTCAACTCCGGACTGCGCGCGGTCTTCTTCGCCATCGCCTATCTCGGCTGGTTTCTCGGCCCGACGGCTCTCGTCGCCGCGACGATCCTTGTCGTGGTGATTCTCGCCCACCGGCAGTTCATGTCGAACGCCCGCCGGGCGTTGTTGGATTAAGCGGACCGCTGCCGCCTCAGGGCGCCGGAAACAGCGCGTCGGTGCGTCCGCTCAGGCGGTAGGCGACGAGCCCCAGATATTCGCGAATGGCGAAGTGGACCTTTTCCAGGTTGCGGGTCGTCGTGCTGGAGGGTCGCCACAGCGCCGGCCCCGACGGCGTGCGGTAATCGACCGGATAGGGGACGATGTCGAAGCCGGCGACGCGGAAGCAGCCGACGGCACGCGGCATGTGCGACGCCGAGGTGACCAGCACCCACACCTCGCCCGGCTTCGGCTGCGCAAGCTCCTTGGCGAAGACGGCGTTCTCGAAGGTGTCGCGCGCCCGCCCGTCGAGAAGTAGGCGGTCCGGCGCGAGCCCCAGCCCCCTGTAGAGCGCCTCGGCGGCCTCGGTCTCGGGAATGTCCTCTTCCAGAAGCGCCGCGACGCCGCCGCTGAACAGCAGCTTCGCCTTCGGATAGCGCTGTGCCAGTTCCATGCCCGCCGTAACCCGGTCGGCAGCGTCATTCAGCTCGTTCATGCCCCGCGTGCGCGCCACCCGCGTGTCGAAGGCTCCGCCGAGGACGATGATCCCGTCGATCGCCGGCGGCAGGTCGGGACGGGGAAACCGGTCCTCCAGCACCGCCGTCATCACGAGGCCCAGCGGCGTCAGGCTGCACACCGCCAGCGTCGCTGTCGCCAGCACAAACAGACCTGCCGCGATTCGTGGCCGGCCGAGCCAGCCGGCCAAAAGCCCGAGAATGGCGACAAGCAGGATGGCCGCCAGCGGCTGCAGCACGAACCAGCCGATCTTGGCGGCATAGAAGAACAATGGCGGGCCCTCTCCGGTCAGCTCTGATCCTGGCGCGCGGGCACCGGCGCGTCCTCGGGCGGCTCCGTCTGCACGACGACCGGCGTGCGCATGAGGATCTCTCGATGCGGAAACGGGATGGCGATGCCGTTCGCCTTGAAGGCATCCCACAGCGCCAGCAGCACGTCACCCCTGACATTGGTGAGGCCGGCCTGCGGATCGCGGATCCAGAACCGCACGACGAAGTCGATCGACGACGCCCCGAAGCCGGTCATCCAGCAGACCGCCGGCTTGTGGGACACCACGCGATTGCAGCTCTCCGCGGCCTCCTTGGCGATCTGGATCACCGCATGCGGATCGCTGTCATAGGCGACGCCGAACTCCACATCGATCCGCACCAGGTCGTTCGAAAACGACCAGTTGATCACCTGGTTGGTGATGAAGTCCTCGTTCGGGATCAGATATTCGCGGCCGTCGCGGGTCACCACCGAGACGAAGCGCGCCCGCAATTCGCGGATCCAGCCGAAGGTATCGTCCAGCGAGATCGTATCGCCCGGCTTGATCGAGCGATCGAGGAGAATGATGATTCCCGAGATGAAGTTCGAGACGACCTTCTGCAGGCCGAAGCCAAGCCCGACGCCGATGGCACCCGACAGAACGGTCAGCGCTGTCAGGTCGACGCCGATCGAGGCAAGCGCGATGGCCAGCGCCACCAGGATGAGGCCGATCTTCAGGAACTTGCCGATCAGCACCCTGAGGGTCGGCGTCAATTCCTGATTGCGCTGGACGCGGGTGTCGAGAAAGTTGCCGGCGACCGAGGCGAGCCACAGCGTGATGCCGATCACCGCGATCGCCTTGATCACCAGCAGCGCCGAGATCCGGCTCTGGCCGACGGTGATCGCCGAATCCTCCAGGACAGTGGCCACAGGTTCCAGAAGGTCGAGGATCGAGAGCCCGGCGAGTATCGAGGCGACAATGGTGATCAGCCGGGCCAGGAGCCGGTTGCGCACGATGCGCGAGGCGACGGCGATCACCAGATAGGCCAGCGACAGGTCGAAGATGACGGCGATGATCTGCGAGCGCGGCCCGCCGGCCGCCATATCGATCCGGGTGGCCAGCCACAGAAGCAGCACGAAGAAGATCAACCCCATGCGGCGGCGCACGGCGGCGACCAGCCGCAGAATCCGGGGCGCGCCCTTGATCCTGCGGGCTTGAACCTCGATCGGTTCGCGGGTCAGGCGATCAAGCACCCAGGCAAGGCCGAGGCAGGCGACGACGACGGCGATCTGGAACAGCGATGACGGCTCGTAGAAGAAGCCGAGCGCATCGCCCGCCCAGTCGGCGAGCGACGCGCCAGTCCGCCGCAGCGCCGCCTCATCCATCAGGCGCGGTCCCAGTGGGGTGCGAAGGAGGGATCGATCAGGCGTTTGCGCTGCAGGGTCAGCTGGTTCAGCGCCGTCCGCTCGGTCTCGGTCAGCTCGAAATCGAAGATGTCGAGATTCTCGCTGAGCCGCTCCGGCGTGCTCGTGCGCGGGATCGCGCCGACGATGTCCTGCTCGACCTCCCAGCGCAAGACGATCTGTGCGGGGCTCTTGCCGTGGGCCTTTGCCGCTTCGGTGATGACCGGATCGGCCAGCAGTTCGCCGCCCTTGCCGATCGGCGAATAGGCGATCATCGCCATGTCGTGGCGGCGGCAGGCCGCGAGGATGTTCTCCTGGCTGAGATAGGGATGATACTCCACCTGATTGCAGACCAGCGGCGCCGAGGACATGGCGGCCGCCTCGTCCACCATCGCGCTGGTGAAATTGGCGACGCCGATATGGCGAGTGAGCCCCTCGCCGATCGTCGCGTTCAGCGCACCGATCGATTCTTCCAGCGGCACGTCGGTGTTGGGCCAATGAATCAGCAGGAGGTCGACCGGACCCTGACCGATCGCGTCCACCGCCGCCCGGGCGCTGTCCATCAGCTTGTCCTCGGCGATATCCGTCCACCAGATCTTGGAGGTCACAAACAGCTCCTCGCGGGCGATCCCGCTGGCCGCGATGCCGGCGCCGACCTCCTTTTCGTTCCCGTACATGCGGGCGGTATCGATATGGCGGTAACCGGCATCGATGGCCTTTGCCACCATATCGACGCAAGTCTGGCCTTCGAGTGTAAATGTGCCAAATCCGATTGCGGGGATGCGGGCTCCGCCTGCCTCGATGATCTTCATGAACTGCCTTTCCGGATTGCGGCGTGCCGGGTCGCTCCGGCCGCTGTCCGTCCTGAAAGATAGGCGGACGGCTAGTGTGTCCAGCGTCAAGGAATGCGCGTGAGCCAGATAGACAACCCGCCCGTCAGCCGCGGGCGCATCGACATCATCGACATCGCACGCGCCGTCGCGCTGTTCGCGATGGTGATCTACCACTTCACCTGGGATCTGGAGTTCTTCAATTATGTCGAGCGCGGGCTGACGGGCCATGGCGGCTGGCGCATCTTCGCGCGCGCCATCGCATCGTCCTTCCTGTTCCTGGTCGGCGTCAGCCTGGTGCTGGCCAATGGCCGCGGCATTCGCTGGCAGCCCGTCGGCAAGCGCCTGCTGCAGGTCGTGGCCGGCGCGCTCGCCATCACCGTGGCAACGTACTTCGCGACACCCAACAGCTTCGTCTATTTCGGCATCCTGCACCACATCGCGGTCGCCAGCGTGCTGGGCCTGCTTTTCCTGCGGTTGCCCTGGTTCGTCACGGCGGCGCTGGCCATCGCGGTCGTTGCCCTGCGCAGCTTCGTCGCGACGCCGCTGCTCGATCCGAAATGGCTCAACTGGATCGGCCTGTTCCAGACCCCGCCGCTCTCCAACGACTTCGTGCCGATGTTCCCGTTCTTCGGTGCGGTGCTCGCCGGGATCGCCGCCGCGCGGCTGGCCGTCGACCACGGTTGGGTGGCGCGCATGCGCACGTGGAATCCGGGTCTGGCGCCGTTTTCGCCGCTGGCTGCGATCGGACGCCACTCGCTGCTGTTCTACCTCTTGCACCAGCCGATCCTGTTCGGGCTGGTCTTCGTCTTCGCCCAGATCGCGCCGGCCGATCGCACCGCGGTCTTCCGTGCCGACTGCCAGCGCTCCTGCATCGCCGAGCGCGACGCGGCCTTTTGCGAACGCTATTGCGGCTGCGCCGAACGCGAATTGCAGCGTCGGGACCTGTTCGATGTGTTGATGGGCGGCGATCCGAGCGAGACGCAGATGACGGCCATCCGCGACGTGACCCGCGAGTGTTCGTTCCGGTCGGAGTGACCGGAGGCACAATCAGCCGGTTCGCACGCTCTGGCCGACGCCCAGCTCGGCCATGCGGGTAAGGCAGGCTTCCTCGGCGGCGTCGAGCTCGCGCAGCAGGTCCTCGATGTCGCGGCGCTTCTGCTCGAGCTCGCGCCGCTTGTCGCTGACCCGCCCGATGATCGCCTTGAGCTGGCCCGCCTCACCGGGCGGGCTCTTGTACATGCTCATGATTTCGCGGATTTCCGCGATTGAGAAGCCGAGGCGCTTGCCGCGCAGGATGTTCTTCAGGAGCTGGCGGTCGGAATGCCGGAAGAGCCGGGTACGCCCGCGACGGATCGGCGCCAGCAGCCCCTCGTCCTCGTAGAAGCGGATCGTCCGCGTCGAAATGCCGAACTCACGGGTGAGCTCCGTGATCGTGTAATAGTCTCGCATTCGACGTTCCGTATCCCTCGGTCGGCGCCCCCAGGGTGATGCATGCCGCCAGATTTACGTAAAAGTCAATCCGGGAACTGCCCCATGGTTACCTGACCTGGGGCATCTCTGACGTCAGCCGAGGCCGAACCAGAAGGCGGCCAGCCCAAGAAAGGCGAAAAATCCCACCACGTCTGTGACGGTGGTCACGAAGGTACCCGACGCGATCGCCGGATCGGCGCCGAACCGGTCGAGAACCAACGGAATCAGAATACCGGCGAGCGCGGCGGCCATCATGTTGACCACCATGGCGACCGCGATCACCCCGCCGAGCCCGGCGCTTTCGAACCAGACGGCGGCGACGAGCCCGATGATCAGGGCGAAGAGCACACCGTTGAGGAGCCCCACCAACGCCTCGCGTCGGATGATCCGGCCGGCATTGTAGAGGTCGATGTCGCGTGCCGCGAGCGCGCGCACCGCGACCGTCATGGTCTGGGTGCCGGCATTGCCGCCCATCGAGGCGACGATGGGCATCAGGATCGCCAAGGCCACCATCTGCTCGATCGTGGCGTCGAACAGGCCGATGACGCAGGACGCCAGGATTGCCGTCGCCAGGTTGATCAGCAGCCAGGAGAAGCGCGACCGTGCCGCCGTCAGCACCGTATCGGAAATCTCTTCGTCGCCGACACCGCCGAGGCGCTTGATGTCCTCGTCGGCTTCCTGCTGCAGGATGTCGATGACGTCGTCGATGGTCAGGATGCCGACGAGACGCTCGTTCTCGTCGACGACCGCGGCCGACAGGAGATCGTACTGCTCGATGATCTGGGCGGCTTCTTCCTGGTCCATCTCGGCCGGGATCGCATGCCGCGTCTCGTGCATGATGTCTTCGATCTTCTCCGGCCGCTTGGCCCGCAGGATGCGGTCGAGATCGACGGCGCCCTGCAGCTTGAAGCTGGGATCGATGACGAAGATCTGCGCGAAGGATTCGGGAAGCTCCTCCTCGTCGCGCATGTAGTCGATGGTCTGGCCGACGGTCCAGAACGGCGGCACCGCGACGAATTCCGTCTGCATGCGCCGGCCGGCCGATTCCTCGGGGTATTCCAGCGAGCGCCGCAGCCGGATGCGTTCGCGAAACGGCAGCCGGTCGAGGATTTCCTTGCGGTCCTCCTCGTCCAGATCCTCCAGGATGTAGACGGCGTCGTCGGAATCCAGCTCGCGCAGCGCCTCGGCCACCTGGGCGTTCGGCATCGCGTCGACGATGGACAGGCGGATCGCCTCGTCCACCTCGGTGAGCGCGGTGTAGTCGAACTCGTCGCCCATGAGCCGGACGAGCGACTGCCGGGCGTCGTTGTCGAGCGCTTCGAGGAGGTCGCCGAGCTCGGATTCGTGCAGCCGGCCGACTTCCTCGCGCAGATAGGCGGGGTTCTCGCCCTCGATGGCCGCTTCGACGCGTTCGAGAAACGCCCCGTCGACGAAACCATCCGCATCGTAGACGCCCGACGGTGCCACGGCCTCGGGCACATCGCTTGTGAGCTGTGTGTCAGCCATGCACCCTCCGATTCTTGGGGTTACCAGAGAAACCCGTCGGCAGGGACGGTCGAGACGCGTCTAGAGGAAATGTCCGTCATTCGGAAGCCGCCAGCGGCAGGCATTCCGACGAGTGCCGCAAACGAAACCAGTCGTCAGGTCGCGACCGAGGGCGTCGCAGACCGGGGCGGCGAAGCCGCATGACTGTCCGATTGTCGAGAGAAGGCTGGTGCGGTCGAGAAGACTCGAACTTCCACGGGTTGCCCCACAGCGACCTCAACGCTGCGCGTCTACCAATTCCGCCACGACCGCACGCCGTGTAACCGAGGGCCGGTAATGCCGTCGGTGGCGGGCATGTAACAAGAGTCGCGGACCCGCACAAGGGCTTTTCCTATCGCGACACCGGCATTTGTCGGATCGTCGCAGGTCGCCGCCCCGGGCCTGCTTTTCGCGCCCTCTCCGAGCCGCTACATAGCAGCCATGACGACCTCTTCCGAAGCCCCGCCGGCGATCCCCCGCCTTGCCACCACGACCCGCCGATTTGCCGCCCGGCCCGGATCGGGCCCGGTCGAATGGCGCGTCGTCGACGGTCTTCTACCCTATCCGGACGCGCTGGAGATGATGGAACGCCGGGTTGCCGAGATCGCGGCAGGCACGGCGCCCGAGACCGTGCTCCTGGTCGAACATCCGCCGCTTTATACCGCCGGCACCGGCGCCCATGATGACGATCTCGTCGATGCCCGGCGGTTTCCCGTGTTCAAGGCCGGGCGCGGCGGCGAATACACCTATCACGGCCCCGGCCAACGTGTGGCCTATGTGCTGCTCGACCTGAAGCGCCGCCGCGAGGATGTCCGCGCCTTCGTCGCCGCGCTGGAAGCCTGGATCATCGGCACGCTCGACGGTTTCCAGGTCCGCGGCGAGCGCCGCGAGGACCGCGTCGGCGTCTGGGTGCAACGGCCGGAGCGCCCGCCCGCTGCCGATGGCACAATCGCCGAGGACAAGATCGCCGCCATCGGCATCCGGGTGCGCCGCTGGGTGACCTTCCACGGCATTTCGCTGAACGTCGACCCCGACCTCGACCACTTCACCGGCATCGTGCCTTGCGGCATTCGCGGCCACGGCATCACCAGCCTCGCCGATCTCGGCATTCTCGTCTCCATGCCGGAGGTCGACACGATGCTGCGCGCGCAGTTCGATGCGGTGTTCGGGGACACGGCGAACGCGCAGCGCTAGGCATTGGGGCGTCTGGCGCGCTTCCGAGGACCCATGCCAAACCACAGCCACAGCCACCGCCACGACCAACGCGGCAACGTGACGACATCCTGCCGGACCACCGGAATACGTTCGAACGCCCCTGCCCTACGCCGTCGCGCGCACAGTGAATTCTCCGTCCGGCGCCTCATCGCTCTCCGCAACATCGATCGATGACACGGATGCGCTGGACGGCCCCGTCCACAGAGCCGCCAGCATGTCGTCGACGATCGCGGGCTCGCCGGCAATGACGGCTTCGACGTCGCCCGACGGGCGGTTGCGGACCCAGCCGGACAGGCCACGCCGCACCGCCTCGTCCCGGCACCAGGCGCGGTAGCCGACGCCCTGGACCCCGCCGACGACGGTTACGTGAACGGATGTCATGGGCGCCTCGTCAGTGCTTGCGGATCAGGGCAATCTCCGGCCGAAAAACCGGCCCTACTCGAACTCCATGATGACCGCGTCGACGGCGAGGCTGTCGCCTGGCTTGGCGTTCAGCCTGGTCACCGTCGCGTCGCGCTCGGCGCGCAGGATGTTCTCCATCTTCATCGCCTCGACGACGGCCAGCGTCTCGCCGGCCTTGACCTCCTGCCCCTCCGAGACGGCGATCGAGACGACGAGGCCCGGCATCGGGCAGAGCAGCATCTTCGAGGTGTCCGGCGGCGTCTTCTCCGGCATCAGCCGGTCGAGCTCGGCAATGGCCGGCGACAGGACCTTGGCCTCGACCCACAACCCGTCGACGAAGATCGCCGTCACGTTCTCGCGCGAACGCACCTGTGCGGCGAGTTCCACACCGTCGAGCGTCCCGATCCAGGGCGACTGGCCCGGCTCGTAGTCGGTCGCGAGCACCCATTCGGCGCCATCGACGCTCATGCGGTACTGCACCGGTCCACCCGCGGTACCGGCCTCCGGCACGACGGTCACCGCCAGATATTCGCCGTCGATCTTGGCAACCCAGTCGCGCTGGATGGCACCGGAATGGACCCGCAGACGATCAATGTGCCTGTCGAGCCGGGCCTTGCGCGCCATCTCGATGGTGGTGGCCACCAGCGCTGCCCGGCGAAGCGTTTCCGCCGAAGGGGTCGGCCGCGCGAAGCCGTCGGGATATTCCTCGGCGATGAACGCCGTCGACAACCGGCCCTCGCGCCAGCGCGGATGCTCCATCAGCGCAGCGAGGAACGGAATGTTGTGTTCGATGCCCTCGATCTCGAAACGCGACAGCGCGACGCTCATCGCGTCGATCGCCGCCTCGCGCGTCGCCGCGTGGGTACAGAGCTTGGCGATCATCGGATCGTAGAACATGGCGATCTCGGAGCCCTCGGTGACGCCGGTGTCGTTGCGCACGGTGGCGTCGCCGAGCGGCCCCTCCTGCGGCGGCCGGTAGCGGGCCAGACGCCCGATCGACGGCAGGAAGCCGCGGAACGGGTCTTCCGCGTAGATCCGACTCTCGACGGCCCAGCCCTCCAGCCGCACCGCGTCCTGCGCGATCTGCAGCGTCTCGCCCGCCGCAACGCGGATCATCTGCTCGACGAGGTCGATCCCGGTGACGAGTTCGGTTACCGGATGCTCGACCTGCAGCCGGGTGTTCATTTCGAGGAAGTAGAAATTGCGCTCCGCATCGACGATGAACTCCACCGTGCCGGCGCTCTGGTAATCGACGGCCTGGGCCAGTGCGACCGCCTGCTCGCCCATGGCGCGCCGCGTCTCGGCGTCGAGATAGGGCGACGGCGCCTCCTCCACGACCTTCTGGTTGCGCCGCTGGATCGAGCATTCCCGCTCGCCCAGATGGATCGCGTTGCCATGGGAATCAGCCAGCACCTGGATCTCGATATGGCGCGGATCGACGATGAACTTCTCGATGAAGACGCGGTCGTCGCCGAACGAGGAGCTTGCCTCCGATCGCGCCCGGTCGAAACCGTCGCGGCATTCGGCGTCGTTCCAGGCGATCCGCATGCCCTTGCCGCCGCCACCGGCAGACGCCTTGATCATCACCGGGTAGCCGATCTCGCCGGCAATCCGCACCGCCTCGGCCGGATCCTCGATGATCCCCATATGGCCGGGGACGATGTTCACGCCGGCCTTCTCGGCGAAGAGCTTCGATTCGATCTTGTCGCCCATCGCCCGGATCGCCTTCGGCTTGGGGCCGATGAAGACGATGCCGTTCTCCTCGAGGAGTTCGCAGAAGCTGGCCCGCTCGGACAGGAAGCCGTAGCCCGGATGCACCGCTTCGGCGCCGGTGGCGCGGCAGGCCTCCAGGATTTTCTCGGCGACGAGATAGCTCTCGCCGGCCGGCGACGGGCCCACATGCACGGCCTCGTCGGCCATCCCCACATGGACCGCACGGCGATCCGCATCGGAATAGACCGCCACGGTGGCGATGTTCATCGCCCGCGCCGTCTTGATGACCCGGCAGGCGATCTCACCGCGATTGGCGACCAGAATCTTCTTGAACATGATGGGGTGCTACTCCGGAACAGATCGTGCATCCTGCAATCGCGTCCGTTTTGACCTCTGGGCCGTCCGACTGCAAGCCGCATGGCCCCGTCCGCGCCGCGGACCTCGCCTGCGGGCGGCAGCGCTGCGACGGGTCCGGATGCGAACCGCGCCAGGAAGGAAGCAAGGGCCCGATGACGGATATCATGCAGATGGATGGCGACACGATGGGCGGGCGCATACAGCGCGGCCGCGAATCGCTGGGCATCACCACCGCCGAACTCGCGGCGCGTCTCGGCGTGAAGCCGGAGACCATGCGCGGCTGGGAGCGCGACCGGTCCGAGCCGCGGGCCAACCGCCTGATCACTCTCTCCGGCATCCTCGGCGTCAGCCCGGCCTGGCTGCTCGGCGGCTATGGCGAGGTTCCCGACACCGTCGATCTCGACGAGAACGGCATGGCCGCCCGGCTGGACAATCTGCGCGCCCGGCGCGATGTGCTCGATCGTGAGATCGCCCGGCTGGAAGCCGCCATGGCGGGCGCATCCGCATGACGGCCGTCTCCCCGTCGCAACGAGCGACCCCCTGCGGCGCCGCGCAGATGTCCTCCCGCGGATCCCTGTCCCGATGATCAAGGTGCTGATCGACGCCGACGCCTGTCCGGTCAAGGACGAAGCCATCGAGGTCGCCGGGCGCTACGGCGCCGAAGCCGTGCTGGTGTCGAATGGCGGCATGCGCCCGTCCCGCTATCCCGACGCGCGGATCGTGACGGTGCCCGAGGGCCCCGACGCCGCGGACGACTGGATCGTTGAGGCGATCGAGGCCGGCGACGTTGTTGTCACCGCCGACATTCCGCTCGCGGCGCGCGCCCTGGAGAAGAGCGCCGCCGCCCTCGGGCCCACCGGCCGCGAATTCACGCCCGAGTCGATCGGCACGGCGCTGTCGATGCGCGCCTTCAAGCAGCATCTGCGCGAGACCGGCGAGAGCAAGGGCTACAACGCCTCCTTCACCAACGCCGACCGCTCCCGCTTTCTGCAGAGCCTCGACCAGATCCTGCGACGGCCGCCCGTCCGCAACTGACGCGAAGCGACAATCGCGCCCGCAAGTTCCGCGTGCGAACCGCCTGCCCTGTCAACGGGTTGCGGCAACGCCAACCATCCCCGGCCTGGCAATGAGAATAGCCACGAAAACCGGCGGCGTTTCTTTCAAATTTGCTTCAAACTCAAGCGGATGGCGAGACAAGGGCGCATTCTGCCTGCAACGTGGCAGGCCGCAGACTTGCTGCATTGCAAAAGTATTGTGCAGAACAATTAATTCGTCAGGAATCTTTATATTCGAACAAGTTGGTTACCGCTCGTTAGGAAAGGGCCACTATCTTCCCTTTACGGAAGTTTCAGGGGCACGAAAAATTGGTGTAGATCATAATGTTGGAGTATCGCGAGCAAGGGTTCGCCGTCCAGTTGATGGAACACCTGGTTGTTCCCACCTTCGTCCTGGATGCCAGCGGACATGTCACGATCTGGAATCGCGCCTGTGAGCGGCTGACCGGAGTCCGCGCCGCGGAGGTGATCGGGACCAAGCTGCACTGGAGCGGCTTCTACGAGAGCGCCCGTCCGTGCCTCGCCGATCTCGTCCTCAATGGCGAGGACGATCTGGTCGACAAACTCTATCTGGCCAATCGCAGCGAAACCTACCAGCATGGCGCGCTGTCCGCGGAGAACTGGTGCGTCCTGCCGCAATGCGGCGCCCGCCGCTATCTGGCGATCGACGCAGGCCCGATCTATTCGCCGAGCGGCTCTCTGATCGCCGTCGTCGAAACCCTGCGCGACATCACCTCCCAGAAGGAAGCCCAGACCGCGCTCGAGACTCTCGCCAGCCAGGACGGGCTCACCGGCGTCGCCAATCGCCGCATGTTCGACCAGCGGCTGGCCGCCGAATGGCAGCACCCGGCGCATCTGTCGCTGCTGATGATCGATATCGATCACTTCAAGCCCTACAACGATGCCCTCGGCCATCAGCGCGGCGACGAATGCCTGCGGCGCATCGCCGATCTCATCGTCTCGGAGACCCGGCAGGAATGTGATCTGGTGGCCCGATACGGCGGCGAGGAATTCGCGGTGATCCTGCCCCATGCCGATATGCAGATCGCCCTTGCGGTTGCCCGGCGGATCCTCGCGGCCCTGAAGCGGGCGGCGATCGAGCATCCGTGCCCGTCCTGCCCGCCCTTGGTCTCGCTGAGCATCGGCGCGGCCTGCCGCAGCGATCGCTCCGTCACGCCCGACGCGCTCATCGCCGCCGCCGACGCCTCGCTCTACCGCGCCAAGCAGCTCGGCCGCGACCGAATCATCATCGGCGAAACCGAGATCGCCGCCTGAGGCCGAGACAGTCTGCGAGCATCATCGACCCGCGCGACCGCATCGCGCAAATCGCATGACAAAAGATTTCCAGATGAAGAGAGACGGTCCCTGACCAGACACGAAAGTGGCCGGCCGGTCTTCGTGCGACGGTACGAGGAAACCGCCATTGCACTTGACCGACCGACCGCCCCACGGGACCCAGGAGATGCGGCGGACCTGAGCATTCCATGGGGTAACTGCGAAGATGCCGGGCTAACCCCTTGACCTTCGGTGTAAACGCAGGTTCGCCCAGAACCTCGCCAAATGCAACGACATCACATGCTCACCGCGCATGAAGTTTTAAACATTGGTTAAGACGCCTGCGCCGCTGCGCTTCGTGGAGGCCGTGCCCGCCGCAAAGCGTCGCGTAGCCCGACTCAGGCCGCTTTCGCCAGCCCGACCCGGTTCCGCCCATCGCGCTTGGCTTCGTACAGCGCCTGGTCGGCCCGTTCGATCAGCGTGGCGGCATTGTCACGCCTCGCGTCGAAGACCGCGAGCCCTTCGCTGACCGTCACCGTCAGAAGTTCGCCGGCAATCTGGAACGGCAGGTCGCACACGCTCCGTCGGATCCGGTCGGCCACCGCCATTGCGGTGGTCTCGTCGGCGCCGATCATCAGCACGGCGAATTCCTCGCCGCCGAACCGACAGGCGAGATCGCTGGCCCGCAGGGAGCCGCTGAGCCGCCGGGCGAAGTCCTTGAGCACCAGGTCCCCGGCCCCATGGCCCCAGCCGTCATTGATGCGCTTGAAATGGTCGATATCCGCCATCAGCACGGAAAAGCCGACCCCGGTCTCGCGCGCCCGCACCACCGCCTTGTCCAGATGCGTTTCCATGAAACGCCGGTTGTGCAGCCCCGTCAGCGGATCGGACAGCGCCATGGCGAGCGTCTCCTCGACGGAGCGCCGCAGGCAATCGTCGTAGCGACGGCGGCGGAGCTGCGTGCGGATGCGCGCGACCAGCTCGTTGCGGTCGAGCGGCCGCTGCAGATAGTCGTTGGCGCCGAGTTCCAGGGCCTTGGCCGCGCCGACATCGTCGCCGGCGGCCGCAATGCCGATGACCGGCAGATGGCGGGTCGCCGCATTGGATCGGAACTGCGAGACGAGACGCAGCGGATCGCCCGCGCTGGCCGCCAGATCGACGAGGATGACGTCCACCTGGCCGGCGGTGGCAGCCGCCAGCATGGCCGCTGCGTCGTCGGTGACCTCGACGGTCGCGATTCCCTTGAGATGCTTCTGCAGGCGACGCACCTCGTCGGCACTGTCGGCGAAGAGGGCCAGCCGCGTCGATGGCGGAAAGACGCCGCCGCCCCCATCGTCCCGGCTCACCAGGCTGGCCGCGGTCTCGGCGCGCCGGCGCAGTTCGTCAGTGGTCAGCTTCAGCCGCGTCAGGCTGCGCACGCGCGAAAACAGCGGCAGATCCCGAACGGGCTTGGTCAGAAAATCATCGGCGCCGGCTTCCAGCCCCGCCACACGGTCGGACGGCTGGTCCAGCGCCGTGATCAGGACGATCGGAAGATGCATCATCTCCGGATCGTTCTTCATCAGCCGGCATACCTCGAAACCGTCCATCTCCGGCATCATCACGTCAAGAAGAACGAGGTCGATGCTCTGGTTGCGGCAGATCTCCAGCGCGGCGGCCCCGCTGGTGGCGGTCACCACGTCGTAATATTCGGCCGTCAGGCGCGCTTCCAGGACCCGGAGATTGATCTCGAGGTCGTCGACGATCAGGATCCGTGCGGTCATGACAACTCCTCAGGCGTCGCCGAGAAACGAGCGGATCGTCTCGATGAACTTGGTCACGGAGATCGGCTTGGAAATATAGGCTTCGCAGCCCCCCTGGCGGATCCGTTCCTCGTCGCCCTTCATCGCGAAGGCGGTGACGGCGATCACGGGGATGCGAAACAGCTCGGGGTCCTCCTTGAGCTGACGGGTCACGTCCAGCCCGGAAATCTCCGGCAGCTGGATGTCCATCAGGATCAGGTCGGGTCGATGTTCGCGGGCCAGCTCCGTGGCGGTCAGCCCGCTACGGGTCTGGACCGTCCGATAGCCGTGCGCCTCGACCAGATCGCGGAAGAGCTTCATGTTCAGCTCGTTGTCCTCGACGATCATCACGGTTTTCGCCATTGACGGCACTCCTTGCCTCGACCAGCCCTCATGCTTCGGCTATCGATGGCCTCTTCTACTCGGATTTGATTTAAGAAGTGGGAATGGACAGGTTGCCATCTCTTAACGATAACAAATGGTTGCGGACCGGCGCGCGAGCGCCTGCAATGGACCGGGCGGCGGCCGAGACGCTCGCCGTCACGGCCCTCTCGTTCCTTGCCGCCGACCCGAAACTCTTCGACCGGTTCCTTGCTCTGACCGGCATCGAGATCGGCGCGATTCGCCAGGTGGCCGCCTCCCCCGGCTTCCTGCTCGGCGTCTTCGACTTCATTCTCGGCCACGAGCCGACGCTCATCGCCTTCGCCGAGGATGCCGAGATCGATCCGGCCCGGGTCGTGGCCGCGCGGCAGGCGCTCGCCGGTCCGGGCGAGCCGACCGAATGAGCCGCCCCCTCGTTACCGCAGGTCCGGCCATCGCCAGTCTCGAGCAGCGAAGCGATTCGCTGCTGATCCTCGACATCGACGAGGTGGTGCTGGAGTTCATCGCGCCCTTCGGGGCCCTGCTGGAGGAACACGGCGCGCGTCTCCACCCGGAGAGCTTCAAGCTGACCGGCAATGTGCGCTCGATCTCGACCGGGACCGCACTCACCGGCCACGAACTCGACCAGCTGACCGTCCGGCTCTACGAAGAGCAGGAAACCCGCCAGCGTCCCGTCGCCGGCGTGTCCGACACGCTGCGCCAACTGGCTCGCCGCACCGACATCCTGTTCCTGACGGCCATGACACCGAGCTACTATGATGTGCGCCGCGCCCTTCTCGATCGGGAGGGCCTTGCCTATCCGATGATCGCCACCGAGCGCTCCAAGGGCGCCGTCGTCGCCGAACTGCGCCAGCGCTGGCGCGGCACCAGCATCTTCGTCGACGATCTGCCGCCCAATCTCGCCTCGGTCCGCAAGAGTGCGCCCGATACCCATCTCCTCCACCTCATGGCCAACGACGTCTTCCGCCAGCATCTGCCGGCCCTGCCGACCGGCGCCCGCGCCGCGACCAATTGGCAGGAGGCGAGCGGCATCATCGACGAAATTCTCGGCGCCGCCGTCTGAGCTTCCGCCCGGCTCAGTCCACCGCGTGGGAACGGAACGCCACTGCGCGCACTGACCGTCGCGATCCCCGACGATCGCGATCCGCGTCGTTCCCCCGGCCATTTCCAAGCGCCGAGGCCGCGGCAGGCGGTGCCCGCATCCGCGCTCTCGCCTATAGAAGCTCGACGTCGAGGACGCCGGGCGCCGCCTTCACCACACTCGCCATCTGCGGCGAGACCCGGTAGCGGCCTGGCAGCGTGATCTCCACCTCCCGTTCGCCGCCGTCGCGGACCAGAACCAGCGAAATCTCGCTGTCGCCGTCGGCGCGCAACTGGCTTCTGAAGGCCTGCAGCGGGTTGGCGTCCCGCATGAACACCCGCAGCGCCTTCTGCATGCGCACGGCCTCGTCCTCCAGCGACTGCACCGACTGGACGCGGAACGAGACCCCTTCCGGTCGCTCCTCGGCCGACACGCCGACGATCACCGAGGAGCCCGGCTCGAGCTGGTCGCGAAAGGCATAGAGCGCTTCGGAGAACAAGACGACCTCGTACTGGCCGCTCGGATCGGACAACTGGATGATACCGAGCTTGCCGCCGCTGCGGGTCTTGCGCTCCTGGCGCGAGGTCACCGTCCCGGCCAGCTTGCCGGCGGTGGCGCCGCGCTTGACCGCATGGATCACCTCAGCATGGGTCTGTACCCGCAGACGCTTCAGCGTCGTCTTGTACTCGTCGAGCGGATGCGCCGAGAGATAGAAGCCGATCGCCTGGAATTCGCGCAGCAGCTTTTCGGACGAGGTCCAGAGTTGCGCGGGATTGAGATGCAGCGGCTCGGGCTCGCTGCCGGCCCCGCCGAACATGTCGTGCTGGCCGGATGCGCGGCCTTCGTGCACCCGCAGGGCATAGGACGCCATCAGGTCGATATTGGCGCACAGCAGCGCCCGCTCGTGGCCGAAACAGTCCAGCGCGCCGGCGGCGATGAGGAATTCGAGTGTCCGCTTGTTGACGATCTTCGGGTCGATGCGGGCGCAGAAATCCTCAAGCGACTGGAAGCTGCCATCGCCCCGCGTCGCCACGATGTGGTCGACCGCCTGCTCGCCGACGCCCTTGATGGCGGCCAGCGCGTAGAAGATCTTGTTCTCGCCGACCTCGAACTGCCGGAACGAGGTCTGCACCGACGGCGGCACGATCTTGATGCCCAGCCGCATGGCGTCCATGCGGAAATCGTTGAGCTTTTCGGTATTGCCCGCGTCCAGCGTCATCGACGCGGCGAGGAACTCGACCGGGTGGTTCGCCTTCAGATAGGCCGTCTGGTAGGCGACCAGCGCATAGGCGGCCGCGTGGCTCTTGTTGAAGCCGTAGTCGGCGAACTTCGCCAGAAGGTCGAAGATCATGTTCGACTGGGTCTTGTCGAGGCCGTTGGCGACCGCGCCCTCGACGAAGCGGACCCGCTGCTTGTCCATCTCGGCGCGGATCTTCTTGCCCATGGCGCGGCGCAGGAGATCGGCTTCGCCGAGCGAGTATCCCGACAGGACCTGGGCGATCTGCATCACCTGTTCCTGATAGATGATGACGCCCTGGGTCTCCTTCAGGATCGGCGCGATCTTGTCGTGGATGAAGTCCGGCTCTTCCTCGCCGTGCTTGCGCGCATTGTAGGTCGGAATGTTCTCCATCGGGCCCGGCCGATAGAGCGCCACCAGCGCGATGATGTCCTCGAACCGGTCCGGGCGCATGCCGATCAGCGCCTTGCGCATGCCGACCGATTCCACCTGGAACACGCCCACGGTCTCGCCGCGGGTCATCATCTCGTAGGTCCTGGCATCATCCAGCGGGATGGCCGACAGATCGATGGTCGGCCCGGTGCGGGCGATCAGTTCGACCGCCTTCTGCAACACGGTCAGGGTCTTCAGGCCAAGGAAGTCGAACTTCACCAGACCGGCCGGTTCGACCCATTTCATGTTGAACTGGGTGACCGGCATGTCCGAGCGCGGATCGCGGTACATCGGCACGAGTTGCGACAGCGGCCGGTCGCCGATCACGATACCCGCCGCATGGGTCGAGGCGTGGCGGTAGAGCCCCTCGAGCTTCAGCGCGATCGAGATCAGCCGGTCGACGATCTCTTCCTTCTCGCGCGCCTCCTGAAGACGCGGCTCTTCCACCAGGGCCTGCGCCAGCGTCACCGGATTGGCCGGGTTCTGCGGCACCAGCTTGCAGAGCTTGTCGACCTGGCCGTAGGACATTTCGAGGACGCGGCCGACGTCGCGCAGCACGGCGCGCGCCTGCAGCGTTCCGAAGGTGATGATCTGGCCGACCTGCTCGCGCCCGTATTTCTCCTGGACGTAGCGGATCACCTCCTCGCGCCGGTCCTGGCAGAAATCGATGTCGAAGTCGGGCATCGACACGCGTTCGGGATTGAGGAAGCGCTCGAACAGCAGCGAGAAGCGCAGCGGGTCGAGGTCGGTGACCGTCAGCGCATAGGCGACCAGCGAGCCCGCGCCCGAACCACGGCCGGGACCGACGGGAATGCCCTGCGCCTTGGCCCATTTGATGAAGTCGGCAACGATCAGGAAGTAGCCCGGGAACTTCATCCGCTCGATGATCGACAGCTCGAATTCGAGCCGCTCACGATAGCTTTCGGCGGTTTCGCCGGGTGCCAGTCCATGCGCGGCAAGCCGCGCCTCCAGCCCCTCGATGGCCTGGCGCCGCAATTCGGCGACCTCAGCCGCCTCGGCTTCCGCCGCGTCCGCATCGGCGCCGGCAAAGCGCGGCAGGATCGGCGCGCGGGTCCGTGGCCGGTAGCTGCAGCGCTGGGCGATCTCGACCGTGTTGTGCAGGGCTTCGGGAAGGTCGGCGAACAGGACCGACATCTCGTTCTGGGACTTCAGGCTGTGGTCGCGCGACAGCCGGCGCCGATCCTCCTGGCTGACCAGACGGTTACCGGCGACGGCAATCAGGGCGTCATGGGCTTCGAAATCATCGGCCTTCAGGAAGAACGGCTCGTTCGTCGCCACCAGCGGCAGCGCCATGTCGTAGGCGAGTTGCAGCGTGTCGGCCTCGACCTTGCGGCTGCGTCCCTCGTGGCGTTGCAGTTCGACATAGAGCCGGTCGCCGAAGACCGGCGCCATCCGCTCCATGCGGCTGCGGGCGAGATCGGACCGATCCGCCGCGATCGCCGAGCCGATCGGACCGAGCGGCCCGCCGGTCAGGGCGATGATTCCCTCGGACCGCGTTTCCAGCCATTCGAACAGCACATGCGGGCGCGGATTGTCGGCATGCCCGAGATAGGCGAGCGAGACGATCTCCACGAGATTGGCGTATCCGGCTTCCGTCGCCGCGATCAGCACCAGCGGCGCGATCGAGGACAGGCTTCGTTCGCGGCGCCCGCCCCGGCTCTCCTCGCAATCGGAGAACTCGACGTCGATCTGGCAGCCGGTGATCGGCTGGATGCCGGCCTTCGACGCCTTCTCGGAAAACTCCAGGGCGCCGAACAGATTGTTGGTATCGCAGATGCCGATCGCCGGCGCGTCGTCGCCCTTCGCGAACTTGATGATCTGGTCGAGCTTCAGCGCGCCTTCGAGCAGTGAGAAGGCGCTGTGGACCCGCAGATGGACGAATTTAGGTTTGGTATCCGACGCCATGCTGCTGCTCCATCATTCCCGAGCCGGCCATCCACCGCGGCCGGCTCCGCCTCCCGGCGCAGGGCCATCGGGCCGCCCCCCGTCAAGGCATCCCAACGACTAGGCCGAGTGGCCGCCGGAGGGAACCGCCGACCCGCAACGGTGCACAGGAAAGCGGTGTCTACACCACGTGAACGAGAAGGCTGAGGCTGAACACGAAACCGGAGACGACGGCGAGCGACAACAGGTCCTTGGCGATATTGAGCATGATGTTCCTCCTATGTTCTGTGTTCCTTATATGTTCTCGTTTGTTCCAGATTGTCAACCTTCCGGACGGAACGACGGGCGTGCATCCGTCGCGCCCCTCCTTCAGGCAGGAGACTTGTGTCGCCGCGCCAAACGGTTAGCGTGGACGAACGGCGACCTTCGACATGGTGAGGAAGAGATGACGCGTAGGGCAATCTTGCTGCTGGCCGGCCTCGCCGTCCTTGCGGGCGCGTCGGCAACGGCCGAGACGCTGGACGAGACGACGCGCTACTTCGCCATCCGCGGCACGACGCTGGCTGAGCTCGACCGCGATCTCAATCGCCGCGGTCCCTTCGTCGCTGAAACCGGACTACGCCATCCCGGCGCGACGGAGGTGAAGTTCGACGGGCACGTCACCTACAAGCGGGTCGCGGAAGGCTGCGCCGTCGACATGGCCAATGTGAAGTTGACGCTCAACATGCTTCTGCCGAAATGGGCGCCGCCCCGCGGTGTCGCGCCGGAGACGATCCTGATCTGGCAAACGCTGGAATCGGATATCGAGCGCCATGAGAAGCATCATGCGGACATCGCCAAGAGCTGGCTGAAACGCATGGAGATGGCGCTGCGCAACCTGCGACCCGAGCCGAGCTGCGCCCGGATGGAGGCGCTGGTCAACCAGGTGACCCAGCGCTATCTGGCCGGCCACGAGCGGGCCCAGGTCGAGTTTGACACCATCGAGGGGCGCGAGGTCAATTTCCGCCTGCGCCGGGCGCTCAGCCGGGCCGTGTCCGACTACCGGCGCTGATCGCTCGCCAGACTCAACCGGGTATAGACAGGCGGTCACCGAGAGTGCCCGCGACCACGAAGCCGCGAGCCCTTATCGAGTCTGGACGTGCGGCCGCGTCTGGCGAGCCCACCACACGTGCGGTGAAAATCTTGATCAGGCCTGCTGTGCCGGGACCGTCAGGACGAGACCGTCCAGATCGTCGCGCATCTTGATCTGGCAGGAGAGACGGGAATTCGGCTGCGGTTCGTAGGCGAAGTCCAGCATGTCTTCTTCCATTGGCTCCGGCTCGCCGGTCTTCGCCGTCCAGGCCTCGTCGACATAGACATGGCAGGTGGCACAGGCGCAGGCACCGCCGCATTCCGCCTCAATGCCGGGCACGTCGTGCTTGACCGCGTTCTCCATGGCGGTCGTGCCGTTCGGCGCATCGATCTCGAAGCGTTCACCCTCGGGGGTGAGGAAAACGAGCTTGGGCATGAATGAGGCTTTCGGCTTGCGGGGTCGGGTCGGCGGCGGGCCGTGGTGGCAAGGGCCGAACGGGCATGGCCAGCGCCGCCGCTGATGGTCGCGCTTGGTTAGAGTTCGCACGGGTCGGAAGTCAACCGGTCCCGGTGCCGCTGCGCCTCTCGAAGAGGCGTTGGCGACCTATCGTGCGAGGCGCGTGACGAAGCCGAGCGTCTCGTCCACTTCGGCCCGAAGCGCCGCCAGACTGGCGGCGTCGAAGCCCGATCGCTCGCTCGCCTCGGCGGCGTCCGCCAGCGGAAACGCCCCGACATTGCGGCACGCCCCTTTCAGCGTATGGGCGATCTGCCGCAGCTCCAGCCCGCCGGCGGTCTCCAGCCGGACGCCGACCAGCTGCAGGTGCCGCACGAACAGCCCGAGCACCTCACGCTCTAGGCTGCGGTCGCCGGCCGTCTGCCGGGCGAGATGCACCAGATCGATCGGGCGCTGACCGGAGGGTGAACGCAGAGCGCCCTCGCCTGCCGGGGGGAAAGCATCGTCGGGAAGTGAATGCGCAAGCGAGACCATGGGACCATCCGAACAATCGAGCGATGCGGTCCGGAACCCGTAACATTGAGCTCCGTCCTGGACGCAGCTTCGATCATCCGCCGCCGGAATGGAGGAAGCGTTAAGCGCGCTGACCGGAACCTGCCCCAAAGCGTTGCAGATGTGCCATGTCGGCCTAGAATTGGACTCCAGCGGGCCCGGCGCGAATTTCGGTTTATCGTTAACCTTATGTTTAAACTTGTAGGGATCGGGCCCTTTTACGGTTTCTTTCGATGCGGTCGCTAACTAGCATCAATCGTGCGAAACTGTCCGATGGCCTCTGGCCGGGTGTTGACGGTTGACTGCGTCCGAATTCGGCGAGGCCTGAAAACCTGTCGCCGCTTCGGTGGCCCATATGCCGAGCGGGTCCAGAGTAACGAGTATTGAGGCGCGACGGAAATGTCCCAGACCAAATCCATCGACCAGCTTTCAGACGACACGGTCAACGAGATCGAGGAAGCGCTGCGTGAGGATTTCGAGGCCGGCTCCGACGATGGCGCGACAGTCGCTTCGGGACAGCTCGACCACCCCTCCGCCGCCGACCGCACCGATGTCGAGTTCTCCTTCGATGATTTCGAACGGCAGATCAGCGAGACCGCGGGCGAACTGAGGACCGAGAGCGCCGAGGCCAGGCCCGCGACGGGTGTGCGCCGCGCCTCGCTGGCCGATTTCGTCGCCTTCGACACGCCGACCGAGGAGCAGGCGCCGCGCACCGAGACCGAGTACGAGCCGCATACGGCCCGTCCGGCGCCCCGGCGCAACCCTGCCCCCACGCCCCGCCAGGCACCGCCGGCCGCATCGCGCCCGGCCCGCCAGCCTGCCGCCGACGTGCCGCGCCAGAAGGCAGCGCCGTCGCCATCACCTTCTGCAGCTTCCGCTTCCGCTCCCGCCCGTGAACGTCCGGCCGCGCAGGCCGCGCCGCGCACGGAATCGACCGAACGTCGCGCCGAGACGAGCGAAGCGCCCCGCGCCTATTCCCAGCCCGCGGCCAATGACGAGGAACGCCGCACCTCGGTGATGGCGGACGCCCTCCTCAGCCGTCGCGCGTCGATGCTGCCGATCTGGATCGGTGCCGCCGTCTCGGCCGCCTGGGTCGGCATCGTCGGCTATATCAGCTACGATCTCCTCGGCTCGGACATCGCGATCCTTTCGGATGGCATTGCCGACCCGTTCCGCCAGTCGGAACTGGCGATCATGGCCGCCGTGCTGGTCATCCCGGTGCTGCTGATCATGGCCTTCGCCGTCATGGTCCGCCGGTCGGCCGACATGCGCCTGATGAGCCGGTCCATGGCGGAAGTCGCCCTGCGACTGGCCGAGCCGGAATCCATCGCCACCGAGCGCGTCATGAGCGTCGGCCAGGCGGTGCGCCGCGAGGTCGCCGCCCTCGGCGAAGGCGTCGAGCGCGCTTTGGCGCGCACCGCCGAACTGGAGAATGTCGTCCACAACGAGGTGAGCTCGCTGGAGCGCGCCTATGCCGACAACGAGGCCAAGATCCGCGGCCTCGTCAACGATCTCGGCGCCGAGCGCGACGCGATGCTGTCCCATGCCGAGCGCCTGCGCTCGGCCGTCGTCGGCTCGCATCAGCGTCTGGTCGAGGATGTCGACGGCGCTTCCGATCACATCCTGTCGCGGATCGAGGACGCCTCCCGGCGCTTCACCACGCTGCTCGACGAGCGCGGCGACGCCCTCGCCCGCGACTACACCCGGCGCAGCGACGAGTTCGTCAGCCTGGTGGACGAGCACACCCGCAATGCACGCGAGAGCCTGGCGAAGGACAGCGACAGCCTGATCGCGCGCATCGCCAAGAGTGCCGACGACGCGACCAGCCGCCTGAGCGAGAGCGGCGACGAAGTCGCCCGGCTGATCGAACTGCGCACGGCCGATCTTGACGACCGCAGCCGCAATCTGATCGAGCGCATCTCCGTCGCAGGCGAAGCGATCTCCGGCCTGCTGCAGACGCGCGGCGAGACGCTGGCCGGCGACAGCGAGAAATTCCTCACCGACCTGACCGGCGTTCTCGACGACCGTGCCATCGGCATCGCCATGAATGGCGAGACCTTCCTGTCCAGCCTCGACGGAGCGTTCGAGGAACGCCTGCGCGAGATCGACGAGCGCTCGAACGGCTTCGTCGGCCGTCTGTCCGACGTCGGTAACGACATCACCGCCCGCCTGTCCGCATCCGGCGACGCGGTCACCGGCCTCCTCAAGGCGCGCGGCGAAGCGGTCGCCGGCGAGAGCGAGAAGTTCCTCGCCGACCTCACCGGTGTTCTCGATGATCGCGCCATCGGCATCGCCATGAATGGCGAGACCTTCCTGTCCAGCCTCGACGGCGCATTCGAGGAACGCCTGCGCGAGATCGACGAGCGCTCGAACGGCTTCGTCGGTCGCCTGTCCGACGTCGGTTACGACATCACCGCCCGCCTGTCCGCATCGGGCGATGCGGTCACCGGCCTCCTCAAGGCGCAGGGCGACGCGGTCGCCGGCGAGAGCGAAAAGTTCCTCGCCGACCTCACCGGCGTTCTCGACGACCGCGCCATCGGCATCGCCATGAACGGCGAGACCTTCCTGTCGAGCCTCGACGGCGCGTTCGAGGAACGCCTGCGCGAGATCGACGAGCGCTCGAACGGCTTCGTCGGCCGCCTGTCCGACGTCGGCAACGACATCACTGCCCGCCTCTCCGCCTCGGGCGATGCGGTCAGCGGCCTCCTCAAGGCCCGCGGCGAAGCGGTTGCCGGCGAAAGCGAGAAGTTCCTCGCCGATCTCACCAGCATCCTCGACGACCGTTCGCTCGGTCTCGCGATGGACAGCCAGACCTTCCTGTCGAGCCTCGACGAGGCGTTCGAGACCCGCATGCGCGAGATCGGCGAGAAGAACGGTCTCTTCCTGTCCAGCCTGACCGAGGACATCGACAGCCGCCGCAACCGACTCGAAGAGGAATCCGGCCGTTTCCTGCAGACCTTGGAATCCAGCCTCGGCGAGCGCACGGAACAGGCCGCGCGGATGCTGTCCGACACGTCCAGCCGCACTCTCGGCGACCTCGACAGCCGCTTGGCGGCGATCGATCACACGCTGACCGAGACCGGCGGTTCGCTGGTTGCCACCATCGAGGCGCGGGCCGAGGCCGTCGACCGGTCGACCGACCGCGTGTCGCAGGTGCTGGCCGAACGCTCGCAGGAGTTTGCCGGCGCCCTCGCCGAGCGCTCGCGCGAGATCATGGACGCCTTCGAGCGCGGCCATACCGAACTGACGATGCGCGCCGGCGACGCCGTGACGCTGAGCCAGTCGGCGCTGGAGGAGCGCACCGGCCATCTCCGCACCCTCTTCGACGAGCGCATTGCGGGCCTCAAAGCCATCATGGACGAGCGCGCCGGCATGCTTGCCGGAACGCTCGACGATCGCCTTCTCGCCTTCGATCTCGCCAGCGACAGCCGCGTCGAGAACATCCAGGCGCGGACCGGCGAAATGGATGCCGCGCTCGAGCGGACCGCCGCGCGCCTCGAAGAACTGCTCGGGCAGCGCCGCGAAGAGATCGAGGCCATGGTCGAACGCAGCGCCGAAGGCCTGCGCGCCGCCCTCGACGGGCGCGTCGGCGCCATCGAGAAGAGCATCGCGGACCACAGCGAGGACATCGAAGCCGCCTTCGCCTTCTCCCAGCAGAGCCTCATCGGCAGCCTGGACGATCGCGGAGCCTCACTCACCCAGGCCATCGAGGCGACCGTCGCCAAGCTGGAAAGCCTCGTCGGCAACGCCCAGGGCGCCATGGCCGAGGGCGTCGACGAGAAAACCCGCGAAATGGCCCGTCTTCTCGACGAGCGCCGCGAGGCCATTGAGACCCTCGTAGCCGACAGTCGTGACGGCCTGGTCAACGGGCTCGACCAGCGCATCGACGCCATCGCCAGCCTTCTGGCCGACCGGGTCGGCCGCTTCCACCAGTCGCTGCAATCGGAATCCGTCCGCTTCATCAGCGGGCTGGAGGAACAGGGCGGCCGCCTCATCGGCGACATCGACGCCCGGACCGGCAATTTGACCGCCGGCCTCGCCGATCGCATTGCTGCCAACCAGACCCAGATGGCCAGCGCACAGGATGCCCTGCTTGCCGGTCTCGACGACCGCCACGCCGCCATCCGCACCACCCTCGACGAGCGCACCAGCGTCCTGCGCTCGCTGTCGGAGGAAACCCACAGCGCCCTGCTTTCGGCGCTCGACGAGCGCATCGCGGGTATCACCGGCGGGTTTGACGACGCCGTCCGCCAGGTCGCCGACGACCTGTCGGAGCGGGTTCAGGCCCTGCGCAGCGTGGTCGAGGATTCGCGTTCCGCGATCGTCGGCGACGTCGACAGCCAGACCGAGCGCCTGCGCCAGGAAATGGCCGATCGGACCCAGTCCTTCGGCGACGACATCGCCATCAATGCCGGCGCGCAGCTCGTGGCGATCGAGAACGCCCTGTCCATGGTCGTGGAAGGGCTCGAAGAGCGCACCAGCCATCTGCGCAGCGCGGCCGAATCCGTCGAGGCGTCGCTGGGCCAGAGCCTGGACGGCCGTTTCGACCGGATCCGCACCGTCATGCAGGAGGGCCGCGACAGCCTGATCGGCGAACTCGACGGCCGCACCTCCACGCTGAACGAGGAAGTCAACGAGCGCGTCATGCGCGTCACCGAGGGCCTCGATGCCCGCACCGCCGCCATGCGCGGATTGCTGGAGGAAGCCCGCACCGTTCTCATCGACGGGCTCGACGAGCGGATGGCCGCCATCCACGGCATGGTCGACGGCTCGCAGAACTCGATTCTCGACGGCCTCGACGAGCGCACCGCGCGGATCAGCCAGGAATTCGAAGCCGGCCGCACCTCGATCGCCGCGGCGATCGAAGAGCGCGTCAACGGCATGACCGAAGCGCTGTTCGAAGCCGACATGCGGCTGTCGGCAGCCCTCGAAGAGCGGCGCGACAGCCTCGCTTCGATCGTCGAGGAGGCCGCACGCTCGGCTTCCGCGACCCTGGGCGACCGCGCCGACGACGTCCGCCGGGCCATCGAGCAGAGCGTCGGCGACGTTTCGACCTCGCTGGAAGCGCGCCGCGACGACCTGCTCAGCGCGCTGGAATCGGGTTCCAGCAACCTGACCGGCGCCATCGATCAGCGCTCCGACGCCATCTCGTCGGCACTGGAGCGCGGCCTCGGCAATGTCGAGCGCACCCTCAACACGTCGACGGCCAAGATCGCCGACTCGCTGCGCCATGCGATCGCCGAGGCGACCACGGCCATGAGCCTCGAAGCCAGGCAGGCCCGCGAAGGCCTCGAAGGCGAGACCGCGAAGATCGCCGAGAGCGTCTCCGGCATCGACCGCCTGTTCCAGGCCTCCGGCGAGGAAGCCCGTCTGCGCATCGCCGGCGAGGCTGATCGTCTGGCCGAACGGCTGGCGTCGCTCGCCGACGATCTTGCGGGCCGCGCAGCGGAGGCCAGCACCACGCTGGTCGGCGAAGGTGGCCGGATCGCCGAGAACATCAGCGGCGCCGCCGAGGTCATCCGCTCCCTGTCGGAGCAGTCGCGTTCGCGCTTCGCCACCGAGGCCGAGGAGCTCGCCCGCTCGATCAACGAGATCTCGGGCACCCTGCGCAGCGAGACCGAAGAGGTCCGCGAGAGCCTGGCCGGGCAGCGCGTCGCACTCGCCGACAGCCTCTCCGGCATCACCACCACCATCGCCAGCGAGTTCGAGCGCAACACCCGCGACTTCGCCGCCCAGTTCGGCGAGGCCAGTGAGCAGATCCGCTCGGCCGGCGACGAAAGCCGCCAGCGCTTCGTCTCCGATGCCAGCGCGATCGCCGAGCAGGTCGAGGCCGCCACGGCGCGCATGCGTGAGATGACCGAAGCGGCCGAAGTCGCGCTGCGCGAGAACACCGAAGGCTTCACCCGTCGCCTCTCGGGCGCCTCCTACCAGATCCGCGGCGAGACCGAACGGGTCGCCGCGACCCTGGAAGAGCGTGCCGAGCGCTTCAGCGAGGAGCTTGGGGGCGTCACGACACAGCTCTCGGAGATGCTGGCAAGCAACGCCCTGCGCGGCGAACTCGAAGAGGCGACCCGCCTCATCCGCGACGAGCTAGCCAATGCCTCGCAGTCGATGCGCGACGGCGTCTACGCCGTGGCCACGCAGCTGCGCGGCGATGTCGACAACGCCTCCCAGACCCTCAGCCGCGACGCCGAGAGCGCGCGCGAGCTGATGCTCGCCCAGGGCGGTGAACTGGCCAGCCAGTTCGCGTCGATCTCCGCCGCGATCCAGCTCGAGACCGAGCGGGCCCGCCAGGAGCTTCTCGACAGTGCCGGCTCGCTGGGCCAGGACCTGTCGACCCGCATGGGCGAAGCCGACCGCATCATCGCGACACGGGCCCGGGTCATGGGCGAGGATATCGACGAGCGGACCCGCACCCTTGCGACCCTGCTCAGCTCGCGCAGCGCCGAGATCAGCCGCATCCTCGACGAGGAAGCCCGGCCGGTGTTCGAGCGCCTCGGCGAGAACGGCACCGAACTCGCCCGGATGATCGAGACGACGACGCGCGACGCGTCCGACAAGCTGCGCAGCGAAAATGCGGCGCTGGTCTCGGCCCTCGGCCGCCGTGCAAGCGAAGTCGTGGAAACCCTCAACCGCTCGTCCGGCGACATCATCGGCAGCTTCGAGGAGAAGACCGCCAGCGCCGTCGGCGCCGTGTCCGACATCCGCGACAGCCTGCAGCAGGAGATCGGTTCGCTGGTCGGACGTCTGTCCCAGACCAGCGGTTCGCTGCGCGGGCTGGTCGACGAGGCCGTCGAGAACCTCGGCGCGATCGATCAGACGCTGCGTGAATCCGGCGCCCGCTTCAGCCAGGAGACGGAGGAAGCGTCCAACTCGATCTCGCTGTCGTCGCGCCTCCTGGAGAGCAATGTCGAACGCCTGGACAAGCTGTCCATGACGGCCTTCTCCAAGGTCTCGGCGATCGCCGACCGCTTCCAGGATCACGGAACCGTCCTCGGCGAGGCGGTTCGCCTCATCGAGACCGGCGAAGCCAACCTCCGCGCGACCCTGGAAGCCGGCCATGGCGGAATCGAGGAATTGTCGGCAGGCCTGGTCAAGCGCTCCGAGGAGATCGGCTCGCTGCTCCATTCCTTCGAGGAACTGATGGGCGGCCTGTTCGATCGCACCGAACAGCGTTCGCGCCTCATCTCCTCGCGTCTGTCGACCGAGATGGGCGAGACGCTGGTGGAGGCGGACCGTCAGCTGCAGACCACCGAGGAGCGTTCGCGCGCCACCGCCGAGGCGATGCGCCAGGCGATCCAGTCGGTCATCGAGGACGCCAGCGCGCGCTTCGACGGCGCGACCGCGGAGATCCGTCGCACTGCCGAGGAAATCCGCCAGGAGCTGGAAACGGCGCGCGCCGACATCAAGCGCGGCGTGTTCGAGCTGCCGGACGAGGCGCGCGAGAGCACCGAGGCCATGCGCCGTGCCGTCGCCGACCAGATCCGCGCCCTGCGCGACCTGTCGGATGTCGTCTCGCATTCGGGCCGTGCTTTCGACGTGTCGAGCCGTGGCCCCGAGCGGAGCCAGGCACCCGCCGAGCCGCAGGCCCGGACCGCGGCGCCGAGCTACACGCAGTCCGCACCGCGGCAGTCGGCAGCGGCCGCCGTGGCGCCCCAGCCCGAGACGCCGGTGTTCACCGCCGAGAGAACAGATGTGGAGGACCAGATCGCAGCGTCCTTCATGACCGACGGCATCTGGCGCATGATCTGCGTGGCTCGAACTACGACACGGCCGGCCGCCGTGCACAGGCCCCGGCCGCCGCGCCGCGGAGCGAGGCCCCGGCCCGTCCTGCACCGGCATCGGCGCAGCAGCGCACGCCCACGGCACCGCTGCGTGCTCCGGCCCGTCCCGCCGCATCGGCACCGAGCGCTGCGCGCAGCGAGCCGGCCGCCGATCGCGGAACCAGCGAGCCGGGCGGCTGGGTCTCCGACCTCCTGCGTCGCGCGTCGCAGGATGAGGACGACAACGCTCCCGTCCAGCCGGCGGCGCCTGCCGCGGGCCAGGGCCGCAACCCGACGGCGCCGGAAGGCCGTTCGCCGGACCATGTGGTGGAATCCCTGAACTCGCTGTCGGTGGATATCGCCCGGGCGATCGACCACAAGGCGTCGATCGAATTGTGGGAGCGCTATCGCAAGGGTGAGCGCAACGTCTTCACCCGCCGCCTCTACACGATGAAGGGGCAGCAGACCTTCGACGAGATCCGGCGCAAATATCAGCGGGACACCGAGTTCCGTGCCGCGGTCGATCGCTATATCGGCGATTTCGAGACGCTTCTGGCCGACATCGCCAAGAGCGACCCGGACAATGCCCGCAGCCGGACCTACCTCACCTCGGACACCGGCAAGGTCTACACGATGCTGGCCCATGCCTCGGGCCGCTTCGACGCCTGATCCAGGCGAACAGGCGGCCGCCATCCGGCGGCTGCTCCCGGCACATCCTCGGCCACGGACGATTTTTTTCGTCCGTGGCCGAAGTTTTTTGGCGGGGCGAAGGCGCCATGCCGCGCTCCGTTAAGAGCTGAGACCGCGCTCGAAGGCACCGAGGCGCCAGCGAACGGCCTGCTGCCTCCGCTTCAGGGTCGTCGCGAACAGGCACGCACCGGCGCGGTGACCACGTCCGGCGGCCCTGCCGTCACCCACAGCGCGGCGTCGGCGTGGCAGCTCGCGGCCAGTGCTGCTCCGCCCGCAATCCCCTCGGATACTGGCTTTCCCGTGCAGATCCCACGATCGAAAGCCCCGACGGAGCCGGCGCCTGGCTGCCCGTCCCGGGCGCCGTCACAGCGCTGTCCGATACCTCTCGGCCACCCTCGCGAATTGCCGGCCCCGCCAGCGTGGTTGCCGAAAGGCAAACGACGACGCTGCAATTTGGCCGGACGCCTTCAACATCGCGAAAGTATAGCTGGTAACAAACCGCCTAAAATTCGATGCAAATGCGGTGACTACATTTCGCTTCAAAGTAAAATGGAACGCGCATTGTCTCCTCACGAACGAGGAGAAAGCACATGCAGAACGTCATCAAGCAGGTCGCGATCGCAGCAGGGTTCCTCCTCGCCATGGGCGCGGGGACGACGAGCGCCGCGGCGGCCCCTGCCATGGCCACGACCAGCCAGACCTCCCAGCCGGTCGGTCATTACGAGTTCTGCAAGAGCTACCCCAGCACCTGTACCCGCAACGCCTCGGTCGCCGTGGTCAAGCTGACCCGCGAAGTCTGGGCTCAGATCGTCGAGATCAACACGGCGGTCAACACCAACATCTTCCCGCGCACCGACGCGGAGATGCACGGCGTGCCGGAGCTCTGGTCATATCCGACCGTCCAGGGCGATTGCGAGGACTTCGTTCTGCTCAAGCAGTACATGCTGGAGCGGGCCGGCATTCCGGCCTCGGCAGTGCTGATCACCGTGGTGCGCCAGCCGAACGGCGAAGGTCATGCCGTGCTGACGGTGCGCACCGACCAGGGCGACTACGTTCTCGACAACCTCGACGACCGCGTCCTGGCGTGGACCGACACCGACTACCAGTATCTCAAGCGCCAGTCCGAGCGGAACGCCGGCAAGTGGATGGCCATCGCCGACGACCGCAACCTCCTGGTCGGCAGCGTTCGCTAAGGCGAGCCGGTCGAAGGATCAGGCAGACACAAAAAGAGCCGGCCGTTTTCACGGCCGGCTCTTTTGTTTGCCGGGTCGAATCGTCGGTGCGTCTACTCGAGGTCGATGTCCAGGATCGTCATGGTGAGGTGGTAGGACAATTCGCCCTCCTCGGTATCCTTCGCGAGCAGTCCGACAAACTCGTCGTTGAGATAGACTTCCGCCGAGTCGGCACTCTTCGGCAGCGCGCGGACCTTGATGTCGGCGGTCTTGAAGCTGCTCCTGAGGTAGGCTTCGAGCTTGCGGATTTCGTCGGGCTTCACAGCATTCTCCTGGATCGTCTGGGGCGCCTGTAGCTAGGCGCCGGTCACTCGTTTCAATCCTCGGACGCCGCTCAGTCGTTCCGTTCGAAGCACTGGTCCATCGCCCGGGCCGGCTCGTCGCAATCGCCGGCCGATCCGATGACCCGCGCGGGAATGCCGGCCACGGTGGTATGCGGCGGCACTTCCTTCAGCACCACCGAACCCGACGCGATCTTCGAGCATTCGCCGACGCGGATATTGCCGAGGATCTTCGCACCTGCCCCGATCAGGACGCCGCTGCCGATCTTCGGATGGCGGTCGCCGAATTCCTTGCCGGTGCCACCGAGCGTGACGTCCTGAAGAATCGAGACGTTGTCGCCTATCACGGCGGTGAAGCCGACGACCAGCCCCGTCGCGTGATCGAGGAAGATCCCGCGTCCCATGCGCGAGGCCGGGTGGATGTCGGTCTGGAAGACCACCGAGGAGCGCGCCTGCAGATAGAGTGCGAAGTCGCGCCGCCCGGCGTTCCACAGCCAGTGGGCCAGCCGGTGCGTCTGGATGGCGTGGAAGCCCTTGAAGTAAAGCAGCGGCTCCAGATAGCGCTCGCACGCCGGGTCGCGGTCATAGACCGCCTGAATGTCGGTGCGCAGCGTCGCACGGAAGCTGTCGTCGGCATCCAGCAAGTCGGCGAAGGCCTGGGCGATGGTGACCGCCGGCAGATCCGGATGGTCCAACCGCTGCGACACGCGATGAATCAGCGCCGCTTCCAGGCTGCGCTGGTTGATGATCGTCGGATAGACGAAGCCGGACAGAACCGGTTCACGCGCCGCGACGTCCTCTGCCTCCAGCCGGACCTGGGCCCATATCGGATCGACGGCCTGAAGGGTCTCGTGGGAATGCGAGCTCATGCTGCTCATGGAAGTCTCCCGGTCGGGATGCGCCGAAACGGCGCCTGCTCACTGTCAAAGATAGGCGCGCGAGGCCATCAGGGGAAGCCGCGGCGGCGGAACGCTGCGTTCCGCCGCCGCGATCGGCCCGCGCGAGGTTCGGTGCGCGCCTCAGCCAGCAAGCGTTGCAAATCCGTGCCGGGCGAGAAATTCGAGGATCGCATCGCCGAAAACGTCGTTGCGGTCGCCCGCAACCATATGCCCCGCACCGGCGATGTCGACGAACTCGGCCGCAGGGACGAGGACGCGGAATTCGTCGATCTCGGCACTCGTGACCATGTCCGAGCGGCCACCGCGCACCAGAAGCGTCGGAATGGTCAAGGCCTGCGCGGCAGTGATCATTGCCGTGCGCGCCGCGTCCCGGCGCATGGCGACGCTGTTCGGCCCGTCGATGAATGCCGGGTCCCAGTGCCAGCGATAGCGGCCATCGGCGGAACGGCGCAGGTTCTTGGCCAGGCCCTTCGACGATCCCGAAGGTCGCCGGTTGGGCAGATAGGCGGCAACCGCCTCCGCCGCTTCCTCGAGGCTGGCGAAGCCGTCGGCCAGCCGGTCGGTCATGAAGCGATGGACACGGGCGACACCGTCCTCGTTGAGACTCGGCGTCACGTCGACGAGGATCAGCGCGGCGAAGCGGTCAGCCTCGCCCTGCGCCAGCAGGCTGGCGATGCCGCCCAGCGAAGCACCGACCGCCACGGGCTTCGCCCCGGACTCCAGGGCGATCGCATCCGCCAGCGCGCCGGCATCCGCGCCGAAATCGAAGAAGCTGTAGCCGCCGCCGGCGATCCATTCGCTGTCGCCATGGCCGCGCTGATCGACGGCGATCGGCGACAGGCCGCGCCCGGCCATCCGGCCGGCGACATGCGACCAGGCCTGCCGTGTCTGCCCGCCGCCATGCAGCAGCAGCACCGGATGACCGTCCGCTACCGGACGGTCGGCGACGAGACGATGTCCGCCGGCCCCCATCCATTCCACAGGGCGCGTGGTCACGCGGCCTCGCCCAGGAAGCGCAGGACCTCCGCCTTGAAGGTGCGGTCGCCGACCGAAAGCATGTGGTCCCGACCCTCTATCGCGAAGACCCGGGCATTCGGCATCAGTGCAGCGAGCGCGTCGGGCGAACCGGCGATGTCGTCGGTAGTGCCGACGCCGATCAATGTCGGCTGGGCGATCCGCCCAACCTCCGCCTCGGTCAGTTCCTGCCGCGAGGTCGAGATGCAGGCGGCCAGCGCATGCCGGTCGCTGCGGGTGCGGTCGGCAAAGGCCCGGAACATGCGGCCGCGCGGATCCGTCACGTCGTCGAGCGACGGTGCCAGCAGCGCCGCGGCGATCGGGTCCCAATCGCCGACGCCCTCGACGAGGCCGATGCCGAGACCGCCGAAGACGATCCTCGAGATCCGCCCCGGCGCCGCCAGTGCGGTGAAGGCCGATACGCGCGCGCCCATGGAATAGCCGAAGATCACGGTCTCGCCGATCTCGAGATGATCGAGCAGATTGACCACGTCGCCGGCCATCTTCTGCGGCGTGTAGGCCGCCTCGTCCTGCGGCTTGGCACTCTGGCCATGGCCGCGATGGTCGAAGGCGACGACGCGGTAGCCGGCCTCGTTGAGCGTCTTCACCCAGCCCGTGTCGATCCAGTTCACCCGCATCGACGAGGCGAAGCCGTGGACGAGCAGCACGGCGGGCCGGTCGCGCTCGCCGGTATCGGTGAAGGCCAGTTGCAGACCGTCGCTGGTGAAGGTGTCCATGGCTGCCATTCCCGTGCTTTTCCGATCAGACGTCACAGGCGCATTAGAGCCATGACGGAGGTTTCGCCACCCCCTGTTCATTCGCGACCGGCGCCATTATGGTCCGCGCCATAGCGCAACCGAGCCGAGGGCGAGCCGCAATGGCCGGGCACACGATCCCCCATTTCCAGAACGATGCCGGACATGATCTGATCGAGGTCGGCGTCAACGAATTCATGTGCTGCGGCGCCAACCCGCCGCACGACCATCCGCATGTCTATCTCGACATGGGCGACGAGGGCGAGATGGTCTGCAGCTACTGCTCGACCCTCTACCGCTACAATTCCTCGCTGAAGGGCTGGGACACGATTCCTCCCGGCTGCCAGTTCGAAGAGAAGGCCGCCTGACATAGGCGCCATCGACCGGACGCGGCCGGTCGTCATCATCGGCGCCGGCATGGCCGGCCTGACGATGGCGCTGGAACTGGCGCGCCGCGATCGTCCCTGCATCGTCGTCGAGCGCGCGCCCCGGCTGGAAGAGGTCGGGGCCGGCCTGCAATTGTCGCCCAACGCGTTGCGCGTTCTCGCCCGTCTCGGCGATCTGAACGATCTGAAGGCCCGCGGCACGGTCGCCGAAACGGTGACCCTGCATGCCGCCCGGACCGGCCGTCCGATCGCATCGGTGCCGGTCAGTTCGGCCGACGGAACGCCCTACCTCTCCATTCACCGGGCCGATCTCCAGTCCTGGCTCGCACGTACCGCCGCGGCCTCAAGCCGGATCGATCTTCGGCTCGGCCGGGACATCGGCGTCGTCGCACGGGACGGCGGCGATCTGCGCGTCGAAGCCATCAGCCCTGACGGCACCGAGATCCTGCAGACGACGCTCGTCATTGCCGCGGACGGCGTGAACTCGCCCACGGCCCAACGGCTTGGCCTGGAAGGACCGGCGGCGACGGGCGCCCTTGCCTGGCGCGGCCGCGTCACCGGCGGCCCCATGCCGGCTGGCGGTATCGAAGCCTGGCTGGGCCCGCGGCGTCATGCGGTCGCCTACCCCATCGCCGGCGGAAGGGAGACGAATCTCGTCCTCATCGAGCCTGCGAGCGGTTCGGTGGACCCGGCAGACCTTCCGGCGCGCTTTTCGAAGTGGGACCGACGGCTCGGCGCGATGATCGCGGCGGTGGGCGCCTTCACCGCCTGGCCGCTGAAAGCCGTGCCCGGCGCGCGGCCCTGGCGGCATCTGGGCGACCGCCTGATCCTGATCGGCGATGCGGCGCACGCCATGCTGCCCTATGCGGCGCAGGGCGCGGCCATGGCAATCGAGGATGCGGCGGTGCTGGCCAACCATCTCGATCGCGCCGCCGACTTGAGCAATGCATTGCGGGCCTACGAGACAGAGCGGCGGCCACGGATCGACAAGGTCCGGTCGCGGGTCGGTTTTCACCGCTTCGTCTACCACCTGCCGTTTCCGCTCAGCCTCGGCCGCAATGCGGTGCTGGCATCGCGCTCGGCGGCCAGCCTCGCCGGCGATCTCGCCTGGCTCTACGACTGGCGCCCGCCCAAGGATTAATCAGCCGGACACCGCCTTTCGCGGAACAGCGGCACCGGTGGAACGTTCCTGCCTCGCCTCGACATGGGTGCACCGGCCAGCCGGCCGGCAGCCATGGCGGGCGGGAGGACTGGCACCGGACCGCGAAACCGGCCGTGCGACCTCTCAATGCTGCAAGGGACGGTTTCGAAAAGGTCATTTACATGCCGAAAAGTAACAGGACCGGCAGGTTCGTCGGTGTCGCCGCGCTGGCGGCCTCGACAGCCCTCTCAGGGCCCATCGCCGCTTACGCGCAGGAGGCGGCGACTATCCGCGTCGCGCAGGCCGAGGAATTGTTGCCGCAGGATGCGGCCCCTGAGCCGGAAGCTCCGGCTGCGCAGGAGCCCGCCCCGGTAGAGGAAGCCGCACCGGTCGAGGAGCCCGCCGCCGAGCCGCAGCCCGCTCCCGTCGAGGAGCCGCAGCCTGAGCCGGCACCGGAACCCGAGGCACCGCCGGCCGAAGCCCCGGCAGAAACCGTCGCGCCTGAGCCGGAGCCGGCAGCCGAAGCCCCCGCTGAGGAACCCCAGGCTGAAGAGCCCCAGGCTGAAGCACCGGAGGTCGAGCCTGAGCCGGCTGCCGAGGAAGCGGCCCCGACCGAGGCCGAAGCCCCGGCGGAACCCGTCGAGGAAGCGGCTCCAGCAGCCGAGCCGGAGGCCGGCGAACCGGCAGCCGAGACGCCGGTAGAGGAGCCGGCCGCCGAACCCGAAGCCCCGTCCGAGCCTGCGGCGGAAGCCGCGCCCCAGGATGTCGCACCCGCAGCGCCTGCGGCAGAGGATGCGGAAGCGCAGACGGCCGAGCCGGCCGCCGAGCCGCAGCCGGACGCCCCTGCCGAAGCAGCGGAGCCGGAGAGCACCGACGGCGCTGCGCCCGCGGCTGACACCGCCGAACAGCCGGCGGGAACGTCGCCTGAACAGCCGGCCGACCCAGCAACCGGGGAGCAGCCTGCAGCCGACCAGCAGCCCGCCGCCGAGGCCACCGCGCAGCCCGAGCCGACCGCTCCGGAATCGCAGCCGGAAGCGGTGGACGAATCCGTCCAGACCGAGGCCGTGCCGGAAGGCGGCGTCGCCGCGAGCGACGCCCGCGTCCAGCAGCTCGCCGAGCCGGTGGAGGTGACTCCGATCACCGCCGAGGAAGGCGAACGGATCGAGGCGCCGAACGCCGCGGCGGCGGACGGCAGTGCCGGCAGCACCACGACGAACAACACGGTAATCAACAACAGCACGACGACCAACAACACCGTCGTGAACAACACCACCGTCAACCAGCAGGCGCCGCTGCCGCCGGGCGTCGAGGTCGTCGACCGCGTCGGCAATCGCGACATCCTGTCGATCGTCGGTGCCGGCGCCGTCGGCGCGCTCGCCGGCGGAGCCGCGGCCTATTTCATCCGCGGCAATGACGACGACCGCATCGCGGTCGATGCGCAGGAGCGTTATTACGACCGCCTGCGCGGCGATCGCACCCGCGAGACGGTGGTCCGGCCGAACGGCGTCCAGGTGGTGACGATCACCAACCGTTACGGCGATGTGGTGCGCCGCTCGCGCATCATGCCGGACGGAAGCGAAGTCGTGCTGTTCTACGATCCGTATCAGGACGACGAGCGTCAGGACGACTATTACTACAGCGACGTCGGCGCCGACCTGCCGCCGCTCGACCTGCGCATCCCGCGCGAGGACTACATCGTCGACGTGACGGATCCCGACGAGGAGCTCTACTACCGGACCATCGTCGCCCCGCCCGTCGAGACCGTCGACCGCATCTACTCCCTCAACGAGGTCCGCCGGTCGGAGCGCGTGCGCGACAAGGTGCGCCGCATCGATCTCAGCACGATCAACTTCAACTTCGGATCGGCGGAGATCACCCAGGAGGAGGTCGGCGACCTGCGGGCCCTGGCCGATGCCATCGCACGGGTCATTGCCGAGAACCCGGACGAGACCTTCCTGATCGAAGGCCATACGGACGCGGTGGGCAGCGAGCGGGCCAATCTCGCCCTTTCCGACCGGCGCGCCGACGGCGTCGCCACGGCACTGACCCAGTATTTCGACGTGCCGCCGGAGAACCTCGTCACCCAGGGCTATGGCGAGCAGGACCTGAAGGTCGATACGCAGGCGGAGAACCGCGAGAACCGGCGGGTCACCGTCCGGCGCATCACCCCGCTGGTCAAGCCGGTCAACACCGCCCAGCGTTAGGCCGGACGGTCACACCCGAACAAGGAAAGGGCGGCCCTCGGGCCGCCCTTTTTCGTTTCCGGGATGCAGCCTCGTCGATGTGGCTCCAGGCGGAGCGCCAATCCAGGTCCGCGGCACTACACCGCGGAGGAACGGTGGCGATGACCTGTCCGACACATCGCAGAGCGCCTGCATCATCTGTGAAACCGCGAGCCGAACCTGAAGTCCGATACGCACATGATAGCTGCGATAACTGGCCTGTCGCCGAACCACTTTGCAGGTCAGGTCGAGCCATATGCCGCAGCGCAGGCTGGATGGCGATATCCGGACGCAAAAGGGCGGCGCTTGGACCGCCCTTTTCGATTCTCCACGATCATAGGATGAGATCAGGACACCCCGCCCCGGAGCCCGTCAGTCGTCGTCGTTCGTAGGGCGTTTCGAACCGACCGACAGGAAATCGCCGAACGGTCCGAGCGGCTCGACATAGCTCGCCAGCACCTTGAGAGCGACCATCACGGGCACGGCCAGGAACATGCCGACGACGCCCCAGATCCAGCCCCAGAACGCCACCGACAGGAAGACCGCGGCCGCGTTCATCTCCAGCCGGCGGCCGACGATCATCGGTGTCACGAGCTGACCCTCCACCGTCGTGCAGGCAAGATAGACCAGCACAGGCGCCAGCGCGTTGGACAGGCTGCCGAACTCGGCCAGCGCGATGACGCCGACGAGGAACATGCCGATCAGCGCGCCGATATAGGGGATGAAGTTCAACAGCGTCGCCAGTGCGCCGAAGATGATCGGCGTCGGCATGCCGACCCACCAGAGCAGCGTGCCGATGGTCAGGCCGAGGGTGACGTTGATCAGCGTGATCGTGAACAGGTAGCGCGACAGTTCGCGCTCGATCTCGTGGGCGATGTTGAGCGCCCGCTTCTTGTCCGACAGGGTCGGCATGGCACGGACGAGCTTCTGGTAGAAGAGGTCGCCCGATGCCAGGAGGAAGAACAGGAAGACAAGCGAGAAGCCCACCGAGGCGACGATCTGCGGCGCTGCGGTCGTCACATTGTCCAGAAGCCCGGGGTTCTTGACGACGACCTCGTCGGGCTGGCCGTCATTGGGCGCGTTCCGCGCCGCGGCCTGCTCGACATTCTGCTGTGCCGCCTCCAGCCGGGCGAACCGCTCCTGCACCGAGCGCAGTTCCTGATCCACGGCGGCGGCGTAACGCGGCGCGTCGTTGACGATGTTCGTGATCGGATCGCTCAGCATGTAGAAGCCGAGCACCATCGTCACCAGCGCGCCGACGACGAGAAAGAAGGCCGAGATCGGCTCCCAGATCTTCAAGCGCCGCCGCAGAAACCGCACCACCGGGCTCATGACCAGCGCGAAGAGCAGCGCGATGATGACCGGCAGGACGAAGCTCGCCGTCAGATACAGCGCCCCGAACAGCAGGATGAAGAAGATGCCGATCACCGCCCAGCGCGGGCCGGCTTCAATATGCTGGTTGGTGACGAGGCCGATCGTCGGGGACAGGGTGGTGGAGCGCTTGTCTTCACGCCCCTCGCTCGATCGTTCAGACAATGGCGCATCCCCTCGGTCAGATATGCACCAACGGCCTGATCACAATGAGGTTCCCTTGCCGTCACGAAGGAACGGCATCAGGCAATCCGGCGCCGTCCGCCCTGCTCCATCGGCCCGCTGCGGCCGATGTCCGCCGCGCGAGTGTCAGGCGGCGTGCTAGTGCAGGATCTGCGACAGGAAGAGCTTGGTGCGCTCGTGCTCGGGATTGGTGAAGAACGCCTCCGGCTCGTTCTGCTCGACGATCTGGCCGGCATCCATGAAGATGACGCGATTGGCCACCTGCCGCGCGAAGCCCATCTCGTGGGTGACGCACAGCATCGTCATGCCCTCTTCCGCCAGCCCGACCATGACGTCGAGCACTTCCTTGATCATCTCGGGATCGAGTGCCGAGGTCGGCTCGTCGAACAGCATGATCTTCGGGCTCATGCACAGCGAGCGGGCAATGGCGACGCGTTGTTGCTGGCCGCCGGAGAGCTGGCCCGGATATTTGTGGGCCTGCTCGGGGATCTTGACCCGCGAGAGGTAGTGCATCGCCACCTCCTCGGCCTTCTTCTTGGGCGTCTTGCGGACCCAGATCGGCGCCAGCGTGCAGTTTTCCAGGATCGTCAGATGCGGGAAGAGGTTGAAGTGCTGGAACACCATGCCGACCTCGCGGCGCACCTCGTCGATCTTCTTCAGATCGTTGGTCAGTTCGATCCCGTCGACGGTGATGGTGCCCTTCTGGTGTTCCTCCAGCCGGTTGATGCAGCGGATCATCGTCGACTTGCCGGAGCCCGACGGCCCGCAGATGACAATCCGCTCGCCGCGGCGCACGGTCAGGTTGATGTCACGCAGCACGTGGAATTCCCCGTACCACTTGTTGACGCCCAGAAGCTCGACCGCGATCTCGTCGGAGATAGCCATGCGGTCTGCATTGCCCGGCTTGGTGTCGATGTCGACGGCCATGGGAGATTCCTTCAGCTTTTGTGTCCGGTATCCAGTCGCCGCTCGGTGTAGATCGAGTAGCGCGACATGGAGAAGCAGAACAGCCAGTAGATGAACGCGGCGAAGACCAGGCCGGTCGCTGGTGTGGTGGGGGTGATCCAGTCGGGATCGTTGAAGCCGCGCCGGACCGTGCCCAGAAGGTCGGCCAGGCCGATGATGTAGACGAGGCTGGTGTCCTTGAAGAGCCCGATGAAGGTGTTGACGATCCCCGGGATCACCAGCGTCAGCGCCTGCGGCAGGATGATCATCCGCATCTTCTGCCAATAGGTGAGCGCCATGGCGTCGGCGCCCTCATACTGCCCCTTCGGAATCGCCTGCAGGCCGCCGCGGATGACCTCGGCCATGTAGGCGGCCGAAAACAGCGCCACGCCGACCAGCGCCCGCAGGAGCTGGTTGAACGTCACGCCCTCCGGCAGGAACAGCGGCAGCATGAAGTTTGCCATGAACAGCACGGTGATCAGCGGCACACCACGCCAGAACTCGATGAACACGATGCAGAACAGGCGCACCGCCGGCATCGACGACCGCCGGCCGAGCGCCAGCAGGATACCCAGCGGCAGCGACGCTGCGATACCGCTGACCGCCACGACCAGGGTCACCATCAGGCCGCCCCACAAATTGGTGGGAACCGGCCGGAGCCCGAAGTCGCCGGTCATCAGCACGATGAAGGCCAGCGCCGCGAGGGTCGGAACCAGCAGCCCGAAGACGCCCGCCCCCTCGGACCCGGCATGGAAGCCGGCCCAGACCGCGAGCGCGATCGCCGCCAGCGACGCGACGAATGCGGCGACCGAGAGGATCGAGAACCGGTAGCCGAGGAAGCGGAACAGATCCGCATCCACCGCTGCCGAAACCAGCAACAGCAGGAGCGCCAGACCGGCGAAACCGGCGGCGATCTTGACCGGCCTCTGCGAGATGTCGACGTCGGGCTTGGCCAGGACGCTGCTCAGCGTGGCGACGGCCGCAACCAGGAAGACCAGCGCCACCGTGCCGCCGGCGAAGCGGAACTCGCCGCCGGTCAGGAGCACCAGCGCCACGAACGGGAACACCGCGAACAGCAGGATCGCATTCAGGCGCTTGTGGGGCATCCGCGGGATCGCGAGGCCGGCCACCAGCAGCGCCAGAAGCACCACCGTGACGTCGATGCGCCAGCGTTCGCCGAACGGATAGACGCCGTACATGAACTGGCCGAATTTGGCGCTGACGAAGGCCCAGCAGGCGCCGCCATGGCCGCCATCCTCGACGAGGCACGCGGTGCGATCGCTGCCGGTGAAGACAGCATCGAGCCACGCCCAGTTGAAGATGTTCATCGCGGCCCAGACGATGAATGCGCCGGCGATCACGCTGAGGACGCTGTCGAGCGGCGTCGCGAAGAGGTTGCGGCGGACATTGCCGATGAACCCGACCTCGCTGGGCGGGGGCGGCAGCGGCAGCTTTTCCTCGGTGGAAACGAAACGGGCGACTTGTTCTTCCATGATCTATTCGCCCCCGATCATCGCTCGACGAGCGCCATTTTGGCGTTGAACCAGTTCATGATGAGCGACACCGTAATGGAGAGGCCGAGATACACCGTCATCCAGATCACCACGACCTCGATCGACTGGCCGGACTGGTTCAGGACGGTCGAGCCGACGGCGACGAGTTCGGGATAGCCGATCGCCAGTCCGAGGGACGAGTTCTTGGTCAGGTTGAGATACTGGCTGGTCAGGGGCGGAATGATCACCCGGAACGCCTGGGGCACGACGACCAGCCGCAGCAGCTTGCCGCGCGTCAGTCCGAGCGCCGAGGCGGCCTCGGTCTGTCCCTTCGAGACGGACAGGATGCCGGCGCGCACGATCTCCGCCACGAAGGCCGCGGTGTAGATCGACAGGGCCAGCCACAGGGCGATGAATTCAGGTCGTATCTGGATGCCGCCGGCGAGGTTGAAGCGCGTCGCGGTGGGAAACTCCAGCGTCGCCGGGATACCGGTGGCGACGAAGACCAGCAGCGGCAGGCCGACGATCATGCCGATGGCCGGCCACAGCACCGGCCGGCGCTCGCCGGTGGCCATCTGATGCTTCTTGCTGCGCCGCGCGTAGAGGATTGTGGCGGCGGTTCCCACGGCAAGGGCCGCAAGCGTGGCCCAGGCGACCGGCTCGAACAGGATGGCCGGGATCTGCAGGCCGCGATTGGTCAGGTAGACGCCGACCGGGCTCTCGTCGATGCCGCGCGGCCCGCTCAGAACCGACAGCACGCCGAAGTACCAGAAGAGGATGACCAGCAGCGGCGGAATGTTGCGGAAGGTCTCGACATAGACGGTCGAGATCGAGCGGACGAGGAAATTGCGCGACAGGCGCCCGATGCCGACGAGAAAGCCGACGATGGTCGCCAGGATGATGCCGCTGATCGCCACGACCAGCGTGTTCGCGATCCCGATGAGGATCGCGTGCCCATAGGTGGCGTTGCTCGAATAGGTGAAGGGCGTAATGGCGATGTCGAAGCCCGCCCGCTCGGCGAGGAAGCCGAAGCCGGACGCGATATTGGCGGCTGCGAGGTTCCGCGCCGTGTTGTCGACGATCCACCACGTGAAAAGCGCGAGACCGACCACCAGGGCGACCTGGATGACGATGCTGCGGACCGTTGGATTGTTCAGGAAACTGGCCCCGCCGCCCTGACGCGGCACGGAATGGGTTTCGACGGTCATCTACGCTCCCGGGCGTTGCGGAAGTTGACGATCCCCGGCGGCCGCAAGGGGCAAACGGGCCATGCCGGGCGGGCCGGACGCGACAGACGCGCCCGGCCCGGCTTGATCAGCTCAGCGGATCGGCATGCCGTACTGCAGGCCGCCCTTGGTCCACAGGGCGTTCTGGCCACGAGCGATTTCCAGCGGCGTATCGACACCGATGTTGCGCTCGAAGATCTCGCCGTAATTGCCGACGGCCTTGATGATGTTCACGGCCCAGTCCTGCGACAGGCCGATGGACTCGCCGAAGTTCTTGTCTTCGCCGAGCAGACGCCGGATCTCGGGATTCTCCGAGGTCTTCATGTCTTCGACGTTCTCCTGGGTGACGCCCAGCTCTTCGGCGTTCAGCAGCGCGTTGTGCGTCCACTTGACGACGTTGAACCATTCGGTGTCGCCTTGGCGCACGGCAGGTCCGAGCGGCTCCTTGGAGATGATCTCCGGCAGGATGGTGTGCTCGTCGGCATTGCCCATCTCGAGGCGCGAGGCCGCCAGACCCGAGGCATCGGTGGTCAGCACGTCGCAGCGACCGCTGTCATAGGCCGAGTTCACGTCCGACTGGGATTCGATGACGACCGGGTTGTATTCCATGTTGTTGGTGCGGAAATAATCCGCCAGGTTCAGCTCGGTGGTCGTGCCGCTCTGCACGCAGACCGTCGCGCCGGACAGTTCGAGCGCGGAGTTCACGCCGAGGTCCTTCTTCACCATGAAGCCCTGGCCGTCATAGTAGTTCACGCCGGCGAAGGTCAGGCCCAGCGTGGTGTCGCGGTCCATCGTCCAGGTGGTGTTGCGGGCCAGAACGTCGACTTCGTTGTTCTGCAGCGCCGGGAAGCGCTGAACGGCCGACAGCGGCGAGTATTCGACCTTGGACGGGTCGCCGAACACGGCGGCGGCGATTGCCTTGCAGTAGTCGATGTCGAGACCCTGCCAGGCACCCTGATCGTTCTGCGAGGCGAAGCCCGGCAGACCGGTGTTGACACCGCAGCGCAGGACGCCGCGATCCTTGACCGTTTGCAGCGTCTGGGCGGACGCACCGCTGACGGCCACTCCGGCGACGGTCAGACCCAGCACGGCAGTCAAAAGTCTCAATTTCATCAGGAAACCTTTCCAGGCATGGATTTCAGTTCATGCTTTTCTTTATCGTTGAGAGACGCACACATACAGCCGCAGCCGCATCGCAAACGCATCTTCACGAGGCGGCTTGATCTCATGTCATAAATTTGTGCAGGTCAAGCATGTGACGCTTTTCTCCCGCCGATTTTGACGATTACGGCAATCCACGTCTCGCAAACAATCAGGAAGCCCAACAATTGAGCACTCGATCCACGCAGCCCGGTGACACGCGTCTGGGGATGAATACGCAACTCGCGCACGGCCCGTTCGACCCGTCCACGCAGCATGGTTTCGTCAATCCGGCCGTCGTGCACGGCTCCACCGTGCTGTTTCCGACCGCCAGGGAGTTGAAGAACCGGGCCAAGGCACCGTTCAGCTACGCCCTGTCCGGAACCCCCACGACCAAGGTCCTCGAAGATGCACTGAGCGAACTCGAGGGCGCCGCAGGCACGATCCTCGTGCCGTCGGGGCTCGCCGCCGTCACCGTGCCGCTGCTGGCGTTCCTGTCCGCCGGCGATCACTGCCTGGTGGTCGATTCGGTCTATTTCCCCACCCGCCGCTTCTGCGACGGCACGCTGCGGCGCATGGGCGTCGACGTCGAATATTACGATCCGCATATCGGCGCGGACATCGCCGGGCTGATGCGGCCGGAGACGAAGGTCGTCTTCCTCGAGGCGCCCGGCTCCAACACCTTCGAGATCATGGACGTGGCTGCGGTCTGCGACGCGGCCCATGCCGGCGGCGCCGTGACGATGCTGGACAACACCTGGGCGACGCCGCTGTTCTTCCGGCCGCTCGAGCATGGCGTCGATCTGTCGATCCATGCGCTGACCAAATATCCGGGCGGCCATTCCGACCTGATGATGGGCAGCGTGTCGGCGAACGCGGCGACCCTTGCCCAGTTGCGCGACACGCAGATGCAGCTCGGCGTCAACGGCGCGCCCGACGATACCTATCTCGTCCTGCGCGGCCTGAAGACCATGGGCGTGCGGCTGGAGCGGCACCAGGCGTCCGCCCTGGCGCTGGCGCAATGGCTGGAGGGTCGCGACGACGTCCTCGACGTGCTGCACCCGGCCCTGCCATCCTTCCCCGACCATGCCCTGTGGCAGCGTCAGTTCAGCGGCGCGAGCGGCCTGTTCGGCTTTGTTCTCGACGGGGATGCGGATGCGGCCGAGCGCTTTCTCGACGCGCTGCGCGTCTTCGGCCTGGGCTATTCCTGGGGCGGACACGAAAGTCTCGCCGTGCCGGCGTCGCTGGGCGACCGGACCATCGCGAAGGGACCGGCCGCGGGCAGCCTGATCCGGTTGCAGATCGGGCTCGAGGATGTGGTCGATCTGCAGGCGGACATGGAAGCGGGCTTCGCCGCCGTTCACGGCCGCTGATCGTCAGGGCCCCGCGTCGCGATGCCGATGCGGGGCCGCCTGGCTGAAACCCGGGCCTGCGGGCTGGCCGCGGCGCGGCTCAGCCGATGGCGCGGACGTAGGACGGCAGTCCCCGCGGGACGTTCGTGCATCCATGGAAGACGCGAACGTCCACGCGCGGATCGTCCTGCGCGTATTCGTAGTCGATCCCCAGCATGTTCATCACACTGGCCGGATGGCGAAAGTCGCCCGCCATGGCCGCCTTGCAATGATCCACCAGGATCGTCGAGCGTGCCTGTAACATCGTCTGCCTCCAAGCGTGTCTGCCTGTCGATGATGCCCACACCCGCCTCACTAGCCGATGAAGATTGTTGGTGGCTGGAGTGTGAAAGGTGCGAAAACAATCCTACGCCCGGATCCGCTTTGCGGCTGTGCCCTTCCCGCCGCAACCCGCGCGAAAACCGTCCCGAGGCGCGGGCAAACGCCGCTGCACGGGCCATGGGCGTCCTGCATTTCCTTGACCGGACAGCAACCATCCGGCACTCGATGATGCCACGACGACGCGTCCGAAACCGGGCATTGCCCGGCGAACGGAAAGAGCCGGCCCTGCGGGGTGCGCGCTCTGCATCGCCCTTCCTGCGGGTCACGGCCTGCCGACATTGATGGTGCCGACATGGCCGAAACCGAACGCTCCCATGCGCCGAATGTGCGATGGCAGACCTTCGATCTCGACAAGCAGCGCCGTGCGACCGCCATGGGGCAAAAGCCGGCGGTGATCTGGTTCACGGGGCTCTCAGGCGCCGGCAAGTCGACGATCGCCAATCTGGTGGAGAAGAGCCTCTTTGCGCGCGGCCGGCACACCTATCTTCTCGACGGCGACAATCTGCGCCACGGCCTCAACCGCGACCTGGGCTTCTCCGAAGCCGATCGTGTCGAGAACATTCGCCGCGTGGCGGAGGCGGCACGCCTGTTCGTCGATGCCGGCCTGATCGTGCTCGCCTCCTTCATCTCGCCCTATCGGTCGGACCGCAGGATGGCGCGCAGCCTGTTCGAGGATGGCGAATTCATCGAGGTCTTCGTCGACACCCCGCTGGAGATCGCCGAGCAGCGGGACCCGAAAGGCCTCTACAAGCGCGCCCGCGCCGGGCTGATCAAGGACTTCACCGGCATCGACAGCCCCTATGAGGCACCCGAGCAGGCGGAAATCCGGCTGGAGGCGGGAACACAGGAACCGGACGTTCTGGCCAACCAGATCATGCGCTATCTCTGTCGCGGCCAGTATTTCGAGCCGATGTCGTGATGATGTTTCCCTAGTTCCAGCCGAAGCGCAGCCGTAGAACTTCGGGGATCATATCTGCCAGCCGTTTGGCTTGTGCCTCGGTCACATCCGCCTTCCAACTGGTGCTGTCGCCTTTGCGAAAGTGGGTCGCTTCCGATTTTTCGACCAGCTTCGACGAAGCGTCGATTTCGTAGAAATCTAGAATTGACTGGAGATACGCGGTCTCCTGTCCTTTCAGGTCGTCGTGTGTCTTCAGAAGCACTTCGAATTCCGGGTCTCGATCGATGACATCGAGCCAACCCACCATCCAATCGATACATGGACGGTAGAATGACTCGATGAAGTGATCCATCTGCTCCGGTTTCGAAAGCGCAAGGAACGACTCGGGCAACTCCACGGCGACGCGGCTAAGACGTTCTCTTTCCGAGGGGAACTGGCCATAAGCCGTTCGGAAATGAAACCAACTTGCGAGAGCGGCTCTGGGATCTCGGAAATGCAACACCGCTTTCCTAATCCCGGCATCTTTCAAAGCGGCGAGGTTGATTGCGTCAGGTGCCATATGGGATGCCGAAACCATTCCACCTTTGACGAAATCAACCGCCATCGATTCCCAGACAATGTTCTTTGGGAAGGTTGGAGTGACCATCACAGATGTGAAATCATACTCAAGCGACTGGCGTAGCGTGTGTGCAATATACACCGTCCCGCTCTTAGGGAGCGTCACGATGAAGATGCTTGGCTTCCCAACCAGCGTAGGGGCGACCTCCTCACGAGTTACCGGTCCCGCAACCATACGAAGGTAGTTGAACCGCGGCTCCACTTGCTCATAAGCGCCCTTGTACCCGTCGCGCTCCGATCGTAGCATTCCGACTTCGGAGGCGAGCTGTTCGTAGGCACCCTTGTAGCCATCCCGCTCGGACCGCAGCGTTCCGACCTCCGCGCTGAGTTCCTCATACGCGTTCTTGTAGCCGTCACGTTCGCGCCGCAGCGCAACGCGCTCGCGCGCCAGCGCGTCGACATCGCTCGCCCCGTCGTTGACGCCGCTCTGATCGCTTTCGGAACCGGGAAGAGACTCGTTGTTCATCAAAGTTGCTCGCGGTCGACTGATTGTTGCAACGGCTGGCGTCCTGTTCCGTTGCCCGGCGCTGCAGCACACTGCGCCGCCATTCGGAGCGCGGATCTGCGGCCCGTTGCAGAACGCCTAGTTTAGACCGAGCTCAGGGTATTGTGAAAAAACGACCATGAACGCGCGGCCCGCGTCGCTTTTGGGCGCATGCCCCGATCGAGAACCGGCTGGCGACCCCGGCAGGATTCGAACCTGCGACCATCGGCTTAGAAGGCCGGTGCTCTATCCTCTGAGCTACGGGGCCGTAGGCGGCCTGGCACCGGAACAGACGGTCGACCGTCAGTGCGTCCAGGGCTGGCGCCGGTCATAGCGGAAATTGTCCGCATAGGCGATCTTCGGGCGCCGCGTTTCCTTCGGCTCCTCGACCCGGTACGGGATGTCGTTGCGCTCGGCGTATTCGACGGCCTGCTCGCGGGTCTCGAAGGAGAGTCTGAGCTGGGAGAGCATGTCGCCGGACGAGGTATAGCCCATCAGGGGCTCGACGCGCTTGGGCTGCTCGGGTTCGTAGACCAGCATCCAATCGCGCGTCTTCGCCTTGCCCGACTGCATGGCGGTACGGGTCGGACGATAGATTCTCGCAACCATCTGGGCCTCGTCGGCGGCGGCGCGGCTTCGCCACGCCCGTGTCAAAAACCGGTGTCCGTCGACCATTGGTCGGAGCGGCAGGATTCGAACCTGCGACCCTCTGGTCCCAAACCAGATGCGCTACCAGGCTGCGCTACGCTCCGGACACTGGTGACGTGCCTGTCGATGCGGGGTTTGGCGGGCAATGGTCGGGAAGTCAAGGCTGCGGAATGATCGGGTGACGAAGTCGGTCGCCGGCGGCCACTCCGAAGCGGGCCGCGGCGCCGCCATTCAGCTCCAGAACGTATTTTACCGGTGCCCCGGACGGGATCGTATCCAGCGACAGCGGCCGGGCATTGGTCTTCACCCGCTTCACCACCCCGTCCGGATCGATGAACAGCATGTCGAGGGGAATCAGCGTGTTCTTCATCCACATCGCGACCGGACGGGTCTCGTCGAACTCGAACAGCATGCCCTGGTCCGCCGGCATCGATTCGCGGTTCATCAGGCCGGTGGCACGCGTCTCCGGTGTCTGCGCCAGTTCGACCTTGATGGCATGGCTGCCGGTCGCCGTCTCCAGCATCGCCGTCGACAGGCCGTTGCCCGCCACCGCGTAGTAGGCTGCCCCGACGACGGCCACCGCCGCAAAACCGGCCGCCAGGATCGCGCGTCTCATTGCCATCGGATCTGCCTCAACTCAGTGGGACGGCGGCTGAACGGGACCCGTCCCAGGATGGATCTCCGCCGCCATGCGTCCCTTGTCGCCCTGCCCGAAACGCACCAGCACGTCCTGGCCGGGCCGCAGCTCGGTCATGCCGAACCGGCGCAGGGTTTCCATGTGAATGAAAATGTCCTCGGTCCCCTCGCCGGTCGTCAGGAAACCGTAGCCCTTGGTCCGGTTGAACCATTTCACCACGGCCGAGACGAGGTCGCTGCTGGCGGTGACCACCGAATGGGTGCGCGGGGCCGGCAGCTGCGAGGGATGGACCGCGGTGGACTGGTCCATCGACAGCACCCGGAAAGCCTGCAGGCCGCGCTCGCCCTGCTGCACCTCGCAGACGACCCGCGCGCCCTCGAGCGCCGTCGCATGGCCGTCGCGCCGCAGGCAGGTGACATGAAGGAGAATATCCGCGCCCCCGTCGTCGGGCACGATGAAGCCGAAGCCCTTGGAGACGTCGAACCATTTGATATGGCCCGAGATGACGGACAGGCCGACATCCGCGGTGTCGGACAGACCGGCCCGGTCCTCGGCGTTTTCAGAGATTCTGTCCGGCATTCGGGGTTCCGCCTGTACTTCCACCATCCGAATCGCAATGGCCGAACTTAGCATCAATGAGCCCGATCGGGGCAAGGCCACCGACGGGCTTTTCCAAGGATATGCCGGTTGTCGCCCGGACATGGCGGCGTTCTATTGGCGCGACGACAGCAACGATGGCGCTGACTGCAGCCGCCAACTGACGTCGTCTGCGTTGCCGCTCCAGTAAATGGGCCGCGGCCAGGGACGACCGGCAGCGCCCTGCCCGATCCGGGGCCGGCCCCATGTCCCGTCGTTGCTTTTTCTGCGCCGCAAGGGTTGGCTCACCGGTCAAACACGCTACCATCGGCGCCATCACCACAAGAAAGGCAAGACCGAATGCGCTATCTGCACACGATGGTTCGCGTCAGCGACGTGGACGCGTCGCTCGACTTCTACTGCAACAAGCTGGGAATGGTGGAAACCCGCCGTGTCGAGAGCGAAAAGGGTCGCTTCACCCTGATCTTCCTCGCCGGGCAGGACGACATGCCGGGCGCCAAGGAAACCCGCGCGCCGCTTCTGGAGCTCACCCACAACTGGGACCCCGAGGAATATTCCGGCGGGCGCAATTTCGGCCACCTCGCCTATGAGGTCGACGACATCTACGCCACCTGCCAGGACCTGATGGACAAAGGCGTCACCATCAACCGTCCGCCCCGCGACGGTTACATGGCCTTCATCAAGTCGCCCGACAACATCTCGATCGAGTTGCTGCAGAAGGGCGAGGCCAAGGAGCCCGCGGAGCCGTGGGCCTCGATGCAGAACACCGGAAGCTGGTAAGCTTCCACCGGGACATGCGGCGACCATCGTGCCGCCGCATTCCCACCATAGACGGCAGAGCGTTATTGAGAGACAATGCTTTCGCCGTGCACGACCTGACGCTTGGTAAGACCATCGAGACTGTCAGTGGCGACACATGGTGGGGACCATGAGACGCGGCAGGATGGCCGGGTCGTTGCAGGACTGACGTGGCGGGTTCGCGAACACGCTGCCGAGAGGGGAAACGATTGAAAACTGACCGCCCGGGCCACCGCCGCCTTGCGATGACGCCGCATCTCCTGATGCTGGCGCTTCTGTCGACCGCGCCGATCCTGTCGGGATGCGTCTCCGCCATCGACGATACCTCGGCCTTCGGATTTGCGGGGACCGCTACGGCGCCCGGAACCGAGGACGCGGCTGCCGTCGATGTCGCGGCTGCATCCGAAGCGGACGCCGGGACGTCGGCGACCGGCGAAGCGCTGGGCACGGAGGCTGCGAGTGCAGCGGCCGACACCAGTGCGCCGGCGACCGAGACGGCCGAAGCACAGACGCCGCCGCGCGCCATTGCCGACATGCCGGCCACCACCCCGCTGATTCCGACCGGCAGCGAGAACAAGGCCATGGTCGCCTATGCGACCGAGGCATCCACGAGTGGCGCGGCAGGCCGCTCCTCCGACCGTTCGCTGTTTTCCTCGCTCTTCGCCCGCTCGGAGGCCCGCACGCCCATCGCCAATGTCGACAAGGGCAAGTCGCGCCGTGTCGTCCTGCAACGCGAGGGCGCGGCGGCCGGCACCGAGGCCCTTCCCGGCGTCGACCCCTCCTCGCTGTTCGAGATCGGCCAGCGCGCCTCGGCCGACGAAGACATGATCGAGGACGTCGAGAGCTCCTACCGGGTCGCCTCCCTGTCGACCGGCATGGCTCGCCTGGCGCCGAACGGCCTGATGGTTCAGCGCGAGAGCGTCGAGACCTCCTGCTTCCCGTCGGATCTCGTGCGGATCCTGCGTACCGTCGAGCGGCGCTACGGCACCAAGGTGATCGTCACCTCCGGCTATCGCAGCCCGACCCACAACAAGCGGGTCAACGGCGCGCGCCGCTCCCAGCACATGGGCTGCAAGGCTGCCGACATCATCATCCCCGGCGCCGACAACATGGCCGTTGCCGCCTATGTGCGGTCGCTGCCGGGCCGCGGCGGCGTCGGCACCTATTGTCACACCAAGGCGATCCACGTCGATGTCGGGCACAAGCGCGACTGGAACTGGTCCTGCCGCGGTCGCAAATAGCCAACCCTCTGATTCCTTAGGTGGATCGGCGCCCCGGCCAAGGCTGGCGTGGCCAGCGTTCCGGCCGTCGCCGACCGGCAAAAGGCAAAATTCCGGACTGTCGCAAAAACTTCTCGCAACGGCGAAAAACCCCTTTTCCGGCTCTTGCGGTCGCCGGAGACTCACCGTATACACGCCGTCGCTGCGCCCATCGTCTATCGGTTAGGACGCCACCCTTTCACGGTGGAGAGAGGGGTTCGATTCCCCTTGGGCGTACCATTCCCCCTTTGAATCGCCTGCCGTATGGCAAGACATATCGAGCGCCCCGGCTTGTTTTCGCGATGCGAAGTCAGGCCGCTGACGGTTGGCCTGCGCATCGCAACGAACGTGCTCGCGATCCGGCTGCACCACGCCATGGCGTTTGCCCGGCAGGAAACGTGACGAGCTCGCCGTGACCAGCCGGCCATCGTCCTCCGCGCTACCCTATCGCGCAGCGCGACCGGCACCCCGCCTTCCGACTCACGCACAGCGCCGTCCTGACCTGCCCTTTGCGCGCGCCAACTGGTCCGCTGCCGCGGCGCTGGCGAACGGATTGACGTAGAGCCTGTCATGGCTCTCCACGCCGACATCGAGGACACAATCCTCCTTCGGGCGCGCCACGCAGAGCAGCACGTAGCCGGCCTCCGACTGGCGGCGGTTCAGCGCCGTGCCATTCGGCTGGCGGACCGAGCCGGAAACCAGCCGGGCGGCGCAGGTGATGCAGCCGCCATAGCGGCAGCCGATCGGCAGGACATGGCCGGCCGCCTCGACGGCGTGGATGATCGGCTCATCCTCGCCCACGGAAAGGACCAACCCGCCGCGATTGCGCAATGTGACGCTGTGCCTGCGCATGCCGGCGTCTCTCCAAAGGCTGCATCCGGCCTCGCCGGATGCGGCTGACCGTCGCCCGTCAGACCCAGATATCCGACGAGCAGTCGCCGCCGGGATAGCGGGTTTCATGGGCCCGCGCCGGTCCATGCGGTTCGTCGTTGAAATCGATGATGAAATCATCGCGGATCGTCATGCCGCGCTCCTCGGTGTCGCAGTCCACGATCAGCATGATCCCGCCCTTCTCCTTCATCGACGGATAGAACTGGTTGTCCCAGGTCGAGAAGAGCGACGTCGTCACGTAGAGCCGCTTGCCGTCCAGCGACAGCTGGATCATCTGCGGCGCGCCGTCGACCGTGTGGCCGTTCACCTCCGGTGCCTTGCCCAGCATCCCGCCGATCCAGACCTGGCCGGTCAGTTTCGGGTTCGCCGGGTCGGACACGTCGTACTGCCTGAGGTCGCCATGCAGCCAGTTCGAGAAATAGAGGAAGCGGTCGTCCATCGACACCAGGATGTCGGTGATCAGGCTGGGCATGGGAACCGGGAAGCCTTCGACATCCACGGTGGGCACGTCGATGATTTTCTCGATCTCGATCGTGCCGTTGTCCTTGTGGTAGTGGAAGATGTTCGAGGCCAGCGCCGCCCCGACGAAGCCATGCGTGCTGTCGGGGTTGTGGTGGAACCGGGCCTCCAGCGGGATCATGCCCTCCGCGCCCAGATCGATGCTCTGCTCGACCCTTCGATTCGCGAAATCCCAGAAATGAACATGCTGGCCGTATTTGCCGCGCGCCACATCCTCCAGATCGAACCCCGGCATGAAGGTGTTGGGCGACGCCCATTCGGTCGAGATCATCATGTTATGGCGCGGCTGGTACCAGAAGTCGTAATTGTACCGCATCGCGCCGAGATCCTCCTCCCAGCGCCCGATGATGTTGAAATCCTTGTCCAGATGCAGGAAGCCGCCGGGGCCGTTGCCCTCGGCGTCGCCCAGCATCGACACGATGATGTCGGCGCCGAGGCAATGTACCGTGTGCGGCGCCGAGAGGTTCGTCTTCGCCTTGATCTCGTTTCCGTCAATCGTCTTGAACAGCGTCGGCCGGCGCGGATCGGTGGCGGTGTCGACGATGTAGAAGTTCGTCGTGCGCACGCCCGGAATGATCAGGTACTTGCGCTCCATGCTGCCGTCGGTGTTGCAGGAGGAGCAGGCATTCCAGCCCATGTGGTGGAGTTCGTCCCCGACATTCGGCATTTCGGTCCGGTGGATCACCTCGCCATAGGTCGCACTGTCCGGATCGACATCGATGGTGGCCAGGTAGTCGGGCTTCTCGATCCCGGTCCCGGTGTAGATGCAGATCGTGTAGACGACGGTCTCGCGCGGCGCCTTCATCGCCTCCTGCGGCGATGCATAGCCCGGACCTGCGCAGCAGCTCCCATTGGTCTTGGACATGAATTCCTCCCTTGGCTCTGGCGTGGTGATGCGCGTCCCTATGCTTGCGTCCGCTTCGAGAACGGGAGATTCCGATCCCGCGAATGGATGATGTTGCCGCGCCGAACTGCGGCCCTGTCCCTTGGGAAAAGCGTGTTCGATACGCCGCCGAGGGATCTGCGATGCCGTAAGGCGTGGAACCGATGCGCGGCGGTCAGGCGATGCGCGTCTGTGCCCGGCTCGAGGAGCCGCCGGCGATCTGCGAAAAGCTGCAACGGCTGGAAGATCGCGGCGCGTGGCGGAGAATTCGCTCCCTGAACCCGGACAGGCGCCGAGCCGCGGTCCGTCATGGCGGCGGCGTCCAGCGTGGTCACGAGGCGGTCCAGATACACCGGCATGGCTCACGATCCGAGTTCCTGCCGCCCATCCTGACCACTCTTGAGCGGTTCGCACAACGACAGAATCGGCGGCCCGGTCCCGGAACCGGCTGCGAACTCAGGCGCCGGGCTGTGGCGGGAACGGCGATCCCCTGCCCTGCGCGATCCCGAGCACCTCGCCCCGCGGTGTCCGAACGGCAAAGGCCCCGCTGACCCGAGGGTCGCGAGGCAAATGCGCGGAGGTCTGTAGGACTGGGTCTAGAGGCGGTACAGGATCTGGTCGTTCCAGAAGCGGTCCAGCCGCTGCAGCGAACGGTTCATCTTCTGGAATTCCTGCTCGTCGAGGCCACCGACCTTGTCGATCGAGCCGATATGACGGTCATAGAGCTCGGCGACGATCGCGGCGACTTCGCGGCCCGTATCGGTCAGCGACACCTTCACCGCGCGGCGGTCGACCCGCGACTTCTGGTGGTTGATGAAGCCGAGATCGACGAGCTTCTTCAGATTGTAGGAGACGTTGGAGCCGAGATAGAAGCCGCGGGTGCGCAGCTCGCCGGCGGTCAGCACCGAGTCGCCGATGTTGAAGAGCAGCAGCGCCTGGACCGCGTTGATGTCGGTGCGGCTGTTGCGGTCGAACTCGTCCTTGATGACGTCCAGCAGGCGGCGGTGCAGCCGCTCGACCAGCTGCAGGGTCTCCAGGTAAAGCGACTTCAGTTCATCCTTCGGACCGACCTGCGGGGCGGCGTCTGCCTTCATCTGAGCGTTCATAGTAGTCTCCGCTGTTGAGCTGATGGATGTTCTCTATCGACCCCATCTTGAGACCCAACATAGGCAGCGCATCTAAAATTCGACTTAAACCGCAGGCTTAATGCGCCCTTACACTTGCGCATCCAAAGTCTTGATTAACAAGACCTATCCCCGATCTGAACAATTCCTTTCGGCGTCCCGGCAGGCCGCCAGAGCCCGGTACGGCCGCCGCCTCAATAGCCGCGCAGGCGCCGCCGCTCGTACAGCCCGACGGCGCGGATCACCGCCAGCATGCCCAGACCCCACAGATGGAAGCCGAGCCACAGGAGGTTGGCGCCGAACAACTCGGGAAAGCCGAGATGCATGACTGCTTCGATCAGGGCGATCAGCACCCAGACGACAGCGCCCCAGCCGACCGTCAGCCACAGGCCGATTCCGGCCACCGGGTAGAGCACCGCCAGCGCCGGCGCGGCGATCTTCCACCACAGCGGCATCAGGTCGAAGCGGTTGAGCGGCCCCTCGTCGATGCCGACGAGACGGATCCAGTAGCCGACGCCGGCGACGAACATCACGATGGCCGCCAGGCGATAGAGCCAGACCGCCAGCGCACGATTGAACGCTTCGGCCTTGGCGCGCTGGGCAAATCCCTTGATCACGAGGCTCCACCTTCCGGACCGTTCGGCGCCCTTGCCGCCTTGCATGCGGTCGCGCGGGAAGACACGGCGTGCGGATGACCGCATGCGGGCCGGGCGAGCGCCCGACGCGCCGGAACCTACGGTGGACGCGAAGAGCGCGTCAATCTTGAAGTCGCGGCGCCGAGGGCATACGCAGAAGCCGACCGCGCGGCGATCGGCCCCGCGCATGATGGACGCCGTTCTCGCTTCTCCATGAAAGGCGCGGGACGGATGCGCCCGACAGACAGATAGGATGCTGCCGCATGACACGGACCGGCGATTCTGGAGTTTCGATCACCACGCGGATCGATGCGGCGACGGCAGGCCTGCGGATGCGGCGGCTGCGCCAGTCCGACTGGTCGCGCCGGCTGGTGCGCGAGACCAGTCTGACCGCCGACGATCTGATCTGGCCGATCTTCGTGCGCGAAGGCGGCGGCGCGCCGGAACCGGTGCCCTCCATGCCGGAGGTCTTCCGCCTCTCGGTCGAGGGCTGCGTCGAAGCCGCCAGGCGCGCGCGGGATCTGGGTATCCCGGTCGTCGCGCTGTTTCCCTATACCGATGCCGACAAGCGCGACGAGCGCGGCAGCGAGGCCTTCAACGAGGGCAATCTCGTCTGCCGGGCAAGCCGGGCGATCAAGGCCGCCGTGCCCGAGGTCGGCATCCTCTGCGACGTCGCGCTCGATCCCTATACCTCCCACGGCCACGACGGCATCATGGAGGGCGACCGGATCCTCAACGACGAGACCGTCGAGGCGCTCTGCCGCCAGGCCGTCGTGCAGGCCGAGGCCGGCTGCGACATCATCGGGCCGTCCGACATGATGGACGGGCGCGTCGCCTGCATTCGGCAGGCGCTCGACGAGGTCGGCCATCGCGACACGCTGATCATGTCCTATGCGGCGAAATACGCATCGGCCTTCTACGGCCCGTTCCGCGACGCGGTCGGCTCGGGCGGCATGCTGAAGGGCGACAAGCGCACCTATCAGATGGACTACGGCAACAGCGACGAGGCTGTGCGCGAGGCCGCGCAGGACATCGCCGAGGGCGCCGACATGATCATGGTCAAGCCCGGCATGCCCTATCTCGACATCGTCTCGCGCCTGTCGCGCGAATTCGGCGTCCCGACCTTCGCCTACCAGACCTCCGGGGAGTACGCGATGATCATGGCGGCGGCCGGCAATGGCTGGCTCGACGGCGAGCGGGCGATGATCGAGAGCCTGACCGCGTTCAAGCGGGCCGGCGCCTCCGGCATCCTCAGCTACTTCTCGCCGACCATCGCCGCGCGCATGCCCCGCCGCTGACGGGCCGCTCGCGCCTCGCATGGCAGCCGTCACTGCGGCACCGGCGTTGCACGCGGCCGTGATCGTCACCATCTGGAGGACGACAGGAAACTGCGACGAAGGACAGCCCGTGTACGACGACACCATGACCCGGACGGCCGAAGCACGCGCGACGGATCTCGACGCGCCGCGGCTCTATGATGGCGTGCGCACCCGGCGGATGATGTCCTTCGTGGTCGATTATGCGCTGGTGCTGCTTCTGTCGGTGCCGGCGGCGATCCTCGTCTTCATCCTCGGCATCGTCTCCTTCGGCCTCGCCTGGGGCCTCTACGCGATCCTCCTGCCGGTGATCGCCATCGTCTACATCGCCTTCACCATGGGCGGCGCCAAGCAGGCCACGCCGGGCATGCGGGTGGCCGGCCTGCGTGTCGCGCGCCTCGACGGCGCAGGGGTCGACCCGACGCTGGCGGTCCTGCATGGCGTCCTGTTCTGGGCCTCCGTCTCGGTGCTGACGCCCTTTGTCCTGCTGGTTGCCCTGTTCACGCGCCGCAAGCAGTTGCTGCACGACCTGTTGCTCGGAACCGCGGTCGTCCGCGACCGCTGAACCCGACGGTTTCCCTGGCGGACGCCACCGCCGTCCGCCCTCTTCCCGTCGCTGATCGCGCTGAACTCCGCTTCCGCCGATCCTGTTCGATCGACCCCACGGGTTGCCATTCGCCCCCCCGACACGGATAAGGTCAGGCGGACAACGGAACGCGGCGGTTTATGGATTCGCTACACGTCTGGGTCACTTACCTTTTCATCCTGGTGAGTGTGATCGGGTATTCGCTGGAGCGCTGGCCGATCGAGGCCGTCGCCGCGGCATCTCTGAGTGCATTTCTGCTGCTCTTCGCGCTGTTCCCCTATCGGGACGCGGCCGGCTTCGCGGTCACCAGCGGCGACCTGCTCGCCGGCTTCGCCAATCCGGCGCTGATTACCGTCCTGGCGCTGTTGATCGTCGGCCAGGGCCTCTTCGCCACCGATGCCATGGCGCAGCCGACGCAATTGCTGTCGCGGATCGGCGGCACGGCCGGTGCCGGCGCGATCGCCGTGGTTCTGTTGACAGCCGCGGTCCTGTCGGCCTTCCTCAACAACACGCCGGTGGTGGTGATCTTCATCCCCATCCTCACCATGCTGGCGACCCAGCGCGGCATCTCACCCTCGCGGGTGTTCATGCCCCTGTCATTCCTGTCGATCCTCGGCGGCGTCACGACGCTGATCGGCTCGTCCACCAACCTCCTCGTGGCGGGCGTCGCAGCCCGCTCGGGCATCACCCTCGACTTCTTCGACTTCACCATTCCGGGCCTCGCCATCGCGGTGGTCGGCGGCATCTACGTGATCAAGGTGATGCCGCGCATCCTCACCCCGCGCGAAGGCCCGCAGGGCCGCGTCGTCGATGCCGGCGGCAAGCAGTTCCTCGGCGAGATCGACATCACCGAGGAGCATGCCTTCGTCGGCAGCACGGCGCGGGCCGGCCTGTTCACCGATCTCGGCGATCTGATGCCGCGGATGATCCTGCGCGACGACGAGACCTTCCTGCCGCCCTTCGACGGCGTCTCGCTGCAGCCCGGCGACCGGCTGATCGTCACGGCGACGCGCCGGGCCTTCTCCAAGGCGCTGGCAGCCGGCAATCTGACCATCAAGACCCTCGATCCGTCCGGCGACTCGGCCGAACAGCGCAAGATCGGGCCGGACATGGTGATGGCCGAGGCGGTGGTGGCACCGGGCTCGCGCTATGCCGGCCGCACGATGCAGTTCTCGGGCCTGCGCACCCAGTTCGGGATCACCCTCTTCGGCCTGCAGCGCAAGAGCCGCATGGCCCGCTCGGCCCTCTCGGAAATTCGGCTCGAGCCCGGCGACACGCTGCTGCTGTGCGGCCGCGAGGCGGCGATCTCGTCGCTCAAGGGCAACCACGATCTGCTGCTCCTGGAATACAGCGCCCAGGCGATCCCGCAGAGCACCAAGGCCAAGCTCGCCGTCGCGATCTTCCTCGGCATCATCGCCGGCTCCGCGACCGGCCTGTTGCCCATCGACGTCCTCGCCGTGACCGGCGCAGTGCTGATGGTCGCGACGGGGTGCCTCACGGTGGGCGAAGCCGCCCGCTCGGTCGACCGCTCGATCTTCATGCTGGTGGGCGCGGCGATCGCCGCGGCGACGGCGCTGGAGCGCACCGGCGGCGCCGCCATGATCGCCGAAGGCACGGTCGCCGCGCTGGACGGCCAGTCGCCGGCGATCATTCTCTCGGCCCTGTTCATCGTCATCGCGATCATGACGAACTTCCTGTCGAACAACGCCACCGCCGTGCTGTTCACGCCCATCGCACTCGACATCGCCAACCGGCTGGGCGCACCGCCGCAGGCCTTTCTCGCCTGCGTCATCTTCGCCGCCAACGCATCCTTCGCCACACCGATCGGCTACCAGACGAACCTCATGGTCATGGGACCCGGCCGCTATCGTTTCGTCGACTTCGCCAAGGCCGGTGTTCCCCTGGTAATTCTGGTGTGGTTAACATTTTCGATCGTGGGCCCATGGTATTATTCGTTGTGAGACGGGAGGCTCGGTCTTGACGGTTCATCATCCGCAGACGCCGCAATTCTTCCTCACGTCGCCCTCGCCCTGCCCCTATCTGCCGGGGCAGTCCGAGCGGAAGGTGTTCACCCATCTGACCGGCGAGCGCGCGCCCTCGCTGCTCGATCTCCTGAGTCAGGGTGGTTTCCGCCGCAGCCAGAACATCGCCTACCGGCCCGCCTGCGAGCGCTGCCGCGCCTGTGTGTCGGTGCGCATCCTGGTGGACGAGTTCCAGCCGACGCGCTCCATGCGCCGCGTGGCAACGCGCAATCGCGACCTGATCGGCCGGATGGACCAGGCCGAACCGTCGAGCGAGCAATATTCGCTGTTCCGGCGCTATCTCGACCATCGCCACGCCGAGGGCGGCATGGCCGAGATGAGCGTTCTCGACTACGCCATGATGGTCGAGGACAGCCAGGTGGATACGCGGTTGGTGCAGTACCGCCGACGCGGTGCGGATTCGGCGTTCAGCCCGCATTCCGACGGAGAACTTGTCGCGGTCGCGCTCAGCGACGTCATGGCCGACGGCGTGTCGATGGTCTATTCGTTCTTCGAACCCGACGAGAGCGAGCGCAGTCTCGGCACCTTCATGATCCTCGACCATATCGAGCGCGCGCGGAAGCTGGGCCTGCCCTATCTCTATCTTGGCTATTGGGTGAACGGCTCGCGCAAGATGGACTACAAGATCCGCTTCCGCCCGCAGGAGCACCTGATGCCCAAGGGATGGGAACGCTACGAGGGCTGACGCCGGTCATCGCCCTGCCGGTTGCCATGCTGCGCGCGGCACGATAGCCGGTCAGGGTAACTTACCGTTCGCAGGTTCCCATGTCCGTCGTATCGTCCCAGACCGAAGCCGCCGCTTCGGCCCAGTCCTATGGTCAGGGCCTTGCCATCGTCGGCATCGGCGGACTGGTCCTGTCCTTCGACATTCCGCTGATCCGCATGTCGGAGAGCGCCTTCTGGACCGTGCTAGCGGTCCGCGGCCTGCTGACCGGCCTCGCCGTTCTCCTGATCTGGCAGGTCGACCGGATTCGCAATCCGCGCGGCCAGAAGCTGATCGCCGGCTGGACCGGCCTTTTGATCGTCGCCATCTTCTCGATGGCGGCCACCACTTTCGTCTTCGCCGTCTTCAACACCAGCGCGGCGAATGTCGTCTTCATCCTCGCCTTCAATCCGATGTTCGCGGCGATCCTGTCCCGGTGGCTGATCGGCGAGAGTCCGCCCTTGGCCACGGTGCTGGCGATCCCGGCGACGCTCTTCGGCGTCCTCCTGATCATCGGCGCGGGCTTCGAGACCGGCAACTGGACGGGTGACCTCTCGGCGCTGGCGACCGCCTTTCTGATCGCCCTCGCGTTGACCCTGTCGCGGCGCTCGCGCACCGACATGCGCTACACTGCGGCGCTGGGCGGTCTTCTGCCGGCATTGATCGCCCTGCCCTTCGTCGCCGGCGAAGGGCTCCATTCCGAGGCGATCATCTGGCTGATCCTGAATGGCGGCGTGCTGATCCCCGTCGCGATGATCTGCCTGGCGATCGGACCGATGTTCGTGCCCGCCCCGGTCGTCTCCATGGCCTTCCTGATCGAAACCGTGCTGGCGCCGGTCTGGGTCTGGCTGATCTTCGGCGAGCGTCCGGTCGATCTGGCAATGGCGGGCGGCGGGGTGGTGATCGCGACGCTGGTCGTCCATTCGGTCGCCGAGTTGCGACGCGTGCGCGGTCAGCGGCGGCGGCTTGCGGAGCAGAGCGGCGGCGTCTGACGCGCCGCGAGCCCCACGCTTCGTGCGTCACCTCGCCCGCATGTCGGGCATGGCCGATGCCTAGCCGTCGAAGCGGTTTGTCTTGGGAAAGCCCTTCGGCACCAGACGGCCAGCCTGGGCGCGGTCGCCGCGCCATTCCAGCAGTTCGGTCTCCGAACGGGTGAAGCTGCGGCCGGCGGAATCGGTCCAGGTCAGCCCGTCCGCCATGGCGAAGACGCGGGCATCCGACAGGCCGCCATCCTTATAGCGCTGCAGCCGTACGCCCTTGCCGCGGGTCATCTGCGGCACCTGCACCAGCGGGAAGACCAGCAGCTTGCGGTTCTCGCCGACGATCGCGACATGGTCGCCCGCGCCGACCGGCGCGGCCAGCGCGAGCTTGGTCTTGCCGGCAACATTCATCAGCTGCTTGCCCTTGCGGGTGTTGGCCAGCATGTCGGCCTCGCTGGCGACGAAGCCATTGCCGTCGGAGGAGACCAGCAGGCGGCGGCGCTCGGGATCGGCAACGAAGGCCAGCGCGATGTCCTGATCGTCCTCGAGCTCGAAGGCGAGGCGGATCGGCTCGCCCTGCCCGCGTCCACCCGGCAGCTTGTCGGCGCCATGGGTAAAAGCGCGGCCGCCGGTCGACAGAAACAGAAGCTTGTCGGTGGTCATAGCGTGGAAGGCGAGCTGCAGCCCGTCGCCCTCGCGGAAAGCCAGCGACGAGAAGTCGGCCAGATGGCCCTTCATGCCGCGCAGGAAGCCCTTCTTCGACAGGACGACGGTGATCGGCTCCTTCTCGATCAGCGCCACCGTGATGTCGTCGAGCGCCCGGTTCGGCGCGTCGGCGAACATGGTGCGGCGACGGCCGATCTTGGTCTTCTTCGAATAGGTCTCGCGAACCTCGCGCACTTCGGCGGCGATGCCCGCCCACTGGCGTTCGTCCGAAGCCAGCAGCGCTTCCTTCTCGGCCTTCTCCCCGGTCAGCGTGTCGAACTCGCGCTTGAGCTCGAATTCCTCCAGCTTGCGCAGGGAGCGCAGCCGCATGTTGAGGATCGCTTCGGCCTGGGTGTCGGTCAGCTCGAAGGTCCGCATCAGTTCGGTCTTCGGCTCGTCCTCCTCGCGGATGATCCGGATCACCTCGTCGAGGTTCAGGAAGGCGATCAGATAGCCGGAGAGGATCTCCAGCCGCCGCTCGATCTGGGCCAGCCGGAAGCGCGAGCGGCGCACCAGCACATCGCGCTGATGCGCCAGCCACTCGGCCAGAACGTCCTTGAGCGACATGACCCGCGGCACCTTGCCGCCGGACAGGACGTTCATGTTGAGCGGAATGCGCGATTCCAGATCGGTCAGCCGGAACAGCGATTCCATCAGGAGTTCGGGATCGACCGTGCGGCTCTTCGGCTCGATGACGATGCGTACGTCCTCGGCCGATTCATCGCGGATGTCGCCGAGGAGCGGCAGCTTGCGCGCCAGAAGCAGCTCGGCGATCTTCTCGATCAGCCGCGATTTCTGGACCTGATACGGAATCTCGGTGACGACGACCACGTAGCCGCCGCGGCCCTGGTCCTCGGTCTCCCATCGCGCCCGCACCCGGAACGAGCCGCGTCCGGTGTCGTAGGCCTCGCGGATCTGCGCCTGGTTGTCGACGATGACGCCGCCGGTCGGCAGATCCGGCCCCTGCACGAAGCGCAGCAGCGCGTCCGTTGTGGCGTCCGGGTTCTCGATCAGCTTGAGCGCCGCGTCGCAGAGCTCGGCCGCGTTGTGCGGCGGGATCGACGTGGCCATGCCGACGGCAATGCCGGACGAGCCGTTGGCGAGAAGGTTCGGGAACGCGCCCGGCAGGACGATCGGTTCCTCTTCCTCCTCGTTGTAGGTCTTCTTGAAATCGACCGCGTCCTCGTCGATGCCGCGCAGAAGCAGCGTCGCGACATCGGTCATCCGCGCTTCGGTGTAGCGCATCGCCGCCGGGCTATCGCCGTCGACATTGCCGAAATTGCCCTGCCCGTCGATCAGCGGGTAGCGGATGGCGAAATCCTGCGAAAGCCGGACCAGGGCGTCGTAGATCGACGCGTCCCCATGCGGATGGAACTTGCCCATCACGTCGCCGACGATGCGGGCGCATTTCTTGTAGCCCTGGCCAGGGTCGAGCCGCAGGATGCGCATGGCATGGACGATGCGCCGATGCACCGGCTTCAGGCCGTCGCGCACGTCCGGCAGCGCCCGGCCCATGATGGTCGACAGCGCATAGGCAAGGTAGCGCTCTTCCAGCGCTGCCTTCAGATCGATCGGTTCGATGTCGCCGCCACCAGCCGGCGGTTCGGTAGCCTTGCCCATGCCGTTTCCTCTAGGCCATGCACCGAATGGGAACAACACCGGAACGGGCTTATCCCGAACTTTGTCGGCGCCGGCCCGACGGGCAAATGCCGCATGCCGCCGCGCCCCCCTTTAACGGCGAACCGACTTGGCCATATGTGTCGCGCAGGGCACGACGACCGGGCACCGGACCGATCGGCTCACCGGCTTCCAGCGAAAGGTTTTCCCATGCGCGCCACGACAGGCATTTCCGCAGCCGCGACAGCCGTGCTGCTTCTCTCCTCGACCTCGGCCTTCGCGGTCGATGCGCAGGCCTTCGGCGAGCGCCTGAAGACGCTCGTGCAGAACGGCGATCATTCGATGTCCTATTCGAGCGCCGAAGCCGACGGCGAGAACGTCATCCTGAAGGACGTCTCCTTCGGCGAGGACTCCGATGTCGGTGACCTGACCTTCGAGAACGTCGCCGGATCGACGCCCGAGGGCTGGACGGTCGAGCGCCTCGCCTTCCCCGAGCTCGACCAGACGGAAGACGGCAAGCGCGCCCAGATCAGCGACGTCAGCATCGAGGGCCTGATGCTCGCCGGCACCGATACGGCTGCCGCCCCCGCCGCCATGAAGCTCTCCAACTTCTTCTTCGACAAGGCGACGATCGGCAGCATCAACCTCGCGAGGGACGGCAAGACCGTATTCGAATTGTCCGACGCCTCGATGGAGAACGAGATCGGCGACAGCGGCAGCCTGGCCACCGAGATCAATGTCGGTGCCTTCACCGCCGACCTGACGACGGGCGACTCGCCCGAGGCGACCCAGGCCATCCGCGACGTCGGCTACGAGACCATCAGCGGCTCGCTGAACGGGTCGGCGAACTGGGAGCCCGAGAGCGGTCTTCTGGAGCTCGATCCCTTCCTGCTGTCGGTCGAGGACGCGGGCGAGTTGTCCTTCACCTACGCGATCTCGGGCTACACGACCGCCTTCGCGGATTCGCTGTCGCAGCTGCAGGAGCAGATGGCGAGCAATCCCGACAACCAGCAGGCCACCGGCATGGCGGTGATGGGGCTGATCTCGCAGCTCTCGCTGAACTCGGCCGACATCACCTTCACCGACGAATCCCTCACCGGCAAGCTGCTCGACTATTACGCCAAGGAGAACGGCCAGAGCCGCGAGGAACTGGTGCAGAACCTGACGGCGATGCTGCCGGCGGTGCTCGGCTATCTGCAGAACCCGGAGTTCCAGGAAGAGGTCACCGGCGCCGTGACGACGTTCCTCAACGACCCGCAGGCCCTGTCGATCACCATCGCGCCGGAGAACCCGATCGCCGCCACCCAGATCATGGGCGCCGCGATGGGCGCCCCGCAGACCCTGCCGAAGGTTCTCTCGCTCACCGTCGATGCCAACACGGACGCGAAGTAGCCCGCGATCCCGGCGGTTCGAACGACAAAGGCCCCGTGCTGGACGCACGGGGCCTTTTTCATGCCAGTCTGAAGATGTGCCGAACGGAGTGCCCGTCCGGCGGCGTCCTCAGGCCTTGGTCTGCGGCGCGATGCGCAGGCCGAGGTCGCGCAGCTGCGCCGGCGAGGCCTCGTTCGGCGCACCCATCAGGAGGTCGTGCGCCTGCTGGTTCATCGGGAACATGGCGATCTCGCGCAGGTTCTTCGCCCCGCAGAGCAGCATCACGATGCGGTCGACGCCGGCGGCCATGCCGCCATGTGGCGGCGCGCCGTACTGGAAGGCGCGGTAGAGCCCGCCGAAGCGCTCCTCGACCGTTTCCTTCGAATAGCCGGCGATCTCGAACGCCTTCACCATCGTCTCGGGAAGATGGTTGCGGATGCCGCCCGAGGCGATCTCGAAGCCGTTGCAGACGATGTCGTACTGGAACGCCTTCAGCTTCAGCGGCTCCTCGCCCTCAAGCGCCTCCATGCCGCCCTGCGGCATCGAGAACGGATTGTGGGCGAAGTCGATCTTCTTTTCCTCTTCCTGCCATTCGTAGAAGGGGAAATCGATGATCCAGGCCAGCTCGAACCGGTCGCGATCAACGAGGTTCAGTTCCTCGCCGACCCGCGTGCGGGCCGCACCGGCGAAGGCCGTGAAGGCCTCCGGACGGCCGGCGACGAAGAAGCAGGCATCGCCCGCTTCGAGGCCGAGCTGGGTGCGGACCGCCTCGGTGCGCTCCTCGCCGATGTTCTTGGCCAGCGGCCCGGCGCCGGAGACGGCACCCGCCTCCTCGCGCCAGAAGATGTAGCCGAGGCCCGGCTGGCCCTCGCCCTGCGCCCAGGAATTCATCCGGTCGCAGAAGGCGCGGCTGCCGCCGGTCTTGGCCGGGATCGCCCAGACTTCGACCGCCGGATCACCGGCGATCATGTTGGCGAAGACCTTGAAGCCCGAGCCGGCGAAATGCTCGGTCACCGCCTGCATCTCGATCGGGTTGCGCAGGTCGGGCTTGTCGGAGCCGTATTTGCGCATGGATTCGGCGTAGGGAATGCGGCGGAAGCTCTGGCTCACCGGCTTGCCGTCGGCAAACGCCTCGAACACGTCGCGGATGACCGGCTCCATGGTCGACAGGATGTCCTCCTGCTCGACGAAGCTCATCTCCACGTCGAGCTGGTAGAACTCGCCATAGAAGCGGTCGGCGCGCGGATCCTCGTCGCGGAAGCACGGCGCGATCTGGAAGTATCGGTCGAAGCCGGACATCATGATCAGCTGCTTGTACTGCTGCGGGGCCTGCGGCAGCGCGTAGAACATGCCGTTGTGCAGCCGCGACGGCACCAGGAAGTCGCGGGCGCCCTCGGGCGACGACGCGGTCAGGATCGGCGTCTGGAACTCGAAGAAGCCGGCATCGCCCATCAGCGTGCGCATCTTCGAGACGATCTGCGTGCGCCGCATCATGTTCTTGTGCAGCGTCTCGCGGCGCAGATCCAGGAAGCGGTACTTGAGGCGGATGTCCTCCGGATAGTCCGGCTCGCCGAAGACCGGCAGCGGCAGCTCCTTGGCGGCCGACAGCACCTCGATCTCCTTGGCGAAGACCTCGATCGCGCCGGTCGGCAGCTTCGGGTTGACCGTTTCGGCCGAGCGCGCCTTCACCTCGCCATCGACCCGGATCACCCACTCGCCGCGCACCGTCTCGGCAATGGCGAAGGCCGGGGAATCGGGATCCACGACCACCTGGGTCAGGCCGTAATGGTCGCGCAGATCGATGAACAGCAGGCCGCCGTGGTCACGAATGCGATGGGCCCAGCCCGACAGGCGAACCGTGTTGCCGACATCCTCCTTGCGAAGGGCGGCGCAGCTGTGACTGCGATAGCGATGCATGGCGTTCTTCCTAATGGCTGGTCCGCGCCGACGCTGCGTCGATGCGCGCGCAGGCGGGTCGTTCTCGATCGGCGGAATCGCCGCGGACAAGCGCATGCGTCATGCCCCATGTCAAGATTCCGTCCGCGCGCGACGCTTCCGGGTTTCGCCCGCGCCGCGGATCGGTCTAAAGGATGGCCATGCATACGATCACCACCACCGCCGAATTGTCCGAAGCCTGTTCGCGGCTCGCCGCCGCCGAATTCGTCACCGTGGACACCGAATTCATCCGCGAGACCACCTTCTGGCCCGAGCTCTGCCTCATCCAGATGGCGTCGGACGATCTGGCCGTGCTGGTCGATCCGCTGGCGGACGGCCTCGACCTGGCGCCGTTCTTCGATCTGATGCGCGACGAGCGCATCGTGAAGGTCTTCCACGCCGCCCGGCAGGACGTCGAGATCATTCACAAGCTCGGCGACATCATCCCGGTGCCGCTTTTCGACACCCAGGTCGCCGCCATGGTCTGCGGCTTCGGCGAGTCGATCGCCTACGACCAGCTCGTGGCGCGCACCACCGACGGCCGCATCGACAAGACCTCGCGCTTCACCGACTGGCGCCGGCGTCCGCTGAGCGACCAGCAGCTCGCCTACGCGCTGGCCGACGTGACCTATCTGCGCGACGTCTACCGCTTCCTCTCCGCGCAGCTCGCCGAAAAGGGTCGCACGCGCTGGGTGGACGAGGAGATGGCGGTCCTCACCGATCCGGCCACCTACGATCTGCATCCCGACGACGCCTGGCGGCGCCTGAAGCTGCGGGTGCGCAAGCCCATCGAGCTGCAGATCCTCAAGGAAGTCGCCGCCTGGCGCGAGCGCGAGGCGCGCGAGGCCGACAAGCCGCGCGGTCGCATCCTCAAGGACGACGCGATCTACGAGATCGCCCAGCAGGCGCCGACCGACGAACAGTCGCTTTCGCGGCTGCGGACCATCCCGCGGGGCTTCGAGCGCAGCAATGCCGGCCGCGAGATCGTCGCCGCCGTGCAGCGCGCACAGGCCGTGCCGCGCGCCGACCTGCCGTCGATCCCGCGCCCGCCGCAGCTTCCCGAAGGCACGGCGGCAGCCGTCGAGTTCCTCAAGGTGCTCCTGAAGATCGTCGTCGAGGAAAACGGCGTCGCCGCCAAGATGATCGCCTCGGGCGACGATCTGGAAAAGCTCGCCTGGAAGGGCGATGAGGCGCCGATCGCCGCGATGGACGGCTGGCGCCGCGAAATCTTCGGCGACCGTGCGCTGAACCTTCTGAAGGGCGAAACCGCCCTCGTCTATCGCAACCGCAAGGTGGAGATCGTCGCGCTCTGACGCGGCGATCCGTCCCTCAGCGCACTTCCATGCGCAGGGTCTTTTCCACGACCTTGGCAAATTGCTGCAGGCGCCCTTCCGGGCGCTCGCCGACGAGGTCGGCCAGGTGCTGCGGGATCACCAGCGTGAAGCCGCCGCGCGGGTCCTGCGCCCATTTGATCTGGTCGAGGACGCCGGGCATCGAGGCGGTCAGCAGATAGGCCACCCGGAACAGCGAGCCGAGAATGCGCGCCCGGCGCATCAGGCGGTCGTCCACGAGGCGTTCGATCTCCGGCAGGTGCACCTGCTCGAAGCTGCCTTCGTGGCGGTAATAGTTGGTCAGCCCGAGATAGACGCGCCCGCGATGGTCGACCGCCGGGAACGCGGCATGGGCGATGATCGACAGCGACTGCTTGCCGCGATAGTCGGGATGCGCCCGCCAGCCGATGTCGGCGAGAAGGCAGGCGGCCTGCCGCAGCCGTTCCTCCGCCGGCGTCTCGTCGATGCCGAAGGCCTCGAAGGTGCGCCGGCTCCATTCCACCAGTTCCCGGGCATGATCGGGCGAGCGCGAGCGCAGGATCGACAGTTCGCGGGCCGATTCCAGCAGCGGGTCCTTCGCCCGCTCTTCCGGCGACAGCAGCGCGTGCAGATAGCCCTCGCGCACCCCGAGCGCCGACAGGACGATCTTCGACGGCTTCAGGTGCCGGATGATGCTCTTCAGCGTCACCGCGCCATAGGCAAGCAGCGGTCGGCGCGACTTGGAGACCGCGCCGATGCCCGGCAGCTTGTCGGCCGGCGTGCGCACGACCATGTCGAGGAAACCGTCGATGCCGGCGGCATCGATCTCATAGCCGTGCATCACATGCAGGGGATATTTCTCCTGCTCCATGTGCAGCTTGGCGAGGTTGCGCCAGGTGCCGCCGACGGCGAAGAACGGCCGCCCCTCGCCCTTGCCGGCCAGAGCGCAGGCCGACAGATGGCTCTCGGCCACCGCTTGGGCACGCGTCAGATCGCCTTCCGACAGGTCGCGCAGGCGCAGACCGCCCAGCGGCAGGGTCAGCCCGCCCTGAAAGCCGCCTGCGTCGATATCCACCAGTTCCAGGCTGCCGCCGCCGAGATCCCCGCCGATCCCGCTTGGATTGTGGAACCCCGACAGCACGCCCTCGGCCGCGTAGCGGGCCTCGTCCTCGCCCGACAGGATGACGATCTCGCAGCCGATCGCAGCTTCCGCCGCCGCGATGAAGTCCGGCCCGTTCTGGGCCTCGCGGGCAGCGGCCGTCGCGATGGGGTGAATCTCGCGAACATTGGCCTGCGCGGCGAGCCGGCGAAAGCGCGACAGCGCGGCGAGCGCACTGTCGATGGCCTTCGGGTCGAGCCGGTTGGTGCGCGCCAGCCCCTTGCCGAGACCGCTCAGGACCTTCTCGTTGAAGAGCACCGTCAGCGAACGGCAATTGCCTTCGTAGATGACCAGTCGAACCGAGTTCGACCCGATATCGACGACCGCGACCGGCTGACGGTCCTGCAGCCGTCCCTGCGCGATCGGCTCAGTCAAACCGGGAATGTTCTGCCCGCTGTCTTGCAATGAGTTTTGGAGCATCCGTCTTCAGTGCTTTACCGCGCCCCGACAGACTCGGATTTGTCATGAAATAGCGTTGGGCATTGAACGGCTGTTCGCCCGGCGAGGGTACGATATGGCGCGATGTACCGTCCGCGGCTACCGACCAGCTCTGCTGATTGTCCAGAATATTCCCCAGCATGATCTGGGACAGGATCTGACTGTGGACCGTCGGCGTGGAAATCGGCACCAGCGTCTCGACCCGCCGGTCGAGATTGCGCGGCATCATGTCGGCCGAGCCCAGATACACGATCGCCCCCTCCGAGGGCAGCCCCTGGCCGTTGCCGAAGCAGAAAATGCGGCTGTGCTCGAGGAAACGGCCAACGATGGATTTCACCCGGATGTTGTCGGACAGGCCGGTGACGCGCGGCCGCAGGCAGCAAATGCCGCGCACGATGAGATCGATCTCCACGCCCACCTGGCTGGCGCGGTACAGGGCGTCGATGATCGCCGGATCGACCAGCGAGTTCATCTTCATCCAGATCTGCCCGGGACGCCCGGCCTTCGCATGCTCGGCTTCGGCCCGGATCAGGTCGACGATGCGGTTGCGCATCGTCAGCGGCGAGATCGCCAGCTTCTTGACTTCGGTCGGCTCGGCATAGCCGGTGATGTAGTTGAACACGAGTTGCACGTCGTGGGCGATCGCCGGATCCGCCGTGAAGTAGGACAGGTCGGTGTAGATCCGCGCGGTGATCGGGTGGTAGTTGCCCGTGCCGATATGGACGAAGTTGACGAGCTTGCCCTCTTCGCGTCGTACCACCAGCGACAGCTTGGCGTGGGTCTTCTTCTCGATGAAGCCAAACACCACCTGCACGCCGGCCCGTTCCAGGTCGCGCGCCCAGCGGATATTGGCCTCCTCGTCGAAGCGGGCCTTCAGCTCGACCAGCGCCGTCACCGACTTGCCGGATTCGGCCGCGTCGATGAGCGCCCGCACGATCGGGGAATCGTTCGAGGTCCGGTAGAGCGTCTGCTTGATGGCGATGACATTGGGGTCCTGCGCCGCCTGGCGCAAGAACTGCACCACCACGTCGAAGGATTCGTACGGGTGGTGGACGATGATGTCCTTCTCGCGGATCGCGGCGAAGCAGTCGCCGTTGTGTTCGCGAATGCGCTCGGGAAAGCGCGGGATGTAGGGCGTGAACTTCAGGTCGTCGCGCGGCAGCTTGCAGAGCTGCGACACCGAATCGAGCGCCAGCATGCCGTCGAGCACCGAGACGCGGGAATCGGGCACTTCGAGTTCGTTGGCGACGAAGTTGCGAAGCGATTCCGGCATCACCGAATCGAACTCGATGCGGATCACCGAGCCGCGCCGGCGCCGCTTCAGCGCGCTCTCGAACAGCCGCACCAAGTCCTCGGCCTCTTCCTCGACCTCGATATCGGAGTCGCGGATGATCCGGAACGTGCCAGCGCCGCTGACCCTGTAGCCGGGGAAGAGCTTGCCGATGAACAGGGCGACGACGCTTTCCAGCGGCACGAAGCGCGTCATGCCCGCCGCGTTCGGCTCCATCTGGATGAAGCGCTGCAGCGCCACGGGCAGCCGCAGCAGAGCGTTCATCTTCTGCGAATCGCGCTCGCGGACCAGAGCCAGGGCGATCGAGAAGCCGAGATTGGGGATGAAGGGGAACGGATGCGCCGGATCGACCGACAGCGGCGTCAGCACCGGAAAGATCGTCTCGTTGAAATGATTCTCCAGCCAGGCGCGGTCCTCGCGCTTGAGATCGCCGGCGCCGACGATCTGGATACGCTCCTCGCGCAGCGTCTTCACCAGTTCGGCGAGCGAGGCCTGCTGCTCTTCCTGCAGATTGTGAACGTCGACCAGGATCTGGTTGAGCTGTTCCTGCGGCGTCAGCCCGTCGATGCTGCGCACCGAGATCTTCTCGCGCACCTGACCGGCGAGGCCGGCGACACGGACCATGAAGAACTCGTCGAGATTGTCGGCCGAGATCGACAGGAAGCGGACGCGCTCGAGCAGCGGATGCGCCGGATTGAGCGATTCCTCCAGCACCCGGCGATTGAACTGCAGCCAGGAGATCTCGCGATTGACGAAGCGGTCCGCCGGCAGCTCGGTCTCGGCCGCCAGGTTCTGCGCCGCCGTGCGGGCTTCGACCTCGGCCGTCGGGGCCTCGAGGATGACCGAGGCTTCACTGACCCGTGTGTCGGTCGAGACGGCGGCCGGGGCGCCCTCCTCGGGCTTGTACGTGCCGGAGCCGGCATCCGCCTGCTTCGTGCTGGCGGCGACCCGCTGCTCTGTCAGCGCGGACTTTGCCGGGGCCTTCGCAGGCCTGCGGCGGATCGGCGTGCGCGCCAGATCCTTCGCCTCGCCATTGCCGGACGCGGTATTTTCAACGGGCGCCGCCGCGGCGGATGCCCTGGTATTGCTCCGCGAGGTCGCCGTACGGCGCCGCGGTGCGCGCGGCTTGCGTTCCGGTCGGGGCGGTGTGGTGTCGTCCATGCAAACTCCTCCGTCGCCGCCGGTTAGCGGCCGGATGCGACAGTCGCATGACGCATCGCGGCGGTGCCGCGGTCAAGCACCCGTTTGAGCAATCGCGTGCCGATCCGCTCGCGCGTCGCCAGCGCTTCCCGGTCGATCTCGGCCACCAGGAAACCCGCCGCATCGAGCGAGCGCTCCATGCGCTGCACGAGATAGTTCACCGCCCGCGGCGACACGGCGATCTGGCGATCAGCGAAGAGCTTGATCAACACGCCGGTCAGCAGCGGGTCATCGGGCGCGCCGAGCTCGGCGATGGTCGCCGCGGCGAGGCGCGAGCGCAGATCCGCCGTCGCGACATTCATCGCCTGCGGCATCACCCGCGACGTCAACAGAAGGCTGCCGCCGCCCAGCCGGGCCGCATTGACGAGGCCGAACAGCTCGCGCTCCGACAGGGCCGTCCGGTCGGCATCGTCGACCACCACGCGAAAATCGTCTGCCGCAAGGCTCGCCTCGGTCGCGTCGGGCCGCGCCACCGTCGCCCCTGCCCGTTCGCTCCACGCATTGGCCAGATGGGTCTTGCCCGATCCGGGCGGCCCGACGATCAGAAGCACCGAATGCCGCCACTGCGGCCAGGAATCGATCGCCTCCACGGCGAGCCGGTTCGATGGCGACATGATCAGGTCCTCGCGGGCGAGCGAGGCCGCATGCGGCAGTTCGAGCGGGATCTGGGTCGGCATCGCGATCGCGTCCTACTCGCCCGCCTCGCCGCGCGGCACGGTGCCGACGGCGGGCGGCGCCGATTGCGTCTCGATCTGCACGGCGGGTCGCTGCGGCTGCGTGCGGCCGTAATACATCTCGCTCTGCAGATATTGCGACAGGGCAAAGCGCACCAGCACTCCGACCGCGGCGGCGGCCGGAACGGCAATCAGCAGGCCGACGAAGCCGAACAGGGCGCCGAAGGCAAACAGGGCGAACATCAGCCAGACCGGATGCAGGCCGACCGACGCCCCGACGAGCTTGGGCTGCAGGATGTTGCCCTCGAAGAACTGGCCGACGAAGAACACCACCGCGACCATCAGGATCGAAACCCAGTCCGGCCAGAACTGCACCAGCGCCACGCCCAGCGCCAGGATGAGGCCGATCGCCGAGCCGACATAGGGAATGAACGAGATCAACCCGGCGAACAGGCCGATCAGCAGTCCGAAATTCAATCCTGTGAGCGTCAGGCCGACGCCATAGATCGTGCCGAGGATCAGGCAGACGCTGCCCTGCCCGCGCACGAAACCGGCCACCGACCGGTCGATCTCCCGCGCCAGCCGCCGGACCGTGTCGACATGCTGGCGCGGCGTCCACGCATCGATCTTGTCGACCATCCGGTCCCAGTCGAGCAACAGGTAGAAGGCAACCACCGGTGCGACGATGAACAGCGAGACGAAATTGACGACGGCGAGCGACGACGACCACAGGCCGCCGAGGAAGCTTGTGACGATGCCGGTGCCTTCGCTGGCGAACTGGGCGAAGTCCTGCTTGAAGTTCATCTCCTCCCCGGTGAACAGGAAGGCCAGCGGGCCGCTGCGGGCCGAGACCGCAATCGCCTGCAGGCGATCGAGATAATCGGGGATGCGCTCGACGAAGCTGGCGATCTGCGAACCGACCACGGGCACGACGACGAGGATCGCCGCGGCGAAGAACAAGACGAACAGGATCAGGATGACGATGGTCGCCATCAGCCGCGAGAAGCCGCGCCGCTCGAACCAGTCGGCGACCGGATCGAGGAAATAGGCGATCACCATGCCGACCAGGAACGGCAGGAGGATTCCGGAGAACACCCACAGCAGGAGAATGGAGACCAGCGCCGCCACGCTCCAGAACAGGACCTGCCGCCGGATCAGCGCGCTTCGATCGGTCATTGGGGGTCGCCTCTGCGGTCGGACGGATCGTCGTTGGGGTTCATGTGTCGAAGCCAATCAACGAGATAGGCGGCGGCCGACACACCGGTCAAGACCACGGTGACCGCCACCAGAAATTCGATTTCTCCGGTCAGCGACAGGCCGAAGGCCGGCTCGCCGAGCGCCACGCCGGCCAGCACGATCTGCGACACGGTATTGAGCTTGGAGACGAGCAGCGGCCGCACCGTAACCGGCCGCCTCATGACGTAGGACAGGAGCACCGCGGCGACGATCAGGAGGTCGCGGCTGACCACCGCGATCGCCAGCCAGCCCGGCAAGCGCTCGAGCAGCGCCAGGCCGACGAAGACCGAGACCAGCAGCACCTTGTCGGCGATGGGGTCGAGATAGAGGCCAAGTTCGGATTGCTGGTTCCAGCGGCGCGCAATCACGCCGTCGACCGCGTCCGAGAGGCCGGCCACGACGAAGATCGCGAAGGCCAGCGTCCAGTCGCGTTCGATCAGCGCCCAGACCAGCACCGGCACGCCGCAAAGGCGGGCAATCGTGATGACGTTCGGCAGGGTCAGCGGGTGCCCGGGGCCGTGTTTTGGTCCATCGCCGGTCATTGTCGTACCATGGCGACAATCCTTAGCATTGGAAGCCGGGTCTTGCTCACAGCCGGCGATCATGTCAACTCGACCAAAACGGTGCGGGGACCATGGCCGAAACGACTCCACTGACCTATCGCGACGCCGGCGTCGACATCGACGCGGGCAACGATCTCGTGCAACGCATCAAGCCGCATGTGCGCTCCACGGCGCGGCGCGGCGCCGATGGCGAGATCGGCGGGTTTGGCGGCCTGTTCGACCTGAAGGCCGCCGGCTTTGTCGATCCGCTGCTGGTCGCCGCCAATGACGGCGTCGGCACCAAGCTCCGGATCGCCATCGAGACAGGGCTGCACGACACGATCGGCGTCGACCTCGTTGCCATGTGCGTCAACGATCTCGTCGTGCAGGGCGCCGAACCGCTCTTCTTCCTTGACTATTACGCCACCGGGAAGCTCGATCCGAGCGAGGGCGAGGCCATCGTCAAGGGCATCGCCGAGGGCTGCCGGCAGGCCGGTTGCGCGCTGATCGGCGGCGAGACCGCCGAGATGCCGGGGCTCTACGCCGACAAGGACTACGATCTGGCCGGCTTCGCCGTCGGCGCGGTCGAGCGCGACCGCCTCCTGCCGGCCGGCAATATCGAGTCCGGCGACATGATCCTCGGCCTCACCTCGTCCGGCGTCCATTCCAACGGCTACTCGCTGGTCCGCCGCATCGTCGAGCGCTCCGGGATCGCCTATTCCGATCTGGCGCCCTTCGATGCCGACCGCAGCCTCGGCGAGACGCTGATCGCGCCGACCCGCATCTATGTGAAGCCGCTGCTCGCCGCCTTCGCCGAAACCCGTGGCATCAAGGCCCTCGCTCACATCACCGGTGGCGGCTTCGTGGAAAACATTCCGCGCGTCCTGCCCGACACGATGCGCGCCGACATCGACCTCTTCGCGGTTCCCGTGCCGCCGGTCTTCGGCTGGCTCGCCCAGGCGGGTGGCGTGGCCGAAGCCGAGATGCTGCGCACCTTCAACTGCGGCATCGGGATGATCGTGGTGGTCTCCGACGCGGACGCCGCGGCCGTCAGCGCCATTCTCCAGAGCGCTGGCGAGACGGTCGTGCCGCTCGGCCGCATCCGCCCGCGCCAGGACGCCGCGGTGACCTTCAACGGCGCACTGGCGCTGGCATGAACGCGGTGCGGCGCAAGAAGATCGCGGTCCTCATTTCGGGCCGCGGCTCGAACATGAGTGCGCTGATCGCCGCCTGCATGGACCCGGGCTATCCCGGCCAGATCGCCGGCGTCGTGTCGAACCGGCCGGATGCGCCCGGGCTCGACACCGCGCGGCGCTACGACATCCCCGCCGTCGCCATCGACCAGACCGCCTATGCGGACCGGGCCGCCCACGAGGCGGCGCTGATCCGGGCGCTCGACGAGATGGCGCCGGACGTGGTGTGCCTGGCCGGCTACATGCGGCTGCTGTCGGCCGATTTCGTCCGACGCTTCGAGGGCCGGCTGATCAACATCCACCCGTCCCTGCTGCCCCTGTTTCCGGGCCTCGACACCCACAAGCGCGCCATCAATGCCGGCATGCGCATCCATGGCTGCACGGTGCATTTCGTCACCGACCGCATGGACGAAGGCCCGATCATAGCGCAGGCGGCCATCGCCCTCGTGCCGGGCGACACGCCGGAAACCGTCGCCGAGCGGCTGTTGCGGGCCGAACACCGGCTTTACCCGCACGCCCTGAGGCTGGTTCTGGACGGCGCGGTGCGCATGTCCAACGGACGCGCCATCGTCAAGCCGGCGCCGCCGGTGGAAGACGAGACCATGCGCCTCGGCGATGGCGACCCGATCCTCGTGTCGCCGGATGCCCGCCGCAACGGCTGATCCGGAGCGATGCAACGCCGTGCCGATGACCGCCTGACCCGGCTTGCGCCGGGCATGCTCGTTGCGATCGGCGCTCCGCGGTGCCATATGCGCCGTGAAGGACGACCTTCCTTTCCTCCCATCATATCGCCGGGACGACCCGGCACAGGACAAGCAGGGTCGCCATGCGCTCAACTCCCGATCGTATCCGTCATGCCGTCAGCTTCGAGATCGTCGGGCTGGCCCTCGTCACCCCGGCCGGGGCATGGCTCTTCCACTTACCCTTCGCCGATATCGGCGTCGTCACGGTCATCGGCGCGACCATCGCGACGCTGTGGAACTACGTCTACAATCTGGGCTTCGACCATCTGATGCAGCGCGTGCGGGGCACCACCCGCAAGACGCCGCTGATCCGGGTCGTCCATGCGATCGTGTTCGAGGCCTGCCTGCTCGCCTTCCTGCTGCCCGTGATCGCGCTGTATCTGGAGATCGGCATCGTGCAGGCGTTCGTGATGGATGCGAGCTTCGCGGCGTTCTATGCGGTCTACGCCTTCGCCTTCAACTGGGCCTATGACCGGATCTTTCCGCTTCCCGAATGGCGGGAAGCGGCGGCCGAAGGCTGAGAGCCGCGGACCGCGTGGCCTGAGCTATGCACCGTCACAAATACTGCACAGGCAGGAACACTTCGGCTCACGTCTTGTTCGCAAGAATGTGATCGCTGTTTACTTTTCTTTTCCGTCTTCCGCCACAGCGCACGGCTCACCATTCGAGCGCTTTATTTCCTCATCACACATCAGTGATGAATTCCCGGCTGGCGAATACGCAGGTGTGGCAGAGCGGGCATAGGCGAACCAAGTACAACGCCGCATAAGCATGGACATCAACAAACGAGGAATTCCATGCGCACCTACCTTCTCTCGATCCTGACGGCCTCCACCGCCCTGACCTTCGCGTCCTACGCCCAGGCCGCCGACGTGATCTACGAAGAGCCGATGGCTCCGGCCCCGATGGAGATCAGCCCGGTTGCGTCCGGCTGGACCGGCATCTATCTCGGCGTCCAGGGCGGCGGCGCGTTCAACCCGCAGGATCCCGATAATGTCGACCTGCGCACCAACGGCTTCGCCTTCGGCGGCTCGGCCGTGCAGACCGCCTTCGGCTCGAACTTCGACTCGAATGTCGACTCCAGCTTCCTCGGCGGTGCGCATATCGGTTACGACTACCAGATGGACAGCGTCGTCTTCGGTGTCCTCGCCGACATCAACGCCATCGACCTCACCCGCTCGTCCAACGCCGATTCGAATGCGCCTGCCTATTACCGGACCGACCGCGAGCTGAACTATCTGGGCACCGTGCGCGCCCGCGTCGGCTATCTGGTGACCCCGGACGCCCTCGCCTATGTCACCGGTGGTCTGGCCTATGGCGACGTCGACTATTCGTTCTCGACGAACTCCCCGGCCGTGACCGGCGCGACGCCGGCCGTCGTTTCCGAGGACGAGGACAGCTTCGGCTACACCGTCGGCGGCGGCATGGAGGTGAAGTTCACCGACAACATGTCCTTCGGTGCCGAGTATCTCTACACCAACCTCGGTGGTTCGGGTTACACGCGCCTGAACGGCGGCCCGGCATTCTCCGGTGGCGTCGGCGGCTCGACCGATTTCGTCGTCGACGACGATTTCGACTTCCACACCGTGACCGCCAAGGTCTCCTACAAGTTCAACTGATTTCGGCGGACCGTCCGGTCCGTACGAACAGGAAGGCCGGCGCTCTTCGCGCCGGCTTTTTTGTGTTCAGGCCAAACCTGCGGCTTCGAGAGCGCGCGAACCGCCCGCCCTTTCAGCACCTTACGGGCGCGAGCGGACTCTGATTCAGAACCTCAGCTTCACCGCCCAAGCGACTGAAGACGGCCTGAGACCCCGACCTCGACGCCACACGACGACCCGGCCGGCTATGCCCGTGCCGTGCGCAGCCAGACCCGGTTGTCGTGGAACGCTGCGCCGCCGAAGGGGGCAACAGGATCGGCTCCCGTCAGGACGTTGATGCCCTCGCCGTCGAGAAAGTCCGCGTTGGCCCACAGGCCCTCGTGGATCAGCACCCCGGGTTTGACCGTATCGCTGACCTTGACCGGCAGCCGGACGCTGCCACGGCTGTTGCCGATGGTGACGATCTCGCCGTCGCCGAGGCTCTCGCGCAGCGCATCCTCGGGATGGACGAGTAGTTCCGGCGCCCCCTCGCGCGAACGCGATCCGCGGGTTTCCGCGAAGGTCGAGTTGAGGAACTGCCGCGCCGGCGAGGTCGCCAGCCGGTAGGGATGCGCGTCGTCCACGGTTTCGATCAGCGTGACATGGTCGGGAAACTCCGGCAGACCGGCGACCGGCCCCTGCGGCCCCATGCTGTCCGGGGGCCGGTTCGGTGCCTGCCCCCCGGTCCAGTCCGGCTTGAAGCGGAACTTGCCGTCCGGCCAGGCATAGCCGTTCAGGAAATGCGCCTCCTCGAAGGGCGGCTGCCGGTCGATCCAGCGCTCGCGCTGCAGGCCTTCGAACCCCTCCGTATCGCCCGCTGCCTTCAGCATGTTGTCGATCAGCGTGCGCTCGTCGAGGCCGAAGCCCGGATGGTCGGCGACGCCGAGGCGCTTGGCCAGTTCCTCGATGACGAAATGGTTGGTGCGCACCGTCTCCGGCGGATCGACCAGCTTGGGCCCGAGAACGATGTGGTTCTGCCCGCCGCCGCGATAGATATCGTCATGCTCCAGGAACATCGTCGCCGGCAGCACCAGGTCGGCGATCTGCGCCGTATCGGTCATGAACTGCTCGTGGACGCAGGTGAAGAGATCGTTCCTCAGCAAGCCCTGCCGCACCAACCGCTGCTCAGGGCAGACATTGGCGGGATTGGTGTTTTGGATCAGCATGGCTGCAACCGGCGGACCGCCGGCGAGCGCGTCGGCGTCGCCGGTCAGGACGGCGCCGATGCGCGACTGGTCGAGATAGCGGATCGACGGGTCGCGATCGGCAGCCCCCATGATCTCGGACTTGTCGAGGCCGAAGATGTCGGAGTTGGAGTGGAACGCCCCGCCCCCTTCGTGGCGCCAGTGGCCGTAGACGGCCGGCACCGACATGGCGGCGTGCATCGCCACCGCGCCGTTGCGCTGGCGGGTGAAGCCGTAGCCGAGGCGGAAATAGCTGCGCGGTGTCCGCCCGACCAGCGCGGCAAAGGCTTCGATGTCGGCGACGTCGAGGCCGGTGATCGCGGCCGCCCATTCCGGCGTCCGTGTGGCCAGATGCGCCTCCAGCCCGGCCGGATCGTCGGTGTAGCGAGCGAGATAATCCCGGTCCGCCGTGCCGTCCCGGAACGCGATGTGCATCAGCGCGCAGGCGACCGCCGCGTCGGTCCCCGGCCGCAGCTTCAGGGCCATGTCGGCCTGCTTCATCGTGGCGTTGTCGTAGATGTCGATGACGACGATCTTCGCGCCGCGCTCCTTGCGGGCCTTGGCAGCGTGGGTCATCACATTGACCTGGGTGGCGACCGCATTGGTGCCCCAGATGACGATGCAGTCCGACTTCGACAATTCGCGCGGATCGGCGCCGCGCATGGCACCGGCACCGACGAACCAGCCGGTCCAGGCCATGTTGGTGCAGATCGAATCGAACTGGCCGGAATAGCGCTTGGCATGGCGCAGCCGGTGAATGCCGTCGCGCTGCACCAGCCCCATCGTGCCGGCATACTGGTAGGGCCAGACCGCCTCCGTTCCGTGCCTCGCCTCGGCCTTCACGAACTGCTCGGCGACGAGGTCGAGCGCGTCGTCCCAGGCAATCTCGCGCCAGCCGCCCTCGCCCTTCGCGCCGACCCGCTGCCGCGGCGTTATCAGCCGGTCGGGATGATGGATTCGCTCGGCATAGCGCGCGACCTTGGCGCAGATGACGCCGGCCGTGTAGTCGTTCGCCGCCGCCCCGCGCACCCGGCCGATCGTCCGGTTCTCGAGGATCTCGACGTCGAGCGCGCAGGTGGAAGGGCAATCATGCGGACAGGCGGAATGCCCGATGGCGACGGGAAGCGGTTTGTTCATGGCGCGACGATACCGCAACTCCCGGACGCGCCCCAATTCATTTTTGCGATCAAGACCATCGACCCCGGCGATCGGCTGACCCCATACGCAAGGAAGGGCCGGACCCGACGGCCCGACCCTTCTCCTGTCTAGATTGGCTGCGTCGTGTTCGACTTCGACTACGCCGCCTTGGCCAGTCGCGAACGCTCGTCCTCGCTCAATGCCGGGTAGTCGATATACCCCTTCTCGTCGCCGCCATACATCGTCGCCTGGTCCCATTCGGCCAGCGACGCGTCGAGCTTCAGCCGCTCGACGAGATCCGGGTTGGAGATGAACGGCCGGCCGAAGCAGGCGAGATCGGTCTCGCCATTTGCCACGCGCTCGATCGCCATCGTCCGGTCATAGGCGTTGTTGCCCATGTAGAGACCGTCGAACTTGTCCTTCAGCGACCAGGCCTTGAACTCCTGCGGATCGCGGGCCCCGCCGGTCTCGCCCTCGACGACGTGGAGATAGACCAGCTTGCGCTTCGCCAGCTCCTCCACATAGCGGCTGAACAGCGGCTCGGGATCGCTGTCGGTCAGGTCGTTGGCCGGGCTGACCGGCGAGATGCGGATGCCGACGCGCTCCGGGCCCCAGACGCCGACCACGGCATCCACGACCGCGAGCGGGAACCGGATGCGGTTCTCGATGGAGCCGCCATATTCGTCGGTGCGCTGGTTGGCGCCGTCACGCAGGAACTGGTCGAGAAGATAGCCATTCGCCGAATGCACCTCGACGCCGTCGAAACCGGCGGCCTTGGCGTTCTCGGCCGCCTTGACGTAGTCGGCGACGACACGCGGCAACTCGTCCTTGTCCAGCGCCCGCGGCGCCGGAATGTCCTTGAAGCCGTCGACCGTGAAGGCCTTCATGTCGGGCTTGACCGCCGAGGGCGCCACCGGCAGCGCGCCGCCCGGCTGCAGGTCGGGGTGCGAGATGCGGCCGACATGCCAGAGCTGCAGGAACATCTTGCCGCCCTTCGCGTGGACGGCATCGGTCACCTTCGTCCAGTCCGCCACATGGCGGTCGGTGAAGATGCCCGGCGTATAGGCGTACCCGCGGGCTTCCGCCGAGATGTTCGTCGCCTCGGTGATGATCAGGCCGGCACCGGCCCGCTGGCTGTAATATTCGACATGGATGTCGCGCAGATCGCCGGCGTCGGTGGCGCGGCTTCGGGTCAGCGGCGCCATGACGACGCGATTGGCCAGATGGGTGGGGCCGAGATCGAGCGGCTCGAACAGTTTCTCGTCAGCCATTGCGGTGTCCTCTTCCGGATGCAAAGACGGCCGGCATGTGCCGGCGTTGCCGCGAGAGATGGGGACTTGCCGCAGCGCGGTAAGGCGGATGAACACAGCGTTCGCCAGCTGCGATCCGGCATCGCCCCACGCCGCTGGAGAGTGTTCGCGCGCGGGCACCTGCACCGAAGGAACACGACGTCCGATGAACTATCGCCATGCCTATCACGCGGGCAATTTCGCCGACGTGGTCAAGCACGCCCTGCTGACCCGGCTGATCGCCTATCTGAAGCGCAAGGAGAAGCCGTTCCGCGTCTTCGACACCCATGCGGGCCGCGGCAGCTATTCGCTCACATCGGACGAAGCGCGGCGGACCGGCGAGCATGCGGATGGCGTCGGCCGGCTGGTCCAGGCCGCGGCCGACGTCATGGACGATCCGCTCCTGGCCGAATACCGCGGGGCGCTGGCCTCCGATCTCTCCGAAGACCGCTATCCCGGCTCGCCGCTCATCGCGCGGCGCCTGCTGCGTCCGCAGGACCGCCTTTCCGCCTATGAGCTGCATCCCGCCGATGCCGCGGCGCTGAAGACGCTCTTTGCCGGCGACGTCCAGACCAAGGCGATCGCCCTCGACGGCTGGCTGGCGCTCGGCTCCCACGTGCCGCCAAAGGAGAAGCGTGGCCTCGTCCTGATCGACCCGCCCTTCGAGCGCACCGACGAGGTCGACGCCATCGCTGAAGGCCTCGCCAAGGCACTGCAGCGCTGGGCCGGCGGAATCTATGCCGTCTGGTATCCACTGAAGCGCCCGGCCCTTGTTGCCGCCCTGCACGAGCGTCTTGATGCCCTGCCCGTCAGCGAGCGCGTGACGGCGGAATTCTTCCGCGAGCCCTATACGGCCGACGAACGCTTCGTCGGCACCGGCCTGACCGTCATCAACCCGCCCTTCGTCTTCGCCGCCGAGGCCGAAGCGGTGCTGACGACCCTCGCGCCGCTGCTGGGAAGCGGCGAGGCGGCAACATTTTCGGTTTTTACGTCGTCGTCGCCGCACCCGTGAGGTCGCCCGCGGCGTTTTCGTGCTACCGAAACCCAAACGGATCCGACGTGGAAGGCTGTCCCATGTATCGTGCCATCGCTGCCGCCCTTGCCCTGTTCGTCGCCGGTGTGGCGGCCCTGCCCGCCCAGGCGGCCGATCTGCGCTACGGCGAGCCTGCCCCCTTGCGCGCCGCGCTGGTCCCGGCCTGCGACGATGCCGACGTCCTCGGGCAGGTCGAGGACCAGTTCGAATACGGCGCGCCGACCATGGTCGGCGTGAAGCTGGAGATCCTCGAATTCAGCGGCATGTTCGAGAAGGCCTATTTCCCGCAGCGCGCCGACGAACCGCTGCCCGCAGCGCCGATCGAGCGCCGCTACTGCCAGGCGACCGCCCTTCTGTCCGACCATGTCAGCCGCACCGTCTACTACGTCATCGAGCATCCGATGGGCTTCGCGGCAGCCGGCGAATATCTCGGCGGCTTCTCGCCGGTGGCGTCCTGGCGGGCCGAGGGCTGCGTTCTGGGTCTCGACGAGTGGCACGTCTATGGTGCCAATTGCGAATCGCTGCGCCGCTTCCCGGAGGAGGGACGCACCGGGTATGGCTACGTCTCCAAATAGGATCGTCGAACAGCATGCGTCTCTATTATTCCGCCCCCTCCCCCTTTGCCGCCAAGGTCCGCATGGCCGCCAGCCATTGCGGCATCGCCATCGAGACCGTGCCGGTCGACACCACCGCCGAGCCCGATGAGCTGATCACGGCCAATCCGCTCGGCAAGATCCCCGTGCTGGTCATGGACGACGGCGCCACGGTCTATGACAGCCGTGTGATCTGCGCCCTGTTCGACCGCCTGAGCGGCAACCAGATGGTGCCGCAGGCGATCGAGCCGTGGCGCATCGCCGCCACCGTCGAGGCGACGGCCGACGGCATCGTCGATGCCCTGATCCTGTCGGTCTACGAGGTCCGCTACCGGCCCGAGGACAAGCGTCACCAGCCTTGGGTGGACAAGCAGCTGCGCAAAGCCGACCGCGGCCTGGCAACGCTCGAACAGCAGATCCTGGAGCTTCCCGAAAACCTGACCATCGGCCATTTCGCCGTCGCGGCGCTGCTCGGCTGGGCCACCATGCGCTTCCCGGGCAAGATCGAGGGCGAAAGGCCGCAGCTGGCGGCTTGGCTGCAGCGCTTCGAGCAGCAGTTCCCGGCCTATGCCGATCTCAAGCCGTCTATGCCGGCGAGCTGATTCCGACCGGGCCGGCCGCTAGAATTTCAGCGCGATGCCGGCCCGGATCGAATGCTCGTCGAAGCCCGACGACACACTGGTATTGCCGAGATCGTAGGTCTCGCTGCCGAAATCCGAATAGCGATATTCGAGGCGCGTCGTCACATCGTCGCTGACGCGCGCTTCGACGCCGGCGCCGAGCGTATAGCCGATGCTTGTCTGGCTGTCGGAAAAGCCGTTGAGCGAGAGCTCGTTGCGCGCCGCGGCCAAGCCGCCGGTCGCGAACACCAGAAACGGATCGACCGCGACGCCGACGCGGGCCCGGAACGAGCCGAAGATGTTGCTGTCGGCATCGAGCTGCGCGCCGGTGGCCGCATTGGTGCCGCTCGCATCGACGTCGGAGCCGCCGAGATCGGCTTCCAGACCGAAGACGAACTGATCCGCCTGCCAGTTGTAGCCGGTGTAGACGCCGCCGACGAAGCCGTCGCCGTCGAAGCTCGCGCCGGTGGACTGGTCGAAATTCGAGGTGTTGTAGCCGACAAACGCGCCCGCATACGCTCCCGACCAGACATAGACCGGCGTCGACGGGGCAATCGGGGCCGCAACCGGCGGCTGCGGCTCTTCATAGATCACGTCGGCTGCGCGCGCGGCAGGCACCAGGGCAACGGCCGCAGCGGTTCCGACCGCGAGACTGCGAAGCAGGTTCAGCATGCGCCTTCTCCTTCCGACCCCGCCGGCAAATGTCCCGGCTGGCGATCGTGGCGCCTGCGGGCCCGTTCGGGGCGAGGCACCACATGGCTCTCAATCCGATGTGGGGATCGTTCCAAAAGGAAACAGCCGACATCGCGAATGGCTGCATCGTTTCGGCACGTTTTCCGGCGATAGTTGCCGAATCGCGACACCTGCCATGATGCGCTGTCGCCGGATGCGCGGAAGTGATCGCCACCCCCTGCATTCTCGCCGGTGCGGAATCATATAGAAGGGGCGAACCGCACCGGCATCCCCTTGGCCGACGCATGGCGGACCCTGATTATAGATATCCGGAAGCGGCGCCAAGCCCCTCTCCGGCCAGGATAAAATGATCGACGAGCCTGAAGAGACAGACGACGATTTGATCGACGGCGCTGAGTCCGACCCGTTGGACGAGGGCAGCGACGCTCCCGACGGCAGGGCCGCCGCGGCGAGTGCCGCGCTGCTGGCCTCGATCGACTGGGACGATGCCGGTCAGCAGCTGGCGCGCGACCTCACCGGGGCCGAGCTCATTGCCGCGCTCGCCAAGCGTCTGCCGAACCAGCCGGGCGTCTATCGCATGTTCGGCAAGGACGGCGACGTCCTCTATGTCGGCAAGGCCCGCTCGCTGAAGAAGCGCGTCGCCAATTACACGCGGCTGGGCGGCCACACCCAGCGCATCGCGCGGATGATCCGCGAGACGCGGCAGATGGAATTCGTGACGACGCGCACGGAAACCGAGGCGCTGCTGCTCGAGGCGAACCTCATCAAGCGCCTGCGCCCGCGCTACAACGTGCTGCTGCGCGACGACAAATCCTTCCCCTACATCCTGGTGAGCGAGGATCACGAGGCGCCGGCGATCATGAAGCATCGCGGTGCCCGTTCGCGAAAGGGCAGCTATTTCGGCCCCTTCGCCTCGGCCGGGGCGGTCGGGCGCACGATCAATTCGCTGCAGCGCGCTTTCCTGCTGCGCACCTGCACGGATTCGGTCTACGAAAGCCGCACCCGGCCCTGCCTGCTGCACCAGATCAAGCGCTGTTCGGCGCCCTGCACCGGCGAGATTTCGATCGCCGACTATGATGGCCTCGTGCGTGAGGCCAAGGCGTTCCTGTCCGGCCGCTCCAACCAGATCAAGAATGGCATGTCGGCGGCCATGCAGGAGGCCTCCGACGACCTCGATTTCGAGCGCGCCGCGATCTACCGCGACCGTCTCGCGGCCCTCTCCCACGTCCAGAGCCATCAGGGCATCAACCCGACCGGGATCGAGGAGGCCGACGTCTTCGCCATCCACCAGGAAGGCGGCATGACCTGCATCCAGGTGTTCTTCTTCCGCACCGGCCAGAACTGGGGCAACCGCGCCTATTTCCCGAAGGCCGATTCCTCGCTGGAGCCGAGCGAGGTGCTCGGCGCATTCCTTGCCCAGTTCTACGACGACAAGCCGGTGCCGCGCCTCGTCCTGCTGCCGCTGATGGTCGACGACGGCCCGCTTCTGGCCGAAGCGCTGAGCCTGAAGGCCTCGCACCGGGTGCAGATCGGCGTACCGGCACGCGGCCTGAAGCGCGACCTCGTCGACCATGCCACGGCCAATGCCCGCGAGGCGCTGGGACGCCGGCTGGCCGAGACCTCGTCGCAGGCGCGGCTCCTCAAGGGCGTCGCCGAAACCTTCGGACTGGCGCGCACGCCGCGTCGGATCGAGGTCTACGACAACTCCCACATCATGGGCACCGCCGCCGTCGGCGGCATGATCGTCGCCGGCCCGCAGGGCTTCGCCAAGAATCACTACCGCAAGTTCAATATCCGCGGCGACGACATCACGCCCGGCGACGATTTCGGCATGATGAAGGAGGTCATGCGCCGGCGCTTCTCGCGGCTGATCAAGGAGCACGGCGACGTCCCGCTGTCTGCCCAGACCGAAGACGAGGAGGATCCGCAGGACGCCCTGTCCGACTCGTCCATGCCCGCCTGGCCGGACCTCGTCCTGATCGACGGCGGCAAGGGGCAGATCTCCGCGGTCCGCGAAATTCTCGACGAGCTCGGCATCGCCGACCGGGTCACCACGATCGGCGTCGCCAAGGGCGTCGACCGAGATGCCGGCCGCGAGCGCTTCGTCACCGGCGAGCGCGAGCCCTTCTCGCTGCCGCCGCGCGATCCGGTGCTGTACTTCCTGCAGCGGCTGCGTGACGAGGCACACCGCTTCGCCATCGGCACCCATCGGGCACGGCGCAAGAAGGAGCTGGTGAAGAATCCGCTCGACGAGATCGGCGGCATCGGCCCGTCGCGCAAGCGCGCCCTGCTCCACCATTTCGGGACGGCCAAGGCCGTGTCGCGGGCCGCCCTCAGCGATCTGCGCGAAGTCGAGGGCATCTCGGCGGCCATGGCGAAATCGATCTACGACCACTTCCACGAGCGTGGATGAACTGACCGTCATGTGTCATGCGGACAATGGCGGTTGACGAAAGCCCGGCTTGCGGGCTTGTACTGACACGCACAGCCGAAGCGGACTTTCCATGGCATCTCGCGCCTACAGCCTACCCAATCTCCTCACATATGCGCGCATCGTCTGCGTGCCGCTCGTCGTCCTCTGCTTCTTCCTGGAAGGGACGCTGCGAAGCCCTGACTATGCGCGCTGGTCGGCGCTGATCATCTTCCTGGCAGCCAGTGTCACCGATTTCCTCGACGGCTATCTGGCGCGCGCCTGGCAGCAGACCTCGACCATCGGCCGCATGCTGGACCCGATCGCCGACAAGCTGCTCGTCGCCGCGGCACTGCTGCTGCTGGCGGCCGACGGCACCATCGCCGGCTGGAGCCTGTGGGCGGCCATCGTGATCCTGTGCCGCGAGATCCTCGTCTCGGGCCTGCGCGAATATCTGGCGGAACTGAAGGTCTCGGTGCCGGTCACCCAGCTCGCCAAATGGAAGACGACCATCCAGATGGTGTCGATCGGCTTCCTGCTTGCCGGGCCCGCGGCCGACGGTATCTACCCCCTCGCCACCGAGACCGGGATCCTGCTCTTGTGGATCTCGGCGATCGTGACGCTCTACACCGGCTACGACTATTTCCGCGCCGGTCTGAAGCACATCGCGGACTGACCACGGCCGGGGCCGCATCGCGGTCACTCGCGCCTGGCAACCCGATGTCCATTGCAGGAGGTTCTCCCATGAAACTCGCCTATTTCGCATGGGTGCGCGAACGCATCGGCGTCTCCGACGAAGAGGTCGAACTGCCGGCGGGAATCGTCACGGTCGCTGATCTCCTGACCTGGCTGAAGGGGCGCGGCGAGACCTACGCGGCAGCGCTTCAGTCGCCGGAATTCATCCGCGTCGCCATCGATCAGGAACATGCGGACCATTCCGAACCCGTCGCCGGTGCCCGTGAGATCGCGCTGTTCCCGCCGATGACCGGGGGCTGAGAATGGCTGAGGGAACCGCCGTCCCGGCCTCGTCCGCCGACATCGCGCCGGTGGTCCGGATCCAGGCGGAGAACATCGACATCGCCGCCGAGATCGCGGCCATGACCGGCGGCGCCGCCGTCGGCGGCCTCGTCACCTTCTCGGGCTATTGCCGTGACGAAGGCGGCCGCCTCGCCGCGCTGGAACTCGAACATTACCCCGGCATGGCCGAACGCGAGATCGCGCGGATCGCCCGCGAGACCCTGGCGCGCTGGCCGCTGTTCGGTTGCCGTGCGATCCACCGCTACGGCCGCGTTGCGCCCGGCGAGGAGATCGTGTTCGTCGCCTGCTCCTCCGCCCATCGTCAGGCCGCCTTCGAGGCCGCGTCCTATCTGATGGACTTCCTGAAGACCCAGGCGCCCTTTTGGAAGCGCGAGCATCTGGTTGACGGCAGCACCGGCGGCTGGGTCGAGGCGAAGGACACCGACGATGCCGCAACCGATCGCTGGCACCGGATCTGACGCCCGAAACGCGCGTATCCTGCCCTGAAACGAAAAAAGGGAGGCCATCGGCCTCCCTTCTTCGTTCAGTCACCTGAAACGCCGGCGATCAGCCGACGATTTCGGTCTCGGAGAACCAGTAGGCGATCTCCTGCGCAGCCGTCTCCGGCGCGTCGGAGCCGTGCACCGAGTTCTCACCGATCGACAGGGCGAAGGCCTTGCGGATGGTGCCCTCGGCGGCGTCGGCCGGGTTGGTGGCGCCCATGATTTCGCGGTTGCGCGCGATGGCGTTCTCGCCCTGTAGCACCTGGACGACCGTCGGGCCCGACGACATCGACTCGACGAGTTCGCCGAAGAACGGGCGCTCCTTGTGGACGGCGTAGAAGCCCTCGGCCTCGCGGCGGCTCATCCACACGCGGCGCGACGCCACGACCGTCAGGCCGGCCTCTTCCAGCATGGCGGTGATCGCGCCAGTCACGTTGCGACGGGTCGCGTCGGGTTTGATCATAGAGAACGTGCGTTCGACCGCCATGTCCTAGTCCTTTTCGATTGGATCGGGGAAAGTGGGCGACCTATAGCGACGCGCCTTGGCCGGAGCAAGGCGTTGCAGCGCACCCGTCCCGTCCCCGGCGCGATTTCGCAAGCTGCACCTTGCCTGGGCCGGCCAGACGCGAAATTCTCGTTGGCCACGGCCGCCCCCGCCACCATCCCATGCGGAGACCTGCGATGCTTTCGACCGACACCGCCCGCCTGCTGGCGGGTTACAATCGCTGGTGCAACGAACGGCTCTACCGTGCCGCCGCCGATCTCACCGCCACCGAATTGCGGGCCGACCGCGGCGTGTTCTTCGGCTCCATGCTGGGCACGCTCAACCATCTCCTCGTCGCCGACCGGATCTGGATGCGGCGCTTCACCGGCGCAGGGGACGCGCCGGACCGGCTCGACGCCATCCTGTTCGAGGATTTCGCCGATTTGCAGCAGGCAAGACAGGCCGAGGACGCCCGGATCGCCCACTGGATCGACGGCCTGTCCGATCACGACCTCGACAGTCCCATCTCCTACCGTTCGCTTTCCGAACCGCGGGAATTCACCCAGAAGCTCGGCGCCGCGCTGCTCCACGTCTTCAATCATCAGACCCACCATCGCGGTCAGGCCCATGCGATCCTTACCGGATTCGGCCGGGCGGCGCCGGGGTTCGACCTCGTGACCTACCAGCGCGAGACCGGATACTCCTAGCGAGGGAGCGGTCGCGGCGCCGGTCGCGACTGCCTTGGCGGGCAACTGTCTCCCATCGTCCCCTTCCGCACCGCGTCATGGCGTGGCAAAAGCTGCGCCATGCTTCAGATCACCAATCTTTCCGCGCGCGTCGCCGGGCGCCTTCTCATCGACAATGCCAGCCTGTCGCTGCCGGCCGGCAGCAAGGTCGGCCTTGTCGGCCGCAACGGCGCGGGCAAGTCGACACTGTTCAGGATCATCACCGGCGAACTGGCGGCCGAGACCGGCAATGTGTCGTTCCCGAAGAACACCCGCCTCGGTCAGGTCGCCCAGGAGGCCCCCGGCACCGAAGAGTCGCTGATCGAGATCGTGCTGAAGGCCGACCGCGAACGCGTCGATCTGCTGGCCGAGGCCGATACGGCGACCGATCCGGGCCGTATCGCCGACATCCATACCCGCCTTGCCGATATCGAGGCCCATTCCGCGGAAGCCCGCGCCTCGTCCATCCTGTCGGGCCTCGGCTTCGACATGGCGGCCCAGGCCCGGCCCGCCTCGTCCTTCTCGGGCGGTTGGCGGATGCGCGTCGCGCTGGCCGCGGTGCTGTTCTCGCGGCCCGATCTGCTGCTCCTCGACGAGCCGACGAACTATCTCGATCTGGAAGGCACGCTCTGGCTCGAGAATTTCGTCTCGCGCTATCCCTACACCGTGATCGTCATCAGCCATGACCGCGACGTCCTGAACAACGCGGTGAATTCGATCGTCCATCTCGACCAGAAGAAGCTGGTCTTCTACCGGGGCGACTACGACCAGTTCGAGCGCCAGCGGGCCGAGAAGCTGGAGCTCCTGCAGAAGTCGATCGTCAAGCAGGAAGCCGCCAAGAAGCACATGGAGGCCTTCGTCGAGCGCTTCCGCGCCAAGGCGTCCAAGGCCAGGCAGGCCCAGTCGCGCCTGAAGGCGCTGGAACGCATGCAGCCGCTGCAGGGCATCGTCGAGGAGCACGTCACGCCCTTCGTCTTCGAGGGCCCGGAGAAGCAGGCCGCCTCCCCGATCATCCGCATGGAACATGTGACCGTCGGCTACGAGCCCGGCCGGCCGATCCTGTCGGGCCTCGATCTGCGGATCGACACCGAGGACCGGATCGCCCTCCTCGGCCAGAACGGCAACGGCAAGTCCACCTTCGCCAAGCTCCTGGCCCAGCGCCTGCGCGAGCAGAGCGGCACCATCACCCGCGCGCCGGGGCTGAAGATCGCCTTCTTCGCCCAGCACCAGATCGACGATCTGCGCCCGGCCGAAAGCGCCGTGCAGCATGTCCGCCGGCTGATGCCCGATGCGACCGAGCCGAAGGTCCGCGCCAAGGTGGCGCAGATGGGCCTGCCGACCCAGAAGATGGACACCGCCGCCGAGAAGCTGTCGGGCGGCGAGAAGGCCCGGCTGCTGATGGGCCTTGCCACGCTGGATGCCCCCAACCTTCTGATCCTCGACGAGCCGACCAACCATCTCGACATCGAGGCGCGCGAGAGCCTGGTGCGGGCCCTGAACGACTATCCCGGCGCCGTCATCCTGATCAGCCATGACCGCCACATGGTCGAGGCGACGATGGACCGCTTGTGGATCGTCGCCGACGGCACGGTGTCGCGCTATGACGGCGATCTGGAAGACTACAAGAAGCTGGTCCTGTCCGGCGCGACCAAGGGCAGCGGCGCTCCGCCCGTGGGCAGCGCCGGCGAGGTCGCCCCTGCGCCCGCGCCGGTTTCCAAGGTCGACCAGCGCCGCCAGGCCGCCGAGCGCCGTGAGGCCCTGAAGCCGCTCAGGAAGAAGATCAGCCAGCTCGAGATCCAGATCTCGCGACTCCAGAAGACCATCGAAGCCTTCGACGAGAAGCTCGGCGATCCGGCGCTCTACACGAGCGATCCGGCCAAGGCGAGCGAGCTCAACAAGCAGCGCGCCGCGGCCGCCAAGACGCTCGCCGCCTGCGAGGAAGACTGGCTCGGCCTGACCGAGGAACATGATTCTGCGATGGCTGCAGAATAACGCTATCGACCGCCGCGAAGCGGCAACGCGTGAACGGACGGTCGTGATCGCAAGCAACGTTCCTGGCTTGCGGTGGACGTCACGAAAATGACATCTTGGCTGCACACGCCTGCAACACGTCGTTGCCGGCGTTCGGTCGGCGCTGGCTGTCCCCGCGTGGCGGCCCCGCCATGTCGAAGCCGCCCTCTGGCCGCCCGTTCCTTCGGACAGTCATGGAGAGCGCTTCAGGAAAGCACCTTGCATGCGCATCTCATATACCGGCCTGTCAGGCCTTCCCGGAGACATACTGCATGTCGTGCGACAACGGCTGCATTGGCGGGAGCTGGCGGTGTTCGCGGCCATCGCAGCGGGGGCGATTCTGGTCGCGATCGCCTGCAGCCTCCTTCTGGTGGGCGGTATCGATGGCGACGCGACGATCGCCGAGAACAGCCCGCATGAACTGCTGCAGGTCGCAACCGTCGCGCTCGCCGCCATCGGCTTCCTGATCGCCGCTTTGCGGTTCGACTTCGAGACCTTCTACGTGACACTGCTCGGCAGCTTCGGCTGCGCCATGGCCAGCATGCGCGAGACGCCGGCCTGCTCCAGCAGCTTCTACGAGGGTGGTCCGTGCCTGACCGGCACATACAAGGATCTCATCCCGTTTGCCTTGGCGCTCGGCGCCGTGGCGCTATTGCTGTACCGCCGGGTGCCGCTGGCCCGTAGCATCCGCGAGGTCACACTGTTCTGGCTCGTGCCGGTGGGCGCCAGCGCGCTGATGCTCGTCGGTGCCGAATGGGCCGAGGCTCGCAACGCCGTCTGGATCGAGGAAACGCTGGAGCTTGCGAGCTTCGCCAATCTCCTCGCTCTCGCCCTGATCGTCCATCTGCAACCGGGCTGGTACCGGGCGACGCTCACCGCGGCGAAGACGGTGCCTGCCCATCTGGCGCGGCAGACCGCACCGGCCGATACGCGCGACGAACGCTGGCTCGGTGGTCGCAGCAGCGAACGCTGACATCCGGCAGAGCGATCGCCGGCTCAGGCCTTCTTGATCCAGCGGCTGTCGTCGTTCTGCTGCCAGTAGGTGACGGCGTGCCCGGCGGCCTTCTCCACCTTCCAGCGCGAGCGCGCCAGATCGAGCTGTTCGGCGTCGTGGCCGTCGAAGAGGTAGACCGCCCGCACATAACCCTCGAGGCTCGCCGGCACGGCCCCGTCGACGAGGAACCGCACCTGCGGATCGTTGGCCTTCTGCTCCGCCTCGACCGTCAGGAGGATCGGCTGCAACGCACCGCTGCTGTCTGAATCGCTGCCATGCGGCAGGAAGCTCTCGTCGCGATAGACCCAGAGATGATGGTCGAGGGCGTCGCGGCGTTCCTCCGAGGAGAACTGCACCACGACGCGCCACCCCCGCCCCAGGCTCTTCTCGAGAAGGTCGGGCAGCGCCTCCTCGAGCCGGCTCTGGGTCAGGTGATAGAACAGGACCTCGGTCATCGGGCCCCGTCCTAGCCTGCCTGGTAGTGGTCGGACACCAGCCGGTCCAGGAGGCGCACGCCGAAACCCGACGCCCAGGACTGGTTGTACTCGTTGGCCGGCGAGCCCATCGCCGTTCCGGCGACGTCGAGATGCGCCCATGGCACGTCGTTGACGAAGCGCTGCAGGAACTGCGCCGCGGTGATCGCGCCGGCCGCCCGTCCACCGCCGATATTCTTGATATCAGCGAACTTGCCCTCGATCATCTTGTCGTATTCCGGCGCCAGCGGCAGGCGCCAGACCTTCTCGCCCGCGCCGATGCCCGCCGCCAGCAGCCGGTCGGACAATTCGTCATTGTTGGAGAACAGGCCGGCATGCTGGTTGCCGAGCGCCACGATGATGGCCCCGGTCAGTGTCGCCAGATTGACCATGAACTTCGGCTTGAAGCGGTCCTGGCAGTACCAGAGCGCATCGGCCAGAACGAGCCGCCCTTCCGCGTCGGTGTTCAGCACCTCGATCGTCGTGCCCGACATTGCGGTGACGATGTCGCCCGGCCGCTGGGCATTGCCGTCGACGGAGTTCTCGACGAGGCCGACGATGCCGATGGCGTTGACCTTGGCGGAACGGCCGGCCAGCGCGCGCATCACGCCGACCACGGCGGCCGCACCACCCATGTCGCCCTTCATCTCGTCCATCGAGCCCGCCGGCTTGATCGAGATGCCGCCGGTGTCGAAGACGACGCCCTTGCCGACGAAAGCGATCGGCGCCTCGTCGTCCGGACCGCCGTTCCAGCGCATGATGGCCAGGCGCGGCGGCCGCGGCGAGCCCTGCGCGACGCCCAGTAGCGCGCCCATCTTCAGCTCCCGCAACTGCGCCTCGCCGAGGATCTCGACGTCGATGCCCTGCTGCGACAACGCCGCGATGCGGTCGGCGAACTCGACCGGCCCGAGAACATTCGCCGGCTCGTTGACGAGGTCGCGGGCGAGCATCGTGCCGGCGGCGATCGCCTCCTGGACCGCGTAGGCGTCCATTGCAGCGGCGACATCTGCGACGGCCAGGGCGATCTTCGAGGCGACCTTGGGCTCGTCCTCGCCGTTCTTGCGCGATGATTTCGTCTTGTAGAGGTCGAAATCATAGGCGCGCAGGCTTGCGCCCGCTGCGAGCATCGCGGCTTCGGCGGCCGAGACGTCGCCGTCGGCCCGCTCGCAGTGGATCGTCACCTCCGACGCGCCCTTGGTCTTCGCGGCGATGATTCCGCCGAGCTTCAGCCAGTCCTCGTCGGTCAGCGGCTTGTCGGCATGCGTGCCGACGACCAGCAGCCGGTCGGCATCGACATCGGCGGGCGCCAGGACGTCGAGTGTCGCAAGGTGCTTGCCCTTGAACTTGGCGATACCCGCGGCGCGCGATACGAGGGACCGAACCGCGTCGCCCGCACCCGCCGCCAGGCCGGCATCCTTGCCGGCGAGGACGACCAGCACACCCTTGGCTGGTGCATCCTTTGCGACGAACTCGATCGAGGGAAGGCTGGCCATGACGTCTCCTGCAGGTCGAATGAAATCGTGTCGCGGCGGGACAGCCGTCCGGGGGCGGCATGCGGCGACGCGGGCAATGATGGTCGGGACGGGCCGCATTGCAAGGCCCGCGGCCGAAGATACGCCCTGTTCACCATCGTTCTTCGCCCTTCTTTAGCCAAGCTGGTGTAATCTTCCTTCCAAGACGAGAGCCGGCCGCCGGCTGTTTCTCCAGGCCCACGCCGGCCGCAAGTGAAAAATCGAGCGAGGCAATGGGCAGATCTGCAGCCGCGGGAACCGGAACCGCATGACGATTCTGGAACGCTACATCTTCAAGCGAGCCTTCGTGTATGCGGCCTCTTCGCTGACCTCGCTGGTGCTGATCGTCTGGATCGTCCAGGCGCTGTCGCGCATCGACGTGGTCAAGACCAGCGCATCGGCCGCCAGCAACATCTTCTGGATCGCCCTGATGCTACTGCCGGACCTGTTCGCCGGGGTCCTGCCCTTCGCGCTGCTGATCGGTGCGATCCAGGCGCTGAACTCGCTGAATTCCGATTCCGAACGGGCCGTCATCTCGGCCGCCGGGGCCTCTCAGGCCGTCATCGCGCGGCCGATCGTTGCCCTCGGCCTTCTGGGCGGCCTGATCATGCTCCTGATCGGCAATGTCGTCGGGCCAGCCTCGATGAGCGCGTTCCAGAACGGTATCCGCTCGATCAACGCCGACATGATCACCCTGTTTCTGAAGCCCGGCCGCTTCGAGCAGGTGCAGGACGGCATCGTCATCAGCATCGGCGACGTGAACGGTGCGACCGTCGAGAGCCTCGTGATCGCCGACACCCGCGACCCGGCCAGCGACCTCACCTATTTCGCCCGCGAGGCGAAGATCATCGACGAGGACGCCAGTTCGCTGCTGCTCCTGTTCGACGGCCAGCTCCACCGCCGCAACACTGCCGACAACAGCGTCTCGGTGATCCAGTTCCAGACCTATGCCTTCGATCTCGCCGCGCTGCGGCCGGCCACCGACAACAGCTGGGTGCGCGCCTCCGAGCGCAGCACCGCGGCGCTGATCTGGCCTGATCCCAATGATGGCCTCTACCAGGAACGGCCGCACAGCTTCACCGAGGAACTGACCGACCGCATGACCAACTGGCTTTTCGCCATCGCCTTCGTCCTGTGGGCGATCGTCGTTGCCGGCCAGCCCTCGACCAACCGCCAGGGCACCGGCCCGGCGATGACGGTCGGCCTGTGCGGCGGGCTGGTGCTGAAAGCCGCCGGCTTCGTCACGCTTTCCCAGATCGAGCAGGGCGTCTTCTGGGTGGTGATCTCCTATCTGCTGCCGCTGGCCGCCATCGTCCTGAACAGCGTGCTGATCTGGCGCAATTTCGACCTCGCCGGCTGGGCGCCGTTGCAACAGGCGACGACCGCCCTGCAGGACGGCTATGCCGCCCTGTTCGGCCGGCGCCGGGCCGCGGGGGCTGCGCGATGAGGAACTGGACCCTCAACCGCTATTTCTTCCGCCTGTATGTCGTCAGCTTCCTGTCGACGCTGCTAACGGTCTTCGCGCTGATCTACCTGATCGACCTGATCGAGGTCAGCCGCCGCAGCCGCTTCGAGGATCTCGGCTTCGGCGCCACAGCCCTCTTCTCGTTGCTGCGGGTGCCGAGCTTCATCGGCCAGGCCTTCCCTTTCATCGTCCTGTTCTCGTCGATCTACACGCTCCTGACCCTCAACCGGCGCCTGGAACTCGTCGTGGCGCGTGCCTCCGGCGTCTCGATCTGGCAGATCCTCCTGCCCTTCGTGGTGGGCTCGTTCCTGATCGGGATCGTGGCGACCTTCGTCTACAATCCGCTGACCGCCTATACGAAGACCCTGTCCGAGGACATGCAGACCACCATGACCGCCGGGGGCGACGTCTCGAGCTCGGACCGCGTTCCGTGGCTGCGTCAGGAGGGCGACGGCATCCAGTCGATCCTGGGCGCCAAGACGGTGGCGCGCAGCGGCACGGTTCTCGGCGACATCACCGCCTTCGTCATGAACGACGAAGGCATCGTGAAGGAGCGCATCGACGCGGCGCGTGCGGTTCTCAACGACGAATACTGGCTTCTGGAGAAGCCGCGGGTGACGCGGGTCGGCTACCGGCCGGAATTCCCGCAGGAATACAAGCTTCCCACCAGCCTGCGCCCCGAATATGTCGAACAGCGGATCGCCGATCCCGAGGCGATCTCCATCTGGCAGCTCGGCTCGAAGATCGACGTTGCCGCCAGTCTCGGCTTCAACACCGACGCCTTCCGGATGCAGTACCACACGCTAGTGGCGCAGCCGGCCCTGTTCATCGCCATGACATTGCTCGCCGCGACCGTCGCCACGAGGTTTTCGCGCACGGGCCAGTCTGGTAGGACGATTGCGGGCGGTGTTATGGCCGGATTCGTGCTTTACGTCGTCACGTTCTTGGCGAAAGCTCTCGGAAGCAATGACGTGGTACCACCGGTTATGGCAGCGTGGTTTCCGGTCTTGGCGGCAGGATTGTCTGGGGTGACGATCCTGCTCCATCAAGAGGATGGTTGAGTATGGTTGCGAGGGGGGCCAGTCGCGCAGAACGCCGCGACGCGCAGGCCAGCATACGGGCGGTTCTCCTTGCGGGAACAGCCATTTGCGGCCTCGGCTTCGGGGGCCAGGCAGCGTGGGCACAGGCGGTCATTCCGGCCGACATGTCGGTGCCGGACGACGCCCAGATGTTCCTGGAAGCCGATACCGTCACCTACAATACCGACAACTCCATCGTCACCGCTTCCGGCGGTGTGCGGATCGACTATGGCAGCTACAAGCTGGTCGCGCGGAACGTCACCTACGACCAGAACACCCGTCGCCTGGTGGCTTCGGGCGATGTGGAATTGCAACAGCCGGACGGAAATAAGGTCTACGCGGACAGCATCGACATCACCGATGATTTCCGCGACGGCTTCGTCAAGGCGCTGCGGATCGAGACCCCGGACAACACCCGTTTCGCCGCCCGTGACGCCGTGCGTCAGGACGGCAGCGTCACGACCTTCCAGCAGGGTGTCTACACGGCCTGCGAAGCCTGCCGCGAAAACCCGGATCGGGCGCCGCTCTGGCAGGTGAAGGCCCGCAGGATCGTCTGGGACCAGACCGAGAAGGAAGTGCGCTACTACGGCGCCAAGTTCGAACTGCTCGGCGTGCCGATCGCCTACATGCCGTACTTCCAGTCGCCGGACCCGACGGTCAAGCGCAAGACCGGTTTCCTGACACCGACCTTCAAGTCGTCGAGCAATCTGGGCTACGGCCTGCGCACCCCGTATTTCATCGACATTGCCGACGACAAGGACGTCACCCTGTCCGGTACATATTACACCAAGCAGGGCTTCCTGGCCGAGGCCGAGTACCGCCAGGCCTTCGAGAACGGCTTCTTCACGCTGCAGGCCGCCGGCATCAGCCAGAACGACCCGGATGCCTTCGCCGGCGACAATGTCTACAACACGACGACCGGCGAACTCATCAGAGCCTCCCCCGACTTCGACAACACCGAACGCGGCATGATCGGGTCGAAGGCGCAGTTCGCCCTCAGCGAGCGCTGGACGCTCGGCTGGGACGTCATGGTGCAGTCGGACGAGAACTTCTCCGCCACCTACGAGATCCCCGGCTACGGCGACACCGTGAAGACGTCGGAGATCTATCTGACCGGTCTGGGCGACCAGAGCTATTTCGACCTGCGCGGCCAGAAGTTCCAGTACCAGTCGGTCAACCCCAACGCCGCGGATACCCAGCCGCTGGTGGCGCCGAGCTTCGACTACGAGCGCATCGAGCAGGAAGGCGTTCTCGGCGGCGAAGTGAAGCTGGAGATGAACGTCGCGTCGCTGCACCGTGACGACGGTTCGGTCAACCCGATCTGCGCGACCTCGCTCTACCTCGTCAACGACATGTACGAAGCCTGCCGGGCACCTTTCGCCGGCCAAAGTCAGTATCGGACGGATCTCCTGCGCTACAACGCATTAGAGGGAGATTACACACGGGTATCGACGGATCTGGCGTGGCGTGACGCGTATACGCTGCAGTCTGGTTTGGTACTGACTCCGATGGCGTCGGCTCGCGGTGACTTCTATGCGGCCGACATGTATTCGAGCGGCTTCAACAATACCTTCGGCCCTCAGGGCGCCCTGTCGCTGGACGATACCGGCACGCGCGGCATGGCGACCGCGGCGATGGAAGCGCGCTACCCCTATCTGATCGAGACGGCCAATTCCTCGCATGTGATCGAGCCGATCGGTCAGGTCATCCTGCGGCCGGACGAGCAGAAGATCGGTCTCCTGCCCAACGAGGACGCGCAGACGCTGGTGTTCAACACCGCCAATCTGTTCGCACTCGACAAGTTCTCCGGCTACGACCGGATCGAGGGTGGCTCGCGCGCCAATGTCGGCGTCAAATACGCCGGCAATTTCGACGGCGGCTATTCGGTCAACGCCGTGTTCGGCCAGTCCTACCATCTGGGCGGCGTGAACTCCTTCGCGCAGACCGATCTGGCGCTGGTCGGCTACGATTCCGGTCTGGAGTCCGGCCGCTCCGACTATGTCGGCTCGATCGCCGTCGGCACGCCGATCGGCGTCACCCTCGGCACCCAGGCCCGCTTCGACGAGGAGAGCTTCGCTGTCCGGCGCACCGACGTGTTCGGAACCTACGGCTCGTCCGACGCCACCGCGACGGTGACCTACACCAACATCGACGCCCAGCCGATCTATGGCTCGATCGAGGATCGCAGCCAGATCACCGGTTCGGGCACGCTGAAATTCGCCGAGAACTGGAGCGCTTTCGGTTCGGTCGGCTACGACATCAAGAACCAGTCGGTGGTCGAGAAGACCTTCGGCATCGGCTATGCCGACGAGTGCTTCAGCCTGCTCGTCTCCTACCAGGATACGGTGAACCGCTATTCGCAGGAATCGGATTCCTCGCGGCTGATGTTCACCATCGGGCTCCGCACGATTTCCGATTTCGGCTATTCCTACGATCTCGGCGACGACGGCTGACATCCGTTCGCCCCGCCGCCGGGCGAACGGCCGACCAGATCACGGTTTCGCCAAAGCTGCACGCTACGAGCAGTCCGGGCTTGCAGGCGAAACGGCTTTGCGGGAGCCTTGCCCTGTGCGACATCCGGGCGGATGGACGCCATGAGCGGGCGCACGACAGGGCGCCGGAGCGGGACGCGCCGCATTCAGGGAGTTGAAGCAGTCATGATCGTTGGAAACGTCGCCAGACGCGCGGCCCTCGCATTCGTCCTTGCCGGGTCGGCCGCGGCCACGCTGCCCGCCACCACCGTATCGGTACAGGCCGCCAGCGAGATCAAGGCGGTGGTAAACGGCATGCCGATCACCAGCTACCAGATCCGCCAGCGGGCCGCCTTCCTGCAGCTGCGCCGCGTCGGCGGCAATGCCACACAGAAGGCGACCGACGAGCTGATCGACGAGGCGTTGAAGAAGCAGGAGATCGGGCGCCGCGGCATCGCCATTCCGGACGAGGCGGTCGACGAGGCCTTCGGCCGCTTCGCTGCCGAGAACAAACTGACCCGCGAGCAGCTCGGACAGGTGCTGTCGCGCGCCGGTTTCTCCTCGGACGGCTTCAAGGACTACATCCGCGTGCAGATGGGCTGGGGGCAGGCCGTCCAGGCCAACATGCGCAGCACCGAGCGACTGAGCGAGCAGGATGTGGTCCAGCGGATGCTGGCCCAGGGCGGCGAGAAGCCGAGCACCACCGAATACACCCTCCAGCAGGTGATCTTCGTCATCCCTGACGCCCAGCGTTCGGCCTTGATGGCACAGCGCAAGCGCGAGGCCGAAAGCATGCGCTCGCGCTTCCAGTCCTGCGAGTCGACCTACGAGTTCGCCAAGGGCCTGCGCGACGTCACCGTTCGCGACCTCGGCCGCGTCGCACAGCCGGAATTGCCGCCGCGCTGGAAGAAGGACATCCAGGCGACCTCGGTGGGACGCACCACGCCGGCCCAGGCCACCGAACGCGGTGTCGAATTCATCGCCGTGTGCAACACCCGCAACATCTCCGACGACAAGGCCGCGGCTCTCGTCTTCCAGGCACGGGAGATGGAAAAGCTCGGCGAACAGGCCGAACCCGACGCAGCCTATCTGAAGAAGCTGCGCGATAGAGCTCAGATCGTTCGCCGCTAAGGGGCAGTTCATGCGGGATTTTGCGATGGATGCACCGATCGCGGTGACGCTCGGCGATCCGTCGGGTGTCGGCCCGGACATCGTGATCGCGATCCATGGCGACCACCGGGCCGATCTGCCGGCTTTCTTCGTGATCGGCGATCCCGACGTCCTCGCGTCGCGGGCCCGCCGTCTCGGCCGCGATCTGGCCATCGCGATGATCCACAATCCGGCGGAAGCGCATGGCGTGCCCGCCGGCACCCTGCCCGTCCTGCCGCTGGTCAACCGCCAGTCCGATACTCCCGGCCGGACCGACCCGGCCAATGCCGCCGGCACGATCGAGGCGATCGACCGGGCGACGGCACTGGTGCTGGAAGGCGGCGCCGCTGCGGTCGTCACCGGACCGATCGACAAGAAGGCGCTCTACGACGCCGGCTTCCACCATCCGGGCCATACCGAATATCTGGCGCATCTGTGTCAGCTGCGGCTCGGACGTCCCTTTACGCCCGTCATGCTGCTGACCGGTCCGGACCTCTCCTGCGTCCCGGTGACCATCCATATCCCCATCGCCGAAGTGCCGGCCCAGCTCACCGCGGAGCTGATCGAGACGACCTGCCGGATCGTCGCCGCGGACTACCGCGCCCGCCTCGGCATTGCGCGCCCGCGTCTCGCGATCGCCGGTCTGAACCCGCATGCCGGCGAGAAGGGGGCGATCGGCACCGAGGACGAGACGGTGATCCGCCCGGCCGTCGCGCGCCTGCGCGCTGCCGGCATCGACGCGGCCGGGCCGCTGCCCGCCGACACGATGTTTCATCCGCTGGCCCGTGCCCACTACGACGTCGCCGTCTGCATGTATCACGACCAGGCGCTGATCCCGGCCAAGACGCTGGCCTTCGACCAGACGGTGAACGCCACGCTCGGCCTTCCGATCATCCGGACTTCGCCCGATCACGGCACGGCCGCCGACATTGCCGGCTCGGGCGACGCCCGGCCCGACAGCTTCCTCGCGGCGATCCGGCTGGCCGGGCGCATGGCCGAAATCGGCAAGAGTGCAGGCAGCACCGTGACGGCCAACGCGTGAGCCCCATCGACAGCCTGCCGCCCCTGCGTGCGGTCCTGGAAGAACACGGCCTCGATCCCAAGCGCAGCCTCGGCCAGAACTTCCTTCTCGATCTGAACCTCACCGGTCGCATCGCCCGACAGGCGCTGCCGCTGGAGGGGGCGACAATCGTCGAGATCGGCCCCGGTCCCGGCGGCCTGACCCGCGCGCTGCTCGCCGAAGGTGCCTCGCATGTCGTGGTCGTCGAGAAGGACAGTCGCTGCATTCCGGCGCTCGAGGCCATCGCCGCGCACTATCCCGGGCGGCTGGACATCCGCCGCGCCGATGCGCTGGACTTCGATCTGGCGGAGGTTGCACACCCCGACGGCGCCGACGCGCTGAAGATCGTCGCGAACCTGCCCTACAATGTCGGAACGCAGCTGCTGCTCAACTGGATCGCGACGCCGCAATGGCCGCCTGTCTGGTCGAGCCTGACCCTGATGTTCCAGCGCGAGGTGGCCGAACGCATCGTGGCGGTGCCCGGCTCGAAGCATTATGGCCGTCTCGGCGTTCTCGCCGGGTGGCGGACGCAGGCCAAGATCCTCTTCGACGTACCGCCGGAAGCCTTCACCCCGCCGCCCAAGGTCACCTCCTCGGTGATCCAGCTCCGGCCGCGCGCCGAGCCCGAGCCGGCGAGCCTCGCCGCGCTCGAACGCGTGACCGCCACCGCCTTCGGCCAGCGCCGCAAGATGCTGCGCCAGAGTCTGAAGAGCCTTGGCGGCGAAGCGCTTCTCGTGGCGGCCGATATCGATCCGCAGCGCCGGGCCGAAACCCTTTCGATCAGTGAATTCGTCCGCCTTGCCAACGGCTTGGACTAGCCGGCTGACTCAGATTGTCAGCCGGTGATGGGCGCAAGCGCGCCCGTCTCAGCACACGGTCTGGGAGAGAAGTTTGGCCGTGAAGTCGAACAGGCCCGGCCGCCGGTCGCGGCGCAGCCGCTCGGCGTTGATGATCGACCGCACGGCCGAAAACGCCTTGTCCAGATCCTCGTTGACGACGACGTAGTCATAGTCCCGCCAGCGTTCGATCTCGACCTTGGCGTTCTTCAGGCGAACCGCGATGGTCTCGCCGGAATCCTCGGCGCGCCGCAGGAGGCGGGTCTTCAGTTCGGTCATGGACGGCGGCAGGATGAACACCGAGACGACGTCCGCCTTGGCTTGCTCCTGCAGTTGCAGCGCGCCCTGATAGTCGATGTCGAACAGCATGTCGCGACCGTCGCGCATGGCCTTTTCGGCCGCGGCCCGGGGCGTGCCGTAGAAATTGCCGTGAACCTCGGCCCATTCCAGCAGCGCGCCCCCGTCACGCAGCCGCTCGAACTCGGCGCGGTCGATGAAGCGGTAATGCACGCCGTCGATCTCGCTGGCCCGCCGCTTGCGCGTCGTCACGCTGACCGAGAGCTGGAAGCCGGGATCGGACTCCAGGAGATTGCGCGCGATGGTCGACTTGCCGGCGCCGGACGGTGACGACAGCACCAGCATCAACCCACGGCGTGCGATCGGCGCCCCCGATTCCGTTTCGAAAATCGACGTCATTCTATGTTCTGCACCTGCTCACGGAATTGATCGACCGCCACCTTCAGTTCCAGTCCGATGGCGGTCAGCGAAGTCGCATTCGACTTGGAGCAGACCGTATTCGATTCGCGGTTCAATTCCTGCGACAAAAAATCGAGGCGTCGGCCGATCGGCCCGCCGTTCGACAGCAGCGCCCGCGCCGCCGCCACATGGGTCTGCAGCCGGTCGATCTCCTCGCGGATATCGGCGCGGGCGGCGATCATCGCCGCCTCCTGGTGCAGGCGCTGTTCGTCGAGCCGCTCGTCGGCGCCCATCAGTTCGGCGACCTGTGCGCGCAGTCGCTCCCGGCAGGCCTCGATGCTGCGGGACGGGTCGGCCTCGGCCACATTGGCCAGACGTTCGATCTCGGCGAGCCGTTCGGAGAGGATGTCGGCAAGGGCGGCGCCCTCGGCCTGCCGCGCAGCGACAAGGCTTTCGACGGCAGCGACGAAGGTCGTCCTGGCGGCAGCGAGCTGCGCCTCGCGCTCCTCGGGGTCGAGCCGGCTCTCGGCGACCTCGACGATCCCCTTGATCGCCAGGATGCCGTGGGCGCTCGGCGGGCCGGCGTGACCATCGGCGACCAGCCGGCTGGACAGCGCCAGAAGCTGGCCGAGCATCGCATCGTTGATGGTGAAGGCCGGCGCCGTCTCGTCGCGCCGGATCTGGAGATTGGCTTGGATGTTGCCGCGGCTGAGCCAGGTGGCGGCCGCGCGCTTCAGATCCCCCTCGATCGCTTCGAAGCCCTGCGGCAGACGCAGCCGCAGGTCGAGCCCCTTGCCGTTGACCGAGCGCAGCTCCCAGACGAACTCGGCGCCGGCCTGCGTCGACTCGTGGCGGGCAAAGCCCGTCATGCTTTGCACCGGCATAGCGGTTCTCCCCTCGCGCCGTCGGGAACGGCGGCGTTGCTACTGCTCGGCCCGGTTCTGGCGTTCCAGCGCACGGTAGTCGCGGACGTTGCGATTGTGCTCGTCCAGCGTCTCGGCGAAGATATGGCCGCCGGTGCCGTCGGCCACGAAGTAGATGTCCTTGGTCTCCAGCGGATTGGCCACCGCCTCCAGCGCGGCGCGGCCGGGCAACGCGATCGGACCGGGCGGCAGACCCTTGATCTTGTAGGTGTTGTAGGGCGTATCGCTGTCGATGTCGGACTGCGTCACCGGCTTGTCGGACGGTTTGCCTGCGCCGCCATAGACGCCATAGAGGAATGTCGGGTCCGACTGCAGGCGCATGCCCTTGCGCAGCCGGTTGACGAACACCGACGCGACATGCGGGCGCTCGCCGGCGATGCCGGTCTCGCGCTCGACGATCGAGGCGAGGGTCAGGAACTGGCCGATATCGTCGATCGGCAAATCGTCGGCCCGCGTCTCCCAGAGCTCGGCGACGAGCTTGTTCTGTGCCTCGCGCATCCGCCGCACGATTTCCTTGCGGGTCAGGCCGCGCTGGAACAGGTAGGTGTCGGGCATCAGCGTGCCTTCCGGCACCATCTCCGGCATGTCGCCGGTCAGGGACGGCTCGGCGGCAATCCGCTCGAAGGCCCGTTCGGCCGTCCAGCCCTCCGGAATGGTCACCGAATGCATGATGGAGCGTCCCTCGCGGAGCTTCTCCATCACCTCCCGCATCGAGGTGCCCGGTGCGAAGGCGTATTCGCCGGCCTTCAGGTCACCCGCGGTCCCGGCGAAGCGCACGCCGTATTCAAACACGGTCGCGTCGCTGATGACGCCTTCCCGCTCGAGCCCGCTGGCAATCGTCTGCAGGCCGCTGTTGCGCGGCACGACATAGGTGGTCTCGGCCTGCAGCGGGCCTGCGCCCTCGAACTGGCCGACGCCCCAATAGATCAGCGCACCGGCCGCGAGCATCACGAAGAGCGCGGTCGACAGGCAGAAATTCAGGAAGATGACGAGCTGGTTGCGGGAAGCCCGCGAGCGTTTGTGCGCCGGAGCCGAACCCCGGCCACGACGGCCCTTGCCTGAGCGAGCGCCCTCGCCGCGTTCGTCGGTCACCGCATACCCCCGAATGAAATTGCCTCGTGGCTGCCGAAGCACCATCGGATTGTGGCGAAAGCCGGAACGGCAGCGGCGGCATCATGCGCCGCCGCCATCGTTGTCAGTCGGCCACGCGTCGCAGCACGAGCGAAGCGTTGGTGCCGCCGAAGCCGAAGGAGTTCGACAGTGCCACGTCGATGCGCTTTTCGCGCTTCTCGTGCGGAACGAGATCGATCTTGGTCTCCACCGACGGATTGTCGAGATTCAGCGTCGGCGGTGCGACATTGTCGCGGATCGCCAGCGCCGAGAAAATCGCCTCGACGGAGCCCGCTGCGCCGAGCAGATGCCCGATCGCCGATTTGGTGGACGACATGGTGATGCCGCTGGCGGCATCGCCGACCAGCCGCTCGATCGCCCTGAGCTCGATTTCGTCGCCCAGCGGCGTCGAGGTGCCGTGCGCATTCACGTAGTCGAGCTCGGATGGCTGCACGCCGGCCCGCTTCATCGCCGCCGACATGCAGCGGAACGCGCCGTCGCCGTCGGAAGCGGGAGCCGTGATGTGATAGGCGTCGCCCGACATGCCGTAGCCGATGACCTCGGCGTAGATATTCGCGCCACGCGCCTTGGCGTGCTCGTATTCTTCCAGAACGACCACACCGGCGCCCTCGCCCATGACGAAGCCGTCGCGGTCGCGGTCGTAGGGCCGCGAACCGGCCGTCGGGTTGTCGTTGAAGTGGGTGGACAGCGCCTTGCAGGCGGCAAAGCCGGCCATTGCGAGGCGGCCGACCGGTGATTCCGCACCGCCCGCCACCATCACGTCGGCATCGCCGAGCGCGATCAGTCGCGACGCGTCGCCGATCGCATGCGCGCCGGTCGAGCAGGCCGTAACCACCGAATGATTCGGGCCCTTCAATCCGTTGCGAATCGACACATGACCGGAGGCCAGGTTGATCAGGCTGCCGGGAATGAAGAACGGGCTGATGCGCCGGGGCCCCTTCTCGGCGAGGATCAGCGAGGTCCGCTCGATCCCCTGCAGGCCGCCGATCCCCGAACCGATCAGAACGCCGGAAGCGATCTGGTCCTCGTAGGTCTCGGGATGCCAGTTGGCATCGTCGAGGGCCTCGGACGCGGCCGCGACAGCGTAGATGATGAAGTCATCGACCTTGCGCTGCTCCTTCGGCTCCATCCAGTGGTCCGGATCGAAGGTGCCGTCCTGGCCGTCGCCGCGCGGAATCTGCCCGGCGATCTGACACGCCAGGTCATCGACCTGAAAGTTGTCGACACGCTTCAGGCCGCTTTCGCCGTTCAGCAGACGTTTCCATGTGACGCCGGCACCCGCCCCGAGGGGCGTGACCATGCCGACGCCTGTAATGACTACTCGTCTCATCAATCGCTCTTCGCCCAGGCGGTTAGGCCGCCCGATTGGGTCAGGCCTGGTTCTTCTCGATGAACTTGACCGCGTCGCCGACCGTCAGGATGGTCTCGGCGGCATCATCGGGAATCTCGACGCCAAACTCTTCCTCGAAAGCCATGACGAGCTCGACCGTATCGAGGCTGTCGGCGCCCAGATCGTCGATGAAGCTCGCGTTGTCCGTGACCTTCTCCTGCTCGACGCCCAGGTGTTCGACGACGATCTTCTTCACTCGCTCAGCGGTATCGCTCATTGTCAGTCCTCTATTGCGATTGGTTTCGCCGCTTTCGTTAGACGTGGCACGACGCATTATCAAGCGTTGTGGTCATCCTCGTCGCGGCCAGTCCGCAGGCAACGACAGCGGAAAATTCGAAGTGCCGGCGCATAGCATGCCCTGCCGCGGTGGCCAAGCGGCCAGCGGCGGGGCAGCCGTGCCCTCAGATCATGGCCATGCCGCCGTTGACGTGCAGGGTCTGGCCGGTGACGTAGCCGGCCTCGTTGGACGCCAGATACACCGCCGATGCGGCGATTTCGTCGGCTTCGCCCATGCGCTTCATCGGGATCGCGCCCATGATCGCGTCCTTCTGCTTGTCGTTCAGCTTCTCGGTCATGGCGCTGGCGATGAAGCCGGGCGCGATGCAGTTCACCGTCACCGAGCGCGAGGCGATCTCCTGCGCGAGCGATTTCGACAGGCCGATCATGCCCGCCTTCGCCGCACAATAATTTGCCTGGCCGGGATTGCCGGTGACGCCGACGATCGATGTGATGTTGATGATTCGCCCGAAGCGGCGCCGCATCATCGGATGGGTCACGCCGCGCGTCAGGCGGAACGCCGCCGTCAGATCGACCTCCAGCACCGCGTCCCAGTCCTCGTCCGACATGCGCACGAACAGCCCGTCGCGGGTGATGCCGGCATTGTTGACCAGGATATCGACGCCCTGCATTTCGGCTTCTGCGGTTTCGGCCAGCCGCTTCTGCTCGGCCCGGTCGGACAGATCGGCGGGAAACACCATCGCGCGCGCTCCCAGCGAGGCGGCCAAGTCGTCCAGCTTCTCGCGTCGGGTGCCGTGCAGGCCCACGGTCGCACCGGCGCCGTGCAGGGCGCGGGCGATCGCCTCACCGATGCCGCCGCTGGCGCCGGTCACGAGCGCCTTGCGCCCGGTCAGATCGAACATGTCGGATTCCCTCCGTTATGGTCTGCTCCGCAGCGCCAGGCGCCCGCGGCTCTCTCTAGATAGGATGATCAGCCGGCGGTGAAAGCGCGGACATCGTCCGCGGTGCCGATGGCGCGCCCTTCGAGGCTGCGATCGATTCGGCGCGCGAGCCCGGTCAGCACCTTGCCGCTGCCGATCTCGACCAGCGAATTCACGCCGTTGGCCGCCAGCCATTCAATGCTTTCGCGCCAGCGCACCTGGCCCGTCACCTGTCGCACCAGCCGCTCGCGGATCTCGGCGGGATCGGATGTCGGAGCGGCCGTCACGTTGGTCACGACCGGAACGCGCGGAACCAGAATCTCGGCATCGGCCAGGGCCTCGGCCATGCGATCGGCCGCCGGCTGCATCAGTCGGCAATGGAAGGGCGCGGACACCGACAGCGGCAGCGCCCGCTTGGCGCCCCGCTCCTGCGCCAGCGCAATCGCACGGTCGATCGCCGCGGCATTGCCGGAAATGACGATCTGGCCGCCGCCATTGTCATTGGCCGGCTCGCAGACCTCGCCCTCGGCAGCGTCCTCGCAGAGCTTGGCGACCGCCTCGGCATCGAGGCCGATGATCGCCGCCATCGAGCCCGCACCGCTCGGCACCGCCTCCTGCATGGCATTGCCGCGGATGCGCAGCAGCTTCGCCGTCTGCCCGATCGACAGCGCGCCGACCGCGGCGAGCGCCGAATATTCGCCGAGCGAGTGGCCGGCGACATAAGCCGCGGTCTCGACGGAGAAGCCTTCGGCCTCCAGGGCGCGGATCGCCGCCATCGACACCGCCATCAGGGCCGGCTGGGCATTCTCGGTCAGCGTCAGCCGATCCTCCGGCCCCTCGAAGATCAGCTCCGACAGCTTTTCGCCGAGCGCCTCGTCGACCTCGTCGAAGACGGCACGGCTGGCGTCGAAGCTGTCATAGAGAGTGCGGCCCATGCCGACGCTCTGACTGCCCTGTCCCGGAAAGACCAGTGCGGTGGTCATGCGACTCTCCCTTGTGTTACTGGTTGCAAAACGAGTGCAGGCAATGGTTTGGTCAAGCCCGTCCTGTCAAGCAGGCGGCCCGGCCCGTGCTGGAGCAGGGACCCGAAAGCCCGGCCGAGGCGCGGCACCCACCTGGCGAATGGCCGGCGGGACTTGCCAAACGCCGCGCAAGCGGGTAGTGGCACCATCCTCATTGTCCGGGTCTCAGCTGGGGGCTGAACGGAAAGCTGTCGATGTCGTCGACAACAGATGCCAAAAGGTATCGGTTTCCCGTGTCTCCGCTCTCGACCGTTCTTGTACTGACGCCTTTCCGATCGTCCTGCTTCCCGCGGGTTTCGCACGAAAGTCGTTGAGGCTTAGCCGCTGTACCCGGGCGAATGCGAACGTGAAACGGAAAGGCGATAGCGCATGGCTCTGTACGAGCACGTATTTCTCGCGCGCCAGGATATCTCGAACCAGCAGGTCGAGCAGCTCGTCGAGCAGCTCCGCGGCATTCTCGAGACCAATGGCGGCAAGATCGGCAAGGTGGAAAACTGGGGTCTGAAGACCCTCACCTTCCGCATCAAGAAGAACCGCAAGGCGTATTACACGCTGATGAACATCGACGCCCCGTCGGCGGCGGTGCAGGAGATGGAGCGCCAGATGCGCTTCAACGAAGACATCCTGCGCTACATGACGATCCGCGTGGAAGAGCACGAGGAAGGCCAGTCGGCCATGATGCAGAAGCGCGACGATCGTCCGCGCCGTGGCGATCGTGGCGACCGCCCGCGTCGTGACCGCGAAGACGGCCCGCGCCGCGACCGCGACGACGACCGTCCCCGCCGCCCCCGCGACACCGATTCGGAGTAAGCCAAGATGGTCGATATCGCCCAGCTTCCCACCCGCCGGCCCTTCCATCGCCGTCGCAAGTCCGACCCGTTCGCCGGCACCGATTCGCCGAAGATCGACTACAAGGACGTGCGCCTGCTGCAGCGCTACATTTCCGAGCGTGGCAAGATCGTGCCGTCGCGCATCACGGCCGTGTCGCAGAAGAACCAGCGGGCTCTTGCCCAGGCCATCAAGCGCGCGCGCTTCCTCGGCCTTCTGCCCTACGTCCTGAAGTAGGACCGACCAGATCTCCGGCGGCGCCTTGAGCGCCGCCGGCATTCCGGACGCATCAGGCGGCGCCGGAATGACGGGACGACAGCCGGCATCGTGCCGCGACCGTCCGCAAGCCGAGTTGGGGCATCTCGCCTCTAACTGCCACGAGCAGGACAGCGAACGAGTTCATGCAGCCCACCGCCATCATCATCGCGATCATATCCGGCCTTGCCAGCGCGCTGCTGTTCGCCGGTATCGTGCTGCAGTCGAGTTCCGCCGTCAGCCTTGCGCTGGCCGCCCCCATTCCCATCGCCATTGCCAGCCTCGGCTGGGGATCGACCGCCGGTTTCATCTCCGCCGCCGTCGCCACCGCGGCGATCTATGCCATTGCCCAGTCCGTGCCGAGCGCGCTGACGCTGCTCGCCTCCATGGCGCTGCCGACGGCCGTCGCCGGTCACCTCGTCGGACTGGCCCGCCCGCTGGCCGATGACTCTCCGCGCCCGCTGGGTGCCGCGAACGCCGCCCCGCCCCTCGACTGGTACCCGCTGTCGCGCGTCCTCATGGCGATCACGCTGATGGCGATCGGCTCCTGCATCTTTCTCGGCTGGTATCTCGGCTTCGATCCCGAGGACTTCATCCCGGCCGTCGTCGACGCCCTGCGCCAGAGCGGCGGAGCCATGGACACGGCGACCGACGACGAGCGCCGTGCCATCGCGCAGCTGATCATCGGCCTCGTCCCCTTTGTCCAGCCGGCCGTCCTGGCGATCTCGCTGATCGTCGGGCTCTATCTGGGTGCTGCCATCGTGCGCGTGTCGGGACGTCTGCCGCGGCCGAAGGACGACATTCCGACGAGCGCGCAGCTGCCGCAGATCAGCCTCGTGATTTTCGCGGTGGCGGCCGGTGCGGCTTTTGCCGGCGGCACGATCGGGCTCCTCGGCGACGTGCTCCTCGGTGGCTTCGCCGCCGCCTTTACGCTGGTCGGCCTCGCGGCGCTGCATCGCCGAACCCGCGGACGCCAGGGCCGTTTTCTGGTCCTGTTCTCCAGCTATGCGGCGCTGATCCTGCTTTCCTTCCCGATCGTCCTGTTTCTGGCGATGGGAATTTACGAAACCTGGCGGCGCCCGGACGATCCGGCACCGACCGGTCGCAACTGATCCAAGAACCAAACCTCCTGAAAGGACAGACCAATGGACGTCATTCTTCTCGAACGCATCGCCAAGCTCGGCCAGATGGGCGAGACCGTGAAGGTGCGCGACGGCTTCGCCCGCAACTTCCTGCTGCCGTCGGGCCGTGCGCTGCGTGCCAACGAAGCCAATGCTGCGCGCTTCGAAGCGCAGAAGGACCAGCTCATCGCGCGCAACGAAGAGCGCAAGGCCGAGGCACAGGGCGTCGCCTCGTCGCTCAACGGCAAGAGCTTCATCGTCGTGCGCCAGGCCGGTGAGACCGGTCAGCTCTACGGTTCGGTCTCCACCCGCGACATCGCCGACCTGCTCGCAGCGGCCGACTTCAAGGTCAACCGCAACGACATCCAGCTCAACCAGCCGATCAAGACCATCGGCGTGCACCCGATCACGATCGCGCTGCATCCCGAGGTGGACGTCAGCATCACCATCAACGTCGCCCGTTCGCAGGACGAAGCCGAGCGCCAGGCGCGCGGTGAAGACCTGACCTCCGCCGATGCGATCTACGGCATCGACGAGGAAGAGGAAGAGCTGGACGAGGACGAGCTGGACGGCGAAGAAGTCGAAGCCGGCGAGACCGACGAAGCGACCGCAGAGTCCGACGAGACCAACTGATCGGCAGCCGCCGGCGGGCCCTGCCCGAACCGGCGATTCCGCAGCGACCCGTAACGCGAGGGGCCGGCATTGATCGCCGGCCCCTTTTGCGTTGCGATCGGCCCCCCTTCCCATCGTGCCGGAGGTTCATAAGATAAGGAAGGCAGTGCATACCAAGCGACAGTTCCCGTGACGCCGCGAGCCGCAAGGCTCAGGCCGGCGCAGGAGTGGTGACATGAACCGCATACTCGCGACGTATCTGAAGCATCTTCTCGTCTTCGGCGATCTCACCGTGACCGACAGTGACGGCGGCGTGACCCGTTGGGGCGACGGCACCGGCGATCCGGTGCATCTGCGCTTCAACACGGCCGCCGCCGAACGCGGCGTTGCGATCAACCCCGGCCTGAAATTCGGCGAAGCCTACATGAATGGCGGCGTCGACATCACCGAGGGCACGATCTTCGACATGCTGGCGCTGGTCTTCCGCAACGCCGGCAACAAGGCCCAGAACGAACCTTGGATGCGGGCGATCGCCCGGCTGCGCCTGATCTATCGCCGGGTCATCCAGAACAACACGCCGCAGCGGGCGCGCCGGAACGTCAAGCACCACTACGATCTGTCGTCGGAGCTCTACGACCTCTTCCTCGACGTCGACCGGCAATATTCCTGCGCCTATTTCGACCGGCCCGACGCCGGGCTCGACGAAGCGCAGCTCGCCAAGAAGCGCCATATCGCCGCCAAGCTGGCCTTCGACCGGCCGGGGCTGAAGACGCTGGACATCGGCTGCGGCTGGGGCGGCATGGGCCTGTATCTCGCACGCCATCTGAGTGCCGACGTCACCGGCATCACCCTGTCCGACGAGCAACTGGGCATCGCCCGGTCGCGGGCCGATGAGGCCGGGCTCTCCGACCATCTGCACTTCGAGATCGCCGATTACCGCGACACCGCCGGCCCGTTCGACCGCATCGTCTCGGTGGGCATGTTCGAGCATGTCGGGGTCGACTTCTACGACGATTATTTCCGCCAGTGCGCCCGCCTCCTAGACGAGGACGGGGTGATGCTGCTGCACACGATCGGGCGCTGGGACGAACCGGCCAACACCAATGCCTTCATCAACAAGTACATCTTCCCCGGAGGCTATCTGCCGTCCCTGTCGCAGATCGCCCATTCGGTCGAGCGCGCCGGCCTGATCATCAGCGATGTCGAGGTGCTGCGGCTGCACTACGCCGAGACGATCCGCCACTGGCGCGACCGCTTCGCCGCCCGCCGCGACGAGGCCAAGGCGCTGTATGACGAGCGCTTCTGCCGGATGTGGGAGTTCTACCTCGCCGCCTCCGAAACCGCGTTCCGCTGGCAGGATTGCGTCGTGTTCCAGGTCCAGCTGACCAGGAAGGTCGACACCCTGCCCATCACCCGGGACTACATGCTGGAAGCCGAAGCCAGGCTGCGCGAACTGGAACGGCGGGACACCGTCCCGTCGATCGCTGCCGAACGAACCAACGCCGACCGGCAGGCCGCGGAATAGCCGATTGCGCCGAAGAGACAGCCGGAGCCCGTCAACAGCCGCGCCGGTTATCCCCGATCTTATCCACCGTCACGCCGCGCATCGTGGTGGTTTCGCTGATGCGGATCGCTCGCCGCCGGATCGACGTCGCGGGCAGTGCGAATCGCTGGCAGCGGACGGCCCTCTGGTGTAGTCAGAACGCTTCCTGAAGCGATGGCAGAGGTGACGCGGCATGGCGGATGCAGCGCGCAAGATGGACGACGACGCGGCGGCGCTCTATCGCGAGGCTCCGAGCAACATCGAGGCCGAGCAGGCGCTGCTGGGGGCCATGCTGGTCAACAACGATGCCTATTACGTCGTCCACGACTTCCTGAAGCCCGACCATTTCTTCGAGCCCCTGCACCGGGAGATCTTCGCCAAGACCTCCGAGATGATCCGGATGGGCAAGATCGCCAATCCGGTGACGATCAAGACGTTCCTGGCCGCCGGCGACAAGGTCGGCGACCTGACCGTGGCGCAGTATCTCGCCCGTCTGGCTGCCGAGGCGACGACGATCATCAACGCCTCCGACTACGGCCGGGCGATCTACGACCTCGCTATCCGGCGTTCGCTGATCCGCATCGGCGAGGATGTCGTCAACATCGCCTTCGACGCGCCGCTGGACATGGAGCCCAAGGCGCAGATCGAGGACGCCGAGCGCCGGCTGTTCGAACTGGCCGAGACCGGCCGCTACGATGGCGGTTTCCAGTCCTTCACCGAAGCCGTGACGCTTGCCGTCGAGATGGCGACCGCCGCCAAGGATCGCGACGGCGGCCTGTCAGGCGTCTCGTCCGGAATCAGCGCGCTCGACCGCAGCATGGGCGGCCTTCAGGCCTCGGATCTGATCATCCTTGCCGGGCGACCAGCCATGGGCAAGACGTCGCTCGCCACCAACATCGCCTTCAACATCGCCGCCGCCTACGAACCCGCCGAGCAGGCGGACGGCTCCTTCAAGGCAAAGAACGGCGGCGTCGTCGGCTTCTTCAGCCTGGAAATGTCGGCCGAGCAGCTCGCCACCCGCATCATCTCCGAGCAGACCGAGATCTCCTCCTCGAAGATCCGGCGCGGCAACATCAACGATCAGGAACTGGTCAAGCTCGTCGGCTGCTCCGAGACGATGCAGCGGATCCCGCTCTATATCGACCAGACTGGTGGTATCTCGATCGCCCAGCTCTCGGCGCGGGCGAGGCGGCTGAAGCGCCAGCGCGGCCTCGATGTCATGGTCATCGACTACGTCCAGCTGATGCAGGGCTCGAGCCGCACCCAGGGCAACCGCGTGCAGGAGATCACCGAGATCACCACCGGCCTGAAGGCGCTCGCGAAGGAGCTGGCCGTCCCGATCATCGCCCTGTCGCAGCTCTCGCGTCAGGTGGAAAACCGCGACGACAAGCGACCGCAGCTCGCCGATCTGCGTGAGTCTGGCTCGATCGAGCAGGACGCCGACGTGGTGATGTTCGTGTATCGCGAGGAATATTACCTGGCCAACCGCGAGCCCAAGCCCGGCACGGACGACCATCTGAAATGGGAGCAGGCGCTGAACGAGACCCGCGGCAAGGCCGAGGTGATCATCGCCAAGCAGCGTCACGGCCCGACCGCGACGGTGCCCCTCGCCTTCCAGGCCGAATACACCCGCTTCACCGATCTCGCCGACGACAGCTATCTGCCGGAACGGTTCGAATAGCCGGTGCGGCCGTGACTGCTCCGCACCATTCCGAGCGCATGCCCGTGGTCGAAATCGACCGCGCCGCGCTGGCCGCCAACTGGGCCCTGCTGGCCGCACGCAATCCCGGCGCGCGCACCGGCGCCGCGGTCAAGGCCGACGGCTATGGCCTCGGCGCGGCCGAGACCGCCCGCACGCTCCACGCCGCGGGCTGCCGCGATTTCTTCGTCGCCTGGGCCGAGGAAGGCCGGATCGTACGGGCCGCGCTCGATGCCCTGACGCATCCCGATGACGGCACCGCGCCGGCGCGCATCTTCGTCCTGCAAGGGCTCGAGCCAGACAGCGTTTCCCTGCATCTCGACGCCGGTCTTATCCCGGTCCTCTCGACGCCCGGCGACATCGCCGTGTGGTGTAACGGGCTGAAGGCCGCCGGACGGCGCGCCCCGGCGGCGATCCAGCTCGAAACCGGCATGCATCGGCTCGGCCTCGATCGCGCCGATGCCGAAGCCGCAGCTGACCTCGCCGCATCCGGTGAACTCGATCTGGCCCTGGTGATGAGCCACCTCGCCTCGGCCGACGAACCCACGGACCAGAGCGCGCGGCAGCAGGCCCGGTTTCTGGAACTGGCCGCGCTGTTTCCCGGCGTGCCGCGATCGCTGGCCAATTCCGCCGCAGTGTTCCTCGGCAGCGAGTTCGGCTTCGACCTCACCCGCCCCGGCATCGCCCTTTATGGCGGCGAGGCGGGGCCGGCTTCACGCGGCGTCCTGCGGCCGGTTGCGCGCCTCACCGCGGCCATCCTGCAGATCCGCACCGCCAATGCCGGCGAGGCCGCCGGCTATGGCGCCGCCGCGCCGCTCACACGCGACACGCGGATCGCGACGGTCGGCCTCGGCTATGCCGATGGCTATCACCGCGCCGCCTCGGGAGCCGGGGTGGCCGTGCGCGACGTGCGTCCCGGACCGCAGGCCGTCGTCGCCGGGCAGCGCGTTCCCGTGCTCGGACGGGTCTCGATGGATCTGACGCTTCTCGATGTCACGGATGTCCCGGACAACGCGCTCGTGCCCGGCGACCGGGCCGAGTTCTTCGGCCCGAACATGTCGATCGACGCGGTAGCAAATGCGGCCGGCACGATCGCCTATGAATTGCTAACCGGCCTCGGCCCGAGGGTCGAGCGCCGCTGGGTCTAGCCGACCTGCCCCACGACCCACTGCTGCACCGTATCGGCCCCCAGCACGAAAACCGCCATGCCGAATCCCACGATCAGAAGCGCCTGCATGGCCGCGATCGCCCAGAGCTGCGTGCGGAACGGCTCCTTGCGCGTCTTGTGACGAATGATCTGTTGCGCCGCGATGGCTCCGACGCTACCGCCCATCAGCGCGTAGCGCAGAAGCGTGCTCTCCGGCGTGCGCCGCACTCCGGCCCGCGCCTTCGTCTTGTCGAACACGAAGGCCCAGTAGGCGGCGATATTCACCGCCACGAGATAAAAACCGATGATCAGCATCGTCGCCTCGCGCTCAGGTTGCGGCGATGATCATCGCATCGCGAGATTGCCGAACCCTTGCCGTGCCGACGGTCGCTGGCCGGTCCGGAAATCATGGCGCAATGTCAGGCCGACCGCAGGCTTGTTTTTGTTTTGTTCTTGACTGACGCGCGCCTGGAAACCAAGAAGGCCCCATGGCCAAAGCGAAACCTTCTTTCATCTGCCAGAGCTGCGGCGCGGTCTACACGCGCTGGCAGGGCAAGTGCGAATCCTGCGGTGAATGGAACACCGTCGTTGAGGAGAACGCCTCCGGCGGCATCGGCGGCGGGCCCCAGCGCGGTCGCCGGAAGGGCACGCCCTCGGCGCTGCTGCCGTTATCGGGCGAGCTCGAAGAGGCGCCGCGCATCGTCTCCGGCATCGACGAGCTCGACCGGGCGACCGGCGGCGGCATCGTGCGCGGCTCGGCCCTCCTGATCGGCGGCGATCCGGGCATCGGCAAGTCGACGCTCCTGATGCAGACCGCGGCCGCCCTGTCGCGGCGCGGTCACAGCGTCGTCTATGTCTCGGGCGAGGAAGCGGTGGCGCAGGTGCGGCTGCGCGCCCAGCGGCTCAACGCGGCCGATACCGACGTTCAACTGATGGCCGAGACAAATGTCGAGGACATCCTAGCGACCCTTGCCGAGGCGCGACGTCCCGACCTCGTCATCATCGATTCGATCCAGACCCTGTGGAGCGACCTCGCCGAATCGGCGCCGGGCACGGTGACCCAGGTGCGGGTCGGCGTGCAGGCGATGATCCGCTTCGCCAAGGCCAGCGGCGCCGCCGTCATCCTCGTCGGCCACGTCACCAAGGAAGGCCAGATCGCCGGCCCGCGGGTGGTCGAGCACATGGTCGATGCCGTCCTGTATTTCGAAGGCGAAGGCGGCCATCACTACCGCATTCTGCGCACCGTCAAGAACCGCTTCGGTCCGACCGACGAGATCGGCGTCTTCGAGATGGGCGATCTCGGCCTGCGCGAGGTGCAGAACCCGTCCGAGCTGTTCCTGGGCGAGCGCAACGAGAAGGCCGCCGGCGCCGCGGTCTTCGCGGGCATGGAGGGCACCCGGCCGGTGCTGGTGGAGATCCAGGCCCTCGTCGCGCCGTCTGCCCTCGGCACGCCGCGTCGTGCCGTCCTCGGCTGGGACCAGCCGCGGCTGGCCATGGTACTGGCGGTGCTGGAGGCCCATTGCGGCGTGCGGCTCGGCCAGCACGACGTCTATCTCAACGTCGCCGGCGGTTTCCGCATTTCGGAGCCGGCAGCCGATCTGGCCGTCGCCGCGGCGCTGGTCTCCTCGCTCAGCGGCGCGCCCCTGCCCGCCGATTGCGTCTATTTCGGCGAGATCAGCCTGTCCGGCTCGGTGCGCCCGGTCGGCCAGGCGGCGCAGCGGCTGAAGGAGGCGGAAAAGCTGGGATTCCGGCAGGCCGTCCTGCCATCGGGCAGCCCCGACCTGCCGCGCACCCGCGACATGGTCGCCAATGAAATCGAGGCCCTGCCCGATCTCGTCGCGCGGGTCGCGGCGGGCAGCAATGGGAGCGAGGCTTGATTTTCCGGCAAGTCCCTAGTGTAAAACTGTCATGAAAAGCGCTACAGCGTGGGCGAGCGGGGCAGCCCGAACGATCCCGCGCCCGCCCGCACGATCCATATGCCTACGGGGCCATCCTTCATGACCGTCACGCTTCTCGATGCGATTCTCTTCGCGATCATGCTGGTCTCGGCGCTGCTCGCCATGGTCCGCGGCTTCTCGCGGGAGATCCTGTCGGTCGTCTCATGGCTTGTCGCGGCGGCCGCGGCCTTCTTCTTCTACAAGCCGCTGACCCCCTATGCGGCCGAGTATATCGCCTCCGACACCGTCGCCATGGTGGCGGCCGCGGCGGCGATCTTCCTCGTCGTCCTGATCATCGTCTCCTTCATCACCCTGCGCATCGCCGACTTCATCATCGACAGCCGCATCGGTGCGCTCGACCGCACGCTCGGCTTCATCTTCGGCGCCGTGCGCGGCCTGCTCCTCGTCGTCGTGGCGATGCTGTTTTTCAACTGGCTTGCTCCCGAGAACCAGCCGGACTGGATCGCCGGCGCGCGCTCCAAGCCCTTCCTCGACAACCTCGGCCAGCAGCTCGTGGCCGCCCTGCCCGACAACCCGGAAGAGGTCATCCTCGACAGCATCCGCGGACCGCAGGATGCGGATGGCGTTCCCGAGGGCACGGCGACGCCCGGCGAGCCGACCTCGATCGAAGGTGTCATCGAAGGCACCGACACCCCCGCGCAGCCGGCGAACTAGCCGGCGTTGCGGCCGCGGCATGATCTCTTCGCTCACCGCCTCGCATGCGACGACATAAGCGCGTATAGGGTGGGGCATCTAACGGACGGCCGACCGACAACGGCAAACGGCGGATAAAATCGATGGATGACACGCCTTTCGGCGATGACTCGCTGCACGAAGAGTGCGGCGTTTTCGGCATTTTCAAACGGACCGATGCGGCCGCACTGACCACGCTCGGCCTGCATGCCCTGCAGCACCGGGGCCAGGAGGCGGCCGGGATCGTCTCCTTCGACGGGAGCCAGTTCCATGTCGAGCGCCACGCCGGCCTGATCGGCGATACCTTCACCAAGCAGGCGGTTCTCGAGCGCCTGCCCGGTTCCTCGGCCATCGGCCACACCCGCTACGCCACCACCGGCGGCGGCGGCCTGCGCAACGTTCAGCCCTTCTTCGCCGAATTGTCGGCCGGCGGCTTCGCCGTCGCCCACAACGGCAACATCACCAACGCGATGACCGTGCAGCGCGAATTGCAGCGCCGCGGCTCGATCTTCTCCTCCACCTCCGACACCGAGACGATCCTGCATCTGGTGGCCACCAGTGCCGCCCGGCTGTTCGTGGAAAAGCTCGTCGACGCGCTGACGCGGCTCGAAGGCGCCTTCTCGCTGGTCGGCCTGTCGTCGAAGAAGATGGTCGGCGTGCGCGACCCGCTGGGCATCCGCCCGCTGGTCCTCGGTGATCTCGAAGGCTCGCCGATCCTGGCCTCCGAGACCTGCGCCCTCGACATCATCGGCGCCGATTTCGTGCGCGACATCGAGCCCGGCGAGATGGTCGTCATCAGCGACGACGGCATCGAGAGCATCTTCCCATTCCAGGCGCGGCGCGCCCGCTTCTGCATCTTCGAATATGTCTATTTCGCCCGGCCCGATTCCACCGTCGAGGGCCGCAACGTCTACGAAATCCGCAAGAAGATCGGCGGCGAGCTGGCCCGCGAGAGCCACCCCGAGGCGGATCTCGTCGTGCCGGTTCCCGATTCGGGCGTTCCGGCGGCGATCGGCTACGCGCAGGAATCCAACCTGCCCTTCGAGCTCGGCATCATCCGCAACCACTATGTCGGCCGGACCTTCATCCAGCCGACGGATTCGATCCGCCACATGGGCGTGAAGCTCAAGCACAACGCCAACCGGCGCATGCTGGAGGGCAAGCGGGTCATCCTCGTCGACGATTCGATCGTGCGCGGCACCACCAGCCAGAAGATCGTCCAGATGGTCCGCGAGGCCGGCGCGACCGAGGTGCACATGCGCATCGCCTCGCCGCCGACGCGTGCCAGCTGCTTCTACGGCGTCGACACGCCGGAAAAGGCCAAGCTGCTCGCCTCGCGCATGACGGTCGAGGAAATGGCCGACTTCATCAAGGTCGACTCCCTCGCCTTCCTGTCGATCGACGGGCTCTACCGGGCCACCGACGAGCCGTCGCGCAACAAGATGGCCCCGCAATTCTGCGACGCCTGTTTCACCGGCGACTATCCGACCTCGCTGACCGATCAGGAAGGCGTCGAGAACGTCCGTCCCCTGACGCTGCTCGGCGGCGCCGGCTGAGACCCCAGACCATATCCATTCTACCGGCAGACAGCAGATGACAAAGCAGCTTCAAGATCGCGTCGCACTGGTCACCGGCGCCTCCCGCGGCATCGGTTACCAGATCGCCAAGGGCCTTGCCGCCGAAGGCGCGCATGTGATTGCGGTCGCGCGCACGGTGGGCGGTCTCGAGGAACTCGACGACGAGATCAAGGCGCTGGGCGGCTCGGCCACCCTGGTGCCGCTGGACCTGACCGACATGGGCGGCATCGACCGTCTCGGCGGGGCGATCCACGAGCGCTGGGGCAAGCTCGACGTGCTGGTGGCCAACGCCGGCCTCCTTGGCGTTCTCGCGCCCATCGGCCACATCGAGGCGAAGGTCTTCGACAAGACGATGACGGTAAACGTCAACGCCACCTGGCGGCTGATCCGGACCACCGACCCGCTGCTGCGCAAGTCCGACGCCGGGCGCGCCATCATCATGTCCTCGGGCGCGGCGCATTCCGCCAAGGCCTACTGGTCGCTCTATGCGGCGACCAAGGCCGCCTGCGAGGCGCTGGTGAAGTCCTGGGCCAACGAGACCGAGAACCTGCCGCTGCGCGTCAACTCGGTCAATCCGGGCGCTACCCGCACCGCCATGCGCGCATTGGCGATGCCGGGCGAGGACGCCAAGTCCCTGCCGACCCCGCGCGAAGTCGCGGCCAAGATCGTGCCCCTCGCCTTCGCCGACGTCACGGCGACGGGCAAGCTGTTCGACGTGCGGCAGGATCGCTTTCTGGACTACCGCGACCCCGCCTGAGGGTCGCCCTAGAGCGACATGCCGGACATGCTGCGTCCGGCTTCGCGGCTCTGCCGCTGGCGATAGGCGCGGACCGAGAAGAAGATTGACGCGCCATAGACCAGCACCGTCAGCGTCGCCGTCGCCCAGAAGAAGCTCAACAGCACCGCGATATAGCAGACGACCGCCAGCATGATCGGGATGGCGTAATCACGGCGCACCCGGATGCCCGCGCCCTTGCCCGACCAGGTCGGAATGCGGCTGGCCATCAGAAGCCCGATGAAGACCAGATAGACCGAGGCAACGACCGCGGTGACCTCCGGCAGGCCGGATTCGAAACCCGCCAGGCTCAGATAGATCGGGAACATCGCCATCCCCGCCCCCGCCGGCGCCGGCACGCCGACAAAGAAGGCCGACTGCCATTTCGGCCGCTTGGGGTCGTCGAGCATGGTGTTGAAGCGGGCCAGCCGCAGCGCGCTGGCGCTGGCGTAGAGCAGCGCTGCGATCCAGCCGAGCGAACCGGCATCGTGCAGCATGTAGGCATAGAGAACGAGCCCGGGCGCCACGCCGAAATTGACGATATCGGCAAGCGAATCCATCTCGGCGCCGAACCGACTCTGTCCCTTGAGGAGACGCGCCACGCGCCCGTCGATGCCGTCGAGCAGCGCCGCGCCGAGCACCATGCCGACGGCCAGTTCGAACCGTCCCTCGAAGGCCAGCCGGATGCCGGTCATCCCGGCGCAGATCGCCAGGATGGTGATGAGGTTGGGCACGATATGCCGGAACGGGATGCGCCGGCGAACCTTGTCGTCCTCGGCGTCCGGCTTGCCCGGATCGAAGGGAGGAAACGGCGACTCGATCGCCATCAGTCGCGCCTCGACGGCCACGTCTTCAGGTTCTCACCGAACTCGGCGATGATCGTTTCGCCCGCCACGGCGCGCTGGCCCTCGGCCACCCGCGGCACGAAGCCGTCCGGCAGATAGACGTCGAGGCGCGAACCGAAGCGGATCAGGCCGAAGCGCTCACCGGCCTCGATCCGGTCCTCGACATTCGACCAGCAGATGATGCGGCGGGCGACCAGCCCGGCGATCTGCACCACGCCGATCTCCCCGCGCGGTCCCTCGATCACCATCGAGGAGCGCTCGTTGACCTCGCTGGCCTTGTCGAGCTCGGCATTGCGGAACTCACCCTCGCGGTAGGAGATCAGCCGCACCCGGCCGCGCATCGGCGCGCGGTTCACATGGCAGTCGAAGACGTTCATGAACACCGAGATGCGCAGCATCGGCTCGGTGCCGAGGTCGAGCTCCGCCGGCGGCATGACGTGGCCGACCAGCGAGACACGGCCGTCGGCCGGGCTGATCACCAGATGCTCGGCGACCGGGGTGACGCGCTCGGGATCGCGGAAGAAATAGGCGCACCATGCGGTCAGCACCAAGCCGGCCCAGAACAGCGGCTCCCACAGGAAGCCCAGGAGCAGCGAGACGACGAAGAAGCCCGCGATGAACGGATAGCCCGCCCGGTGGATCGGCACGAGCGCGTTGCGGATCGAGGTGAAGATGGTCACTGGCTGTCTTGTTCCTTCAAAACTGGCGACGCGGGGACACCGTCGGATCGAACAGGGTCAATGGTGACGAACCGAACTCGGTTCCTTAGCGCGATCCGGGCAGTCCCGCGATAACGTCCGATCAGGTTTCAGGCGTGCGCCGGCGATCGACGATGCCGAACTCGTCCGCCTCGCGCGCCCGCCGCAGGGCTTCCTCGGCTTCGCTGGCCTCGCGCTGCATGGCCCACATCTCGGCATAGAGCCCGGCGGATTCCAGCAACTGGCGATGCGAACCGCGTTCAACGATCTCGCCGGCCTTCAGCACGATGATCTCGTCACAGTCGATGATGGTGGACAGCCGGTGGGCGATCGTCAGCGTCGTGCGCTCCCGCGAGACGAGATCGAGGGCTGTCTGGATTTCCTGCTCGGTATGGGTATCCAGCGCCGAGGTCGCCTCGTCCAGGACCAGGATCGGCGGCGCCTTCAGGATGGTCCGCGCGATGGCGACACGCTGCTTCTCGCCGCCCGACAGTTTCAGGCCGCGCTCGCCCACCATGGAGTTGAAGCCCTCCGGCAGTTCGCGGATGAAGCCGGCGATCTGCGCCAGTTCGGCCGCCCGCAGCACCTCTTCCTCGGTCGCTGAGATACGCCCATAGCGGATGTTGTAGAGAACCGTGTCGTTGAACAGCACCGTATCCTGCGGGACGATGCCGATGGCGCCGCGCACCGACGCCTGCTGGACCTTGGCGATGTCCTGGCCGTCGATCAGGATGCGGCCGGACTTCACGTCGTAGAAGCGGAACAGCAGTCGCGAGATCGTCGACTTGCCGGCGCCGGACGGGCCGACGATCGCCACCGACTTCCCCGGCGGCACCTCGAAGGAAATGCCCTTCAGGATCTCGCGCGCCGGATCGTAGCCGAAGCGCACGTCCTCGAAGCGGATCGCGCCCTCGGTGACGGTGAGCGCCGGCGCGCCGACCGGATCCTTCACCTCGGCATCGACCTCGAGCAGGGCGAACATCGCCTCGATATCGGTCAGCCCCTGCCGGATCTCGCGATAGACAAAACCGATGAAGTTCAGCGGCACCGAGAGCTGCATCAGCATGGCGTTGATGAAGACGAAGTCGCCCAGCGTCTGTGTGCCGGCCCGCACTTCCAGCGCCGACATCACCATGGCGATCGCCATGCCGACGCCGAAGATCACGCCCTGGCCGAAATTCAGCCAGCCGAGCGAGGTCCAGATACGCGTCGCCGCCGTCTCGTAGCGCGCCATCGAATGGTCGAAGCGCTCCGCCTCCATGCCTTCGTTGCCGAAATATTTGACGGTCTCGAAGTTCAGCAGCGAGTCGATCGCCTTGGTGTTGGCGTCGGTGTCGGAATCGTTCATGTCGCGGCGGATCGAAATCCGCCAGTCGCTCGCCTTGATGGTGAACCAGCCATAGAGCCAGACCGTCGCGGCGATGACCGCGAGATAGGACAGGCCGTAGGCGAAGCCGAAGATGATCGCGACCAGCGCGAATTCCAGGATCGTCGGCAGCGTGTTGAGAATGGTGAAGCGGACGATCGCCTCGATGCCCTTGGTGCCGCGCTCGATGATCCGTGACAGGCCGCCGGTGCGCCGTTCCAGATGGAAGCGCAGGGACAGGCGGTGCATGTGCACGAAGGTGCGGTAGGCGAGCCGCCGCACGGCATGCTGGCCGACCCGCGCGAACAGGGCGTCGCGCAACTGGTTGAGCCCGACCGAGATGATCCGCGCGACATTGTAGGAGACGACCAGCGTGATCGCCCCGGTCAGCGCCAGCGGCAGCCATTCATTCGCCGTATCTGCGCCGTCGAGGGCGTCGGTCGCCCATTTGTAGAAATACGGGACGAGGACGGTCAGGAGCTTGGCAAGAACGAGGAAGATCGTCGCATAGGCGACGCGCATCCGCAGGTCCGGGCGCTCCGACGGCCACATATAGGGCCACAGATTGGCCAGCGTCTCGAAGGTCCGGCCGCTATCGCCGGACACGCGTTTACCGGGGTCTGACGCCACGTCGATCCTTTCCAACGAAGCGGCGCGCCGGGTTGTCCCGCCGCGCCGTCGACGTCTGGTCTGTGTCCGTCCGCGTCTAGATCACCGCCCGGCCGAATACAACGACGGTGCGCAACTTGCGGCCTTGCGCCGCCTGCGCACCGTGGGCACGGCGCGATCAGCCTTCGCCATCGCCCTTCGCCTCGGTGGCACCGGCATCGCCCCCTTCACCCGCCTCGCCGTCCGCCGGCGTCTCCGGCAGGCGGAACACCTGCGCCGGATAGATCAGGTCCGGATCGCGGATCTGGTCGCCATTGGCGAGATAGATGACCGTGTAGCGCTGGCCCTCACCATAAGTCCGCCGTGAAATCTCCCACAGCGTATCGCCCTTGCGGATGATTACCCGCCCATCGGCATTGGCGAGGGCCGGCTGCCGGTTGACCGGCACGTCGGCCTCCTCGCCACCGGCCCGGGTCTCGGCTTCCGGCTGATCCCCGGCGCGGCTGCCCGCCGGATCAGCCTGCGGCCTCTGCGCTTCGGCCTGCTCCGGGCCGGCGGCAGCGTCCGCGCTCTTGGGAGCTTCTGACACGGCGACCTTCGGCGAAGAACCGTCCGACTCGCCCGACGCTGCATTGGCTGCGTCGGCCGCGTCGGTTTCTTCACCGTCGGCGTTGCGCGCGGTCACGCGGCTTTCGTCCGACACGCCGGCCGCAGGTTCCGACGGTGTCGCCTCGGCTGCATCCGGCGTACCGGCAGCAGTCTCATTTGCGTCCGCAACCGTCACCCGACCGGACTTCTCGGTCCCTGCCTCGGGAGAAGTCTCGGCCGTATCCACCGGCCCGGCACTAGCCGTCGCCCGGCTCGCATCTTCGGCATCCGCCATCGACGACGGTGACGTGTCCGGTTCGCCTGCCGACGAAGCCTCTTCGGTGTTCCCGGCCGCGTCGGAAGCTGCACTGTCCTGCGAATCTGTCGTTTGCGACGTGGTCGCCTGCTGCGCTGGTGCCACCGCTGCGGCCGTCGCGCCCTCGGGGCGCGTGAACGGCACCTCGGCGCGGGCCACGACGCGGCCGTCCTGCGAAATCTGGTCGGCGCGCACCAGATGCTCGCCGACGCTCATGCCGGTATCGCCGGTGACCAGGAACCGATCGCCGAAACCGGCCTCGTCCTCGGCCAGGAAGACATTGTCGACATAGACCCGCACCCGCGCGCCGCGCTCGGCGGCGCCGGCGATATAGACCTGCGATCCCTCGACCTCGACCGCCTCGACCCGCAGCAGCGGCACGGTGGACGGGCTCGACGGCACGACGTCGGCACTCGTCTCCCGCGGCAGCATGACGGCGCCGCCCGGCTGTGCCGGCGCATCGCTCGCCGTCACATCCGTTTCGCCCGGCGTGCCAGCGGCACTGTCCGCTGCAATCTCCGCCGGGACCGCCATCGACGGAGTACCCTCCGTAACCGTGTCCGCAGGAGCGGATCCGCCTTCCGCAGGCAGACGCGCAATTGTCTCGCGCGGCGTGGGAGATGCACCGGCGGCATCCGCCGGGTCGGAGGTCCTTGCCCCACTCTCGAACGGCGACGCCGCCTCAGACGGCAGAGCCGGTTGCGCTGCTTCCGAAGCCGCGCCACTCGCGGCAGCCTCTGCACCTGCGGCCGGCATCTCGATGAGCCGGGTCGGCGCATTCGGCGCCTCGACCATTGCCAGCAGCTCACCCGGGCGATCGGGCGGCGGAACGCTGACGATCGCGGTTTCCTGCGAGCGGCTAACGGTGCCGTCCGGCAACGTCGCGCGAATGGTGATCGCATGATCGCCCGGTGGGAGCGGAGCGTCGAGAACCACCGCGAAATCGCCGCCGATCCCGGCGGTATCGCCGCCGAGCACCGTATCGTCCGACATCAACGCGATGCGGCTCTCGGCCGGCGCGCGCCCGGCAATGACGGTGGAGCCGTCGGGCTCGACCCGCAACAGATCGAAGCGCGGCACATCGGAAGCAGCCACTGCGGCCGCGTCGTCGGCACGCCCCTCACCCCGACCGCTCGCCTCCATGGCCGCGGCAGCGGCAGCGTCGACAGAGCCGGCCACCGCGGGATTCTTCGCCACGCCGGCCTCACTGGCGGCCAGCGCGGGATCACCATCAGCACCGTCCTCAGGGCGACCGTCTCCAGACGCATCCGATGCATCGGCAGCGTCCGCATCGGCTGTCGGGGTCACCGCCGCATCGCCATTCTGCGCGGAACCGGCATCGCTCGCCCCCGCAACCGTTCGATTCTCGCCGTCGGATGCGGTTCCCACAGGAGGCTCCGTTCCACCGGCATCGTCGCCCGTGCCGGTACTGCCGGCACCGCCCTCGCCCGCATCCGCGGACGTCTCCGCGACAGTCCCCGCAGCGCTCGTCGCCGAAGAGCCGGCATCATCGCTGGCCGACGGCGCGGAGGCTGCGCTGGCCGTGACATCCGAACCCGTGACCGCACCGGCTTCGGGCGAAGCCGAAGGGTCCTCGACAGATCCAGCATCTGCCTCACCTGAGGTCGCGACATCCGTCTGCGCCGGCTCGGTCGCCGGCTGCCGCAGCGCCTCGGCGTCTTGCCCGGCCTCTTCGCTCATCTCAACGGACGGCGCCGCGCCGGACGTTGCCGAAGCAGTCGCATCTCCCTCTGCGGCCCGCGGCTCGGCCGCACCCTGTGCGCCAAGCGTCCCAGTGTCCGCATCCGCTTCCGAATCGCCCGCCGCCATTTCGGTCGAATCATCCTGGACCGCCTCGGCATCCACCGTCTGGCGACCGGCGTCCTCACCGGCAGCCCCGGCCGTCACCTCGGCCGGATCGCCGCGTTGCGACACCCGCAGCTTTTCACTGCTCAGCATGTCCCAGTAGCCGGCGACGATCGCCGCCTGGAGCACGAGACAGACGAGGACGATTCCGAAAGCTTTTTTCTGCATGATCACACCATTGCCGCCGCCCCGATCGCACGGCCGCTGAACCCCGGGGACAACTCCCTGTGATCTTTAGCGAAGCCCCGACCCGGTCACAAGCGAACCCCGCCGCGCCGAACTGCGGCGGCCCGGCGCGCAGGCGCTCGCCACCCACCGAACCTCGTCCAAGAACCGGGAATTTGGCGAAGACGGCAATTCCCCACGAGTTTTCTCGCCGACGCCCTTGCAAGCACGTGCCACGACGGGTAATCCGCGCAATTGGAGAGGTGGCCGAGTGGTCGAAGGCGCTCCCCTGCTAAGGGAGTATACGGGAGACCGTATCGAGGGTTCGAATCCCTTCCTCTCCGCCACGACCATGTCCTTGGTTAATTTACCGAATTTTCACGCGACTCCGGCTCCATACACAGGAGCCTACACATGCGTGCCCCGTCCTATGTCTGGAAGCGCGGATCGTCGTTCTTCTTCCAGTACGCGATTCCCCACGACCTGATCCCAATCCTCGGCCGCACACCGTTGCGCTCACGATTGCCGGTGAATGAGCCGCGGCTCGCGTCGAGGATTGCTCGCCGAGTTGCGGTCTGCGTGGAGGACATGATGTCGAGAGAGTTTTTCGCCGAGTTCGGCGGTGCCGGGGTGAACCGAACGGAGATCCTCGAAGGCGTCGAGAAGGAAATCGCGACCCTTGGCAAAATGCTCTCGGAAGCGGAACAACGACATTCGCGGAAGAGAGGAAAAACGACAGATGCCGATCGCGTCGCAGAGTTGACCGAACGGTCAGAGCTGTTGTCGTCGTCATTCCTGGCTTTGTGCGATCGGACGCGCCGTCTCGCGACGGACTACGAGCGCGATCTCGACATCTCGCAGCGCACCGTGCGCAAGCTCCGGCATGAACAGGATGAAGCGAATGCGGAAGCACTGGAACTGACCCGCGATCTATCCATCGCGAAATCCTCCGCCGAAGACTCATTCGCCGCGCTATCCGAAACGTCTAAAACTGCAGACGGATACGCCGAGCGTTTGCTACGAGATGAAAGCCTCGGGCGCCGGCTTGGGGTCGTCTTAGAGAGAAACGAGAAACTCATATCGGAAAACGAGAAAATCAACGCGAGACTGGAGAATCGTGGGCCACTCTTCTCGACGACGTTCGATGCCTATGACGCCCATCTCACAATCTCTTCGGTTTCGCCTAAAGAACGAAAGAACCTGCGGCGCCGATGCGAAATTTTCGTCGAGCTTGTCGGTGATAAACCCGTCGCATCATACGATCTCCAAGACCTACAGAGCTTTGCCTATCGCTTAACCCACCTGCCAGAACGTCATTCGATTGATCCTCAGCTTCGGGGGATGTCGGTGTCGCAGATCATCGAAATGGCGACGCAGAATTCCGATGTGATGAGACACAAGCGCTTCATCACGGAAGTCACGATCATGACCGGCTATGTCGGCCGAGTGAAGAGCGCTCTGCGCTATGCGTGTGCGGCCGCAGGTGTGCCTTTTCCGTATGAGAAATTTGGAAAGGTCCGGATAAAGGCTCAGAGTGCATCTGTTGTCCGACACGGCTTCTGGCCTGAGAAGATCAACGTCATCCTTTCCGCGTCGGCGGAGCGACAGAAGCCGGAAGAAGCAATTGTCCCGCTGCTCGCACTGCTGACTGGTGCTCGAATTGGTGAACTGGTGTGGCTCCAGAAAGCTGGCCTCGTTTCGACGCAACGAAAGTACATATTCAATCTGACAAATTCGCATCTTGCTACGGGACGATCATTTAAGTCGGAAAATGCCAGGCGCTTCATGGTCGTTCATGACCGGCTAGTCGAACTTGGATTCGCGGACTGGGTGCATTCGTTTCGAAGCGGCGACGACTTCCTTTTTCCAGGCTTCCATCGGGCGAAGAAACCTGCGGGGGCCGCCTCGAAACGATTTCAGCGCCTTTCAAGGAATGGGATCTGAAAGACGCCCGGGCTGAGGTCTTTCACGCGCTGCGCCACACCTATAAAGACGTAGCGAGGGCCGCGGAGGTATCTGAGCGCACGATTGCATTGCAGACCGGTGATTGCATTGCAGACCGGTCACTCGCTCGATGGCGTTGCGCTCTCGTACGGGATGAAAGCTCTGCGGCATGATGAAATCAAACGTCTCGCAGGGATGGTGCTGCCCTCGGAATGGGAATTCGGTTGCTGGGAGGATACCTTCTCTCGCCTGCGGCAGCGCCGCTCTATTCGGAAACGAACGGCCGTTTCGGCGAGCATCGGCGAACTCGGATGAAACTGGTTCTCGACGATCACAGCTTTCCGATCCGTGGTTTCAGAGACGGTTCAAACGTACCGGGTGCTTGAGTCCCCACGAGCTTTTCAAAACGCGTTTTGATGTAGTCGAAGCCGCAGAAAAGCACCGAGGGGTCAGCATCGACCTCGCGTGTTAAACTCCTTAAAGCCGTCTCGCGTAGTTCGATGTCGTGCAGGCGCGCAGGTCTCGACCGGATTTGATGCTCCATTCGTGCACGTCGCCTTTCGGTATCCCTTTGCACCCTTTCCAGTGCCGCTTTCCGTAAATTCTTAGCGGCCTGAAGCCTAGATTGTGCCGCTTGCAGCGGCTGGGCCGATGCAGTTGGTGTAGATGCCCTCTCCGCCCAAAGAACGGCAAGGATCCGGCGGAGAAATCCTTTCGGCGACTTCATCTGCATATCGAGAGTGCGTTCTTGAACCTCACGCTGACACCGCGCCACGAGATCGTTCGCTGTTCGCAGAGCAGCCTGAAGATCCTCACTTGGTCCGGCGGAGGCCAAGTGAGTTTCTCCGCATTCTGCTCTCGCTCGCGACAACCGGTCCGCTTCGTCCCGGCGCCACTGAAGCCATTGATCCATATTGCTCGGTGCAAGGGAAAGCGCCTCTTCGGTGAAGATACGCAATTTATCCAATGAGGGTTCGCTTACGCGGGCTCGGAACTGTGCTCGGCGCCCGGCCCCCCGCGGTCGATCCGGTCGATCCGGTCGATCTTCCGATGCAGTGCTTCCAAGCTTGCATTCGTCTCGCGCACAACCGCTAGCATAGAGGACTGGAGCGAGATCAGCTGGTTGACGGCGTCGTCTCCGGCTCCCGTCGCGCCTGCTGGGCTGAGCAGGCGAAGGATTTCCTGGGTCTGTCGAAGGATTTCCGGCGCCACGCTGGGCTTGGTCGATGGCGGCTGGCTGGAAGACATGCGCGAATTCCTTTCTGACTATTGCCGACCTTTCCTGAAGCAGGCGGTGGAGAGCTTGGATGGGGACTGCGTCGTGAATGACGAGAATTACCCCGGGTTTGTCACCAGGTCGAAGAGTTAGCCCGAAGTCGGCGAAGGCCTTTTCGACCATTCCGGCAGACTTGCTGCGTGACCAGACCGCACCTGCGAACGAGGCCACCGCTTTCAGGTCGATCTGAGCCTCGCGCTTTAGGCGAGCCGCAGCATGGTGCGAGAAGCGCTGCCCCACACCGGGTCTCAAGTCCGGAAAGCTAGCGACAAGGTTTTCATAAACCGCCGGCGCCTCAGAACGTAATGCTGTGGCGACGGCCGGCAGATGACGTCCACGTTGATGCTCGTGTCCGAATTGATGTTCAGCGATACGAGCAATCTTCTCGTGCCGAAGGAATGAATGCGACGAGGAGAGAACGCCTCCGCCGGCAGGGTCGGTCTCGGGGACCATGAGATGAAGGTGGGAGATGACGTTTCCGTCTTGTCGAAGCTTACGATGCAGCACGGCGACGAACATTCGGAGATCGAACCCAAATTACTTCGACAGAAGTTCCGCGACACGCAACAGCCCGTCAGAACCAATCTCCTCTTCCGACGCAATGATGAAATGCCGGATTCCATGCGTTCGGCCGACGGCGCGGGCACCCCGCTGATAGAAGTCGAGGTCGCTTTCGGATCCGCGGAGAACCGAAATCTCTTCGTTCTCTCTGCCGCGGAAAACGTGTCGTTTAAACGCTGACAGAGACCATTTCGCACGGAGACGGTAGGCTTTGATGATCATCCCGAATGGCCAAGCCGCCGATCGAGAATTGCGCACGTCTCTTCGACGAGGTCTGATGCGGCCCCGTGGCCAACGAGATCCTGGATACGGTTCAACGTCAGCCTAACGCGGACCAAATCGAGTCTTGCAGCCTCATCGAGTACGATACCCTTAGCTTCTCGCTCGCACGCTTGCCGGACCCATGCTGAGAAGGTCTTTTTCGAGCGGCCAGCAGCGCGCCGATAGGCATCGCTGGCGTTTGGGTCAGTCCGAAATTTTAGTACCTCTGTTCGCTTCATGATCTTTCCCGGGGGTGCACGGGGGCTACGCCCCCCTGCGAATGCAGGACCACGTCCTGCATGGCTGGCATAAATTTTCGTGCGTGGTCATGTCCGAAAGCAAATGCCGAATCTCTCACACTATAAGGATGCCAAATTCGGCTGAAGATTCGAGGGGTAGCGTTCTAAAAGCGCGAAGGTGGGCCACACGATTTCGTCGGACGCGGCGTTTGACCAGAGAAAACAAGGTGTGACTGAGCCACCATTCGCTTTACAGCCGAAGTCCATGAAACCTATCGGACGGGCGGAAGACTGAGACCCACATGGATACCCATTTGTCCGAACATAAGGTTCCCCGTGACACTGCTTCGGATGCCGGAGTTCTGGTCTGTGGCTCAGACCCCGGAGGCCGGGTCAGTCAGCCGGCGCCTTCGTCGCAAGAAGGACCGCCAGCGCATTGACGCTGTCTGCCTTGCCGAGGCCGTCGACAGCCTGCAGGAGGGCGCTCGACAGGTCATCGCCGAGGAGCGTGGCGGATTTTGCGGCAAGCCGGGTCTCGATAGTGTCCGGGTCGGCGGCGGCCAGAAGGCCGTGACTGGCGGTCAGTGGCCGGCCGTCCACCGTCTCCACGGACACGCGGGACTGCGTGTCGGTCAGCGTCGGGTCGGCCTCGACCGTGACCTGGTCGCGCAGCGCGACGAGATCGGGGCGCACGCAGTTGGCCTCGTCGTAGACGGCGAGGTCCGCCGTATCGAGCCCGTGAAGGGCCATGGCGGTAACGAGGCGATAGCTGAATTTCGCTTCCAGCCCCGTCGCCGGCTCCGGCTTGTTGCAGACGTCGAGCCAGCGCGGGTTGGTCGAGATCGTCACGCTGCGGATGGCGTCGGGCGTCAGGCCGTCGTCTCGCAGGGTTCGCAGCGCTTCGAGCGTCGCGTGGAGGCCGTGGCAGCAGGCGTGGAACTTGTAGGAGATGTCGGGGAAGACCCAGGTTGCGCCGAGTCCATCGAAGGCAGCCATGTGCCCGGTTCCCGCATGGGTCGGCCCGAAACCCTGGCGGTCCTCGAACCCGTGCGGGTTGGAGGCGACGCCGGCCCGCGCCAGGAGCGCGCAGCTCACGCCGGCCTCGGCGGCAAAGCCCGCGTTCAGCGGTTTTGCCATCGTCCCCATCTGGCTCTTCAGCCCGGATGCGCGCGTCGTCGCGAGCCCCAGCGCGAAGATCATCGCGGCCTCGTCGAGCCCGGCAAGGCGCCCGGCCGCCACGGTCGCACCAAAGGCGCCGGCAGTGCCGGTCTGATGGAAGCCGGCCTCGTAATGCGACCGACCCAGCCAGTCGCCCACCCGGCAGGTCGCCTCGAGCCCGACGACCAGCGCGTCGAGGAAGGCCTGGCCGGACGCCCCTTCCCTCTCCGCCATCGCAAGGGCTGCGGACATCACGACGACGCTCGGATTGCCGATATGCAGGAAATGCGTGTCGTCGTAATCCAGCGCGTGGCTGGTCGCGCCATTGGCAAGTGCCGCCGCGCGCGGCGTCGCTGTCCCGCCGCCGATGAGGCTTGCGCCGGAGCCGGATTCACTTACCGCCATGCGCCGTGCCGCGATCGCCACGGGCTCGCTGCGCCCGGCCAGTCCCGCCGTTGCCCAGTCGAAGAGCGACAGCCGGGCGAAGCGACGGGCGGCGGGCGAACCGGGATCTTCGGCGAGTGCGAAACGGGCGAGACGGGCGGCGATCGACATCAATAGCTCCGCGGCATGCCGAGCACGTGCTCGGCGAGATAGGAGAGGATGAGATTGGTCGAGATCGGCGCCACCTGATAGAGGCGCGTCTCGCGGAACTTGCGCTCCACGTCGTATTCCTCGGCGAAGCCGAAACCGCCATGGGTCTGGACGCAGGCCTCGGCAGCCTCCCAACTCGCTTCTGCCGCCAGCATCTTGGCCATGTTCGCCTCGGCGCCGGGGTTCTCGTTCGCCTCGTAGAGCCGGATCGCCTCGTGCAGCATCAGCTCGGCCGCCCGCATGCGGGCATAGGCCTTGGCGATCGGGAACTGGATGCCCTGGTTCTGGCCGATCGGCCGGCCGAAGACGACCCGCTCGCCGGCATAGGCGGCAGCCTTGTCGATGAACCATTTGGCGTCGCCGATACATTCGGCGGCGATCAGGATCCGCTCGGCGTTCATACCCGAGAGGATGTAGCGGAACCCCTTCCCTTCCTCGCCGATCATGTTGGCGGCCGGCACCGGCACGTCGTCGAAGAAGAGCTCCGTCGTGGCGTGGTTCATCATCGTGCGGATCGGCCGGATGGTCAGGCCGTTCGCCTTGGCCTCGGGCATGTCGACGAGAAAGACCGACAGCCCTTGCGTCTTCTTCTCGACCTGGTCCAGCGGCGTCGTGCGGCAGAGCAGGATCATCAGGTCGGAATGCTCGGACCGCGAGATCCAGATCTTCTGGCCGTTGATCCGGTAGACGTCGCCCTCCCGGCGGGCGGTGGTGCGCAGCGACCCGGTGTCGGTGCCGCTGGTCGGCTCGGTGACGCCGAAGGACTGCAACCGCAGCGTCCCCTCGGCAATCTGCGGCAGATAGGCCTGCTTCTGGGCGTCCGAGCCATGCCGGAGCAGCGTGCCCATCGTGTACATCTGCGCGTGACAGGCGCCCGCATTGCCGCCCTGGCGGTGGATTTCCTCGAGGATCACCGCGGCGGCCGAAAGCGGCAGTCCCGATCCGCCGAATTCTTCCGGGATCAGCGCCGAGAGGAAACCGGCCTCGGTCAGCGCCTTCACGAATTCGGTCGGATAGGCGCGGCGCTCATCCAGTTCGCGCCAGTAGCTGCCCGGGAAATCCTGGCAGAGCCGGCCCACCGCCTCGCGGATCTCGTCATGGGTGTCGATCGTGGTCATGCTGCGCTCCTGTGCTCCAGGACAGCATAGCGTCCGGCGCGGAAACCGGCAGACCGCGCCGGCGATGGAGGGGATAGCCGCCTCCTATGGAGGCCGAGCGATTGGCCACGAAACCGGTTTATCGCTTCCGGTCCCGGCCGAACAAGCTGAATCGATTTCGCAAGGGTTGCGTACAAGCCCCTGACGTCATTCACAATGCGAGACTGCCCCCGCATCTGGCGGCAAGCTGGCGGATAGGGCGCGACTATCGGGCCGATAGACGCCAGCCCGTTTCGAACGGCGGTTCGGCTGGGTAGGATCGGTCATCGGATAAAGCCGCGTCGTGCCAGCGGCTCGCCCTGCCCGCCAATGTCGAAACGAGACCTTTCATGCGCGATCCGGCCAACGCCCGCAGCTTCCTCTTCGTCCCGGCGACCCGCCCGGAGCGGATCTCCAAGGCGTTCGCCTCGGGCGCCGATGCAGTCATCGTCGATCTCGAGGATGCGGTCGCGCCGGCCGACAAGGAGGCGGCACGGGCCGGCCTGCTCGCCGCGCTCGCTGCCGACGCCGGCGTGTTCGTGCGGATCAATGCCGCCGGCACGCCATGGCATGATGCCGACATGGAGTGTCTCGCCCATCCGGGCATTGCCGGCGTGATGCTGGCCAAGGCCGAAACGGCGCAGGACGTCGCCCGGATACCGAAGCCGGTGATCCCGCTGATCGAGACCGCGCGTGGCCTGGCGGCGGCACGAGCCATTGCAGACGCCCCCGGGGTCGTGCGGCTGGCCTTCGGCACCATCGACTTCATGCTCGATCTCGGCCTGCCGGAGGACGCGGAGGCGATGGCGATCTACCGCGCCGAACTGGCACTGGCCTCCCGGCTCGCCGGTCTCGCACCTCCCATCGACGGGGTGACCCCGGCGATCGACGATGTCGACCGCGTCGTCGCGGAAACCCGCCGGGCCCTTGCCTTCGGATTCGGCGCGCGGCTCTGCATCCACCCGGCGCAGATCGGTCCCCTCCACGACACGATGCGGCCCGGTGACGACGCGATCAACCGGGCGCGCCGCATCGTTGCGGCGGCGGAGGCGGCCGGCGGCGGCGCGATCCGGCTCGACGGCGCCATGCTGGACCGGCCGCTGGTCGCCCAGGCCGAAGCACTTCTCGCCCGCGCAGGAGAGCAATAGGGCCGGTGGAAGGCCGTTGGTCAGGCCGTTTCGAGCGTCGCCTGCATGGAGATCACCCCGTCGGAGCGTTCGATGCGCCCCACGCCGCCGGTGCCGGCGGCCGGGTGAACCAGCCGGATCGGCGTCGTGTCGAAGACCGGCGCCAGCGCCCGGAAGGCGAAGCGGCGGACGGATGCTGCACCCGCCATGGCGTCGCAGAGCTTCGTCGCCATCAGCGGGCCGTGGACGATCAGCCCCGGATAACCCTCGACCTCGCGGCAGAAGTTCCGGTCCCAGTGAATCCGGTGGCCGTTATGGGTGAGCGCCGAATAGAAGAACAGCTCCATGTCCGGATGGACGACATAGCCGTCCGGCACGGGATCGCCCGGCGCCCGCAGCGCCTTTTCCGGCAGCCCACGGTCGCGATAGACGATGGTCTGTTGTTCGGCGATCGCGAGCCCGCCATCCTGCTCGATCGCATGGTCGACCGTCACGAAGCAGAGGTCGCCGGTCCGCCCGCTCTTGAAGGCGACATCCGTGATGGTCGAGCGCCGCGTCGCCGGCACGCCGATCCGCAGGGGACGATGCACCGTCACGTCGACGGCCGCCCACATGCGGCGGTGGAACGGCGCCGGCGGCAGGAACAGGCCCAGCCGCTCATGGCCGTCCTCGCCCTGGTTCGCGATCGGAAAGCCGTGGTTGAAATAGGCCCAGTGCCAGGTCGCCGCCGGCAGGTCGGCCTCCGGCGCTGCGACGCCGAGGACATGCGCCAGCTTGGCCGCCGTCTCGGGCGCCATGCTGTCGGTCGCTTCATGCTCGCGCCCGACATAGGCCATGCATTCCCTGCGGATCGCCTCGTCCATCGCTCGTCTGCCTTTTCCTTGCCGCCGGACCACCGCACGCGCCCCGCGCGAACCGCCGGTCTTTCGTCCTGACGGTTTCTGAAGGGATCGCCCCTTACGAGACAGCAAACTAGAGCGCGGCGCGGAGTGCCGTCCAATAGGCCGTCTTCGCGCCGGTCATAGGCTCGCGCTCTGACTGTCGGGGAACTCGGCCTGCCAGATCCCACGCCGCACCAGATCCTCGATGACCCGGATGCAGTGGGTTTCGATGGCCCGGGTCGCCGCCGAGACCGGCCGTCTGGCCGAGCGCACCAGATAGACCGGGCGGCGCATGCGGGGCGAGACGATCTGGCTGCCCAGCAGCCGGCCGGTCTCGGCCAGATCATGCACCGCCGCCGGGGACAGGATGGTGTGGCCGCTGCCGCGGGCGACCAGCGCCTTGATCTGCTGCAGCGAATCCATCTCGGTGACGACCCGCGTCTGCAGCCGCTCGGCCTTGACCACCCGGTCGATCAGCCGACGCAGGCCGTGACGCTGCGACGGCAGGACGAGGTCGAGCGCCATCACCTCGGCCAGCGGCACCGGGACACCGGGCGGTGTCGCAAACGGCCAGTCGTCCGGCGCGGCATAGAACCAGAGATCCTCCATCAGGATCAGCCGCGACGGGCAATCGCCGATCCCGTCCTGGTCGTAGAGCAGCGCCAGGTCGATCTCGCCGCTGGTGACGAGTTCGCGGATATGACCGCTCATCGCCTCGGTGGCACAGAAGCGCACCTGCGGCATCTCCACCCGCACCGTCTCGGCCAGCGGGATCGACAGCGCCATGGAGACCGAAGCCGGCATGCCGAACTCGACCCGGCCCGACGGTTCGGCCCCGATCGCCCGCACCGCGTCCTCGGCCTCTGCCATCAGTCCGCCGATCCGGCAGGAATGGTCGTAGAGCACCTGCCCCGCCTCGGTCGGCACCACGCCCCGCGCGGTTCGCGACAGGAGTTCGGTGCCCAGATGGGTTTCCAGATTGCGGGTCTGCTGTGACAGCGACGGCTGGGCGATGCCGAGCACCCGCGCGGCCGCGCTCATCGATCCGCTGTCGACGATCTGGCGGAAATAGGCGAGTTGGCGTGAGTCCAAGGAAGGCTCCGGGAAATAGGAACACCCTATTGGTAGCGCCCGTGCGCTGGTTCTGTACAGGGCCGCTTCCGCCGGTCGCCTCGCTGCTCTCTAATGCCCCCATGCGAAACCACGATCTCTTCTCCCTCGCGCTCTTCGTGAACATCTGCGAGACGCGCAGCGTCAGCCGGGCCGCCGAACGGATCGTCAGCATCGCACGCGGCCGCGCCGAAAGCGCCTTCGGCGACTTCGAGCACTGGCGCGAGATGATCGCCAACCGGCCCTCCGGCCGCCCGTCGGAACCGGACGAAGTCGCCCGCATCGTTGCGATGCTGGCCGCGCCAGCGGCCCGCTATCTGTCGGGAACAATGGCCGATCTGGATGGCGGCATGCGCCATCGGGGCTGAGCCCGCTCGTGGGTCCCCATCCCGGTCGGCAGCTCAGAGCGCCGTCGGACGATCCCGCCGCGTCGCCAGATAGGAGCGGTCCCGGCTGCGATACCGGCCGTCGCCCTTGCGCCCGACCAGCGCCCCGTCGGAGACCATCAGCTTGCCCCCCAGAACGACGATCGTCGGCCAGCCGGTGAGCTCCAGCCCCTCATAGGGCGAGTAGTCGGCGCCGTCGTGCATCTCGGCGTGCCGGACCGTGCGGGTCAGCGCCGGATCCCAGATCGCGATGTCCGCATCGGCGCCGATGGCGATCGTGCCCTTGCGGGGATAGAGGCCATAGGTCTTGGCCTGGTTGGTCGCCGTCAGCGCCACGAAGCGCGGCAGGTCGATCCGGCCCTTGTTCACCCCTTCGGAAAACAGGATGGGCAACCGCAATTCGACGCCCGGAATGCCGTTCGGAATGTGCCGGAAGCTGGTCATCCCCTTCGGATTGCGCTTTCCCGCCGGGTCGTCATAGCGGAACGGGCAATGGTCGGAGGAGAACAGGTCGAAGACACCGCGTTCGAGCCCGTCCCAGCAGGCCTCCTGGCTCTCCGCATCCCGCGGCGGCGGCGAACAGACGAACTTGGCGCCTTCCCAGTCCATCCCGTCCAGATCGTCGGCGGTCAGCATAAGATATTGCGGGCAGGTCTCGCCGATTACCTTGCGGCCGCGGCGTCGCGCACGCTCGATCTCTTCCATGGACTCCCGGTTCGACACATGGACGATCACCAGCGGCACGTCGGCGACCTCGGCAAGCGACACGGCGCGATGGGTCGCCTCGCGCTCCACCGCCACCGGCCTCGTCGTCGCATGGGCGCGCGGCGCGACGTCGCCTTCGGCCTCGTGGCGGCCGATGAGATAGCGGATCGCGTCCTCGTTCTCGCAATGGACCATGACAAGGGCGCCGGTACGGCGCGCCACATCCATCGTGTCGAGGATCTGGCCGTCGCTGAGCCGCAGATCCTCGTAGGTCATGAACACCTTGAAAGAGGTGTAGCCGTCCTCCACCAGCGCCGGCAGTTCCTGGCCGAGCACCGCGTCCGACGGGTCCGAGACGATCAGGTGGAAGCTGACATCGGTGTAGCAATTGCCGTCGGCGAACGCGTGATAGGCCTTCAGCGCCTCGCGCAGCGGCCGGCCCTTCTCCTGCAGGCAGAACGGCAGGATGGTGGTGTTGCCGCCGAACAGCGCCGAGCGTGTGCCGCTCTCGAAATCGTCGGCCATGACGATCCCCTCGCCCGAGGGTTGGGCGATATGCACATGGCTGTCGATCCCGCCCGGCAGGACATAGCGCCCGGTGGCGTCGATGCTCTCGACCGCCTCACCGAGGTCGCGGCCGATCTGCACGATCACGCCGTCGCGGATGCCGATATCGGCTTGGAACACGTCGGACGCGGTGGCGATCGTGCCGTTCTGGATGACGAGGTCGTAGGGCATGGGCGGTCCGGATCGATGAAACGAAGGAATGGCTGCCCGGCGCGGTCTCGGCCAGGCAGCGGGATAGGAAAGTGCGTCTAGAGCGCCGGTTCGAGGGCGGCGATCAGCCGGTCGACCTCGTCCAGCGTGTTGTAGTGAACCATCGACACCCGCACGACGCCGTTCTGCGGCGCCAGGCCGAGATCCAGGATCAGGCGCTTGGCGTAGAAATCCCCGTGCCGGATGCCGATCATGTGCGGATCGACCTGGTCGACGATGGCCTTGGAATCGCGATCGCCGGCAATGAAGCTGATCGTCGCCACCCGGTCCTCGACGGCGCTCGAATTGCGGCCGACGATGCGGATCGAATTGCGGCTGCCGAGGAAATCGAGAAGCCGCGCGGTGATCGCCCGCTCCTGTTCGGCAATGTCGCGGAAACCGGCCTCGATCGCCCCGCGGCCCGCCGTGGCGTCGGCCATGACACCCAGTTCCTCGACATAGTCGATGGCGCCGACCGCGCCATGGGCGAGTTCGTAATTGATGTTGCCCGGCTCCAGCTTGTGCGGCACGGCGTCCTTGCCGAAGAAGAAATGGTAGATGTTGTCAAGCTCGAGAAGCCGGTCCCGCCGGCCCCACATCACCCCGACATGCGGGCCGAAGACCTTGTAGGCGCTAAAGATGTAGTAGTCGGCGCCAAGCGCCTGGACGTCCACGGCGCGGTGCGGCGCATAAGCGACGCCGTCGACGCAGACCTGCGCGCCGCTCGCATGGGCAATCTGCGAGATCTCGGCGATCGGATTGATGGTGCCGAAGATGTTCGAGGCATGGGTGACGCAGACGAGCTTGGTGCGCTCGCTCATCAGGTCCTTCAGGTCGTCAAGATCGAGCTCCAGCGTTTCCGGATCGCAGTTCCAGAACCTGACGACGACGCCGCGGGCCTCGTGCTTCAGCCAAGGGCCGATATTGGCCTCGTGGTCGGTGTTGGTCACGATGATCTCGTCGCCGGCGGACAGGCTGCCGGTCATCGCCTCCGACAGCACCCGGATCAGCATGGTGGTCGAGGCGCCCATGACGATCTCGCCGGCATCGGCGGCGTTCAGATAGCGGGCGAAGGCGTTGCGCGCCTCGCGCACCCGTTCCGTCGAGCGCTGGCTCGGCGCGTAGGTCGCGCCGGTCTGGACGTTGGATGTCAGCAGATAGTCGGAAATCCGGTCGGCCACCCGCGACAGCACCTGACTGCCGCCGGCATTGTCCATGAAGACCCAGTCGCCGGAAAGCGCCGGAAACTGCCGGCGGACGAAGTCCATGTCGAGTGCCATCGGATGTGCCTTTCGGTCTCTGCCAGAATGAGCGGGATTGTCCGCGCGAGTCAGTGATTGAGGACGGCGTCGAGGAAGGCGCGGGCGCGCTCGTTCCGGGTCGCCGTGAAGAAGGTTTCGGGCGTCGAGATCTCCTTGATCTCGCCGGCCTCCATGAAGACGATGCGATCGGCCACCTGCCGGGCAAAACCCATCTCGTGGGTCACCAGCATCATGGTCACCCCCTCGCCCGCCAGCCCCTTGATGACGTCGAGCACCTCGCCGACCATTTCCGGGTCGAGCGCCGAGGTCGGCTCGTCGAAGAGGAGGATGCGCGGCTCCATGGCCAGCGCCCGCGCAATGCCGACGCGCTGCTGCTGGCCGCCGGAGAGCTGGACCGGATATTTCTCCGCCTGTTCGGCAATGCCGACCCGTTCGAGCAGGCGCCGGGCGCGGGCGCGGCTCTCCTGCCAGCTGAGGCCGCGCACCCGCACAGGGCCGAGCGCGACATTGTCGAGAACGGTGTGGTTGGGAAACAGATTGAACGCCTGGAAGACCATGGCAACTTCCTGACGCACGCTCTGCAGCCTGCGTCCCGCCTCGACCCGCGTGCCGTCGACGACGACGTCGCCGGCATCATATTGCTCGAGAAGGTTGATGCAGCGGATCAGCGTCGACTTGCCGGAGCCGGACGGGCCGAGCAGCACCACGACCTCGCCGGCGGCGACCTCGAGGTCGATGTCCTTCAACGCCTCGAACTTGCCGAAGCGCTTGCCGACGCCGCGCATCTCGATGATCGGCCGGGACGCCCCCATCATCGCGCTCCCTTCCTGGCATGGCGCGCCTCGAAGACGGCGACGAGACGCACCAGTGGCAACAGCAGCAGGAGATAGAGGATCGCCGCGCCGATCAGCGGCGTCGGATTGGCCGCCAGCGCCTGCGCCTGCGTCGCCTGCTTCAGGAGGTCCGGCAACGCCACCACCGAGGCGAGCGCGGTGTCCTTCATGACATTGATCGAATTGTTGGTGAGCGGCGGGATGACGATGCGGATCGCCTGCGGCAGAACCACGTCGCGCATCAGGAACCACTGGCTGAGCCCGATCGACTGGGCCGCCTCGAACTGGCCCCGCGGGATCGCCTCGATGCCGGCGCGGTAAATCTCCGCCGTATAGGCGCTTGAGATCATGGTCAGCGCCGTCGTCGCCGAGGCGAAGGCCGACAGCCGGATGCCGACGAAGGGCAGCGCGTAATAGACGATGACCAGCCAGACCAGCACCGGCAGCGCGCGGAACACGTCGACATAGGCGACGACGAGGAATTTCAGGATCGGGTGCCCGTAGATCCGCATCATCGCCAGAACGAGGCCGCCGACCAGGCCGAGCACGATGGACAGGGCTCCGAGCGCGATCGTCCGCCACAAGCCTTCCAGGAGCAGCGGGTAATAGCGCAGGAGCACGTCGATGTTGAAGAAGGTGTGGACGATATCCATCAGGCCGCCGACTGTTCCGAAAAAGGCGTCGGGGCCGGACGCGAAGCGCCCGGCCCATCGGTCGGATTACGACTTCGGCTTCGGCATCTCGCGCACTTCCACCGTGCTGGTGGTCGCCTCCGGCTGCGTGCCGAACCATTTCTCGTGCAGATCGGCGATGTAGCCTTCGTCCTTCAGGGTCGTCAGAACCTCGTTGGCCTTGCCCGCCAGTTCGCTGTCCTTGGCGAACATCATCGAATATTGCTCGCCCGTGGCCAGACGCTCGACGACCTTCATCTCGGGCTTGTCCTTGAGATAATAAGCGACTGCGGGGATGTCGGAGACATAGGCGTCGATGCGCCCCGCCGCGAGATCGAGCATGGCCGGGCTCAGGCCCTCGTAGCGGCTGATGCCGGCCAGGCCCCATTCGCTCTCGCGCTCGGTCGAATAGATGTCGCCGGTCGAGCCCGTGTCGACGCCGACGGTCTTGCCCTTCAGGTCGCCGCTGCCGGCGATGCCGGAATCGGCCCGGGTCGAGAGCGACTGGTCGCTGTCGTAATAGGGCTGCGCGAAGGACACCGACTGGAGCCGCTCGTCGGTGATGGTGATCGAGGAGATCGCCACGTCGATGCGGCCGGACTGGACGGCGGAGAACAGGCCGTTGAACGGCACGTTCTGGATGTCGACCTCGTCATAGCCGAGGCGGTCGGCGACCTTCTTGAGCAGATCGACCTCGAAGCCGACGATCTCGGAATTCTCGTCCTGGAACTCCCAGGGCACGTTGCCGATATTGGCGCCCGCCGTCAGCGTTTCGGCGAGCGACGGACCGGCGACCAGAAGGAGCGCGGTGGTGGCGGCGGCAATCATGTGGGTCCGGATCATGCAAGTCTTCCCTGTCTCGTTGGTGGAGCGCACCGGCGCGTGGCCGGCCTGAAGATCGAACTAGATGGCGTGACGTCCCGCAGCACCTGCTTCTACCGTCGGCATGCAGATGCCTATATTTTTCGCATGCACTTGAGAGCACAAAGTGTATGCGAATTATTCCTGCGCGCAATCCCGCAGGGAGATTTTCTCCGGAATTCGGGAATGGACGGGTCAGCACGCCGCTAAATGCGGTGTCGAGCGCGAACGTCGCGATGAAGGCAGAGGACCGTCCGGCATCCCACTCATGGGGATGTCCAGCGGCGGTCAAGCTAGCGGTGAACGCTGGCCTCCGGATGCGCAGAGCTTTGGAACACCACGACTCTGCTCGCTTCCGGCGCGCCCCCAGCAACGAAGAGCGGCGGTGCCTCCAGCAACCGTGGAGCGCGGCGCCCGCGACTGCGCGCCACCTCCGGGCGCGTTCGCCATCAGCCCCGCCGGGCCCACCATCTGCGCCTTCGCAAGCCAACTGGCGGACGCGATCGCGCCGCGTCAGTCCTCGACGTAGGGCGCCAGAATATCGACGAGGTTCCTAGTGCCCCGGTCGGCATCGGGGAGGAACGCACGGTCGGCCACGGCTTCCAGATGCCCGGCCATCAGCCGCATGGCCGCGTCGCGATCGCCCTTCGCCAGCGCCTCCACCAGGGAGCGATGCTCGTTGACGGCGCATTCCGGGGAATGCGGGCGGCCATAGGCCGAGAGCGACAGGCCGCTGCGATAGGCCACCTCGCTGACATAGCGAATGAGGATCGGCTTGCCGGTCATCCGGGCAAGCAGCACGTGAAAGTCCGTCGCGAGCCGGATCGACGCGGCCTCGGGACCTCCGGCAGCCTTGTCCTGCGCCGCGATATGGGCGTTCAATTCGGCGATCTGCTCCGGGCCGAGCGCGCCGGCCAGATGCCGGACCACCAGCCGCTCCAACTCGACACGGATGTCGAAGGTGTCGCGCGCCTCCTCGAAAGTGGGCGTCGCCACAACCGCGATCCGGTTGCGCCGGAGATCGACCAGCCCTTCGCCGGCCAGTTGGCCAAGCGCCTGCCGTGCGATCGTGCGACTGACGCCGAAACGTTCGCCGAGCGCGTCCTCCGGGAGTTTGTCGCCCGGCGCCAGCGCGCGTTCGATGATCGCCCGCCGGATGGCGAGGCAGATCCGATCGACGCGGCTGGCGGAATCCCGTGACAATGCCATCGGCGGATGATGCTCCTCTTCGCAGTTCCCACCTGATCGCATACCACACGGTATCGAAAGTCCATACGTGTCAGGGCGCTGTACGCCACCCGTCCTCACGCGATGCCGGATCGGCTAACGGGTCCGGGCTATCTCCGTAACCGCAGAATGTCACGCATCGACGCGCATCCGCCAGACAAAGTCGCGGCTGGCCCCGGGCGGCAGGACCAGGATCCCCGGCTTGTCGATGAAGGCACCATCCCAGCCGACCGGGCTCGCCATCGAGAACCAGGGTTCGATGCACACGAACGGCGCACCGCCGGATCGCGACCAGATGCCGAGATCCTTGTAGCCGTCCCAACCGATGGTGATCGAACGGACAGTCTCACCATCCGGCGCATGCGCGGCATAGGTCATGCTGCGGCTGGCGACAGCCGGCATCACCAGCGCATCGCGCGCAAACAGCGCTTCCGACAAGGGCAGCGTCCGGCCATCGAAAGGCAGTGGTTTTTCGGCGCCGAGCAGCGCATCGCTGACCGACAGGGCGACGCCCGTCTCCTCGCGGTCGAAGTGGATTGCATGGTCCGTCTTGGCCACGCCGTCGACCAGAGGCCAGCGAAACCCCGGATGAGCGCCGACGCCGCAGGGCAGCGGCCGCTCACCGGGATTGCTCACCCGCGTCGTAACAGTCAGGGTCGCCTCGGTCACCTCGTAGATGAGTTCGAGGACGAAGGAATAAGGATAGGCGCGTCGGGACACCGCGTCGTCGGTGAGGCGGAGCACGCACCGCCGCGTCGAATGCGCGATCCAGGTGAAGCGGCAATCCCGGGCAAAGCCATGCTGCCCGAGTGTATGCGCCTTCCCGCCGTCGCGCAGGACGTTGCCGGCGAGCTTCCCGACAATGGGAAACAGGACCGGCGCCTGCCGCGGCCATTCGGGGCCGCCCTGCCAGAGGAGTTCCTCCCCCGCCGCGTCGCGCAGGCTCACCAGTTCGGCCCCTGCGTCACGGATGACGGCGCGAACGCCCTCGGCTGCGATCTCATGCGTTTCCATCATCGTCCGCCTCCCCTCACTTCATACCCCGAACGCAAAAAGCCCCTCGGCTGGGGGGCGCGAGGGGCTTTGTGTGTTGCGGCGTGAAGAAGAAGGGGTCTCTGGGCAACTTGCGATTTGCAGACCTGGCGGCGACCGACTTTCCCGCGTCTTGAGACGAAGTATCATGGGCGCTGGGGCGTTTCACGGCCGAGTTCGGAATGGGATCGGGTGCGGCCGCCCCGCTAGAACCACCAGGTCGGCAAATGGCAAGTTGGAAGCTGGTCTTGAGAGGGCATTGTGTTTGTGTTGCGCACCCTTTTGGGGGTGGGCATTGACGAATGAGAATGATCAAGCCGATCGAGCGATTAGTACCGGTAAGCTTCATGCGTTGCCGCACGTCCACACCCGGCCTATCAACGTGGTGGTCTACCACGGCTCTGATAGGGAGAACTCGTTTTCAGGTGGGTTTCCCGCTTAGATGCCTTCAGCGGTTATCCCGACCGTACATAGCTACCCTGCACTGCGGCTGGCGCCACAACAGGTCCACCAGAGGTACGTCCAACCCGGTCCTCTCGTACTAGGGTCAGATCCTGTCAATTCTCCTGCACCCACGGCAGATAGGGACCGAACTGTCTCACGACGTTCTGAACCCAGCTCACGTACCGCTTTAATTGGCGAACAGCCAAACCCTTGGGACCTGCTCCAGCCCCAGGATGCGATGAGCCGACATCGAGGTGCCAAACAACCCCGTCGATATGGACTCTTGGGGGTCATCAGCCTGTTATCCCCGGCGTACCTTTTATCCGTTGAGCGATGGCCCTTCCACGCGGGACCACCGGATCACTATGACCGACTTTCGTCTCTGCTCGACTTGTCTGTCTCGCAGTCAGGCGGGCTTATGCCATTGCACTCGACGACCGATTTCCGACCGGTCTGAGCCCACCATCGCGCGCCTCCGTTACTCTTTAGGAGGCGACCGCCCCAGTCAAACTACCCACCATACACTGTCCCGGATCCGGATAACGGACCGCGGTTAGACATCCATGACGATAAGGGTGGTATTTCAAGGATGGCTCCACGCGAGCTGGCGCCCACGCTTCAAAGCCTACCACCTATCCTACACATGCCGACACGAATGCCAGTGTAAAGCTATAGTAAAGGTGCACGGGGTCTTTCCGTCTGACCGCAGGAACCCCGCATCTTCACGGGGAATTCAATTTCACTGAGTCTATGTTGGAGACAGCGGGGAAGTCGTTACGCCATTCGTGCAGGTCGGAACTTACCCGACAAGGAATTTCGCTACCTTAGGACCGTTATAGTTACGGCCGCCGTTTACTGGGGCTTCGATTCAGAGCTTGCACCCCTCCTCTTAACCTTCCAGCACCGGGCAGGCGTCAGACCCTATACGTCGTCTTGCGACTTCGCAGAGCCCTGTGTTTTTGATAAACAGTCGCTACCCCCTGGTCTGTGCCACCCCCACCCACTTGCGTAAATGGGGGTCACGCTTCTTCCGAAGTTACGCGTGCAATTTGCCGAGTTCCTTCAACATAGTTCTCTCAAGCGCCTTGGTATACTCTACCAGTCCACCTGTGTCGGTTTCGGGTACGGTCTATACGGTGGGGCTATTTCCTGGAACCTCTTCACCGCACGATCAATCCAATAAGACCGTACGATACACGAGATCCGTCACTCTCCACCAGGCCCACGATTATTAACGTGGTTCCCATCGACTACGCCTTTCGGCCTCGCCTTAGGGGCCGGCTAACCCTGCTCAGATTAACTTTAAGCAGGAACCCTTGGACTTTCGGCGAGGGAGTCTCTCACTCCCTTTATCGTTACTCATGTCAGCATTCGCACTTCCGATACCTCCAGCAGCCCTCACGGGTCCGCCTTCACAGGCCTACGGAACGCTCCGCTACCGCTCGTCAAAGACGAGCCCACAGCTTCGGTGTATGGCTTGAGCCCCGGTACATTTTCGGCGCAAAGACTCTTGATTAGACCAGTGAGCTGTTACGCTTTCTTTAAATGATGGCTGCTTCTAAGCCAACATCCTGGTTGTTTTGGAATCTTCACATCCTTTCCCACTTAGCCATAACTTGGGGACCTTAGATGGTGGTCAGGGTTGTTTCCCTCTCCACGACGGACGTTAGCACCCGCCGTGTGTCTGCCGGATAGCACTTCCAGGTATTCGGAGTTTGATTAGGTTTGGTAAGTCGGTGAGACCCCCTAGCCCATTCAGTGCTCTACCCCCTGGAGTGTTCATCCGACGCTCTACCTAAATAGATTTCGCGGAGAACCAGCTATTTCCGAGTTTGATTGGCCTTTCACCCCTAGCCACAAGTCATCCCGATCTATTGCAACAGATATGGGTTCGGTCCTTCAGTGCGTGTTACCGCACCTTCAACCTGCTCATGGCTAGATCACTCGGTTTCGGGTCTAATCCGACGAACTGAACGCCCTGTTCAGACTCGCTTTCGCTACGCCTCCACCTATCGGCTTAAGCTTGCTCGCCAGACTAAGTCGCTGACCCATTATACAAAAGGTACGATGTCACCCAGGACGAACCTTGAGCTCCATCTGTTTGTAGGCATTCGGTTTCAGGTACTATTTCACTCCCCTTGTCGGGGTGCTTTTCACCTTTCCCTCACGGTACTGGTTCGCTATCGGTCATGCACGAGTACTTAGGCTTAGAGGGTGGTCCCCCTAATTTCAGACAGGATTTCACGTGTCCCGCCCTACTCGAGGACCATCGGAGACATTATGCGTACGGGGCTATCACCCACTCTTGCCAGGCTTTCCAACCTGTTCCGCTTCTTCTCTCGATGGCCACTGGCCTGGTCCGCGTTCGCTCGCCGCTACTGACGGAGTCTCGGTTGATGTCCTTTCCTTCGGGTACTTAGATGTTTCAGTTCCCCGAGTTCGCTTCTAACCCCTATGTATTCAGAGCTAGATACCTTTTATAGACACCTGTTAATCCAAACGGTTCGCAAAACACGAAGTCTTGCCAACCGCTTGAACTTAACAGGCGTCAAAGGTGGGTTGCCCCATTCGGAAATCCACGGATCAAAGCTTATTCGCAGCTCCCCATGGCTTATCGCAGCGTATCACGTCCTTCATCGCCTGTGCATGCCAAGGCATTCACCAAATGCCCTTAAGTCACTTGATCATTCTCATCGTCAATGCCCACCATCCCGGCCCCGCCTGAGCGGCACCAGGAGAGAGAGGCGAACATTCACAATGTCCTCTTCGAACACCGCAAATCCCGGCAAGGTGTGCAACCTCGTCCAAGATCCTGCAGCGGTGTTCTATCTGTCGACCGGGCGGCTAAACCCGATCGACGAAAGACCAGCTTCTTGAGACAGACCCCGACAATGTGCGGTCAGGCACATCGATCATGGGACGAAAGGCTTGTTGTCTCCAGTGCCGGGCGATGAACCCTTCACCGGAACCCTTCGTCGACAGATCGTCCAAACCCTGAGCGGGGCATGACCAGCAAAGCTGGCCAAAATGACGACCTTCGAGATCCGTCTTCTTCTTCACGATGATGATTGAGAACAGGCAGTCACCCGAACCGAAGTTCGAGGCTGCAAACCATTGTCTTTCTCCTGGATGTAATC
>NZ_CH672387.1:1394045-1741545 GCF_000153465.1 Aurantimonas manganoxydans SI85-9A1 | reverse complement strand
ATGAACGCGATATAGGCCACCCCATCCGACCCTGTCAACGACCACAGTCGCAAAAACTTCGCAAAAAGTCGTTTCGTCGATCGCGGCGCCTGGTGGGCCTCGCACGAGCCCTGGGAAGAGGCGTTGTCAGCCCAGGTGCCCACTCTGTCAAACCATTCCGGATCCTTGGCCTTTACGGCTCGGCCTGCCCCCTCCCCTGCCGGGCTATTCGCCATGTGCGCGGTATTGGCGGGGTGAAAGCATCTCCGGATACCCGGACGAGCCGGCGCCGCTCGGACGCCCATCCTTCCCACATGGCCGCCGAACGGCGGACCGTCCCTCAGCCGAAGATCATGTTCGGTACGAACAGGACGATGGACGGCAGCAGGATGAGCAGGACGGTCACCGCGACGACCGCCGCCAGGAACGGTGCGGATTCCCGCGTGTACTCGCCGATCGGACAGCGCAGGATGGAGCAGACCGCATACATGGCCGCGCCGACCGGCGGCGTGAAATTGCCGATGGTCGCGGCGATGATGAAGACGATGCCGAAATGCACAGGGTCGGCGCCCAGATCGCGCGCCACCGGCAGGACGATCGGCGTCAGCATGATGATCAGCACCGTGGCGTCGATGAAGAAGCCGATGACCACCACCACGACGCAGATCAGGATCATCGCGCCGGTGAGATTGTGGGTCAGCCCAACGATCCAGCCGGCGACGGTCTCGGGCACCTGCTCGAGGACGATGCCGTAGCTGAAGATGGCCGACAGCGCGATCAGGAACATCACCGAGCCGACATCGGCCAGGCTGCTTTCCAGCCCCTCGACGAAACCCTTCATCCCCATCTGGCGATAGACCAGCACGCCGATGAACAGCGCGTAGAGCACGGCGAACGCCCCGATCTCCGACGGGGTGAAGACGCCCATGCGCAGGCCGACCAGCAGGAAGACCGGAAACAGCAGCGCCCAGATGCCGCCGGTGAAGGCTCGCGTGACCTCGCCGAGCTTCGGCCGCGTCCGGCGTTGCGGCTGGTAGCCGCGCCGCCGGGCGGTCAGCCAGACGGCAAAGCCGAGCCCGATCCACAGAAGCAGCGCCGGCACGAAACCGGCGGCGAACAGGCGGCCGATCGAGACCTGGCCGATCGTGCCGTAGAGGATCATGCCGATGCCCGGCGGAATGATCGGCGTCAGCACCGCGCCATAGGACAGGATGCCGGCGGTAAAGCCGCGGGTGAAGCCGCGCTTCGTCATCTCGTCGCCGAGCATGCGGCTTTGCATCGCCGCGTCGGCGATCGCCGATCCCGACACCCCGCCCATCAGCGCCGACAGCGCCAGCGAGACCTGCGCCAGCCCGCCGCGCAGCCGGCCGGTCAGCACCGAGGCGAGGTCGAGCAGCCGCTCGGTGATGCCCGACCGGTTCATGAAATTGCCGGCGACGATGAACAGTGGGATCGCCAGAAGCGCGAAATTCTGGGTCTGGGACACCGTGACCTGCACCGGAATGGTGAAGGGAAGCTCGGGATGCTGGGCGAAGAACAGCGCCCCGGAAGTGCCGATCGCAAAGGCGATGGGCATGCCGATCAGAATGAGGACCACGAAGGCGATGGTGACGATCAGCATGGCGGTTGGGCGCCCTCGGCGCGGACCGCGGCGCGACGCGCGTCACGGATTTTCAGGAGCGTGGTGACGAGCAGCAGCAGGCAGCCGACCGGCAGGCTCATCGTCACCCAGGAATAGCTGATCCCGGGGATGCCCTGGAAACTGCGCGCCCGGCTGATCCAGGCGAGCAGCGTGCCGGCATAGATGCCGCAGACGAGGAAGATCGCGATCAACCCGTAATTGACGAATTCCAGTGCCCGCCGCACGCCGGCGGGCACCATTTCGGGCAGGATGTCGATCGCCATCAGCGCGCCCCTGCGCCAGGCGATGTCGGCGCAGAGGAACGAGGCCCATGCGAAGGCGCAGGTCGCCAGATCGATGGTCCAGTTGATCGGCGTGTGCATCATCCGGGCGACGCCGCCGGCAAAGATGAGCACGACCATGGCCATCAACAGGAGGCCGGCGAGGCATGCCTCAGCCCGCAGGATGAACCGATAGAGGCTTGGCATGGATCTCCCCGCCGGCGTCGTGTCGGACCGTTACTGGCCCGCCTTGATGCCGATCTCTTCCTGGACCGTGTTCTTCGCCTCGACGAGACCCAGCGTCTCGTAGGCTTTCTCGCCGGCCGCCCGGAACGCCTCCATGTCGACGTCCTCGACGATCGTCATGCCCCGCTCCTTCAGGGTCGCCTTGGCCGTCTGCGTCGCCTCCTCGATCTCCGCCGAGGTTGCCTGGCCGGCGGCGCGGCATTCCTCGACCAGCGCGGTCTGGTATTCGGGTGGTAGGCCGTCGAACCATTGCGAACTGACCACCTGGAAATTGGTCAGGAGGATATGCTTGGTCTCATTGGCGTGGTCGACGACCTCGTTGAGATTGGCGGCGGTGATGTTGGGATAGACGAGTTCGGCCCCGTCGATCGCCCGCTGCTGCAGGCCGGGATAGACGTCGCCGAAATTCATCGCCACCGGCTCGGCGCCCAGTGCCCGGATCGATTCCTGCCAGATCGGTGCCGGCGGGGTGCGGATGCGCTGGCCGCTCAGATCCTCCGGCGTGCGCACCGGCCCGTTGGTGTAGAAATTCCGGAAGCCCTGCACCCAGTCGAAGCACACGACCTTCAGCCCATGCTGCTCGGCAAGCTCCGCCTGCCATTCCTGCATGGTGGGCGAATCTGCCAGCTTGAAGGATTCCTCCAGCGAGCTCACGAAGTAGGGTCCGTTCACCACCGCGATGCCCGGGACATAGGTGCCGAGCCGCGCGGCGTCGGTGTTCTGGCCGATATTGGCGCCCTGGCGGATCTGCTCGATGATGTCTTCCTCGACGCCGAGCTGGGCGCTGTGGAAGACCTGGATCGTCAGCCCGCCGTCGGTGCGCTCCTTCACCCGCTCCGCCCAGGCCTCGAAGCCCTTGTGGAACGGCTCGTTGGGCCCGAGCACGTGGTTGAAACGCAGCTCGAAACTGTCCTGCGCGAACACCGCCCCTTGCGCGAAGAGGCCGAGCCCCACCACGAGAGACAGCGTCTTCAGATGCCTTGCCAGCACGCTCATTGTCGATCCTCCCTGTTGCGATCTCGTGGTCAGCTTGCGCCCGCTTGCGCGGGCGGCGTCGAGCCGGACCCGGCTGTTGCCGGCATCTCCAGCCCGTACCGGTCCGCCAGGGACCGGAACTCCGTCATCGTCGCCGGGTCCACCGGCGCGCCATAGGAGGTGCGCCGCTCCGCCTCGGCCCATTCGCGGTCGCCCGGCGCCATGACCTCAGCGCCCCGTGCGGTCGCGCCGGCGCGCAGTTCGCCGACGTAACGGCGCATGCCGCGATCGAAGATCTCCCGGTCGACGAAGGCATCGGTGCGCACCGCCATGACGAAGGCGCCGAGGCCGCGCGGGGTCGAAAGGTCCGGCCCGCCCATCGGCAGGAGGTCGAAGCTCAGCCCCATGCCGCTGAGGACGGCGCTGAAGATCTCCACCAGGCCGGCAAGCCCGGCGCCCTTGAAGCCGAAGGCCGCCCCCAGCGGGGCCAGCATCTCGACCGCAGCGGGGTCCGCCGTATTCCGGCCCTCCGCATCCGAGGCGACGGCCTCCGGCAGGTCCACGCCGAGGCTCTCGTAGAGTTTGACGCGGTTGTAGGGAATCGCGCTGGTGGCCATGTCGAGCAGCCACGGCGCTCCGTCCGGGTTGGGAATGGCGCAGGCGATCGGATTGGTGCCGTGGAAGCGGCGCGCGCCGCCATGCAGCCGCACGAAGGCGTCGGAATTGCACATGACGATGCCGATAGCCCCGCGCTCGGCCGCCGCCAGCGCATAGGCGCCGGCAGGGCCAAAATGCGAGGAATTGCGGATCGCCACCGCGCCGATGCCCTGGCCGCCGGCGATCTCGACGGCCCGGTCCATGGCGCTGTAGGTGGCCAGCGCACCATGGGCGTCGTCGGCGTCGAGCGTGGCGACTGCCCCGCCCTTCGACGAGAAGGCGAGCGTCGGCCGCGGATTGACGCGCCCCTCGCGCAGCACCGTTGCATAATGCGGCAGCAGACGGACGCCATGGCTGTCGACGCCGCAGCGCGACCCGTGGATCATCGCCCGCGTCGCCGCCTCGGCCGTCGCATCGTCGGCGCCGACCGCCGAGAGGCCGGCCGTGCAGAAGCGGGCGAGTTCGTCGAGCCCGATGCGTGCGCCGTGGCGGCCGGTCTGGTCGGCGACCGCGCTCACAGCGTCTGCCCGCCGTCGACGACCAGGATCTGGCCGGTGGTGAAGGCCGCATCGTCGGCGGCAAAATACAGCGCCGCAGCCGCCATTTCGGAGACCTCGCCCAGCCGCCCGATCGGCTGGCGCTCGGCAAATTCGCGGCGCGTCGCCTCGGGATCGGCGCTGGCCGCGATGCGGGATTCGAGCGATGGAGAGGCCGTGGTGCCGGGGCACAGCGCGTTGACGCGCACGCCGGTGCGGATGACGTCCCGCGCGACCTGCTTGGTCAGGCCGATCACGGCGGCCTTGCTGGCACCGTAGGCGGCCCGATTGGCGACGCCGGTAATGCTGGAAGCGACCGAGGCGACATTGATGATCGAGCCGCGCCCGCGGGCGATCATCCCCGGCAATGCGGCGCCGATGGTGCGGAAACAGGAGGTGGCGTTCTGCTCCAGGCTCTTCGCCCAATCCTCCTCGCTGCAGTCGAGAATGCTGCCGTTGTGAACCCAGCCGGCGCAATTGACCAGAATGTCCAGATCACCCGCAGCCGCGATCGCCGCCTGCACGGTGTCCCGATCGGTGACGTCGAGACCGACCGGCCTGATCGACGGCGCCAGACGCGGCAGGTCGTCCATCTTGGCGAGGGTGCGACTGGCAGCAACGACAGCCGCACCCTCCGTGGCGAACAGGAGCGCGATGGCACGGCCCATCCCCTGGCCGGCCCCCGTCACGAAAGCTCGCCGCCCTTCGAGCCGTCCGCTCATTCCCGTTCCTCCCTGCCACGAGCCCCCGCTCTATGTCGTATGTCTACACTATACATATCAACCGCGGAGAGAAAAGGGGGGAGCGCGGCGGCGGATAACGGGCGATCGCAAGCGCTCATGAAGCAGGGAGTGCGACGATCGCGTCCCGGGGCCGGCATCCGGTTTGACGCCATGGGCGACATCCGAAACACTTTGGCACCGGTCGAATCCGCCGGGGTTGCGAGGGAGACACGATGCCTGACGGGCGCGTCGAGAGGGTCCAGGACATCGAAAAGGAGAGCGTCTCCGGCGTCACGCCGCGTCTCTACGAGCGGGCGACGCAGCTCATCGCCGAGCAGATCCGCGACGGCACCCTGCCGGCATTGGGCCACCTCACCGAATCGCTGCTGGCCGAGCGGCTCGGCATCAGCCGCGCGCCCGTGCGCCGCGCCCTGTCGGAACTGGAGCAGCAGGGCCTCGTCAAACGCGTGAAGGGCAAGGGCTATGCCGTCCTTGCCGGCAACGCGTCGGCGCGAAAGCCCCCCCTGCCCGGGAATACCGCGTCGCCGGCGCATGACGGCAGTCCGCTGCAATCCTCGCCGAGCTGGGAGCGGATCTATGGCGAGGTCGAGGACCAGGTGATCGCCCGAATCTCCTTCGCCAGCTGGAGGGTGAACGAGGCGCGGCTCGCCCGCCACTACGGGGTCAGCCGTACCGTGGCGCGCGACGTGGTCGGCCGCCTGCAGCAACGCGGCGTGCTGCGCAAGGACGATCGCGGCCGCTGGTACGCGCCGGCGCTGACGCCCGACCATATCGCCGAACTCTACGAATTGCGCTCGATTCTCGAGCCGATCGCCCTGACCAAGGCGGCGCCCCACGCGCCGGCGTCACTGCTGACGCAGATGCGGACACGGCTGGAAGAGGCGATGGCGGCGGGCGATGTCACCGGCGCCACGCTCGACGCGCTGGAGAAGGATCTCCATGTCACGCTGCTCGACCTGTCGGGCACCTATGCGCTGATGCAGGCGATCACCCTGCCCCAGTCGCTGCTGATCGCCCACCGGTTCCTCTATCGCTGGACGCCGCGTCTGTTCGACGCCGAACCGTTCCTGCCCGAGCATATGGCGGTGATCGACCATCTGCTGGCCGGCGAGACGGACAGGGCCGCGAAGGCGTTGGCCGACCATCTGATCATCTCGGGCGACCGCGCGATCTCTCGCGTCGATCTGATCCGGCGCGAGTTCGATGCCGAGGATCTGTCCTATCTGGAACGGCTGCCGACGGATTGATGCCCGCCGGGACGCCCTGCCCGCGGCTCGGTTTCACGGCGCGCGGCAGGTCTTGCGGCGAAGAACGCTGCCGCGGCCACTCCGCCTCAGCTGCCGTGGTGCAGGGATCGCTCGACAGGTGCGCTGACCGTGGTGACGAGACCCGGCCGGTTTCCGGCCTCCTCCAGCGTGCCTTCGATCTGGTCGACCATCGCGCGCATCATCTTCGAGCCGAAGCCCTGATGGTCGCGCGACTTGCCGGCGCCCCGATCCGAGACGGCGAGCCGGAACCGGCCGAGATGCTGGTCGAGGCGGATCGCCAACGGACCGGCCTTGCCGTCATAGGCGTATTTCTGCGTGTTGATCACCAGTTCGGTCATGATCAGCCCGACATGGACGGCCCGGTCGGCCGCGATCTGGACTGGCGCGAGGTCGAGCCGCGCCCGTTCTGCCCATACCCCGTCCATCGACGACGCAAGATCCGTCCACAGGTCGCGGATGTAGCGTGAGAGGTCGACGATCTCGACGCTTTCGCCCGAATAGAGCCGCCGGTGGACGAGCGCGACCGCGTTCAGCCGCCGCTGCGCTTCCGACAGCTGGCTCTTCGTCGCCGCGTCGTCGAGATCGCGGGCCTGCATGCGCAGGAAGGCGGCGACCAGTTGCAAGCTGTTCTGGACGCGGTGATTCACTTCCCGCAGCAGGAAGCCCTTCTGCTGCAGGAGCAACTGGTTCTCGCGCACGGTCTCGAGGAGATCGCGGTTCAGCTCCCTCAGCCGAATCGCCTGACGGCGTTCGCGCAGCAGTCGGCCGACGCGGCTGGCCGATTCCACCTCGGCGATCGACCAGGGCCGCGACCGACCGCGGACCGTGTCGCTCCACGTCTCGAAGGACGACCGCGGCGTCAGCACGGCATTCGGATCGCTTGAGGCGCCCTTGTGGGGATTACCGGCCCATTCGACGGTCTCGATCTTCTCGGCCCGCAGCCAGATCAGACAGATCGGCGTCTCCGTTGAGAGCGAGACCGCCAGGAGACCGCTGGCCCGGGACTGGAACGCCTTCGCCTCTGGCCAATGCAACGCCAGCCGGTCGGTGAGGAACGGGAACGGCGCCGCCTTGTCCTTCACCCACTCGCCGATCGTGCGGAGGTCGGCCTCGTCCGGGCAGCGACCGAAAGTGGTGATCTGCGCGCCGGACAGGACGGCCAGCCCGTCGGCCCCCAGCATGCGGCAAAGCTCCGGGCCCGCTCCCTCCATGAAGCTTTCGAAGCTGGATTCCGGGTCGTACAGCGCCAGGGCAGTGTCTTCACTTGCCCGGATCCGGACCCGCTCGCGGGTCAGTTCCGCCTCGTCCTTGGCGGCAATCTGCTGAGACAGCGTATGGGCGAGGATGCGGCAGGCGGTGCGGTCCGACAGCGATATGGCCTTCGCCTCGTCGTGATGGCAGGCCACCAGCCCCCACAGATGCCCGTCCATGACGATGGAGATCGAGGCCGAGGCGCCGACGGCCATGTTCTGGAGGTAGCGGATATGGATCGGCGAGACGCTGCGCAGCCCGACATCGGACAGGTCGACCTCCGACAGCCCGGCCTCCGCGGCGCGGATCGGCGCCGGTTCGTAGCAGACGTCGGGAATCACCCGGATCCGGTTGCGGACATAGAGGGCCCGCGCCTGCTTCGGAATGTCCGTTGCCGGGAACTGGTGATTGAGGAAGGAGACGAGGTGCGGGGCCCGGTCCTCGGCCACCACCGAGCCGGCCCCGTCCTCGTGAAAGCGATAGATCATCACCCGGTCGTAACCGGTGATCGCGCGGAACTGCTGGACCGCCGCTTCGCAGAGATCGAGGAGATCATGGGTCCGGGCGAGGGCCGCACCGGCCTCCTCGATCCGGGTGAAGATGCGCGCCGTGCTCGCGCCCGCACGTTCCGCGTCTTCCAGCTCGATCAGCAGATACTCGCCGGTGCGGTGCGCGACACCGTCCAGCGAGTTGACGAGCCCGGTCACCGGATCGAGCACCGCGGAGGTCTCGTCCTCGATCCCCAGGGCAATCTCCACCGCCGCGCTGCCGATGAGACTGGCCAGCGGACGCCCGAGCCATTGCGGCGCGAGCCGGCCCTCGATGTCGCCGGCCCCTGCCACGACGTCCAGCGTCCCCCGGTCGGCGACCAGCAGCATGCCGTGCGGCTGGATGGAGCCGGGAATGTGGATCGGTTCGCGGTCGCAGAGCGTCAGCTCGTCCTCGGAGACCGCACGCAGGGAGTCTTGCAGACTGGCGGGGATATCTGCTTTCACCTGTGGCCTCCTGTCGACGTCGGACGGGAACGTGTCACGAGCGACGGATCACTGCATGCCACCACCGAACGGGACGTTTTCCGAACGCCTGCGCACGGAAACTTCGTCACTGCATTTGCGGGTCGACACCGCCTTCAGTGCCTTCGACCTCTCAACACGGTCCGGTTATGGCGGTTTCCTGCGAGCCCATGCAAGGGCACTGCCCGCCGTCGAGGCGATCGCCGCCGGCATTTCGGTAGCCGCGACCTGTTCGCGCAGCGATCTGGTGGTCGCCGACCTTCAGGAGTTGGGCATCGCCGTCCCGCCATCGGCCCCCTTCGACGGCCCCAAATCGCCGGTGGCGGCGCGTGGCATCCATTATGTTCTGGAGGGCTCGCGGCTCGGCGGCGCGGTGCTGCAACGCCGTGTGCCGGTCGCCTATCCGCGCCGCCTGCTTTCGGCACGCCACGAGCGCGGCGGCTGGCGGAGCGTGCTCGCAGACCTCGATGGATGGGGCGAGAGCCAGGACGAGCCCACGATCGCCAGCGCGATTGCTGCCGCCACCGCCTGTTTCGCCCTGTTCGAACGCTCCGCGCTCGCCGAGGCCGGCTAGCCGGCCCACCCGACTCGGCGGCCTGCCCTACTCGGCGGCCTGGCGCGCCGGCGAATCGCTGGCCTTGGCATCGTGCGGCCGCGGCCGGGCCTTGCGCCGCAGCTCGATCTCCTGCGCCCGCTTCTTGGTCAGTTCGCGATAGGCCTGGTCTCGGCCCGAGATGTATTGCTTCGGCCAGGGCTGGTTGCGGGTATCGTACCAGGCCGCCGCCTCGCGGGCGAAATACGGGTTCCACATATGCGGACGGCCGAGCGCGACGATGTCGGCGCGGCGGGTGTGCAGGATGGTGTTCACCTGCGCCGCCTCCGTGATGGCGCCGACCGCCATCACCGCCATCTTCGGCACGTTGCGGATCGCCTCGGCGAACTGCACCTGGAACATCCGGCCGTAGACCGGCGCCTGATCGGCCACGGTCTGGCCGGCCGACACGTCGATCAGGTCGCAGCCGGCAGTGGCGAATGCCTCCGAGATCGCGAAGACGTCCGCCTCGCTGATCCCGCCCTCGGCCCAGTCGGTGGCCGACAGGCGGACCGACATCGGCTTGTGCGCCGGCCAGGCCGCCCGCATCGCGGCAAAGACCTCCAGCGGGTAGCGCAGCCGGTTTTCCACCGACCCGCCATAGGCGTCGTCGCGATGGTTGGTCAGCGGCGACAGGAAGGAGGCCAGCAGATAGCCGTGGGCGCAGTGCAGCTCCAGCATGTCGAAGCCGGCCCGGTCCGCCCGCTCCGTCGCCTGGACGAAATCCGCGGTGATCCGGTCCATCTCGGCCCGGTCCAGCGGCTTCGGCACCTGGCTGATTCCGTCGTGATAGGGCAGCGGCGAGGCCGAGACGATCGGCCAGTTCGCCGCCTTGTCGGCCAGCGGCATGTCCATCTTCTCCCAGCCGAGCTGGGTCGACCCCTTGCGCCCGGCATGACCGAGCTGCAGCACCATCTTCGACGTCGAATTGGCGTGAACGAAGTCGACGATCCGCTTCCAATGCGCTTCCTGCGCGTCGGTCCACAGGCCCGTGCAGCCCGGCGTGATCCGCGCATCGGCCGAGGGGCAGGTCATCTCGGTGAAGATCAGGCCGGCCCCGCCCAGCGCATGGGAGGTGTAGTGGACGAAGTGCCAGTCGGTCGGATTGCCGTCCGCATCGGCCGAATATTGCGCCATCGGCGACATGGCGACCCGGTTCTCGATCGTCATCTCCCGCAGCCGGAACCGCGTGAACATCGGCGTTGGCCGGCTCTCGCGGTAATCCTCGCCGGTCTCGCGGTAGACCCGCTCGTAGAAGGCGGTATCGACGGCTTCGACGAAGCCGGGATCGCGCACGATCAGATTGTCGTAGGTGATCGCCTTGGCCCGGCACATCACCACCATGGCGAACTGCTCGGGCTCCATGTCCCAGGAGCGGTTCATGTTCTCGAACCAGGCCAGCGACACGTCGGCATTGTGCTGGGTGATCTGGCAGGGCGTGCGCCGCGCGTCCTCATAGGCCGCGAAGGCGGCCGCAACGCTGGACGGGCCATGCGCGACCACCGAATCGGACAGCGAGATGGCGCATTCCATGGCGAGCTTGGTGCCCGAGCCGATGGAATAATGCGCCGAGGCTTTGGCGTCGCCGAGCAGCACGATGTTGTCGTGGGACCAGCGATTGCAGAAGATGCGCGGAAACTGCCGCCAGTTCGACCGGTTCAGGAGCAGCGGATGGCCCTGCAACTCGTCGGCATAGAGCGCTTCCAGCGCCGCCTTCGACGCCGCCTCGTCCATGCCGTCGAAGCCGTGGCCGCGCCAGCAGGCGTCGTCCATCTCGAAGATCCAGGTCGAGCGGCCCGCCTCGTACTGGTAGGTGTGGGCACAGATGATGCCGTGCTCGGTCTGCCGGAAGAAATAGTTGAACTCGTCCATCGGCCGGGTCGATCCCATCCAGCAGAAGCGGTTCGACTTGATCGCCACATCCGGTTCGAAGGCCGTGCGGAAATGCTCGCGGATGCGCGAATTCACGCCGTCCGCCGCGACGATCACGTCGGAATCGGCAAAGCGCGTGGCGATCTCCTCCGGCGGTACCGACACGCCGAAATGCAGGCCGATCCCCTCCTCCCGGCAGCGCTGCTGCAGGATGGCGAGGAGCTTCATCCGCGAGATGCCGGCAAAGCCGTTCCCGCCGCAGCGCATCTCGCGCCCGTCCTTGTGGATGGCGACGTCGTCCCAATAGGCGAATTCATGGCGGATGCGGTCGAAGGACCGCCGGTCGCGCGACAGGAATTCGTGCAATGTCTCGTCGGAGAAGACGACACCGAAGCCGAACGTGTCCTCGGCCTGGTTCTGCTCGTAGATGTCGATCGACCAGTCGGGCCGCTGCTTCTTGGTGAGCAGCGCGAAATAGAGGCCGCCGGGGCCGCCGCCGATTACGGTGATGCGCATCGCTGCTCTCCTGTAGGCGGGACCGACACCCGCAGCCAGATATTTTAGAGTTAAACTATCACCGTGGAGCGGGGCATGGGTCAAGGCGTCGCGGCCAGATTCTCGGCGCCGCTCGCCCTTGCCGCAGCGCATATATAGCCGCCGCACTGCAGCATATTTAGGCACGCCCAAAAATTCGGCCAATCCGGTTGCGAGGCACTATTTTATGTGTAAACTAATTTTCGGTTCGGGGCGCAGAGGCGCCGCGCCGCATGCCGAACAAGGGCACGGACCGCCGAGGCGGGGCCGGATCTGCCGCAGAAACTTTGCATGGAGATGCAGGAATGACAATGATCCGCACCGTTGCCCTCGGCCTTCTGGCGGCCACCGCCCTGACCGGCAGCGCGCTCGCGCAGGATGCCGCCGACAACAAGCTCAAGGTCGGCCTGATGTTCACCCTGTCGGGGCCGGCCGCGGTGCTTGGCGAACAGGGCCGCGACGGCTTCATGCTGGCGGTCGAGACGATGGGCGGCAAGCTCGGCGGCCTCGAGACCGAGATCACCACCGTCGACGACGAGCTGAAGCCTGACATCGCCGCCAACAAGGCGCGCGAACTGGTCGAGCGCGACGATGCCGACTTCGTCGTCGGGCCGATCTTCTCCAACATCCTGATGGCCATCGCCAAGCCGGTCACCGACGGCGGCGCCTTCCTGATCAGCCCGAATGCCGGCACCTCGAACTTCGCCGGCGCCGAGTGCAACGCCAACCTCTTCGTCTCGTCCTACCAGAACGATCAGGTCCACGAGGTGCTCGGAAAATACGCCGAGGACACCGGCTACAAGCGGCTCTTCCTGCTGGCGCCGAACTATCAGGCGGGCAAGGATTCGCTCGCTGGCTTCAAGCGTTCCTACAAGGGCGAGGTGGTCAACGAGATCTACACCCCGCTCGGCCAGCTCGACTTCTCGGCCGAACTCGCGCAGATCGCCGCCGAGCAGCCCGATGCGGTCTTCACCTTCATGCCCGGCGGCATGGGTGTGAACCTGGTCAAGCAGTACCGCCAGGCCGGCCTCGACAACATTCCGTTCCTCTCCGCCTTCACGGTCGACGAGACGACGCTGCCGGCCCAGCAGGACGCAGCTGTCGGCTTCTTCGGCGGCGCCAACTGGGCGCCGGACATGGACAACGAGCAGTCCAAGGCCTTCGTCGCCGCCTATGAGGAAAAATACGGCAGCGTGCCGGGCACCTACGCCATGCAGGCCTATGATGCGGCCCAGATGATCGACAGCGCCATCAAGGCGGCGGGCGGCGACCTTTCCGACAAGGACGCCCTGCGCGCCGGCCTGAAGGCGGCCGATTTCCTGTCCCTGCGCGGCGACTTCTCCATCGGCGACAACCACTACCCGATCCAGGACTTCTATCTGGTCAAGGTCGCCAAGCGCGACGACGGCAAGTACCAGACCCAGATCGAGCAGAAGATTTTCGACGACTACCAGGACAATTACGCCGCCGACTGCAAGATGCAGTAACCGGCCGCCTCAGGCTCCGGTCCGCCAGGCGCGGGCCGGAGCGCCAACGACCCACGTCGCGCATGCGACTTCCGGCGCGAGCCGGACCCTGCGACGAACCACACGCCCCCGCCCGGTGAACGAGCGGTCGCGGCAGCGGGACCCGGCATGCTCAATCTCTTTCTGCTCCAGGCGCTCAACGGCCTCCAGTTCGGCATCCTGCTGTTTCTGGTCGCGGCCGGCCTGACCCTGATCTTCGGGATCATGGACCTGATCAATCTCGCCCATGGCGTGCTCTACATGGTCGGCGCCTATCTGGTCGCGACCCTGACGGCCTATACCGGCGACTTCTTCCTCGGCCTCGCCCTGACCATTCCGGCGACGCTGCTCTTCGGGATCATCCTCGAAGTGCTGATCTTCCGCCGCCTCTACGACCGCGATCATCTCGACCAGGTGCTGGCGACCTTCGGCCTGATCCTGATCCTCAACGAGGGTGTCCAGATGCTGTGGGGCGCAGCCCCCATGAGCGTGCCGATCCCGGACGTCCTGTCCGGTTCGATGCCGCTGATCGGCAACATGCGCTACCCGCTGTTCCGCGTCCTGATCATCGCCGCCGGTCTGGCGACGGCACTCGGGCTCTACATCCTGGTCAGCCACACCCGGATCGGCATGCGGCTGCGCGCCGGCGCCACCAACGCGCCCATGATCTCGGCCCTCGGCGTCGACATCCGCCGGCTCTTCATGCTGGTCTTCGCCCTCGGCGCCATGCTGGCGGGCTTTGCCGGCGCCATGGTCGCGCCGATCCTGTCGGTTCAGCCGGGTATGGGCGATTCCATCCTAATCCTGACCTTCGTGGTCATCGTCATCGGCGGCGTCGGCTCGGTGCGGGGCGCCTTCGTGGCGGCGCTGCTGGTCGGGCTGGTCGACACGCTCGGCCGCACCTTCGGCCCGATCCTCCTGCGCAACCTCATGGACCCGTCCGCCGCCTCCCAGACCGGCCGCACCCTCGCGCCCATGCTGATCTACATCCTGATGGCCGCCGTCCTGTTCTTCCGGCCGGCCGGGCTCTTCCCGGCCAAGGGGGCGGCCCAATGAGCGCGAGCGACCTGACCCTTGCCGGCGAAACGCCCGATGTCGCGCCCCAGCGCCGCCCAAGCCGCCTCGACGGGCGCGGAACGGCCCTCGCCGCCGGGCTGATCTTCGTCACGCTGGCGTTGCTGCCGCTGCTCGCCACCGCGATCGACGACCAGTTCCTGCTGGTCACGGCGACGCGGATCATGATCTTCGCCCTCGCCGCCCTCTCCCTCGACCTGATCCTCGGCTATGGCGCGCTGGTTTCCTTCGGCCATGCCGCCTTCATCGGCCTCGGCGCCTATTCGGTGGCGATCCTCGCCGCCCACGGCATCGACGACATCCTGGTCCAGGCCGCTGTCGCCATCCTCGTCTGCAGTCTCTTCGCCTTCGTCACCGGCGCCATCTCGCTGCGGACCAAGGGCGTCTATTTCATCATGATCACCCTCGCCTTCGGCCAAATGGCGTATTTCTTCATGGTCTCGCTGTCGGCCTATGGTGGCGACGACGGCATCACGCTGGCCGCCCGCTCGACGCTGTTCGGCGCGCCGGTCCTGAAGGGCAATCTGACCTTCTTCTACGTCGTCCTCGCCGCGCTCGCCCTTGCCTTCGTCGCTTTGCGCGCCGTCGTCGGCTCGCGCTTCGGCCGTGTCCTGCGCGGCACCCGCGACAACCGCGTGCGCATGCAGGCGATCGGCTTCGCGCCCTTCCCCTACCAGCTCACCGCCTATGTCATTGCCGGCGCCATCGCCGGCCTCGCCGGGGTCTTCCTCGCCAACCAGGCCGAGTTCGTCTCGCCCGCCTATATGAGCTGGCAGCGCTCGGGTGAGCTCATCGTCATGGTCGTCCTCGGCGGCATGGGCACGCTGGTCGGCCCCATCGCCGGCGCCGTCGCCTTCCTGCTGCTGGAGGATTGGCTGGCCCAGATCTCCGAACACTGGAAGCTCGGCCTCGGCATCTTCCTGGTGTTGCTCGTCCTGTTCACGCGCGGCGGCATCGCCGGCTTCGTCAGCCGTATTGCCGGACGGGGAACGTCATGACCGGACCGCTTCTCGACATCCGCAATCTGCGCAAGGCCTTCGGCGCCCTGCACGTCACCGACGATGTCAGCTTCCAAGTCATGCCCGGCGAACTCCACGCCATCATCGGCCCGAACGGCGCCGGCAAGACGACGCTGATCCACCAGCTCTCCGGCAGTCTCGCCAGCGACGGCGGCTCGGTGCACTTCGCCGGCGAGGACATCACCCGGGTCGACATGGCGGGCCGCGTGCACCGCGGACTGGCCCGCTCCTTCCAGATCACCTCGATCCTCGACGGCTTCACCGTTCTGGAAAACGCGGCCATGGCGGTGCAGGCGCGCTCGGGCTCGAGTTTCCGCTTCTTCGCCTCCGCGGCGCGCGAGACCGCGCTCAACGACGCCGCCATGGCGGCGCTTGCCCGCGTCAGGCTCGACGATCGGGCCGAGAGGCGCGCCGGCAGCCTGTCCCATGGCGAAAAGCGCCAGTTGGAGATCGCCATCGCACTGGCGACCGGCGCCCGGCTCCTCTTGCTCGACGAGCCGCTCGCCGGCACCGGCCACGAGGAATCGGCGGTTCTGGTCGCGCTGATGGCCGAACTGAAGACCACGCACACCATCGTCCTGATCGAGCACGACATGGATGCCGTTTTCGCCCTTGCCGACCGGGTCAGCGTCCTGGTCTATGGCCGGCTGATCGCCACGGGCACCGCTGAGGAGGTCCGCGTCCATCCCGAAGTGAGGACCGCCTATCTCGGCGAGGAGGAGGCCGCCTGATGCTGCGGGTCGAAAATCTCCAGAGCGCCTATGGCGACAGCCGCATCCTCTTCGGCATCGACCTCGAAGTCAGCGCCGGCGAAGTCGTGACGCTGCTCGGGCGCAACGGCATGGGCAAGACCACGACGATCAACTCGATCTTCGGCCTCGTGAAGCCGCGCGGTGGCTGCGTCACCATCGATGGCGTCGATGTGACCGGCCGCCAGCCCCATGTCGTCGCCAATCGCGGCCTCGGTCTCGTGCCGGAAGGCCGCCAGATCTTCCCGACCCTGTCGGTCGAGGAAAACCTCGTCGCCACCCATCGTGCCGGCCGCGGCCCCGCCAAATGGACGCTGGCCGAGATCTACCGCCTGTTTCCCCGGCTGAAGGAACGACGCCGCAACATGGGCAACCAGCTCTCGGGCGGCGAACAGCAGATGCTGGCCATCGGCCGGGCGCTGATGACCAATCCCCGCCTGGTGGTTCTCGACGAGGCGACGGAGGGGCTTGCCCCGCTGATCCGCGAAGAGATCTGGACCTGCCTGACCGCCATCAAGGACGCCGGCGAGGCGATCCTCGTCATCGACAAGAATGTCGATGCGCTGGCCCGTTTCGCCGATCGCCACGTCGTCATCGAGAAGGGCCGCGTTGCCTGGACCGGCACGACGGCCGAACTCAGGGCGACCCCTGCCGTGAAGGAACGCTTCCTCCATGTGTAGGCCTCGCACCGACCGCGGTGCCAATGGCGCCACGCCTTTCGATTCCGCAAGCAAGGAGCCACGCCCATGCCGATCATGACCGCCGGCGTCACCAAGGCCAACGAGGGGATGGACGGCATAAGCTGGAACATCCTGGGCCAGATCTACGTGCCCAAGCAGCATGCCGAGAGCTCGTTCTCCTGGCACGCGACCTTCCCGGTCGGCACCTTCGTGCCGCCGCATATCCATCCGACCCAGGAAGAATTCGTCTACATGCTGGAAGGCCGTCTCGACGTGATCCTCGACGGCCAGGAGAGCCATGCCGAGCCGGGCGATCTCGTCCGCCTGCCGCGCGGCATCCCGCACGGCCTGTTCAACCGGACGGATTCCGACGTGAAGTGCTATTTCTGGGTCTCCCCGGCCCAGCGCCTCTACGATCTGTTCTGGGCGCTGCACAATCTCGGACCGACCGCCGACCCGGCCGAAGTCGTCGCCGTCTCGGCCCAGCACGAGGTCGATTTCCTGCCGCCGCCAGACGCGGAATAGGCGGGGACCAGGGGGCGCAAGGAGGCAAGGCCATGAAGGTGATCATCGCAGGCGCAGGCATCGGCGGGCTGACCGCCGCGCTCATGCTGCACAAGCGCGGCATCAAGGCCGAGATCTACGAACAGTCGCCGGCTGTCCGCGAGGTCGGGGTGGGCATCAACACCCTGCCCCACGCCATCCGCGAACTCGCCGAGATCGGCCTTCTGCCGGCCCTCGACAAGGTCGGCCTGCGCACCCGTGAACTGGTCTACTACAACCGCCAGGGCCAGGAGGTGTGGAGCGAGCTGCGCGGCATTGACGCCGGCCACCCCGTTCCGCAGTTCTCCATCCATCGCGGCCGGCTGCAGAAGCTGATCTACGATGCCGTCGTCGAACGGCTGGGGCCGGACGCGGTGAAGACCGGCCTCAGCCTGTCGGGCTTCATCCAGAACGAGGGTGGCGTCACCGCCCATTTCACCGATTTCGTCCGCGGCGACGCCGGAACCACCGTGCGCGGCGACATTCTCGTCTGTGCCGACGGCATCCATTCCACCGCCCGCAAGCGCTTCTACCCGGACGAGGGCGCGCCCTGCTGGAACGGCGTCCTGATGTGGCGCGGCGCCACCGAATGGAAGAGCTGGCGCGACGGTCGCACCATGGCGATCGGCGGCGGCATGGGCGCCAAGTTCGTGCTCTATCCGATCGCCGAGAAGGGCGACGGCACCCAGCTGATGAACTGGGTCGTCAACATCAAGATGGCCGATGGGGCCAAGTCCCCGCCGCCGAAGGAAAGCTGGTCGCGCCCGGCCCTGCGCTCGCTGGTCCTGCCCTATGCCAAGCGCTTCGCCATTCCCGACTACGACGTCCCGGCGCTGGTCGAGGCGACGCCACAGGCCTTCGAATACCCGATGTGCGACCGCGATCCCCTGCCCCGCTGGACCTTCGGCCGGGTGACGCTGCTCGGCGACGCCGCCCACCCGATGTATCCCGTTGGCTCGAACGGCGCCTCGCAGGCGATCCTCGACGCCCGCTCGCTGGCCGACTGCCTGGAGCGCGCGGAACATCCGCGCCAGGCGCTGTGGGAATACGAGAAGGACCGCCTGCCCAAAACTGCCGAGATCGTCCGCCTCAACCGCAAGGGCGGCCCGGAGCGGGTGATCGACGAGGTCGAGAAGCGCGCGCCCGCCGGCTTCGCCAATGTCGAGGACGTCATGAGCCGGGCCGAACTGAAGGCGATCGTCGGCGGCTATGCCGGCAAGGCGGGCTTTGCCGCCGAACCGGACCGCCTCGTCGCCGAACGCCGCGCCGCCAACGCCTGATCCCCCCGACCGCGGTCCTGAAGCGGCGGCCACGAACAGCGGCGGTCCCGAACACTAGCCGACACGCTTGCCGCAGCACGACCAGATAGTTTAGGCTTAAACAAATTCATCGGAGGTCGTCATGACCCCATCTGCCAGCCCTCGCCACGTCTTCGTCACCGGCTCCACCCGCGGGATCGGCCACGCGATCGCCGCCGCCTTCGTCGCCGCCGGTGACCGGGTGACGGTGCATGGCCGCAGCGCCGAAAGTGCCGAACGAGCCCGCGCCGAACTCGGCGCCCATGCCGGCGTCGCCGCCGACGTGACCGACGCCGCAGCGCTGGAAGCAGCGCTCGCGACCGCCGCCGAGCACGCGGGCCCTATCGAAGTGCTGGTGAACAATGCAGGCGCCGCCGAGACCGCTCCGCTGTCACGCCTCGACGTCGACCAGATGCGGCGGATGATGGCGTTGAATGTCGAGCCGGTGCTCACCGCGATCCGTGCCGTCGTACCGGCGATGAAGGCGGCTGGTACGGGCCGCATCGTCAACGTCGCCTCGACCGCCGGCCTCAAGGGCTATGCCTATGTCGGCGCCTATACGGCGGCCAAGCACGCCGTCATCGGCCTGACCCGCTCGCTGGCGCTGGAGCTGGCCACCGCCGGCATCACCGTCAATGCCGTCTGTCCCGGCTACACCGACACCGCGCTGATCGCCGGCTCCCTCGACCGGCTGGAGGAAAAGACCGGCCGCGACCGCGATGCAATCCTGAAGGATTTCACCCGGGTCAATCCGCTCGGCCGGCTGATCCGGCCCGAGGAGGTCGCCGACAGCGTGCTGTGGCTGGCCGGAGCCTGCGCCAGCGGTGTCACCGGCCAGGCGATCGCGATCGCGGGAGGCGAATTGTGAGTGTCACCCGGCAGACCCCGATCGACCATATCGACGCCGAATCCAAGGTCGGCGAGAGCCCGCAGGATCACCGCGCCGAACTGCGCCTGTGGCTGCGCCTCCTGACCTGCGCCAACCTCGTCGAGGCCGAGATCCGCAAGCGCCTGCGCGAGCAGTTCGGCACCACCCTGCCCCGCTTCGACCTGATGGCCCAGCTCGAACGCTCGTCCGACGGTATCCTGCTCGGCGAGCTGTCGCGGCGGATGATGGTTTCCAACGGCAATGTCACCGGCCTCGTCGACCGTCTCGTCCAGGAGGGGCTGATCGAGCGTCAGGTCTCCGAGCACGACCGGCGCTCGGCGCGCGTGCGCCTCACCGAGCAGGGCCGCGCGACCTTCACCCGCATGGCCTGCGCCCACAGCGACTGGCTGGCCGAACTCCTCGCCGGCATCTCGCCGAAGGAGCAGACCGAACTCTGGTCGCGGCTCGGCGACCTCAAGCACTCGGTCCATGACGCCAGCCGCGCCGGACCCGTACCATCAAAGCCAGAGGACGAGTGATGAAGCGCCAGAACGCGATCGCCGCACCGTTGCGGGACTTCGTGCCCGAGCATTTCCGCCTCGCGATCAACGACGGCGTCGCGGTGATCACCCTCGACCGGCCGGATCGCAAGAACCCGCTGACCTTCGAGAGCTACGCCGAGCTGCGCGACACCTTCCGGGCGATGCGCTTCGACGAGGACGTCACCGCCATCGTCGTCACCGGCTCGGGCGGCAATTTTTCCAGCGGCGGCGACGTCTTCGAGATCATCGAGCCGCTGACGAAGATGGAAGCGGCCGAACTGCACGCCTTCACCACCATGACCGGCGATCTCGTCAAGGAAATGCGCGCCTGCCCGCAGCCGGTCATCGCCGCCGTCGAGGGCATCTGCGCCGGCGCCGGCGCCATCATGGCCATGGTCTCCGACATGCGGATCGCGGCCAGCGGCGCCAAGGTCGCCTTCCTGTTCAACCGCGTCGGGCTTGCCGGCTGCGACATGGGCGCCTGCGCGATCCTGCCCCGCATCATCGGCCAGGGCCGCGCCTCCGAACTGCTCTACACCGGCCGCTTCATGAGCGCCGAGGAAGGCGAGCGCTGGGGCTTCTTCAATCGGGTGACAGAGGCCGGCGGAGCACTGGACGCCGCGATGGAGATGGCGGCCGCGCTCAACGCAGGTCCGACCTACGCCAATTCGGTGACCAAGCGCATGCTGCAGATGGAATGGGCGATGGGCGTCGACGAGGCGATCGACGCCGAGGCGATCGCCCAGGCCCTGTGCATGAAGACCGGCGATTTCCGCCGCGCCTTCGAGGCCTTCGCGGCCAAGCGCAAGCCGGTTTTCGAAGGGAACTGACGATGGCCGACCGCAGCTTCCTCGACTGGCCGTTCTTCGAACAGAGCCACCGCGACCTCGCCCGCAAGGCCGAGGACTGGGCTGCCGCCAACGTCGCCGGCCTCGTCGATCACCACGATGTCGACGGGACTTGCCGGCGGCTCGTCGCGGCCATGGGCAAGGCCGGTTTCCTCGCCTATGCCGCGCCGCAGGACGGTCGCTTCGACGTGCGCAGCCTGTGCATCCTGCGCGAGACCTTCGCCCGTTTCGACGGCCTCGCCGACTTCGCCTTCGCCATGCAGGGCCTCGGCACCGGCGCCCTGACGCTCTACGGCAGCGACGCCCAGAAAGCCTCCGTGCTGCCCGGCGTGCGCGACGGCACGGCGATTGCCGCCTTCGCGCTGACCGAGCCGGAAGCCGGCTCCGACGTCGCCGAGATTGCGCTCGCCGCAACCCCGGTCGGCAACGACATGGTGCGCCTCGACGGCGAGAAGACCTGGATCTCCAATGGCGGCATCGCCGACCATTACGTCGTCTTTGCCCGCACCGGCGAGGCGCCCGGCGCCAAGGGCCTTTCGGCTTTCTGCGTGCCGGCCGCCACGCCGGGCCTGACCATCGCCGAGCGGCTCGAGACCATCGCGCCGCATCCGCTCGCCCGCCTCCGCTTCGACGATTGCCGGGTGCCGGCATCGAACCGCATCGGAGAGCCCGGCGCGGGCTTCAGGATCGCCATGGCGACGCTCGACGTCTTCCGCACGACGGTGGGTGCCGCCGCCCTCGGCTTTGCGCGCCGTGCCCTCGACGTGACGCTGGAGCGCGCCCGCTCGCGCAAGCTGTTCGGCGCGCCTCTGGCCGACATGCAGCTCACCCAGACGGCCCTTGCCGAAATGGCGACGGCGATCGACAGCGCCGCCCTCCTCGTCTACCGCGCGGCCTGGACCCGCGACAGCGGCGCGCCCCGCATCACCCGCGAAGCGGCCATGGCCAAGATGGTCGCCACCGAAAACGCCCAAGGCGTCATCGACCGCGCCGTCCAGCTCCATGGCGGCGAAGGCGTGCGCTCCGGCTCCGTGCCCGAGACGCTGTACCGCGAGATCCGCGCCCTGCGCATCTACGAGGGCGCGACCGAAGTCCAGAAGCTCATCATCGCCCGCCAATTGCTGTCGCAAGCCGCCTGAGGAGTTCGCCCATGCCCGCCTCCTGCCATGTCGACACCTTCGTTCTGGACAACCTGCCGCCCGCGGCCGAGCAGCCGGACTTCATCAATCTCGACCGGCTCGGCTATCCCGAGCAGCTCAACGCCGCCGCCGAACTCGTCGACCGCCATGTCGCCGAAGGTCGCGGCGAGCGGCTCGCCATCCGCGCGCCGGGCGTGCGCTGGACCTATGCCGAACTCGCCCGGACGATCGACCGGATGGCCAATGTCCTGACCGGCGAACTCGGTCTCGTGCCCGGCGGCCGAGTTCTCCTGCGTTCGGCCAACAACCCGACCCTGGTCGCGCTCTACATGGCGGTCATCAAGGCCGGCGGCATCGTCGTCGCCACCATGCCGCTGCTGCGGGCTCGGGAACTCGTGCAGATCCTCGACAAGGCCGAGATCGGGCTCGCCTTGTGCGACGCGGCCCTGGTCGACGAGATGGGCAAGGCCGCGAATGCCGCCGCCCGGCCGGTCCGGATCGTCACCTGGGAAGGTCTTGCCGGCGGTGATCTCGGCGCGCTGATGGCAGGCGCGTCGGGCCGCTTCGAGGCCGTGGCCTCGTGCGCCGACGATCCCTGCCTGCTGGGGTTCACCTCGGGAACGACCGGCCTGCCCAAGGCGACGGTTCACTATCACCGCGACCTTCTGGTCATCTGCGACTGCTATGCCCGCGACGTGCTGCGCGCCGATGCCGACGACGTCTTCATCGGCTCGCCGCCGCTGGCCTTCACCTTCGGCCTCGGCGGGCTCGTCCTGTTCCCGTTCCGGATCGGCGCCTCGACGGTGCTGCTCGAACGCGCTGGCCCGCCGGACCTTGCCGCCGCCATCGGCGAATACGGCGCGACGGTCTGCTTCACCGCCCCCACCGCCTATCGCGCCATGCTGGCGAAGATCGACGAAAACGACCTCTCGTCCCTGAAGAAATGCGTCTCCGCCGGCGAGACCCTGCCGCGCCCGACCTTCGACGCCTGGCTGGAGGCCACCGGCCTGAAGCTGATGGACGGCATCGGCGCGACCGAGATGCTGCACATCTTCATCGCCGCGCCGCAGGAAGCGATCCGCCCCGGCGCCACCGGCAAGCCCGTGCCCGGCTACGAGGCCCGCATCGTCGATGCCGCCGGTAGGCCGCAGCCCGCCGGAACCGCAGGGCGCCTCGCGGTGCGCGGCCCGATCGGCTGCCGCTATCTCGCCGACCGGCGCCAGGCCGTCTATGTCGAGAATGGCTGGAACATCACCGGCGACACCTATGTCGAGGACGAGGACGGCTATTTCTGGTTCCAGGCCCGCAACGACGACATGATCGTCTCGGCCGGCTACAACATCGCCGGCCCCGAGGTGGAGGCGGCGCTTCTGGCCCATCCGCTGGTGCTGGAGGTCGGAGTCGTCGGCGCCCCGGACCCCGAGCGCGGCCGCATCGTCAAGGCCTTCATCGTCCTCACCAACCCGTCGGCGGCCGGGCCCGATCTCGCCAGGGAACTGCAGGACCATGTGAAGCGCGAGCTCGCGCCCTACAAATACCCACGCTCGGTGGTCTTCGTGGACGCCTTGCCCAAGACCGGTTCGGGAAAACTGCAGCGCTTTGCATTGCGCCAGCAGGCGGAGGCCGAAGCCGAGGACGCGACCCAGGGAGTGAACGCGTGAACATCAACCAGCAGATCGGCGCCAGTCCGACACGTTCGTCCGAAGCCGCAGAAGACGCCGCGCTCGATACCCTGCAGCCGCCGGGATGGAAGAAGCCCCGCGGCTACGCCAACGGCATGGCCGGTCGCGGCCGGCTGGTGCTCACCGGCGGCCTGATCGGCTGGGACGAGACCGAGACCTTTGCCGACGGCTTCATCCCGCAGGTCGAACAGACCCTTCGCAATGTCCTCGCCGTGGTCGCCGAAGCCGGCGGCGGGCCGGAGCATATCGCCCGCCTTACCTGGTATGTGCGCAGCATCGCCACCTACCGCGCCTCGACGGCCGAACTTGGCGCCGCCTATCGCCGCGTCCTCGGCCGGCATTATCCGGCCATGGCCCTGGTCGAGGTTTCCGACCTCGTTGAGCCCGAGGCGCTGGTCGAGATCGAGGCCACCGCCATCGTGCCCGAATAGGCCGCGCGGATCCGACTCGGACGGCCTGCGCCCCTCACATCCAGACAGATCCCGGCCCCGTGCCGCGCCACCACGACAGGAATCCCGCCATGTCCAACGCTTCGGCCGCCGCGCCTTCGCCGTCTGCGTCCCCGTCCGCCGGTTTCGACTGGGCCGATCCGTTCCGGCTCGAGGACCAGCTGTCCGAGGACGAGCGGCTGATCTTCGAGACCGCCCGCTCCTATGCCGAGGAGAAGCTGCGGCCGCGCATCGTCGAGGCCTATCGCAACGAGACCACCGACCGCGCGATCTTCAACGAGATGGGCGAGCTCGGCCTGCTCGGCCTGACCCTGCCCGAGGATTATGGCTGCGCCGGCGCGTCCTACGTCTCCTACGGGCTTGTCGCCCGCGCCGTCGAGGCGGTGGATTCGGGCTATCGCTCGATGATGAGCGTCCAGTCCTCTTTGGTGATGTATCCGATCTTCGCCTATGGCGACGAGGCCCAGCGCCGAAAGTACCTGCCCAGGCTCGCCACCGGTGAATATGTCGGCTGCTTCGGCCTGACCGAGCCCGATGCCGGCTCCGATCCCGGCGGCATGACCACAAGGGCCGAGAAGATCGACGGCGGCTACCGCCTGTCGGGCGCCAAGATGTGGATCTCCAACTCGCCCATCGCCGACGTCTTCGTCGTCTGGGCGAAGTCCGCCGCCCACGACAACAAGATCCGCGGTTTCATTCTCGACAAGGGCATGAAGGGCCTGTCGGCGCCCAAGATCGAGGGCAAGCTGTCCTTGCGCGCCTCGATCACCGGCGAGATCGTCATGGACGGCGTCGAGGTGGGCGAAGATGCACTGCTGCCGAACGTGTCGGGGCTCGGCGGCCCCTTCGGCTGCCTGAACCGGGCCCGCTACGGCATTTCCTGGGGCGCCATGGGGGCGGCCGAGGATTGCTGGAAGCGGGCGCGCGACTACACGATGGAGCGCACCCAGTTCGGCCGCCCGCTGGCCCAGACCCAGCTCGTCCAGAAGAAGCTCGCCGACATGCAGACCGAGATCGCGCTGGGCCTGCAGGGCTCGCTCAGGGTCGGCCGCCTGTTCGACGAGGGGGCCATGGCGCCGGAGATGATCAGCCTCATCAAGCGCAACAACTGCGGCAAGGCGCTGGACATCGCCCGCACCGCCCGCGACATGCATGGCGGCAACGGCATCATGGGCGAGTACCACGTCATGCGCCACGCCCAGAACCTGGAGACCGTCAACACCTACGAGGGCACGCACGACGTCCATGCGCTGATCCTCGGCAAGGCCCAGACCGGCCTCCAGGCCTTCTTCTGAGCCGCGCCGCAGAGAACGAGACAAGGGACGACGAGGCATGAGCCAGATGGTGGACGCGGCGATCACGGATTTCGACACGGCCTATGGCAATGCCGGCGCGATTGCCGGGGCCGAGACCTATCCGCCGCGCTGGCGCGAACGGGCAGCCGCCTTCCGACAGGAGCTGGAAGTGGCCGGTCGCGCCCACCTCGTCTGCCCCTATGGCGACGGCGAACGGGCGGCCTATGATCTCTTCCTGCCCGAAAGCACGCCCGCAGGTCTCGCCGTCTATGTCCATGGCGGCTACTGGAAGGCGTTCGGCCGGTCCGAATGGTCGCATCTGGCGGCCGGCGCGCTGGCGCGCGGCTTTGCCGTCGCCATGCCGTCCTATCCGCTGTGCCCGACGGTTCGCATCGCGGAGATCACCCGTCACGTCGGGCAGTTCCTCGACGCGGTCGCCGCGGAGGTTTTCGGCCCGATCCGCCTGTCCGGCCATTCGGCCGGCGGCCATCTGGTGACGCGGATGATCTGCACGGATTCGCCGCTCTGCGAAGCGACGATTGCCCGGATCGACCGGGTTCTCTCGATTAGCGGCGTTCACGATCTGCGTCCGCTCCTGAAGACGCAGATGAACGAGATCCTGGCCCTCGATCTCGCCGAAGCGCGTGCCGAAAGCCCGGCCCTGCTCGAACCGCAAGGCGAGGCCACCCTCACCTGCCTCGTCGGCGGGGACGAACTGCCCGAATTCCGCAGGCAGAACACGCTGCTTGCCAGCGCCTGGCGAGGGCTCGGCCTGCGCACCGCGGCGATCGAAGCGCCGGGGCGGCACCATTTCGACGTCATCGATGCGTTGGAAGACCCCGCCAGCGACGCGGTCGCGCTGCTGGCGGGGTGACAGGCATCCGGCTTAGCGGGCGGCGGCGAGGCCGAGGATCAGCCCGGTGGCCGCGGAGATCAGCAGATACTGGTTGTCGACCTTGATCCAGTTCTGCCCCCGGCCGGGCGCGCGCAGGCCGTGCCGGCGGAAATCCTGGACGTGCGGGTGACGCTTCCAGTTGCCGTAACGCTGGCCGGACCGGAACTTGGCCCGTGTAGCGGTCGGGCGCTGCGCCCGATGACGCTGTGCGCCGTGGTCGCGGGACTGGCTCTGCTGAGCGCTGGGACGGTTGTGGTCGTGCCGGCTCTGAGCCTGGGCTTGGGCCATCGGAGCGGCCAGCATGGAGACGGCTGCGATGGCGATGAGTGTGCGCTTGAACATGTTGTGTGTCCTCGTTGGTGGTGAGAGGACGGTAGGCTCCGGCACATGAACCGTATATGAACCAACATGTTACGAAGTGTAACCGCAGTCATGGTTGAAGCACGGAGCATCGCCGCGACCGCCCCGCGGCGCCTCCACGCAGAGCGGAGGCCGAACGCGTCAGGCGTCCTGCGCCGACGGCCACACCGTGCGGACCGTCTCGATGAACGCGGCGGCGACATCGCTCGGCCGGCGGTTGCGCGGCGAGAACAATTCGAACTCGCAGGTATAGCCGATCTCCTCCGGCCGGATCGCCCGCAGCGTGCCGGCGGCCACCCCCTCGGCCGCGTAATGGTTCGGCAGGAGGCCGATATAGCGGCCGGACTGGATCAGGATCAGCTGCGGCTCGATCTGGAAGACCGTCGCCTCGATGCGCCAGTCGAGCTGGCGCAGCGTGTCCTCGTCCCGCCAGTAGCCACGGTGAACGAAGGGCATGGCCGCAAGACGCGCATCGGTCAGCTCGGCATCGTCCGCGTCGAACGCCTCGTGCAGGCGCCCGCAATAGAGGCTGTGGCGCTCGTCATGCAGCCGGTCGTAGACGATGCCGTCGATCCGGTTGCGATAGCTGCCGATGGCGCAGTGATAGAGCCCGTCCAGCACCTTCTGCTGCAAATCCTGCGGCCGCTCCTGCGCGATCACCAGCCGGACATGCGGCGCGATCCGGCCATAGGCGGCGATGACGTCGGCCAGGCGGTTGGCCGGATCGGAAACCACCGCGTCGAGAATGCCGATCCGCAATTCGCCGCGCAGCTCGCCCCGCACCGAGGCGACGTCGGTGGAAAAGTCCTGGAGCGCCTTTTCGAGCTGGCGTCCGGCCTCCCAGACCGCGCGGCCCTTCTCGGTCATGTGGAAACCGCCGCGGCCGCGCTGGCACAGGACAAAGCCCAGCCGCTCCTCCAGCGCCGTCATGTGGTTGGAGATGGTGGACTGGCTGACATTCAGATCCACCGCCGCGGCCGCGAATCCGCCATGCCGCACCACTGCGTCGAAGACCTGCAGCAGGCGAAGATCACTTCCGGAAACGCGCATGAGCGACCGCACCACTTTGACGTTTTTCAATGTTTGAATTGATAGGCCGATATTCCACCATGCGTCCAGCGCAGCACATGATGAGGAAAAGGGCACAGGCCCGGTTTGAGCAATCCGCAAGCAGCCGGTCGCTATCATCGTCGGGTGAGCGGGCGGTGGGAGAGAGTATCCATGATCCGTTCGGAGGCTGCGATTTCCCGGTGAGAGGCCTGTCGAGCTTCCTGCAGAACCCCGCCGAGGCTGCGCCCTGCACGGGCCGCATGTCCCGGCCTGCCAACACCCGTCCGGATTGCCGGTGACCGCGCCGCTGCCCAATCCGCTGCTGACTGCCGTCTCGGTGCCGCCCATCGCGCGCGCCGGCCGCTGGATCGCCGCCTATGACGGTCGGCACGGTCCGCTGATCGACTGCAGCCAGGCCGTTCCGAACCATGCCCCGCCGGCCGGCTTTGCTAAGCGCCTGGCCGAAGCCGCCGCCTCCGCCGCGGGTGCCCGCTACGGCGACATTCTCGGCGACCGCGCGTTGCACGAGGCCTATGCCGGCCATGTCGCCACGCGCTACGACACGCCCGTCGCGGCGGGCCGCGTCGCCATCACCAGCGGCTGCAACCAGGCCTTCTTCGCCGCCATGCTGACCGTCGCGCGCGTCGGCGACGTGGTCGTGCTGCCGGCCCCCTGGTATTTCAATCACAAGATGACGCTGGAGATGCTCGGCATCGAGGCGCGTCCCCTGCCGACCGAGGCGGCCGACGGCTTCCTGCCCTCCGTCGCCGGGCTGGAGGCGGTGCTCGACCCGCGCTGCCGGGCGCTGGTGCTGGTCAGCCCGAACAATCCGACCGGCGCGGTTTATCCGCCGGAACGCCTCGCCGAACTCCTGGAAGTCTGCGTGGCGCGCGGGATGTATCTCGTCCTCGACGAGACCTACCGCGACTTTCTCGACCCGGTGCTGGGCAAGCCGCACGGGCTCTTCGCGAATGCAGAGGCGCGCGAAAACCTGATTGCGCTCTACTCCTTCTCCAAATCCTACGCCATTCCCGGCCACCGGGTGGGCGCAATGATCGCCGGCGAGGCGACGATCGCCGAGCTGGAGAAGGTCATCGACTGCATCCAGATCTGCGCGCCCCGCCCGGCTCAGGCGGCGCTGCCCTGGGCCATCGAAGAGCTTGCCGACTGGCGCGACGCGAACCGCGACGAGATCGCACAGCGGGCCGATGTCTTCCGCGCCGCCTTCGCAAGCCTGCCCGGTTGGGAGCTCGACCAGATCGGCGCCTATTTCGCCTATGTGCGCCATCCCTTCGCGGACCGGCCGGCCGAGGCGGTCGCCGAGGCGCTGACGCGCGAACTCGGGGTGCTCGTCCTGCCCGGCAGCTTCTTCGGCCCCGGCCAGGACCGGCATCTGCGGATCGCCTTCGCCAATGTGGATGCGGAGGGCATCCGCGAGATGGAGCGCCGGATCGGCCTCGGCCTGTCCGCCGGCGCCTTTTTACCAACGAACCAGACCGTCCAGCGAGGAATCTTCATGGATAGCGGCAAACTGGAAGCGCTGCGGCAGCGCTTCGCCGGCGACAACGAGCGGGTCATCTACGACAAGGGCTTCGCGGCCGTCGCCGTCCAGCTCTTCGACCCCAAGGGCACCCGCGTCGCCCCCTATGCCGGCGTGCCGACCCTGCTCGACGCCCCCCATCGCGCCATCGACTGGGCCGCGCCGGACCTCTCGAACCTCGACGTCGCGATGATCGGCGTGCCGATGGATCTCGGCGTCACCAACCGCAACGGCTCGCGCTTCGGCCCGCGCGCCTTGCGCACCATGGAGCGCGTCGGCCCCTACAATCACGTCCTCAAGACCATGCCGACGGCCAGCCTCAAGGTTGCCGACATCGGCGACGTGCCGTTCCGCAGCCGCTTCGATCTCGCCACCTCGCACGAGGATATCGAGCGGACCGCCGCGACGATCGCAGGCGCCGGCGTCCTGCCGCTTTTCGTCGGCGGCGACCATTCGATCACCCTGCCGATCCTGCGGGCGCTGGGCGCCGACCGTCCGGTCGGCATGATCCATATCGACGCCCATTGCGACACGTCCGGGCCCTTCGACGGCTGCAAGTTCCACCATGGCGGCCCGTTCCGGCAGGCGGTGCTGGACGGCGTGCTCGACCCCGAGCGGACCATCCAGATCGGCATTCGCGGCGCCTCGGAATATCTGTGGGAGTTCTCCTTCGAATCCGGCATGACCGTCATCCACGCCGAGGAGATCCCCGGCCTCGGCCTCGACGCGGTGATCGCCAGGGCCCGTGCCGTCGTCGGCGACGGTCCGGTCTATGTCTCCTTCGACATCGACAGCCTCGATCCGGCCTTCGCCCCCGGCACCGGCACGCCGGAGATCGGCGGCCTGACGACCCGCGAGGTGCAGATGATCCTGCGCGGCCTCGCCGGGATCAACATGATCGGCGGCGACGTGGTCGAGGTCGCACCGCAATACGACGCCACCACCAACACCGCCCATGCCGGCGCGCAGATGCTGTTCGAGCTTCTGAGCCTTCTGGATTTCACGCCGGACCGTTCCGGCGCCGCCCGCTGATCGAAGTCACGTTGCAACCAAGGAGATGAAGTCATGACCCGGAAGTCCCCGCTCATCCTGAACCGGCGGCATCTGCTCGCCGCAGCCGGCGCCGCGGGCGCCACGCTGGCCATGCCGTCGATCCTCAGGGCTCAGGAGAAGAGCCTGAAGGTCGGCGTCTATGGCGGCTACTTCAAGGATTCCTTCGACAAGAACGTCTTCCCGGCCTTCACCGAAGCCACCGGCATTGCCGTCGAGAGCGTCGCCGAGCCGACCGGCGAAGCCTGGCTGGTGCAGCTCGAGCAGGCCGCCCGCGCCGGTGTCGCCCCGGCCGACGTGTCGATGATGTCCCAGGTCGCCATGCGCAAGGGCCTCGCGACCGAGCTCTGGCAGCCGCTGGACATGGACAAGATTGCCAACTCCGGCGACGTCCTGCCGCCCTTCGTGGTGAACTATCCCGACGGCCGCGTCGCCGGCGTCGGTGCCGTGGCCTGGTACATCAACCTCGTCACCAACACCGACACCTATCCGGAGGCGCCGGAAAGCTGGGCGGCCCTGTGGGACCCGGCCAACAAGGAGAAGCTCGGCCTTCTCGCCCTCGTCTCCAACTCGTTCCTTCTGGAAGTCACCGCCAAGACCTTCTTCGGCGGCACCGACGTGCTCGACACCGAGGAGGGCATCCTGAAGGTGATGGACAAGCTCGCCGAGGTGAAGCCGAACGTCCAGCTCTGGTACCGCGACGAAGCCCAGTTCGAGCAGGCGCTGAAATCCGGCGAGATCCCGATGGGCCAGTACTACCACGACGTTACGGGCCTTGCCGCGGCCGACGGCTTCCCGGTCCGCTCGACCTTCCCGAAGGAAGGTGGCATTTCCGACTCGGGCTGCTGGGCGATCTCCAAGGCCTCCGAGAAGGGCGAAATCGCCCACGAGTTCATCGACTACATGACCCAGCCGGACGTCCAGAGCCTGCTCGCCCGCAAGGTCGGCACGGCCCCGGTGATCAAGCGCGACCTTCTCGATCTGACCGACGAGGAATTCGCGGCGGTCTCCTCCGAGATCGACCCGATCGTTCCGCGCTATGATCTCTATGTCGAGAAGTCCGACTGGCTGAACCAGAAGTGGACCGAACTCATCGTCGGCTGAGCTCGACGCCCGCCCATTCCACCGGCCGCCTCGTCAGGGGCGGCCGGACACCAGAACCAGGAAACGTCCAGGCCGATGAGCGCACTCGAACTTGCCAACGTCACCAAGCGCTACGGCTCGGTCCTCGCCGTCGATGACGCCGTCCTCGACGTGCCGGCCGGCAGCTTCGTCTGCCTGCTCGGGCCGTCGGGCTGCGGCAAGACCACCTTGATGCGGATGATCGCCGGCCTCGAAACCCCGACCGCCGGCACCATCCGCTTCAACGACGAGACCATCAACGACCGTCCGGTCCACCGCCGCGATTTCGGCATGGTGTTCCAGTCGCTGGCGCTGTTTCCGCATCTGAGCGTCGGCGAGAACATCGCCTATCCCCTGAAGATCCGCGGTCGCCCCCGCGCCGAGCGCGATGCCCGCGTCGTCGAACTGCTCGATCTCGTCCGCCTGCCCGGCGTCGCCGACCGGCCGGTGGCGCAATTGTCGGGCGGCCAGCGCCAGCGCGTCGCCATCGCCCGGGCCCTCGCCGTCTCGCCCAAGCTGTTCCTTCTCGACGAGCCCCTGTCGGCCCTCGACGCCAAGCTGCGGGAGGCCATGCAGGTCGAACTGCGCCAGTTGCAGGAGCGGCTCGGCATCACCACCATCGTCGTCACCCACGACCAGCGCGAAGCCATGACCATGGCCGACACCATCGTCGTCATGAAGGGCGGCCGCATCCAGCAGATGGACCGGCCGATCGACATCTATCGGCGCCCCGCCAACGCCTTCGTCGCCGACTTCCTCGGCCAGACCAATCTCCTGACCGCCCATGCCGCCGATGGCGGCGCCACCATCGCCGATGCGCCGGTCCCCGGGCTGACGCTGCCGGCCGGCGTAGCCACGGCGCAAATCTCGATCCGGCCGGAGGACGTCAGCGTCGAGCGCGAGGGCGCTGCGCCCCTGCCCGCCACCGTCGAGTTCGTCCGCGACATGGGCTCGGCCGTCGAGGTGTATCTCGCCACCGCCGCCGGCCGCATCGTCGCCCAGCGCGCCGCCGGCCGGAACGATCTCATGGTGGGCGACGCCGTCTCCCTGGCGCTCGATCCCGCCGCCATCGTCGTCTTCCCCGCCGGAGCCTCCGCGTGAGCGCCGCCGCGCCCGGAACGAAGGCCGGAGGCTGGCGCGAGCAGGCGCCGCTGATCTTTCCGGCGCTGATGCTGCTCGCCTTCTTCGTCGTGCCCTTCGGCCTGATGATCGCCGTCTCGCTGTTCGAGCGTGTCGCCGGCGGCTTCTACCAGCCGGTGCTGACGACGGCGAACTATGCCCGTTTCCTCAGCCTGTTCTTCGGCAAGATTCTCGTCTTCTCGCTCGGCCTGTCGGCGCTGGTCTCGGCCCTCTGCCTGATCGTCGGCGCGCCCTTCACCTATTTGCTGACGAAACTTCGCCGGAGGTGGCAGGTGCCCTGGCTGGTGGCGATGCTGGCTGTCCTGTCCCTGTCCGAGGTGATCATCGGATTTTCCTGGTCGACGCTGCTCAGCCGCACCGCCGGGCTCTCCAACCTGTTCGTGTCCCTCGGCCTGATGGACAACCCGGATGCCTGGACGCCCGGCTTTTTCGCCGTCCTCGCCGGCATGACCTACCAGGCCTTCCCCTATGCGGTGCTGGTGCTCTACCCGTCCTTCTCCCGGCTCGACCCGTCGCTGGCAGAAGCCGCCCGCACCCTCGGCGCCTCGCCGCTCAGGGCCTTCTTCACGGTGATCCTGCCGGCGCTGCGGATGGCGCTGATCGCCACTTTCATCATCGTCTTCGTCTTCGCTCTGGGCGCCTATCTCCTGCCGCAACTCCTCGGCCGGCCGGAGCACTGGACCCTGTCGGTGCTGATCACCGACCAGGCGATCTACCAGTCGAACATGCCGTTCGCGGCGGCGATGGCGGTGTTCCTGGTGGTCACCAGCCTGTCGCTCGTGCTGCTGACCACGACGCTCGGCCGGAAGGGACGCGCGGCATGATCGGCACGTTCCTCACCCGCCTGTTCTTCGCCGCCGTCGGGCTGTTCATGGCGGCGCCCATCGTCGTCATCGCTGGCGTCTCGATCAACGAGAAGCGCAGCCTGACCTTCCCGCCCGAGGGTTTTTCGCTCGCCTGGTACGGCCAGATCTTCGCCGACGACGGGTGGCGCGGCGCGCTGACCACCTCGGTGCTGATCGCCCTCGGCGCGGCGACCATCGCCGTCCTCATCGCCCTGCCGATCGCCTATGCTCTGTGGCGCCGGGTCACGGCGATCGGCCGGGCGGTGCAGTTGCTCGGCGTCTCGCCCTTCGTCCTGCCGCCGGTGATCACCGCGCTCGGCGCTTTGTCCTTCTGGGCGACGATGGGCAGCTACGGCGCCTGGTACACGGTGGTCATTTCCCACGCGATCTTCTTCACCAGCCTGCCGCTGGTGACCATCTCGCTCGGCTTCCAGACCATCGACCGCGAGGTGACCGAGGCCGCGCGCTCCATGGGCGCCAACGACAGGACCATCCTGACGACCATCGTGCTGCCGATGATCGCCCCCTACATCGTCTCGGGCTTTGCCTTCGCCTTTGTCCTCTCGCTGAACGAGTACATCGTCGCCTACATGACGGTGGGCTTCACCCTGGAGACGGTGCCGATCAAGATCTTCAACGCCCTGCGCTACGGCTACACGCCGACCATGGCCTCGGTCTCGATCCTCTTCGTCGCCGTGGCAGTGGTGGTGTTCGGCTTCGTCGCCCGCTTCGGCGATCTGCCGCGCCTTCTGGGCGCCTGGTCCAACGGAGACGGCAAGTGAAGGTCGCCGTCATTCAGATGGACGCCGCGATGACCGGCGCGGCGGACCGGCACTCGGCGATCCTGCGCAGCCTCGAGGACGCCGCCGCCGCCGGCGCCGACCTCGCCGTCCTGCCCGAGCTCGCGCCGACCGGCTATGGCGCGGGCCAGACGATCGCCGACACAGCGAAGGACGCAGACGCTGGCCTTGCCGAGTGGCAGGATGCGTCCGACCGGCTCGGCATCGCCATCGCCATGGGGCTTGCGATCCGCATGGCTCAGGGCGTCGACAATGCCGCCGCGCTGATTGCACCGGGCCGTGCGCCGGTCCTCTACGCCAAGCGCATGCTCTATGGCGACTACGAGAAGGGCCTGTTCCGGCCCGGAGATGCGCCCTCGCCCATCGTAGAGATCGCCGGCTTACGCTGCGGCCTGCTCGTCTGCTTCGACGTGGAATTCCCCGAACTGTGCCGCGACCTCGCGCTGCGAGGCGCCGAGGCGATCATCGTGCCGACGGCATTGCCCAGGAGCGAGGGCGCGCGCTTCATCGCACAGAACGTCGTGCCGGTGCGCGCCTTCGAGAACCAGCTCTTCGTGGTCTATGCCGACCATTGCGGCAGCGACGGCAGCTTTGCCTATCAGGGCCTGTCGGTGATCGCGGCCCCGGACGGCTCGGTGCTGGCCTCGGCCGGCGAAAGCGACGCGGCGACGATCCTTGCCGAGCTCGACCCCGCCGCATACGGCGCCAGCCGCGACCAGAACCCCTATCTCGCCGAAGTCAGCGCTCGCCTCTCGCCCCGTCGCTGACGCACCATCCCTGACGCGGCCCCGTGTCACCCTGCGGTCAACGGTTCCGTCCCGGCCGGCCGACGCCGCTGCCGCCGGGCGCGCAGCGCCTTGTCGATCTCCATGACGACCAGCACCGACAGTGCCATCGGCGCCAGCAGCGCCCATTGCTCCCAGGGGATCGGCGCAAGATCGAGCACGTCGCGCAGGCCCGGCGTGAAGGCAGCGCCGATGTGGATCGCCTGCGCCGCGACGATCGAGGCGAGCAGCGGCCAGTTGTTCGCCAACGGCACACGGAAGGCCGAGATCGTCTCCGACCGGCAATTCATCACATGCACGTTCTCGAAGGCGACCATCAGGAACAGAAGGACGTTGCGGGCCTCGAACTCGCTCCAGCCTGCCGAGATCGCCCAGGCGAAGACGAGATAGCCGACGATCCCGATCACCGCACCCGACAGGGCCGTCTGGCGGATCATCAGGGCGTCGAAGATCGCCTCGCCGGTGCGCCGCGGCGGCCGCGACAGGAGGCCCGGCTCCGGCTTCTCCAGCGCCAGGGCGACATGCTGGCCGCCATTGGTCACGAGATTCAACCAGAGCAGTTGCACCGCCGTCAGCGGCACCGGAAAGCCGGTGAACAGCGCCATCAGGAAGAACACCGCCTCGGCAGCGCCCGTGCTGATCGCCAGATAGATCACCTTGCGGATATTGGCGTAGGCGGCGCGGCCCTCCTGGATGCCGGCGGTGATCGAGGCGAAATTGTCGTCGGTCAGAACGAGATCGGCCGCGTCGCGGGCCGCATCGGTGCCGTCGCGCCCCATCGCGACGCCGAGATCGGCCCGGTGCAGCGCCGGCGCGTCGTTGACGCCGTCGCCGGTCATCGCCACCACATGGCCACAGCGTTGCAAGGCCTCGACGATCCGCACCTTGTGGCTCGGCTCGACGCGGGCGAACACGGACGTCGCCGCGATGCGCGCGTCTGTACCCGTCGCCGGATCGTCCAGCTGGCGGCCGGTCATCACCTCCTCGGCCCGGGCTGCGATGCCGAGGTCGCGGGCGATCGACAGCGCCGTGGCCGCATGATCGCCGGTGATCATCTTCACCGCGACGCCGGCCCCACGGCAATCGGCGACGGCCGCCTTTGCTTCCGTGCGCAACGGGTCGATGAAGCCGACGAGACCGAGAAGGGTCAGCCCTTCCAGTGCCCGGTCCATTCTGGGCCGGCGACCCGCGGCCTCGTCCACTCCGAGGGTTCTGGCGGCAACCGCCATGACACGATAGCCCTGCCCGGCCATCTCGTCGGCGAGCGACAGCACCGCATCGACATCGATGCCGAGGCAGTGCGGCACCAGCACTTCCGCCGCTCCCTTGACGTGCAGGCGGAGGACGCCGTCCTGTTCATCGAGGCTCGCAGCATATTTACGCTCCGCCGAGAATGGCAATTCCGCCGTCCGCCGTGCTGTGTGGCGCAGCTCCGCAACGTCGAGCCCGGTCTTCATCGCCAGAACGAGAAACGCCAGATCGACGGTGTCGCCGCTGCGCCCCGCCGCGCCGCCGTCCGGATCGAAGGCCGCGTCGTTGCAGAGCGCGGCCGCGGCGGCGAGGTCCCGGGCCGCCTCCTGCGCCGGCGGGGCGAGCGGCACACCTTCCTGCAGCAGCCGGCCACCCAGATCGAAGCCGGCGCCCTCGATCGCGACGGCCCCGTGCCCGGGCAACCACAGCCGCTTGGCCGTCAGCTGGTTGCGGGTCAGCGTGCCGGTCTTGTCGGTTGCCACAACCGTACAGGCGCCCAGGCCCTCGACGGCGGGCAGATGCCGCACGATGACGTTGCGCCGGGCCATCCGGCGCGTCGCCACAGACAAAGCCACCGTAACGGCCACCGGTAGTCCCTCGGGAATGACCGAGACAGCCAGCGCCACCGCCACGAAGAAGGTCGCGTGCAGCGATGCGCCCGTACTCAGCTGCTGGGTCACGACGACCGCCACCAGGGCGAGCGCGACGAGGCCGAGCATGCGGGTGAAGCGATCGAGCTTGACGGTCAGCGGCGGCGGCGCCGAGGCGTTCTGCAGCGAGCCTGCGATATGTCCGAGCTCGGTATGGGTGCCGGTGGCGATCACCACCGCCTGGCAGCCTCCGCGATGCAGCGTCGAGCCGGCGAACAGCATGGTCGCCCGCTCGGCAAGGGGCGTGTCCGGTGCCAGCGCCACGCCGGCGGCCTTCGCCACCGGCAGCGATTCCCCGGTAAGCGCGGATTCGTCGGCCTGGAGTTCGGATGCGGACAGGAGGCGCAGATCGGCCGGGACCCGGTCACCGGCCTCCAGGATCACCACGTCGCCGGGGACAAGCGCCTTGCTGTCCGTCAGACGCACCGTCCGCTGCCGCCAGACGCGGCAGACGGTCGTGATCGCCGTGCGCAGCGCGGCGGTATTGGCTTCCGCGCGCGATTCCTGCGCCGCGCCGATGGCGGTGTTGATGGCCAGGACGATGAAGATGAAGACCGCCTGGTCGATCTCCGCAAGGACAAGCGATACGGAAGCGGCGGCGAGCAGCAGATAGATCAGCGGGCTCTTGAGCTGACCGAGGACGATCAGCGCCAGCGAGCGCGACGGCGGCTCCGGCAGCGCGTTCGGACCGTACTGGGCCAGTCGCCGTGCCGCCTCGCCATCGCCAAGCCCGGCGGCGGTCGTGGCGAGCCTGCCGAAGGTCGCGGCCGCGTCGAGCGCGTGCCATCCATCCGCCGGCAGCGGACCCGGCTCCGGGTCTGCGCTCATGGGGCTCATCGGATCGCTCGCAGTCATTGCGCGGCCCGGAGGCGCGAGGGATGGTCGTGCCGGCAGGATATGTCCTGCCGCACCACGGGCGCACCGTTCGCCCGGGCGGGCGAAACCGCCTTGCGCGTCATCGGCCTATCGCGACATCAGAACCGGCACGGTCATGTGCTGCAGGATATGCCGGGTGACGCCGCCGAACAGCATCTCGCGCAGCCGCGAATGGCCGTAGCAGCCCATCACCAGAAGATCGTGGCCGTGATCGACGAGTTGCGCCAGGACCTCGTCGCCGACGGAAATCTCGCCGCTGTGCGAACGGGCCGCCTCGGCCCTGATGTCGTGCCGTGCCAGCGCCAGCGCCATGTCGTCGGCCGGGGCCAGGCCGGCCCTGGCGCCCGCCTTGTCGGGGTCGATGCAGAGCACCCGCACCAGCGACGCGTCCTTCAGAAGCGGCAGCGCGTCGAACACGGCGCCCGCCGATTCGCGGCTGCCGTTCCAGGCGACGAGCGGCTGCTTGCCCACCTGCGCATATTCACCGGCATAGGGCACGAACAGCACCGGCCGCCCGGTTTCGATCAGGAGATCGGTCAGCGGCACGTCGGCCGCCCCGGCCGCCTGACCCACCACGACGAGATCGGCGACGAGCGCATTCCGGGTCCAGACCGTGTCCGCATCGCCCGCCATGGGCTCCTCGCGACGCCATTCGGTCGAGACGCCGGCGCCCGCGGTCGCCGTCTTGAAGACCTCGGCAATGGCGTCGGCCTCGCTCTGCGCGGCCTGCCGGGCCTGGTCGATGTATTCCAGCGACACCTCGGTCGGGATGCTGACCACCACGTCCTGGACGACATGCAGGCCGACCAGATGCGCGCCCTGCCGCTCGGCGATCGTCAGCGCCGTCCGCAGGATCGCGCCGGCGCGCTCGCTGTTGTCGAGGCAGACCAGTATCGTCCGGTACATGGAAATCTCCCTTGGCTGGGCCGCGACGGGGCCGTCATTCGCCCGACCGTAGCTTGGCCCCGCACGAGCACCCTTGACCTCGCGCAAATCGGCAAAGGCCGGGTCGGCAGATCGCGGAGTCCGGACGAGATTCCGCGGCCCGCCGGCGTTTTGTCGTCCGGCGGCATTGGCCGGCCCCCGTCCCCGCGGCTATAGGCAGAGGGAACGCGAATGACCGGAGTTGTCCCGTGGCCGAACACCGTTTCCAGCCGACACGCTTCCACAACACGCTGGGCCCGCACGAGCCGGCGCTGAGCATCGCGCCGGGCGACACCGTGGTCACCGACACGCTCGACGCCTGGGGCGCCGACGCCACCGGCGCCATCGTCGGCACGCGGCCGAACCCGATGACCGGTCCCTTTCTGGTCGAAGGCGCCGAGCCGGGCGATACGCTGCGCGTCACCATCGAGCGCATGGCGCCGAACCGCGACCGCGGCTGGACCTTCTCCGTCCTGGCGCCGAACGTCGTCGATCCGCAACGCGCCGCGCAAATGCCGGAGCGCGAGCGGGTGGAATGGATCATCGACAGGGATGCCGGCACCGTGCGGCTGGAGAATCCGCCGACGCGGCTACGCGACTGGGTGTTGCCGCTGGCGCCGATGATCGGCTGCTGCGGCGTCGCGCCGGCGCTCGGCCAGGCCATCTCCACCGCCACCAGCGGTCCTCATGGCGGGAACATGGACTATCGCGGCATCACGGCCGGCGTGACCCTGTCCTTCCCGGTCTTCAGGCCCGGTGCCCTGTTCTTTCTCGGCGATTGTCATGCCTGCCAGGGTGACGGCGAGATCGTCGGCACCGGCATCGAGACCTCCTTCGAGGTCGCCTTTACGGTGGAGATCGACAAGGGCCGCACCATCGGCTGGCCACGTGGCGAGAATGCAGAGAGCATCTTCACCCTCGGCAATGCCCGCCCCCTCGACCAGGCGCTGCAGCACGCCACCACGGAGATGCTGGACTGGCTGTCCCGCGACTACGCAATGGACGCGGTGACGGCGAGCCACTTCCTCGGCCAGACGGTCCGCTACGACGTCGCCAACGTCTTCAACCCGGCCTATTCCGTCGCTTGCCGGGTTGCGAAAGAGGACCTCGAACGGGCCGGCGCGACCGCGTGACCGCCACGTCGTTTCCGAAGGTTTCGGAGGATCGGCGACAAGATCGTTGCGCGACGGGCTTTCCGTGCGCGGGTCTGCTGCTAGCTTCGTTCCCGTCAACGAAACGCCACTGGAAGACTGTATGAACGCGCATGCGCTCGACGAGCAGACGGACGACTGGTTCTGGCGCCGGGAACGGGCCGACAGACTGTCGGTCATCATCGACGCCGCCGACTTCTTCAAGGCGGCCAAGGATGCCATGCTGCAGGCCCGGCATTCGATCCTCCTGATCGGCTGGGATTTCGACGCGCGTATCGACCTGGAACCGGAAGGCAAGACGCTGGACGGTCCCAACCCTGTCGGCCCCTTCCTCACATGGCTCGGCAAGCGCCGGCCCGAGCTCGATATCCGGATCCTCAAATGGGATACCGGCATGATGTACTCGATCGGCCGCGGCGAGACGCCCCTCACCCTGCTGCGCTGGAAACTGTCGGGCCCGGTGCAGATGCGGCTCGACGGCGTGCATCCGCCGCTCTCGACGCATCACATGAAACTGCTCGTCATCGACGAGGCACTGGCCTTCTGCGGCGGCATCGACATGACCACCGGGCGCTGGGACACCCGCGACCACGCCGAGGCGAGCCCGGGCCGGCTGTCGCCCCGCAAGGCGCCGCTCGGCCCCTGGCACGACGCGACGACCTGCGTCACGGGCCCGGCGGCCAAGGCGCTCTCGGATCTCGCCCGCAGCCGCTGGGCCCATGCGACCGGCAAGATGCTCGGCCCCTTCGCCGGCGACTTCGATATCTGGCCCAGCGACGTAACGGTGGATTTCGAGAATATCGACGTCTCGATCTGCCGTACGGTGCCCGAGCATCTCGAACGTCCGCAGGTGACCGAGATCGAACGCGCGACCTTGGCGACCATCGCGACGGCCAGGCAGCGCCTCTATATCGAAAGCCAGTATTTTGCCTCCCGCCGGATTGCGGAAGCGATCGCCGAACGGCTGGCCGAACCGGACGGGCCGGAAATCCTCGTGGTCAATCCCGACACCGCCGATGGCTGGCTGGAAGCCGAGTTCATGGATTCCTCGCGCATCCGCATGATGCAGATCGTGCGCCAGGCCGACCACAACGACCGCTTCAGGCTGGTCTATCCGGTGAACGCCGCCGGCACGCCGATCTACGTCCACGCCAAGATCATGATCGCCGACGACCGCCTGTTGAAGATCGGCTCGGCCAACCTCAACAACCGGTCCATGGGCTATGACAGTGAGTGCGATCTCGTCATCGAATCCGAGGACGATCCCGCGGTCGCGAAACGGATCGCCCACATCCGGGACGATCTTCTGGCCGAGCATCTCGACCTCTCCGAGAACGCGGTGCGCGACGCGCTTGCCGACGGCGGATCGATGATCGCCCTCGTCGACAGGGTCAGCGCCACGAACGGTCGCCGCCTGGTGCCGTTGCCGATGCGCGAACTGAGCCCGGACGAGGAAATGCTGGCCGAATCCAACCTCGCCGACCCGCTGCGCCCCGGCCGGCTCAAACGGACCTTCCGCAAGCTGCTCGGCTGATGATCGCCATCGGGAGGCGGACCTGCGGCCTTCGCTTGGCACGGCCTGCAACGACGATACGAGCGGGACTGGCAGATAAGCCCACGCGGTGCGCCCTCGAAAAGAGATATCGGGACGTTTGAGCCCTTCACGATCTGATTGAGCCGAGGGGTCGGCGAACGGTGCTCCCGCGTTCGTCAGACCGCAACGGTCAATCGGCGGTCTGCGAACCCTGCGGTGACACCACCACGCTGTCGGTCTGTTCGGACGTGGTCCGGGTGGAATCCGGTTCCAGCGTATCGCCATCGGGCTGCGTCGAATAACCGATCGCTCCGACGATAAAATAACCGACCACGATGAGGAAGAGACCGGCAACCAGGATCAGGAGGACGGGACGCCCCCTGCTTCCCTGCCGGGCCTCGGTCGAACTGACTTTCTTGACCATGCGTGCTCCGCTTCGTGTTCCCACTCAAGGGATGAAACAGTGCGTGGCGCGATAGGTTGCGGATCGACCGGCGAGCAGATTGCCGCATGCCGTCGCAGACGGACCGGCCACGCCTCGACGCCCGGCCATGACGGACGGGTTGGCTGCACGCGCGACTGTGCAGGCGACGACCACGCGCAACGGGACAAGCTCGGGCGCCGCGCCGCATACGGCAGCGGACAGGCCCTGTCCGTCTCGGAAATCATGCTGCGATGTCAGGTGGGAAAAAGCTGGTCGGAGCGAGAGGATTCGAACCTCCGACCCCCTGAACCCCATTCAGGTGCGCTACCAGGCTGCGCTACGCTCCGACTGCGTCACTCCTAGAGGCCGGACGCTTTCGGTGCAACAGGAAAATCGGCGCCAAAGCGCCATCGTCTGACGTCGATCGGCTGCGCATGCGAGCGGCCCGGAACGCAGCGGCGGCAACGCGGTGGTGGTTATGGAAGGGGCGGCCCGTACCGGCCGGTCAGCGGACCTGATCGAGCAGGCGCTTGCACTCGAGAAGTTCGAGAATCACGTCGTCGAGGGCGGCGATGCTTTCGGCCGGAAGCCCGGCGCCGGCCTCTACGGCTGGCTCGCGATAACGCTTCAGGAACCCGCCGCGCGGCCTGGCCGGCTCGTCCGGTTCCCGCATCTCCGGTTCGGGCGCAGCCATGGGCGCCGGCGCGGCTTCGGCCGCCGGCGGCTCGGGCAGCGGTTCGGTGGCGATCAGATCGAGATCGTGCAGCGGCGGCTGGGGCGCCTCGGCCGCGGGCGCGGCGGCAGCGGGCAGACCGGTCCGGCCCGCCTGGATCTGGGCCAACGCGGCCATGTCGCCGGTCCCGATGGCAACGACGAAGCGCGGACCGTTCTCCCTGAGGATCCGCTGCACGCCTTTGATGGTGAAGCCCTTAACGTAAAGCAGGTAGCGGATGCCGCGCAGCAGCTCGACATCGTCGGGCCGATAATAGCGCCGCCCCCCGCCACGCTTCATCGGCTTGATCTGCTGGAAGCGGGTTTCCCAGAACCGCAGCACATGCTGCGGCAGGTCGAGTTCGTCGGCGACCTCGCTGATGGTCCGGAAGGCGTCGGCGCTCTTGTCGGTCATGGTCGCAATCGTCGAGCCGTTTCGGCTATTCGGCCGCCGCGTTCAGCATGGCCATGGATTCGGTCTCTTTGTCGGCGCTGCCGCCGTCCGCCCGCTGCACATGCGCCTCGACGATCCGGTCCTTGAGGACGTTGGACGGCTTGAACACGGCAACGCGGCGCGGAAGGATCGGCACTTCTTCGCCGGTCTTCGGATTGCGGCCGATCCGCTCGTTCTTCTCGCGCACCAGGAACGACCCGAAGGACGAGATCTTCACCGATTCTCCGCTGGCGATCGTCGAGCACATCTCGTCGAGGACCATTTCCACCAGCTGCGCCGACTCGGTTCGCGACAGCCCGATCTTGCGAAAGACGGCCTCCGAAAGATCCGCTCTGGTGAGAGTTCTCTCTCCCATCAATGTCCCCTAACTTTGCCGGAAGACCGCAGGGCGAAACATGCGGGCAGCGCCTTGTTCGTTGCGAACATTAACGAAAACAGCATGTGAATCAAGGATCGATGTCTACCAGCGGATCAGAACTGCCCCCCACGTAAACCCGCCGCCCATCGCCTCCAGAAGGACGAGGTCGCCGCGCTTGATCCGGCCGTCCCGGACGGCCGCGTCGAGCGCCAGCGGAATCGAGGCGGCGGAGGTGTTGCCGTGCTGATTGACGGTGATCACCACCTTTTCCGGCGCGATTCCGAGCTTGCGCGCCGAGGCGTCGATGATCCGGCGATTGGCCTGGTGCGGCACGAACCAGTCGACGTCGTCCGGACCGATGCCGGCCGCCGCGAAGGAATCCTCGATGACGTCGGTGATCATGCCGACCGCATGCTTGAAGACCTCGCGACCCTCCATGCGCAGCTTGCCGACGGTGCCGGTCGTGGACGGGCCGCCGTCGACATAGAGCTTGCCCTGGTGGGAGCCGTCCGAGCGCAGCTTGCTGGTGATGATGCCCTGGGCCGCACCGGCATCGGCCTCGTCCGCCGGCACCGCTTCCAGCACCACCGCGCCGGCGCCGTCGCCGAACAGGACGCAGGTCGAGCGGTCTTCCCAGTCGAGGATGCGCGAAAAGGTTTCCGCGCCGATGACCAGCGCCCGCTTGGCGGCGCCGCCCTTCAGATAGAGATCGGCGGTGGTCAGCGCATAGACGAAGCCGCTGCACACGGCGTGGACGTCGAAGGCAAAGCCATGGGTGATGCCCAGCTTGTGCTGCACCTGCACGGCGGAGGCGGGAAAGGTGTTGTTCGGCGTGGCGGTCGCCAGGATGATCACGTCGATATCGGCGGGCGTCAGGCCGGCCGCGTCCAGCGCCTTGCGGGCCGCGCCCTCGGCGAGCGACACCGTCGTCTCCCCCTCGCCGGCAATATGACGCGCCTCGATGCCGGTGCGCTGGCGGATCCACTCGTCGGAGGTCTCGACGATGCCGGCGAAGTCCTGGTTGCGCATCGTGCGTGCGGGCAGAACGGAGCCCGTGCCGCGGATCACGGATCGGATGGACATCGTCATTGACTGCTGCTCTCGGGGGTCGCCGGTACGTCGTCGGACACACGCAGGTGGAAGTTTTCCAGATCGGCCTCGATCTTCTCGCGCAGGCCGTGCCGGGCCATCGCATGGGCCAGATCGATCGCCGCCGCGATGCCTTCGGCGTCGGTCCCGCCATGGCTCTTGATGACGATGCCGTTGAGGCCGAGGAAGACGCCGCCATTGACCTTGCGCGGATCCATCTTGTCGCGCAGCCGCTGGAAGGCGCTGCGGGCGAGTAGATAGCCGGCGCGGGCCATCCAGGTCCGGTTCATCGCCGCCTTCAGATAGGCGCCGATCTGCCGGGCGGTGCCCTCGGCGGTCTTCAGGGCGATGTTGCCGGTGAAGCCTTCGGTCACCACCACGTCCACCGTTCCCTGTCCCAGATCGTCGCCTTCGACGAAGCCGCGATAGTCGATGCCTGGGATCGGCGTCTCCTTGAGCAGCCGGCCCGCCTCGCGGATCTCGTCCTGACCCTTCACCTCCTCGACGCCGATGTTGAGGAGGCCGACCGTCGGCCGCTCGACGCCGAAGAGCGCGCGCGCCATTGCGCCGCCCATCATCGAAAAATCGATCAGCTGCTGGGCGTCGGCACCGATCGTGGCGCCCACGTCGAGGACGATGCTCTCGCCGCGCAGGGTCGGCCAGATCGCCGCGATGGCCGGGCGCTCGATATTGGCCATGGTGCGCAGGCAGAATTTCGCCATCGCCATCAGCGCGCCGGTGTTGCCGGCCGAGACCGCGACATCCGCCTCATGGGTCTTCACCGCCTCGATGGCGCGCCACATGGACGATTTGTACCGCCCCTGCCGCAACGCCTGGGACGGCTTGTCGTCCATGCGGATGGAGATCTCGCAATGGTGGAAGGTCGATGCCGCCTTCAGTTCGGGATGCTGGTCGAGCACCGGCAGCACCGCCTCGCTCTGACCGAACAGCACGAACCGCGTGCCCGGATGCCGCTGGAGCGCAATGGCAGCTCCCGGCAAGACGACGGAAGGGCCGTGGTCGCCGCCCATGGCGTCGACCGAAATCGTGATACCAGTGTTTGAAATCAATGGTCTCTCGCCTTTGCGCACGGCGTGTTGGCCGCGCGGCGCGAAGATATCGGTTTACGCGTGAACAGCAACCGCCGAATTGAAACAGTCATTCGCCCTTGGCGTCCTTGGTTTCGCGCGGCACCAGGGTGGTGAGCACGTCGAAGGCCGAGCGGACGCCGGCCTTGGGGTCGGGATCGGTATCGACGGCCTCGAAGGCGACGTCGGATTCGCGCGGATAGGGATCGAGCCCCAGCGATACCGCTTCCATGAGAAACGGCCCGACGTCGATCTGCGGTCCGCGGAAGGTCTCCGGCGGGTCCTCGCTTTCCAGATCGACGTGGATTTCGTTCTCGCCGGTCTGCGGCACCGGCGCCAGCCGCGAGCCCTCCGGCACGAAGGTGGTTTCGAACGCCTCGTTCAGCGCCTGGCTCACCGGCTCCAGCGTGACGACGCTCTCCTGGACCAGGGTGGCGCGCAGGCTGCCCTTCACCTTCACCCCCTCGCCGCGCCAGCGCGAGGCAGTCAGGTCGGCCCGCAGCTCGCGAACCTCGAGAATATCGAGATGCCGGGCCAGCGCGGCACGCTCGGCCTCGTTCGCCTCGTAGCGGATCTCGAGGCCGTCGCGCGGCAGCTTCTCGGCGGCGATGTGAAGTCGGATCGGGTCGGGCCCGGTCTGCGGATTGCTCATGGTCTGGTCCCTGGTTGGAGCGTGCCGGCCAGGATCGTCTCAGCCGCGATCGCTCCAAATCGCTCGTTTTCCGCCATCATGTAGGTCGCAAGGCGCGCGCTTGCATCCTCCGGCGCGTCCGCCGGCACCGCCCGGCCTTTCAGGCTGGCCGACAGCGCCGCTGCGTCATCGGCGTCGAGCGCGGCGTCATAGACCGACACCCGCTCGTAGAACACGCCCGCCAGCTTGCGCATGCGCTTGGGCACGGACGGATCGCCGACGCCGAGTTCGCGGATCGAATCCTCGATGTCGGTGATGAAGCGATCGACCACCTCCTGCGCCAGCGGCCGCAGGGTCGCCTCGTCCCGGCAGCGCCGCAGGAACAGGAAGACGTGCACCGACAGTGCCTCGAAGCGTCCCATCACCGTGTCGGGAATGGCGCAGGCGAGATAGAGGTCGTCCTGGCGCGACCGGATCACCAGCGCGGCGTAGAGATCGTCGACGACCTCGCGGTTGCGCGCCTTGAGACGACGGTTGGCTCTGAAGCGTTGAAACATTGCTGGGCCGATCGATGGCTACACTGCCATGGGCGGTGCCACAGCGCCGGATCGATTGCAACGCTCCCGCAGGTGCTTTACCAAAACGCATCCGCCGCGCTCGCGCGCCAGCCGGAGGCGTCCGCTCGCGGACATTCCGCCGGCCGGCAGTCCCGCGTCGCGGCAACGGACCTGCCAGCCGCGTATCGGCGATGGCCTCAAGGAGTAAGACAGCGTGAAGCCTTCCGTCCGACTCAAGCGCCCTCTCCTCGCCTCGGCCGCCGTCATGGCCGCACTGACCCTGTCGAACTGCACGACTAGCGAAGTGCTGACCCAGGGCTACGTGATCGACGAAAAGACCGTCGAACTCGTGCCGGTCGGCTCGAGCCGCGAACAGGTGCTGCTCGCACTGGGCTCGCCCTCGACCACGGCGACCTTCGATAACGAGGTGTTCTACTACATCTCGCAGAAGCGGGTCCGGCCGGTCGCCTTCATGAAGCCGCAGCTCGTCGACCAGCGCGTCCTGTCGGTCTATTTCGACGGCGAGGGCCGGGTCGAGCGCATTGCCAATTACGGCCTGCAGGACGGCCAGCCCTTCGACTTCATCTCGCGCACCACGCCGACCGGCGGTCAGGACCGCACCTTCCTCGGCCAGATCCTGTCCGATACCGGCAGCGGCTCGCCGGGGCCGAACCTCTAGGGTTTCGCCGACACCGCTACCGCGTCAACGAAAAGGCCCCGCAGGTTTTCGCCTGCGGGGCCTTTCTTTGTTTCGGCCAGGCCGCGATCAGTTGTGCGCCAGCACCGCGAGCAGCAGCAGCGCGACGATGTTGGTGATCTTGATCGCCGGATTGACCGCCGGTCCGGCCGTATCCTTGTAGGGATCGCCCACCGTGTCGCCGGTCACCGAGGCCTTGTGGGCGTCGGAGCCCTTCTCGTGACGCACGCCTGCGCTGTCCACGAAGCCGTCCTCGAAGGACTTCTTCGCATTGTCCCAGGCCCCGCCACCGGACGTCATCGAGATGGCGACGAAGATGCCGGTGACGATGACGCCGAGCAGCATCGCGCCGACCGCCGAGAACGCCTGACTCTTGTCGGCGATCAGATAGACGCCGAAATACACCACGATCGGCGCCAGCACCGGCAGCAGCGACGGCACGATCATCTCGCGGATCGCCGATTTGGTCAGCAGGTCGACGGCCCGTGCATAGTCCGGCCGTTCGGTGCCGGCCATGATGCCCGGCTTCTCGCGAAACTGCCGGCGCACCTCGTCCACCACCGAGCTCGCGGCGCGGCCGACGGCGGTCATGGCGATACCGCCGAACAGGAACGGGATGAGGCCGCCGAGCAGCAGACCGACCACGACGAAGGGGTTGGTCAGGGCAAAATCCGGTTCGACGCCCCGGAAATATTCGAAGCCGTTGCCGGCATTCGCCTGCTCGACGAAATAGGCCAGATCGTAATTATAGGCCGCGAACAGCACCAGTGCGCCGAGACCGGCCGAGCCGATTGCATAGCCCTTGGTGACCGCCTTGGTGGTGTTGCCGACCGCATCGAGCGCGTCGGTGGACTTGCGGACATCCGCCGGCAGTCCGGCCATTTCGGCAATGCCGCCGGCATTGTCGGTGACCGGACCGAAGGCGTCGAGGGCCACGATCATGCCGGCGATGCCGAGCATGGCCGTCACCGCGATGCCGGTGCCGTAGAGCCCGGCAAGCTGGAAGGTCGAGATGATGCCGGCGACGATGACGATCGTCGGCAGCGCCGTCGATTCCAGCGAGATGGCCAGGCCCTGAATGACGTTGGTGCCATGGCCCGACACCGACGCCTCGCTGATCGAGCGGACCGGCCGGAAGCCGACGCCCGTGTAGTACTCGGTGATCCAGACGATCAGTCCGGTGACCACGAGGCCGATGATGCCGCAGACGAACAGGTTCAGACCGTTGATGGTCATGCCCGACGCCGCTTGGCCAATGTCGCCGAAGCCGATGGTCGCCCAGGTGGCGACCGCGATGCCGACGATCGACAGAAGCGTCGTCGCCCACAGGCCCTTGTAGAGCGCACCCATGATCGAGCCGTTCGAGCCGAGCCGCACGAAGAACGTGCCGACGATCGAGGTCAGGATGCAGGCACCGCCGATCGCCAGCGGGTAGATCATGACGCTTTCGATGATGTCGGTCCCGGCGAAGAAGATCGCGCCGAGCACCATGGTCGCGACGACGGTCACGGCGTAGGTCTCGAAGAGGTCGGCCGCCATGCCGGCGCAGTCACCGACATTGTCGCCGACATTGTCGGCGATGGTCGCCGGGTTGCGCGGGTCGTCCTCCGGAATGCCGGCTTCCACCTTGCCGACGAGATCGCCGCCGACATCGGCACCCTTGGTGAAGATGCCGCCGCCCAGGCGGGCGAAGATCGAGATCAGCGAGGCGCCGAAGCCGAGCGAGACCAGCGAGTCGATCACCGTGCGATCGGAGACGTCGAGACCGATCCAGACCGTCAGGACGTAGAAATACAGGGTGACGCCGAGGAGCGCGAGACCGGCAACCAGAAGGCCGGTGATGGCGCCGGACTTGAAGGCGATGCCGAGGCCGAGGCTGAGTGAACGCGAGCAGGCCTGCGCCGTGCGCACGTTGGCCCGTACCGAGACGTTCATCCCGATGAAGCCGGCCAGACCGGACAGGACGGCTCCGATGACGAAGCCGACCGCCGCGTAGATCGACAGGAGCAGTGCGGTAACGATGGTCACGACCACGCCGACAATGGCGATCGTCGTGTACTGGCGGGCGAGATAGGCCTGGGCACCCTCGCGGATGGCCCCGGCGATTTCCTGCATCCGGGCATTGCCCTGGTCGGCCGCAAGCACCGATCGTGTCGCCCAGCCCGCATAGGCAAGAGCCAGCAGCCCGCACAGGGCCACCACTATGAGAATTGTCGGCATGCTGTCCCCTCGATCCGTGCCGGTTTGGTCCGGCAATCTTCGATTGTTCTGCCGAAGACGGGGAAGGCTCCCCGCCTTGCCAAGCGGGTCGAGGTTATATGGAGTCGGCAAGCCGTCAAGCGCCGTGATCTTCGGCACGACGCGGTCGCGGTCAGGCTGGAATTCGAGCTGGTGCCCGTCCGGGCCGGAGGGGCGCCCGGCACGAGTATCTCAGTCGGCAGCCGGTTGCAGCGGCGCGAAGCGCGCCTGCAGGACGAGAACGACGAGACAGACCAGCACCACCGGGAAGACGACCATGTTCATCGTCTCCCATCCGGCGGCCACGAAGGTGCGCCCCGACAGGAAGGAGGCCAGCGAGACCGACGAGAACAGGACGAAGTCATGCAGGCCTTGCGTCTTGTTCTTCTCCGACGGCCGATAGGTCTCCGCCACGATGGCGGTTGCGCCGATGAAGCCGAAGTTCCAGCCGAGGCCGAGCAGGACCAGTCCGGTCCAGAACTGCCAGACCGCGAGACCCGACAGGGAGACGGCGGCGCTGGCCGCCAGCAGCAGCAGGCCGGTCGCGACGATGCGCTCCTTGCCGAAGCGCTGGATCAGCCGGCCGGTGAAGAAGCTCGGGCCGAACATCGCCAGGACGTGCCACTGGATGCCGAGCGTGCTGATGTCCTTGGACAGGCCGCAGCCGACCATGGCCAGCGGTGCGCCGGTCATCACGAAGCTCATCATGGCGAAGCTGCCGACACCGCAGCACAGGCCGGCCAGGAACCGCGGCTGCGCCACGACCGTCGCCAGCGGCCGCGCCGGCAGGAGATCGGCCGGATGCCCCTCGTCGGGACTGTCGGGAATGCGCAGGAAGGACAGGATGGCCGCGCCGGCAAGCCCCAGGAAGACCAGTCCGATGAACGCGCCGGCAAATTCCACCGGCAGGAACAGGTCGGCCGTATAGCGCACCGTCTGCGGGCCGATCACCGCGGCGAAGATGCCGCCCGCCAGGACGATCGAGATGGCCCGCGACTGGAACGAGCGGCGCGCGCCGTCGGTGGCCGCAAAGCGATATTGCTGGACGAAGGAGCCGCCGACGCCGATCAGCATCAGCGCGAAGGCGAACAGCCAGAAGCTCTCCTGGAAGAGCGCTGTCGCCGCAACGAGGCCGCCGGCCGAGGTGACCAGCGCCCCCGACATGAAGCCGTAGCGGCGGCCGACCGCGCGCATCAGCGCGGCTGCCGGAAGTGCGCCGAGGGCGACGCCGAGATTGTAGCCGGTCACCGGCAGGGTCGCGAGCGACTTGTCCGCCAGAAGCAGCCAGGAGCCGGCCAGGCCGCCGATCGAGATGGCGACGGGCCCGCAGGCGCCGCACAAGGCCTGCGCAGCGGCCAGGATGATGGCGTTGCGACGGACGGTCTTTTCGCCGAGCACCGGCCCGGCGGCTGGCGTTCCGGCGACCGGGGCGCTCACGCCGAGGGCTCACCGCCGGCTGCGCCGCGACGGGCGGTCCGGGTCTCGCCGGGCTTCTCGGCCCGCACGCTGCGCGCCACGCGGTCGAGCACGGCGTTGACCAGGCCGGGTTCGTCGCCGGTGTAGAAGGCCTTGGCGACGTCGATATATTCCGAGACGATCACCGCGACCGGCACATCCTTGCGGTTCGACAATTCGTAGGTGCCCGCCCGCAGGATCGCTCGCAGCGTCGTGTCGATGCGCGACAGCGGCCAGTCGGTCGGCAGCGAGGCGTGGATCTTGGGGTCGATCTCGGTCTGGCTGCGGACGACACCCGACACCACGTCGCGGAACCAGCCGGCATCGGCCTCGCGATAGGTCTCGCCGTCGATCTCGCTGCCCAGCCGGAAATTCTCGTATTCGGCGACGGTCTCCAGCAGCGCTGTGCCGCCGACCTCCATCTGGTAGAGGGCCTGCACGGCGGCGAGCCGTGCCGCGCCGCGCTTGTTGGCCTGCTTGACCGGGCGTGCCTGAGGGTCGGAACTGGACATGATTCAGGCTCCCATCCGCTCGCGCAGGGCGATCATCGCCAGTGCCGTACGGGCCGCGGCACCGCCCTTGTCCTTGCGCTTCGGGTCGGCCCGGTCGCGGGCCTGTTCCTCGTTCTCGACGGTCAGGATGCCGTTGCCGAGCGCAATCGACTCATGCACCGTCAGGTCGGTCAGCGCCCGGCCCGATTCATTCGACACCAGCTCGAAATGATAGGTCTCGCCGCGGATCACGCAGCCGAGCGCGACGAAGCCGTCATACTCGGTGCCCGATTCATCCGCCGCCCCGAGAGCGAAACCGATGGCGGCCGGAATCTCGAGCGCGCCGGGAACGGTGACGACGTCGAAATCGACGCCGGCTTCCGTCAGTGCCGCCGTCGCACCGTCCAGAAGGAGGTCTGCGATGGGGTCATAGAAGCGGGCCTCGACGACGAGGAGATTCAGCTTGGCAGCCATTGCGGTATCCTTCGGGGAAGCGATGGCGTGGGTTACCCCTCGCGCGCCCTGCACGCAACAGGACCGAGGCGGCGAAAGCGTGTCGCGACGGGCAAAACCCGCAAAGACATGCAGAAAAGACGATAGGTCGCCGGCTCGCTCGGAGCCTCAGCTCTCCGCCGACCGTGCGCCGAACAGCCGTTCGGCATAGCGCGCGATCTGGTCGACCTCGAGATTCACCCTGTCGCCGGCTTTTCGCGCGCCCCAGGTGGTCACGTCCAGCGAGTGGCGGATCAGGAGAACGTCGAAGCGGTCGCCGTCGACCCCGTTCACCGTCAGCGAGGTCCCGTCGAGGCAGACGGAGCCCTTGCGGGCGATGAAGCGGCTGAGGTCGCCGGGCGCCTGCAGGGTGAAGCGCACGGCCTCGCCCTCCCCGGTGACGGCGACGATCTCCGCCTGCCCGTCCACGTGACCCGAAACGAGATGGCCGCCGATCTCGTCGCCGATCTTCAGCGACCGCTCGAGATTGAGGGCGCTCGCCTCCTCCCAGCTTCCGGCCGTGGTCAGACGCAGCGCCTCCTCCCAGGCTTCCACCTCGAACCAGCGATCGGCGTCGCCCGCCTGGGGCAGCGCCGTCACGGTCAGGCAGACGCCCGAGCAGGCGATGGACGCGCCAAGCGCGATCCCGGCCGGGTCGTAGTGGGTGGCGATGCGAAAGCGGCGGCCGGCGTCGAGGCGCTCGGTGCGGACGACCCGGCCAACGTCGGTGACGATCCCGGTGAACATCAGGCGGCCCTTCTCTCGAACTCGTACCAATGATCGTCGCCGAAGCGATATTCGCGGACCAGGCGGAAGCGGCAGCGCGCCGTGGCGACGTCGATGGGCGCGCGCACGCCCTCCTCGCCGATCTCGACGGGCCCCTGCACCAGGATCAGGCGGTCGACGAGGTCGCTGTCGAGGAAACTGGCGCCGGTCTCGGCGCCGCCCTCCACCAGCACGCTCGCCACGCCCGTCGCGGCCAGATCCTCCAGCAGTTCGGGCAGTGCGATGCGGCCGGTTTCCGGATCGGCCTCGCAGGCGATGAACTGCACGCCCTGCCGGGCCAGCGCCGCCCGGCGCTCGGGATCGGCGCTGGCGAGCGTGGCGATCAGCGTCGGCGTCTCGGCGGCGGTACGCGCGATGGTCAGGTCCGGCGGGGTCCGCAGCCGCGGATCGAGCACGATCCGGTTGGGCGAACGGTCGGCCATGCCCGGCAGACGGCAGTCGAGCCGCGGATCGTCCTCCTGCGCGGTCCCGGCACCGATCAGAATCGTGTCGTGGCGCGCCCGCACCAGATGGGTCTGGGCGTCGGCGACCGCACCGGTGATCTTCACCTGGCCGCCGCCGCGAATGCCGATCCGGCCATCGCGGGACAGCGCCATCTTCAAAAGGATCTCTGGCCGGCCCGCGCCGTGCCGGGTCAGATAGCCCGAGATCGGCGCGGCGGCCTCGGCGGCCATGACGCGCGGCGTGACCGACAATCCGCCGGCGCGCAGGATCGCATGTCCGCGGCCGTCGACCCGCGGGTCGGGATCGGCCGCCGCCGAAACGACGCGTGCGATTCCCGCCGTCACCAGCGCTTCGGCGCAGGGCGGCGTGCGCCCGTGATGGGCGCAGGGCTCCAATGTGACATAGGCGGTGGCGCCGCGCGCAAGCTCGCCGGCTTCGGCGAGCGCGCCCGTCTCGGCATGCGGCCGGCCGCCAATCGCGGTGACACCGCGGCCGACGATGCGCGGGCCGGTTCCGTCGTCGCGCACGATCAGCGTCGCGACGGACGGGTTGGTCGCCGTGCGTCCGACATGGCGCTGTGCGTAGCGAATGGCGGCCGCCATGAAGCGCCGGTCCGCATCGGTGGCCGGCCGTTCGGGAATGGTCGTCGAGGCGCCCTGCCCGGTCACGAGGATGTCTCGTCGGGCGTGGTCTCCTCCTCGTCGATCGCGGCAAGGCCGTCGCCGCGTCCCAGCTCGCCGATCAGCGACTGAAAATCGCGGGCCTCACGGAAATCGCGATAGACCGAGGCGAAGCGGACATAGGCGACGTCATCGAGGCCCTTCAGGGCCTCCATGACCATCTCGCCGAGCGCTTCGGAGCGTACTTCCTGTTCGCCCGACTGCTCGAGCCGGCGCACGATGCCGGAGATCAACCGCTCGACCCGGTCGGGATCGACCGAGCGCTTGCGCAGCGCCACCTCGACCGAACGCGCCAGCTTGTCGCGATCGAACGGCACCTTGCGACCGGACTTCTTCAGCACCTGGAGCTCGCGGAGCTGGATGCGCTCGAAGGTCGTGAAGCGACCATTGCAATCGGGGCAGACGCGCCGGCGCCGGATCGTGCCGCCATCCTCGGCGGGGCGCGAATCCTTCACCTGACTGTCCTGCGAGCCGCAATAGGGACAGCGCATGGCACCTCTTCGATCTTGGAAGCGATCATGCGTGCCGATGTCCGGCGCGCATGATCCCTGGCTGGGCCGTGCCGGCCCGGGCGGCTGTCAGAGGCCTTCGTAAATCGGGAACCGGTCCGTCAGCGCGACGACCTTCTCCTTTACCGCAGCCTCGACGGCGGCGTTGCCTTCTTCGGAATTGGCCGCCTTCAGTCCGTCGAGAACCTCGACGATCATCCGGCCGACTTCCTGGAACTCCGGCACGCCGAAGCCGCGGCTGGTGGCCGCGGGGGTGCCGAGCCGGATGCCCGAGGTCACCATCGGCTTTTCCGGGTCGTTGGGCACGCCATTCTTGTTGCAGGTGATGTTGGCCCGGCCGAGCGCCAGTTCCGAGGCCTTGCCGGTCAGGCCCTTCGGCCGCAGGTCGACGAGCATCAGATGGGTGTCGGTGCCGCCCGACACGATGTCGACGCCGCCCTCGCGCAGCGTCTCCGCCAGCGCCCGCGCATTCTCACAGACCGCCCCGATATAGGAGCGGAAGCCCGGCGTCAGCGCCTCGCCGAAGGCCACGGCCTTGCCGGCGATGACATGCATCAGCGGTCCGCCCTGCAGACCCGGGAACACCGCCGAGTTGATCTTCTTGGCGATCGCCTCATCATTGGTCAGGACGATGCCGCCGCGCGGACCGCGCAGGGTCTTGTGGGTCGTCGAGGTGGCGACATGGGCGTGCGGGAACGGGCTCGGGTGGAGACCAGCGGCCACGATGCCGGCGAAATGCGCCATGTCGACCCACAGATACGCACCGACCTTGTCGGCGATCGCCCGGAAGCGGGCGAAATCGATCTGGCGCGAGTAGGCCGAACCACCCGCCACGATGATCGCCGGCTTGTTCTCGACGGCCAGTGCCTCGACCTGGTCGTAGTCGATGAGGCCGGTCTCCAGATCGAGACCGTACTGCACGGCGTTGAACCAGCGGCCCGACAGATTCGGCTTGGCGCCGTGGGTCAGGTGGCCGCCGGCGTCCAGGCTCATGCCGAGCAGCGTGTCGCCCGGCTTCGACAGGGCCAGGAGGACCGCCTGGTTGGCCTGGCTGCCGGAATTGGGCTGCACATTGGCGAATTCGCAGCCGAACAGCTGCTTCACCCGGTCGATGGCCAGCGTCTCGACGACGTCGACGAACTCGCAACCGCCGTAGTAGCGCCGGCCCGGATAGCCCTCGGCATATTTGTTGGTCAGCACCGAGCCCTGCGCCTCGAGCACGGCGCGCGACACGATGTTTTCGGACGCGATCAGTTCGATCTCGTGACGCTGGCGCGACAGTTCGTTGCCGACGGCGCCGAAGATGTCGGGGTCGCGGTCGGCCAGCGAGGCGGTGAAGAAATCGCCGAACTCGCGCGACGCATCGTTACGAATGGCCTGGCTCATGATGGTCTCCTTCGGGCGGCGCGGCGACCCGGCGGGGTCCTGCCACGAGATGGCTGCGCCAATACCATAGCAGCTTGCGCAGCACCAACGGCGAAAGGCCGCGCATGAAAAAGGCCGGGCGCATCGCTGCACCCGGCCCGCATGTCGTCGCCGTGGCGTGGCTCAGTAGCCGTCGTCGCCGCGGGCGTAGGGGTTCTGCTGGTTCGGCGCATAGGCCGTCGCCGTCAGTTCGCTCATCGCCAGCTGTTCGACACCGTCGCGGTGATAGATGTCGTCGCGGAACTGCACGACCGTCGGATCGGTCGCCCAGGCGGTGACGTAGGTGAAATGCACCGGCACCGGGTTCAGGAGGTCGATGTCCTGGCGCTCGCGGGCGGCGATCACCTGCTCGATGCGCTGGCGATCCCAGCCCGGCACGTCGCGGGCCAGCCAGACGATCAGGTCGCGCACGTTCTGCACGCGCACGCAGCCCGACGATTCGAAGCGCATCAGTTCCGAGAACAGGCTCTGCTGCGGGGTGTCGTGCATGTAGACCGCATGCGGGTTCGGGAAGTTGATCTTCACCGACGCCATCGCGTTGATCTTGCCCGGATCCTGACGGAACAGATACTTCACCGCCTCTTCCGTGTTCCAGTCGATCGTCTGCGGCGGGATTTCCTGACCATTGCCGTCGAAGATGCGGATGGCGTTCCGCTCTAGATAGGTCGGGTCCTTCTGCATCAGCGGGATGATGTCCTTGCGGACGATCGACACCGGAGCATGCCAGTAGGGGTTCAGGTTGAGGTTGGTGATGCGCGAGTCGAGGATCGGCGTCTGCCGGTCGACCTTGCCGACAACCGCCGTATGACGCTGCACGACGCGGCCATTCTCGACGGCCTCGATCGATGCGGCCGGAATGTTGACCACCACGTAGCGCTGGCCGAGATCGGTGGCGAGCTTCTCGCGCAGACGCTGCAGATTGGTCTGGAGCTGGCCGAGGCGCAGGTCGGCGCCGACATTCATCGCCTTGTAGGTGTGGCCCGAGACGACGCCGTCGGCCGGGAGGCCGTGACGGGCCTGGAAGCGCTTCACAGCCGCGTCGACATAGGTATCGAAGGCCGGGGATCCGCCGGCATTGTTGCCGAGGTCGCCGGCGATCGCCAGACGCTGCCGCAGCACCGGCACGGTGCGCGACTGCACGCCGATCTTCAGCGTCTCGCCTTCCGGCACCATCGGCCAGCCACCGCCCTGCACGATGGCGGAATAGCTGTTGATCGCCTCCTGCAGCGAATAGATCGTGTTTTCGGAGAACACCGGGGAGTTCGAGGCGACCTGACGGACGTTGGAGCCGCGCGTGTCGAACTGATCGTCCCAATTGCCGCGCGTCGGCGCCTGCAGCAGTTCGCCGAGGGCGTTCTGCGCAAAGGCGGCACCGGGCAGCATCGCTGCACTGGCGGCCGCCGTGCCGAGCACGAAGCGACGGCGGCTGAGCCGCTTGCCGTTGCACGCGTCGTTGGAAATCGTCATCGAAACTCCTCGTGGATATGCACGTCCCTGCAGAACCTAGCCCGTCATGGTAAACGGAAGCTGACGGGTCTTGCCGGATCCGCCCGCTGACCAAGCGTTACAAGCTCGTAACGCACTCCAATATGGCCAAAGCATGAAGCCGGAAGCCCGCTTTACGCGGCCTTGCCGGGTCTCGCCACGACCGTGCCCGAACGGCCACCGGGCTCCCGCAATTCACGCAAGCGTGAAGACAAACGCTTGGCGCAACAGTGCTTTTCCTTTCGCCCCGAGCAACAGGGCTGGAAAGCGCACAGCGTGCGCCCTATAACTCATACACGGATGATACGCTGCGATTCGATATTCGCCGCCCCGCCTCTGCCAGGCGCCGCGCGCGCTCGCCGCGACACAGTCTCCACAGGCAACTTGCCGCCGCCAGATCGGGGCAAGTTCAATGCAGTTGATATGATGATGATCTGCTTTGCGCGCGCCGGGATGGCCTGCGCGCCGAGCGGAACGAGAGAGGAACCGGCCCATGATGGAAGTGCTGCGCGAAAGACTCGCCGAACGTTCGATGCTGCGCGGCAGCGACCCCTCGGGCACCCAGACCGGGACGATCCCCTATGCGATGGTCGGCGACCAGCCGGTCTTCCTCCTGATCACCTCGCGCCGCACCGGCCGCTGGATCTTTCCGAAGGGCTCCCTGATGGAGGGCCTGGCCCCCTGGGAGAGCGCCGCGCAGGAAGCGCTCGAGGAGGCAGGTGTCCAGGGCCACGTCGAACAGGCCCCGCTCGGCACCTACCGCACGCTCAAGCGCGGACTTCGCCAGACCAAGGTCCTCGACGTGACGCTCTATCCCCTGCGGGTCGAGCAGCAGCACGACGCGTGGCAGGAAATGCGCCAGCGCTACCGGCATTGGGCGACCTTCGCCGAGACCCGCCGCCTCTTGACGGAAAAGCCGGTCGTCGAATTGACCGAGAAGCTCTATCGCCGGCTGACCGCTAGCTGACGACCATGGCCGCCATGGCGAGGTAGAGCAGCGCCGAGAGCAGGGCCGCCGCGGGCACCGTGATCACCCAGGCGGCGGCGATGCCGAACAGGTGCTGACGCCGCACCAGACGCCGCCGTTCGCGCTTCTGGAAATTGGCGATCGCCTCCTCCGGCGTCGCGTTCAGCCGCGACGTCTTCAGGAACAATGTCCGCGGCTGCACGCCGGGATTGACCAGCCCGCGGTTCGACTTGAACTCGCGCAGGAAGCCGACGCCGAAGATCGCGCCCACCGCGATATGGGTCGAGGACACCGGCAGGCCGAGGCTTGAGGCCAGCAGCACCGTGATCGCGGCTGACAGGGCGACGCAATAGGCGCGGATCTCGTTCATTTTGGTGATCTTCTCGCCAACGGTGCGGATCACTCGCGGCCCGAACAATGCGAGGCCGACGGCGATGCCGATCGCGCCGATCGACAGCACCCAGAGGGGCAGGACCACCTGCCCGTCGGCGGTCGATCCCGACGTGGCGGTCGCGACGATCGCGGCCAGCGGTCCGACCGCATTGGCGACGTCGTTGGCGCCATGCGCAAAGGAAAGCAGCGCGGTCGCGAAGATCAGCGGCGGCACGAACAGGCTGCTGATCGTCTTGATGCGGCTGTCCATGCCCGTCGAACGCCGTCGGATCCAGGGCCGAGAGACGAGCCAGCCGAGAAGCGCGAAGGCGAGCCCGCCCGCCAGCACATGCGTCAGTTCCGGCTTCCACAGCCGCTTCAGGCCCTTGGTCATCAGATACATCGCGAAGATGCCGGACATCAGCGCCACCAGCACCGGCACCCAGCGCCGGGCCGCCGCGAGACGGTCCTCCCGGTTGAGGATCAGGGTCTCGACCAGCGCCAGGAGCAGGGCCGCGATCCCGCCGCCCAGCGCCGGCGAGATGATCCAGCTGGCGACGATCGTGCCCAGCATCGGCCATGCGACGATCCCCGCGCCGGCCGCCGCCACGCCGGAGCCGACGACACCGCCGACAATGGCGTGGGTGGTGGAGATCGGCGCGCCGAAGACGGTCGCCAGGTGAATCCACAGACCGGCGGCCAGGAACGCCGCCATCATGATGAGGATGAAGTCGATCGCCTCCATCGCCTCGTGCGGCTGCAGGAGATCGCGGGAGATCGTGCTGACCACGTCGCCGCCGGCGATGATGGCACCGGCGCCCTCGCAGACCGCAGCGATCGCCAGCGCGCCGGCCAGCGTCAGCGCCTTCGAGCCGACGGCCGGGCCCATGTTGTTGGCAACATCGTTGGCGCCGACATTCAACGCCATGTAGCCGGCGATGACCGCGGCGATGACGACGAGATAGGTCAGCGGACCATCGGCCACGAAGACGCTGGCCAGCGCCATCGCCCCTAGGAGGAAGAGCACCGCCATGCCGGGCGCCGCGACCGAGCGGGCCGAACCGTAGGTGGCCGTTTCCAGCGAAACGACCTTTTTCAGATCCTTGTCGAGGGCGCTTTTCGGCATCTCTTGAAGACAACTCCGTCACATGATGTCGGGCGCCCTTAGCACATGTGGTTCCTGATGCACGCCGCGCGGCACGATGGCGGCGCTGCTGTCGCACAAGCGCCACGGCGCCCGGGCCCGCGTCCGCCGCCCGATACGACGACAGCCGGCAGGGTCACCTGCCGGCTGTCGTTTGCACACCGAAGGACGGCGGCGCTAGTCTGACTTGTGCTCTGGCTTGCCCTTGCGCTCGGTGGACGCCATGTCGTCGAGCTCTTTCTCGCTCATCGTTTCGTACATGCCTTTCGACGCGCCCTGCAGATCGGAGACCTTGGTGTCGCCGCGCTTGGCGGACAGGGCTGCGCCGGCGGCCTTCTGCTGTGACTTGGACTGAGCGGGCATGGGTACCTCCTCGGGTTGCCTCGACCGCGAAACGTCATGGCGTCGATGCCGTTCCCGATCACCCCCATCCGGGCGGCAACTGGTGTGCGGAGGCACGGGCACACGACATTGATGCCTTCTCACCTCGCCGCAGCCGGAACGAAACGGCGCGCCGTGCGTCGTCGAAGCGCCCACCAATCGCCAAGCGTCGTAAACAGCCACCGCCGAGCCATGATGATCTCAACGCGCTTCTTCGACCGTGACGTCGTGTCCGTGGCCCGGGATCTGATCGGCGCGACGCTGGTCGTCGACGGCACCGTCGGCGGCACGATCGTCGAGACCGAGGCCTACGATCAGCAGGACCCCGCCTCCCACAGCTTCAAGGGCGCGACGGCGCGCAACGCGGCGATGTTCGGCGAACCCGGCCGGGCCTATGTCTATCGCTCCTACGGCATCCACTGGTGCCTCAACTTTGTCTGCGAGGCGCCGGGCAACGCCAGCGCCGTCCTGATCCGGGCGATCGAACCGACGCTCGGCCTCGACGCCATGGCGGCGCGGCGCGGCCTCGCCGACATCCGCAAGCTCTGCGCCGGTCCTGGACGACTTACCCAGGCCCTCGGCATCACCGGCGCGCAGAATGGCTGCCGGCTCGACGCGCCACCGTTCCGGCTGGAGCCGGCAGGCGCATCGCCGCAGATCGTCGCCGGGCCGCGGATCGGGATCACCAAGGGCGCCGACACGCCGTGGCGGTTCGGCCTTGCGGGCTCCAGCTATCTCAGCGGCCGCTTTCCCGTCGACACCCGACCGGGCAACCCATGAGCCCATTGCGGCCCCGTCACGGGCCACCACCGGCACGTGACGGATCGCCGCCGGTCCGGCACTAGCCGACGAGTTGCGTTGCGCCGCCCGATGACCGACCCTCGCGCGGCGATTCCCGGAGACGATGATGCAGCAAGAAGGACGCCGGTCCGCCGGGCCGGCCAAGACCGATCCCCTGTTCGACAGGAACGGCCCGACGCAGGCGACCAATGTCGGCGCGACGGCCGATCCGCGCGAGATGCTGCGGACGGTCTTCGGCCACGCGGCCTTTCGCGGCCAGCAGGAAGCGGTAGTCGACCAGGTCGTTGCCGGTGGCGATGCCGTCGTCCTGTTCCCGACCGGCGCGGGCAAGTCGGTCTGCTACCAAATCCCGTCGCTCTGCCGCCCGGGCGTCGGCATCGTCGTCTCGCCGCTGATCGCGCTGATGCACGACCAGGTCGAGGGCCTGCGCCAGGCCGGCGTCAACGCCGCCTCCCTGAACTCGTCCATGAGCGACGAGGAGCGCGACACGGTGCGCGCCGACCTTCTCGCCGGCAGGCTCGACCTTCTCTACGTCACGCCGGAGCGGATCGTCAGCGAGGGGTTCCGGCGCACGCTGTCGCGTGTCCGCATCGCCCTCTTCGCCATTGACGAAGCCCATTGCGTCAGCGCCTGGGGGCACGATTTCCGGCCCGAATACCGGCTGCTCGAAACCCTTGCCGACGATTTCCCGTCGGTGCCGCGGATCGCCCTGACCGCGACCGCGGACCCGACGACGCGGGCCGACATCATCGAGCGTCTGCGGCTGACGGACGCACCGGTCTACATGACCAGCTTCGACCGGCCGAACATCCGCTACGCCATCGTCGAACGCGACAATCCGAAGAAGCAGCTGCTGTCGTTCCTGGAACGCCACGAAGGTGCCAGCGGCATCGTCTACTGCCTGTCGCGCCGCAAGGTGGAAGAGACGGCGGCCTGGCTGAACACCCAGGGCATCCGCGCCCTGCCTTATCATGCCGGGCTCGATGCCAGCGTGCGCGCGGCGAACCAGGCGGCCTTTCTCAACGAGGAGAATCTCTGCCTCGTCGCGACGGTGGCCTTCGGCATGGGCATCGACAAGCCCGACGTGCGCTTCGTCGCCCATCTCGACCTGCCCTCGTCGGTCGAGGCCTATTACCAGGAGACCGGCCGCGCCGGCCGCGACGGCCAGCCAAGCGACGCCTGGATGGCCTACGGCATGCAGGACGTGGTGCAGCGCCGGCGGATGATCGATCAGGGCGGTTCGGAGGAGACCATCAAGCGGGTTGAGCGCGCCAAGCTCGACGCCCTTCTGGCCATCTGCGAGACGGCCGACTGCCGCCGTGCCGCCATCCTCGCGCATTTCGGCGAGCACCACGAGGGGCGTTGCGGCAATTGCGACACCTGCCTGTCGCCGGTCGAGACCTGGGACGGCACCGAGGCGGCGGTCAAGCTGCTCGCCGCCGTCTACCGCACCGGCGAACGGTTCGGCTCGGGCCATGTGATCGACGTTCTCACCGGCAAGGCGACCGACAAGGTCGTGCGCGCCGGCCAGGACGGAATCCCGGTCTTCGGCGCCGGCAAGGACACCGAACAGCGCGTTTGGCAGTCGGTGGCCCGGCAGCTCACCGCATCGGGCCTTCTGACCATTGACCACGCCGCTTTCGGGGCCCTGAAGCTGGGCGAGGATGCCCGCGCCGTGTTCCGCGGCGAGCGCAAGGTGATCCTGCGCAAGGACCGGGTGCGCAAGGCCACCCAGTTCCGCCGCAGCGATCATGCGACAGAGGGGATGGACGAGACCGCCGCGACATTGTTCGAGGCGCTGCGACAGGAGCGCCTGCGGCTCGCCAAGGAGCAGCAGGTCCCGCCCTACATGGTGTTTTCCGACGCGACCCTCAGGGCCATGGCCGAGCGGCGACCGCATGATGCCGACGCCCTGCACGCGGTTCCCGGCGTCGGCCTCGCCAAGCTGGAACGCTACGGCGACACCTTCCTCGCCGTCATCGCCGACGCGGCGGAGCGCGCCTGACGACGATATTTCGCCGTCGCATGTGCGACAATTTGCTGGTAAATCATTCGCGGAAAACAGCTATCGCGCGAGCGGAGGATGTAAAACGCATCCCCTGCCGCTTGCGCGTGATGCCGTTTCCTTTACATATTCCGCAATCCGAACATGTCCAAGCTGAGACCACCATGGGTAAATACCGAGACCACCGCGACACGCGCCGCCGCGGATTCGATGATGACGGCGCCTTGCCGGCGGAGCGGGATGCCGAGCCGAGCTACTTCCAGCGCTCGTCGCCCGCTGGCGGGTCCGGCGGATCGCTGCCGTCCGACGCCGAAGTGATGTGGTTCAACGCCACCAAGGGCTTCGGCTTCGTGAAGGCGGCTGACGGCACCGAGGCATTCCTGCACGTGCGGGCCCTCGAAGCGGCCGGCGCCAGCGCCGACGCCGTGACCGAAGGCACCCGCCTCACGGTCCGGATCGACCAGGGCCAGAAGGGCATGCAGGTCACCGAAGTGCTCTCGGTCGCGGCCGGCTCCGGCACTCCCGCACCGGCACGCGCCCGTCCCGCGCCTGCGCGGCAGGGCGGCGGCGCCCCCGGCGGTCCCGAGGAAGAAGCCACCGGCACGGTCAAGTGGTACAATGCCGACAAGGGCTTCGGCTTCATCGGCCTCGACGACGGCGCCGGCAAGGACGTTTTCGTCCATGCCACGGCCCTCAACCGCTCGGGCCTGACCACCCTCGCCGACGGCCAGAAGGTCACCGTCCGATTCGTCCAGGGCAACAAGGGCCCGGAAGCACGGACCCTCAGCGCCGACTGATACGCCGCGGGGCGGGCCTTCCGGGCCTGCCCCCCGCCAGCCGTCCGCAGCGCTATGGCGCGCGGACCGCACCCTGCCAGCGGACCCCTGCCCGCTCCGGCGATGCGCACCTGCCGCACACTCTCTCCGCCATCTGATTGCAGGTCACGCCGGCTTTCGCTCGCTGTGCGATACCGGCCCCTGAAACGCAAAACACCGGTCAGGCTCGTCGCCTGGACCGGTGTCTTTGCATTCGCACTGCTGCGGCCACGTGGGCCGCGCCAGGCCTTACTTGTTGTTGACGGCGTCCTTGAGACCCTTGCCGGCAGCGAACTTCGGCACGTTGCGGGCCGGGATGTCGACCTCGGCACCGGTCGAGGGGTTGCGGCCCTTGGAGGCGGCACGATGCGACACCGAGAAGGTGCCGAAGCCAACGAGGCGGATGTCGTCGCCCTTTGCCATGGTGGCCTGGAGCGTCTCGAACACCGCGTCCACTGCGGAGCTTGCGTCCTGCTTGGACAGCTCAGCTTTCTCGGATACGGCGGCGATCAGTTCATTCTTGTTCATGGATACCCTCCTTTTATCGTTCGCGCATCTTAGCGATCCGTGAGTACGGCCGCGACTTTCGCGGATGATACAACGTTCTGCAACGCCAAAGCCCCTGTTTTCCGGGCTTTGGGGCAAAAAAATGCCGCCGACGAGCGGCGGCATTACTAACAAAGTGTGAAGGTGAGCCTAGTGGGCAACAGCCGTGGCACCGTTTTCCACCAGCGGCTGGCCGGACATCGGCTCGTCCACCTCCGACCATTCGACCGGAGTCGGCATCTCGATCAGCGCGTGCCGCAGCACCTCGCCCATCCGCGACACCGGCACGATCTCCAGCCCGTTCTTCACATTGTCCGGGATGTCGGCCAGATCCTTGGCGTTTTCCTGCGGAATCAGCACCTTCTTGATGCCGCCACGCAGCGCCGCAAGGAGCTTCTCCTTCAGGCCACCGATCGGCAGGACCCGTCCACGCAGGGTGATCTCGCCGGTCATGGCGATATCACGGCGCACCGGAATGCCGGTCAGCACCGAGACGATGGCCGTGGCCATGCCGACGCCGGCGGACGGACCGTCCTTCGGCGTCGCGCCTTCCGGCACGTGGACGTGGATGTCCCGCTTCTCGAACAGCGGCGGCTTGATGCCGTAGTCGAGGGCCCGCGACCGGACATAGGAGGCCGCAGCCGAGATCGACTCCTTCATCACCTCCTTGAGGTTGCCCGTCACCGTCATCTTGCCCTTGCCGGGCATCATGACGCCTTCGATCGTCAGCAATTCGCCGCCGACCTCGGTCCATGCCAGCCCGGTCACCACGCCGACCTGATCCTCGGTCTCCGCCTCGCCGTAGCGATAACGCGGCACGCCGAGATAGTCCGCCAGATTCGCCGCCGTGACCTCGATCTTGGTCTCCTCGCCCTTGAGGATCTTGGTGACGGCCTTGCGGGCGAGCGTCATCAGCTCGCGCTCGAAGTTCCGCACGCCGGCCTCGCGGGTGTAGCGACGGGCGATCTCCTGCAGCGCATCGGCGCTGACGGAGAACTCCTCGGGCTTCAACGCATGGTCGCGGATCGCCTTCGGCAGCAGGTGCCGCGACGCGATCTCGACCTTCTCGTCCTCGGTGTAGCCGGCGATGCGGATGATCTCCATCCGGTCCATCAGCGGCGCCGGTATGTTCAGCGTATTGGCCGTCGTCACGAACATGGTCGACGACAGATCGTATTCGACCTCGAGATAGTGATCGACGAAGCTGGCGTTCTGCTCGGGATCGAGCACCTCCAGAAGCGCCGACGACGGATCGCCGCGGAAGTCCTGACCCATCTTGTCGATCTCGTCGAGAAGGAACAGCGGGTTGGTCTTCTTGGCCTTCTTCATCGACTGGATGACCTTGCCGGGCATCGAGCCGATATAGGTCCGCCGGTGGCCCCGGATCTCGGCCTCGTCACGCACGCCACCCAGCGCCATGCGCACATATTCGCGGCCGGTCGCCTTGGCGATCGACTTGGCGAGCGAGGTCTTGCCGACGCCCGGAGGACCGACGAGGCACAGGATCGGCCCCTTCAGCTTCGACTGGCGGCTCTGCACGGCCAGATACTCGACGATCCGCTCCTTGACCTTCTCGAGCCCGAAATGATCGGCTTCGAGAACGTCCTCGGCCTTCTTCAGGTCGACCTTGACGCGCGACTTCACGCCCCAGGGCAGCCCGAGGATCCAGTCCAGATAATTGCGCACGACCGTCGATTCGGCGGACATGGGCGACATCTGCTTCAGCTTCTTCATCTCGGCGGCGACCTTCTCGCGCGCCTCCTTGGAGAGCTTGGTCTTCTTGATCCGGTCTTCCAGCTCGGCCATCTCGTCGCGGCCGTCCTCGCCGTCGCCGAGCTCCTTCTGGATCGCCTTCATCTGCTCGTTCAGGTAGTACTCGCGCTGGGTCTTCTCCATCTGGCGCTTGACGCGCGAGCGGATACGCTTTTCCACCTGCAGGACCGAGATCTCCGATTCCATGAAGCCGAGGGCCTTTTCCAGCCGCTCGCGCACGCTGATCATCGCCAGCATGTCCTGCTTCTCGGGAATCTTGATCGCCAGATGCGAGGCGACCGTGTCGGCGAGCTTCGAGTAGTCCTCGATCTGGCCGGCAGCCCCCACCACTTCGGGCGAGATCTTCTTGTTCAGCTTGACGTAGTTCTCGAACTCCGAGACCACCGAACGCGCCAGCGCCTCGATCTCGACCGGGTCTTCCTCGGTCTCCTCGATCAGGCTGGCCGAAGCCTCGTGCCACTCGGTCCGCGGCGAGAAGCTCTCGATCTTCGCCCGGCCCATGCCTTCGACCAGCACCTTCACGGTGCCGTCCGGGAGTTTCAGGAGCTGCAGCACATTGGCGACGGTGCCGATCTCGTAGATCGCATCCGCGGTCGGGTCCTCGTCGGAGGCGTTCTTCTGGGTCGCAAGCAGGATCTGCTTGTCGGCGCCCATCACCTCCTCAAGCGCCTTGATCGATTTCTCGCGGCCGACGAAGAGCGGCACGATCATGTGCGGAAACACGACGATGTCGCGCAGCGGCAGAACCGGGTACAGAGCCGCCTCGGCGGCACCCTGGCGTTCTTGCGTATCAGACATGGTATTCCTTTCTACGGCATCCTCGCCGTGTTCGGCCACCGATCCCGCGCCTTCTTCGAAGCGCGCGGGTCCAGCGCCATCACGACCGTAATGTGGGCGTCACACGCCTGCTATTCAAGCGATTCGGCAGCGGGACGCGGGTGCTGTCCGATGTCGCAGGCGGCAGTCCTCGAAATAGAAAAGCCCGCCCCGGCGCCAAGCCGGGACGGGCTCATCAGCCGTCAAACATCGCACTGATGGTTCACATCAGGCGCTGACGTTTTCCTTCTCGCCGTTCCGCTCGGAATAGATGTAGAGCGGACGGGCATTGCCGTCGATCACGTCCTCGGAGATCACGACCTCCTGCACGCCTTCCAGCGTCGGCAGGTCGAACATCGTGTCGAGGAGCATGGCTTCCATGATCGAGCGCAGGCCGCGGGCGCCGGTCTTGCGCTCGATCGCCTTGCGGGCGATGGCGCGCAGCGCGTCCTCGTGGAACGAGAGCTCGACATTCTCCATCTCGAACAGGCGCTGATATTGCTTGACCAGTGCGTTCTTCGGCTCTTCCAGAATCTGGACCAGCGCCGCCTCGTCGAGATCCTCCAGCGTCGCCAGAACCGGCAGACGACCGACGAACTCGGGGATGAGGCCGAACTTCAGGAGATCCTCGGGCTCGACCTGCCGGAACACGTCGCCCGTGCGCCGGTCGTCGGGACCCGCGACATTCGCCGCAAAGCCGATCGAGGTCTTGCGACCGCGATCCGAGATGATCTTGTCGAGACCGGCAAACGCGCCGCCGCAGATGAACAGGATGTTCGCCGTATCCACCTGCAGGAATTCCTGCTGCGGGTGCTTGCGGCCGCCCTGCGGCGGAACCGAAGCGACGGTGCCTTCCATAATCTTCAACAGCGCCTGCTGGACCCCCTCGCCCGACACGTCGCGGGTGATCGAGGGATTGTCCGACTTGCGGCTGATCTTGTCGATCTCGTCGATATAGACAATGCCGCGCTGGGCCCGCTCGACATTGTAGTCGGCCGACTGCAGCAGCTTGAGGATGATGTTCTCGACATCCTCGCCGACATAGCCGGCTTCGGTCAGCGTGGTCGCGTCCGCCATGGTGAACGGCACGTCGAGGATGCGGGCCAGCGTCTGCGCGAGCAGCGTCTTGCCGCAACCGGTCGGGCCGATCAGCAGGATGTTGGACTTCGCCAGTTCGACGTCATTGCTCTTGGCTGCGTGGGCGAGCCGCTTGTAATGGTTGTGCACGGCGACGGAGAGCACCTTCTTGGCGAAGGACTGCCCGATCACGTAGTCGTCGAGAACCGCAATGATTTCCTGCGGGGTGGGGACACCCTCCCGCGACTTCACCATGGAGGATTTGTTTTCCTCCCTGATGATATCCATGCACAGCTCGACGCACTCGTCGCAGATAAAGACCGTCGGCCCGGCGATCAGCTTACGGACTTCGTGCTGGCTCTTCCCGCAGAAAGAGCAGTAGAGCGTGTTCTTGGAGTCGCCGCCGCTCGTTTTGCTCATGCGTCTTTCCTTCCGATCCGGTCCCCTCCAGGGATCCGTTTCTCGTTTGGTCTACCGAACCTAGTGCCCCCGGCCCCGTTCGGCAAAGCGACTCTCACCCGAAAGCCACGATCCGATACCATCGGCCACTCTTGCACATCGTCCAGCGTAGCGTCGATTGCTTGAGCGGCGCTTAACGCACGCCCCGCCATGATCGCGATGCAAGTGTGGCTGTGGCGTGACGACGCAGCCCTACTTGGTGCCTTCGGCCTCGAGGGCGTCGCGCGACGAATAGACCTTGTCGATCAGGCCGAACTCGCGCGCCTCCTGAGCGGTCATGAAGTGGTCACGATCGAGCGTGCGTTCAACCGTCTCGTAGTCCTGGCCGGTGTGCTCGACATAGACCTCGTTCAGGCGGCGCTTCAGCTTGATGATGTCCTGGGCGTGACGCTCGATATCCGAGGCCTGGCCCGAGAAGCCGCCCGACGGCTGATGCACCATGATACGGGCGTTGGGCGTGGCGAAGCGCATGTCCTTGTGACCGGCGCACAGCAGCAGCGAGCCCATCGACGCCGCCTGGCCGATGCACAGGGTCGAGACCGCCGGCTTGATGAACTGCATGGTGTCGTAGATCGCCATGCCGCTGGTCACCACGCCGCCGGGCGAGTTGATGTAGAGGGCGATCTCCTTCTTCGGGTTCTCGGCCTCGAGGAACAACAGCTGGGCGCAGACCAGCGTGGCCATCGAGTCTTCGATCGGGCCGGTGATGAAGATCACCCGCTCCTTCAGAAGCCGCGAGAAGATGTCGTAGGCGCGCTCGCCCCGGTTGGTCTGCTCGACCACCATGGGAACGAGGTTCATCGCGGTTTCCACGGGATGTGTCATCGGTCGTCGTCTCGCTGCTTGGTCTGATGAGCGGCACCACCGGGTGCCGCGGGAATAGCGAAGGGATTCGTCTGGTTCAGTAGATAGGACTTGGCCGAGCGCCTATGCAAGGCGTTCCCCCGCGCCGAATGCCATGAGGCCCAAGGGATTGGCCCCTGCGCCCCATATGGTCTTGCGCAGGCCGTAGCGCAATCAGCCCCTGCCCTCGCCGGCACTGTCGATGTCGCCGCCGCCCGGCGGGATCGGCTTGCGGTCCGCATCGTGGGTGCCGTGGTCGCCGGCATCCGCCCGCTGCGAACTCGCCTCGATCGCCGGACGCGCGGTGTCGGCCTGCCGGTTCTGGCGCACCCGCAACGGCGGCGCCTTGCCGTCCCGATCCTCGCCGAACCACAGCGTCATGTGCGGGAACGGGATCTCGATGCCGCGCTCGTCGGACATCCGCTTGATGATCTCGCGATAGGCCCGGCCGACACCCCACTGGGTCGACGGCTTGGTCATCACCCGGCCGCGCACGACCACGGCCGAATCGCCGAGTTCGTTGACGCCGAACATGTCGAGTTCGCTCAGGAGGTTCTCCCCGACGGCGGTGGTCTTCAGTTCGTCGAAAGCGTCGAACATCATCTGCTTCACGTCGTAGACATTTTCGCGATAGGCGACGCCGATATCGGCGACGTAATAGGCGAAGTCCTTGGAGAAGTTCGCCACCTGATCGACCGAGGAGAACGGGATCAGGTACCAGGTGCCTTCCAGCGTCCGCAGCCCGACGGACCGCACGGTCAGTTCCTCGACCGTGCCGGAGATGCCGTTCAGTTCGACGATGTCGCCCTCGTTCATGGCATTCTGGATCTGGATGAAGGCGCCGGTGATGATGTCCTGGACGAATTTCTGGGCGCCGAAACCAATGGCCAGGCCGACGACACCGGCACCGGCGAGGAGCGGCGCGATGTCGATGCCGATCTGCGACAGAACCAGCATCGCCACCAGCACGATCATCGTGATGGTGAAGGCATTGCGAAACAGCGACAGCAGCGTGCGCTCGCGCGCCGTCGGCACGGTGCCGTAATTCGGATTGAGGCGGTACTCCACCCAGGACGACACGCCGATATAGATCGCCACGCCGACCGCCAGGATGATGCCCGCGCCGACGAGGCCACCGGCGAAGCGCTGCCCCAGCGGGCTGGCCAGCCAGTCGCTGAACGACAACAGGTTCCAGGCCTCCAGGATCACCGCCAGGACGACGACGATGACGACGCCGCGCAGCACGGTCAGCGCGTTGGGGATGAAGGAGTTCACCCGGCGCTCCAGGAGCGGCAGCCGGTCCTTGAGGTTCTGCGGGATCGGGATGCCCCGGGCGATGACGCGCGACAGGATCGACACGATCAGCCCGCCGACGGCCATGGCCGCAATCGACTTCAGCGTCGCCGTCGTCATGAAGGCGAGGCCGGATTCGGGACTGCGCACCCACACGATGAACAGCGCCAGCGCGAAGCCGATCGCCAGCACCCACCAGATCTGGCCGACAAAGGCATAGACCCAGGCGCTGACCGAACGGTCGCCCTGGTGCTTGGCGCGCTTCAGCCGCTCGCGCACGACGCCGCGATTCTTCAGGATCAGCCCGATGGTCAGGAGCAGGCAGAGGACCACGACGATGAAGCGCACCGCCTCGGCTGCCGCGATGCTCGACGATTGCTGCACGATGGGCGCGACGAACATGAAGGTATAGCCGAGGATCGAGATCAGCCGCGAGATCCAGAAATACCAGTAGCTCGCCTGCCGGTTCGAGAACGGCGTCAGGCGCAATTGCGGGTAGGACGGCGACACGAAGCTGGCAAGGCCCACCTTGACCATCTCGATCAGCAGGAAGGCGTTGAGGAACAGGGCCTGGTTGATGCCCGGCTCGCCGCCGAAGAAGATCACCGCGGCGAGATAGCCGGCGGCCCAGCCGACCACCACCGACAACGCGTCGACGATCGACGAGATGACCAGCAGCAGGAGCTTGTTGATCGGGCCGGTGCGCTCGGCGGCATCGGCCAGCCTCCGGAAGATCGGATATTTGATGACCCGGCTGGCGAACAGCACGCCGAAGGCGACGAGAGCCACCAGCCCCACCGGCAGGATCGCCGAGATCAGCATCGGCAGGTCGATCCGGCTGGCGCCCGACAGCATCTGGGACGCCGACACGAGGCTGGCCGCAACCTGGTCCCAGGTGTCCAGCAGGCCGCCCGCCATGGAGCGGGTCCATTGCGCGATCTCGCCGGGCAGCGTGCGCGGCGCGGCCTCCGTGCCGGCCTCGGCCGCTTCAGCGGCTTCCGGTGCCTTGTAGGCGGCCGCCTTCAGCGATTCGATCAGCTTGGCGCGGGTGTCGTCGTTCTCGAGAATGCCGATCAGATCGTCCAGCGACGGATCGACCGACGTGCTGGACTCGGTCTCGCCCGACCCGCCGATCGCCAATCCCGGCATCTGGGCGTGACTTGCGCCGGCGAGGACCAAGAGCCCGATGAGGAAGGCGAGGATGGCGGTCGTCGGAAATCGCTGCATGCCGCGGGGAAGCCTGTTCTGTGATCGGTCCGGGTGGCGGGGCGCAGCGCCGACGGATCGGCGCTGCCAGCTTGTGCCGACGCGGCGGGTCCGCGCGGCGCACGCCTCTATCGGCGATAGTGATGACCAGACTTGGGCGGGCGCGAGCCCCCCACTGCCGGCCAGATATGCGAAAGGGCCGACTCGCGCCGGCCCTCCGAAATTCTCGACGATGGTCGCTTGCGCGACGCCCCGCCTTACGACGCGAGGGCGGTTTCCTTGTCGTCCTCGTCCTCGGCCATCAGCTCTTCCTTGCTGACGGTCTTGTCGGTGACGTCCACCTCGGCGAGCAGATGGTCGACGACCTTCTCCTCGTAGAGCGGCGCGCGCAGGCTGGCGACGGCGTCCGGGTTCTTCTGGAAGTACTCGTAGACTTCCTTTTCCTGGCCCGGATAGCGGCGCAGCTGCTCGAACATGGCGCGCTGCAGCTCTTCGTCGGTGATCTGCACGCCGGCCTTCTCGCCGATCTCGGACAGGACCAGGCCCAGACGGACCCGACGTTCGGCGAGGCGGCGATATTCGGCGCGCGCCTTCTCCTCGGTGGTGTCCTCGTCCTCGAAGGTCTTGCCGCTGTTGGTCAGCTCGCCCTGCACCTGGTTCCAGATGTTGGTGAACTCGGCCTCGACCAGCTTCTCCGGAAGATCGAAATCATACGCCGCATCGAGGGCGTCGAGCAGCTGGCGCTTGACCTTCTGGCGCGTCGCCTGGCCGTACTGGCTCTCGATCTGCTCGCGCACGACCGTCTTCAGGCGATCCAGCGATTCGACACCGAGCTTGGCGGCGAACTCGTCGTCGATCGTGGTCTCTTCGGGAGCGGCGACTTCCTTGACGGTGACGTCGAAGGTCGCCGGCTTGCCGGCGAGATGCGCTGCGCCGTAATCCTCGGGGAAGGTCAGCTCGACAGTCTTCTCGTCGCCGGCCTTCACGCCGATCAGCTGGTCCTCGAAGCCCGGGATGAACTGACCGGAGCCGATCACCAAGTTGCTGTCGGTGGCGGTGCCGCCATCGAAGGGCTCGCCGTCGATCTTGCCGACGAAGTCCATGGTGACGCGATCGCCCTTGTCCGCAGCGCCATCCTTGGCGGCGTAGGTCCGGGCATTCTCGGCGATGCGCTCGACCTGCTCGTCGATCTCCTCGTCAGCCACTTCGACGACGGGACGCTCGATCTTGATGCCCTCGGTGCCCTTGATCTCGAACGCCGGCAGCGTCTCGTAGGTCAGGGTGAACTTGAAGTCGGCGCCGCCGTTGAGGACCTTCTCGGCCTCGGCCTCGTCCTCGGACATGCCGATTTCCGGCTGCATGGCGGAGCGCTCGTTGCGCTCGGCAATGACGTTGCGCGGGGTCTCGGTCAGGATCTGGTTGACGATCTCCGCCATCAGCGACTTGCCGTACATCTTGCGCAGATGGCCAACCGGCACCTTGCCCGGCCGGAAACCCTTCAGCTGCACCCGGTCCTTGGCTTCATAGAGCCGGGTCTGGAGCCGCGCTTCAAGATCCGAGGCCGGCACGACGATCTCGATCTCGCGCTTCAGGCCCTCGGCCTTGGTTTCCGTTACCTGCATTCTGGATACCTTCTTGTGTGCTCGAGACGACCGATCATTCAGGCCGACCCGCAATGAATTCCGTGAAAGCGGCCGCTGGTGCGGGTGGAGGGACTTGAACCCCCATGCCTCTCGGCGCTTGGACCTAAACCAAGTGCGTCTGCCAATTCCGCCACACCCGCATAATGCGCCGTACGGTGGGCGACGCGAGACGCGCGCTTCTATATCACCGGCCTCGCGGCCACGAAAGGCCCATATGGGGGCCAATCCGCATGATTCCATGGCTTTTTCACACGGGACCGGCCCTTTTGGCGTGATCCAGCGCGCATCCCTTCAAAGAACGGCGTGCGACTTGGATTGGTCCTGTCAGCAAGAGGGTGGTGTCGAATGCCCTGCCGATCGCGGCGGCAGCCCCCGCACATGCGCCGATTGTTGCGTTGCACAAATCGCAAGGCTGCCATGCATCGAAGGCTCTAGCGGGTCCGCCCTGCACCGCCTACCTTCCAGTCACCGAAGCGACGCAGACGAAACAATCAGCCGCTTCAATCGATTTAAGACCGCAGGATAAACCGATGAACCTCGTTCGCTCCTACAACAACTGGCGCCGCTACCGCGAGACGGTCAACGAACTGAACCGTCTCTCCCTGCGCGAACTGGCCGATCTCGGCATCTCGCGCGGCGACATCAACTCGGTCGCCCGCCGCGCCATCGGCTGATCATCAGCCAAGACTTTCGCAAGGGTCCACTCCTCCTCCCAGGACCCAAGCGGATCGGAAACTGCCACTCCTCCTCCCAGGCAGTTTCCACCCAGACGCCCGCCGGGTCCTCCCCCCGGCGGGCGCCCAGAGATTACAGAGCTTCGCTGCGGGCTACTCCTCCTCCCAAGCCCAAGGCGGATAAAGTGCCTGCGCATCCTCCTCCCAGCGCAGGTACCTCTCAGTCGCCCGTCGGGTCCTCCCCCCGACGGGCGATCAGAGACCTTCTAGAGTTTCGCGTAGGGCCCACCTCCTCCCGGGCCTGAAGCGGATATGACCTGCGCATCCTCCTCCCAGCGCAGGTCCCAATGCGACACCCGTCGGGTCCTCCCCCCGGCGGGTGTTGTCGTTTGGAGGCCGCAAACTTGCTCGATCATGCGCGCGGATCGCCACGCGGCCTTTTGATCGCCACGCGCGACTGCTAAATTGTCCCCATGTCGAAACAACCCATTCACGTCGTCGGCGGCGGGCTCGCCGGATCCGAAGCTGCCTGGCAGATCGCCGAACGCGGTCTGCCCGTGGTCCTGCACGAGATGCGGCCCGTCCGCGGTACCGAGGCCCACAAGACCGACCATCTGGCCGAGCTCGTCTGCTCCAACTCCTTCCGGTCGGACGACAGCCAGACCAATGCGGTCGGCGTCCTCCATGCCGAGATGCGGCTCGCCAATTCGCTGATCATGCGCTGCGCCGACGCCCACCAAGTGCCCGCCGGCAGCGCGCTCGCGGTCGATCGCGAGGGCTTTTCCGGCGCCGTCTCCGAAGCGATCGCGGCACATCCGCTGATCACCGTCGAGCGCGGCGAGGTCGAGGGCCTGCCGCCCGAGGAATGGGGCCCCAGCATCGTCGCCACCGGCCCGCTGACGGCGCCGTCGCTGGCCGAGTCGATCAGCGCCGCCACCGGCACTGACGCCCTCGCCTTCTTCGACGCCATCGCGCCGATCGTGCATTTCGATTCCATCGACATGGACAAGGCCTGGTTCCAGTCGCGCTACGACAAGGTCGGCCCCGGCGGCACCGGCAAGGACTACATCAACTGCCCGCTCGACAAGGACACCTACGAGCGTTTCGTCGCCGCCCTCGTCGAGGGTGACCGCGCCGAGTTCAAGGAATGGGAAGGCACGCCCTATTTCGACGGCTGCCTGCCGATCGAGATCATGGCCGAGCGCGGTCCCGAGACCCTGCGCCACGGCCCGATGAAGCCGATGGGCCTGACCAACGCCCATCAGCCGGACATCAAGGCCTATGCCGTGGTGCAGCTGCGCCAGGACAATGCGCTGGGCACGCTCTACAACATCGTCGGCTTCCAGACGAAGCTGAAATACGGCGCCCAGGCGGCCGTGCTGCGGATGATCCCCGGGCTCGAGAACGCCGAATTCGCACGGCTCGGCGGCCTGCACCGCAACACCTATCTGAACTCGCCGACCCTGCTCGACCCGACATTGCGGCTGAAGGTGCGCCCGCATATCCGTTTCGCCGGCCAGATCACCGGCTGCGAGGGTTATGTGGAATCGGCCGCCGTCGGGCTGATGACCGGCCGTTTCGCCGCCGCCGAGCGTCTGGGCGAAGCCGCCACCCCGCCGCCGCAGACGACCGCCATGGGCGCGCTCGCCGCGCATATCACCGGCGGCCACCTCGCCCATCAGGAAGAGAGCGGCAAGCGGTCCTTCCAGCCGATGAACATCAATTTCGGCCTGTTCCCGCCGCTGGAGCCGGGGGCCATCCAGAAGCCGGAGGGCGTCACGCGCTTTCGCGGCAAGGACAAGGCGATTGCCAAGAAGAAGGCGCTTTCGGCCCGCGCCCTCGCCGATTTCGCCGGCTGGCTCGGCCAGGCCCCGATCGCGGAAGCCGCGGAGTAGTTCCTGCGGGCCTGATCGAAGATCCAGGCGTCCGGGCTCAGCCGCCCGGCCGCTCCTGCCATTCGCCGGACCGGTAGTAGACCGTCAGCAGCGCCGACAGGATCGCCCCATCGTCGCCATCCCGCACGATCTGGCGCAGCGCCAGGCGGACATTGCGCCCGTTGACGCCGTTGAGGTCCACGATCTGCATCGGCAATCGGTCCGGCGCCGCCGAGTAGATCGTGTCCGGCAGAGCGTCGATCGCCGACGCGAGATCGAAGCGATCCTCGGCTTCGCCGATCCGCAGCACGAACTCCCAACCCTCAAGCTGCAACACAACTCCTCCGGATAACGGGGCGCCGGTGCTGCTCGTCTCTCCGTCTGCAAGGCCCTGACGTACGTCGCGCTCCGGGACGACGCGATCGAACCCGGCAATGTCGATCACCATCGGCGCGTTCGCGGTAAAGCTGCGCAGTTCGCGCACGCCGACCGGACCCGACAGATCGAGCTCCGCGAAGACACGCTCGCGCCGGTCCGATTCCTTGCCCTCCATCAAATCCGCCGGCAGCAGCGGCGCCAGCCGCTCGAGTTGGCTGACGTCGTCGAGAACGTAGAGCCGCGAGCGCAGTTCGGCGGCCTCGCGATCCGAACGCCCGGTCGCGGCCAGCCGGTGCCCGCCGGCGCCATCGTCCACAACGAAGCGCTCAACGATATGGGCCGTCTGACTGCGGCCAACGGTGTCATAGGCGCCCCATGGCCCGAAGGCCGAAAGCGCCAGCAGCAGGACCGGTACGGCCGCCATCCAGCGAATGTCGCCCCGCGTCCGGCCCGGAAGCTGCAGGGTGAGGACCAACCCCGCCGCGAGTGCCCCGAGCATCAGATAGTAGCGCTCAAGCGTGAACCCCTGGGCGTCGAGGCGCAGCCAGATTGCATAGGCGAGCAGAGTCAGGGGCACCAGAAGTGCCAAGGCGAAGTAGCGTGTGAAAAGCCGCGTGGCTGCCGCGGCGCCGGTGCGGAACGGATCGACCGCAATGCGCAGCAGCAGGACGAACACCGCGAAGAAGGTGACGATCCAGCCGATCTCGCCCTGCGGCACATCGCCCGTGACGAGGATCTTCGCGGCATAGAGATGCAGGACCAGCGCCGTTGCCAGCACCAGCGGCACGGCAACCCAGTCGAACAGGATGCGCAGCCCCGAGATCAGCCGCTCGTCCTGCCCCGCCGGCATGCGCTCGTCGAAATGATGCGGAATCCGCCCCAGCGCGAAGAGCGGCCCGACCAGCGCGAAGGCCGTAGCGAAGATATGCTCGTAGGCGTCGCTCGGCAGCCCGACCTCGAACAGGTAGCGGATCATCTCCAGGATCGCCGACAGGCCGAGAACGAACAGCAGCACCGACAGGAAGGCGAGGCTGACGCCGACCACGGTCCAGAAGGTGAAGACCCAGAACCTTTCCGCATCGCGCAGGCTCAGATACCCCGCAAGCGGAACGGCAAAGGTCGCGGCAACGATCAACGGCGGCGGAAATACCGCCAGCGCCGGCCCGACCCAGATCGCCGCGCCGACGACGAGCGCGACAAGGACAGACGCGCCCTGTCGCACCGCCACGGACACGTCCCGCGCCTCCATTGCCAGCACCATCACGACCGAAATGGCCGCCGCGCCGTAGAAGGCGGCCAGCAGCCAGGCCAGATCGTCCTCGGCCACCGGGTAGACATCCCGCAGGGCAAGGTTGGAGAGGATCGCGATGGCGACGATCAGCAGGCTCGCCAGGGGAAAGCGGAAGGCCGCGACGCCCGCTCCCGCCGCCAGCGAGCGCCAGAACTGCCCGACATGCCGGGGCGCGGACCTCATCGTGCGCAATGCCATCGTGGGGTCGGCTTTCGGATCAGTTGGAAATTCGGTGTGCCGGCCCGGATGCACGAGCCGCTGCGGCGATGTAAGCGCGGATCGCTCCGGCGGTCGATCCCTGCCGTCAGCGCCGCATCGTGCGCCAGTTGATGTAGACCTTGCGCAGCGGGCCGATCTCGACGGGCTGGTCGAGCGCCGCCGCCCCGTCCCGTTCGATGAGGTCGAGGTACCGCCCTGCTAGCGCCGCCGGCAGGAAGGCCGGTCGCAGCGGCTTGGGAATGTCGCCGAGTTCGGCCATCCAGGCGCGCACATGCTGGCGCCCGAAAGCGGTCATCGCCGCAATCGCGCGGCCTGCCGGTTCGCGCTCGCCGCGGATCAGTTCTTCGGTCGAGCAGCCGGCAGCTGCGAGGATGTCGGCCGGCACGAAGACCTGCCGCCGGGCACGATGCTGCGGCAACAGGCGCAGGACGCCGGCCACCGTCTGGGCGACACCGGCATGCCCGGCAGCATCGGCCTGCGTCTCCGCCGCATCGCGCGCCAGCACCATCGCCGTCAGCATGATCAGCGTCGAGGCGGTCTCGCCGGCATAGGCCTCCAGTTCTTCGCTCGACGGCATCGGATCGTCATAGAGGTCGAAGATGCGCGCTTCGAGGAAGCGGTCGAACGCCGCACGCGGCAGCTCGTGGCGGGCGATCGTGTCGGCAACGGCAGCGGCGACCGGATGCCCGGCCGCGCCCTGGTCGGGCGCCGCCAGTGCGTCCCGCCACCATTGCAGGCGGATCTCCCCCGGCATCGGTTCGCTCACCGAATCGCGCACCCGCGCGGTCTCTATGTTGAATGCGTAGAGGGCGGCGACATCGTCGCGCTTGTCCGCCGGAACGAAAGCCAGCGAGATCGCCCGGTCGCGATCGGCGGCCTCCACCAGTCGCAGGCACTCGGCGTAATTCTCGCTCAGATCCGTCATGGCCGTGTCTCAGCGCCTCGGCTTGGTTCGGGCTGCAGGCCCGCGGATGAAAGATGGTGTGGCGCGGGGCTTCAAGCCAGCCGTCTGCCGGCGTCAGGCCGCCGCGGAGGTCACGAGAACTGGCTCAGTCGACCGCGACGAGCGCCGCCGCCACGGGCCGGCCTTCCGACAGCATGATGTTGAAGGTGCGGACTGCCGCACCCGTCGACATCGGGTCGCAGGAGATGCCGACCTGGCGCATGCGGTCGGCCAGCGCCGGCGGCAGCCGACGAATGTCCGTGCCGGTGCCGAACAGAAGGAAGCCGATCTCCTCGGCCTCCTCGAACACCTTGCCGAGACGTTCGCCGGTAAACGGCGCCTCCGCGGTGCCGTCCCAGCCGTAGATGCCCGACGGCAGACACAGGATCGAGCCGCGATGCGACATGGAGGCGAAGCGGAAGCCGCCATTGCCATAGGCCTCGATCGGGGCGCGGCCCGGGAAGTGAGCCTCGCGGATCTCGATACCCTTCGCCATGTCAGGCCTCGCGCGCCGTCGAGCCGCCCTCGCGCGCCGCCTCTTCCTCTTCCTTCTTGGCCGCGAAGTCCGAGGCCCGCAGCTTGAAGAAGATCAGCGCCGGCGCGGCGACGAAGATCGACGAGAAGGTGCCGATCGCCACGCCGAAGAGCATGGAGGCCACGAAGGAACGGATCACCTCGCCGCCGAAGACGAACAGGGCCGCCAGCGCCAGAAGCGTGGTCGCCGAGGTCATGGTCGTGCGCGCCAGCATCTCGTTGTCGGACAGGTCGAGAAGCTGGCCGATCGGCATCTTCTTGAAGCGCCGCAGATTCTCGCGGACCTTGTCGTAGATGACCACCGTGTCGTTCAGCGAGTAGCCGACGATCGTCAGGATCGCCGCGACACTGGCCAGACTGAATTCGAGCTGCGTCACGACCAGGAAGCCGAGCGTCAGGAAGACGTCGTTGACCGTCGCGATGATCGCGCCCAGTGCGAACTGCCACTCGAAGCGGATCCAGACATAGATCAGGATCGCGAAGAGCGACGCCAGAACGCCGATGACCGCCGCGAAGGCCAGTTCACCCGACACGGTCGGGCCGACCACTTCGGTGCGGCGGAAGTCATAGTCGGCCGCCAGGGCCTCCTGCGCCGATTCCACGATCGCCACCTGCGACGCGTCGCCGCCCTGCGAGCCGATGCGGATCAGCGCCTCGGTCGGGGTGCCGAACTCCTGCACCTGCGCGTCCGGTACGCCGATCGCGCCGAGACGCTCACGGATGTCGCCGATATCGGCCTCGCCATTCTTGGCCTGCACCTCGATGAGCGTGCCGCCGGTGAAGTCGATGCCCAGGTTGAGCCCGACGGCGAACAGGCCGCCCACCGACGCGACGCACAGGAGCATCGACAGGGCAAAGGCTTGCAGACGGACCTTCATGAACGGAATGCGCGTGACTTCCGGCACCAGCCGGATGAAGCCGCGCGGCAGTTCCTTCGGCCGGCTGCGGCGCACCCATGCGGCGACGAGCCAGCGGGTGAGCGTGAAAGCGGTGAAGACGGTCGTGATGATGCCGATGGCCAGGGTCACGGCGAAGCCGCGCACCGGTCCCGATCCCAGGAAGAACAGGACGACCGCCGCGATCAGCGTGGTGATGTTGGCGTCGAGAATCGTCGCCAGCGCCTTCTGGAAACCGATGTCGATCGCCTGCACCACGGACCGGCCCTGCCGGCGTTCGTCGCGGATCCGCTCGTAGATCAGGACGTTGGAATCCACCGCCATGCCGAGCGTCAGCACGATGCCGGCGATGCCTGGAAGGGTCAGCGTGGCGCCGATGACGGTCAGCACCGCGAAGAGCAGCACGAGGTTCACGATCAGCGCGATGTTGGCGATGATGCCGAGGAAGCCATAGGCAGCCAGCATGAAGACCACGACGAGAAGAGCGCCGATCACGCCGGCGGTCTCGCCGGCGGCGATCGAATCGGCGCCGAGGCCCGGTCCGACCGTGCGTTCCTCGATGATGTTGAGCGTTGCCGGCAGCGCGCCGGCGCGCAGCAGCACCGCGAGATCGTTGGCGCTCTGGACGGTGAAGCTGCCGCTGATCTGCGCCTGGCCACCGAGGATCGCCTCGCGGATGTTCGGCGCCGACAGCACCTTCTCGTCGAGAACGATGGCGAAGGGCCGCCCGACATTCTGCTGGGTGACAGCGCCGAAACGCTGGGCACCCTGGGTGTCGAAGCGGATGTTGACGACCGGCTCGTTGCTCTGGCTGTCGAAGCCGGCCTGGGCGTCGGTCAGGTTTTCACCCGACACCATGATCTGGCGCTGCACGAGAACCGGCGCCGGGGTCGGGTCGTTGGTGTAGAGAAGCTCGGAGCCCGCCGGCGGACGGCTGCCCCGGGCGACGTCTTCGGCCGAAGCGGTGACGTCGACGAGGCGGAAGGTCAGCTTGGCGGTCTGGTTGAGCAGCGCCTTCAGCCGCTGCGGATCGCCGAGACCGGGCACCTGCACCATGATGCGGTCGTCGCCCTGGCGCTGGATCACCGGCTCGGTGGTGCCAAGCTCGTCGACGCGGCGGCGCACCACCTCGATCGACTGGGTCACCGCGGCCGACGTGCGATAGGCAACACCCTCGTCGGTAAGCGACAGGGTCAGGACGCCGGGCTGCGGCTCGGCGATCGCCACTTCCGTCACCGCGCCACCACCCAGCACGCTGCCGCTGGAGATCGGGTCGGTCATCGGCGACAGCGCCTCCCGGGCGGCCGCCACCTGTTCGGGGTCGCGCAGGCGGATGGTCACGGTGCGATCGCTGTCGGACAGGCCGGCATAGCCGATGCGCTCGGTGCGCAACGCCTGCCGCGCGTCGTCGCGCAGGGTCTGCACCCGGTCGGCGACCAGCGACTGCGAATCCACCTCGAGAAGGATGTAGGAGCCGCCCTGCAGGTCGAGGCCGAGCGTGACGGACTGCTGCGGGAACCAGGACGGCAGCTTGTCCAGCGCCTGCTGCGGCAGGACGTTGGGCGCCGCATAGAGGACGCCGATGGCGACCGTCAGCCAGATCAGAAACGTCTTCCAGCGCGAGAAATAGAGCATGGGTGTCCCGACAGGGTCGACGGCCGCGCCGGTATTGCGCGCCGTTGGCAAGCGTTAAAACCGCCGCCGCCGACCCTTGTGGCAAGGCCAGCAGCGACGCGATCTCAGTCCCGTGGCGCTGTGTGCGGCGCCAACACGGCTATTTGGTGTTGGCGGCGGTCGGCTCGCCCTTCACCCGGACATCGGCGACGGTGCCCTGCATGACGCGCACGCGGGTCTGCTCGGAGATCTGCACTTCCAGTTCGCCGCTATCGTGAACCTTGGTGACCTTGCCGACGATCCCGCCGCCCGTGACGACGGTGTCGCCGCGGCGGATGTTCTTCAGCATTTCCTCGCGCTTCTTCATCGCGGTGCGCTGCGGGCGGATGATGAGGAAATACATGATCGCGAACACGGCCACGAACGGCAGAACGCTGATCAACAGATCGCTCCCCCCCGCTACGGAACCCGTCTGGGCGAAAGCCTCGGTCACGAACATGGAAAAAACCTCTCAGAGAATCGGCACAGGATCATGCCTTGCGCGACGCAGCGCCGACAGCAGGGCCTTTACGATGTGCGCGGAATATACGATCGGTCGCCCCGAATGCAACAAGCGTCCACCGGGCCGACGGTCCGGCGGAGCTTCGAGACGAAAGAGCCACCATGGATGCCGCAGAACTCGCCAGCCTGAAGCACACGATGGACCGGATCGCGGGGGCGCTGGAGCGGCTGGCACCGCCCCCCGCCCCGGCGCCTGACTTTACGGCGGCGGACTGTTTCGTCTTCGACCCGCCGGCCGCGCTCGTGCCGGTCCCCTCGGTCAACCGCGTGCCGATCGCGCTGCTGAAGGGTATCGAGCGTTCGCGCGACATCCTGCTGGAGAACACCGACCGCTTCGCCCGGGGTCTGCCGGCCAACAACGCGCTTCTGTGGGGCGCGCGCGGCATGGGCAAGTCGTCACTGGTGAAGGCCGCGCACGGCGCGGTCAATGCCGGGCTCGAGGCGGGCGCGGCGCCGGTCAAGCTGATCGAGATACACCGCGAGGACATTGATCATCTGCCGCGCCTGATGGGGATCGTGCGGGCCGCGCCCTACCCGTTCCTGCTGTTCTGCGACGACCTGTCCTTCGACATGGGGGATTCGGCCTACAAGTCGCTGAAGGCGGCGCTGGAGGGCGGCGTCGAGGGACGGCCGGGCAATGTTCTGTTCTACGCGACCTCGAACCGGCGCCATCTCCTGCCGCGCGACATGATCGAGAACGAGCGGTCGACGGCGATCAATCCCGGCGAGGCGGTCGAGGAAAAGGTGTCGCTGTCCGACAGGTTTGGCCTGTGGCTCGGCTTCCACCGCTGCAGCCAGGACGACTATCTGGCGATGATCGACGGCTATCTGGCCGCCTATGACCTTGACGTCGATGCCGATCGGGTCCGCCACGAGGCGCTGGAATGGGCGACGACCCGGGGCAGCCGCTCCGGCCGCGTGGCCTTCCAGTTCGTCCAGGACCTGGCCGGCCGCCTCGGCCGCACGCTGACGCCGGTAGCCGGTAGCTGATTCCGCAGGCCCGAACGCAAATGGCCCGACCCCGCTGCTGTCCGCGGGGCCGGGCCGGTCACGCCTGGAGGTCGGCGTCTACTGGAGGTACTTGGTCGGATCGACCGGAGCCGAATCCTTGCGCACCTCGAAGTGCAGAAGCGGAACGTCGGTGTCGCCCGACATGCCGGACTTGGCGATCTGCTGACCGCGCTTGACCTTGGCGCCCCGCTCCACGTCGATCTGATCGGCGTGGCCGTAGACGGTGACGAGGCCGTTGTCGTGCTTGACGAGAACGGTGTTGCCGAACTCCTTCAGTCCGTCGCCGGCATAGATCACGACGCCGTTCTCGGCGGCCTTGATGGGCGTGCCGCGCGGCACCGACAGGTTCAGGCCGTCATTGCGGCGCGAGCCGACCTTCTCGCCGAAGCGATTGACGACGCGGCCCTGCACCGGCCAGCGCAACTGGCTGATGCCCGTGGAGTTGGGCGCGACGGCCGCCACCTCGGTCTCGACTTCCTTGCTGACCGTCGTCGACGGGCTGGCCGCTGTCGGCGTCTCCGTGGCCGACGGACGGCCGGACTTCTCGGCGGTCTTCGGCGGCGAATAGGATTTCGGCGACGAATCGGCTTCAACCTTCTGCGGCTCGGCCTGACGCTGGGGCTCCGGCGCGGCCTTCGGCTCGGCGCTTGCGACGCGGGTCGGCGCCGATGCGCCGGCCGGCAGGCTCAGCGTCTGGCCGATGCGGATCGTGTCGTCGCTCATGCCGTTGGCGCGCTTGATGTCGGCGACCGAGACGCCGGTGCGGCGTGCGATGCCGAGCAGCGAATCGCCGCTCTCCACCTTCACGCTGCCGCTGGCGGCGGCCGACCGCGTCGGCTGCGACGTCGCAGCGCTCGACTGCATCGGCCGGCTCTGCGGAGAGACGACACGGGCCGCCTGCTCACCCAGGGTCGATGGCGGTGCGCCGCGGGTCGCGGGCATCGAGGATGAGGTCGGCGCAGCGGAGACCTGCGACTGCGGCGCGTTGGCGTAGCTCGGCGGCGGCGGAGGCGGCAGCTGGCTGGTCTGCACGGCGCCCGAGGTGGCGACGCCGCCCTGCGGATAGCTGTTCGCCGCCGTCTGGTAGGAACCCTGGTTCTGCGCCGGGTAACCCGATGCCGCCTGCGCGCCGTTGCCATAGGCCGGCATGCCGCGGGAGACGCTGCCGGTGTTCATGGCATCGACGTCGCCCGGATAGGGCTGGCTGGCTGCCGCCATCTGGTTGCTGGCCGGCGCCTGCGGCACGGCCCCGGTGTAGAAGCCGTCGTCGAAACGCACGACGTCGGAGCTGCAACCCGCCGCGAGGCCGGCCATTCCCACCATCGCGACGGAGCGCACCATTCTGAGCCGCACGGATTTCAGCACATTGATACGCATCGCCGTCCCTTGAGCACGCTAGTTTACTCTTGGACCTATTGAAGCGCGTTAATCTTACTGCCCGGTTAAGTCGCGGGGCAAAAACGACATTTCTTGGACGTCGACGCCATGTTTGACGGCCCATCGACGCCCTGTCGCGCCCGGTCAGAGGGCGTCGGCCGTGCCGAAGGCCAATGGCTGGTAGTGCACGGTGCCCAGTGGCTCGCGCTCGAAGCGGCTGCCCACCTTGCGCAGGCGCAGGAGTTCCTGCGGCCCGTCCCCCGGCCCGAGTGCGCAGATCATCGCGGCGTTGGAGCCGAGCTGGTCGAGGAACTGGCGCGGCACAGCGGGAAACGCCGCATGGACGATCACCCGGTCGAACGGCGCCCCGCCGGCGAAGCCGTCGCGTCCGTCTTCCAGGAACAGCGAGATGTTGGTGATGCCGATGTCGCGCAGCCGCCGCCCCGCCGGCTCCACCAGCCCCCGATAGCGGTCGAAGGAGCTGACATGGGTGCCGAGCCGCGCCAGGAGGGCGGTGATGTAGCCGCTGCCGGTTCCGATCTCCAGAATCCGGTGCGCCGGTTGTACGTCCAGCGCCGCCACCAGCCGCACCGCGGCCAGCGCCCCGTGCATGGTCTCCCCGCAGGCGAGCGGGGCCGAGCGGTTCTCATAGGCGTTGGCGATGCCCTCGGGCAGGAACAGCCGACGCGGCACCGATTCCACCGCTTCCAGAAGCCGTGCGTCGGTGATGCGCTCCGACCGGAGCGACAGCAGGAAGGCCGCCAGATCCTCGCGGTCGCGCCCCGCGCCTTCGCCGGTCGGCGCCATCAACCGAGCAGCGTGCGCAGCTCGTCGCGCAGCGCATGGGCGGTCAGGTCGAGATGCAGCGGCGTGACCGAGATTCGCCCGGCGGTCAGGGCGGCCACATCCGACTGTTCCACCTCGGCGCCGGCCTGACGTCCGAACTTCAGCCAGAAATACGGGAAGCCGCGGCCGTCGCGGCGCTCTTCCATGCCCAGCGAATAGTCGAGCTTGCCCTGGCGCGTGACCTCGATGCCCTCGACCGCGTCGGCTTCGACTGCCGGGAAATTGACGTTGATCAGATGCCCGGGCGGGGTGTCGAAGGTCATCAGGCGCTCGATCAGCGCCGGCGCATGGGTCTCGGCCGTTTTCCACAGCGCTTCGCGATGGCTGCCGGGCTTGAACGCCTGGCTGAGCGCAATCGAGCGCAGGCCCAGCATCGTGCCTTCCATGGCGCCGGCGACCGTGCCCGAATAGGTGACGTCGTCGCAGATATTCTGCCCGGCATTGACGCCCGACAGCACTAGGTCCGGCGGAGAATCCATCAGTTGCTTGACCGCCATGATGACGCAGTCGGTCGGCGTGCCGGACAAGGCGAAGCGGCGCTCGTCGATCTTGCGCAGGCGGAGCGGCGAGGACAGCGTCAGCGAATGCGACAGCCCGCTCTGGTCGGTCTCGGGCGCCACCACCCAGACGTCGTCCGTCAGTTCGCGCGCGATCCGCTCCAGCACGGCAAGGCCTTCGGCGTGGATGCCGTCGTCATTGGTCAGCAGCAGGCGCATCAGGCCGTCCTCTCGATCCGTTCGAGCCCACCCATATAGGGCCGCAGGGCCTCCGGAACGGTGATCGAGCCGTCTTCGTTCTGGTAATTCTCCATGACCGCGATGAGCGCCCGTCCGACGGCGACGCCGGAGCCGTTCAGCGTGTGAACGTAGCGCGCGGCCTTCTCGCCCTCGACGCGGTAGCGCGTGCCCATGCGGCGCGCCTGGAAGTCGCCGCAGACCGAACAGCTGGAGATTTCGCGGAACGCGTCCTGCCCCGGCAGCCAGACCTCGATGTCGTAGGTCTTGCGCGCACCGAACCCCATGTCGCCCGCGCACAGCGTGACGACCCGGTAGGACAGGCCGAGGCGCTTCAGCACCTCTTCGGCCGCCGCGGTCATGCGCTCGTGCTCGGCAATCGAGGAGCCCTCGTCGGTCACCGAGACCAGTTCGACCTTGTAGAACTGGTGCTGGCGCAGCATGCCGCGGGTGTCGCGTCCGGCCGAGCCGGCTTCCGAGCGGAAGCACGGGGTCAGCGCCGTGAAGCGCAGCGGCAGGTCGCCTGCCCCTAGCATCTGCTCGCGCACCATGTTGGTCAGCGGCACCTCGGCGGTCGGGATCAGCCAGCGGCCTTCACTGGTGTGGAACAGGTCTTCGCTGAATTTCGGCAACTGGCCGGTGCCGAACAGCGCCTCGTCGCGCACCAGCAGCGGCGCCGCGGTTTCCTGATAGCCGTGCTCGCCGGTGTGCAGATCGAGCATGAACTGGCCGAGGGCACGTTCCATGCGGGCGAGTTGGCCCTTCAGGATGGTGAAGCGCGAGCCGGAGATCTTCGCTGCCTGCTCGAAATCCATCAGGCCGAGGCCTTCGCCGAGCTCGTAATGCTCCTTGGGCGCGAAACCGAAGTTCGGCGCCTCGCCGTGACGGCGGATCTCGACATTGTCGGTTTCGTCCGCGCCCTCGGGCACGTCGTCGAGCGGGATGTTCGGAATGCGGGCAAGCGCGTCCTCGAGCGACTTGTCGATGCGCCGCTCGGTCTCCTCGCCGTCCTGGATGGCTTCCTTGATCTCGCCGATCTCGCGGATCAGCTCCTCGGCGCCGGCCTCGTCACCGGTGCCCTTGGCCTTGCCGATCGCCTTGGACGCCTCGTTGCGCCGACCCTGCAAGGTCTGCAGGCGGGTCAGATGCGCCCGGCGCTCTTCGTCGAGTTTGAGAAGCTGTTCGGCCAGGGGCGCGGCGCCGCGTCGTGCGAGGGCCGCATCCAGCTTGTCCGGATTGTCACGTATCCACTTGATGTCGAGCATTGATTCCCGTTTCCCGACCGACGAGCGGCGGGATCCGGGTCATGCTGTCAGCTATCGGCTTGCGCCTCGCTTTCGCGCTGCCGCTGGACCCGCTTGCGTTCGATCATCCGTGCCGCAAAGATCGACACCTCGTAGAGAAGGATCGTCGGCAGGGCAAGACCGATCTGCGACATGGGGTCGGGCGGCGTCAGGATCGCCGCGGCGACGAAGGCCAGCACGATGGCGTATTTGCGCTTGTCGGCCAGCCCCTGCGAGGAGGTGATGCCCGCCCGCACCAGAAGCGTCGCCACCACAGGAAGCTGGAACACCAGTCCGAAGGCGAAGATCAGCGTCATGATCAGCGACAGATATTCGGAGACCCGCGGCAGAAGCTGGATCGCGGCCTGTCCGCCGGTTCCCGTCTGCTCCATCGACAGGAAGAACCACATCACCATCGGGGTGAAGAAATAATAGACCAGCGCCGCACCGAGCAGGAACAGGAGCGGCGTGGCGACGAGGAACGGCAGGAACGCGCCGCGCTCCTCGCGGTAGAGCCCGGGGGCCACGAATTTGTAGATCTGCGAGGCGATCAGCGGGAAGGCGAGGAAGAAGCCGCCGAACGCCGCGATCTTCACCTGGGTGAAGAAGAATTCCTGCGGCGCCGTGTAGATCAGTTCGACCTGCTTGTTGTGCACGCCGGCCCATTCTGTCGCCGTCTGATACGGAATGACGAGGAAATTGAAGATCGGCTTGGCGAAGAAGAAGCAGACGATAAAGGCGAGCAGGAAGCCGCCGATGCTCCACATCAGCCGCGTACGCAGCTCGATGAGGTGCTCGATCAGCGGCGCCGAGGAGGCCTCGATATCGGTGTCGTTCCGACTCACGCCGCGTCCTCGCTCTTCTTCTGGGGCGCGGCATCCGCGCTTTCGGCAGGCTTGTCCGCCGGCTGCGGGCTGTTGGTCGCCCCCGCCTTGTCGGGTTCGGCCGCAACGGCCGCACCGGAGGCGCCCGGCACCTTCGGCTCGGGCGCCTTGGTCGCGGCCTTCAGCGACGAGCGAATCTCGTCGCCCACCGCCTTCATCGGGTTCATTGCCGCCCGCACGTCCTTGGTCGGATCGAGATCGCGCACCTTGCTGACGGTGTCCCTGACATCGTCGAGCTCAGCCTCGCGCAACGCATCGTCGAACTGGCGGCGGAAATCGCCGGCCATGGACCGCAACTGCTTGCTGGTGCGCCCGAACGTGCGCAGCATGCGCGGCAAATCCTTTGGCCCCACGACGACCACCAGGATCACCGCGACGACCATGAGTTCGGACCAGCCGATATCGAACATTTCAGCGTCTCGGAAACAGCGAACTGACCTGATGACGACGGCACACCGTCGTCATCGATGACCTCATGTGCAGGCGATCAGTTGACCGTCTTCTCCCGCTTGACGTCGCGGGCCACCACATCGGCCTCGTTGTGGTCGAGCGACCGGCGCTCCTGAGCAGTCGCCTCGGTCTCGTCCTCCGACATGCCCTTCTTGAAGCTCTTGATGCCCTTGGCAACGTCACCCATCAGTTCCGGGATCTTGCCGCGACCGAAGAGCAGCAGCACGACCGCAAGGACGATGAGCCAATGCCAGATGCTGAAGCTACCCATTATAAAATCTCCCTGGAACGCGTAAGGCGTTCGATCTTCCCAAGCTAGCGATCGTCCGCGGACTTTTCAAACACGATAACGTCTTGCGGATCAACGGAAACAACGACGTCGCGCCGCCCCTGCTCGACAATTCCCGCCCGCATGCGTGAGCGCAGCGGATAATCGAGCCCCTCGATGGCCACGGTCATCAGATCGACGCTGCCCAGAAACCGCCGTGCGACGATCCGTCCGAACACGCCGTCGTCCCGCTCCTGCAGTCGCAGGCCCGTCAAACGCAGGGCAACGGTCATCGCCGTGCCGTCCGGCAGGGCCGTGTCGGCGACCGGTCCGAGCGCCGTCACCACGCGGCCGCCCCGCACCTCGCCATCAATGACGTTGAGTTCGGAGAAGAAACCCGCGGCGAAGAGGCTCGCCGGGCGGCTGTAGAGTTCGGCCGCCGTGCCCAGCTGCACGAGACGCCCGTCGCGCAGAAGCGCGATTCGGTCGCCCATGCGCATCGCTTCCTCGGCGTCGTGGGTGACGATGATCGCGGTCGCCCGGCTTTCGCGCAGGATCTGCAGCGTGTCGGTCCGCACCACGTCCTTCAGCCGGCTGTCCAGGCCGGAGAACGGCTCGTCCATCAACAGCACCGACGGGCGCGGCGACATGGCGCGCGCCAGGGCCACGCGCTGCTGCTCGCCGCCCGACAGGGTGTGCGGGTAGAGGCCCGCGGAGCCACTCAGACCGACCCGCTCCAGCGCCGCCATCGCCTCCTTGCGGGCCGCGTCGCCCGCCATGGCGGTCAGGCCGAAGCGGACATTCTCGGCGATGGTCATGTGCGGAAACAGCGCGAAGTCCTGGAACATCAGGCCGATGCCGCGCTTTTCGGGCGGCACGAACGCTGTCTCGCCGGCGATCTCGCGTCCGTTCAGAACCAGCCGCCCCGCCGTCTGCCGCTCGATCCCGGCGGCGATCCGCAGAAGCGTCGTCTTGCCCGATCCGGACGGACCGAGCAGGCACAGGATCTCGCCGGGCTCGGCAGCCAGGTTGATGTCGTTCAGAATCTGCGTGTCGCCGACCGCGTGCGAGACGTTCTCGAAGGCGAGCCGGGCGGCAAAGCTGACGCCGGCGCTCGTCCTGCTCGCGGATTTCTGGGATGGCGCGACGGCGTCGCGGGTCCGGTCATGCACGTTGGACAGCCCGTCACTCTGGTCGGCCGGCGCGCGCGCCCAACCTTCTGCGCTCTGGCTAACCCTTCGCCGCGGCGACGGCAACCGGTTCAGGCGACGCGGGCGACGAGTTCGCGGTATTCCGCCCGCAGCGCGGCCTCGTCGGACGGCACGATCGGCGCGATATAGCTCTCAGCGGCGGCGGCCCGGCGCTGGGCCTCCCCGGTCAGTGACTGCGCGGCGTCAGCGACCTTGCGCATCTCCGCCATGTCGCCATTGCAGTGGAGCACCACGTCGCAGCCGGCATCGAGGCATTCGCGGCTGAGGTCGCCGAGATCGCCCTGCAGCGCCTTCATCGAGATGTCGTCGCTCATCAGGAGACCGTCGAAACCGATCTCGCCGCGAATGACCTCTTCGATCACCACGGGCGACAGCGTTGCGGGGCGCGTTGCATCGATATCGGTATAGAGAATATGCGCGGTCATCGCCGCGGGCACCGTGTTCAGGGCCCTGAACGGGGCGAAATCGGTCCGGGACAGCTCGGCGCGGGGCGTTGCGACCACCGGCAGGCGGTAATGGCTGTCGGCATTGCCACGACCATGGCCGGGAATGTGCTTCACCACCGGCAGGCCGCCGCCAGCCACGAACCCGTCCGCCACGGCCTGGCCGAGGGCGGCGACGGTGTCGCCGTCGAGGCCGTAGGCCCGATCGCCGATGACCGAATTCGCGCCCTGCACCGGCACGTCGAGGCACGGCACGCAGTCGGCATTGATGCCGTAGACCATGATGTCGGCGGCCAGCAGCCGGCCCTGCAGCCAGGCGGCGCGCACGCCCGCTTCGCGATCGGCGGCGTACAGGCGACCGAGATCGGCCGGCGTCGGATAGGCCGGCGCCATCGGCGGCTTGAGGCGATTGATCCGCCCGCCTTCCTGGTCGATGAAGATCGGGGTGGCGGCGCGCCCGCCGATCTCGCGCAGTCCGGCCGCCAGATCGGACAGTTGCGACGCGTCGGAGATGTTGCGGCCGAAGACGATGAATCCCCAGGGCCGCTCGTCGGCGAAGAATGCGCGTTCGTCCGCCGTCAGGCGAAGCCCGGCCGGCGCGGCAATCCACGCCTTCGATCCGCTCATTCCCGTCTCCTGTGCGTGCACGGATGGTCCCGCGTCAGCGCCGGGACGTGTGTCTGTATGAAGAATGGAAGGCGCCGTTCCGCGCGAGGAACGGCCCGTCAGTGCGACCCCGGCAAGCCCGGCGACGCTCAGCGCGCCACGAAGCAGCTTCCGCCGGCTGATTTGAGCTGGGAACACAGGCTCGTCGCCTCGTCCTTGGAGCCGGTCGCCACGCGCACCCGGTAATAGGTGCCCTTGCCCGGAATGTCGGCCGACTGGATGACGAGATTGCGCCCGCCGATCACGCCGGCATAGCGCTGACCGAGCGCCTGCGACGATTCCCGCGCCGCCGTTTCGCTCGGTTGCGAGGAGATCTGGACGTAATAGCCGTCACCGGCGGAGGCCGTCCCGGCGGCGGGCGCCGCTGCGGGCTGTGCCGCGATGCTGGCGGTTTCCGTGGCCGAATCGACGGCCGGCTCCGGGGCGACCGGGGTCGGCGCGGGCGCGATGGCGGCCGGCGACACCTGCGGCTCCGGCTGCGCCGTGGCAAGCGCCGCCACGCGGGTCGCGGCCGTGGCCGGTCGCGTTGGCTTCATCGCCGGCACGGGCATGCCCGGTGCGGGCTGTCCGGCCGATGCGGTGTCGTCCGCGGTCTCGGTCGTCGCGGCATCGGCCGCGTCCGTTGCCAGTTCGACCGGACGCGAGGAGGCCGGAATCATCGCCGGATTCTCGCCGCGCAGATCCGCCATCGACGTCTCGGGCACGGTGTCCTCGGTGACCAGCGTGCCATCCGGCCGCACGGTCAGGGTACGCACGCGCCGTGGCGTCAGCACCGCGATCGGCTCGGCCGAGGCAGACGCGTCGGCGACCCGCACGGAGCCGTCGCCGATCCCGTTCGACGCGGCACGCGCCGAGCCGATCGGGCTGAGATCGACGCCCGGCAGATCGTTGGCGACCTGCGAGGGCAGTTCCAGCGGCTCTTCGGCAGCCGACAGGAGGGTGGTCTGCGACGGCTTGATGTCGGCATCGGCGCTCTGGACGCGCTCGTAGACCGCCTTGTTCTGATTCGGCACGGCCCGGCCGCCCGGATCCTTCGGCGCGACCTTCACCGGCTCGGGGTCGGCGCGCACGATCAGCACCTCGTCCGAGCCCGCTACGCCGCCGCTTCCGGATGCGTAATAGGCGCCGACGCCGCCGAGCAGCGCGATGACCAGCACACTGGCGCCGAAGCCGAACGAACGGGGCGAGAAACGTCCCTGCCCCGCCGCGAGCATGGCACCCGCAGCACGCTGGGACGCACCGCGAACACCGCGGCCATCATCGAAACGATCGTCGAGCGATTCGACGCCGAAGGCATTGCTGTCGTCCTGGGCGAGACCGGCATGGCTGTGCTGCGGCGCGGACGGTCCGCTCGCTGCCGTGCGCGTATCGGACCCGTCCCATGCCTCGTTGACGCGCTGAACCTGCGGCGTCGTGGTCATCGCCGCGAGTTCGCTGGCGATCAGTTCGTCGAAATCGTCGAGCGGCTTGGTGCTGGCCTGCGGCATCGGCGCGGGTTCGACCCGTGCCGGCGCAAAGGCCTCGCTGTGATGCAGCGGCGTGCCGCGCGGATTGGCGGGAGCCGACAGGCCACGCAGGGCGACCTCCAGCTCGTCGTCGATCGCGGCGTCGAGCTGGGCCTCGGGAGCGGCCGGCGGCGTCGCCGAGCGCGGCTGGCCGGCAAAACCCGTGGTCGCGGCGGCGGCGCCGCGCGGCGACACCCAGTTCGCATAGGAATTGGTGATGGCCTCGTCGTCGCGGGACGGCGCGTCAGCAGCCATCGCAGGCGCCGCGAAATCGTCCATCGATTCGAAGCTGCGGTTGAATTCCTCGTCGAGGACGCCGGCCAGGGCCTCCTCGTCGAAACCGGTCGCATCGCCGGTCGGCGCGGCAGCGATGTCACGCTCGGCGCGTACCGCAGGCTCCGCGCCCCAGGGCTGATCGATCAGTTTCGCCAGATCCGCGAACGGATCTTCGTCAGGCGTTGCCGTCAGCCGGTCCGTCTTCGAACCCGCGCCGTTCATGTCCCCCGTCGACATTCACACCCCCGCCTATCTTCGTGCTCCGGAGGCGTCCGGCCCCTTCTTATGGGCTAGGGGACGAACTTGACCAAAGCGTGATCGGTCAGCGCATTTCTTCCGGAGCGTCGACCCCGATCAGGCCGAGTCCCGTAGCCAGAACCAGCGCCACGGCCTTCACCAGAGCCAGTCGGGCAAAGGTGATCTTGGCCTCATCAGCGTTAACAAACCGTAATTCCGGCAGGTCCTTGCCGCGATTGTACTGCGCGTGGAAGGACGATGCGAGGTCGTAGAGATAGAAGGCCAGCCGGTGCGGCTCCTTTGCATCGGCGGCCGATTTGATCAGCCGCGGGAACTCCGCGAGCTTGCGGATCAGGCCGATCTCACCCTCGTCGTTCAAGAGATTCAGCGTCTCGCGGTCGAGCGAAGCGAAGTCGGGCAGCGTCAGCCCGGCTTCGACGGCCTGGCGGAAGATCGCGGCCGAACGGGCATGGGCGTACTGCACGTAGAAGACCGGATTGTCCTTCGACTGCTCGGTGACCTTCTGGAAGTCGAAGTCGAGCGGCGCGTCGCTCTTGCGAAACAGCATCATGAAGCGGACTGGATCGCGGCCCACCTCCTCCACCACATCCGCCAGCGTGACGAAATTGCCGGAGCGCTTCGACATCGTGACCGGCTCGCCGTTCCGGTAGAGCTTCACGAGCTGGCACAACAGCACGTCCGCCGTCGCGGTGCCGCCGGACACCGCCCGCGCCACGGCTTCCAGCCGCTTCACGTAGCCGCCGTGATCGGCGCCGAGGACGTAGACCATCTCCTGAAAGCCGCGCTCGAACTTGTCGTGGAAATAGGCGACATCGGCGGCGAAATAGGTGTAGCGCCCGTCGGACTTCACCAGCGGCCGGTCCTGGTCGTCGCCGACCTCGGTCGAGCGCAGCAGGGTCTGCTCGCGGTCTTCCCAATCCTCGGGCAACTGGCCCTTGGGCGGCGGCAGCGAGCCCTGATAGACGAAGCCCCGCTCCCGCAGATCGGCGATCGCCGCGGCGATCTTGCCGCCATTGTCGTCATGCAGGGTGCGCTCGGAGAAGAACACGTCCTGCTCGATGCCCAGCAACTTCAGATCGGCGCGGATCATCGCCATCATGGCGTCGATGGCCCGTTCGCGCACCAGCGGCAGCCATTCCGCCTCGTCCATCGCCAGCAGCCGGTCGCCGAACTCGCTCGCCAGCTTTTCGCCTACCGGCTTGAGATACTCGCCGGGATAGAGACCGGCCGGGATCTCGTCGATCGTCTCGCCCAGCGCCTCGCGGTAGCGCAGCAGCGCCGAGCGCGCGAGGACGTTCACCTGCTCGCCGGCATCGTTGATGTAGTATTCGGTGGTCACCTCGTCGCCGCCGAAGGCCATCAGGCTCGCCACGGCGTCGCCCACGACCGCACCGCGGCAATGGCCGACATGCATTGGCCCGGTGGGGTTGGCCGAGACATATTCGACATTCACCCGACGGCCGGTGGCCGGCGCCCGGCCGAAATCGCCGCCGGCGGCGAGAATGCCGGCCAGATGCGCGATCCAGAAGGGTTGGCGGAGCTTCAGATTGATGAAGCCCGGTCCGGCGATCTCGGCCGTCTCGACATCGGGATCGCGGGCGAGATGCGCGGCGATGCGGGTCGCCAGATCGCGCGGCTTCAGGCCCAGCGGCTTGGCCAGCACCATCGCGGCATTGGTCGCAAGATCGCCATGGGCGGCATCGCGCGGCGGCTCGACCGTGACGCGCGCCAGGTCCGGCACGCCGTTTTCACTATCGGAAAGAACGGCTTCGACCGCAGCCTTCACGCGCGATTCGAAATCGGCGAAGATGTTCATCCTGGACCTCGACTGGTTCCGGCGGCCGCCGTCGCGGCGCGGCCCGGACGTTCTGGCGACCGGGCATTACGCATATGCGTGCCTTAAAGAAGGAAAGGCCGGCTAGCGCAATTGCGGAGTGACGTCAAACAGCCGGCGATGCTCGGACATGGCGAAGGTATCGGTCATGCCCGAGAGGTAATCCGAGACGCGCCGCGGCAGCTTGTCCGCCGGCAGCCTCTCGGCATCGCGGCTCCAGTCGCCCGGCATCAGGTCGGGTCGCGCCATCAGCCGCTCGAACAGCGCATCCACGATGCCTTCGGCGGTGCGCATCACCTGCATGATGCTCTCGTTGCGATAGACCCGTTCGAACAGGAAGCGCCGCGTCTCGTCCACCGCCTCGCGCATGGCCGGCGAGAACACCACGACCGCGCGGTCGGCCGAGCGGATGTCCCCCGCACTCTTCGGCTCGATCGCGGCGATGCCCGAGAGCGCCGTGCCGATCACGTCCTCGACCATGCGGGTGATGTGGCGCCGCAGGATCTCGTGGCCGGTGCGGGTGCGGTCGAGACCCGGATAGGCCTCCTCCACCTCCTTCAGGATGGCGCCCGCGAGCCGCAGCTCGCGCAGATCCTCCACGTCGATCAGGCCGGCCCTGAGCCCGTCGTCGAGATCGTGCGTGTTGTAGGCGATGTCGTCCGAGATCGCCGCGGCCTGCGCTTCGAGGCTGGCGAAGCCGTGGAGATCCAGCGGGAACAGCGCGTCGAAATCCGCCACGGGCCTGGGCAGCAGCGTGCCCGGCTCGGCCCGCGGCCCGACCAGCGGGCCATTGTGCTTGACCAGCCCCTCCAGCGTTTCCCAGGCAAGGTTCAACCCGTCGAACTCGGCATAGCGATGCTCCAGCGCCGTGACGATCCGCAGCGACTGGGCGTTGTGGTCGAAGCCGCCATAAGCCGCCATCTGCCGGTCGAGGGCCCGCTCGCCGGCGTGGCCGAAGGGCGTATGGCCAAAGTCATGCACCAGCGCGATGGCCTCGGTGAGGTCCTCGTCGAGCCGCAGCGCCCGGGCGAAGGCGCGGGCAATCTGCGACACCTCGATCGTGTGGGTCAGGCGGGTGCGGAAATGGTCGCCCTCGTCGGCCACGAAGACCTGGGTCTTGTGCTTCAGCCGGCGAAAGGCGGTGGAATGGACTATCCGGTCGCGATCGCGCTGGAATGGCGTGCGGGTGAGGCTGGCCGGTTCGGGATAGAGGCGGCCGCGGGATTCCTCGGGCTGGACGGCGTAAGGGGCGCGGGCGATGCCGCCCATCCCGATCCGCGCGAATGCCGCGTCGCGTGTTCCCTGGAATTCATCCATCGCGAAACGATCCGTCCCGATTGACCGGCCAACCCGGCGTCCATACTTAAGTGTCAGCCCTCGAACAAGGAGCGGCGCGCCCGCCAACGACGCGCCGAACGGCAAGATGACCGACACCACCGATCACACCGTCACCGTTTCCGAAGCCGCAGCCCGGCGGATCGCGGCGATCCTGTCGAAAAGCGACGACGCCGATTCGCTGCGCATTTCCGTCGAAGGCGGCGGATGCTCGGGCTTTTCCTACAAATACGACCTGACCAGCGGCCGCGAGGAGGACGACATCATCCTCGAGCGCGACGGCGCGCGGGTCGTCATCGACCCGGTCTCGATCGTCTATATGGAAGGCTCGGTGGTCGATTTCGTCGACGACCTGATGGGCCAGTCCTTCCAGATCCGCAATCCCAACGCCGTCGCCTCCTGCGGCTGCGGCACGTCCTTCTCGGTCTGATGCCCTCGTGCTGATCGCGACCTGGAACATCAACGGCGTCAAGGCCCGCCTCGACGCCCTCCTTGCCTGGCTGCAGGAACGTTCGCCCGACATCGCCTGCCTGCAGGAGATCAAGAATGTCGACGAGACCTTCCCGCGCGAGGCGATCGAAGCGCTCGGCTACCATGTGGAGACGCATGGCCAGAAGGGCTTTAACGGCGTCGCGCTGCTGTCGAAAGAGAAGCCGGTCTCGATCGAGCCGCGGCTGCCGGGCGACAGCAGCGACGAGCATGCCCGCTTCATCGAGGGCGTCTGGGATTTCCACGGCCGCCCCTTGCGGGTCGCCTCGCTCTACCTGCCCAACGGCAATCCGCTGGGCACCGAGAAATTCACCTACAAGCTCGCCTGGATGCAGCGTCTCCTCGCCCATGCCCGCGACAGCATGGCCCGCGAGGAACTGCTGGTGCTGGCCGGCGACTACAACATCATTCCCGAGCGCGGCGACGCGGCGCGGCCCGACAAATGGACGGGCGATGCCCTCTTCCAGCCCGAGAGCCGCGCGGCCTATCGCCGGCTGATCAATCTGGGGCTGAGCGACGCGATTCGCGCCACGACCGATGCCGACGGCACCTACAGTTTCTGGGATTATCAGGCCGGGGCATGGCAGAAGAACAACGGCATCCGCATCGACCATCTGCTGCTGTCGCCCGAGGCGCAGGACCGGATGGCGTCGGCGGGCATCGACCGGCATGTGCGCGGCTGGGAAAAGCCGTCGGACCACGTCCCGGTGCTGGTCGAACTGGCAGCCTGAGCCGCTCTGACGCCTTGGGTCGAACCGCGCAGGCGACCGTCACAGACAGCCGCAGATGATCAGTTCTTGGTGCTGACCACGCCGGTCGCCGACGCGATCTGCTGCTCGGCATAGGCGAGCGCAGTGCGCCGTTCGCTTTCCGAGGCGATCGCGAAAATCTCTTCCTGCAGCGGCCGGATCCACTTTTCGTCGCGCGGCGAGGCCCGCTTCAGCGCCATGGTCAGCATGCCGAGCCCGCGCACCGGCTGGGCCGGCAGCGAGATGCGGTCACCGTCGAACAGCAGATAGCCGAGCAGCGCCGCGGCGCCGACATTGCCCTTCTCGGCGGCCAGATTCAGCCAGCGCGCCGCCTGCCGGGGATTGGCCTTGCCGCCCTCCCCGTTCAGCGTCATGCGGCCCAGTTCGAACTGCGCCTTGGCGTCGCCGAAATAGGAGGCGGCGTGGAAGTAGAACTGCCGCGCACGCTGCAGGTCTACCGCCACCGGGCTGCCGGAAATCCCGACGCGCAGATAGTCGGCCAGCGCGACGACCGCGCTGGAAACATAGGCGGCATTGGTGAAGTTGCCTTCCTCCTCGCCCTGATCGCGCACGATCTGCTCGAAGATCTTGAAGGCCTCGTAGTCGTTCTCCGGCACGCCGTCGCCCTCGGCATACATCCGGCCGAGCTTCCAGCGCGCGCCCGGATGTCCCTTGTCGGCGGCGTAGCGCAGCGCCTCGAAGGCTTCCACCTTCTCGCCGCGCTGATAGGCCTTGAAGCCGAAGGAGAACAGTTCCAGCGGTCCTGCGTCGGGATTGACCCTGGCCGCAGGGTCGAGCGCGAGCGCCGACCCGCCGACGCTGCCAAGCAGCGTCAACGCCAGGATCGAGACCGACAGGAACGAACTAGAGGTCCGCATAACAGTGCTTTTCCGCCGCTGCGCCCGGATGTGTCACTGCGCCGAGGCGCGCCGTGCCGACCTGCTGGGCGTATTTCCAGATGGCACCGGACTGGTAGTCGGTTTCGCGGGGCTTCCAGTCTTCGGCCCGCTTCTTCATGTCGTCATCCGAGACGTCCACGTCCAGTGTCCCGGCGACGGCATCGATGGTGATGATGTCACCGTCGCGCAGCAGGCCGATCGGACCGCCGAGCGCCGCTTCCGGACCGACATGGCCGATGCAGAAGCCGCGGGTCGCGCCGGAGAACCGGCCGTCGGTGATCAGCGCGACCTTGTCGCCCATGCCCTGGCCGTAGAGCGCCGCCGTGGTCGACAGCATCTCGCGCATGCCGGGTCCGCCGCGCGGGCCCTCGTAGCGGATGACGAGAACCTCGCCTTCCTTGTACTGGCGCTTGGAGACGGCCTCGTAGCATTCCTCTTCCGAATCGAAGCAGCGCGCCGGGCCGGAGAACCGCAGGTTCTTCATGCCCGCGACCTTCACGATGGCGCCGTCCTGGGCGAGGTTACCCTTCAGGCCGACGACGCCGCCGGTCTGGGTGATCGGCGTGTTGGCCGGATGGATGACGTCCTGGTTCGGGTTCCAGGTCACCTTCGCCATGTTCTCGGCAATGGTGCGGCCGGTGACGGTCATGCAGTCGCCGTGCAGATAGCCATGGTCCAGCATGGTCTTCATCAGCATCGGGATGCCGCCGGCCTCGAACATGTCCTTGGCGACGTATTTGCCGCCCGGCTTGAGGTTGGCGATGTACGGCGTCTTGCGGAAGATCTCCGCGACGTCGAACAGGTCGAACTCGATGCCGCACTCATGCGCGATCGCCGGCAGGTGCAGGGCGCCATTGGTCGATCCGCCGGTCGCCGCGACGACGGCGGCGGCGTTCTCCAACGCCTTGCGGGTGACGATGTCGCGCGGCCGGATGTTGCGGGCCAAGAGTTCCATGACGATCTCGCCCGAGGCGTAGCAGAACTTGTCGCGGATCTCGTAGGGCGCCGGCGCACCGCAGGAATAGGGCAGCGCCAGGCCAATGGCCTCGGCGACGGTCGCCATGGTGTTGGCGGTGAACTGCGCGCCGCAGGAACCGGCTGACGGACAGGCGACCTGCTCGATCTCGTCGAGATCGGCGTCGTTCATCTCGCCGACCGAATGCTTGCCGACCGCCTCGAAGATGTCCTGAACGGTGACCTGCTGGCCGCGGAAATTGCCCGGCAGGATCGACCCGCCATAGATGAAGACCGACGGCACGTTCAGGCGAACCATCGCCATCATCATGCCCGGAAGCGACTTGTCGCAACCTGCCAGACCCACCAGCGCGTCATAGGCGTGGCCGCGCATGGTCAGTTCGACCGAATCGGCGATGAGGTCGCGCGAGACGAGCGAAGCCTTCATGCCCTGATGGCCCATGGCGATGCCGTCGGTGACGGTGATGGTGCAGAACTCGCGCGGCGTACCGCGGGCTGCCGCGACGCCCTTCTTGACGACCTGCGCCTGGCGCATCAGCGAGATGTTGCACGGCGCGGCCTCGTTCCAGCAGGAGGCGACGCCGACCAGCGGCTGATGGATCTCTTCCTTGGTGAGACCCATGGCGTAGAGGTACGAGCGGTGCGGCGCGCGCGACGGCCCCTCGGTCACATGCCGGCTGGGCAGGTTCTTCTTGTCGATCGAATGCGCGTCCATCGGTCCCCCTCGTACACAACGCTGTTCATGGCCCGCCTCGACGCCGCGCCCGATCAGCACCTCTGGGGTGAGCGGGTTTTGTGGCGGCAACGGGGCATGGCTCCCCGCGGCGGACTATAGGCGATGCTCCGCTGCAATAGTGTTGCAGCGATCCCACAAGCAGCGAATTCACCTCGATGCCCGCGAGAGGGTCCCGGCCAGCAAAAAGGCGCGCCCTGCGGACGCGCCTTCCTTGTGCTTCAACGAGTTGGTCGCGAGACCGGACTCAGAAAGTGAACTTCATCGAGGCGTTGAGCGCATAGACGAAATCGTCGCCGACCGTGGCATTGAAGTACGCCCCGTCGTTGATCGACTGCTCGCCATCGGTCCAGTAGCCGACGAGACCGCCGAAGCGCAGCTCGCTCCACTCATTGGCCTTGAACGAGACGCCGCCGGCCAGGGTGTAGAGGTCGGTGTAGGTCGTCTCCGAACCGGTCGACACGCCGCGGTCGTAGCCGACCGAGACGGCGGCCGAGATCTCATCGGTGAACGCCCGGCCGAGGCCGATCGACGCCGTGTAGCCATCCCGCCAGTTGTAGGGCGACAGGCTCGAACTCGTGCCACTTGCGGTGGTGATCGAGCTGACCGCGGTGCCGTTGGTGCTCCAATCCGTCCAGCGGAACGACGCCAGCAGCAGCGTGCCCGGGGCGATTCCGGTCTGCGCGTTGATGTACAGGCTCTGCGGGCTTGTAACATCACTGAAGTTGGATGTTCCAGACGCGAGCTGTGTTCCAGCAGGAAAACCAACACTAGTCGTAGTGACAACGTTGCCGGCGCCTGAGAAGCTATTGTGCGTTACCTCTGAGCGGTACAATATCTGCGCACGGAACGCGATCTCTGGCTTCTCAAATGCCGCGCCAATCCGATAGCCAGGCGCGTAACCACTTTCCGTTTCCACGGTCGTGCGGACAGGAAGCGAGCCTAAGAGCGGTGGTGTAACTGAGAGGCTCGTTCCGTCGAAGGTGAAGTCTTCGGCAAAGACGCCGCCAAGAAGGCTGAAGCGGCCGATATCGTTGGTGTAGGAAAGCCGGCAGGTGAGGCCGAACTCGTTCGACTCGAACTCGCTCGTTTCAGTCTGCGCTCCAGCTGCCGGCCCCCGTGGAAGCGCCCCGCCCGGCGCGCCGGTGTAGTCGGATTCCGCCGCGAAGGAGATCACGTAGGTGCCTGCGCAGCCGGCCATCTCGCTGTTGATGCCGAAGGCCAGCGACGGGATGACGTAATCCTGCGTATAGGTGCCGAAATTGCCACTCTGGCCGTTGATCGACTCGAAGCCGCGCTGCGGATTGACGTAGGTGACGCCGGTCCGCATCACGGCGGTGCCCTGCTCGAACAGGATGTCCGTGTCAGCGGTGCCGCGCTGGAAGCCACCGGCGAGGGCCGACGTGCTGAGCGCCGCCGAAGCCAGGGACGCGCCAAGAATCGTTGTCAGAAAAGTTCGCAATGGAATCCCCCCACTCTTGTTGAACTTCCGCGGGAACCCAGCCGCTGAAAGTTGACGCAAACGTAAACGATAAATTCGCGGTCCGGAACTCCCCGGTTGCAACACCGGGGCGATTGCGACGCTTTCGCCACAGCGGCGACCATAGCTGGCGAACCCTGCGCAAGCCTTTGCAGATTCTGATTTTTCGCGTGGGGGAACGGGGAGTTACGTAGGATGAGATGGGCACGCCTACGGCGCGAGGAGACAAAATCGTGTCCCGAGCGTGTCATAAATACGACAGATCGGCGGCTCGGCTCGAAGGGCCGGATGAGACCGGGCATTGGAGGAGCACGGCGCCTCCTTACGAGGAAACGCCGTGCTCCGGATCGTGACGCTACTGCAGCCGTTCGAGTGCGGCCGACAGCTTGTCGGCCTCGATCCGGTAGCCTTCGCGCTTCTCGCGCTCCTGCTCGACGATCTCGTCAGGGGCGTTGGCGACGAACTTCTGGTTGGAGAGCTTGCGATCGATCCGCTCGATCTCGCCGAGAGCCTTGTCGCGCGCCTTGCCGAGGCGGCTGCGCTCGGCGGCGACGTCGATGAGCCCGGCCAGCGGCAGCGCGAAGCTGCCGCCCGCCGCGAGGATCTGCGCCGACTGTTCCGGTGCCGTCTCCGCGGTGACGATGGTCGCCAGCCGCGCCAGCCGCTTCACCGCGGCGCCGTGCCGCTCCAGCCGCGCCGCGGTCGCCGCATCCGGCGCCACCGCGACGAGATCGGCCTCGGTCGCCGCCGGCACGTTCATCTCGGACCGCACCGAGCGGATCTCCGACACCACCTCGATCAGCCAGTTGATGTCGTCGGCGGCGTCGCGGTCGGCGAAGTCGAGCACCGGCCAGGCCGCATGGCACAGCAGCGACGCGCGTTCGCCGGCGGCGGTCACCTGCCACAGCTCCTCGGTGATGAACGGCATGAACGGATGCAGCAGCGCGTAGATCCGGTCGAGAACCGACCCCATGACGTGCCGCACCTCATTGGCCGCGGCCTCGTCGCTGCCCATCAGGGCCGGCTTGGCCAGCTCGACATACCAGTCGCAGAACAGGTTCCAGACGAAGCGGTAGAGCGTCGCCGCCGCCTCGTTGAAGCGGTAGGCCGCGATGGCGGTCTCGGTCTCGGCGATGGTGCGTCCGAGCTCGGTCACGATCCACCGGTTCAGCGGCAGCGAGAGCTGCGACGGATCGAGCGTGCCGCCATGCACAGCGCCGTTCATCTCGGCGAAGCGCGTCGCATTCCACAGCTTGGTGCCGAAGTTGCGATAGCCGGCGATGCGCTGCGGATCGAGCTTCACGTCGCGGCCCTGCGCCGCCATGATCGCCAGGGTGAAGCGCAGGGCGTCAGCGCCGAACTCGTCGATGAGATCGAGCGGATCGACCACATTGCCCTTCGACTTCGACATCTTGGCGCCGGTCTTGTCGCGCACCAGAGCGTGAACATAGACCGTGTGGAACGGCTCCTCGTCCATGAATTCGAGGCCCATCATCATCATCCGGGCGACCCAGAAGAAGATGATGTCGAAGCCGGTGACGAGCACGCTGGTCGGATAATAGGTCGCCAGCTCCGGCGTCTGGTCCGGCCAGCCGAGCGTCGAGAACGGCCAGAGGGCAGACGAGAACCAGGTGTCGAGAACGTCCTCGTCGCGATGCAGAAAGCCGTCGCGGCGCGCCGGGTCGGCGGCCATGGCCCGGGCTTCCTCGTCGTCGATCGTGCCGTTGGTGACATAATGCGACAGCGCCGCGGCGACGGCCTCTTCCTCGGTCTTGGCGACGAAGATCTCGCCGTCCGGCCCATACCAGGCCGGGATCTGGTGGCCCCACCAGAGCTGGCGCGAAATGCACCAGGGCTGGATGTTCTCCATCCAGTCGAAATAGGTCTTTTCCCAGTTCTTCGGCACGAACTTGGTGCGGCCCTCGCGCACCGAGGCGATGGCCGGCTCGGCCAGCGTCTTGGCGTCGACATACCACTGGTCGGTGAGGAACGGCTCGATCGGCACGCCGCCGCGGTCGCCATGCGGCACCGTGTGCGGATGGTCCTCGACGGCGGCGAGGAGACCACCCTCCTCCATCATCGCGACGATGGCCTCGCGCGCGGCGAAGCGGTCCTCGCCGTCGAGCGCCGCGATGGTGCGCTCGATTTCGGCGGTCTCGTCCAGACCGTCGAGGAAGGCTTCGTTCTCGGCCAGCGTGATCTTCGCGGCGATCGTCAGAATGTTGATCTGCCTGAGATCGTGGCGCTTGCCGACCTCGAAATCGTTGAAGTCGTGCGCCGGCGTCATCTTCACCGCGCCGGTGCCGGCCTCGGGATCGGGATATTCGTCGGCGACGATGGGGATCCGGCGGCCGACCAGCGGCAGGATGACGGTCTTGCCGACGAGGTCACGGTAACGCGGATCCTCGGGGCTGACGGCCACGCCGCTGTCGCCCAGCATGGTCTCGGGCCGGGTCGTCGCGACGACCAGATGGTCGCGGGTCTCGTAGCCGGCGGGCTCGCCGTCCGACGGTTTCCAAGCGGTGCGGTTGCCCTCGGCATCGAGATTGTAGGGATGCTCGTAGGTGACGCCATCGGCCAGCGGATAGCGGAAATGCCAGAGGTGACCCTTCACCTCCTTCTGCTCGACCTCCAGGTCCGAAATGGCCGTCAGCAGCTTCGGGTCCCAGTTGACGAGCCGCTTGTCCTTGTAGATCAGGCCCTTGCGATAGAGCTCGACAAAGACGTGCAGCACGGCCTTGGACAGCCCTTCGTCCATCGTGAAGCGCTCGCGCGACCAGTCGCAGGATGCGCCGAGACGGCGAAGCTGGCCGAGGATCGCCCCGCCCGATTCGCCCTTCCACTGCCAGACCCGCTCGATGAAGGCGTCGCGGCCCATGTCGCGCCGGCCCGGCTCCTTGCGTTCGGCCAGCTGGCGCTCGACGACCATCTGCGTGGCGATGCCGGCGTGATCGAGGCCCGGCTGCCACAGCACCTTCTTGCCGCGCATGCGCTCGAAGCGCACCAGCACGTCCTGCAAGGTGTCGTTCAGCGCGTGCCCCATGTGGAGCGAGCCGGTGACATTGGGGGGCGGAATGACGATCGAGAAGGCTTCGGCGTCCTCGGCGGCGCCGGCACCGGCGCGAAACGCCTCGGCCTCTTCCCAACGCTCGGCGATACGCGGCTCGATCGCCGCGGCGTCATAGGTCTTTTCGATCATGGCTTGTCCGGTGCGCGCGCCAGCCGGATACCCCGGGGCGGTGATGTTCCAGAACCGGTTACAGCCTTGCTTTCGACACTGTCAACGAAGAGCCGGTCGGCCCGCGATGCGATCCGTGCGCCGCAGGCCGGGTTCGTCAGCGGCGACCGCCGCGGGCGACGCGCTCGATCTCCTCGCGGACCAGCCGCTCGACAAGGCGCGGCAGGTTGTCGTCGAGCCATTCCTGCAGCATCGGCCGCAGCATCTGGCGGACGGTCTCGTCCATGGTGCGCATCTGCTCATCACGGATGACGCGGGCGAGGTCGTCGAACGACCCGGCGATGCGCTCGCCGGCCTCGTGCGAGACAAGGGCATGGATGTCGGCCGCCGCCGCCGCAACTGGTGCGGACGGCGTCGCCGGTGCCTTGACGGCGTCCGCGGCCTTGGCCTCGGCCGGCTCGTACGCCTGCGGTGACGGGGGCGCGGTCATGGCCGGAGCCGCCTCGTCCTCGTCGTCGGCTTCGTCCTCGGCGCCATCGCCCGTGACGGAATCGGTTGCCACGTCGGCGTCGGCCCGACCCGCCTCGAACAGGCCCGCCCGGTCGAGAAGCTCGCTGGCAAACTCCTCCTCGTCGAACTCGCCGAGATAATCGGCCGGCTCATCGACTTCCGCCGAGACGTCGGCAGCGCGCGATGTCGCAATGGACCCGGCCGGCATCGGTGCGGCCTGCGCGGAGGCCATCGCTTCCGCAGGCTCCAGCTGCGCTGCGGCAGGCACTTCGTCCTCGTCGTCGGCCGCAGCCATGGCCGCGACATCGGCCACGGGTTCGCGCACCGCGTCCGTCCGGCGCTCGGACGCCGCGGCAAGCGAGGCGGCCTGCAGCCGTGCCGACGACAGCGCCGTCACGTCGCTGGAGATGTCCGCGTTGGTCGTATCCGCCGCATTGCCCAGGCGTCCGTCATGGGCGGCGACCGCCTGCCGGACGGCCGTTTCGACATCGTCCTCGACCATGTCGAACGAGAGACCCAGGCCGGACGCCAACCCGGCGTCGTCCTCGGCATCCTCATCGGCCGCGACCGGGGCCGCAGGCGGCACGATCCCGAGCTTGGGCCGGGAGGCCTGACGCACCGTATCGTTGGCAGGACGTCCGAGCCCGTCGAAGCCGGAGACCTCGTCACTCTCGGCCTGAACCGGTGCCGGGTTCTCGAGGCGCGGCTCCGTCAGCGCGGGCCTGGAACCCTGCTGCGTGCGCGTTTCCGGCTCGGCAGACCGCGGGTCATCGCGCTCGGCCGAAGCGGCCGGCTTGGCCGCAGCCCGGCGCGAGGGAGACTTCTCCTCGCCGCTTTCGATAATACGCCGGATCGAGGCCAGGATCTCGTCCATGGACGGTTCCCGTGCCGGTAGAGCATTGCTCATGACGAGCTCCCGCAAAATTGGGCGACAGGCGCAGACCCTATCGTTCGAATCATGCGTGAAGCCTAAGCGCAAAGGGCCTCGACGGGAATCCCGCAAGGCCCTTCAGCGTCTCTATCACCAGCTTCTTGCAGCGTGCTGTTGCCGGCCGGACTCGCTTCGCGGGGTCCGGCGCTCGCCCGATCGAGGCTCAGCGGCCGTCGGGGGTGCGCAGGCCGAACCACTTGTCCTCGACCGCCTCGTAATGCTCGGTCGGACGATAGACATTCGCCACGAGGTTGAGGCGCTCGGCGGACAGGCGGCCGATGGCCGACAGCACGGCATAGCCGGCGACGACCTCGTCGCGGGTCGAACCGGCCAGGAGGATCTGGGCCGAGATCACGTCGGCCTGGGAGTTCAAGACGTCCAGCGTGGTGCGCTGGCCGACATTGCGCTCTTCGATGACGCCGTTGAGGGCGAGCCGCGCTGCGTCGACCTGAGCCCGGTAGCCCGTGATGTTGGCCCGTGCCGCCTGCAGCTGCGCCCATGACGTCGCCACCGCGGCGCGCACCTGATCACGGGCGCCATCCACTTCGATGCGCCGCTGGCCGAGCACTTCCTTGGCCTGGCGCACGACGGAACTGGCGCGACCCCCCTGATAGATCGGGATCGTCAGCTGCGCCCCGACCGAGGCAGAGACCTCGTTCTGGGTGTTCACGCGCACGCCGGGCAGGCTGGACGGGTCGCGCTCGTTGAGGGCGTAGGTGTCGTCGACACGGCCCGTCAGGCTCAGCTCGGGCAGAAAGGCGCCTTCGGCCGACTTCACCTGGAAGGCGGCCGCGTCCACAGCCGCCAGCGTCGCCTGGATCGCCGGATGCTCCGCCTGGGAAATGCGGAAGGCCTCGTCGACCGAGCGCGGCAGCACGCCGGACGGCAGCGTGCCCGCAACCAGATTGTCGGGCGAGTCGCCGATGATGTCGAAATAGGTCGCCTCGCTGGACGCCACCTGCGACAGCGCGCTGTTCAGCAGCGCGGTTGCCAGCGCCTGCTGCGATTCGGCCTGCGCCACGTCGGTCCGCGTGCCCTCACCGACTTCGAAACGTGCGCCGGCGGCGCGAACCTGCTCTTCGAGGAAGCCGAGATTTTCGCGGCGCAGCGCGGCAATGCGCCGGTCGCGCAGGACATTCATGTAGGCGCTTGCGGCATCGAACAGGACGTTCTGCTCGGTGTTCGACAGATTGCCGCGCGCCGCCCGGATCTGGGCCTGCGCCGCGGCGACGTTGTTCTGGGTCTGGAAGCCGTCGAAGATCGTCTGGTTCAGCTGCACGCCGAAACCGATCGAATCGGTCCGGTCGCGAATCCGCGGCAGGTCGTCGCCGCGGGTCGTGCGGCTGCGGCTGGCATTCGCCGAGCCGACACCGCTGATGAAGGGGCGAAGCGCCGAGCGAGCCTGCGGCACATTCTCGTCGGTCGCGCGAAGCTGGGCGCGGGCGGCGTTAAGCTCCTGATTGAACTTGTAGGCCTTGGCCAGCGCCTCGGTCAGCGTCTCCGCCAGCGCGCCACTGGGGGAGGACAACAGCGTGCCCGCAGCCAGAAGCGCGGCAATCACAGTTTTGCCGATCAATATTCATACTCCACGACGCGGCTCACCCCAGGAACGATTACCGCCCTCGCCCGGATCGGGAACTTCAGACCCGGGAATGCCGTTAGTAATTTTGGCGCATACTAATCAGGCTTACGACCGATCGATCAAGCGACCCGGCCCCAGGCCCGGCATTTGTTTCGTGGATCGGCAAATCTGCAACGATGCCGATCCTCAGAAGGCGAACTCGGCCTTCTTCTGGAAGCCCGGCAGCGGCCGGATGCTGCAATTGAAGCCGAAGCGGCTGCCGACGACACCATTGTCGTCCCGGAAATAGAGCTTGGCTTCGGCCGCATTGCCCTGCCCCTCGACGACGACCAGACGGCCGCCGGGGCGAAGCTGCTGCAACAGCGTTTCAGGAAGAATACCGACCGAGCCTTGCATGAAGATGACATCGAACGGCGCTTCCGACGGGTACCCCTCGTTCAGCGGACCTTCGACGACGGCGCAGGTGACATAGTCGAGCCGGGCAAGGTTCTCGGTCGCCGCTTCCGCCAGATCCGGATCCTGCTCCAGCGAGACCACCGAGCCGGCCAGATGCGACAGCACCGCCGACGAATAGCCGGTGCCGCAGCCGACATCGAGAACGACGTCGTCGGGGCGGATCGCGGCCAGCTGAATCAGCTTGGCAAAGGGGGAGGCTTCCATGATGAAGCGACCGTTGCCGAGCGGCACGTCCTCGTCGATATAGGCGAGCGGCTTGCGCGCGGCCGGCACGAACTCTTCGCGCGGCACCTCGAGGAAGGCCCGCAGGATCTCGTGGCGGGTCACGTCGGTGGTGCGAATCTGGTTGTCCACCATCCGCGTACGGGCGGCATCAAAGTCCATGGTCGACATTCCGATCTCTCGTCGCCGTTTCGCCTTGTTCTCTGTCGTTTCCTTAGTCGCGCCCTAGAAGCGAGGCAAGGCGAAGATCGCCGCAACGCACCGTTCGGCGTTGCGGCGTGACAGAAAACCGGGACTGCCGGCATGACGATGTTCGCAGATCGGATCTGAGGGGCTTGCGAGAGCCCAATCAAATCAGTAGGTACAGCGCCGGTGAGGCCTCGTGGCGGAGTGGTTACGCAGAGGACTGCAAATCCTTGCACGGGGGTTCGATTCCCTCCGAGGCCTCCAGCTTTTTCCCCTACATTGCATTCATGACAGTTCGGTGCCGGGCGACGCGGCCGCCTGTCGTCGTATGCGGCTTACTGGGCCGGGAAGAAGCGCGGGCCGATCAGGCGATAGCCTTCGGCGGTGCGCTCGACGGGCTCCTGCGGCGCGATGTTGCGGATGGTTTCCGGCCGCGGCGTCGGGATCGGCACGCCGTTGGACGCGCTCTTGATGCTGCGGCTCTCGCGCGGTTCGACCGACAGCGATGCCATCTCGATCATCCCCTGCGACAGGGAATCGCCGGAGGTCGACTGCGCGCTGGCCGGAACCGTGAAGAGCGCTGCTGCCAGGATCGGGGCTGCCGCAAGCTGCTTGAACATTGTATCCGCCTCTCATTCGTTTGTTGGAAAGCGAAAGGGGTCGAAGCGGAATTCGGTTCCCGATGAGCGACTTGGCGCTCAGGCGACGGTTTGCGATTGGTATACGGCCGCGCGCTTGCGCCGCATCACCTCCGGCAGCGTGGCGATCAGATGATCGACCAGCACCCGCACGGCCGGCAGCATGCCGCGCCGCGACGTGAACAGGAGATGCACCATGCTCTCGCCGGCATGATAATCCGGCAGCACCCGGACCAGCGCGCCAGAGGCGAGCGCGTCGTAGCAGACCGCCTGGGGCAGCATCGCGACACCCAGGCCTTCGATGGCGGCCTCGCGGGAGACGGCGAAGTCGTTGACCAGGAGCCGCGGTTCGTGGCGGATCCGCACCGGTCGGTCGGCGCCGTCATAGAGCTCCCAGATGCTCTGGTCCTGCGTCTTCTGATGGGCGATCGTCGGCAGGCCGGCCAGGTCCTCCGGCCGCGCGATGGCCGAATGCGCCGCAAGGAAGGCCGGACTCGCCACCAGGACGATGCCGATCGGGCCCAGCTTGCGCGCCACCAGATCGGAATTCTCCTCAAAGGCGAGATTGGCGCGGATCACCACGTCGACCCGCTCGGCAATGAGATCGATGGTCTCCAGCGATACCAGCAATTGCAGCCGCACCTTGGGATAGGCCGCGAAGAACGCCGGCAGCACGCCGGCCAGCGCATGTTCGCCGAATCCCGGCGGGCAGCCAAGCCGGACCAGCCCGCGCGGCTCGGCGGTCAGGGTCTGTGCTGCCTCCTCGGCCGCCTCGGCTTCGGCAAGCGCCGCACGGCAATGGCCGTAGAACACGTCGCCGACCGCCGTCAGCGACAGCCGGCGGACCGAGCGCTCCAGGAGCTGGACATCGAGCCGCTGTTCCAGAGCGGCGACGCGGCGGCTCAGCTTCGACTTCGGAATGCCGAGTGCCCGGCCCGCCGCGGCAAATCCGCCATGGCGCACCACGGCCTCGAAATAGAAGAGGTCATCGAGATTGGGCATGCGTTCCACCAGTAGGACGACGAGTTGCAATTCCGCCATCTACCACCGGCAGCGTTCCAACAATAGGTCCGGTGCATCGCATCATTGCCGTGTTCCGGACACTGCAAAACGCAGTCCGCCGGAGCCTCCAAACCAAGGGACCATTGCCATGAAGACGCTTTCGCTCCTCGCCGCAGGCCTCGCGGCATCCCTCGCCTTCGCTGCTCCGGCCTCGGCCCAGCTCGCCTCCACCGGCGACGTCGGCTATGGCCATTTCTACGGCGAGTTCCAGTCCGGCCAGCGCGCCGCAGCCGACCGCAGCGAGACGGTTCGCAACGACGCTCGCCGCGTGACCCGTACCGAACGCCGGGCCGCGCCGCAGACCGCCCGTGACGCGGCGCGATTCGCGCCCGCCACCCGCACGACCGTCACGCCGCTGGCCTATCAGCCGGTCGCCAACGGCCTGTAATCGGCACCGGAGCTTCCTCCCAGCTCCCGTCGCCCGCAGGGCGCTGCCGGACTTGCGGCAGCGCCCTTTTTTCCGTTGACGATGTTCATGCTTCGTTCCATCTAGCGGGCATGAGCGATACCAGCAGACCACGATCGGGGACCCTCGGCGAAGCCGCACGACGCGGCATGCTGGTCACCGCCACATGCCGCAAATGCGGCCACGCCGCCTCGTTCCTGGCGGTGGACCTAGCCATGGCCGCCGATCCGGCGGGCCCGCTGGAAAAGCTGGCGTTTCGCTGCCGCGAATGCCGCGAACGCGACTGCGAGGTCGAGGCCAGGGAGCTCGATCGGGACCGCCGCCCGAACATCGTGGTGTGGCGGCCGACGCGGCTGCGCTGACGGGCCGATAGGCCGAGCGCTCAGTTGCGGCGGGTTGCGCGCCAGCGGCCCCAGCGCACCGCGCTGCGACGGCGCCACCGCCGCACCGGCCCGAGATCGACCGACAGCACCAGAAGGCCGAGGGGAATCATCCAGAAGCCGACGATCGGCAGGAAGCCGACAGTGCCGCCCAGGACCAGCGCGGCGCCCGTGGCGATCCGCAGGCCCCGCGAGGCCGGCAGCGGCATGTCGCGTCCCATGACCGCGATGCGGTGCGCCTTGCGGACCGACGGTTCGTCGTGGCCGCCGTCGGCATCAGGCGCGTCCTGCTGTTCGTCCATGACCTGCGGCATTCCTTGTGGCCCGTCACCTGCGCTGCGACATGGGCGCGGCGCCCCGTTCGCACAAGCCTTTGCCGCTCTGACGGTTTTTCCGCCATGCTGCTATGCGTTTTTTTGCCCGGACGGGTTGGCAAATGCGCAATCGCTTTGCTATAGGCACGCCAACGCGCTGGACGCGTCATTCCCCGATAGCTCAGTTGGTAGAGCGTTCGACTGTTAATCGAATTGTCGCAGGTTCGAGCCCTGCTCGGGGAGCCAGTTTCTTGAAAGCCGTCAGTCTCGCGACCGGCGGCTTTCTTCGTTTCAGCGCCCTGTTCCCCACTGCCGGACGGAACGCGCGCTGCCCCGATTCGGCCCATTTGGTCGCACCGCCCTCGCCTCCCCGCGCTTTCGCGACACATGGTGCCCCACACCGGGCCGGCCGGATTACGCCGGGACAAGCGTAGGCAGCATTCATGACGCAGACATCACAGAGCGAACCGATCGTCGTCTGGCTTCGGGACGATCTCAGGCTGGACGACAACCCGGCCTTGGCCGAAGCCGCCGACAGCGGACGCCCGGTCGTGCCGCTCGTGGTTCTCGACGAGGAGAGCGACGGCGTGCGGTCCCTCGGCGGGACGCACAAATGGTGGCTGCATCATTCGCTGCAGTGCTTCGGCAAGGATCTCGCCGACAAGGGCGCGCCGCTGATCCTGCGCCGTGGCAAGGCGAGCGAGCATGTCGTCGACATCGTCGAATCGACCGGCGCGACGACGCTTCTGATGAACCGGCGCTACGACCAGGCCTCGCGCGCCGTCGACGACGCGGTCGAGGCGGCGCTGGGCAGCGATGTCGAGGTGCAGCGCTTCACCGCCAACATCCTGCACGACCCCGACAAGGTGCGCACCAAGACCGGCGGCTGGTACAAGGTCTATACGCCGTTCTGGAAGAACCTCGCCGAAGACGAACCCCGCGATCCGATCGATCCGCCGGACAAGCTCGCATCGCTCGACGACCAGCCCCGCTCGGACAGGCTGGAGGAATGGGACCTGTTGCCGACGCGCCCGGACTGGTCCGGCGGCATCGCCGCGTTCTGGAAGGTCGGCGAAGCCGCCGCGCATGAGCGCTTCGAGGAATTCTCCGACGAATGGCTGAACGATTATCCCGACGGGCGGGACCGTCCGGGGGACGATGCCACCTCGCGCATGTCGCCGCATCTGCGCTGGGGCGAAATCTCGCCCTATCGGCTCTGGCACATGGCGGAAGCCTGTGCGAACCGGCGCAAGACGATCCCGGGCGACGCGCTGAAGACCTTCAAGAAGGAGCTGGTCTGGCGCGACTTCAATTATCACCTGCTCCACAATTTCGGGCCGCTCGCGACGCAGAACTACAATGACCGCTTCGATGCCTTCCCCTGGCGCAGCGCGAAGTCCGAGCTGCGGGCCTGGCAGAAGGGCCTCACCGGCTACCCCATCGTCGATGCCGGCATGCGCCAGCTCTGGGAATGCGGCTGGATGCACAATCGCGTGCGGATGATCGTCGGCTCCTTTCTCACCAAGGACCTGCTGATCGACTGGCGCGAGGGCGAGCGCTGGTTCTGGGATACGCTGGTCGATGGCGACATCGCCTCGAACACGGCCCAGTGGCAGTGGATCGGCGGCAGCGGCGCCGACGCCCAGCCTTATTTCAGGGTCTTCAATCCGGTCACCCAGAGCCAGCGCTTCGATGGCGACGGCGACTATATCCGCCGCTTCGTGCCCGAACTCGCCGATCTGCCGGACAAGGTCCTGCACGCCCCCTGGGAGGCCGATGCCGATACCCTGGCCGAGGCCGGGGTGGAATTGGGCAAGACCTATCCGAAGCCGATCGTCGATCACGGGACGGCGCGCAAGCGGGCGCTCGATGCCTATGGCGAAGTGAAGGGCTGAGCCGACCGGACGCCGCCATCGCTGCCGTCGCCGATTCGGTCGCCGCCCCTGCTGGCGCCGGGTGGTTCCCGGTGTGTGGCGGCAGACAAGTTTCCCGTCACGGCAATCATTGCCTTGCCACCCCCACCCGCCGGTCATAGTTTCGCGGCAGCATTCCGCATCCCGCCAATCAGGTCCCAGATGTCCCGATACAATTCCGTCCTCGACGCCATCGGCAACACGCCGCTCATCCGACTGCACAAGGCATCGGAAGCGACGGGTTGCGAGATCTACGGCAAGGCCGAATTCCTGAACCCCGGCCAGTCGGTCAAGGACCGCGCCGGGCTGTTCATCATCCGCGACGCCGAGGAGAAGGGGCTCCTGGAGCCCGGCGGCATCATTGTCGAAGGCACCGCCGGCAATACCGGCATCGGTCTGTCGCTGGTCGCCGATGCGCTGGGCTATCGCACCGTGATCGTCATCCCCGAGACCCAGAGCGAGGAAAAGAAGGACGCGCTGCGCCTGATGGGCGCCGAGCTCATCGAAGTGCCGGCAGTCCCCTACAAGAACCCGAACAATTACGTGAAGGTCTCCGGCCGCTTGGCCGAGCAGCTCGCCCGGACCCATCCGCAGGGCGCCATATGGGCGAACCAGTTCGACAATCTCGCCAATCGCGACGGCCATGTGGTCACGACCGCCGAGGAGATCTGGCACGGCACAGGTGGCGAGATCGACGGCTTCATCTGCGCCGTCGGCACCGGCGGCACCCTGGCCGGCACCGCCATGGGCCTGAAGCGCCGCTCCGGGCAGATCAAGTTCGGCATCGCCGATCCGATGGGCGCCGCGCTTTACAGCTACTACACGACCGGCGAGTTCAAATCGGAAGGCTCGTCTATCACCGAGGGCATCGGCCAGGGCCGCATCACCGCCAATCTCGAAGGCTTCGAGCCGGACTTCGCCTACCAGATCCCCGATGACGAGGCCCTGCGCATCGTCTTCGACCTGATCACCGAGGAAGGGCTCTGCCTCGGTGGCTCGTCGGGCATCAACATCGCCGGCGCCATCCGGATGGCGAAGGAGATGGGCCCCGGCCACACCATCGTGACCATCCTGTGCGACTACGGCAATCGCTACCAGTCGAAGATGTTCAACCCGGCCTTCCTCCGAGACAAGGGCCTGCCAGTGCCGCAGTGGATCGAGCGCACGCCGCAATTCGACGTGCCCTTCGAGCCGGTGGACTGACCATGTCCGAGGCCGGAACCGAGCGCGTCTATCAGGACGATTCCTATCTATCGACGATGGAAGCCGAATTGCTGCGCGTCGACACCACCGCCGACGGGCGCCCTGGCCTTGTCTTCGCGCGCACCAATTTCTTCGCGGCCGGCGGCGGCCAGCCGGGCGATACCGGTTTCGTCGAAACGGCCGACGGCCGCCAGGTGAAGATCGTCGACACGGTCTACGCCGCCGACAAGTCCACCATCCTGATGCTGGTCGAGGACGACGCCGCCCTGCCGCAGCCCGGCGAGACGCTGGTGCTGCATGTCGACTGGAAGCGCCGCTACAAGCTGATGCGCATGCACACGGCCTGCCATCTCCTCACGGTCGTCTGTCCGTTTCCGATCACCGGCGCGGCGGTCGGCGAGGACGAGAGCCGTGTCGATTTCGATATCCCCGAAGGCGCGCCGGACAAGGCCGAGGTCACCGCCGGCCTGATGGAACTGGTGGAGGCCAACCATCCGGTGTTCACCCGCTGGATCAGCGATGCCGAACTCGACGCCAATCCGGGCCTGGTGAAGTCGGCCAACGTCAAGCCGCCCCGCGGCACCGGGCGCATCCGCCTGGTCTGCGTCGGCGACGAAGGGGCGGTGGACACCCAGCCCTGCGGCGGCACCCATGTCCTGGAAACCGGTGAAGTCGGCGAGATCCACATCGGCAAGATCGAGAAGAAGGGCAAGGTCAACCGGCGCTTCCGCATCCGCTTCGGCCCCCTGCCCGCCTGAAACCCGTAACTGCCCTTGCCGCGACGGGAACGGGTGCGATCTACTGCGCCATCCGTTGGCCGCGGCGCTCCGTGGCACCAGTGCATGATCGAGGCGGCGCATGAGCCACAACCCCTTCCTGATCTCACCCGACGAGCTCGCCGGCCATCTCGGCAAGCCGGGCCTCTCGGTCGTCGACGCCTCCTGGTATCTGCCGGCGCAGAAGCGTCTGGCCGAGCCCGAATTCGAGACCGCCCATATTCCCGGCGCGGTGTTCTTCGATCAGGACGCGATCGTCGATCCCGCCTCGTCGCTGCCGCACACCTTGCCTGCGGCCGCCGATTTCGGCGCAGCCGTCGGCAGGCTCGGCATCCGCGAGACCGACACCATCGTCGTCTATGACGGGATGGGCCTGTTTTCCGCGCCACGCGTCTGGTGGATGTTCCGGACCTATGGTGCAAAGGACGTGCGCATTCTCGATGGCGGCTTTCCCGCCTGGCGAGCCGGCAACCATCCGGTCGAAACTGGCAAGGTCTCGCCCGAACCCGCGACTTTCGAGGCCAGCTACGACGCCGATGCCGTCGCGACGCTCGACGAGATGCGCCGGATCGTCGACGACGGCGCGCTGCAGGTGGTGGACGCGCGCCCGGCCGACCGCTTTGCCGGCGAAGCCGCCGAGCCGCGCCCGGGCGTTCGCGCCGGCCACATGCCCGGCGCCCGCAATCTGCCCTTCCTGCAGCTTGCCGAGAACGGCCGGCTGAAATCTCCCGAGGAGCTGCGCGCCGCCTTCGCTGCGGCAGGCGTCGATCCCGATGCTCCGGTGGTGACGAGCTGCGGCTCTGGCGTGACCGCCGCCGTGCTCAACCTTGCGCTGGAAACCCTCGGCAGCCGGCAGCACCGGCTCTATGACGGCTCCTGGACGGAATGGGGCGGCGCGACCGACACACCGGTCGTGACCGGATCGTGATCCCCATGCGCCTGTTGACGACCACGGTCACCAGCCTGGAACTGCGTCAGCCGCCCGAGCGGGTGGCCTCGCCGCCGGCTTCGGACACGGAGCTGAGCTTCCGCGAAATCCGTGACATCGCGCTCGATGCCTATCGCACGCTTTATCGCAGCGTCGGCGATCCGCATCACTGGACGTCGCGGATCTTGCCGGACGACCGCCTCGACCGGGAAATCCACGACGAGGCGACCCGCATCTTCGTGCTTCTGGCCGACGACATCGTCGCCGGCTGGTTCGAACTGGAAATGCGCCGGTCGTTGAAATCGGCCCGAATCGTCCATCTCGGCATCATGCCCGCCTTTCGCGGCCGCGGTCTTGCCGATCATCTGGTGTCCAAGGCGATCGTCACCGGCTTTTCGGAAGGCGCCGAACGCCTGACCATCGAGACCAACACGCTCGATCATCCCGCCGCCCTGCCGCTGTACCGCAAGCACGGCTTTACGCCCTATGCGACGCGGATGGTCCAGACGCCGGCGATCGAATCGGTCGAGGCACTGGCCAAGGCGCATCACACGCCGGCCCCGACCAGCATGGTCGCCGGGGACACGCCGCGATGAGAATCATCGGCACCGCGGACGCGGATCACCTCCTGACCTGGACGGCGGTGACCGAGGCGATCCGCGACGCGCATCGCCTGCCGCAGGCCGAGATCGGCGACATGCTGCTGTCGCGCGATGGCCGCAGCCTGCTCAATCGCGGCGCCTGGATCGAAGGACTCGGCATCGCGCTGAAATCGGTGACCGTCTATCCGGACAACCCGCGCCGCGACCCGCCGCTGCCGTCCGTACAGGGCGGCATGCTGCTGTTCGACGAGGACAGCGGCGCGCCCACGGCGCTCGTCGATGGCATCCTCGTCACCAAATGGAAGACCGCCGGCGATTCCGTCCTCGGCGCAAAGCTGCTGGCCCGCCCCGATTCGCGGCGGCTGCTGATCTGCGGCGCCGGCACCGTCGCCCGCACGCTGATCCCCGCCTATGGCGAGCTCTTCCCCGACCTCGAACAGATCATCCTGTGGAACCGCAGCACCGACAAGGCCGAGGCGCTTGCGGCGGAATGCGCCGGCAACGACATTCCGGTGACGGTCGCGACCGAGCTGGCGGAGGCGGTCGCCGCCGCCGACATCGTTTCCACGGCCACCCTGTCGAAAGAGCCGTTCCTGAAGGGCGAGTGGCTGAGCCCCGGCACCCATGTCGACCTGATCGGCGCCTTCCGGCCGGACATGCGCGAAGCCGACGACACGCTGCTCCAGCGCGCCGAGCTCTTCGTCGATTCCCGCCGCACGACCTTCGGCCATATCGGCGAAATCCAGATCCCGCTCGACGCCGGGACCATCACTCCCGACGACGTCCTGGGCGACCTGCACGATCTGTGCGCCGGAACCGCCGGCCGGTCCTCGCCCGACGCCATCACCGCCTACAAGAATGGCGGCGGCGCCCATCTCGACCTGATGGTCGGCGCGCTGATCCGGCGACTGGTCGAAGCCGGCGACAGCCGCGGCTGAACGCCGGGACGGGAGCGACGATCCCGACGGTTTCAAGCCGGGACCAGACGCGATAGACGAAGCCACGCCTGCCACCGCCGAACGGACGCTGCCCTTGCTCTGGAAAACGCTTATCGCTTTCGTTGTCGTCCTGCTGCTGGCCGGTGGGGTCGTCTGGCTGTTCGGACCGCGCGAACCGGTGGAGACGACGATCCGCTTCGATCCCGCCGCCATCGGCGCCGATGCCGACGCCTATCTCGCGCGCACCGAGGCGGACATTCCCAATCTGCGCGAGAACGCACAGAAGGAGATCGTCTGGGCCTATCCGGCCTCGCGCGCCCGCACGCCGATCTCGATCGTCTATGTGCACGGCTTCTCCGCCGCCAAGGGCGAGACGCGTCCCCTTGCCGACAAGGTCGCGGCATCCCTGGGCGCGAACCTCTTCTACACGCGGCTCACCGGCCATGGCCGCGACAGCGCCGCAATGGAACAGGCCGACGTCAACGCCTGGCTCAACGATCTGGCCGAAGCGGTCGCCATCGGCCGCGAGATCGGCAACCGGGTCATCGTCATCGGCACCTCGACTGGCGGCACGCTGGCGACCTTCGGAGCCACACAGCCGGGACTGATGCAGGATGTGGCGGGACTGGTGCTGATCTCGCCGAATTTCGGCCTGCTCGACCGCTGGGCCTTCGCGCTGGACCTGCCCTGGGCCCGCGATCTCCTGCCGCTGGTCGGCGGCGAGACCCGTGGCTTCGATCCGCTGAACAATCCGCAGGCGGAGAACTGGACGACGCGCTATCCGATCGGCGCGCTGGTCCCGATGGCGGCGCTGGTGCGCGAAACCCTGCGGGCCGACATCTCCGGCATCGCGCTTCCGGTCCTGACGCTGTTCTCGCCGAACGACCGGATCGTCGATCCCGCCGCGACGGAGGCGGTCATGGCGCGCTGGCAGGGCCCGCGCGAAGTGGTGGAGGTTCCGGTGAGCGGCGATCCGGCGAGCCACGTCCTGGCGGGTGATATCGTCTCGCCGCAGACGACGGACGAGATCGCCACGCGGATCGTCTCCTGGGTCGAGGCCCTGCCCCGCACCGACTGATCTCGGGCCGCCGCCCTGCGAGCGCCGGCCTTCATGCGGCCAGACTGCCCGAAACGAAAAATGGCGGATGGCTGCTCGCCACCCGCCATCGATAGATCCTACCTCAGGCTGCGTCGCCGTTCGGTGCGCCGTCCTCGGGATGCACCGAAGCCAGAAGCTTCGCCGCGTCCTGCGCGTCCTGGGGCGTGAAGACGAGGCCGATGGGCGCGTCGCCATTGCGGATGATCAGGGCGACATTGCCGTCAGGGAGCTGCGAAACGCCCTCCAGCTTCTCCACCATGACACCCTGGATGCCGTTCTCGTTGTCGTTCTGATCGGACATGCCATCTCCTGGTGTTCGGGGTAAGCTCTCCAACCTAATCAGTCGGCCCGAGAGTTAAACCACCACACCCGGATTTCCCGGCATTCCGCAGCCCCGCCGCAGTCAGACAGGCGCCGACTGCGAGCGCAGGAAGCCATCGACGCGCTCGAGGGCCCGCACGATGTTCTCCTCCGAATTGGCGTAGGACAGCCGCACATAGCCCTCGCCGAGAATGCCGAAGTCCGGCCCGCCGATCAGTGCGACGCCCGCCTCTTCCAGAAGGGCCGAGGCCAGCTTCTTGGCCTTCCAGCCGGTCTGCGAGATGTTCGGGAACGCGTAGAACGCACCCTTGGGCGTCGCGCAGGAGACGCCCGGCAGCGTGTTCAGCCCCTCGACCACCACCTTGCGGCGCCGGTCGAAGGCCCGCATCATCGTCTCGACGTCGTCCTGCGGACCATCGATCGCGGCGATGCCGGCGAACTGGCTCGGGGCATTGACGCAGGACCAGCAATTGACCGCGAGCTTCCGGATCTTGTCCATCAGCACCTCGGGCCAGATCGACCAGCCCATGCGCCAGCCGGTCATTGCCCAGGTCTTCGACCAGCCGTTCAGGACGATCAGCCGGTCGCGGATTTCCGGGAAGGTCAGGAGCGAGCAATGCGCCTCGCCGTCATAGGTCATCACGTCGTAGATCTCGTCCGACATGATCGCCACGTCCGGATGGTCGGCAAGGCCCTTCACCAGCTTCTCGATCTCGGCGCGCGGGGTCACGCCGCCGGTCGGGTTGGCCGGCGAATTGAGGATCAGGAGCCGGGTCTTCGGCGTGATCAGCGACAGCGTCTCCTCGGCCGAGAAGGCGAAGCCGTTCTCCTCGCGCACCGGCACCGGCACGGGCGTCGCACCGGTGAACTCGATCATCGAGCGATAGATCGGAAAGCCAGGATCAGGATAGAGAATCTCAGCGCCCGGCTCGCCGAACATCAGGATCGCCGCATACATGGTCGGCTTGCCGCCCGGCAGGATCATCACAGATTCCGGCGAAACCTCGATGCCGGTGGTCGCCAGCGTCCGGCGCACCACGGCCTCGCGGGTCGCGATCAGGCCATTGGCCGGCGTGTAGCCGTGATGGCCGTCGCGCAGCGCCTTGATGGCCGCTTCGACGATATGCTCCGGCGTGCGGAAATCCGGCTGGCCGATGCCCAGATTGATGATGTCGCGGCCCGAATTGGCAAGGGCGGTGGCGCGTGCGAGCACCGCGAAGGCGTTCTCCTCGCCGATGCGGTCGAAGGCGGAAACCGTATGCAGCATGTTCGTCTCTCGAAAGGCCCGGGCATCTGAAGGGACGCGCGCGGATCTGTGGCTCGTCGGGGTTTCGCGGCGCAAAGCCGATGGGCGATCCGTATGGCATCCCCCGGCCGGTGTCGAGTTCGGCCGCACCTTGCGTCACGCCGCAGGCCGCGCTCACGGGCCCGGCCGGAGCCGGCGCGAAACCCGCCCCACATTCCCACATGCGTGCTAGGCTCGACGTCGCCAGGGCCCGGCAGGTGGAGTCCGGGAACCGGCCGGCTTGCCGGAGCAGGTGCTGCGGCAGCCTCTTGAGGAGGATCCCCGACGCATGAAACTTGCAACCATCAAGGATGGCAGCCGCGACGGCCGCCTCGTCGTCGTCTCGCGCGATCTCACGCAGATGACCGACGCCGCGTTCCTGGCACGGACCCTGCAGGCAGCGCTCGACGACTGGGCGCGCGTCGCGCCGCATCTGGCGACGCTGGCCCAGAGTCTGGAAACCGGGGCGGTGCCGGCCGAGCGTTTCCACGAGCACGATGCGGCCAGCCCCCTGCCCCGCGCCTATCAATGGATCGAGGCCGCGACGGACGCCGCCGGGCCCGACGACGGGCCGGAGCTCCGCCAGGGCGCGTCGGATGCCATCCTCGGCCCGCGGGAGCCAATCCTGGCCGCCGACGAGGCATGGGGCATCGATCTGGGCGGCGGCATCGCGGTGATCACCGGTGACGTGCCGATGGGCGCGGAACCCGCCCAGGCACGCGAGGCGATCCGTCTGGTCATGCTGGTCAATGCCGTCGCGCTGCGCGGCTCCGCCGATTCACCCGCGGGGACCGATGGCCGTCTCGGCGCGGCAAGCCCGACCTTCTCCCCCGTCGCCGTGACCCCGGACGAACTCGGCGAAGCATGGGACGGCGGCCGGCTCGGCGGCACGCTCTGCGTCGATCTGAACGGCAAGCCGCTGGGCCGCGTCGATGCGGGTATCGGGACGCGCTTCGATTTCCCCGCGCTGGTCGCCCGGGCGGCACGGACCCGCCGGCTGACGGCCGGCACGATCGTCGGTTCGGGTACGGTCGCCGATCAACCGGAAGGCGGCCAGGGCGCCTCGATCGAGGCGGGCGGCTCAGGCCATTCCAGCCTTGCCGGCCTTCGTCGCGCCGAGGCGGCTGGCGGTGCAGATCCGCGCACGCCGCTCCTCGGCTTTGGCGACACCGTGCGCATCGAGATGCTGGACGAGCGCCGGCATTCGATCTTCGGCGCCATCGAGCAGAGCGTCGAAAGCGTCTGACCAACTGACGGCACGCGTTCCCGACTTTGTCGGGAACGCGGTTCCCTGCCTGTCCGCGCGGACGTCGGCTCGGCCTATTGCAGCAGGCGCGGCAGCAGCAGCGAGATCGCCGGGAAGGCGATCAGCAGCAGCACCCGCACGATCTCCGATCCGAAGAACGGCATCACGCCCTTGAAGGTCTCGCGCATCGGCACGTCCGGGGCGAGCGAGTTGATGATGAAGACGTTCAGCCCCACCGGTGGCGTGATCAATCCGAGTTCCACCACGACCAGGATGATGATGCCGAACCAGATCTTGGTCTCCTCGGGGCCGAGCCCGAAATCGAGCCCGGCGACCACCGGCCAGAAGAACGGGATCGCCAGGATCACCATGGACAGGCTGTCCATCAGGCAGCCGAAGATCAGGAACGCCACGATGATCAGGGCGAGGATCTGGAACGGCGCGAGGCCGCTCTCCTGCAGGAAGCCAGCGGCCGCCTGCGGCACACCGGCCCGCGCCATGAAGATCTTCAGAAGTTCGGCGCCGAGGAGGATCAGGAAGATCATGCCGCTGGTGCGGGCCGTCTCCAGCAGCGCCTCGACGAAGCTGCCCCAGTTCAGCCGTCCAAGCCCGAAGCCGTAGATTCCAACGAGGAAGACGCCGATCGCGGCCGCCGCCGTCGGGCTGTAGATGCCGGCATAGATGCCGCCGATGACCACGCCGAAGATGATGGCGACCGGGATCACCGCGATGCTCGCCGCCACCAGCTCCTTGCGCGGCACCGCCTCGCCGACCGGGCCGGAGCCGGGAACCAGGCGGACATAGATGGCGATCGTGGCCATGAACATCAGCATCGCCAGGATGCCCGGAATCAGCGCGGCGGCGAACATCGTGACGATGTTGGTCTCCACGATGATGGCGTAGACGATGAGCACGACGGAGGGCGGGATCAGGATGCCGAGCGTGCCGCCGGCGGCGATCGTGCCGGTGGCGAGCGAGGGCGAGAACTTGTAGCGACGCAGTTCCGGCAGCGCGACCTGCCCCATGGTCGAGGCGGTGGCGGTGGACGAGCCGGACAGCGCACCGAAACCGCCGCAGGCCGCGACCGCCGCCATGGCGACGCCGCCGTTGAAACGTCCGAGCCAGGCATTGGCGGCGCGGAAGAGATCACGCGACAGGCCGCAGCGCGACGCCAGTCCCCCCATCAGGATGAACATCGGCAGCACCGACAGGTCGTAGTTGGAGAACTGCGCGTAGGCGAGGTCCTTGAGCTGGTACAGAAGCACCGTCGAACCGGACTGGATGGCCGTGCCGGCCATACCCACCAGGATCATCGTGTAGGCGATCGGCACCCGGACCGCGATCAGGAAGAACAGCAGTACAAGCCCGAGAATGCCGAGCAGGAACGGGTCGATCATCGGGGTCTACTCGCTCGCTGTCGCAGAAGGGTCCTCGGTCCATTTCGGCTGGCCGCGCATGCCGGCGACCCCGTCGAGGATCGTCACCATCGCCGCGAGGAAGAGCAGCGCGAGCGACAAGAGGATGGGCGGAAAGGCGGTCCACAGCGGCAGCTTCAGCACCGGCGTGACTTCCGGGTACTGGATGTAGCTGCCGAAGCCGTAGGACATCTGGCGCAAGAGCAGCAGCGCGAAGGCCGCCGTGAAGATCGCCGAGAACAGCGCCATCGCGGCCTTGGCCCCCTCGCTCATGCTTTCGGTGAAGATATCCACCGTCACGTTGGCGCCGGCCAGCTGGCAGTACGGCAGGAACATGAAAATGCCGATGGCGACGAAATGCTTGACCAGTTCGTGGTCGGCCGGGAACGGCGCCGAGAAGGCGATGTTCGAGCCGGCGCTCAGCGCCGTCATCACGGCCAGCCCGGTCAAAAGGACGCCGCCGCCCAGCGCCCAGTAGCGCACGAGGCGTGCGACCAGCCGGACGCCGGCGGCCAGCCGGCCGGTGCGGCGGGGCATGAATGCCCCGTCGCCATTTGTGTGGCCGCGGACCATCAGGACTTGTGCTTGTCCATGGCCGCCCGCGCCGCCGCGACGAGGGCCGCGGAATCGAAGTCGGTGTGGTCGGCCTGCCATTTGTCGACAACCGGTCCGAGCGCGTCGTTGAAGGTCTGCATCTCCTCGGCGGTGAGCTGGATGTGCTCGTTACCGGCGTCGACCGCGACCTGGATGCCGTGATCGTCGGCGCCGCGCCAGATCTCGGCGACCTTGCGCAGGAAGGCCTCGTCGGAGTTCTTGTCGAACACCGCCTTCAGATCGTCCGGCAGCGCTTCCCAGCGCCCCTTGTTCATCGAGACCTGGAAGGTGGTCGTGCCGAACCGGTTCTTGTCCGGTCCCTCGATCTGGTACTGGGTCACCTCCTGCAGCTTCAGCGGCGGAATGATCTCCCAGGGGATCAGCGCCCCGTCGACGGCATTGGTCGACAGCGCCTGCGGCAGGTCCGGCACCGGCATGGTGACCGGGGTCGCGCCCATCGCGGTGACGACGTCGTTGCCGGTCGGCCCCGGCACGCGCAGCTTCTTGCCCTGGGTATCGGCAACCGTGCGGACCGGGCTGTTGGCCATCTGGATCGCCTGCCCGGCATGGACGTGGTTGAACAGGAGATGCACCGGCTCGTATTCGGGCGCCAGATATTCGTCGTACATCTCGCGCATCGCCAGATTGGCGGCGGCGATGTCGTTGGTGAAGATGGTCGGCAGCTCGAACACTTCCGAGCGTGGGAAGAGACCGGGCGTATAGCCGTTCACCGTCCACACGATGTCGACGACGCCGTCGGCGACCTGCCGGAAGAGCTGCGGCGGGGCGCCGCCAAGGGTCATCGAGGGGTAAATCTCGATCTTCACCCGGCCGCCGGAATCGGCCTCGATCGACTGGGCCCAGGGCTCCAGCATCTGGCTGTGCGCCGGCGCCTTGGGGCCGAGGAAGTGATGCAGCTTCAGCGTCACCTCGGGCTCGGCCGCCCAGCTCTTGCGCATCAGCGCGGGGGCCGCGAGCACGCCCGCCGTCGCCGCCAGGAACTGCCGTCTCTTCATCCTCAACATCGCGTCCTCCTCTTAGCTCGTTCCGGACGACACCCTCGGTGCCCCGGTCTCGGGATGCGGATCATCTCCCGCCGCGTCCCGCTTGCCTCGTTCGACCTCCGGCTGTGCCGGCAAACTCGTTTTGCTTCCAACTAGATTGTCACGCCGCGCAGGGCTTAGCCATCCCTTCCCCATTGCCGTGCGACCATCGTCGGAGAACCGCTGGACGGCAAGCGGTGCCAGACATTCCGGCCTGCATGCGCCCGGTTGATCGCGACCCCGGCGTTCCTCAAGCGGAAGCCAGCCAGACGTCGAGAACCGCCGAGCGACCTTGATTGCGCACCATGTCGAACGCCTCGGCCACCGCCGCCTCCAGTTCGTCGGGCCGCTCGACCCGGCGCGCATGGGCGCCGCCGGCCGCCGCGGCGATGTCGGCATATTTTGGCGGCGGGTCGAAGCCGATGTCGAGATCGTCGGCCCGGCTGGCATAGCCGTCCGGATGGACGCCCATCGCCGAGAAGCGCGGCGCCTTCCAGCCCCGGTTGTTGTAGACGATCTGCACGAATGGCGTGCCGTATTTGGCCGCCATCCAGTGCACGCTGGACGGCACCGAGAACATGTAGGAGCCGTCGCCGGTCATCGCGACGATCGTCTTGTCGGGCGCCGCGAGCTTGGCACCGATGGCCGCCCCGCCGTTCCAGCCGAGCGAGCCGCCGCCGGAGGTAAAGATCGAGCCCGGCTCGGTCATCCGCATGTGGTTGAAGATCACCGGATAATTGGTGATGCCCTCGTTGAGGACGATGGTGTCGGCGTCGATGTGCCGGCGCACGCAGGCCGTGGCGAATTCCGGCGTGATCGTGTCCGGCACTCCGGCTTCGAGCGCGACAAGGCCCTCGCGCCGGGCCGCGCTGGCGGCGGCATGATGGCGGCTGCGCCGATCGACGATCTCCGCTGCCGGCTGCCATGCGTCGAGCCCGGCATTGAGCTGCGCAAGGGCGGTCGCGGCATCGGTGCGGAAGGCGTGGCGCGCACCGATATACCAGAGCGGCATCGCCTCCTTCAGCGGATCGACGTCCAGATGGATGATCGTCGCATCCCCGGCCGGCTTGCTGATGGTCGGGATCCACGGCACGTCGCTGTCGATGATGATGACGCAGTCGGCTTCGGCCAGCGCCGCGTTCTGGCGCGGCTCGTTCCACTGGTTGCCGCGATAGAGCGGATGGTCGTGCGGGAAGTTCATGGCGTTCGGCACGGATTCCAGAACGCCGATGCCGAGACGTTCGCAGAAGCGGACGAGTTCGGGCACCGCTTCGCGATTGCGCCCGACATAGGAGGTCACCACCAGCGGCCGCTCGGCGTTCGCAACCGCGTCGAGGATGGTGCCGACCGCCGCCTCGGGCAGCGCGGCGGGGGCGAGCGCGCCCCACTGACCGGGATCGATCGTCACCGGCTCGGCGAGTTCCTCCTCCATCACCTCGCGCGCGCCCATCAGATAGACCGGGCCACGGGGTTCGGAGCCGGCGAACTGCATGGCCCGGTGGACGAGCTGCTTGACGTTGCGCCCGGTGCGCACCTCGTTGTCGTATTTCATGTAGCCGCGCACGATGCCGCGCTGGTCATGCACGTCCTGGATCCACTGGATGAACTCGTTGCGGCTGCCGCGCATCTCGCCTTCCTGGGTGAAGGGCGAGGCGCCGGCGAAGATCAGCATGGGCACGCGGCCCCTGGCGGCGTTGTGCACCGCGCCGGCCAGCGCCTGGGTGCCGCATTCGACGTGGACGATCACGGCCTGCGCCTGTCCGGAGACCTGCGCGAAGCCCTGCGCCGCGCTCATCCCGGCCATCTCGTTCGGACAGGTAATGACGCGGGGCACCGGGCGCCCCTCGGCGCGGGCCTCGGCGATCGCCTCGATCAGCCCGGGATGGTCACTGCCGAAATTGACGAAGAGGTGGGTGACGCCCGCTTCCATGAGGGCTTCGAGAAAGGCGGTGCTGGCGGTGTACATCGGTGGCGTTCCTCTCAATCCAGCGCAGCGATCAGGCGGCGCAGCATGTCGAGGAGCGCGGGCTTGCCCGCCCCGACGATGGCGTCCAGTTCCCGGTCGTGACGGGCGGCGCATTCGGCCAGATGCGCCAGCTTCTCACTGCCCTTGTCGGTCAGGTGCAGACCGTGGCTGCGGCGATCGGCCGTGCTCGGGCAACGCCGGATCAGCATTGCCCGGTCGAGATCGCGCAGCACCGGCGTCAGGGTGGACTTGTCGCGGCCGGCCGCCCGGCTCAGCGCCAGCGGCGTGACGCCCGGATTGTCGTTGATCAGCGACAGCAAGGCGAAATGGCCGGGCCGCAGATCGGCCTGCGCCGCATGGCGCTTGAAAGCCTTGAACGAGGCGTTCTGCGCAATCTGCAGATGAAAGGCGATGTAGTCGTCCAGCGCGCCACGGCGGACCGGATCGTCAACCCGCAGGGAATGGTCCGGCTCCGCGGCCTGCCGTGTCGCTGACATGCTTCCCCTCCCAAGGCCGCCGGACGTCACCGCCCGGGCCGCCGCAGGGGCGACCATGACCGGAGGCTAGGCGAGAGAAAGACCCGCCGCAACTAGTTCTATCACAAACCAGTTTCGGGCGGCGGCAAGCAGGGGTTGCCGGCCGGCAGGCAAGTTTCCCGTGCCAGCATGACGAACGGCCCGGGCGCTGGAGAGCACCCGGGCCGTCGGTCGTGTCATCGCTGAGCCGGCGACCACCCTCCCCGTCGAACGGATCAAGCGTCCGCCAACCGCGGGGCTCGGGCGCCTAGCGGCCCCAGCGCAGGACCAGCGGGTCCAGCGTGCGGGCAAGCTCCAGGAGACCGGCGCGCGTGTCCGGATGCGCCGGGGTGATCGGCTTGCGCACGGCGTCGGAGGCGATGATGCCGCCTTCCTTCATCAGGATCTTCGCCGTGGCGAAGCTGGTCTGCCGGTTCTCGTAATTGATCAGCGGCAGCCAGCGGGCATAGGCCGCGACAGCCGCTTCGCGGTCACCGGCGAAATAGGGATCGATGATCTGCCGGATGCCGTCGGGAAAGCCGCCGCCGGTCATGGCGCCGGTGGCGCCGGCGTCGAGATCGGCCATCAGCGTGATCGCCTCCTCGCCGTCCCACGGACCTTCGATCGCGTCACCGCCGAGCGCGATCAGCTCGCGCAGCTTGGACGCGGCGCCGGCCGTCTCGATCTTGAAATAGGAGACGTTCTCGATCTCGGCCGCCATGCGGGCGAGCAGTGCCGGCGGCAGCGGCGTGCCGGCGACCGGCGCGTCCTGGATCATGATCGGTATGGAGATCGCGTCGGACAGGGCCTGGAAGAACGCGAAGACCTGCTTCTCGCCGACCCGGAAGGTCGCGCCGTGATAGGGCGGCATCACCATGACCATGGCGGCGCCGGCGGCCTCGGCAGCCTTGCAGCGGGCCACGCACACATCGGTGGAGAAATGGCTGGTGGTCACGATCACCGGCACCCGGCCGGCGACATGCTCCAGCGCCAGATGCATCTGCTCGTCGCGCTCGGCATCGGACAGGACGAACTGCTCGGAAAAGTTCGCCAGGATGCAGATGCCGGTCGATCCGGCGTCGATCATGAAGTCGAGCGCCCGGCGCTGGCCGTCGAGATCGGGCGCACCGTCCTCGGTGAAAATGGTCGGCGCGACGGGATAGACCCCGCGATAGGGCCGGACGGCGGAACATGCGGTCATCGTGTTTCCTGCTCTGCTGATCAGTCTCGAAGGCGTCCGGGCCGGTGCGGCCCGGACGATGTGCGGCAGCGTCAGCCGCGACCGACGAAGGGCATCTGGGTCGCCATGACGGTCATCGTCAGCACGTTGGCGTCCAGCGGCAGGCTCGCCATGTGTGCCACGGACCGGCCGATATGGGCGGCGTCGATGGTCGGCTCGACCGCCGTCGTACCGTCCGCCTGCAGCACGCCCTTCGACATGCGCGCGGTCATCTCGGTGGTAGCGTTGCCGATGTCGATCTGGCCGCAGGCGATGTCGAACGGCCGGCCATCCAGCGCCGTCGCCTTGGTCAGGCCGGTGATGGCGTGCTTGGTCGCGGTGTAGGGCGAGGAATTCGGCCGCGGCGTCGTCGCCGAAACCGAACCGTTGTTGATGATGCGGCCGCCATGCGGCGTCTGGGCCTTCATCATGCGGAAGGCTTCCTGCGTGCAGAAGAACGCGCCGGTGAGATTCGCACCGACCACTGTGTTCCACTGCTCGGCGGTGAGCTCTTCCATCGGGATGGCCGGCGAGCCGGCGCCGGCATTGTTGACCAGCAGGTCGAGGCGACCGAAGCGCTTCTCGACCTCGGCGAAGAGGGCCGTGACGGAGGCCTTGTCGGAGATGTCGGCCGGCACGACGACGGTCTGCGCCTCGCCGATGGCCTTGGACGCCTCGTCCAGCACCTCGCGGCGGCGACCGGTCATCACGACCGTGAACCCGTCGGCGACCAGCGCCGTGGTGATGGCCTTGCCAACGCCGGTTCCTGCGCCGGTTACCACGGCAATCTTGTTCTGCGACGTCATCGCGTCGACCTCCCCTGATTCATCATACGACCTGGTCGCGCTTCGCCCCCGCGAAACGCCATTGCAGCATGGCGACGTGTGGTCGTTCGTCGGTGCCACCGCTCCCATACGCTGCCGCGATGCCGCTTGACAACGTCGGCAGCGGATGGTGGCGTCCATCCCAAGCGATCGCCCTGTCATAAGATCGCAGCAAGAACCGGCCGGAGGAAACGGCATGCAGTCCGAGACAGCCGAGAGGGTCGCCAGCGCGACGTGGCGGCGACAGGCCCTGGCGATTCTGTCCGCATGGGGCATGAGCGATGCGCATGCGGCGGTCACCGCCGACGTGCTGGTGGCGGCCGACCTGATGGGCATCGATTCCCATGGCCTGACCCTGCTTCCGCTCTACGACCAGCAACTCGGCAATGGCGGCGCCACCGCGACGCCGAACATCGAGGTCGTGCACGACATGGGCGCGGTCGCGCTGATCGACGGCGATGCCGGCTTCGGCCAAGTGCCCGGCATGATGGCCGTCGACATGGCCGCCGAGCGGGCCGGACGTTTCGGCATCTCCGCCATCTCGATCCGCAACTCCAACCATTACGGCGCCGCCGGCGTCTATGTCCGGCGGCTCGCCGAACAGGGTCTCGTCGGCATCTCGACCTCCTCGGTCTGGCGGGCCGGCATCGTGCCGACCGGCGGGCTGGCGCCGAAGCTCGGCACCAATCCCATCGCCTTTGCCGCCCCCTCGGCCCGCGGCCAGCCCTTCCTTCTCGACATGGCGACCTCCACCGCCGCGATCGGCAAGCTCAAGCTGGCGCAGCGGGCCGAGACCGAACTGCCGGAAGGCTGGGCGCTGACCCGCCAAGGCACGCCCCAGCGCGATCCGAATCTTGCGCTGCTCGATCCGCTGCTGGCGCCGCTGGGCGGCCACAAGGGCTACGGGCTGGCGACCATGGTCGAGGTCCTGTCCAGCGTCCTGTCCGGCGCCGCGCTGACACCGCTGCGCGGCAAGCCCGGCCAGAAGCACGATGTCGGCCATTTCATCCTGGCCCTCGATCCCGCAATGATCCGCGGCTCGCGCGCCGCTTTCGAGGCCGACCTCGACCGCATGGTCGATGGCCTGCGCGCGACCGATCCGATCGACCCGGCCCATCCGGTGATGGTGGCCGGCGACCCCGAATATGCCCGCGAGGCCGACAGGCTGGCGCACGGCATCCCCTTGTCTTCGAAGCTCGCCGCGCAGTTGCGCGAGATTGCCGAACGGGCGGGTGCCGCCTTCCTGTTCGAGCGGGAGGGCGCGTCGACGTGACCGACCGCCTTTGACGGGCGGACAGCAATTCTGGGAGGAAAAACGACATGAAGAAGACCCTACTGACGCTCGCGCTCACGGCGGCGGGCATCGCCATGACCATGCCGGCACAGGCACAGCAGCTGCGGTTCATGACCGGTCCGCAGGGCGGTTCGTGGTATCCGCTGGGCGGCGCGATCCAGGGCATGGCGCCCGATGGCGTGGCGATCCAGGTCCTGCCGGGCGGCGGCGTCGCCAACGTCCAGGGCGTCCAGAACGGCGCCGCCGACCTGGGCTTCGCCAATTCCATCTCGACGGTGGACGCCATCAAGGGACGCGAGCCTTTCGAAGGCGAAGCCGACAATGTCTGCAATCTCGCGACGCTCTATCCGCAGTATTTCCAGATCGTCACGACCGCCAGCACCGGCATCGAAAAGGTCGAGGATTTCGCCGGCAAGCGTCTCGCCACCCAGCCGGTCGGCAACACCGCCGAGCAGGTGACCCGCGCCGTGATGCAGGCCGCCGGCATGACCTATGACGACCTGTCGACCGTCGACTACGTGTCCTATTCGGACGGCGTGTCGCTGATGCAGGACAACAATTCCGACATCTTCACCCTCGGCACCACCGTGCCGGCCTCGGCCATCATGGATCTCGCCAATTCGTCCGAGATCAAGCTGGTCCCGCTGGACGCTGATTTCATCGCCAAGATGAAGTCCGAGATCAATCCGGGCTACACCGCCGTGACCATCCCCGCCGGCTCCTACCCGGGGCAGGACGCGGACGTCAGCGCCGTCGGCTACGCAACCCACGTGATCGCGCGCTGCGATCTCGATGCCGGCGTGGTCGAGGGCATTCTCGGCCAGATGTGGGAGAACCGTCAGGATCTCGCCGCCATCGCCGCCGCGATGAAGGACATCACCGTCGAAGAGATGGCCCAGGACGTCGGCGTGCCGATGCACGAGGGTGCCAAGGCCTTCTACAAGGCCAACGGCGTCGAGATGTAAGCAGAATGGCGGGCGTGCGGCTTCGGGAGGAGCCGCACGCCTTTTATGACCGGCGGGCGCTTGAGCCAGCTGGCCGACGGGTCGGCAATTCGGCCCGTCCACGGGGGGTGACATGGAACGACACGAAGTCTGGCTGAAGCGAACAATCACCGTCGTCGCGGTGACGATGAGCCTGTTCCACCTCTATGTCGCCTATTTCGGGCCGCCCAACGCCTTCACCCTGCGCGCCACCCATTTCGGCTTCGCGCTGGTGCTGGCCTATCTGTCCCTGCCGATGTTCGCCTCGCGCCAGGGCAAGGCCCCCTCGCCGCTCGACTGGCTGTTCCTGGTCGGCTCGCTCGCAGCCTCGGCCTACCCCATCGTCGAGCAGCAATATTTCAACACCCGCATGGCCTATGTCGGCCCGGTCTCGGCCACCGACATCAGCTTCGCCATCCTGATGATCGTCGTCGTCCTGGAGGGCACGCGCCGCGCCATCGGCCCGATCCTGCCGATCACCGCGCTGATCTTCCTCGGCTATCAGGTGTTCTTCACCAACACCCACCTGATCCGGCTGCTCGAGTACCAGTACATGACGACCGATGCCCTGTTCGGCATCCCGGCGCAGGTCTCGGCCACCTATGTCGTCCTGTTCGTCATCTTCGGCGCCCTCGCCGAACGGCTGGGCATCGGCAAGCTGTTCATGGATTTCGCCCTGGCGCTGACCGGCAGCCAGGCCGGCGGCCCGGCCAAGGTCGCCGTCGTCACCTCGGGCCTGTTCGGCTCGGTGTCAGGCTCGGCCGTCGCCAACGTGATGACCACGGGCACCTTCACGATCCCGCTGATGAAGCGCATCGGCTATCCGCCGCACTTCGCCGGCGCCGTCGAGGCGGTCGCTTCCACCGGTGGCCAGATCATGCCGCCGATCATGGGCGCCGCGGCCTTCGTCATGGCCGAGTTTCTCGGCGTCAGCTATCTGAAGGTCGCGGCCTTCGCGCTGCTGCCCGCCCTCCTCTACTATCTCGCGGTCTTTCTTGCGGTGCATTTCGAGGCCAAGAAGCAGGGCCTGAAAGGACTGCCCAAGGCCGATCTGCCCCGCGTCGGCGAGGTGCTGCGCGAACGCGGCCATCTGTTCCTGCCACTGTTCATCATCATCGGCACGCTGATGGTCGGCTTCTCGGCACCCTTCTCAGCGCTGATGGGCATCCTGTCCGTGGTGCCGGTGGTCCTGATGCGCAGCACCACCCGCAGCGAATTCACCATGGCCAAGCTAATCGACGGCCTCGAGGCCGGCGCGATCAACTCGGTGATCGTCGCCATGGCCTGCGCCACAGCCGGCATCGTCATCGGCGTCATCGCCCAGACCGGGCTCGGCCTGACCTTCACCAGCGTCGTGCGCGCCGCAGCGCAGGACATGCTGCTGCCGGCGCTGCTGCTCACCATGGTCGCCGGCATCGTGCTGGGCATGGGCATGCCGACGACGCCGGCCTACATTGTCCAGGTGGCCCTGCTCGTCCCGGCCCTCGTCCGGCTCGGCGTGGCGGTCGAGGCGGCGCACATGTTCGTGCTCTACTTCGCCATCCTGTCGGCGATCACCCCGCCGGTCGCGATCGCCGTCTATGCGGCCTGCGGCATCAGTCGCTCGGCCGTCTGGGACACCAGCATCGCGGCGGTCAAGCTGGCGCTGACGGGCTACATCATCCCGTTCATGTTCGTCTTCGGCCCGTCCCTGCTGCTGATCGGCGACTGGGACAAGGTGGCCATGTCCGTCGTGACCTCGATCACCGGCGTCACGCTGCTCACCGGCGGCCTGTCCGGCTATCTCCTGAAGCCGGCAAACTGGCCGACGCGGCTGCTCTACATCGCTGCCGCCTTCACGCTGATCAAGCCGGGCCTGACGACCGACATGATCGGCGCCGGCCTCGGCGCGCTGGGCCTGTTCCTCAACTGGCGCTGGCCGGCGCCGGACTTCGTGCCGCGCAACCGGCCGATGGTCGATCCGGGCCACGTGGAGGCGCCGCAGAACGCGCCGATCGAGCCCGGCGACCTGCTGGAAGCCTCGGCCCACAGCGGCCACCCGCGCAACGGCTGACACGAAAAAGGCGGGGCGCCGGGCGCCCCGCCTTTTCCCATTTCCGAGAACCGTCTCCTCGGCGCCGGCCGTCCATGACGGCCGATGCCGCATCAGGGCATCGGGATGTCCTGCGTGAACTTCGGCACGTGATAGCCCTTCTGCACCGCCTCGCGGCCGGCCAGTTCCACATACCAGCGCTTCACATTCGGGAAGTCGTGGAGCGAGATTTCCTGCCATTCATGCCGCGACGCCCACGGCCAGATCGACAAATCGGCGATGGAATACTCGCCGGCGACATATTGTTCGCGGCCAAGCTGGGTGTCGAGCACACCGTAGAGGCGGCGCACTTCCTTGGCGAAGCGCTCCTCCGCGAAGGGCGCCTTGCCCTTGTTGAACTTCAGATATTGATGCGCCTGGCCAAGCATCGGGCCGAAGCCGCCCATCTGCCACATCAGCCATTCGAGCGTCTTCATCCGGGCGATCGGCTCCGTCGGCAGCAGCTTGCCCGACTTTTCCGCCAGATAGATCAGGATCGCGCCCGATTCCATCAGCGTCAGGCCGTTGTCGCGGTCGACGATCGCCGGGATCTTGTTGTTCGGCGCGATCTTCAGGAATGCGGGATCGAACTGTTCGTCCTTGGTGATGTCGATGGCGTGGGCCTCGTAGGGAAGCCCCATTTCCTCCAGCGCGATCGAGACCTTGCGGCCATTGGGCGTCGCCCAGGTGTAGAGATCGATCATCGGTGCAAATCCTCCCAGAGTGCTGTGTTAGAGATAGTCGAGGCATGGCGACCTGCGGCGGCGCGATGACCGACCGCAGGCCGAACCGGATGGCTATTTCGCCAGGGCGCGCAGCTTCGTGACCGTGGTGCGGGTGGAGATGCGCTCGGGATCGGTGACGAGCTCGATCAGCGCGGCCTTGCCGGAGGCACGCGCCCGCTCGAAGGCCGGCATGAACTCGTCATTGCTGGTCACCCGCTCGCCATGGGCGCCCAACGCCGTCGCCATGGCCGCGAAATCCGGGTTCTGCAAGTCGGTGCCGACGACCCGGACCGGATATTCCCGCTCCTGATGCATGCGGATCGTGCCGTAGGTGCCGTTGGCGAAGACGAAGATGATCGGCGTTGCGCCGTACTGGACGGCGGTCGCCAGTTCGAGGCCGCTCATCTGGAAGCCGCCGTCGCCGACGCAGCCGATGACGGTGCGGTCGGGATGCGCGATCGCGGCAGCGACGGCCGCCGGCACCGCATAGCCCATCGCGCCGGCCGTCGAGCCGATCTGCCGACCCGGCCGCCCGTAACGCAGATAGCGCTGCGGCCAGCCGGTATGGTTGCCGGCGTCGAGCGTGACGATGGCGTCCGTCGAAAGCTCTTCGCGCAATGTGGTGAAGGCGGCCGCCAGATCCAGCGGACCGGCTTCCTGCTCCGGCTCCACGTCGGCCAGGAACTCCTGGCGCAGCTGCGAACGCCAGCCCTCGAAGCGCGACGGCTCGAACCAGCTCTCCTCGGCGAGAGCCGACGCAAGCGAGGCCGGCGACGCGCAGAGGCCGAGCTCGGGCTGATAGACCCGGCCAACCTCCTCGGCGCCGGAATGGATATGGATGAGCCGCGGGCGCGGCGACGGCGAATCGAGCGTCGTATAGCCCTTGGTGGTCATCTCGCCGAGCCGCGCGCCGGCGACGAACAGCACGTCGACCTCCGCCATCCGCTTGACGAGGCTCGGCGCGCCGGCCGTGCCGAAATCGCCGACGAAGCTCGACGAGGCTGCGGAAACGACGTCCTGGCGGCGGAACGAACTGGCGACCGGCAGGCCGTTGGCCTCGGCGAAGGCGGTGATGTCGCGGCACGCCGCATCGGTCCAGCCGCTGCCGCCGACCAGCATCAGCGGGTTCTTCGCTTCCGTGAGGATCGCCCGGATGGCCTCGGCATCGGCAGCCGTGACATGGCCCTCGACAGGCATCGCCTTGGGCGCGTCGCCGACGCTCGCCATCTCGGTCAGCATGTCCTCGGGCAGCGCCAGCACCACCGGCCCCGGCCGCCCCGACATCGCCACCTGATAGGCTCGTGCGACATATTCGGGAATGCGCGCCGTCGTCTCGATCTCGGCCGCCCATTTGGCGACCGGCGAGAACATCCGGCGATAGTCGATCTCCTGGAAGGCCTCGCGATCGCGCATGTCGCGGCCAACCTGGCCGACGAACAGGATCATCGGCGTCGAATCCTGGAACGCCGTGTGCACGCCGACCGAGGCGTGGCAGGCGCCCGGGCCGCGGGTCACGAAGCACAGGCCCGGCTTGCCGGTCAGCTTGCCATAGGCGTCGGCCATGTTGGCGGCGCCGGCCTCGTGGCGGGCATTGATCAGGCGGATCTCGTCGCGGCTGTCATAGAGCGCGTCGAGCACCGCGAGATAGCTTTCGCCGGGCACGCAGAAAGCGGTGTCGGCCCCCTGCTTCAGAAGCTGGTCCACCAGAATGCGCCCACCGTTGCGGGCATTGGCTTGCGACTGGGTCATGTTCAGATCGACCTCGAAGGAATGCGCGGCCTTGAAGACCGTCCTGCGGAAGGCGCGAGGATCACGCCGGATGAAACCCGCGTCAGCGGGCGGTGGATCGAGCCGGCCGGGCTGTTGCGTTCAGGTCTAGCGCGGCCGAAGGGCCATCGCCAAGACCGCCGCAACGGCCGCCTGGGGCCGGCTCAGCAATAGCGTTCCGGACCGACGGACTGGGCGTCCGAATAGCGGTCGCCATGGGCAAAGCCGACCGGCAGCACGGCCTCGATGGCGGCCGTGTCCTCCGCCGACAGCGTGATCGCCATCGCGTCGGCGTGGTCGTCCAGATGATCCGCGCTGCGCGTGCCGGGAATGGCGACGATCTGCGGCGAGCGATGCAGCACCCAGGCGATCGCCAGCGCCGCCGGCGACTGGCCCCGCTCGGCCGCAAAGGCACGAAAGCGGTTGGCAGCGGCGAGGTTGTGGCTGAAATTCGGCTCGACGAAGCGCGGATTGGCGGTGCGGAAATCGCCGGGCGGAAACTCGGCCGGCACCAGCGGCTTTGCCCCGAACATGCCGCGGGCCAGCGGCGAGAAGGCGACGAGCGCTGTGCCGGAGCGTTCGCATTCCTGCACAAGACCGAGCTCCGGCAGGCGCGTCCACAGGGAATATTCGCTCTGGACGGCGGCCACCGGATGCACCGCATTGGCCCGGCGCAGAGTGCCCGGAGAAATCTCCGACAGGCCGATCGCGCCGATCTTGCCCTCCTCCTTGAAGCGCACCAGCGTCTCCATCACCTCCTCGATCGGCCGCCCGGCCTCGCGGCGATGGATGTAGAAGAGGTCGACATGCTCGACGCCGAGCCGGCGCAACGAGCCTTCCAGGGCGCCGCGCAGATAGTCGGCCGAATTGTCGAAGCTGCGCTGCGGCGCACGCTTGATCGAGGCCTTGGTGGCGATGACGAACCGGTGCGGCCGGGCCTTCAGGAAGCTGCCGATCACCTCCTCCGAGACGCCCTCGCCATAGACGTCGGCCGTATCGAGATGATCGATGCCGCGTTCGATCGCCCGATCGAGCGTGCGGTGGCTCTCCGCCACGTCGGTCGCCCCGTAGATGCCGCCGAAGCTCATACAGCCGAGCCCCACGGGCGCCACCTGCGGTCCGTCCGTTCCAAGCCTGCGCCGTTCCATCATTTTCCCTCTTCATTCACTGGCCGTGCGCCCGCCCGCCCTAGCAGACAGATACGGACGCTCCGGTCTCGCGTCGCCGCGGCGGCCGCTCCCGGCCGGCAATCCCCGCACGACGTCTCCCTCTACGGCCGGTGGATAACGTATCCACTGCCCCGATCGTGCCCTTCCGGGAACCGATAGCACATCGTCGACCTTGCCCCGAGCGTCATATGATGACACGTGAAGCACGTCACCGGCGAATGGTGCCGGCGCGTCGCATGACTTTCGTGTGGACAGCCGTGCTGCCTAATGTCGATGTATGCATTGAAAGCTCGCCACCCGCGACAAACATTCCGGGTCCCAGGATCGCTCGTCCGCTTCGGTGTGGCGGGCATGGCTGCAAATGACAGGTGAATTGATGGCTTTGACAGGAGACCTCCTCATCGGAGGCGCGACACGACACGGAACCGCAGGCGACATCCACGGCCTTGACGCGGCAACCGGCGAGAAGCTCGAGCCGGCCTTCGGTGCGGCCGGCCCCGACGATCTGGAAAAGGCTTGCGCGCTCGCCGCCGAGGCATTCCCGATCTTCCGCGAGACCGATCTGGAAGCACGCGCCGTGTTCCTGGAGACGATCGCCCAGAACATCATGGATATCGGCGACGAGCTGGTCCAGCGCTGCGTGACCGAGACCGGCCTGCCCCAGGCCCGCGTCGAAGGCGAGCGCGGCCGCACGGTCGGTCAGCTTCGGCTGTTCGCCGCGACCGTTCGCGAGGGCTCGTTCCTCGAGGCCCGCATCGATCCGGCCATGCCGGACCGCAAGCCGATGCCGCGCGTCGACCTGCGTCTGCGCAATGTCGCCGTCGGCCCGGTCGCCGTCTTCGGTGCGTCCAACTTTCCGCTGGCCTTCTCGGTCGCCGGTGGCGACACGGCCTCGGCGCTGGCTGCCGGCTGCCCGGTCGTCGTCAAGGCCCATTCGGCCCATCCCGGCACCTCCGAGCTGGTCGGCAAGGCCGTGCAGAAGGCGGTCAAGGATTGCGGCCTGCATGAAGGCGTCTTCTCGATGCTGTTCGGCTCGGGCCGCGTGATCGGCCAAGGCCTCGTCGCCGATCCGCGCATCAAGGCGGTTGGCTTCACCGGCTCACGCAGCGGCGGCACGGCGCTGATGGCGACCGCAGCGGCCCGTTCCGAGCCGATCCCGGTCTATGCCGAGATGAGCTCGATCAACCCGGTCGTGCTGCTCGGCGGCGCGCTCGCCGCACGCGGCGAAGCGATCGGCAAGGCCTTTGTCGGCTCCCTGACCATGGGCGCCGGCCAGTTCTGCACCAATCCGGGCCTCATCCTCGCCATCGACGGCGAGGGCCTGGAAAGCTTCGTCAAGGGCGCCAGCGCCGCGCTGGGCGAGGCTCCGGCCGCGACCATGCTGACGCCGGGCATCCATGAAGCCTATTGCGAGGGCGTCAAGCGTTTGGACGGCCATTCGCAGGTCCAGAAGCTGGCCGAAGGCAAGGTCGGCGAGAAGTTCCAGGGCCAGGCGGCCCTGTTCTCCACCAAGGCCGCCGACTTCCTGGCGAACCCTGAGCTGCAGGAAGAGGTCTTCGGTTCGACCTCGCTGATCGTGCGCTGCGCCGACGAGGCGGAACTGCAGAAGGTCCTGGGCTCGGTCGAGGGTCAGCTGACCATCGCCCTGCACATGGAAGAGGGCGACCACGACGACGCCCGCAAGCTGCTGCCGGTCCTTGAGGAAAAGGCCGGACGCATCCTGGTCAACGGCTTCGGCACCGGTGTGGAAGTGGCCCCGGCCATGGTCCATGGCGGTCCCTTCCCGGCGACCTCCGATGGCCGCTCCACCTCGGTCGGCACGCTGGCCATCGCCCGCTTCCTGCGGCCGGTGAGCTATCAGGACATGCCCGACGCGCTGCTGCCGAAGGCCCTGCAGGAGGCCAACCCGCTGAACGTGCCGCGCCGTATCGACGGCAAGCTCGGCTAAGCCCCGCGCAGACCACGAACGAAGCCCCCGGCGACCGACGGTCCCGGGGGCTTTTTCGTCTGGGGCTCCGGCAAGCCCGCATGGCGCCCGCCCGTCCGGCACCTGTCTCGACCCTTGGCATCGCCGGCCATATGGCCGACAGTGCCGTGGGGAAAATTCACGACATCTTCGGGGGGAACGAATCTTGGCAGTTCGGAAAAGACGGGTCGCGCTGGTCGGGCTCGGCATGGTGGTGGGCGCCCATGTCCGCAGCCTCAACGATCTCGCCGACCGGGTCGAGATCGCCTATGCCTACAGTCCCACGGCGGCCCGGCGCGAGGCCTTCGCGGCGCAGTTTCCGGTCCCGACCTGCGATCGTCTGGAGACGATCCTCGACGATCCGAGCATCGACGCCGTCATCGTCCTGACCCCGCCCAACACCCACCTCGACATCGTCGGGCGCTGTGCGGCGGCGGGCAAGCACGTGCTTCTGGAAAAGCCGCTGGAGATCACCACGGAGCGCGCCACGCAGATGGTCGAGGCCTGCGAGGCCGCCGGGATCACCCTCGGCATCGTCCTGCAGCACCGTTTCCGCCCGGCCGCCGAGGCGCTCGCACGGATGCTGGCCGCCGGCGATCTCGGCGACATCGCCGGCTGTTCGACGATCATCCGGCTGTGGCGTCCGCAGGCCTATTACGACGAGCCCGGCCGCGGCAGCCTCGCCCGCGATGGCGGCGGCGTGCTTCTGACCCAGGGCATCCATACGCTCGACCTGATGCTGAGCCTTGCCGGCCGACCGGCCGAGGTGCGGGGCTTTGCCACCACCAGCCCGGTGCATGTGATGGAGACCGAGGACATGGTCGCCGCCGGTATCCGCTTCGAAAACGGTGCCCTCGGCACCATCGACGCGACGACCGCCGCCTATCCGGGCTTTGCCGAGCGCATCGAGTTCATCTGCCGTAACGGGACCGCGGTCCTCGCCGGCACCGGCCTCGACGTCACCTTCCACGACGGCCGCACCGAGCGGGTGGCACCGCTGGAGACCGCTGGCGGGACCGGGGCCAATCCGATGGATTTCCCGCATGACTGGCACCGCAGCGCCATCGCCGACTTCCTCGACGCGCTGGACGGGGAGCGCGCACCGCGCATCTCGGGCCGCGAGGCGCTGAAGGTGCATCGCCTGATCGATGCGCTGATCGAGGCCGGACGGACAGGAACCAGCGTCGCGGTCGCCGCAGCCCCCGCCTGACGGCACACCCGCGCCTGCCATCTACGGCCGGCGCGGGTTGCACCAGACAGTGGACCGCACTGGCGCTATTGCGCCTCCCAGGCGCCGAGCCGCTGGCCTTCGACGATCGCCATGGCGACATGGTAGAGCAGCCGCGTCGGCGCATCGGCCTGCAGCGTCTTGCCGTCGGGATCGATCTGGTTGCGCCAGATCGGGCGGTCGGCGGCGATGTGCTGCTTGAACATCAGCTTGGTCAACTGCCGGGCCCGCGCCACGCCCTCCGCGTCGCCGGCCGATTCGGCCCGCGCCAGATGCGCCTTGATGCCTTCCGTCTGGGGCCAGAGCAGCATCGATGTCGAGATCGGCGCGCCTGACGGGTCGATCTCGTCATAGACGCCGCCGCCCAGCCGACCTCCCCGATGGGTGCCGTTGTTCCAGCCGAACCGGTAGAGCGCCGCGGCATGGCCATCGAAGCGCCGGTCGCCCGAAAGGGTCGCATAGCGGTGCAGCAGCCAGACCCATTCGAACTGGTGGCCCGGCTCGCGGATGCGGCCGGCCGGCGGCGGCGCCTCGCCGAGATCGCGGTCGAGGAACTCGCGCAGCGAGCCGGTGTCGGCGTCGTAGAAATGCGCCGCGAAGATTTCGGCGATGCGCCGCGCATGCTGCAGCCAGCGCGCCTCGCCTGTCGCCTCGTGCAGCGCCAGCAGCGCCTCGAAGAGATGCATGTGCGGGTTCTGGCGGCGCGGCAGCGGATAGGGCTCGCCGGGCTGCGTGGCCCGGTCGTCCTCGTGATAGCCGCCGGTCGACGGATCGAAGAGCGTGCCGTGGAACCAGTCGAAGGTCTCGTCGAGGAGGGTCCGCGCCGTCTCCGACGGACCGAGCCGCAGCAAGGCGGCAAGGCCGAGCAGCACGAAGCTGTGGTCGTAGGCATCCTTGACCCGGTTCGCACCGGGCGCGGCCGGGTCGCCGTCCCGGCCGACCGCGCGGTAGAAGCCGCCATCGGACGGGTCGCGCAGATGGTCGGTGAGGAACGCCAATGCCGTCTCGGCGCCGGCGACGCAGTCCTCGCCGCCGCCGTTCAGCCGCGCATGGGCGCAGGTGAACAGCATCCGCGCCTGCACCAGCGTCGTCTTGGGATCGTCCTCATAAGGCTCACCAGTGGCCGAGAGCCGGTCGAAGAAACCGCCGTGCCGGCTGTCCCGTGCCGTCGCGATCCAGAACGGCATCGCCTTGTCGTAGAGCCAGAAATCCGGCCGCCGATCGCTGCGTGTCATGTGGGTCTTCCCCCGATCGTGTGGTCAACAAAAAGAGCGCGGCGCACCGTTTCCGGGCGCCGCGCTCCTCCCCCCTCAACCGATGGCTCAGTTGACGAATTGCGGCATCAGCATTCGCGGCAGCCACAGGCTGATCGACGGAAACACGATGACCAGCGCGAGGATCGCCAGCATCGGGGCCAGGATAATCGCCACGTCCTTGATCACCCGTTTCACCGATATGCCGGCAACCGAACAGGAGATCAGCAGGCACAGGCCGTAGGGCGGCGTCACCAGGCCGAAGGCGAGGCTGATCACGCCGATCATGGCGAAGTGGATCGGATGCATGCCGACCGACTGGGTGACCGGCCAGAGCACCGTACCGAGGATGATGATCGCCGGTATCGCGTCGATGAAGCAGCCGATGATCAGGAAGGCGATCGCCACCGCGAAGCCCATCTCGGTGATCCCGAGATCCATCGCCTGCACATAGGCGACCAGCGCCGCCGGAACCTTGAAATAAGCCAGGATCCAGCCGAAGGCGCTGGCAGTGCCGATGCAGAACAGCGCGATCGAGGCAAAGCGTCCGGTGTCGTAGAGCACCTCGGTCAGGAGTCGCAGGCCGATGGTCCGGTAGACGACCATGCCGAGGAACAGCGCATAGAGCGCGGCGACCACGGATGCCTCGGTCGGCGTGAAGACGCCACCGACAATGCCGCCGACGATGATGATCGGCGTCATCAGAGCAAGCGCGGCCCCGAGGAAGGCACCGGCAAGTTCGCGGAACGTGGCGCGGGTGTGCAGTCCCATGCCATGGCGCCTGGCATAGATGTAGACGGTTGCCATCTGCGCGCCGGCGATCAGGATGCCGGGAATGATGCCGGCCAGGAACAGGCCGCCGATCGAGACCGACATCAGCCCGCCCCAGACCACCATCAGGATCGATGGCGGGATGACGACGCCCATCACCGAGGAACAGGCGGTCACCGCGACGGAGAACGAGGCCGAGAAGCCTTCCTTCTTCATCTGCGGGATCAGCAGCGAGCCGATGCCCGCGGCGTCCGCCGTCGAGCTGCCCGAGATGCCGGCGAAGAACATCGACACCACGACATTGACGTGGCCGAGACCGCCGGGAAGGTGCCCGACCAGGGCCCGCGACAATCGGATCAGGCGGTCGGTAATGCCCGCCGCGTTCATCAGATTGGCGGCGAGCAGGAAGAACGGCACCGCCAGCAGCACGAAGGAATTGTAGGAGCGGAACATCTCCTGCAGCAGCAGGATCGGCGTCAGCCGGGGCTCAAGAAAGAACACCGGGATACAGGCGAGAGCGAGCGCGAAGGCGACCGGGACCCGCAGGATGATGAAGAGCAGGAACAGCCCGAACAGCAGCGCGGCGACGAAACCGGGGGTCATGCGACCTCTCCCAGCGGGCGCCGCAGTTCGATCATGACCTTCTCGGCCATGAAGAGCAGCGTGACGACCCCCATCAGCGGCCAGGCGACGAACATCCAGTTCATCGGCAGCGAGGCGATTTCGGAGGTCTGGTACCAGCCGAAGAGCAGGAACTGCCAGCCGTACCAGACGAAGACCACGGCCACGAGCGAGACCATCAGATGCACGAAGATGCGCTTGGCCCGCTCAATCTTGGGATTGGCCGATTCCGGCAGGATTTCCAGATCGAAATGGGTGCCGTCGCGCACCGCGCACATGGCGCCGATCATGATCATCCACACGAAGCAGAAGCGGGCGATCTCCTCGGTCCAGATATATCGGGGCACGTAGTCTGAGCGTGACAGCACCTGCATCGTCACGGGAATGATCAGGCCTGCGACGAGCAGGCCCAGTGCCACCTTGAGGACGAGGTGGACTGCGTCGAGGATGCGATGCATGAACTCTACCGAAAAATGCGGGAAATGCGCGGAAACAGCCGGGGTCGCCGGGACGGCAGAACCGCCCCGGCTAGGCGCCGTTACTTGATCGCCTGGATGTTCTTCAGAACGTCGGCTGCACCGAGCTCTTCGGCATAGGCCTCGAGCACCGGATTGGCGGCCGCCAGCATGGCATCACGCTCGGTGAATTCATGCGTCTTCAGCCAGCCCTTCTCGACCATTGCGTCGAGCTTCTTGCCGTCTTCGCTGCTCTCGATCTCGCGGCCGTGCTTGCCGGCCTGCGGGCCGGCCTCGTCGATGCACTTCTGCAGGCCTTCCGGCAGGCGCTGATAGGTCTTGTTCGACATCATCAGCGGCCGGATGGTGATCGCGTGCTTGGTCAGCGACAGCTCCGGTCCCACTTCGTAGAACTTCATCTGCTCGACGCCCGCCGCCTCGTTCTCGGCCGCCTCGATGACACCGGTCTGGATGGCGTTGTAGACCTCGTTATAGGCGATCACGGTCGGCGCCGCGCCAAGCGCGTTGAAGACGCTGGTCCAGATCGGGGCGCCCTGCATGCGGATCGACAGGCCCTTCATCTCTTCCATGTTGGTGACCGGCCGCGTCGCGAAGACGTTGCGCGTGCCGCCGCCCGCATAGCCAAGCAGCCGGATGTCGGCCTTTTCGAGGATGTCGTCGGCGATCGGCTTCAGCGCGTCGGCTTCCAGCACCTTGTTCCAGTGATCCTCGTCACGGAACAGGAACGGCATGTCCATCAGCGGCGCCATCTTCGAGAAGGTGGACATGTGGGCGGGCGAGGCCACCGCATAGTCCACCGACAGGCCTTGGTTCATGTAGGCGACGTAATCCTTCTCGAGGCCCAGTTCGGAGTTCAGGTGCATCTCGAACTCGATGGGCTCTTCGGTGTAGCAGGCCGAAACCAGCTCCTCGAACTTGCGCATCGTTTTGGTGAAGGCGTGGTTCTCGTCGAACTGGCTCGCGCCGATCAGCTTCGTCTGCGCAATGGCCGGTGCGGCCGAACCGAGCGCCACGGCACTGGCACCAAGCAGAAGTGCGGCGGCCGCACCCTTCATGAATCCAAACGTCATATTGTTCCTCCCATATGGTGCGCGTTTCTGCAGTAAACGCGCACCGTTTTTCTGCGCTGCAATATTGCAGTGCAGTATTTTCTCCCGATTCCGACTATATCCGATGACTTGCGCGGGTCAACAACGTATACGCTAAGCCTATCGGTGCTTTTTGTCGCCGGTGCGATTGGAGATCGCGAGCGGGAATCGACGTGCAGCAGCGTGACCGTTCGCCGGAGAGGGACTTCACTATGACCAACAAGCCATCGATCGGTTTCATCGGCCTCGGGCTCATGGGATCGGCCATGGTCGAGCGGATGCAGAAGCTCGGCTACCCGATGACCGTCATCGCCAACCGCAGCCGCGGCAATGTCGATGCCGCGGTCAAGCGCGGGGCGACCGAGACCAAGACATCGCGCGAGCTCGCCGGCCGCAGCGACATCGTCATGATATGCATGGACACCTCCGCTTCGGTCGAGGCGCGGATGTTCGGCGAGGACGGCGTGATTGCCGGCCTGCGTCCGGGTAGCCTCGTCATCGACTTCGGCACCTCGCTGCCCGATTCGACCAAGCGGATCGCCGCGGCCGTGGCCGAGGCTGGCGCCGAATACATGGACGCGCCTCTCGGCCGCACCCCGTCCCACGCCGTCGACGGCAAGCTCAACATCATGTCGGCCGGCAGCACGGAAGCCTTCGAGCGCGCCAAGCCGATCTTCGAGGATCTCGGCGAGAACATCTTCCATGTCGGCCCGCTCGGCGCCGGTCACACGCTGAAGCTGATCAACAATTTCTTCGCCATGACCACCGCCTGCGCGATGTCGGAGGCCTTCGCCATGGCCGACCAGGCCGGTATCGAGCGGGACACGCTGTACGGCGTGATGTCGGCCGGTCCGCTGAAGTCCGGCATGATGGATTTCGTCAAGGCCTACGCCGTCGACGACAATCCCAACATGCTGGCCTTCTCCGTCGCCAATGCCCGCAAGGATGTCGGCTATTACAGCCGCATGGCCGACGATCTCGGCGTGCCGAGCGTCATGTCGACCTCCGCCAAGCAGGCGCTGTCGCTGGCGACCGCCGGCGGCTTCGGCCAGCGCATGGTGCCGGAAATGGTGGCGTTCTTCGCCGGCCTGTTCGGCGGCAAGAAGTAACCGTCAGCGCTCAAAAAGCCGGATCCGGCGGCCCCGCTGCCGGATCCCTGCAAGGGCGCGATCTCCGCCGGCACCATCCCCAAGGGCCGGACGGCGCGCCCTGCCCTCCTTAAGCGTCAGCGGCGGCCCGGTAATAGTCGCGGTACCATTCGACGAAGGCCGCAACACCCTCCTTCACCGGTGTCGCGGGCCGGTAGCCGACGGCCCGCTCCAGTTCGCCGACATCGGCCACCGCCAGCGGCAGGCCGACATAGCCCAGCCCGATGACGGCGATCGTGCCCTGGTCCCGTTCGTCCTGGCGCAAATCGGCACCTCCGGTCGCGATCGCCCCGGCCGGTCCGGCCGGGTGGCGTGGTCTTGCCGAAGGGCTATCCATCGCTGCGGGGTGGCGTGTCAAACGGCGCGGGTTTCGGCCGACAGAGCCGGCGCATCCGCGTCGCTCCCGCGTGGGCGTCCGACGCCCGCATAGCTGAAGCCTGCGCGGGTCACCGTCTCCTTGTTGTAGACGTTGCGCAGATCGACCATCACCGGGCTGGTCATCCGCGATTTCAGCCGCGCCAGGTCGAGCGAGCGGAACTCGTTCCATTCCGTCACGATGGCCAGCGCATCGGCGCCCTCGGCCGCCTGATAGATCCCGTCGGCGAAGGTGACGCCGTCGAGCACCGCACGGGCCTGCTCCATGCCGACCGGATCATAGGCCACGACCCTGGCGCCGCCGTCCTGCAGCGCCTGGATGATCGAGATCGACGGCGCGTCGCGCATGTCGTCGGTGTTCGGCTTGAAGGTCAGCCCCAAGACCGCGATCGTCTTGCCGCGCACCGATCCGCCGCAGGCGGCCACGATCTTGCGCGCCATCGAGCGCTTGCGCTGGTCGTTGATCGACACCGTCGTCTCGATCAGCCGCACCGGGCTTTCGGCATCCTGCGCGGTCTTGACCAGCGCCAGCGTGTCCTTGGGAAAGCAAGAGCCGCCATAGCCCGGCCCCGCATGCAGGAATTTCGACCCGATCCGCCCGTCCATGCCGATGCCGCGCGCCACGTCCTGGACGTCGGCGTCGAGCTTTTCGCACAGATCGGCGATCTCGTTGATGAAGGTGATCTTCATGGCGAGGAAGGCGTTGGCGGCGTATTTCGTCAGCTCGGCGGTGCGGCGAGAGGTGAAATAGACCGGCGCGGCGTTCAGCGACAACGGCCGGTAGACCTCCGACATCATCGCCTTCGCCGTCTCGTCCTCGGTGCCGATGACCACCCGGTCGGGCCGCTTGAAATCCTCGATGGCCGAGCCTTCGCGCAGGAATTCCGGATTGGAGACGACGGCGAAGTCGGCATCCGGGTTCACCTCGCGGATGATCCGCTCCACCTCGTCGCCGGTGCCGACCGGCACGGTGGATTTGGTGACGACAATGGTGAAGCCGGACAGCGCCCGGCCGATCTCGGCGGCCGCGCCGTAGACATAGGACAGGTCGGCATGGCCGTCGCCGCGCCGCGAGGGCGTGCCGACGGCGATGAACACCACGTCGGAGGCCGCGACCGAAGCCGCCAGATCGCTGGAAAAGCGCAGCCGCTTCTGCACCGCGTTGCGCGCCACCAGTTCGTCCAGCCCCGGCTCGTAGATCGGCATGCGCCCGAGTTCGAGCAGTTCGAGCCGCGCCGGATCGCGGTCGACGCAGACGACCGCATGGCCGAAATCGGCAAAGCAGGCCCCCGAGACGAGGCCGACATAGCCGGCACCGATCATCGTGATACGCATCATTCAGTCCTTTCGCGAGCGGCGCTTGCCCGGCACCGGTCCGGCTGCGCAAGTGGCAGCCCGGCAAACGGGTTCTCGCCGCCCATCATGGCGTCCAGATGAAGGGCGCGAGCGCGCTCGGCAACGGTGACGCGCCGTGCACAGATCGCGAGCCGGATCGCCGTCGCCCATCCCAGCCTGCTGGCGGATGGCGGATGGCGCGAGCGGCGCATCGGATCCGCCCTACCCGTCCGCCAGCGCGCCCGCGCGCACCGCCATCCGCACCAGCTCGGACAGGCTGGAGGCTTCCATCTTGGTCATCACGTTGGCCCGGTGGACCTCTACCGTGCGCGGGCTGAGCCCGAGATCGTAGGCGATGGTCTTGTTGGGATGGCCGGCCAGCAGCCCGTCCAGCACCTGCCGCTCGCGCGGCGACAGCGACTGGAGGCGTCCCTGTATCCGGGCGGTGTCGCCGTCCGGTCCCCCCTGATGGTTGCAGCGTTCCAGCGCCGTGTGGATCGCTTCGAGCAGGATTTCGTCGTCGAAAGGCTTCTCGACCAGGTCGACGGCGCCCTCCTTCATCGCCTGCACGGCCAGTGGCACGTCGGCATGGCCGGTCATGATGACCACCGGCAGCATCACGCCCAGCCCCTTCAGCCGTCGTTGCAGCTCCAGCCCGTCGATCCCCGGCATGCGCACGTCGCTGACAATGCAGCCGGGCTGCAGACCCTCCAATGACGCGAGGAAGGCCGTCGCCGAATCGTAGACCCGCACCGCCAGTCCGGCCGTCGCCAGCAGGAAGGCCAGCGACTGGCGCACATCCGCGTCGTCGTCGATGACGTGCACGACGGCATTACGCGCCATCCTCGACCTCCTTCATCCGGGCGCTGCGCAGGGTCAGCCGGAAGATCGTGCCGCCGTCCGGGTTCGGCTCGGCCCACAGATGCCCGCCATGCGCCTCGATGATGGTGCGCGAAATCGACAGGCCGACGCCCATGCCCTGCGCCTTGCTGGTCACGAAGGGCTGGAAGAGTTGCTCGGCCACATCCGCGGCGATTCCCGTGCCCGTGTCGGTGACGTCCACCCGCACCATCTCGTCCTCGCGGAGCGAGCTGGCGACGATCAGTTCGCGGCGCGGCGTTTCCTGCATCGCCTCCACCGCATTGCGGATGAGGTTCAGGAGAACCTGCTGCACCTGCACCTTGTCGGCCAGAACCAGCGCGGCTTCGGGCGCGAAGTCGAAGGACACCCGCACGCCGGTTTCCTTCGCCCCCACCAGCGCCAGCGCGCTGGCCTCCTCGATCAGCGTCGGCAGGTTCTCGATCCGCCGCTCGCTTTCGCGCCGCGCGACGAAATCCCGCAACCGGCGGATGATCTGCCCGGCCCGCAGCGCCTGGTCGGCGGCGCGGTCGACGGCGTCGCGCACGGTGGGCAGGTTGTCGGCATCGCCGCCGTCGAGCAGCCGGCGCGCGCCCTTCAGGTAATTCGCCGCCGCCGTCAGCGGCTGGTTCAGCTCGTGCGCCAGCGTCGAGGCCATCTCGCCGAGCGCGGTATAGCGGGACATGTGGATGACCTCCGCCTGCAGCTCCTGCAGGCGACGCTGGGTGTTCTGGCGTTCGGTCAGATCGCGCACGAAGCCGGTGAACAGGCGGTTCTCGCCGCTCTGCATCTCGCCGACCGACAATTCCATGGGAAAGGTCGAGCCGTCCTTGCGGGCGCCGACGACGACCCGGCCGATGCCGATGATCCGCCGCTCCCCGGTGGCAAGGTAGCGGGCGAGATACTGGTCGTGCTGCTCGCGATAGGGCGACGGCATCAGCATGCTGATATTGCGGCCGATGACCTCGTCGGGCCGATGGCCGAACAGCCGCTCGGCGGTGGCGCTGAAGGATTGCATGATGCCCGCCGTATCAATGACGATCATCGCGTCGGGCACCGTGTCGAGCACCAGTTGCAGGCGGGCCTCGCGCTCGGCCAGCTCGGTCAGGGCGCGGCGGGTGGTGGTGATGTCGCGCGCCACCTTCGAGGCGCCGACCAGCCGGCCGGCCGCGTCCCACACCGGCGACAGGGTGAGCGAGACGTCGATGATCTCGCCGTCGGCACGGCGGCGCCGGGTCTCGAAATGCTCGACCCGCTCGCCGCGATGCAGCCGCTCCATGAAGACGCGTTCCTCGTCCTCCTGGCCTTCGGGCAGCAGCATGGTGATCGGCTGGCCGACGATCTGCGCCGCGCTGTAGCCGAAGATCGCCTCCGCGCCGCGGTTCCAGTCGGTGACGAGGCCGTCGAGCGACTTGCCGATGATCGCCACGTCCGCCGAGGCGACGATCGCGGCAAGGCGGTTGTTGGCGTTCTCGGCTGCCTTGCGCGAGGTGATGTCCGCGAGGACCCCATGGATCGCGGATCCTCCGTCGGCCTCCTCGATGGCACGGCCGCGCAGCCGCAGCCATTCTTCCTTGCCGCTCGCCGCCATCGATCGCACGTCGATGTCGATGCCGGATGGCACGGCGGCGCCGAACGCCCGCTCGGCAATGGCGCGGTCGTCGGGGTGGAGCCGATCCAGAAGGGCCGTCAGCGGCTGGACGTCGATGCCGGTCCTGAAGCGGTCGGCGGCAATCTGCGAGAGGCTGATGGTGCCGGCAACCGGATCGAACCGCCACGTGCCGACGCCCGCCGCCTGGAGCGCCCGAAGCGCATTCTCCGCGCTCCCGCAGGAGGTGGTCGGTACTGTCTCGATGTCGGATTCCATGGACAGATCGCAGCCGGCAGGTGCTGGAGGTTGTATCCCCCGTCGATGACCGACACTTCCACCGTGCCGGCCTCGTGGTCAAGTTGCCGGATTATCCTGCGCGCTTGCAATCTGCCTCAGCCTGGGCCGATCACTTCGTCGCCGGAACGGGTTGCCAGGCGTCGTCCGGCGTTTCCAGCCCCATGCGAGCGACAAGCTCGCGTTCGATCCGCCGGACATCCGCCTCGCGGCAGAGCTCCGTGCCCGGCGTCAGCAGCGCCGCCACACCGGCAGCGGAAGCGAGGCAGGCAGCGTTTTCCAGCGGCCGGCCCTGCGAGAGCGCCAGCACGAACGCACCGACGAAGCTGTCGCCGGCGCCGACTGCGCTCTGCGGCTCCACGCTGACGGGCGGGATCCGCAGGAGGCCCGACGCCGAGGCGATGATGGCACCTTCGGACCCGAGGGTCAGGGCGACGATCTCGGCCGCTCCCCGCCGGACCATGTCGAGGGCCGCCTGTTCCTGTCCCTGCCGGTCGGCAGGCGCCACGCCCGTCAGTTCGCAGAACTCGCGCTGGTTCGGCTTGGCGAGGAACACGCCTTCCAACAGCGCCACGGCCAGCGCCGGGCCCGACGTGTCGATCACGCAGCGGGCGCCCTGTCGTTTCGCGGCCGCCGAGATGCGCGCATAGAAATCGGTGGGCACGCCCGGCGGCAGGCTGCCACTGGCGACGACGAAGCCGCCGGGCACCAGATCGGCATCCACCGCGTCGAGACAGGCCCGCCATTCGGCCTCGCAAAGTTCGGGTCCCGGCAGGACGAGCCGGTACTGGGCGGTCGTGTCGGTTTCCGCGACGGTGATGTTCAGCCGGGTTTCGCCGGCAATGGCGATGGGCCGGGTCTCCAGCCCCTCGCCGACGAGGCGTTCCATGTACGCCTGTCCCATGGTCCCGCCCGCCGCGAAGATCGCGCGCGCCGCGCCGCCCAACGCGCCGACCACCCGGCCGACATTGACCCCGCCGCCACCCGGGTCGAGGCGTGCCGGCCCGCAGCGCAGCTTCGCCTCGGGCAGCAGACGGCCGACGGAGGTCGTGAGGTCGAGCGCGGGGTTCATGGTCAGGGTGACGATCACGGCAGCGCCCTCGTTTCACATGTCGTCAGCTGTAGCGGGTCTCGACCCGGATGCCTTGCGGTCGATCAAGCAAGGGCCGGCATCGCAAGCCTTGCCGCCCTCTTGCGCGAGATCAAGGCAGGCGCGCCGGGTGCCGTCCTAATGGATCGAATGGGCGTGGCAGGGCGTGGCCGATGACGGTGCCGGAGCACCTCGCATGAGGAAAGAAAAGCGGTTGATCCTTCTGGTCGACGACGATCTCGCGGTGCGTGAATCCCTGAAATTCGCGCTGGAGCTGGATGATCTGTCCGTGAGCCTCTGCGGCACCGGCGAGGAACTGCTGCTGCACGACGATCTCGGCGCCGCCTGCTGTCTCGTCCTCGACTACCAGATGCCCGGCATGGACGGGCTCGACGTGCTCGATGCCCTGCGTGCGAAAGGGCTGGCGCTGCCGATCATCCTGATCACCGGCCACGCCACCGAATCCCTGCGTCGTCGCGCCAGGAAGGCCGGCGTCATGCAGCTTCTCGAAAAGCCGCTCGTCGACAGCGCCCTTCTCGACAGCATTCGCCATGCCATCCGCCTTGGCCGCTACCCCGGCGCCGCCCGCTCCCACTGACCGCACGGTACCCCTGCCCCGCGCGACCGGACCGCAGTCAGGCGGCCAGACCCGGAACGCTGAGCGTGGCGCGCAGACCGCCTTCGTCGCGATTGGCCAGCGACAGCGTGCCGCCGAGCCGCTCGGCACATTGGGCGACGATGCTGAGCCCCAGCCCCGAACCGACTGCGACGCGGTTCCGGCCGCGAAAGAAGCGCTCGGTCGCACGGGCGAGTTCGTCCTCCGGCAGGCCGGGTCCCTCGTCGTCGACGAAAATCGCCTCGCCCCTGCGTGCGATACGGACCGTCCCCCCTTCGGGCGAGTGGTTGATCGCGTTCTCCACCAGATTGCGCAAGGCCAGCGCGAGCAACGTCGGGTTCGCGGAGATCTGAATGTCCGAAAGCGACGCACCGAGATCCAGCCGCCCGCCCTTCGCCGTCAGCCGCGCTTTCTGGTCGGTCAGGAGATCAGCAAGCATGTCGGAGAGCCCGACAGGCCCCCGCACGTCGTCGCCGTCGATGCATTCGGCCTCGGCGCTCGCCAGAAGCTGCTGCACCAGCCGCGACGTCCGGTCCACGGCGGTGGTGATCTGCGCAAGGGCGACGTCGCGCACCGCCGCATCCGGGCTGCGCGTGGCGATCTCGGCCTGGGTCTTCAGCCCGGCCAGCGGCGTGCGCAATTCGTGCGCGGCGTAGGCAAGGAACTGCCGCTCACTGCGGCGGGCACGGCCCACCCGGTCGAACAGCCCGTTGAGCGCGCCCACCATCGGGCGGATTTCCGTCACGGTTCCTTCCGCCGGCAGCGGATGCAGTTCGTCCGCGCTGCGCTCGGCCAAAGTGCCGGCCAGTTCGTCGAGCGGGCGCATGCCGCGCTGCACGGCGAACCAGATGATCAGCGCCAGCGCCGGCGCGATCAGGATCATCGGCAGGAGCAGGCCGGTCACCATGTCGCGCACCAGCCGCGCCCGCACTTCCAGACTGTCGCCGACCAGGACCTCCACGCCGGTCTCGGCGCTGCGCACGGCAAAGACGCGCCAGGTCTCGCCATCGATCTGCCGCTCGGCGAAGCCCGATCCGTGGTCCGACAGCCGTTGCTGCGGCGCGCCGTCCGAACGGCCGAGCAGCGAGCCGGACAGCGACCAGATCTGGCACGACAATTGCCGTTCGTAGCTCTGTCCGGCCTGCGTGAAGGCGGGCAGGTCCGCGGTGCCCATTTCGGCCGCGGCGGCCAGGTCGATCTGCCGGCTGCCGACCAGCGAGGACACCATGCGCGCCGCTTCCATCAGCCGGGCGTCGAGCACCTCTTCCACCTCCGCCCGCGTGCTGGCGTAGATCCAGGCCGTCGCCGACAGCCAGATGAAGCCGGTGGAAACCAGAAGCAGGACGAACAGCCGGCCCTTCAGCGACGCCCTCATGAATCGGCCCTGCGCAACCGGTAGCCGACCCCGCGCAGCGTCTCGATGAAGCGGCTGCCGAACTTGGCGCGCAGCTTGTGGACATGCACCTCCACGGCGTTGCTCTCGACGCCCTCGTCGAAGCCGTAGAGCTTGTCCTCGAGCTGGCTGCGCGACAGGATCGCACCGGGATGCTGGATCAGCGCGTGGAGGACGGCGAATTCGCGCCGCGACAGGCGGATGTCCACGCCGTCTTGCGTCGCCACCATGGCGGCCGGATCGACCCGCACCCCCTCCCATTCGAGGAAGGGCTCGGCGCGTGTGGTCCCCCGGCGGATCAGCGCCCGCAGCCGCGCCGCCACCTCGTCCAGCGCGAAGGGCTTGCCCAGATGATCGTCGGCGCCGCCGTCGAGACCGCGGATCCGGTCGGGCAGCGCATCGAGCGCGGTCAGGAGCAGCACCGGCGTGGTGTCGCCGCGCTGGCGCATGGCCGCGAGAATGTCATGGCCCGATCCGTCCGGCAGCATCACGTCGAGCACGACCGCGTCGAAGCCTCCGACGGCCAGTGCCGCCTCCGCATCGCGGCAGCAATCGGTGAGGTCGGAGGTGAATCCGCTCATGCCCAGTCCGACCTTCAGGCCGTTTCCCAGGATCTCGTCGTCCTCGACGATCAGAATGCGCATACCTGATGCCTGCTCCGTTGCGGTTCTGCCACGGCGGTGATCCTGCCGATCCAGCTTAAGGCTGCCTTAAGCTTGGCGACCGACCACCCGGTCTGACGAGGCGCCCTACGCCTTACAGCATTTCAGGAACAGACCGCATGATCCAAACCGTCCCCCGCGCCGTTGCGATTGCCCTCCTCGGACTGGCGCTGGGCGCCTGCTCCACCAGCGGCGAACCGACCCGGCAGCTCGCCTACGCCCAGCCCAAGCCGCCGGTCGATCCGCGCGTTGCCGAGATGTATGGGCCGGTGCTGGACGATGGCTGGCAGATTCCGGCCGTCGCCCCCACCGCGATGGAATCCCGCAACATCCGCCAGATCGTCGACTACGACACCAGCGAGCCGGCGGGCACGGTCGTCGTCGACCCGTATCAGCGCTTCCTCTATCTCGTCATGGAGAACGGCAAGGCGATGCGCTACGGCGTCGGCGTCGGCAAGGCGGGGCTGGAATTCACCGGCGAGGCGCTGATCCAGCGCAAGGCGGCCTGGCCGCGCTGGACCCCGACCCAGGACATGATCAAGCGCGAGCCGGACAAATACGGCGGCGAGTTGCGCAACGGCATGAAGGGCGGCATCGACAACCCGCTCGGCGCCCGCGCGCTCTATCTCTTCAAGGACGGCCGCGACACGCTCTACCGCATCCACGGCACCAATCAGGAATGGTCGATCGGCAAGGCCGTGTCGTCGGGCTGCATCCGCATGCTCAACCAGGACGTCATCGACCTGAACCGGCGGGTGCCGCCCAAGACCCGCGTCGTGGTGCTCGGCCCCGATGCCGCCCCGCAGGTCGCCGATCTCGACAGGGACCCTGCCGCATGACCCGCCCCAGCCTCGACCGTCGCCACCTGATCGCAGCGCTCCTCGCCACCGGCACGGTCACGCTGATGCCGCGCGCCACGAAGGCGGCGCCGGCCGACCCGATGTCGCCGGAGGCGGTGCTGTTCGACCCCGAGATCCCGGTGCTCGGCAATCCGAAGGGCGACGTGACCATTGCCGAATTCTTCGACTACCAGTGCCCCTACTGCAAGAAGGCGCATCCGGACGTCGCCCGCCTCATGCGCGAGGACGGCAACATCCGCCACGTCATGAAGGACTGGCCGGTCTTCGGACCGGCCTCGGTGCTGGCCGCCCGGCTGACCCTGGCTGCCGGCAAGCACTACGCCAGGGCACAGGCCGCGCTGATGGCGACGCCCGGCCATCTCACGCCCGACCAGGTCGAGGACATCCTCGCCCGGGCCGGCTTCGACGTCGCGGCCCTGAAGCGGGCCTATGAGGCCGACAGGGCACGCATCGAGGGCATCCTCAAGCGCAACAACCAGCAGGCCGAGGGCTTCGGGCTGATGGGAACCCCGGCCTATCTGGTCGGCACGGTGCTTTTCCCCGGCGTCGTCGCCGCGGCCGACATGAAGCGCGCCGTCGCCGCCGCCCGCACGCGCTGAAGCCCGGCAAGGCCCGGCAGGTGATCTGCCGGGCCGCCCGCGCCTCCTCAGTCGCGGGCGTGACGTTTGTCGAACTCCCAGACCCGCTCGAAGCCGATCATCCGGTTGAACTCCTCGAAGCTGTAGAGATCGTCCTTGCCGGCCGAGGCGCCCGTCGCGACGAGGTCGCCATAGGCCCGCTCCAGCGCCTTGGCGGTGGACAGGAAACCGATGGCCGGGAAGATCGCGAGGCTGAAGCCGAGTTCGCCGAGGCGCCGGGCGTCCAGCACCGGCGTGCGGCCGCCTTCGACCATGTTGGCGACCAGCGGCTTGTGCGGGAACCGCTCGCCGATCAGTCGCAACTCGTCCTCGCTCTCCGGCGATTCGACGAACAGGATGTCGGCCCCCGCCGCGTCATAGGCGGCCATGCGGTCCAGCGCCTCCTCGAGCCCCTGATCGGAGCGCGCGTCGGTGCGGGCGATGATCAGGAAATCGTCGCTCTGGCGCGCCTCGACGGCGACACGGATCTTGTCGGCCATCTCCTGCTTCGGCACCACCGGCCGGTTGGGCGTGTGGCCGCACTTCTTGGGAAACACCTGATCCTCGAGCTGGATCGCCGACGCCCCGGCCCGCTCGTACTCCTTCACCGTCATGTCGACGTTCAGGAGGCCGCCATAGCCGGTGTCGCCATCGGCGACGAGCGGAATGCCCGCCTCCCGCGCGGCGCGGCCCATCACGGCGACCCGGTCGACCATGTCGCGAAAGGAGGCCAGCCCGGCGTCCGGAATGCCGAGATGCGAGGCCACGGTCCCGTATCCGGTCATGTAGAGTATTCTCGCCTTGGCGCTGATCGCGAGATGGGTCGAGATCATGTCGTAGATGCCCGGGGCGACGACGCAGCCGGGCTCGGCGAGAATGGATCTGAGACTGGACGACATGGGGGCCTGCTCATTCTGGATACAACAGGCCGTCAAAAGGGCATACAAGACGGACGAAAGCAACTCCTTGTATACAGAAAGCGGAATTGATGGCGGAGAACGACAGCCTCGGCGCGGCCGACGAAGCCTACCGGTTCATCCGGGACGGTATTGTTTCCAATCGCTTCCCGGAGGGATCTCGCCTGGCGGAGGAGGAACTGGCGCGGTTGTCGGGCCTCAGCCGGACGCCGGTCCGCGAGGCCATCCGTCGGCTGGCCGCGGAGGGCTTCGCCGTCACCAAGGCACGGTCCAGCGCCACCGTCGCGTCCTGGGACGGCGACAAGGTCGCCGGCCTGTTCGGCACAAGGGCGGTTCTGGAGAGCTATGGCTGCGCGCTGGCGGTCCGGCGGGTCACGGCGTCGGATATTCGCGGCCTCGAGGCCATGTGCGCCGCCATGGAGGAGCTGCTGGCGGGCAGCGAAAGCGATTTCCTGAAGACGTTCTCCCAGGCCAACACCGCCTTCCACGTCCGCCTGCTGGAACTGTCGGGAAACGAACACCTGCTGAGCGTCGCGGCGCCGATGATCGATCTCGCGCTGATCATGCGGACCTACCGCAAGTTCTCCCCCGACCAGATCCGGCGCAGCTGCAGCGACCACCGCGAGATCGCCGCCGCCCTCTCCCTCGGCGACGCCCAATGGGCCGAGGCGATCATGAAGGCGCACATCCTGTCGTCCGTGGTGATCGCGACGTCACCGGCGCGGTGACGCCATCTCGCGGCGAAGCAGAGGGGCGAACCTCGGCTGGACCATCGAGCTAGCTAAGACTCACGCCCGCAGATCTGCCAAAGGCTGCGAACCGGTGCCGATCGCAGCGCAGAACCCCCGGCGAAGGCTCAAACCATGCGCAGCCGGCGGCGGAGATTGCGCGCGAACGACCTTCGTTGCGCCCATACCGATGAGCGCAACCTGTGCGATATCTGAAGGGTCGACGGTGACCCAAAAACATATCTTGTGAAGAAGATTTGGTGGGTGATGTAGGGTTCGAACCTACGACCCGCTGATTAAGATTCAAGCGGGGCTTTCCTTCCATCCCCCTGATTTTGCTGCATAATCACACCGAGAACGGCGAGCAGGAACGCCATTATCGGAAACAAAGACTGTGTTCGGAGACACACCTCCGAACACAGTTCCCAGAATGCGGCATAAGGGAATAGACATGAGCATATCACCCGTGGACGGCTTTGACTCCAAGAAGTCCTGGCCTGAAGGTGCAGTCGAAGACTGGCAGCACGGAGCGAGCTACAGCTGGCTCGCGAATAAATATGGGCGCGCCTACAGCACGATCGCTCACCACATCCGCTTCATGAGGACGCGGTATGATCTCAAACCCGTCGTCGACCTCTCCGAGCGCCGCCAGGGAGGCCGGCAGACCTTCGCCGAGCAAAGCCCGATCTCTCAGTTTCACCGGAACGTCGGTGTGAAGCTGAACTACTATCGCGAGGTCATCAACGATCTCAACTACGAGGAGCTGGGCGCCAAGCTGGGCGTGAACCGCCTCGTCACCCGCAAGATGGAGCTGGGCATCCACGACTTCACCCTCACCCAGCTCGAAGCCGTCGCAGGTCTTCTGGAGACGGCCATCCCCGAACTCATGAAGCCAGGAGCCAAATGATCGATACCCGCCTCAGGGCATACTGGTGCGTGCTCCGCGGTCTCCGCGGGGCGCCCGCAGCGAATACCAACGTACACAGCCAGCTGCGATATGACCTCAACATTTTCGGGCTATGCTTCGAAACGATTGCCCGACGATCGCCTGTTCCGAATGCGCGCTGCTTCGGCTCGCCGTTCCCGGCGATTGCCGCGATTCTGCGTAACTTCCTGTGACTTTGAAACTTCAGGAAACTCCATGCCGCGATAGGGAATTTCCTTAAACGGCTTCATTATACTCAGTGCCTCACAGTCTTTCAGCACCCTTTCTCTATCATCGTGCGTCCATTCGATTTGCTCTGCGTAGACAATGTCTTCTGAAGCACCCCCGCCCTGGTCCGGGGGTTCCATCGCTATGCCCACTATCCGCTTTAAATAGGGATATTTAATAAGAAGAGCTTGCGCATAGGTTTGCAGATAAAACGTTCTGGCAATTCGATATTTCTCGTATCCACCCCGACTTTTCATCCAATCCATGTACTTCATCGTGATGAAGAAAAATCCGGTCTCGTTTTCCCGAGACTCCGGAGATGCTAACATAGCTCGGAAGAACATTTCTCTTTCGCGGCCAATACTCAGCGCCCCCATGATGGCCTCGCTATGACTCCGCCGAATGTACCGGCTTTGCAGAGCCATATAACGCACCGCTTTCTCGCTATCATTCAGCGAGTAATTGTATCCAGGAAGAACAATACTTGTACCGCCAAGCATATGGTTCGTAAAAGTCTCAATTAACCGATCCCAAGCATACGAGACCTCATCAGCCTTCTTCTTGGCTTTGTACTGCTCATTTTCGATAAATGCCGAATAGTGCCCCGCGCCGATTACCAGAGAGCCAATGTCGTCCCACGTCGCATCGTTCGGCGGGGTGAAATCATGCTCACCAACTTCGTTGATCCGGATTGCATAGTACGCGAGAAGATCTTCCTCTCCATGGGCTAGGTGCAGCAGCCAAGAACGCAAAAAGTTGGCTCGCTTGTCGAGGTAGTCGGTAAAATCGGAAATCGTGTCGAGTTCGTGCATTACGATATCTAGGGAAACTTCGTCAAAGACATGAACGAAGTCACCCTCTGGATCGATATCACCTACTGCAAACGGCAAAAATTCGGTGCAGTCTGGATTGCAGTGATCGTTCCCCTTCAATCCAGGCTTCAAGGCTAGCGTCCCCAACCCACCGTCGAAATAACGGCGGCAGGCCTCAGCAGCTCCCCTAGCTACCACAATACGGTGCAGGCGCCGTGTTTCGACCGAGGGGAATTCAAGTGGGAAAGGCGCTCCGCATGATCGATCAAGAAAGATCCGGTCTGGGAATTCAGAGAGCCATCTCTCGGCGCCCTTCAGTTGTGTCGCTGCTGAAAGGACTGCTTTCCGAAACCAACGCGGCCATGCGACAGTGTCTGGCTTGTCCGTCCACGAAATATCTTTTTCTGAAAAAACGATGATATGGGGATCGCAAACGACAAGTAGGTCGCACAGTTCCTTGCCGTCCCCACCACCGCAAAGCTTCTGCGAACGGTACGGATTAGGATAAGACCAAAGGTTAAGGAATGTCTTTTCGGATATTAGCGCGAGATAGCGCTCGGAGGCGGTCGATCCAATAGATCGAACAATAGCAGGTCTTAATTGCTCGAGCTCATTGGGAATATATTCATTTTCCACTTTTAAACATCCTGCCCTCTCACGTTAGGGAGCAGCATATTATCGATCGAGTACGTGAGTGAAATCACTATTTCGACGTGAAACCGCGAAACTCAGCAGATCGCGTTTGAATGCCCCCACTTCACGGGCGGTCGCCGGCTATGTCTGATGCATCGCGCGTAGCAAATTCGCATTGCGTTAGATCTTGACCAAACTTGAGGGTCGCCAGACACGCCCCCCACCTCACGACTCAGCGGAAAGAATAACTGCGCCCCCGGCACGCGAACTTTCAAAACAATCCACCTGATTATAAATCAGCCGCCCCACCTCAGCGTCTATAGCGATAAAAAAGATAGTGTCCCACCATGTGGTGTAGCTGACGGCGATGGCCGTGCGGTTCCGGCCAAGCCGGATTGATCAGCGTGCCACGGCTGGCAGGCTAACGAACGGATCATCGCTCAGGGGAGCGACGGATTCCAGTGTCATGTACCTGGCCCGCTGAACCGCCCACTCATCATTTTGCTCGAGCAGCAGCGCGCCGACGAGGCGCTGGATGGCCTCATCGTTGGGAAAGATGCCGACGACGTCGGTGCGCCGCTTGATCTCGCCGTTCAGCCGCTCGATCGGATTCGTGCTGTGCAATTTGGCCCGATGCTCCCTAGGGAAGGTCATGTAGGCCAGCACGTCGGGCTCGGCCTCGTCGAGGATGGCAGCGAGCTTCGGCACCTTTGGCCGGATCTGGTCGGCGACGGAGCGCCATTGCTGGCTGGCGGCCTCTGGCGTCTCTTGGGCAAAGGCGGTGGCGATGAAGGCGGAGACGACACGACGGCCGCTCTTGCCAGCATGGGCCAGGACGTTGCGCATGAAGTGCACGCGGCAGCGCTGCCATGTCGCCGTTAGCACCTTGGTGACCGCGGCTTTGATGCCCTCGTGAGCGTCGGACACGACGAGCTTCACGCCGCGAAGGCCGCGTCGGGTCAGCTTTCTCAGGAACTCGGTCCAGATCGGCTCGGCTTCCGAGGTGCCGATCTCCATGCCGAGAACCTCACGCCGGCCATCGGCGTTGACGCCGACGGCGATGATCACGGCAACCGAGACGATGCGGCCGCCGCGGCGGACCTTGAGGTAGGTGGCGTCGATCCAGAGATAGGGCCAGTCGCCTTCGATCGGCCGCTCCAGAAAGGCTTTTACCTTGCCGTCGATCTCTTCACACAGCCTCGACACCTGGCTCTTGGAGATGCCGGTCATGCCCATCGCCTTGACCAGGTCGTCGACCGAGCGCGTCGAGATGCCCTGGACATAGGCCTCTTGAATGACGGCCGTCAGGGCCTTCTCGGCCATGCGCCGCGGCTCCAGAAAGCCGGGAAAGTAGCTGCCCCTGCGCAGCTTTGGGATGCGCAACTCGACTGTGCCGGCTCTCGTCTGCCAGTCCCTGTCGCGGTAGCCATTGCGCTGGGCGAGGCGCTCGGCACTCTTCTCGCCATAGCCGGCGCCAGTCGCGGCACCGACCTCCAGTTCCATCAGCCGCTCGGCGGCAAAGCCGATCATCTCGCGCAGCAGATCGGCATCAGGGGTCTTCTCCAGAAGGCTGCGCAGGCCCATCATGTCATTGGTCATCAGGGGATCTCCGGTTGCAGTTAGGTCTCGCAACCCAAGCCTAACCGGAAACCGCTGGTGACCACCGCGCCGCCAATCTCGTCCTACAGCGCGATGAAAGGCGCGGACGAGATTGGCGACGCTATCGCCGAGCTACACCACCTATGGGGACACGACCATAAAAAATTTTCCTAAAAACCGAAACACACACAGAGAAAAAACCGAAACACACACAGCGAACCGGCGCTAACATCTGAAGTTTCGCGATAATCCATTCCCCAATGCGCCGCAGAATTTGGCTCTCGGAGGGCTTAGCGCGAAAGCACCGACACAGTCTCGAACACAGGAGCAACTGACAAGCCGGGCGCTCGCGCCCATTAAATCAGCGATTTCAAGGGATTGAATGGTGGGTGATGTAGGGTTCGAACCTACGACCCGCTGATTAAGAGATAGCTGGTAAGGGGCGTCAGGAGGCTCAGACCCTACCTCCGCATCGTGATATAGCCCCTAAACTACCGCGTGTTCAGCAATTTTCTCAACCCCGCCTGCAACGGTAAACTTTCTTGGCCGTGACCTCGGCGTGACCTTTGGAGCCCATGGTGCTAACCGTCAGGTCACGCCTCCCTTTCACAGGTCACGCCTATGCCAACTGAAATCCTCGACGGGAACACCATCAGGAAGGCCGCTCGCATCGCCAGTGACGGCGACAGCGAGATCTACCGGGACGCGACAATGCCCGGTCTCGCGATCCGCGTGCAGTCAGGAGCCGCCGCTTGGTACCTGATCACGCGGGTGAAAAAGATTGCCATCGGCCCGCTGTCGGCGTTCGACGCCGCGGACATCCCGGAGCTGCGCAATCTGGTCGCTCGCGCTCGTGGCATGCTCACCGAGGGCAACGACCCATCAGCAATGCTCAAGGCGTCCGTCGCCCACCGCTCCGTCGACGCCTCGACAGCCCAGGCGGCGGCGGCGGCGGGAACCGTCATGAGGTGGGAAGGCATGCGCGACGCCTACCTCGCCTGGTGCAAGGGCCACCGTTCGCCAGACACACATCGAGGCTACCGCTCCGCCCTCGGTGCGGTCCCGGGCTCGCCACTTGAGGCGGACTTCAAGTCGATCGCCGGGCGCCCAGTGACGCTGATCACCACGCACGACCTCAGGCTCGTCCGGAACTCCGTCCTCGGACGCGGCAACGTGGACGGGAAGCAGGTGTCGAACTCGAACCAGGCGCGGTTATCGGTCGCAGCTATGAAGGCGGTGTTCGGCTGGGCCGTCGAGAACTCTGAAGTCAGTGGCCTGACCGCGAATGTCGCTACCGAGCTGAAGCGCGCTCCGACGTCGTCCGTCAGCGCATACGAAGAGCACGAAGAGAGCGAGGCTCCACGGGCGCTGACACTGGAGGAACTCGGCATGATCGTCATCGGGCTGGAGGCGGCGAAGAATCATGCCGCGAGGCTAGCCATCTTGCTACAGATGATGACCGGGCAGCGCCGGATGACCGTTGTCCGCGCGCGTCGGCGGGCCTTCGTGGAGCACCCCAAGTACGGCATGGTCTGGAAGATCGGGCCGGACAAGAGCGGTAAATTTCGCGTCTTGCCGCTGCCCGATCTCGCCGCCAGCGCGGTTCGCGCCGCGCAGGCGTATGGTCGGACCGGTAATGCCTGGCTTTTCCCTCAACAGCGTCTGCGCCGTAAGACGGACCCCGGGACCGGCCACATGTCCGAGCGCATGCTCAACGAAGTTTTGGAGGAGCTGCGCGCGCCTGGCGGTCCTCTGGCGTCCGCGCCATGGGCAGCCACCCATGACCTCCGTCGCGCGTTCGTCACGCACATGCGCCCCCGGGTGACGACTCTCGGACTGACGAAAGAGGCGGTGCCGATGATCACGAGAGCCGATGAAGGGCGGTATGGCCTTGATGAGACGGTATACGACCAGGATCCCGCCCTGCCCGACAAGTCGCTGATGCTGGAGGAGTGGGATCGCCTGATCAAAGAGGGCTGCGCCCAAGCCGAAGCCCGGCTCCAGCGGCCCTAGTGCCTCGTCTCGCCAAAGCCGTCGATCATCGCAAGCGCTTCCTCCACCGACATTGCCGGCCCCCGGCGCGCCTCGTCGACGGCGGCGGTGATCCGGTCCGCCAGCTCACCGACGGACGTCCAGCCCTCGATGTCCCGCTGCCTCTGCGCCCGGCTCTCCTCGATCAGCCGACGCGCCCGCTCTCTGGCATCATCGAGCAAAGCCTGCTTCGAAGTACAGGAAACCCGGCGGGTCATCGGGATCCTCCCCCCGAGCGACGATCCAACTCGACGACGAGTCCGGGATCCCAGTCGGACCTCTCGTGCGAGTAGCCCCCAGGATTGCAGACGACCCGGGTGTCGGACACCCGATAATCGTGCGACGAGTGTACGTGACCGTGCACCCACAGGTCGGGCCGACCGGTCTCGATGACCGGGGTTAGATCCGAAACGAAAGCCGGATTCAGTAGGCTCTCATGGTACTCAGGCGACACGCTGCGCGGATGCGGCGCGTGGTGCGTCACGACGACCGTAGGTCCTTCAAATAGCGTCGCAAGCGCCTCTTCAATATACGTCCTGCTCCGCTGGTGCATCGCTCGCGCGTCGTTCGGCGTCCAACGGCGGACCAGGCCTCCCCCGTCACCGACGCGTACGGCGTAATGATCCGCAAGCAGCCGCTCAGCGATGTCCATCGAATGTCCGATCTCCAGATCCGCCTCGCGGTCGACCTTGCCCGCCGCGTACAGCGCGTAATCGGTCCAGAGGGTCGCCCCTACGAAGCGCACGCCGTCGAGGACAACGCTGCTGTCGTCGAGCAAATGCACGCCATCGACGGGATGAGCGTGCGCCATCGCGCGGCCGTGCGCGACCGAGTCCCCGTAGAACTCGTGATTCCCCGCGACGAAGATGACGGGCATATGGTACCCGATGCACTGGCTCAGCCAGCGCATCGAACCGAGCACCGGGTCGGTCACGTCGCCGGCGCAGACGCAGACGTCTGCCTCCGGGATCTCGAGTTCCATGCCGTCGGCGCCGATATGAAGGTCGGACAGGATCCAGATACGCATCGTCAGACCTCCGCGTGTTCGTCGCAGCGCACGGCGATCCAGCCGCCCGTGCGCTTGCGCCCGGGAGCTCCGCAGACCTCGCACGTCCGCTGCGCCTCCTCGTCGGCGGCGTCGACCATCATCTCGATGTCCTCGCCGCCGTTGTGGTAACAGCGAAGTCCGCCAAATTTTTCCTTGATCTGCGTAATCCGGAAAGACTGACGATCCTCCGGTGCGAGCGCGGGGTCGATGCGCTCGAGCAGGCGCGCGACCAGCGGCACCCAGCCCGGCGGCGGCGAGACATCAAATGCCTGCTGGAGCATCTCAGGGAACCGCTCGCGCAGGCCCGCCGGATCATAGGTATGGATATTATCGGACATCAGGATGTCTCCTTTTCACAGGGTGTCGATGCACCCGGAGAGAGACCGGATGCCGTCAGCGTGTGCGTGTGCGTGGTCGTATGTCGATCATCGGGGCAATTCCGTTGTTCTGGCCCGGGATTCGTCCGGGGCGCCGAGGCGGAACCAGCCCTGCTCAGTCAGGACAGCCGACAGGTCGGCAGCATTGAGGATGACGCGACCGGCGCGGCCTGCGACGAGGGTAGGCTTTCCTGCCGGCTTCCATGCGCCGACGAGTTCGTTACCCACCAGCGCCTCGAAGCCCCATCCCTCGATTACCGGGGAACTCGCGAGCGCGATGTCGGAGGGACGCCCGAACTCCGCGATCTCTCGGACCCCTCGGGCGACAAGCTCGTAGCGTTCCGCATCCCGGATGAGCAGCTCCCGCTGTTCGGGGCTGATGTCAAATGGCTTCATTCGGGGCCTCCGTCGACGATTTGGGCCCCGAGCGCGTCGGCCACCTGTTGGAGGTGCGTACCCAGACGGTACCAGCGCGATTGGGTGCGCCCGACGCCCGCCCGGACGGAGAGCGCCAGAAGCGGCGAAGTCCGCGTCCATCCGGCGCCGAGGACCGGATGCGACGCGACCTCCCCCTCAAGAATGATCACTCCGCGGCTGCCGAACCGCCAAAGGTCGATGAGCGGTGTACCCTTCTCCTCCAGAAAATTAGGTGACGGCCATCCGTGAAGGAGGGTGTCCCGCAGGTCGGCGCAGAGACTCTCGTAACGCGCGAGCGTGTGCTCGATGTGAGCGCGCTCGCGGTCCGTCATGGGCGTCCGGCTCATCGTCCGGCCTCCGGAGCAAGCGGCAGCGGCCACGGTTCCCGGAGGCGGACGTAGCTGCCGTCGAGTCGCCGCGCCCACGTGCCGTCTGCGGCGTATGCCTGGATCTCGATCGACAGGACGTGGCCGAAATCGTCGACGCCCATGATGCAGGGGCAACCGCCCATCCGAGCGACGGACCACCGGCGCAGCACCGGGCAGTCGTCCGTCAGACGCGGCCCCGGGGCGGCATCCTGGGCATAGTAAAGCGCGGTGCGGTCGGCCAACGCTCGGATGTCGAGCCGCCGGCGCTGGGGGAATGGAATCGGTCGGGAATCGTAGGAATCTTCGTGAGACGGCATGCGGTTCTCCTCTGATACGGCCGTCGCTTGATTGCGGCGGCGGGCCTGACGGGTGTCAGCTACGTATCGAGAAGGTCGTGTTCCGCATGGTGGTCGCTCCGGTTGTGTTGCCACAGGTAGCCGGCCGGCGGCGCGGCGTCGAGGACCCTGCCGGACGCGGACGCCGGCAGGGTTAACGGGGAGCGATCGTCAATCGTCATCGCTCGGCTTTTTGGTCGTCCCGCCTACGACCTCCCATGGCTTGCTTCCGGGAAGAAAGGCGGGGCGGCGCGGTCCCGTGACTACCGGCGCTTCCACCGTCGGATCGTGGATCGGTCGGTAGCCACTGATGATGTCCGGTCGCGAGAGCACCGACTCAAGGTCGTCGACCGATGCCGGGTAGCGTCCGATGACCTCCGTGACGATGTCGTCGCGTACTAGGTGGCTGAGACGAAGTTCGATCAGTCGGTTGCCCCGCCAGGTCCGGCGCGTGAAGTCGTCAGCCATTCGTCTCGCGTCGTTGATACCGTCGTAGGCGACGTCCAGTTCCACTACTGTCGCATCGGCGAAACGCTTCAAGCGCTCTGCCTTGCCGGCCTCGACCTTCGCCACCGCTTTTGCAAACCGCTGCTCACGCGTCGGCTTGGGCAGCCGCGCCGCCCGTTGCTTGCGGTCGCCGTGCTTGTAGTCCCTGAGGCGGATACGTCGGGCCTTCTCGCCGGCGGCCTCGTACTTGAACCTTCTGTCGAGCTCTGACGAATGGTCAACCTCGGCGAGCAGGTCTGGATCCTTGAGCTCTTCCGTGAACCAAGCGAATGCCGCCCGGTCCGGGCCGTGCGCCCGGATCGCGCGGAGGAGGACTGCGCCTCGATATTCTTTCCGGGCGGCGTCCCGATCCGTCGGCCCGCCCCCGTACGCCTCGTGAAGAGAGCCGAACCAAGCGCCGGAGATGTAATTTGGCGCTATACGCCGGCCGTGCTGCCGCGCGAGTTCCGAGGCTTTGTCCCACACATGCGAATTGACTCGAAGATCCGGCACGTCCGGCGCGCCGGTGAAGGGTTTGGCCGACTTGTGGATGCCCCCCAGCTTGGCCGTCTCGACCTGCGGGGGCAGCATCGCGATTTGGAGGACGAACGCCGAGATCGGAGCCCCCTTCGCAGCTCGGCGGCGCGGCGCGGCGTACTCGACGCGGAAGCGCCGGACCTCCTTAAGATCCGAAACGGCGCGCTTCAGTGCCGTCGTCAGTCGCCCCACCTGCATCGGCGCCTCGTCGTAGCCGATGGCGGCAGCCGCTTCCTCCGGGCTGTAGTGAAGGACCGTATCTGGCTCCATCGGATCCCAGCGCGTCCGGCTCATTCGAAGCGCCAGGTGGCGGTAGAGATGAATGCCGTAGCGCGACGACATCGTCGCGAGTGCGGCCAACTCGAGATACGCGTAAGACGGCTGGCTTGCGAGCAGCCACCACACCCGCGACGGAAGCGAGAACCGGACGACGTCGGCTTCGGCGCCCGACTCGTGCCAGCCGACCAAGAGAGGGACATCGGTCACCGTGCGCCCCCCGGGGATGCTGTATGACACCGAAGTCCGGTTCAGCGCGGCAACCGATTTCAAGACGTGGGCACGCCGGGCGGAAGTACCGAGGAACGCAAGGACGCCTTTCATCGGAACCTCGAGCTCCTGCCCGACGACCTCGCGCTCGGTCCCCTGCTCCGATGCGACGTACGCGGCTTCGTACGCGGCGGCGACAAGGTACTCGTGGATTGCCAAGTCTCGAGCGGAGAGCATCCCGTCGCCTTTGACGGTGACGGTGTCGAGCATCTCCGCCGGCCGGGGCGACTGGGGGGCGATCGAGCGGAAGATTTCGACGCTGGCCGATGCCTTTGCGACGCTCCCCCGTGGAGCCGGGTTATAGAGCCCGCTCTCCCGCCCTTCGATCTCCCCGCCCTCGGATACCACCGCAGCCAGGGCGGCGTTCTCGAGCCGCGCGTACGACGTCGTGGGCACCCGCCTCCGCCTCAATCTCTGTACCGCCATCGTCCCTCTCCCATTTCGTCGCCTCGTGCAGACGTCCTGTGATCAAATGCTGAGCTCTGTCCGAGCGTGGAGCAAGCGATGGCTGTTAGATGTGCGACCAAATGAGCCGCTCGCCGTTAGATGCGCGATCAAATGCCTTCGATCTGGCGAGCGACGAAGAGGCCCGGTCAACCGTTTGGGTTTGCGATACTAAGTAGAAGTCAACTAAGGGCTCCGCCGGCGGATGGCTCCGTGCCTTCGGCTGGCGGTACGCCGCTCGCTCGCGCCATCGGTCGCGCAACTCGTTAGATATGCGACCGAATGGAACATCTTCCGTTAGATCTGCGATCAAATGGTCCGCAAAAACGTAGGCATTTCGAGAAAAATCCACCACCGCCTTGGCCTGATACTAAGTAGAATCCAACGACCCTCTCGCACCTTGGGATTCCGCCCCTGCTAGGAGTCTTCCTGCTCGCGCTGTTGGGATCCTCCGCGCGAGCCAGCCGACAACAAGCTCCGCGAGGGTCTCTCGAAAGCCGTTCCGCTTCGCGGGGTATTGGCCAGGGCATGGAGAGAGATAAGCGTCGCGCCCAACCGACGAGCGTCGAGCGATCGCTACGCGATGGGTCTCCCCCCACGCCCGTCGTCAACCTTCTCGCGAGAGCAGCCGACCGATCTCGCGAGAAGGTCTCCGTGCGCTCCGCGCGACAAGAAGCCTGTCGCCCCGGGGCGAAGCGGGATCCCCGCTCGCGCGCGGGCCGACGCTATCGCGAGGGGTCTCCCCCGGGTGGGAAGCCTGCAATAAGCGCCGACGATTTCGTGTTTTACATGTCAAACATCGCTTGCGAGATTTCCGCCGGCGGAGCACCCTTGGTCTGAGCAGGGGGACACCGAGATGACGACGACGGACAAGCAGACCGAAGCCATCGCGGCGCTGTACACCGCGATGGCGACGCAGGGCGGCAAACGCACCGTACGAGAGCTGGCGGCTGAAGACCGCGCCACGTACAACCGCGATGCCCAGCGCAGGCACCGCGAGAAGAAGCGGGCCTCGGCCGAAGCCGGCCGACCGGAGGCGACGGACGAAGCGATCAGGATCGCCCTCTCCGATGCCGCGATTCTCCTGCTCGCCGTGGGCGGTCCCGGCGCCAACGCGATCGAGCGAGCCGTTCATACGGCTTTCCCGGGACGACCGGGCGTCGCGTCGTCGACGCGCATGCGAGCGCGAGCTGGGACGCTGCGGCCGCGCATGTTGACCCCCGAACGTCTCTCTATGCCTAAACCCTGATCCACACGTCGCCGTCGTCTCTTGCAGGCCCATCCGACAAGCTCATGCCTCACGCGGTGAGCGGGATGACAGGGCTATGGTGACGAGACATGCGGAAGAGCAGCGGAGGTACAGGGCACGGCTGCGTGAACGTGCGAAGGCCGGGGCAACCGGTTCCCGCGGCGCGCCCGAAACGCGGATTGTCGTTCAAGGACTGGCCGTCGCCGTGCGGCGTCTGGCTGAGGCTGTGCGCAAGGCTCCAGACGGCCCGGAAGCCCTTGTCTACGAGCGGCTAATGCGAACGGCTCACAGGCATCTCACCCGGCAAGGATTCGATGCTGCCGAGTCCTACACGAGGCTATCTCATTACACGCTGCCGGACGACGCCAAGGCACGCCGTCGACGGGCCGACGCGGAGCGCCGTTTCTGGGCATCCGGAGACCGTGCGGATTGACGTTCGCGCCCATTACTCCCGTCATGCGGTGAGCACCGCCGGCAGATCACGCGGTGTCGGCATTTTGCACCGCCAGCGGGCCTCCCATGACCACACATGGAATGTGCCGATGTGACGGCGCGCTTGCGGAATCAGACGCCCGGCTGGAGGAGTCTCACCATGACTGAGACCCCTCCAGCCGAAGACGACCTGACGCTCCTGCAGCGCCACTGGCCGCACGGCCACGGCGCGGATCCCGACGCCGTATCGGCGGTTGCCGAGGCGATCTACGACGGACGGAGGGACTGGGAGATCGAATTCGCGGGGGACCGCGCCGCCATTCGGCAGGACGGCAAGGGCGGCCTCGAGTCGCAGGGTCGCATCGACAGGATGCTGATGAAGCGCTGGAGGAACGGCGAACGGCGGATCCCGGAGTGGATGGCCGCCGGGCTGCTGCGCCCGCCCGGGATCGTCCGTACCCGACGCCAGCAAGACATCGAGCGTTGGCTGGCAGAGCTTAGCGCGCAAGATCGCGAGGCGCGGGACTTCATCGCCGCCGAGGAGGCTCGGCTGCACGGGCGGGTCGCCGCGCAGGTCGCGCGGTACGTTCCTTCGGTCGTCCGAGACCCGGTCAAGCGACCGAATACTCGCAGTCGAAGGTGGCGCTGCGCTCCTACGTTACCGAGGGCGACGAGGACAGCGATCTGTTTCCAAAGGCGTGGATCCCGGACGCATTCGTTTTCTAGGTCCTGAAGGAGAATGCACTCGTGGCCCGAGTTTCCGTCCGTGGGTTGATCGGCAAATTCCAAGCCGAACGAACGGAATTCGTGGCCACGAAGCGCGGGTTGTTGGCAGCCATCAGCATAGCTGATCGTATCGCCGACGAACCCGGCGAACGGGAAATACGGCTGGTCGAGATACCCCGGTTCAACGCGCTCTTTTTCTGGATCACGGGCCCGAAGCCACGCTTCGTCGACCGGGTCAGGGGTGACGAGTTCACGGAATAGACCATCGTCGAGGAGTTGGTCCGTCGACGACGCATCGCTTTGGGCATCGAACCCAGCCCGGATGATACGCCTCGCTTCGGACGGTGATCCACCGCGCTAGGCCAGGGCATCGGTCAGAGGCAGAAGTGCACCATCGAGCGATCCGACATCGCACAGCGGGTGTAGGCGAAACGCCGCATGTTCGGACCTCGAAGCATCGCATCGGAGGCAGCCGCATAACGACGTCCAACTCAACCCGCCGCCTAGTGCCTGTCCTTCGCAAGGAGGTGACCTGGTCCGACCGCATCATCCGCCCGTGACATCCGAGATCACGGACGAGACGACCGCCACCACCTGACTAGATGCCCTCTCGACAGAAGGAGGACCCATGACAGTCAGGAGCGGCCTATCAGAAGCCCAGCGACTCGACCTGATCTGCGACGCGATCCGGTACTGCCAGCGCGTCCGCGACAAGGGGATGCCGAATTCGGCCTGGACGAAGGCGCTGCGCGACCCCATACACTTCCTGTGGGAGAAGCGCGGGGGAAACAAGCTCGAGGCCGCCCGCTACCGGTCGCTCGCCTCTGCGGGCATCCCCCGGGGCGGCGGCAGGATCCGCTACGACCACGCCGTGCCGTTCAGGGCCTTGCAGGCGCAGCTCATGGAGATGGCCGACCCCTCCACGGACGCGGTAAAGGAGGTCCTCGTCCGCGACCTGACGGTCTGCATCATCACCTCCGAGGAAGAGGCACTTCTCAATGCGGCCCGCCTCGGCAGCCGCATGCCTCCGAACTGGGACGGTCGAGACCCGCTGGCGCGGTACCATACCGTCGGGATCGAGGTCGAGCCGAATCCTGCCTACGTCGGCGGAGCGTAGTTCTCATGCTTGTCGGATCAGCGATTGCAAGAATCGAGGGCGTCAACACCAAAGATTCCCCGAGTTTGGCGATGACTGCGCCAGCCCCCTCGTCGATGAGCACCCTCCCGGCATCGCGCCCGTCGGCGAGCGTCACGATGACCAGCCGCTGACCGTACGGGTCCGTGCGGCTGCCGGACATCGAGTAGCCACCCGACATCAAAGTCTGGAGCCGCCGCGTCGCCGTCGGAACGGTGGCGGGCCCATCTAGGCGCCCCACGTACACAATAGCCCCCAATTCGCGGAAGTGGGTGTAATTGTGTACGTGGAGGTCTATCAGTCTGCTTTCTCGTCGCTGTACGAGAGGTCATCCAGGGCATCTGGACCGCTCTCGGACGCGTGAGCCTAACCCCTCGGTCCACGCCCGGACGGCACGGACACCCTCAGCAGGCAGAGTCGGGTAGTCCTCGAAGATCTCAACGTCCGACCGCCCAGCTTGCAGGTATGCTAGGATGGTCCGCGCGGGCACCTAGGTGCCAGACACGCACGGCTCCCCGGAAATGATACTCGGGTCCTCCAACACGCGCGCCGCCCGCTTGGCATTCGCCGCAGCCCGGTTGTCGGGCCAGAGCCTCTTGAAAGTCTCCACCTGCTCGTCAATCGGTTTCGGCCGCCTCGCCTAGCATCTTGCGCCCGACGAGTCTCCGCTATCCCGAGACTCATCCCGCACGGGCCCTCCATGCCAACCCCCCCCCTCCATCGGCTTCGGCCTCTCCATCGATCACGCCGCCTTCGCCCGCGACATGAACGCCATCGGCCGGAAGGCCATCCCCCGCGCTGCCGCCGCGGTCATGAACCGGGCGGCCCGCGAGGCCGTGGTCGCGTTGAAGGAAAACGCCGTCGACGTCTTCGACAGGCCGAAGCCGATGACGCTCCAGGCCTTCACCTTACGGCCGGCGCGCATCAAACACGGCGCATCCGCCACGGCGACTGTGAGCATCAAAGCTGCCGGCGGCGTCGTACCTCGTCCGCCAGATCAAGGGCGGCGTTCGCAAGACTGGCGAGGACGGCGGGTCCGGTCCGCGCGACCTCTTCACGTAGGCGATCAAGCCGGACCGCTATTGCGGCGTGCCGCGCGGAGCGTCGAGGAAGCGGTTCCGGTTCGAGAAGACCGTCCAGAAGGCGAACCGGAAGTTCGCGACCCAACGCGAGTTCGGGTACCAGCTCGACCGTAAGATGGCCCGTGCACTTGGGACGCGCGGCGCCAGGAGCTGACGACGGCTTGCGCGGACGGGCGCCCGGTGTAAGGAGTCTCGTCATGACCGAGCCTCCTTACACGCCGCCTCGCCCCAAACCCGCCCGGCGAACCACCAGTCCCGTCGCCCGCGAGACCCTCGGCGTCCTCGACGAGGCGACGGAACGCGTCCTGCGGGCGACGTGGCCGGACAAGTCCATCGAAGCCGGGGACTTCGTCCGGATCGGTCTCGAGATTTACGGAACCGAGGATCGATGGCGTCGCGAGATCGCGGCCGACCTCGTGCTCTTCCGGCCTGCGGGCAAGGGCAGCATGCCGTCCGCCGGCGCGCTGGACCGCAGCCTGATCCGGCGCTGGGCGTCGGGCGAGAAGCCCATCCCGCCTTGGGTCGGCCCTGCCCTTCTGAAGATCCCGTCCATCGCCATCGCCCGCATGCGCGCACACATCGATCACCTCCGGGCGCAGGTCGCCGAGTTCGACGCGGCACTTGTCGAGGAGGAGCGCCGGATGGACGGCGTCCTCCGCGGCTGGGTCGCGCGGTATGCCGAGCCGCCGCGCGTCGTCGCTCCGCCGCCGGGTCCGCGAACACGGAAACGGGACTGGCCGGCCGTCTCGACCGACGACGCCGAGGCCGCGCAGGACGCGGGCTCCTCGGCGTACGAGATTTTCGCGGGGCTGTCGGACGACGAGACGACGGGGCGGCCGGACCATCCGGAACTCGCGGAGGAATGGGACGCCGGGTGGCGGGAGGCCAACGCCGCGCACCGAGAGCGGCACGCGGCGGTGGTGGAGCGGGCGAAGGCGAAGGGCTGACGGCACTCGACAGACCGTGAGAGCGGTCGGAACCTAAGGCCGGATCACTTCCACTTGGCAGCGTCGATGGTGCAAAACGCGTTACCGACGCGTGCCGCCACGGCCTGCCTAGCGGCACCGCGCGCGGCCGCCGCCTAGAGAGTCCGAAGGAGCCCACGACATGATGCAGCCGGGCGCCAGGAGACATCTCAAGACCTTTGTTATGAATTGGGCGGAACGCGCGGCTCCCTCCCGGGGACGGAGTGTCACTGCCTTCGTGAGCCTTGTTGCTTCCAACGGACAGGCGATACCGCGAACCACTTGGCCATAATTACATCAGTAGTGCAGAGTAATGCGTGATAATACTGATTCTCGGAGTATCTTCCTGCGCATTTCCACCTTATCAAGCATTGGTATTTTGATGCCGCGGTTCTGTGTCATCGCGTCGGCGGAAACCCTGAGCTGCAACACCACAGCGAGCGCTTGCATTTGCGCGATAATCGACCATAGTCCCATAAGGTTTTGGGTATATTCGTGCTTCCGTTGCGTTGGAGCGCTCCAATGATTCGCATCGTGGCCATAATAATGCTTATGGTGATCATCCCGGTGCTCGCGAGAGCAGAGCCGGTTCCGTCGTTCCAGAACATGTATCTGGAGGAAGCGCAGGAGGCCGCCGGACACGTCGGGATCGAGCTTGAGATCGAGATAGTCGAGTCCTCGGATCGCAAGGGAATCGTGATTAAACAGATCCCCGGCCCGGGCTCGGAGCTAGGAAGCGACCGCGCCGTTTGGCTGAGGGTCTCGAACGGGATCACCTTGCCCGACTTGAAGGGCCGTCCGCAGGAGGAGGCGCTTGCCGCCTTGCGCGACCTGGGAGTAGCGGTCGACGTCACCGAAAGCAGGCACGACGGCGGCGTCCGCGGGACCGTTTGGTCGCAGGTCCCAGTAGGCGGAACAGCCATAGACGTGACGACCCAAGCGGTCTTCCTCGACGTGGTCGGTGGTCGATATGTAGCTGTCCCAGGCGTGACGGGAACGCTCCTAAGCGATGGTATGAATGCGATCCGTTCAGGGGAACTTACTCCCATGGAGATGCCTACCGATCCAAGCGGTTTCGTGAGCCGGTCGGTACAAGAGAATCGTCGTGATTGTTCGGGATTCGACGTTCGGACCGCCACCGTGATCGGGACGAAGCCGCCGGCTGGGAGCGAGGTTTATCCAGGCACCAGTGTCCAGGTGGATTATGCCATAGGCCAGGGGTTCCGCTACGACAATCAGTGCGGGCCGGAGCCGCTTACTCCTCATGACAGGGGTGGCTGCGCGGGTGGGGCTAGGCACGAGGTTTGCTAGAAGCGAGGTGCAAAATGGAACGATATTGTCGCCTTGCCGTGCTGCTGACGTTCTTTTTGACGTGCACGACTCATGTGGCCGCCAAGCAGATCGAAGCGTCCGATGCGGCCAATCTCGCGGCCCGCGTCGGCCTCGGCACGGCGAAGCTCTGGATGGATCACAAGAGCATCTCGATCCCCCCATCGTCGCTTCCTGCCGCCGAGCGCAGCGAGAAAATCGAGCAGTCGCTCAGCCGCTACGAAGAGCTTCGCAACGGCTATTCCGGCGTTTCGACCGTTGCGACTGGAGTGAAATGGGGCACGGGCGGACTTATCGCAGGCGTGGCCCTCTACGGCGGTCCGCAGGCCGCGGTGACCGTGCCGCTTACCTTAATCGGTGCCGCCTCGGCAATTTCGCTCGACCTCACGAACCGCAAGGTTGAGGAAATCGGAAACAAGCGGGCAGGCATGCTTCTCAGCACGCTCCGGAACGAACTAGTGGCTGAGTCTGGCGCCGCCAGCTTAGAGGGTCTGCTCAACAATCCCGAGCTTCTACGGGAGACCGTCGAGAAGAGCGACCGCTTTCTTCGCGACGTTAAGGAGCGGGCCCAGGCCTCCAACGACGATGAGCTAGTCAAGACCGCTGCCGAGGCGCTGTCGCGGGCCGGGGCGGCCCACACCGTCGCGACGCTGGATGCGCTGGGCGTCGTCGCGGACGACGTAGATCGCCTAGATCGGAGTTTCGGGGAGTTCGCGTCCGAGGTCAGAAACAGCCAGAAGCGGGTGCAGGATACTCTGGTCGCACACGAGGGCGCTATCGTCTCCCTAAGCGGCGATGTTACCGAGTTGGCGTCCGACGTCCAGACTGTCAGGGAGGAGGTGACCAAGCTTGGCAGCAACCAAGGCCTGATGGCGGACTTCATGTTCTCCTCCATGCCGCCATCTGAGAAAGTCCGCGCTCTGAGGTCTGGGCTAATGGACTCCCGGATCGCCTGCCCTGCGGAGCAGACCAATTGCGACGCCCAGACGATTAAAACGGCACTGATTGAACAGTACGATGGCGAGGCACGAGTAGCGATGCGGGTGCAAGCCGCGGGACAGGTGCTCAGGGGCATCAGCGACGTCCAAGCGATCACCTCGAACCTAGGAATTCCAATCGGTGAGGACGGTCAGAAGGCGATTGATATCGCTTCGGGTGCGTTAAACGCCTACATGAGCTTTATGTCCGGCAATCCGTTGGGTGCGATCGCTTCCGTCACCGGCATGTTCGGCAAGAAGCCCGATCCGGATGCGGAGCGGTTCAAGGTGATGATGGGTTACCTCAAGGAACAGTTTGGGGCCGTCAATGCCAAACTGGATGACATTCTGAAGAACCAGAAGGTGCTCCTGGATGCCGTGTCGGAGGTGTCCCGCCAAGTCCAGGCCTCCTACGAGGCGCTGGACGCGCGCCTGAGCGAGATGCAGGTCGAGCAGCAGCGCATCTCAAACGCAGTGAAATCGTTGGTTTGGCGAGAGTGGGAAGCTTGCTACACGGTTTATGCCAAGGCGATCACCGGAGACAGCATCTCCGAAGACGACGGGTCATATGTCGACCGGGCGACCCTCAGGTTCCCCTCGTTCGACGCCGCCCGCCGCCTCCTCGATGCGCGGGCTGCCCCGGCGAGCGACTGCATCCAGACCGTGCTGCGCACGACGTCGGCCGGCACAGCCAGTAGGTGGTTCGGCCACTTCTTGGACGCTGATCGCGCCCTTAACCCCGAGCGTCTGCGCGACCCGAGCACCCTGTCGGCTGCGGAAAGGGATGAGGCGAATGCGTGGCAGGGGCTTCTCACGTCGTACCGCCAGAACGTGGTCGACCCAGCCTTTGCCGTAGCGGTCGACTTCGCCATCCGCCACGGAGCCTCTCCCTCGACACTTCTGTTCATGAACGCATCTCCCATCGAGGGGGTACAGGACCTAGCGACCGTGAGCGGCGAGATCGGCAAGGGGTTCCGGTACCAGTGCACCAGTCGCGATGGGCGGGAGGCCCTGATCCGGGGACTAGTTTGCCTCCCCGGGGAAAGCGAGGACGAGATCGCGCGGGACATCACTTCGATCGCTCTCAACACTGATATTTTGCTCGACATCACGGACTGGATGCTCGTCGTGAGCCAGTTGGCGGACCTCTACGCGGAGGACCCGGTTCGGTTCGCGCGCGACATGGACGAGGTCTACCGGCTGCCCTCCTATTCGCACGGCGAGGAGATCACCCGCGCATCGGTAGACATGCTGACTCTCGCAATCGCCTACTATGCGCGCATACATGGAGGCGTCACGGCGCTTGCGATGGCGGAGGACATTCGCGACGGTCGGCTTGACGACCGCCTTGTCCGCATAGCTGAGAACAGCCCCTATCTTGCCGAGAATGCGGCTCACGTCTATCTGAACATGCTCCGCGGGAATTGGCCTCCGATGCCCGACACGGCCGAGCCCAGCTTCGCCGATAAGTACGGCCAAGCCTACGTGTATGCACAAGTCTCGAACGAGGCGAACCGTTTCGAACCGCTTTACGCCCTTTTCGGTCGCGATCGGCCCTTGACGCTCACAGAGCAGGGTGCGGTCGGGATGCAGTTCTCGGTAGGTGAGCGAAACGCCGTTCTGCCGTTACCTACCCCAGTCCGTTTCGCGGAGGGCTCTTTCGTTTATCCTCCAAGGCGTGCCGCACTGTTCGCCCAGAGGGAGAGGATGATCGAGAGATACCTAGACTATCAGCTCGGTGAGGATACCGCGCTCGCGGCTGTCGTATTGCCTCAGTAGCAGTTTCCGACTGTCGGATTGAAGAAGCGCATTGCCTCCGGTGCAGGAAGCCAAAGACGCCATCGAAAGTCGCCTGTTGGAATGCCTGTAAGGCGCGTCTCGCCCATTACGGCCTGACCCTCCGGCAGGCCGACGACGAGGCGTCGGACTGGTCCGACACGCTTCGCGATCTCCTCTTCACACCATCATCTTCGCTGATGTCAGCGATTTCCGCCGATATCAATCGCATACAATGGTGCCGAGCTGATCAACCGCTACCGGCCGTGTGCTCCGTATCCGAGCGCCCACCAGAAAGCTGCCTTATAGCCGTAGAGCCAGAGGACGCAGAACGCGATGCTGAACACCGCGAGCGTCACCGGAAGCATGAAGGAGGACAACTCCATTGGGCAGCCTCGTAGGGACGTGGGAGCCATCGTGCGTCCGTGATTGCGGACAAACCCTCAACGTCCGGTCGATGCTCCGCCGCGCGCGCGTCCGTTCGGTGGTGATGGTTAGCGAGCGGTTTCCATGAGACGCCCGGCCATAGTATCCGGTGCCGGACGTCGGGGAGGATCGCATGGGCACGGCTGCAGATAGGCTGACTGAGTTCTGGGGTGGCTTCGAGGGCGGCCGCCACTGGATCCACCCCGCCGACGAGGCCATCCTTCGGCAGGACCGCTACGATGCCCGCGTCCGCTGGGACGCCCCGGAGAACCAAACCGACGCCGTTGACGAGTTCCGCCGCGAGCGGTCCCGCCTCCAAGCCTCGCTGATCCCGCAGCCATATATCGGCGACCTGCGCCGCGCGGACATCGTCCTGTGCCTCTTGAACCCCGGCCTCGACCCCGGCAACTGGCTCGACGAGGGCAGCCGGACAGTGACGCGTGCCCTGAAGCTTTCGGGACTGCATCAAGCACCTCTCGCGTCACCGTTCTGGTGCGTCGATCCCGAGATCGCGAACACGGGCGCCTTCCGATGGTGGTGGCCGAAATTTGCCGCCCTTGCCGACGGGCTGGTTGCCGACGGCTGGTCGTTCGACGAAGCAATGTCGTCCCTTGCGCAGCGCGTCGCCTGCGTGGAGATCGTCGCTTACCACTCGCGGAGATCCAACCTCATCAGTGACGACCTCATCGCCGCGCTGCCGTCGTCCCAGCTCGCGATCGAGTTCGTCCGGGAACGGGCGACCGAGGGCGCGCAGGTCATCTTGTTCCGCAGCCACGCCGGCTGGGGCCTCGCCGACGACGGCGACCGCGTCCGCCTGGTGACCGACTCCCAGCGGTCCATCAACGTCGGACCGGACACCCAGGCCGGCGGGATCATCCGGCGGAGGATGAACCCCGACCTCGCGGCGCTCGCCCCGTTCGCCGACGCCTTCGCGGCGCCCGGCTTCTTCTTCGGCGAGTGGGCCGGCGGGCAACCGATGGAAGGCGGCGCGGTGCAGATGCCGTTCTTTTCGATGTCGGATCCTGCGCAAGCCTTCGTCACCGCTGCATACGATGGCGGGTGGGTGCCGTCGGACTTCTCGTGGACGGACTGGCACGGCGCGAAGGAGGCAACCCGCCTCCAGCGCGAGCCCGGCGCGGTGGAGGCGGCGAGCGTCCGTCAGCTTGCCAAGCTTCTGACGACGCTGATCCGGGGCGACCGGTTCTCGGAAGGCACGCTCGCGTCCGCGTTCGAGAGCGGGCTTCTCCCCCGCATCCTCCGCCGGGTCGCGGAGCTGGCCAATCTGACCGGGTATCAGCCCATGGAGCTACCGGACCCCTGGTTCACCCTGACCGTCCATGACGGGGCGTCGCTCGAGCTGCCCGGCATCTACGAGTGGGTCATCCAGGGCGTCGGCAGCTACATCGGCCGCTACACGCGCGGCACCCGCCCGACCCGTCAGTATACCCAGAACGTCCGCAACCTGCTCGCCGGGCGGGGATACCGCGCAGGGAACGCTGCCGGGTTCAGGCGCATCCATGTCGCGCTGGCGGACGCGGTGCGGGCTGGACGGGGCATCGAGTTGCACATTCTCGAGAACCCGGCGGCGGGGAACATCGGTGCGCGGGAAATGGCGCTGATCGCGGAGCGTGGGACGTTGAACGGCACGGGGCAGCCGGGCGGGGACGGCGCGCCGCCCGAGTAAGGGATCAACGGCGGCCGCGCAAATCCGCCGTCAACAATCTGGGAATCGCCCTCCCAACATCATCATGCCTGCCGTCGAAAGTTGCGGCCAAACCTGCCGGAGTCCTTGCAACAAAAGGAGTCGGGCAGGATGCCGAGGCGGCCGCGCAACAGCGCCGGGGTGATGATTGAGAGCGGCGATGAGACGACGCCGCGCGGTGAGAGCGCCTCCAACCGCGTGAAGTCGCTCGCCGCCATCGCGTTGATGCTTGACCGCGACCGGAACACGATCGCGAAATGGCTGGAACAGGGCTGCCCGGCCATCCAGCGCGGCAACAAGCGACCAGAACTCCGTGGGAGCTGGACATCGCCGACGTGGTGAAGTGGCTCGTCCGCCGGGCCGCCGAGTCCGAGGCGACGCGGTCGCCGCCGAGCGAGCCGGGCCACATCCCGGAGGACGAAGCCAAACGCCGTCGCGCCGCCACCCTTTCCCCCGGAGACATCCCACATGGCCGACTGGCTCACCCCCACATCCCGGACGAAGTCTTCATCCTGTCGGAGGCCAACGGCTTCCGCTCGCGCGGCACCGCGTGCTGAAGGCCGGCGCCGACTACCAAGCCGGCACCGTGCTCGAGTCCGAGGAAGTCGACGGCGACCCTACCGGGTTCGCGGTTCCGTACGTCGGCGCCGAGACCGCCGTCATCCTGTGCCGCCACGTCGACGCGACGGACGCCGCCCCGCTGGTGGGGGTCGAGGCTGCGGTCATCGATAGCGACGAGGTCAAGCGGTTCGAGCTCACGCTACCGACCGTCCCAGCGGCCGCCGCTTCCGCCATCGCGGCACTCGCCGTGAACGGCATTAAGGCCCGCTGAGCGCGGTCCTCCCCACATCCCTTGGAGACGCACACCGTGCTCAACCATTCCGACCTCTTCACCTTCACCAGCCTGACGACGGCCATCAACAAGGACCCCAACGCACCCGACGACCTCGGCCGCTGGTTCAAGTGGCACGCCCAGGGCATCAGCACGCTCACGGCGATCGAGGAGCGCGACGGCGTCATCGGGCTGGTCCAGTCACAGCCGCGCGGCGCCGCAATCGGTCAGGCGGGACACCCGCCGGGCGAAGGCTCTCCCGGTGCCGCACTACCCGCTCTACGACTCGATCCTCGCCACAGAGGTGCAGTCGGTCCGCGCCTTCGGCAGCGACAGCGACAGCGACAGCGACAGCGACAGCGACAGCGACAGCGACAGCGAGATGGAGACCGGGTGCTGGCGAACGGCAAGGCGTGGTCCTGCAAGAAGGCGCACACCGTCAAGGCGAAAGCCTTCTGCACGAAGACGACGGGGGCGTCGTGCTGTGGGAGCGAGCCGAGAAAGACGTCCCTCTCGATGCGCGGCGGTCTAGCTACGTCGATACCGACCGGGGCGCGCGAACGGTGAACTGCGCGCTGCACATGCTGGAGCGCGAAGCCCTCCTACAGGCACAGTGCGTGCGCTTCAGCGGCGAAATCCCTTGGGAGTTGGCCCGCGAGCTCACGGTGGACGACGAGATCCGGGTCGCGGGCCGCTACATCTCGGGCGCCGCGCCGGTCGGGAAAATCATGGACCTAGAGCTGTCCGCCGACGGGGACGGCAACCGTGTCGCGAGCTTCACCACCGGCTGCGTGCCGGGCGACGGCGATCCCGCCCGATGACGAGTTCGATGAGGTGACGGGCGCCCTCGTCTACAAGGTGACGGGCAAGTCGGCTTCGACGCCCGTCAACGCGATGTCCCTTCGGATTGCGACGCCGCGCGTGTTCGAGTGGTCGAACCAAGCGGCGTCGCAGCTCGCCGCGATGTTCGTCGCCGACGACCCGGAGAAGGAGTTGGCAACGCGGGTGACGCAGCTTGTCGTCGGCTACGACGCCTTGCGACAGGAGGACCTGCTTTCAAGGAGGCTGCGGGTTACGTGCCGGCCGTTGGCGCTGCCGAGGCAGATCGACTTGGAGTCCGAGGCATGAGCAGCTCGTCCACCCGTCAGCTCGTCCGCGCGCTCAAGAAGGCGACCCGGCCCATCAGCACCCGCGTCCTGCGGGCGGCGGATATCCGCGCGGGTCGCGGGGAGAGCGCGCAGGAGTTCACCGTCATCGGAGCGCGCCGGGCACCAAGATCGATGTGTCGGCGGCGTTCGTCAGCGTGTCGGTGCCGGATGCGGAGCCGAATGAAGACGTACCTTCCGGTTAGGCTTCCTCGGCTATCCGTCCGGTTAGCCTCTCAAGGGCGAGCTGAAGCATCCGGTCATCGAACAGACGCTGCTTACGCTCGCCAGCTTCGATCCCGCCCGCCCAGTTGCGAAGACCTTCCCGCACCGCAGGAACGTTGGCCTCAGCCCCGTGATCGAGGAGCCAATCGATCGTCCCTAGCAGCTCCATACCCAAGGGGGACTCGAAGCCATCAATGGTGTCCGATGTTGCGTGTAGGGCTGCCAGATAGGGACGAGCGTCTGCCGACTTCAAGTAGGCTGCAACGTGGTCGCGCTTACTGTCCTCAAACCATACAATATCCAAGGGTCCAGCATCAGCAATCCGCCGCTCGCAGTGCAGGTAGCTACCGTCCAAACTGTTCAGCAGGTGTTGCAGGTTCTGCGCATAGGGGCCATACCGCTCCGCCTTGTAGGCTAGCTTCAACGGACTATCTACCCCAGTCGCTTTCACATTTCGATCAAGCAAGTAGGTCAGTTTCTGGATTTCCAGCATTGTGCATTCGATGCCTAAGATCCAATACCGACGCACCAACTCTGCAACCAGAGCACGCGCAGGAGTGAGTTTCTCGACGCCCTCTCGTTTGGCGACGTTCTGATAGACATCAGTCGGCTCGTAGACGATCACATCAACATCAATCAAATCACCCAGAGCCTGCTCGATACGCGGCCTCACTTCCCGCCAGTCCAAGCCCCCGTTTCCGCTGCCGAGTGGCGGCAGAGCAATCGACCGTACGCCGTTCGCAATCACGAACCGCTTGAGATCTTCCAATCCTTGATCGATCCACTCGATTTTCGACGGGTTTCGCCAATGCTTTTTGGTGGGGAAATTGACGATCCAGCGTGGTCCGCCGACCCAGTCGGTTCGCTCTGTAACGAAGATCTGGCCGACCTTGATTTCTTCGTTCTTGCAGGCTGCAGCATAAGCCCGAAAATTAGCCGGGAACGCCTCCTTGAACATGAGGGCAATGCCTTTTCCCATCACGCCCACAGTGTTGACCGTGTTGACGAGGGCTTCAGCACCCGAGTTGAGTAGATTGCCTGAAACAAATCTAATCATCAGAAGTAGTATTTCCGCTGTGCGATGACCCGCATATTTAACCCCCGGCGCTCGGTCTGGCGCTTCACAGAAGCCATGACGGCCTCATTATAGCATGCGATACCCAATAGACCAGCACACGGAAGCGACCTGTGGACAAGTGCTTCTGCTTGATATCGCTCGAACTTGCCGGGATCCTCCGCATTTCTCTTGAAGTCCTTCGCCCGCAATATTGCCCAGTCTATTTCATTCAACCTTTGCATGTCCGTATAGAATCTTGCAGCCTGTAGATATGCATGCCGATCCGTGAAGACGATTGGTAACCCAGCTTCATTAAGCTTGTGTAGCGACGAGACGAGAACGACGATCTCCTCATTGGCCCTCTTCCGGATCCCGCCATATCCAGTTTTGATGTTGAGCATCATCGGAGAGAATGGGGTGAAGTAGAACGGTACGTAGTCGCCCAGCGTGCCGTTTGGATGACACGGAACCGGGTGATTGGTTCGCCTATCGATCAGCTCGAGGTTGCCGATAGCGACGTAGTTTGGGTCCGAGACGTGGGCCTTCTTGCAGTGCAGGCCGTTGTCCAAAATCCATTCGACATTGTCCCGATGTACGATCCGGAAGATCAGGGCCCTCTCTGCCGTCAAATCAGCCATACATCCACCATCCGAGCACCCGTCGAACGCAACATGCGGACATCTTGTTGATGGCTAGCGCCAGCGTAGATGTCCGGATGTCCTATCGTCCTTGTCCATGGGAGGATGGGCTACCACGCCAGTTCAAGTGACTCCAGAATTACCTGACGACACTCAGTAGCGGCCGCCCCGCCCTCGTCGCCGCCCGCTCCAAATCCTCGGCGGCCTCGGCAAGCCGACGCATCGCCGACGCGAGCGCCGGGTCGCGGTTGTCCCGGTGCAGGATTTCGGCCATCGCCTGGGCGTCGTAGGTGGATCCGAGCAGCTCGGCCAGCTTGTCCTTTGCGCGCTGATGGGCAACACTTTTTGGCATCCGGACCTCGAAAGTTGCGGCGCAACCGCGCCTGGTGATGGGGAACGCGCCCCGGCGCTGACCGATCGCCTCACCAAGCCGAGCGCCCGGCCGGTGCCCGGCTCGCGGTGGACGGCGACTTCGGCCCGAACGTGAAGCGCGCGGTGGTCGCCTACCAGAAGGCGCACGGCGCGAAGGCGGACGGCGTCGTGGGGCCGGAGACGTGGAGCCACTTGGAGAAGCAGCTCCCGGGAGAGCGCGAGAACCTCGGCAAGACGCCCGTTGCCGAGCTGCCCAACGTCGGCAAGGTCGCCACCGCCACGGCCGCCGCCGTCTCGCTCGGCCAGGCGAAGGCGCAGCTCGAGGCGGCTGCCGCTCAGGTCGGTGGCCTCGCCGGTCAGGTCGCCGGCATCCCGAGGCTCGCCGACGCCGCGGAGGCGCTGGCATCCGGCGTGGTCGCCGTCGCCGGCCTCGTGGGCGTCGCCGCGCTGCCCTATGCCGGCTACGAGTGGCTCCGGTCGCGCCGGACGTACGAAGGTGTCGCCGCATGACCACCGTCCTCGCCTGGTTCGCCGGCACCCGCGTGGGCCACTGGCTGGCCGCCGCCGGGGCGGGCGCCCTCGTCGCCCTCGGCATCGTCGCCCGCGTGTACGGCGCCGGGCAGCGCGCCGAGGAGTCTCGGCAGACGCGAGACTCCCTCGACGCCCTGCGCGAAAGGAACCGGACCGATGACCAGGTTGACGCTCTCAGTGCTCGCGCTCGCCGCGATGAGTTCGCTGGCTGGGTGCGCGACGACCGCGCCTAGCTCCGGCTGCGACGGCTGGCGCGCGATCCGGCCGACGGCGGCCGACGGCGGCCGACGTCGCGAGCACGTCGGACGAGCTCGTGCGGCAGGTCGTCGAGCACAATCGGCACGGCGCCGCGCGGTGCGGATGGCGGGCTTGAAACAAAGAGGCCCCGGCGAGTGATGCCGGGACCTCCATTGTTCAGCGACGCGCCATCGCATTGGCGACGATCCGGTTGAGATGCTCCAGGTCGAACTCGCATTCCTCCATCCAGTGGAAGATCGCGTCGTTGGCGCCCTGCCAGTCCAGGACCCCAAGCGGAGCCGCCCGAAAGGCCGTGGAGCCGTGCCAGTTCTCCTGCGCCCACCGGGAGAAGTCGTACTGGTCCTTGAACAACGCCCGCCCACGCTCGTCGGCGAGGATCATCAGGCTGAGCCAGCCAAAGTCGTCCATCCACTCGCGAAGCAAGCCGATGTCCACGTCCTCGGCTTCCCGGCGCGCGTCCTCGATAGCGCGCTCGCGGGCCTCGAGTTCGTCCGCGACATCCTCGGCTCCAGACACCTCTCCCTCGACCAGCGTGGCGCCGAAGCGCTCTGCGATCGCCTCCAGCGTCGGCTTTTGGGTCGCGACCGTGCGCTCGATCAGCGCGTCGAGGGCCGTGCCCCCCGTGATGTTGTTGGCGATGCCCGCGTCCGTCACGACCTTTCGGAACTCGGCGAACTGCTTCTTCGGCAGCGTCAGGTTCTGATAGAGCCAGCGGGCGACGTCGGCGGCTTGGGCGCCCTTGATGAGGCCGCAGACCATCTGGCTGGGCGGCTCCTGCCCCTTGCGGATCGCCGACGGCAAGCTGCGGAACCGCTCAGCGGCGACCGCCGCCATGCGGTCCAGCGTCTCAGTGTCGAGGTGTGCCTTCGGCGTGAACTTCAAGATCTTGGCCATTCCTGTTTTCCTTCCGTTGAGGTGCTGAGGGGCACCCGATTGCCCGCGAGTCGGACGCCGTCGTGCCGCCTATGCGGCGGACCTCGACTGCGTGCTCTGGGCGGAAGGAGAGAATGGCGGCGGGATGCATGATGAGCCTTCTTAGGGGTTGGGTTGGGCACCGAGGCCCCGGCTGATGGTGCCGGCCGGGGCCTCGGTCGTTCAGCGGTTCTTCAGGACGAAGTCGACCTGCCAGAGGACGTTGACCGTGGTGTGCGAGAGCCAGTGGGAGAGCGTCGACCGGACCACCGATGCCGGCATGCCCTCGATGGGCACCTTCACCTCGGGCGTGACCGCCAGCATCTTGTCGATGTTCGCCTCCATGAAGGCGGCGAGGCGCTCGGTGGAGCCGAACGGCTGCGGCTGCGGGCGCGCCTTGAAGACCGTGATGGCGACGATCGCCAGGCCAGCACCCTCCTCAAGCCAGTCGAGGAGGCGGAGCACCTGCTGGCGCTCCCCTTCGATGCTAGCGGCGCGCGCCGCGCCGTCGTTGTTGTCGTTGCTGATCATGTTGTCCGCAGTTCCTTCCAAATCGCGCATAGGGGCGCGTGTCCCGCGAGTCCGACGAATTCGAGCCGCCTATCAGGCGGACCTCGGCATCGTGCTCGGGGCGGAAGGAAAGGAGGGCGGCGGCGGACATGATGGCCTCGTTGAAGTGGACGGCCTGGATGACAGGAGTCGCCCGGGGGAGTCTAGCCCAGGCCGAAACGGTGTCGAAACTCGGTTCTCGCGCGCCTTACGTCGTCCCTTGCATTTTAGACGTCCACCATCCTCCGACACCCAGAAGGAGGGACACCCCCATGCTCGCCGCCATCCTGTCCGCCATGCGCGCTATGGCATCCGCCGCCGCCCACCTCGCCGCGCAGGGTTTCCGCTACGCTTGGTGGGCCGTCGAGTGGACGGTTTCCCTCCCCGGCCGCATGCTCAGCGGTGGCGGAGGCGGCTCCCTCCCCCTGCCGCCCGATGCAGCCCCACCGCCGGACACGGCAGGCGAGATCGCCGCGATGGTCGCCAAGCGCGGCAAGGGGCGCGCCCTGCCCGGCGCGCTGCCGTCCGATCTCGACCCGGCGCCCGACGGCACCGACCCGGTGTCAGCAACGGTGCACGCTTACGCCCGCGCGTCGGCGACCGACCGCCGGCAGGTGTCCCTTGAGGCCCTGTCGCCGGACCAAGTGTCGTGGCTGCTTCGGCTCCAGCCGCACGACCTCGACCGCCTCGCGGCAGCGGGCGGCTTGGTGTGTGGGCGCCTAGCGCGCGGACTGGGCGGTGGGGCGCTGGGTGTCGAACCGTGCAGGCGTCGGGAGCCGGAGCTGACGGAGGCGGAGGTCTCCGGCCGGGAGGAGGTGCCGGTGGTCGAGGGGTTCGCCGAGCGGGTGCGGCGTCGAAGGGCGGGCGGGCCTCGGCTCGTCATGGGGTGACGGATGTCGCTGGGGGCTTGTCTGGGGCAAGCCCGCCGGCGTGACTGGCATCACACGGTCGGTGGCGACATTACGATGAAGCTTGCTCCCCATGCGGGATACCGGAAGGGTCTAAACGAGGGGCGGTCCGGAGACGGGCCGCCCCTCTTCGTTTCTCCTCTTCGAGGACCAGCCACGATTGTGCCCGCTTTCAAAAAGGCTTTCTGACGCCTCAGTGATAACAATACGTTACTGGGATGTCCGCAAGGGATTGCGCGATCCCTGCAATGACTTCGGCCTCCTAAGATCGCCCGATTGAAGCAGTTAGAGTGACTGACCGTCTTTGCCCTACCGCATCTACTCTTTGACATAGCCTAAGGGGTGCCGTGGCGCGAGTTCCATCGCCGCCGCTACCGCGGTGGCGGCCCGGTGCCATATCCGCCGAGCGGAATGTCAGGTTGCAGTTCGCCCTCCTCGCAGAAGCGAACGCTCCACGCCTCCTTGCCGCCCGCCCATCTGACGGCCTCGACGAATGCCTTAGAGTGACCGGCGTCGCGAAGCTTCTGCAACCTGTCCTCCAGGATAATTCCTGGTCGCCACCACCCGCCGGTGCCTACCGTGAAGCCATCGTCATCATTCATGACCGTGATCGGAGCGTCGATCCGCCAGACCGACAAAAGATCTGCGTCTTCCTGAGTGAAATGCTGCCACGAGATTTTGAGGCGCTCCTGGCTCATATGGTCCTCCCTGATGCACGATCAGGCTACGGGCGAAGTACGCAAGGGACACGGCTGGCCGGAAGCTAACCTCCCGCCGGGTAGCCGGCGAACGTTCGCAGCGAGTGTATTCCGACGTGATCATCTTCCGCTCGAGCCGTTGCAGCCAGCACTTCGCATCCCACTCAAACTCGCCGGCCTCGGCGCTTTCGATCGATCTGCCACGAAGTCGATCGGCGGTCTTGGCGGATGGCAGCCTCAGTTCGAATGCGAGGGAGACAGCGTTCGCGACACCATCGGCGCGCCGACGGAACAAAGGGCGTCTGCAATCGAGCAAATCAGGTTGTCCAGATGTGCACGAGCGTATCGGTTTAGTGCCTTGCTGTAGTGCATTTGTTCGATGGGGATTGCCGAACACATGAACTTTCGACAGCTCCGGTGACCACACTGGATCTCCCAAAGTTACTTAGTGAGGCAATCCTCGATTTCTCAGCGTCTGAGCGACGCGATCCGGTCGGGCCGACGCGACCCCGGCTCGGGTTCCGGGCGAATTCGGTTGACCGGCCCTAACAATCCGCCCGATCAGACCTCGCCAGTCGGGACACACGGCCGCGTCCGTCTGCTATCGACTGCCCCCTTGCGGTCTTCTCCGAAGCGGTCGCAAGCCGAACACCAACCGCATAGCGCTCGCCATGGGCGATGAACACCGCTCCGAGAGCCTCGAGAGCTTCGCGGATCCTTGCGGCGCTACTAGCCTTCGGGACCCTCAGACCGTTTTCGAAATCGTTCAGCAGGCTGCGCCCGCAACCCGCTCGCTCGCACAGCTTGCCTTGGCTGATGCCAAGCATTGCTCGTGCGCCCCGGCATGCGATGCCATCGATGGGCGGATACTCAGGCATGGCGAATCCTTGCAATCCGGATCGCTCCAGTCGGGTCCCATTCCTGTCCGCCTTACCTCCAGACTGACGTTCCAGCATTCGCTCCAAGGATCCATGCGCGACGCATGTCAGTCGACGTTTCAGCCAATATGCCCGAATCCTCATCTCGCGTCGACGGCGCCAGCGTTCGCTGAGCATGAGCGGCCCACCGTAACGCAACCAACCGGCCTTTCTAACCCCCGTCGGCTGATGCGAACGGTAGAAGAGATCAAGATTGCAAACCTTCAGCTTCATGGCGTCAGGTTGTTCAAGGCCGAGGCCATCCATTGGCGGGGGCCGTGGCGCAGCTTCGGAGCCGTCGAGTTCGCCACCCTCGAATGGGTCGGCTCGTTCAACAATCGCCGGCTTGTCGAGCCAATTGGCAACATCACACCCGCTGAAGCAGAAGCCGCATACTACGCCGAGCTTGAGGCAATGCCGATCGCTGCCTAGGACTAAAGCTAAACGGTCTCTGGGAAACCCGGCGCGTTTCAGCGGCATCCTACATCGAGAGCTTGGTAGGCACTCAAGATCAAATATCTGGCGTAACCTCAGTATCTCCGCTCGCCGCCACCTCCCCGTCGATTCCATTATCAGGTGGCTATCGGCTTACTGGAGATCCGCGCCAGTCCTGTCAGAAGGAGCCCTCACGACTATCATTGAAAATTGGCTTGAGCTTCCAGCCACTGGAAGCTCGATGATGAGAAGACAGACCGGAGGTTGGCAGGCCATGGACCATGATCATCATCACGCGGCACCTGACATCCAGGCGGGGACCGAGACGGCGAGAGACCCGGTTTGTGGGATGACGGTCGCAGTCAAGCCCAACGGGCGTCACGCTGAGTTTGGGGGCAACACCTTCCATTTCTGTTCCGAGAATTGCCAGACGAAGTTCACCATCGATCCCTGGTTTTACGGCTCGGGTCGAGCAGCAGGACCGAAGCAGGCTGTGCCGGTCAATATTCAATACACATGCCCGATGCACCCTGAGATCGTCACCGACGCTCCGGGGGCCTGCCCGATCTGTGGCATGGCGCTGGAGCCGATGCTGCCTTCCGACGAGCCCAGCGAGGAGTTGACCGACTTCACCCGCCGGATGTGGATTTCGGCGGCGGCGGCGGTACCGCTGATCGTGCTGACCATGGGCGAACTGGTGGCGCTACCCGTGCGCGATTGGATCGGTCACCAGACCGCCAGCTATCTCGAATTCGTGCTGGCGACGCCGATCATTCTCTGGGCGGCTCTGCCGTTCTTTCAGCGTGGCTGGGACTCGGTGGTGAACCGTAGCCCTAACATGTGGACACTGATCAGCCTCGGCGTAGCGGCAGCCTATCTCTACTCGTTGGTCGCGACATTCCTGCCGGGCGTCTTTCCCGATGCTTATCGGATGGGCGAGGGTGTCGGCACCTATTACGAAGCGGCCGTGGTGATCGTCGCGCTGGTATTCGTCGGGCAGGTCCTGGAACTGCGTGCGCGCGAACGCACTGGCGACGCGATCCGCGCGCTTCTGGACCTAGCGCCCAAGACCGCGCGCCGCATCTTGCCTGATGGCTCGGAATATGACGCGCCGCTGGACAACATCATGGAAGGCGACCGTTTGCGTGTGCGCCCGGGAGATGCGGTGCCGGTCGACGGGACGGTTATCGAGGGCCGATCATCCTTGGACGAAAGCATGCTCACCGGCGAGTCGATGCCGGTGGAAAAGGGTCCGGGCGATGCCGTGACCGGGGCTACGATCAACAAGAACGGCTCGCTGGTGATGGAGGCGGGTAAGGTCGGATCCGACACGGTGCTGGCACAGATCGTGACGATGGTATCGAATGCACGCCGTTCCCGCGCCCCGATCCAGGGACTGGCGGACAGGGTGTCGGCGGTGTTTGTCCCGGCGGTCGTGGCCATCGCCGTTTTCGCCTTCGGTGTCTGGCTGACCTTTGGCCCGGAACCCGCGCTTGTTTTCGCCATAGCCTCGGCCGTGTCCGTGCTGATCATCGCGTGTCCTTGCGCCCTGGGACTGGCAACACCGATCTCCATCACCACGGCGGCGGGGCGCGGGGCGCAGGCTGGCGTTCTAATCAAGGACGCGGAGGCGCTGGAGCGCATGGCGGCCGTTGATACACTGATAGTCGACAAGACCGGCACGCTGACCATGGGTAAGCCGAAGCTGACCGATACGCTCGCGCTCGGAAACCTGACGGAGCCCGACCTCCTATCACTGGCGGCAGCGCTGGAGCGCGGCTCGGAACACCCGCTGGCCGAAGCGATCGTCGAGGGAGCTGAGGCGCAGGGTGCCCCGCGTCAGGAAGCCGCGGACTTCGAAGCAGTCACCGGCAAGGGCGTGCGCGGCAACGTCGGCGGGCGCGCGGTTGCGCTCGGCAACTCCGCTATGATGCGGGAGATGGGGCTGGATGTGACGCGGGCCGAAGGGAAGGCCGACACGCTGCGCGCTGAAGGCAAGACGGCGATGTTCATTGCGGTTGAGGGCGCGCTGGCAGGCATCGTGGCGGTGGCCGACCCGATCAAGGAATCAACGGCGCAGGCAATCAGGGAACTCCACGGCCAGGGGCTACGCGTCATCATGGCGACGGGCGACAACGAACGCACGGCGCAGGCGGTCGCGGGGCGGCTCGGCATCGACGAGGTCCGCGCGGGCGTGCTGCCCGAGGCCAAGAAGGACCTGATCGACCAGTTGCGCCGCGATGGCCACAAGATCGCGATGGCAGGCGACGGCGTCAACGACGCGCCCGCGCTTGCCGCCGCCGATGTTGGCATCGCCATGGGAACGGGCGCAGACGTGGCGATGGAAAGTGCGGGGATTACCCTCCTGGGCGGTGACCTGATGGGCATTGTCCGGGCGCGCAAGCTGGCGCGCGCCACCCTGCGCAACATCAAGCAGAACCTGTTCTTCGCCTTCGCCTACAACGCCCTCGGCGTACCGGTCGCGGCAGGGCTGCTCTACCCCGTCACCGGGCTTCTGCTCTCCCCCATGATCGCGGCAGCGGCGATGAGCCTGTCTTCGGTATCAGTCATCAGCAATGCACTTCGGCTCAGGCGGGTCGACCTGTGATCCAGGCTTCCCTCAAGCTCAAAGCGCGTCGGTTTCCGACGCAGTCATGGTGTGGCGAGCAATGAGCAATTCAAACTTGACGTCCTCTGATCCGACGCGTGTCCTCTCGGATCGGCTCAACCAGAACTGCTTCTGCGTCACGCTCGACCGTCGATCGCTGTGCGAGGCACTAGAGCAAGAAGCTGGCGATCCGGAATTCTGCGAAAGGTTCATCCGCCCTAAGGCTCACTTGTTCTCGAACGTGCCGGTATTCCTTTCTGCCAGCCAGGTAGCCGAGATGCAGAAGGTGGTCGCAGCTATCGAGCAGACGGCCCGGCTCACAGCGTACAAGGCCGCGGTTTTCTCTTGGGCCCCCAAAATCTCGCGGGAGGATCACGGCCCGGCTGGCGCCCTGATGGGCTACGACTTCCATCTTGGTGAAGACGGCCCCCGACTTATCGAGATTAATACCAACGCCGGTGGGGCATTCCTCAACGCTCTTCTTGCAAGAGCGCAGCGCACTTGCTGTGCGGAAATGGACCTACCAATTAAGCCGCACGCCTTTGAGGATGCGGCGTTTCGCATGTTCCAAAACGAATGGATGCGCCAGCGGGGAAACGGTGCAATACGTCGGATTGCTATCGTCGACGACAGGCCGGAGGAACAGTATCTTTATCCTGAGTTCGTGCTGGCGAGGCAAGCCTTGGCCGCTCGCGGCGTGGACGCAGTCATCGCGGACGCCAGCCAGCTTCGCGTTGAGGCCGGTCGGCTCAGCCTCGAGGGAAAGCCGATCGACCTTGTTTACAACCGGGTCACCGATTTTGCGTTCGATCGGCCAGAACACAAAGCGTTACGAGACGCCTACCGAGACGGCGCCGTGGTCGTCACGCCGAATTCCTACAACCACGCGCTGCTCGCCGACAAACGGAACCTTTCGATCCTCTCAGATCCGGCATTGATCGAGTCCTGGGGCTTGGAACCGAAACTTCTGGCGCAGCTCCGCTCTGTTCCGCGCACTGTCCTTGTCACTCCCGAAAATGCCGAGGACCTTTGGAAGTCGCGGAAGGCCCTGTTTTTCAAGTCGACGGGCGGACACGGTGGAAAGGCAGTGTATCGCGGCGACAAGGTGACGAAAGGCGTCTGGGCAGAGATCAAGGGGGGTGGCTACGTTGCCCAGACCCTGGTCAGGCCGAGCGAGCGCATGATCAGGATCGATGACGCATTCCAGCCGCGCAAGATGGACATCAGGCTCTATACCTATGATGGACAGGTGCTTCTGGTTGCTGCGCGCCTCTATCAAGGACAAACCACGAATTTCAGAACACCTGGAGGCGGGTTTGCTCCAGTATTTGTGGTTCGATCATGACGGCATTTCGGGAAGATCAAAGGAACTGAGGATGACCTATACAATTAATCGAACGATTGCTGGCTGGGGTATCGATGACATTGCCGCCCGAACGCGCAAGGCGTTAGCGAACCATGGCTTCGGCATACTGACCGAAATTGACGTCAAGGCGACGATGAAGAAAAAGCTCGATGTCGAGATGTCGGCGTATCGCATCCTCGGCGCCTGTAATCCGAAGATGGCGCATCAGGCGATCGGAATCGAGCCACGGGTAGGCGCGATGCTGCCCTGCAATGTCATCCTGCGCGAAGTCGAGGGCGGCGTGGAAATCAGTGCGATCGACCCGGTGGCGTCTATGCAGGCGATCGAAAACGCCGAACTGACAGCCGTGGCGGGTGAGGTGCGGGACCTTCTGGCGAAAGCCGTCGACGCGATTTGATGGGATATACCAATGAGACGAACGCGCGCGCCTTTTCCGAAGACCGCGCACGCCCTGCTGGCCTGTGGGAGGCGCCCGAACTTCCCGTCGCCTACTTCTCGTTCGTCCTGCATTTCGTCTGGGAGTTCGTTCAGGTTCCGACCTATACCGGCATGGCCGAGATGCCTCACTGGGAGGCGATCAAGCTTTGCATGTCGGCAACTTTTGGCGATGTCGGGTTCGCGCTGACTGCATTTTGGGCTGCCTGTCTGGCGGCACGTAGCCGTGACTGGCTCCTTCGGCCAACCCGCTTTCCGGCCGGACTCTTTGTCGCTGTCGGTATCGTCCTGACCGTAGGGTTCGAGTACTACTATACCAACATCAGCTTACGCTGGTCCTATTCGGAACTGATGCCGCTCGTACCGCCGTTAGGCACTGGTCTGAGTCCGCTCCTCCAATGGGTCGTCGTTCCGCTGCTCGTGATCTGGCTGACCCGCCGCCATCTCCTCGGCGCGCAGGCCATACGCGAGGCCAATGCATGAAGGGTCGACTGCCCAATGCCCGCTGCGGTCTCTGGCCACGGCCGCAGTGGCCGGAAGTTTCAGCGAGTTTTGCCGGTGCGGTCTTCGACGGTGAGAAAATCAGCGACGGCAGACATTGGGCACTTCTCGCATAGGGCTCGTAAGGGATTGCGGCTTTTCCAGAGGGCAACGCGACCAAAGCCTGAAAGAGGAATTGATGACGAGCGAATACCAGAAGAACAGCATCACCCTGTCGGGGGCTGTGGCCATGGGCACCGGTGTGATGATTGGGGCCGGTATCTTTGCGCTGACGGGCCAGATTGCCGAACTCGCCGGTCCGCTCTTCCCGCTCTCGTTCGTTGTCGGTGCGATCGTGACCGCGTTCAGCGCCTACACTTACATCAAGATGTCGAATGCGTTTCCGTCTGCGGGCGGCGTCGCCATGATCCTGAAGAAAGCTTACGGGCCGACGACGGTCGCGGCAGGCGCCTCTCTGCTGATGGCGCTGTCAATGGTTATCAGCGAAAGTCTTGTCGCGCGCACCTTCGGCACATATTCCCTTCAGGCCTTCGGAGGCGATCCGGATAGTGTTCTCGTGCCGATCCTCGGCGTAGGGCTGATTGTATTCGCCTTTCTTCTGAATGCCTCGGGCACGCGGTCGGTTGGGATGTTCTCCATCGTCATGGCGGTGCTCAAGGTGGGCGGGATCGCGCTGTTCGGAGTTGCGGGACTCTGGGCGAGCGGCATCACCTTCGAGGCCACCGGCGGCGAGATGGGCGCGGGCGGTTTCATCGCCTCGGTCGCGCTGTCGATACTCGCCTTTAAGGGCTTCACTACCATCACGAACAGCGGCGCCGAGATCACCGACCCGCATCGCAATGTTGGCCGGGCCATCGTCTGGTCGATCGCGATCTGCATCGTCGTCTATCTCCTGGTCGCCTTTGCGGTCAGCTCCAGCCTTTCGCTCGACCGCATCGTGGCAGCAAAGGACTACGCGCTGGCCGAAGCTGCCCAGCCCGCCCTTGGTCAGACCGGCTTCTACCTGACCGCGGCACTCGCGTTGATCGCGACAGCATCGGGTCTGATCGCGAGCGTTTTCGCGGTCTCGCGGATGCTGGCGATGCTGACCAACATGAAAATGATCCCGCACAGTCATTTCGGAATGTCGGGCACAATCAAGGACCACACGCTCATCTACACAGTCGTGATCGCTGGCTTTCTCACAGTATTCTTCGACCTCAGCCGGATCGCCTCGCTTGGCGCCTTCTTTTACCTGGTGATGGACATCATCATTCACTGGGGCGTGTTCCGGCACTTACGCCAAGAGATCGGCGCGCATGGCTGGATGCTGCTGACGGCCATCGCGCTCGATGCCGGGGTACTGGCTGCATTCACCGGGATGAAGTGGCAGTCAGATCCGATGATCGTCGTGATCGGCATTGTCGGCATGGCATTGGTGTTCCTATTTGTGGGAATTTTCTTGGCACGAGGCCAAGTTAGCAGAGGCGGCCACGAGCATAGTTGAAAACGGCTCAGCCATTAACTCCTTCTGCTGTCTTTTCTCAACCCGACCATTCTATACTCATCGGACAGTTGTTGGAGACCGATACTCATATCAGTTCTGGGTTGACCGTCCCAGCTACAGGACCCCTCATTCGATCCAGAGAGCAACGGTTTGCGACGAGCGTGATTGTCGTTGCGCTCCCCATAGACAGGAGGTTCTCATGAGTGCGGTACTGCCATCATCCCCAGAAAAGAAGGCCGTCCTCTACCGGATGGTCATGGAGGAGCATGTCTGTCCCTACGGGCTGAAGTCGAAGGACCTTCTCGAGCGCGAAGGGTTCGCGGTCGACGACAACTGGCTGACGACCCGCGACGAGACCGACGCCTTCAAGGCAAAGCATGGCGTCGAGACGACGCCGCAGACCTTCATCGGCGGCGATCGCGTCGGCGGCTACACCGATCTGCGCGAACATTTCGGCAAGTCGGTCCAGTCTAAGGACGAGACCACCTACCAGCCGGTGATCGCCATCTTCTCGGTTGCCTTCCTGATGGCGCTGGCGGTCTCCTTTGCCGCCTATGAGACGATCTTCACCGTGCGGGCGATCGAGTGGTTCTTCGCCATCTCCATGTGCCTGCTCGGCATTCAGAAGCTGCAGGACGTCGAGAGCTTCTCGACCATGTTCCTGAACTACGACCTTCTGGCGAAGCGATGGGTGCGCTACGGCAAGATCTACCCGTTCGGCGAGACGCTGGCCGGCGTGCTGATGATTGCCGGCACCCTCACCTGGCTGTCGGCGCCGATCGCGCTGGTCATCGGGACGATCGGCGCCGTGTCGGTCTTCTATGCGGTCTATGTGCAGAAGCGCGAACTCAAATGCGCCTGCGTCGGCGGCGGCTCGAACGTGCCGCTGGGCTTCGTGTCGCTGACCGAGAACCTTGTCATGATCGGCATGGGTCTGTGGATGCCCCTTCGCATGATCGGGGGAGGCTGAAGCCTCCTCGTTCCAACCATGTGCCAACACTGCGGACCGGGATCGGGGACGCTCCTCGTCTTCGACAAGAACTCCGCCGTTGGCTTTCAAGACTACCCGACGGAAAAGCCACCTTCAGCAGGGAGAACAACGATGATGGGCGAACACTCTGGCGATATGGGATGGATGCCTTTTGGCATGGGACTCTGGGGCATTTTCGTCCTTGTAGTCTTCGTGCTGGTGATCGCGGCGCTGGTGAAATACCTGCGACGGTGATCGTGGCGGGTTCAGAAGATGCCGTTGGCCTTCTGGACCTCGCGAATATAGGCGACGATGTCGACGACTTGGCGCTCACTCACGCCCTCAACCGGCGGCATGTTTCCGAAGCCCCAGTGGTGGGCACGGGCGCCTTGCGTCGCCGCGATCAGGAATGCCTGATCGCCATGGTGGCTCGGCTCGTAGATCCGATGGATCAGCGGCGGCCCCTGTTCGGTGCCGCCGGCGTTATCCCCGTGGCAGGCAGCACAGTTCGCGGCGAAGAGTTCCTGTCCACGCTCCGCCCGGACGGAGAGCTGTGGGACTGTCACGGCCACGATATGCTCGTCGGATGCCGGTCCTCCGGACGGGGTCCACCAGAGAAGGAACGCGCCGATTGCGAGCGCGCCGGCGATGGCTGAGATGGTCGCTTTCGATGCCGTCATCGGCGTCTCCTCATGTCACTTCGAACCAGGTCATCATTCCGCCGGCGGCATGCTCCAGCATGTGGCAATGGCGCACCCGGACCCACTCGTTCGGCCGGACCGCGATCTTTGAGCCCAGGCGTCCATTAACCGTCGGCGTGTTGCCGATGCGGCCGCCATGTGCCCACTCCATCATCTGGCCGAAGCCGTCTGCGATGGAGCCGTCCTGGACGAGACGCCAGTCGTCGAGGACCAGAACGAGGTCGCGGTCGGCACCCCGCCACGGCTCAGGCTCGTCGACGATCAGCGCCCCGTGAAGCCCGCGGGCATTCTGCTCCCAGGATCGATTGTGGGAGTGGTACCAGTAGGTCCCCGGATCCGGCGCGACGAAATCGTAGGAGAATTGCTCACCGGGCGCGATCGCCGCCTGCGTGAGGCCAGGCACGCCATCCATCGCGTTGTCGATCCGGATGCCGTGCCAGTGCACGCTGGTCGGCTGATCGAGGCCGTTCTCGACATCGACGGCCAGACGTTCGCCTGCACGCACCCGCACCACCGGCCCTGGCGCGGTACCGTTGAATGCCCAGACAGGCGTGGGGCCTGCGAATGTCTCGGGCACGATCTGCGCCTGGCCTACGGCAGCGACGAGAAGGTGCTGTGTGGCGGCGGATGCCCTCGATATTCCAGTCGTTGCAAGCATCGCGCTCGATCCGAGCAGGAAGCTCCGGCGACTGATCGAACATGTCATCGTGCTGGCCCTCCCCAGCCGCAGAAGCCTTCATCGCGCGCCGGTGCGACCGTCTGGCTCGGATTGATTGCCGCAGCGGCGGCAGATGTCATGAAACCTTTCCCCTGCCCGCCATTTCAGGCACTGCGGGACGTGCTCGACTAGATGGAAGGTAGACGACATCCGACATTCCAGTCCGACCAGGGATCCTTGCACGGGACTTCACGGTCCAGCGTTCGTCCAACCGGTGCTCATGCAACCGCTCGGCCATGGCTCGCGACATCACGATATCCGCGTCGAGGCTTCGACACATCGCCTGAAGCCGGCTCGCAAGGTTTACGGCGTCGCCGAGTACAGTGCATTCGTTATGAGCCCCGGCGGCGATCACGCCTCCGATGACGCTCCCGTGATGCAGACCTATACCAAAAGACAGCGCAGCTTCACCGGAGCCGACACGTCGGTCACTCCACGCGTCAAGCTGCTGAATCAACTGCTGGGAACAGTCGAATGCATTCGCGGTGTCCTGCTGGCTGGATGCGGGAAAGCCAAATACGACCATGACCCCATCGCCGATGAACTTGTCGATGGTGCCACCGTATTCAGAGACCATCGCGACGACGCGGTACCTGAAGTCCGATAGCAGTGATGCGACCTCCTCAAGGGGCATCTTCTCTGCGAGGCTGGTGAACCCGCGGATATCCAGGAACATGACGGCCGCCTCGTGGCGTCCCAGGCCAACGCCCAACCCTTTCGAAGCGAGGAGTTCGGCTGTCCCTGGAGAAAAGAAGCGAGCGAGGTTGGCACGTTCACTCGACTTCGACAGAGTTGATCTCACCAAGCGTTTGATGTCCACGACCAGCATGATCTGGATGGCCGCAACAGCGGCGAATGCCAGAAGCCGAACACTCGCCGCCTGAAGATCTTCCTGCGCGAGGCCCAATCGGTAGGGGTCAGCGAAGAGTGACATCGCCCCAGTTACGATGGACCCGAGCGACACGATCGCTGCGAAGAAGAGGACGGGTCCGACACGCATTCGCATGCTGGCATGCGCCAGGAGGACGAACGCGATGGCGAGACTTGGCGTGGCCAGCGCATCGGAGACCGAGATTCCCGGGATGAACATGTGCTCTGCCGCGAGGTAGACGACAAGCACCGCGTCGATGAACACGTAAACCCAGTTGAAACTCGCTCGGAACGCGCCTGTCGCGACGAGAAGCACTGCGGTGAAGGACGTGCCGGTGTAAGCGGCGAGCAGTATCAGATGGATCCCATGGCTTTCGATGTCCGGTTCCAAAGCCACCGAAATCGCAAAGACCGCCAATGCGAAGAACCGCCAGATGACGGTCCGCATCTCATTGCGGGATTCCACCCGGATGATCGTCCGATCAAGTTCCTCCCCTGCAAAGTCAACTACTGCCATCGGTGTGAATTGCGCTCCGCCGCAAACGATTCCCGTTTTCGATCTTGAAGGTCACTCAGCGAATCAGTCCTGGCCCTCGAGATCGGCAATCAGAGCCTTCATCTCGCCGATCTCCCGGCGCTGCGCCTCGATGATCTCGTCGGCGAGCTTGCGGACGCGCGGATCGGAGATGTTGGCACGCTCGCTGGTCAGTATGGCGATCGAATGATGCGGGATCATCGCCTTCATCCAGGCGACGTCCGCGATCGTGTCCTGGCTGCGCACGAGATAGAGCGAGCCGGCGAAGGCGATGATTGCAGCGGCGAAGATCGCGACATTGGCCGTTCGGTTTCGGTACATGCCGAGCATGAAGGCAAGCATGATGACGGCCATTGTCGCCCCCATGACGATCGCCATCCATGCCCGGGTTTCGCTGAAGAGGATGTGATCGAGGCTGTAGGTGTTCAGATACATCAGTCCGAACATCACGATGGTGGAGGTCGCGATCATCGCGCCGAAGGTCGAGTATTTCATGAGGCGGGTCTCTGGATGGTGGGACTTGGGACGTGGTCCCGCTGGGCGGTTGGCGCCGCCCGGCGGGAATGTTGCTTATTTCATCTCAACGACGGTCAACTTGCCGCGAACTCGTTCCGCAACGAACTCGATCGCCTGACCTTCCTTTGCCGTTTCCAGCATCGCGGGATCGGCGACGACGAACACCATCGTCATTGCCGGCATGTCGAGATTGACCAGTTCCTCATGCCTGATCGTCAGCTTCTTGGCCTTGGCGTCGACCTTCTGCACGGTTCCTTTGGTGAATTCAGCGGCTATCGAAGGACTCGCCACAGAGAACGAAAGGAACGCGAATGTCGCGATTTTGGTCAATTTCATCGTATTTTTCCTTCATAAGATTTGATTTGTTTGGTCGCGAGTGTCGCTAGCCAGACGCTCTTCCATCTGGCCAACGATAACCAGCATTACAGCAGGCCATACTCGGATCCGGGAACGAGGAAGTTCCAGCCGAGAGGGGTCGGGGCAGTTGCCTTCCCGGTCGCGAAACTCCCAGACTGCACCTGATCTCTTCTGGTCTCCTCCAGCTTCTCAATCCCATATTCAGAGCCGGGAATGATGTTGTGGTTGCTTACGCCTGCATCTGGAACGCTGTAGCCGAACGTCTGAGGCGGATGACTAAATATGGTATGATCCACCGAATTTGCCGGGATATGCCCTCCTCCTTTCGCTATCGCAAGGCGTTCGGCAGTCTCATGACTTTCGATTCCAGCTTCCGATCCGGGCACTAGCCCGCCGGCGAAGGCAGATGAGGTGATCAGCGTGCTCGCAATAGCCGCGATGATAATCTTTTTCATTTGTTACATTCCTCGTATTCAGTGTTTGAGATTACTTGGCGGCCACGTCTAGCGGACCGTGCATGCCGGATTCGTAGTGGCCGGGGATCAGACAGGCGAACTCGAAGCTGCCGTCATTCGTGAAGGTCCAGGCGATCTGGCCACTCTCGCCGGGCTCCAGACGCACGGAGTTCGGATCGGCGTGCTCCATCTCCGGGAACTTCTCCATGAGCGCCTTGTGCTCCTGGATCGCCTCCTGCCCGTCCATGACGAACTCGTGCTCAAGCTCGCCATCGTTGCGGATGTCGAGAAGCACGGTCTCGCCCCGCTTGACCGCGATCGATGATGGCTCGAACAGCATCTCGCCGTCGTCGGTCTCCAGCATCCGCACGGCGATGGTCCGCTCCGCTTGCGCGGGCTCCGCCGGCTTGCCGAGCATCATCTCGTCGTGGTGCCCGCCCGAATGGCTCCCGGCCGCCAAGGCGGCGGCAGGAGCCAGTGGCAACATGGCGGCGAGCAGCAGCGTCGTAAGTTTGCGCATGAATGGTCCTCTTTGGTTGTGGTTGATGTCCCTTGCGTCCCGGCCTCAATGGCCGGAATGATCGCCGCCGGCCGGCATGACGCGTCTGGCGGATGGCGTGTGGGGTAGTGCGGCACCGTCGGCGCTGCCTGCCGGCGCGACAGGCGCTTCAGGGAGCGATCCGGTCCATTCGTAGGCCACCGTTCCGGCGGGAAATTCGTAATCGCCCGGATCGGCGTAATCGTCGGCCGCAAGCCCGTCCCGAACCTTCATCACGGTGAACATGCCGCCCATCTCGAGGGCGCCGAACTGCCCCCAGCCGGCCATCATCGGGATCGTGTTGTCTGGCAACGGCATCGCCATCTCGGCCATTTCGGCCATCCCGGTTTCGCCCATCGGCATGTAGTCCGGTTGGATCTGGCGTATCTTCGCCGCAATCCTGGCCTTGTCGGCATTCATCGGCGTCGGGATATCGTGTCCCATCGCGTTCATCGTGTGGTGCGACTTGTGGCAGTGCAGGGCCCAGTCGCCCGGATAGACCGCGTCGAACTCGTAGGCCCGCATTGCCCCCACGGGAATGTCGATCGAGACCTCCGGCCAGCGTGCCTCGGGCCTCACCCATCCTCCGTCCGTGCAGGTCACCTCGAAGTCGTAACCGTGCATGTGGATCGGATGATTGGTCATCGTTAGGTTTCCGACCCGCACCCGCACCCGGTCGCCGGTGGCCGCGACGAGAGGTGCGACATCCGGGAAAACCCGGGCATTGATCGCCCACAGATTGAAATCGGTCATCTCCATGACCTTCGGCAAATACGCACCGGGATCGATGTCGTAGGCCGACAGCATGAAAACGAAGTCGCGATCGACCGGCATGAAGGTTGGATCCTTCGGATGGATGATGAACATGCCCATCATCCCCATGGCCATCTGGACCATCTCGTCGCCATGCGGATGGTACATGAAGGTCCCGCTCTTCACGGCGTCGAACTCGTAGACGAACGTCTTGCCCGGCGGGATTCCCGGCTGGGTCAGTCCGGTCACGCCGTCCATGCCGCAGGGCAGGATCACGCCGTGCCAGTGAACGGTCGTGTGCTCCCTCAATCTGTTCGATACGAAGATCCGCACCCGGTCGCCTTCGACGCATTCGATGGTCGGTCCCGGCGCCTGGCCGTTGTAGCCCCACAGATAGGCGGTCATGCCCTCGCCCATCTCCCGCTCCACCGGTTCGGCAACGAGGTGGAACTCCTTGACGCCGTTGTTCATGCGAAAGGGCAGCGACCAGCCGTTCAGCGTGACCACGGGATTGTAGTCCGGCCCGGCCGTCGGCATCACCGGCGGCTGCGTGGCCGCCGTTTCCATGATCGGCGCTTCCGGAAGCCCCATGGCCGACGTCTTCGACCAGGCAGCGACACCTGCAAGAGCCGCTCCGGCCCCGATGAATTGTCGTCTCGAAACCATCGTTCGGATCCTTTCGATCAATCGTCGCCGGAGGCGGACGCCATCTCGGCGTCACCAGCGGCTTCGGGCGCATCTTCGCCACCGCCGTAGACGGCCGCGGTGAGAGCGGCGTCGGCGAGGTGGAATTCGCGCTTTGCGTTGAGGGAGAGCAGGATCGCGTCGAGCTTCGCCCGCGTATCGGCGAGGAGATCGAAGGTGCTCGTGATCATCCCGTTGTAGGTGAGAAGAGCTTCCTTCTCGACCGTCGTCCGCAATGGCACGACGCGAGAACGGTAGTGTCGGGCGATCTCGCTGCGGCCGCGATAGGCCTTGTAGGCAGCGCGTGCCTGCGACCGGATATCGACGGCTTTGGCTGCCAACTGGTTGGCGGCCTTCAGGTACTGGAATTCCGCCTTTCGAAGCCGGGCCTGCCCGCTGTCGAAGATCGGGATTTCGAGCCCAACTTCGATGACACCCGAAACAACGTTATTCGTTTCTTCAGTTCCGTCCTCCTGCTCTTCGACTTCCTTCTCCACTTCCAGGCCGGCAGCCAGTTCCAGGTCCGACACGTATCGCGTGGCCTCGGTCAGGCCGTAGGACCGCGCCAGCGCCTCGAGTTCGAGACGCGCGACCTGAAGGTCGACCCGGTTGCGAAGAGCCTCCGCCTCGATCGCCTTGAAGGCCTTCAGCTTGCCGGGCAGTGCGGGCAATGCGTTCGGAACCTCGAAATCGAGATTCTTCCCCCATACGCCCATCACCCGGAAGAGCTTTTCCTTCGCCAGTTGCGCGGCCAATCGCGCTTCGGCTGTCCGCCCGGTCAGCTCGGCATAGAAGGCCTGTTCGCGGGCCTGCTCGACCTTCGGCATCGCTCCGGTCCGGCCCAGTTCGCTGGCCAGTTCCGCGGCAGCGTCCGCGGCGACCTTCGCACGGTTCAGATAGGCGACCGTCTCCCAGGCCGCGACAGCCTCGATCCAAGCCTCACGCGTTCTGGCCGCAAGCGCCAGCGTTGCATCGACGGCCCGCAATTGCGCTTGGAGGACCCGGACCTCGGCGACGTCGAGGCGCCGTTCCCGGGTCATCATCCGGATGATGTTGGCGGCGATCAGCCCCTCGATCGTCCGTCCGACGCCAATCCCGCTGTAGGAGAGCGAAAGCCTCGGATTGACGGCGAGCCCTTCCTGCCAGAGTTCGGCAACCGACAATCCGACCTCTGCATAGTCCGCCTGCAACGCCTTGTTGCTGAGAAGGGCGACCTGCACGGCCGCGTCGGCGCCGATATATTTTGCCGCGAGCAGGTTCCGGACCCGCTCGTTGGCCGCCGCAGCCTGCGCCTGATCCTGGACCCAGACCGTCTGCTTTCCCAGACGGCGTCCGGCGTCTGCCGACACGACACTGAAGCCGAGATCCGGCTCGAATGTCTCCGAAGCCGCGACGCAGCCGGACATGATCAGCGGCAGGAGAAGGACGCTGCTCACCTTGAACAGCGGCCTCATAGTGCCGGCTCCCGGCCGGCAACGGGCGCCATATCTACGCCCGTACCGCGAAAGCCTGCCGGCTCGCGGACAATGCGATGGGTATAGGCACCGACGACGGAAGCTTGGCCAAGTGTTCCGCCGGGAATGCTCGGGTCCTCAGGCGACGGGAATACGGTTGTTTCGGGCAGACCCCGAGCAGCGTCCGCACAGCCCGCCAGAAGCAGGCCGGGCAGGATGCCGGCAATGATGGAGAATCTCATTGTTGAACCTGAACGCCATACCGTTCGCCGCGAGATGCGCCTCGCGGAACCGGTCATGGAGGAAGAGGATCAGGCTTCGCCGTGGGCGAATTCCTGACGTCCACGCTTCTTGCGACCAAGGAATGGCCGGAAGACGCAATAAGGCTGAGAAAAGCCCTGGACGATCAGATTCGAGGAGGACGCTCGGTGGTGGGTCCGGACTGTCCGGTCAGATCCGCCGAGAGGAGCGGGTAGGACAGACTGCGGCTGACCGGCACGGCGTCGGTCGGCCCGACGGCCTGCGGGACGGCCGTAACGCAGTGCGTCGCACAGTCACTTCCGCCGACAGCCTTGTGGTCATGAGCCTTGGACGGAGCATGGTCGCCATCGCGCACATGCTCCCTCATCCCACTGACATCCAATTGAGCGGACATCGACAAGGCAGGAGGCTGCGTGGACATTGTGGGGATATCCGCCCCAACCGATCCGACTGACGCAAACAGCATGCTCAGCACAACCGCAAAAGCGGTCAGCAGCCGAGCTGGCATCCAAGCATGGGATCGGTGCAACGTCATTGAGGTATCGATATCATGATCTCAGAGAGACGTCCATACTCGAGTCCGGTATCCTGGTTTGATGCGACGTACCCGGAAGGCATGGCGGCAATGAAATCGGAAAATTTTTCCGATGGGCGCACCGTCCACTCAAGAAAGGCGTCACCTTGCTCTTGGATGCAAACGGATCAGCGTTCTCGCTCGTCACGCTACCCTCGAGCTGCCGGCCAAGACACTTCGGGATGCGCGAGCGCGCGGCGGAGATGCCAAAGGAAGCGGGCCTTCTCAATCTCATCCCCAGAATACGGACCGGAAAACTCAAGAAAGTCGTCCTCTCACGCTCCGCTTCCTAGACGCCACCCTACTTAGGCCTTAGTCAGCCACTAGGGGTTTGCTCCTCACCCATATTTTCACAGCAAGTCGTGAATGCTCAGGCCGGAGTGGCTGAACAACGACGCGTTTGGGATCGACCGACATGGCAAAGTTTCTTGCGAAATTCACTGCGATCGCAATCTTGATCGCGGCCTTTGCCGGTTGCTCATCAACTTCTTCGAATTCGAACATGACGGTCGGTGCTCCTGCCACGAGCTTCGCCGGGACCGATCAGCAGGTTCGGTTCACACCCTGGTCGGGGCAAAGCGCCGTTGGCCAGTTGGCGAAGCCCTATTTCATCTCTTTCCGTGCCCGTAATGCTGAAAGCTACGGCCATTCGTTCGTCGCCTTCGGCGAACTCGATTCGCGCGGTAACGTCCCCTACGACAATGGGGGAGTCCTCATCTCGAACATGACCGAGATCGCCGGTCTTCACCCCGCAGGCGGCAACGCTGTCTATACCATGGGCCATATCGCCCCGGTCCCATCCGAGACCGGCTTCTCGGACGGCGACACCGAGATTAGATATCTTCAGAACGAGATGACCATTGCACTCACACCGGAAGAGTATCAGCGTATCCTTGGCCGGATCCGGCAGCTTCAGGGCAACAGCCCGCTCTGGCACGCCGTCGCCTATAACTGCTCGACTTTCACGAACAAGATCGCTGACTTTATGGGCATGGAAACGGTCAACCACTTGCTCTTCCCGCGTAATTACATTGCGGCGCTGAAGGACGCCAATTCCGGCGTCGAGACGCTTAGCGGGAGTGTTGATACCTTAGGGTGAACTTTCCCGCCGGATAGGCCGCGACAGCCCCGCCCCCTCGACGTCTATAGCATGGATCCAATATCGGACGCCCCGCTGGGATAGGCGAACATGGTCGACTTGAGCTTCTCGGCCGTGATCCCGTGGCGGATCGCAAGTGCGAAGATATTGATGACCTCATCGGCATGCGGACCGACCAAGTGCGCCCCGAGGACGAGGTCGGTCTCTTTGTCCACCAGCACCTTGAAGCCGTAGATCTTCTCCGCCGCCTGACGCGCCGTGAACCACCCCTCAGCGCGGGCGCTCTTCATCCCGAACTTCATGCCCTTATCCCGCGCTTCGGCCTCGGTGAGCCCCACAGCGGCGATCGGCGGAATCGTGAAGGCGACGCTCGGCACGCCGTCGTAGTTTGGCCTCTGCTTGTTGCCTTCGAGCAGATTGGCGGCAGCGACCTTGGCGTCATGGCTCGAAACAGGGGTGAGCGGCGGTCCCATCTGAGCGGCGTCGCCGGCGGCGTAGACCGTCGGATTGGATACGCTTTGAAGGTGCGCGTTCAGGACGAGCCGCCCGTTCTCGTGCTTGATCCCGGCGGCGGCGAGATCGAGGTCGGTGAGAGCCGGCTTGCGCCCGGCGGCGTGCACGACGAGATCGGCCTCTACGGTCAGTTCGCCGTCAAGGTCCATCGCCGAAACTCGATAGCCTTCTCCGGATTTCTCGATCGCGGTCACCTCTGCATCTGTCCGAACGTCGATGCCAAGGTCGCGAAACTTGTCCATCAGCCAGCCGACGAGGTCCGGATCGAAGTGCTTCAGCATGCGCTCGCCATGCTGGAAGATCGTCACCTTGGCGCCGGCGCGGGCGGCGATGTGGGAGAACTCCGCAGCGATGTAGCCGCCGCCGACGAGCACGATCCGCTTGGGCAGCCTCTCGAGCTCCAGAAAACCCTCGTTGTCGATGAGGTGCTCCTCGCCCGGGATTCCGAGCCGCAGCGGCTCCGCACCGGCAGCGATCAGGACGTGTCGCGCTTCGACCGGCGTGCCTCCGATGTCGAGCGTGTTCGGTCCGGTAAACCGCGCCCGTCCGTGAAAGGTGTCGATGCCCTTCTCTTCGTAACGCTGCTCGTGCTTGTCCGGAATCGGAACGGTGAAGCTGCGCTTGAAGGCGAGGAGACCTGGCCACTCGAGATGGGTATCTCCTTCCACGCCATGGCCCTGCATGCGCCAGGCGTGGTCGGCCGCATCGGTGCCGCCGATCATCATCTTCTTGGGGTCGCAGCCTCTCAAGGCACAGGTGCCGCCGAAGGAGCGGAAATCCGCCACCGCCACGCTCCACCCCGCCGCGCGCACACGCATCGCGGCAACCATCGCTGCCGTCCCGGTGCCGATAATCAGAAGATCGTAGCTGATAGCCATGGTTCATTCCTTTCCTTGAAGTTGGCGGACGCGCCGCCGCGAGGCTGTCCAGCCGAACGGAGCGCCGATGTCGCAGAGGACGTCGGCTCCGCCCAGCGTCGGGAGCGGCATTCCTGGGCGACTATCCGTCATCCGATCGCCGTCTCGATGAGCGTCCCAGAGTTCTCCGGCTTCGGGACGTCGGTCTGAACCGGCCCGGCGCAGCCGCCATTCTCCCGGAATCTCGGGAACGATTTGCTCGGCCGACTCCTCGTCAGAGCGGAAATTGACAATGGCCGATGCCACCGCCGCGGCGAAAGTCCATGCGAGGCCGTCGCCAATCCCGGAGCTCGCGCCCCCTTTCCGGCGGGCTGAGACCGAGAGCGTCGGTCATTGACCCCTGCAGGATGACGGACATTCTCACGCCGCCGGCGGCAACCGCTCCGAGCGAGTCCATCCCGGCCGTCCGGCGCATCACGCAGTAGACCGGTCCCCTGCCAACGCTGGAGGTGTAGTGGAGGGCCATGCCTGCGGCTATCGTCTCCGGTTCGTCGACATCGAGACCTGCGTAGTCGGCGAATATCTCGGCCCGGAAGGGCGGGTCCGGTCGGACACGCTGCTCCCTCTGTTCCGTATCGTCGGGCGAGACCGCCCAGGGCGCGTGCTGGGCGGTCATGAGGCATTGCATTTCGCTGCGTCGCAAACGTCTTGGGCGGCGCGATGTTTCAACCGGCGCAACAGGATAGCTTAGCCACATCCTTGCCGAATCCCTGTGCGGCGAGCTTCAGGCCCTCCACTGTGGTGAGATATGGGAAGATGGTTTCACCGAGCGCCCGCGTCGTCATGCCGACCTGCAACGCCATCGAAAGTGTCTGGATGCTGTCGGCGCCCTCGGGCGCGAGGATCTGGCCACCGAGCAGCCGGTCGGTCCTGGCGTCGGCCACGAGCTTGATCAGCCCGCGCGTATCTCTGGCGACCAGTGCCCGCGGCACCTGATCAAGCGGGACGACCGAGGTCTTTGGGTCACATCCCGCGGCGCGTGCACCGGCCTCGGTCAGCCCTACGCCCGCCACCTGAGGATCCGTGAACACGACCCAAGGCATGGCTCCATTGTCGTAGACCAGGCTGTCGCCGTTCAGCGCATTCTTCGCCGCAAGTTTCGCGCCGTAGGCCGCCATGTAGACGAACTGGTCGCGCCCGGTGACGTCGCCCGCGGCATAGACGCCGGGCCGGGTGGTCCGCATGCGGTTGTCGACGACGACCGCGCCGCGCCAGTCGAGCTCGACGCCGGCATCCGTAAGGTTCAGGATTTCCACGTTGGGACGCCGGCCTGTGGTCGCCAGAACGCGGGCGGCGCTCAGTGTCACTTCCCTGCCTTCGGAGAGCACGGTGAGCACGGCCCCTTCGTCGTGACGCGCGATGCGACGGTAGAAGACTCCGGTCCGGACCGTTACGCCCTCGTCCCTAAGATAGGCCGTCAGCGCCTCCGAAACCTCGGGCTCGGCTTCGGGCAGGAGACGGGACCGCGTCACGAGCGTCACCGCAGTTCCCAGACGCGCGAACATCTGCGCGAGTTCGCAGCCTATGTAACCGCCGCCGATGACGAGGAGCGAGGCAGGCTGCTCGGTCAGTTCCAGCGCCGTTGTGCTGGTCAGGACCGGCACGTCCCTGATGCCGGCGATGTCCGGGATCACCGGCGATGCCCCGGTTGCGATGATGACTTTTCCCGCACTGAGCGGCGCACCATCGACCAGGAGGGCGTCGCCCTCGAAGCGCACCTGGCCTTCGATGTAGTCCACGGCTTCGTAGTCCGGCAGCAGGTCCGCGTACTTTTTCTGCCGCAAGCTTGCAACGAGATCGTCCTTCGCTGCGATGAGCGACGGCCAGTCGGTTACCCGAACTCCGCACGTGAGCCCCAGGAACCGTTCAGCAGCACTGGCGCCGTGCAGCGCTTCCGCCGCTCGGATCATTGTCTTGGACGGCACGCAGCCGACATTCACGCAGGTGCCGCCGATCGTTCCGTGGCCGATGAGGGCAACCCGCGCGCCGAGGTCCGCGGCGGTGATGGCGGCGGAAAATCCGGCCGAACCCGCGCCGACCACCGCGAGATCGTAGCTGCCCTGGCGGGGCATTGAGCAGCATGCATCCATGTCATCGTCCTTCGGTATTCGATCGAGTGGGGGCGTGCAGCAATCTGCCGCCCGGCGCTGAAGCCAAAGACCGTAGGCGATCAGCCCCAGCGCGACGAAAAGCACCGGCAAGAGCACATAGTCGAGCCAACCGAGCCAGGCCGACAGGCCGACAGGCCGACTGCGCCAACGCCAATGACGAGGATTGGGGTGAAGCAGCAGATCGCGGCGACCACGGCGCCAACGATGCCGGACCTGGTGATGGTGCGATCCTTCATCGCACGTCAGCTTTGCGCCGCTGCCGGATACCCGGCGTTCGTCGAGGCGGCGCGGATCCCCGCGGTATTGGAAATCGCGGGGTCGAAGACGACGGTGGCGGTTTTCGCCTCGAAATCGATCTTGACGGAGCGCACGCCCTCGACGGCCTCCATGGCCAGACGGACAGTTATCGGACAGGTCGCGCAGGTCATGTTCTCCACGTCGAACACCACGGTCTTGAGTTCGGCTTGCGCGGATGCCGTCTGACCGGCGGCTGGCAAACTCTGAATCGCCAGGATCGCCGGCGCCCCCAATAGGACGGCTGCGGCTGCGGCGGTGGAAGCGAAATAGGATTTCATGAAAAGCCTCCTTGCTCAGTAAAGAAGCGGCGCCCACCAGTCGATCGTGATCGCGACGAGCACTAGGACAGTGGCGGACCAGAGAGCTGTCCTGGTAAGAAGTGCTGATCGCGACCGGGCGCAGACGGAGCCGGGCTCGCAGATCGTGTTCGGCTGGAAGTAGACCTGCCGGAACCCGAGGCCGATGAAGAGGAGCGCGATAGCTGCGAACAAGGGCTTCAGGGGCTCGAGCGCAGTCAGATTGCCGATCCATGCGCCCGAGACGCCGAGCGAGAGAAGGGCCAGCGGCCCAATGCAGCAGCTTGACGCGAAGACCGCCCCAGTGACACCTCCGGCCGCGAACCAGTCCTTCCGGCGGCTTCCGACTTCCTCCGCGGGATGCCAACGTTCCCGGTTCGTGATGCTCATCATCTTCGCCTTTCGATCCTCCGCTCGATCTTCTATAAGGTCTGTAGCAACTACAGGCTCAAGAGGGTTTTTCGCGATGAGCGATCACGCGTCCGGGAGGGGTCTGCGGCGCGCTGAGCTGGCGCGACGAACCGGCTGCAATCTCGAAACCGTCCGCTATTATGAGAAGATCGGTATGATGCCCGATCCGCCGCGCACGGCGGCAGGCTACCGGGTCTACGGCTCGGATCATGTCTCGCGGCTGAAATTCATCCTGCGCGCCAGAGAGCTTGGGTTCTCGATCGAGGAGATTCGGGGGCTTCTCGACCTCGTTGACGGCGGCGACCAGACTTGTGCGGAGATCAAGGAGCGTACCGAACGCCACCTTTCGAACGTGCGGACGAAGATTGCAGACCTCAGACGGATTGAGATAGTGCTTGCGGCGGCGGCGGCCCGATGTTCGGGAGGTGATGTGCCGGACTGCGCGGTTCTGGAAACGCTCGAAGGCTCATGACTGCGCTAAGTTCGTCCTGCTGCGTTCACCCCGCAGCGTTTCACCGCCACGGGTAGGCGCCTCTCCCGGGATCGAGCGTGACCGTCGCATCTGGCCTGATGAGGATTTCGTCCTTGACAGGACGCATCCGTGCGACGCCGTCCTCCACCGGCTACTCGTGGCTCGCGAACCTGCCCGCGACGGTAGCCGATCTGCTCAACTTCCATCGCTGCTGCTGACGGACGAGTACCCCGCCCGACCCTCGCCGTTGGCAGTGTCGGGCGGGATGACGGATGGTCGATCGTGAGACCTCCAGCTTTGAACTCATGCGCCGCGGCGAGGCCGACAAAGCCGAGGCTGATGGCCGCCGCAGTAGCGATATGCATCAACCTCATTTGGGATACCGCGCATAAATCGAGCGGTTCATCGTCGGGACGATCGACAACCGACTGAAGAACGCGGTGGCCAATGGGATCGTGCTCCTTCCCGACAGCATCGAGGACGCGGCGTCGGCCGAGGCCGACGTCCGGGACTTCGTCGACGGCGCGGTGAGGTCCGCGATGGCGGGGGTCGGCCGACTGATGTCCGGTGCCGGCGTCCGTTCGGCGATCGAACGGATCTATACAATGGCCATGGGCGTACTCGAAGGCTACGCCGACGGTCCAGAGAGAGGCGACGCATGACCAAGCATATCATCTTCGGACGCTTGGGGCCCGCCGACGCCTTCCGGCCGCCGCGCGCCGTGGACACGGTCGCGACCACTCTCGACCTCCTCGACGCCGCGGGAAGCCTGCGTTTCGGTGTGGACCGCGCCCTGAAGCACCTCGCTGGCTGGCACCTGACTCCCACTGCGGTCGGCATCGACCTGATCACGTTGGCGGCCCACGTCCATGCCGCGGACACGCGGCTGAACCGGGTGCAGGCCTCACAGGACGGGTGGATGCGTGAGATCAGCATCGTCGTTCCCGTCTCCGACGTCGCCGTCTGGGATCGGGCGACCGCCCCCCTAGAGCGCATGCTCCGGTTCCTGACCGGCGACCTGTGGGCGGTCCGCTTCCGCCCCTGCCTCGCTCCGGCCGCCCGCCTCTGTCGCGTCAGCCGAGATCGCGGACACGACATCCGTTCACGGGGGTCTCCCTGTTCTCCGGCGGTCTCGACAGTCTCATCGGGGCAGTCGACGAACTTCACGAGGGGGGGTTTCCCCTTTTCGTCAGCCACGGCGGCGAAGGCGGCGTGAGCGCGCCCCAAGGCAGGCTGTTCCGCGAGCTCGCGGCCCGTCAGGCAGATCACGCGCGTCCGGTCCGGCTCCGCCTGGCCATGACCATCCCGAGCAACCTCGTCGCCGGAATCGGAGGCGAGAACTCCACCCGCGGGCGGTCCTTCCTGTTTTTCGCGGCCGCGGCGTTCGCCGGGTCGGCGTTCGCCCGACCGTTCGACCTCCGGGTTCCGGAGAACGGCCTGATCTTCCTGAACGTGCCGCTCGACGTCACGCGGGTGGGAAGCAACAGCACGCGGACGACGCATCCGTTCTACATCCACCGCTGGAACGAGCTGCTCGCGACCGTCGGCATCCGGGGCCGCGTCGTGAACCCCTACTGGGACCGCACCAAGGGTGAGATGGTCGACGGATGCGCGAACCCGGCCGCCCTCGAGGCGCTGGCGCCGCTGGTCGCTGTCCTGCGCGCACCCGTCGACGAGGCGCTGGTATGCGGGCGACCACGCCCATTGCGGCTACTGCCTCCCCTGCATTATCCGTCGCGCCTCGCTCCTGCGGACGCCGTGGGACGGCAGGGACGAAACCGGGTATGCACTCGACGACCTCACCTCCGAGGTCCTCGATACGACCAAAGCTAAGGGACGGCAGGTGCGAGGTTTCCAATACGCGATCGCCCGCCTTCGGGAGAGGCCGGAACTGCCCGAGACATGGGTCTACAAGCCGGGCCCGCTGCTGGAGGACGCCGCCATCGTGCCAGACCTCGTCGGCGTCTACCGACGCGGCATGGCGGAAGTCGCCGAGGTCCTCGAAGACGTCGAGGCGAGGCCGCTTGATGGTCGCGATGGCTGAGGCCCTGGTCGACTTCCACTGCCACCTCGACCTCTTCCCGGACTTCGAGGAGCTCGTGCGCGAGTGCGACGCGGCGGGGCTCTACACCCTCGCCGTGACGACGACGCCTCGCGCTTGGCGGCGCAACCACAATCTCGCTTCGGCGACCCGACACGTCAGGGCGGCACTCGGCCTGCACCCGCAGCTTGTCGCGGACCACGGGGACGAGATCGCCCTGTTCGAGGCGCTGCTTCCCGAGACACGGTACGTCGGAGAGGTCGGCCTCGACGCCGGACCTGCCCACTTCCGTTCCCTGGAGCGCCAGCGCGAGGTGTTCCGACGCGTCCTAGTGGCGTGCGCGTCTGCCGGTGACAAGGTGCTCTCGGTCCACAGTGTCCGCGCGGCCACGCTGGTTCTGGACATGGTGGAGGCGCACCTACCCCGGGGACGGTCGAACGTCGTCCTGCACTGGTTCTCCGGCAGCAAGGCCGAAGCGCGGCGAGCCGTCGACCTTGGATGCTGGTTCTCGATCAACGCGGCGATGATGCAGTCCGACCGGATGTCGGCCATCGTCAGGACCGTGGTCCCGATCGACCGGATCCTGACGGAGACAGACGGTCCGTTCGCGCGAGAGGGAGACGACGCTGCCCGGCCAGCCGATGTCGGCAGGGCCACCTCAATGCTGGCGTCGTCATTCGGCATTCCCGAGGGCGAGATGGCAAAACGGATCCGCACGAACCTCGCCGCCCTCGTGAGCTGAGAGAACGAGGGCTTGTGTCGTAGTTCACAGATCCTCAATCTGGCCCTCTGGTTCGGCCTGCACGTGCTGTTCCGGGAGGTCTACCAGGTTCGGGTCGGACCGCTCACGCTCGACGTCCCGAGCCTGGCAAGCATCGACCCCGTCGCGCTCCTTCTCTTCTGCGGTGCGGCCATCGCCTTGTTCTGATTGCGCCTTGGTGCGGTGACAGTGCTTCTGGGTCCTGCCGTCGCCGGCGCGGGCTGGCAATCCATTCAGGGTATTCCGTGAAAGGCATCTGTTCGGCGAGCCGCTTGGCGACCGCTTCTTCGGCGGCCCGTATGTCGTCCACGGGGGCGGACAGGGAGATCCGGACCTCCTCGACATGCCGCCCGTTCTTCGGGTCGAGTCCCTCGGGGAGGCGGTGCTCAAATGCACCGTAGACCTTCCAGTCCCCGCCGCGGTGCTCAGGCCGCACTCGAGAGGCCGACACCCGGCGATACCTGCACGCGATCGACAAAACGGAGGGCGGGCATCCTCGAACTTTCAGGATGGACCGGATCCACAATAGCCAGAGACTTTGAGGTGTAGGGTCGCTGACCCATGCGAGCGTCGGCTATCATGCCCTCAACATTTTCAACGTCTCGCCGAAGATGACCCACCGCACGTCGTCGAACTTGGCGAACTCGGCCCACAGCTCTCGCGACCAGGACGCGGGATCGCGCAGGAACCGTTCGTAGTCGTCCCGTGCGGCGTGGGCGTCGACGGGGTTCGAGACGACGGTCCCGCGCGCGCCGCCCTTGCTATAGAACTCCCCCTCGACGCGCTCGGGCGACGCTGTGAGCGATACGGCCCAGTTCTCGTCGTCCGCGCCCGGCGGGTCGTAGATCTCGACACGGCACACGCCGTCGACGACGGAGAGCTGTTGGCATAAGATGTCGGCGGTCCTCGCCATTATGATGGCCTCCAGTTCGGCGTCGGTCCGGGTCATTGAATCAGTCCTGCAAATTCCGCGAGGTCAGTCAGCGCGCGCCCGCGCAGCCGGGCCGCCAAGCGGTCGACGGCGATCTCCGGCTGCGTCATGCGCAGACGGCGGCGGAGGGCGCTGTAGCGGTCGGTGGCGGTCATGGTTTGCCCCCTCGTTCGTTCGGCGCTTCAGGCGTTGACCAACAGTGCCGATCCCACGTCTCGTCCGCACGCGCTCGTGCTTGTCTCCGTCATCCTGCGTTGGAGCCCTGCATCCAGGAATCTCACCGATGACCAAGAAAGCGCGATGGCTGGTGGACCATCCGGCGTCGGCAGCCGACGTGGCGACCACATTCGAGGCTTCTTCAGCCAAGGGCTCGAACGCTATAGACTTGGCACCGCCGTCTATTGATGCCGATCTTGTAGCATAGAGGCCCCGGCATCACTGCGGGACCTCCGGTATTGAGCCCTAGACCTGCTCATGTTCGGTCAGCTCCGTTGGCGCGAGGCTCATCCGCAGACGTCGAATGAACCGTCCTTACAGTCGATGAAGCGACGCGAGCTCGGGTCGGCGATGAACGCCTCTAACGTGTCGATGTGATCGGACCACTCCGCTGGGATGTGTCGAAGGTGGAGCGTTCGACCATCCGCAAAGCTGATGCTCATTGCGTCCGAATAGCTGCTTCGGTCGCGGTTGATTTCATAGGTCGCGCCCGCTGCTTTCACCGCTTTGCGGAATTCTGCGGCTGGATTTTCGCGAACTACTTTTGATTCAGCGGTATTAACCGCCTTAGATCGAACTGCCATGCTTCAGTATCCTCGAAGTACGCCGCCTCTTGATTGAGACAACTCCAATATCTCATGACTCTGCTTCAATGTCAAACTGGAAAATCTTCAAGCCATTGATTTTGATGGTTTTTTAGGAAGGATCGCACCTGTAAGTGTTTGATTTAGATGATCCCGAGAATTTATCCTGCGGCTGATCAGGAAGGTGGCGTCTTGTGCATACGCCGCCGCCGAATCCACCTCGACATGGAAGTGTAGGCACCGTGAAGGGTGCACGCTCGCCGCTGCGCAAGAGCAGCTACTTTTCGAGCTTTCTCGAGCCGCGCCGAACAGCGGAAACGGCACTGGTCCGGTGCCGTGACCCCAGTTCGGTGCCCGCCGATTGGGCGACGATCCAAGGATCCGTCATCTCGTTCGAGTCTTGCATGCTGGCCGTTGAGGCGGCGCACGGCTTCGACGTGATCCTCGAGCGCGCCCATCCGGTATGCTGTTGCGACGGCAGTTTACGGATGGCGCTTCATGGCACGCCGGATGCTGACACGTTCCGCGCGGCGATGAGTTCGTTCAACCCGTGCCCTTTGCTACAGCCGGCGGCCAGGATGAATGGGGCGGCTCCATGAGCTACAGTGGAGGGAGCGAAGGCGGAAGCGACGCACGCCGCTCTCAATGCCTTTTGTCCACCTCTTCGATCTCCGCGACCTTCTTGCTCACGTGGTCCATGAAGTCGCCTTCAAGGACGGCGAACTTGCCGTTCTTCCGAAGGTCAGCGGCGACGATACAAACCCGGCCGCGCTCGACGCATTCCCTGACGATCTCGTACTCGAGGTCATCGGGGTCGGCGATGTTGTGGGCTTACGAAGGCGTCGCCGCATGACCGCCGCCCTCGCTTGGTTGCGCCCCCGCCGGCCGCTGGCTCGCGGCCGCCGGGGCCGGCGCACTGGTAGACCTCGGCATCCTTGCCCGCGTGTACGGCGCCGGGCGGCGAGCCGAGGAGTCTCGGGTAGCGCCAGCCTCCTCGACGCGCTGTGTGAAAGGAACCGGATCGATGAACAAGTTGACCGTCTCGATAATCGCGCCGCTCGCGACGAGCTGCCTCGCTGGGTGCGCGACGACGGGTAGCCCGTCCGGCTGCGACGGGTGGCAGGCGATCCGGCCGACGGCGGACGACCATGTGCGGCAGGTGCTGGAGCACAACAGGTTCGGTATCGTGCGCTGCGGGTGGCGGGCCTGAAACGAAGAGGCCTCGGCAGTGGTGCCGGGGCCTTTGTCGTGATCGTCTTGGCGTCGAGCGACCCTATTCGGGTCGGAGAGCCTCGAGGTCATACTCCTCGCCTTCCATGCAGTGGAAGAGCAAGTCGTTCGCCGCCTGCCACCGGAGGCCTTCGCGGGGCGCGCCGCTGAAGGTTTCGGATCCTTCCCAGTTGAGCTGGACCCATTCGGACAAGTGGTCGTGGTCCCGGAACGGCTCGTCCGAGCGCTCGAGGACCAACTCGAAGAGCCAGTCCTCGTTCTCCGCGAGCCAGTCTGCCAGCAAGTCGAGCCGCTCGTTCTCTACCTCGCGCTCGCGGTCGGGGAAGTCGCGCACCTCGGCACCTCCGCTGGTCCGCGCGTTCCCCTCGGCGCGCAGCTTGGGGTTCAGCTTCACGACCTCGGCCATCATTCGTGCTCCGCCCCGAACTCCGGCATGTCACCAAGGAGGCGCTGAACACTGCTGTCGTGCGCCCCCATCCAACCATCGAGCACGTCTCCGAGCTGGAGGCGGGTGAGCCCCAAGATCGGCATGCGCGTGCACACTACGGTTTCGAGGTGGTGTTCGAGGATCAATTCGCGCAGTTCGTGCATCATCATCGTGCAGGGCTCCTCCGGCGTGCCGGCCTTCTCGAGCACCTCGAAGACGAGACGGTAGCCGTGCTGCTCGAGGTAACCGACCAGCTTCTCCTCGAGGAGTTCCACCGGGTCGATGCGGGCGTTGAATCGCTCCGCGAATGCCGCGTCTCGGGCCAGCGCGGAGATCAGGAACGCCATCCCATCCCGGCGGCGGAAGCAGGCGCCCGTCGACTTGACCAAGTCGAGTAGGTGCGGACCGAAGTCGGTCTGCGTACATACCCACACCGCAGCGCCGCGAAGGACGAAGCATTGGCGGGTCGGGTCCTCGGGGTCGGGGAAGATCTCCGGCGCCCCGCCGAACAGGGCCGGGTTGGTCGCGAACTGCTCGCGGACCGTCAGTGCGATGATTGCGACCTTCGCGAAGTCGGCCGGGACTCCGCCGTCGGAGTAAACGATCCCGAAATTCTTCTGGGTCGCGTTCAGGTCGTCGAGGCTGATGATGCTGTTGTCGTTGTCGGACATGCCGATCCTCCGTTGCGGCACCCGTTCGGGTCGGTGCCAGACACCCTCATGCTCGGCAGCCACACGCCGCCTATGCGGCGGGCCGCGACGGTGGCGGCAGTGCTGGAGATGAGGGTGACGGAGGGGATCATCGGACGTCCATTGATGTGGGACGGGATACATCCCAGGAGTCGGGCGGCGCGTCGAGCCCGTCCTCGAAATGCGGTTCGCAGAGGCTCAATTCGCCGCTTGCAATTTTAGCCACCATCCTTCGGTGCACTTAGAGGGAGGACACCCGCATGCTCGCAGCCATCGCCGCCGCACTCCGCGCCGCCGCTTCCAGCCTCGCCGCCGCCGGCCGCTGGTGCTGGACCGCACTCGACTGGCTGGCGTCCATACCCGGCCGGATGCTCGGCGGTGGAGGCGGCTCCCTCCCCATGCCGCCCGAGCCCGCACCGGCGCCGGACACCGCGAAGGACATCGCGGCGCTGGTCGCCAAGCGCGGTCGCGCCCGCGAACTCCCTGGCTTGCTTCCGTCCGTCCTCGAGCCACGCCCCGATGGAACGGACCCGGTGTCCGCGATCGTTCACGCCTACGCCCGCGCTTCGGCGACGGACCGCCGGCAGGTCGACCTGTCGGCGCTGTCGCCGGACCAGGTGAGCTGGCTCCTCCGGCTCCGGCCGCACGACCTCAATCGCCTTGCGGCAGCCGGCGGCCTCGTCTGCGGGCGGCTGGCGCGGGGGATGGGCGGCGGCGCTCTGGGTGTCGAACCGTGTCGGCGTCGGGAAGCGGAGCCGTCGGCCGAGGAGTTGGCCGGACGAAAGGAGCCGTCGGCGATCGAGTCTTTCACTGATCGGGTGCGGCACCGGAAGGCGGGTGGGCCTCGACTGGTGATGGAATGACGCTTGCGGGGGCGGCTCAAAGATGGGACGCCCCTTTCTGTTTCAGGGCACCGCGCAGGTGGCTGGCAACCCGGCGAAGGCCGGAGTACGGAGGCCTGCGGCGGTCCTTCCTCTGGCGAGGCCGATGCTCATCACGGCCAGCTTCCCACTCGGCCTGTTCGTGGACTTGTGGTGGCTGCCGGCGTTTCGGCGGCGTCGTGGGCGAGATGGCCATCTCGCCAGCTCTCCGACCTACCGGAGGCAGCTTGCGGAGGTGCCGGGCGCGAAGGCGGCCGCTGTTGTGGCGACCGGGATGCTGACTGCACTGTGCGTCGGCGCGTTCTTCGCGAGGCGCCTGTGGCAGCGGCATTTTTGAGGCGGTCGGCGCGCGCCGGCCCGTCAGTCTGCTACCCCCCGCGCCTCGTGCCCGGTCTGTTCATGTCCTTCCGCAGTGCGACCGCGTCCCGCAGTGCGTCTCGAGCACGACCTGAGGAGTGGTCGGAACGCCGGGCGAGTTCTTCCGGCGTGTGGCCCGGTGTTCCAAAAGGTACGTCGACAGCCACTTCTCGTATCCGAGGCTCGTCACCGCCTCCTTCCGGATGTAAGCCGCGGGCCATTCCGCTTGCCGGGTCAACTCGACAGCCTTCCCCTCCTCGCGGCGGACACGATCCTGCTCGTCAGCAGATCGCTGATTACTGCTTACTGATATTTTCTCGCATTGTGGCCAAACTCAATCTTCTGACCGCCAGTGGACGAATAGACATCCTAAGAAAATTCGGGAATTATTACTCGAACTCCGCAGAAATTATTAGACTCATTCGTTACGATCTCTTGAATCGAGGTAGCCTTTTCCGGCGATTATCGCGATTACTGCCGAACCCATAAACAATATTGCGTAAACAAAATTTAAATACCCGTCTCCTATGGAAATTGACATTCCAGCGATCATTAGAGCCAAGTAACCCAGACCCATTGCTCCAAAAAACGCGATCATGGCATATACTACAGCTATCGCCATAACCCCAAGAGTTCCAATCCTCAACAATTTACATTCCTTTCATATAATCAAATAATAATATTAACCAGATTCTGCACGATTTACATAGATATACGATACCAATCACATATAGCTCGCCGAATTTTCGGTATTTCACAATGAATTGCTGTTATGAGAGGATGTCTAACCAAGCCAGACATCCAGAAACAGCATGAGGACGAAACCGATGGACAGGCCCAGAGTTGCCTTGTCCTGATGCCCCCTACGGTGCGTCTCAGGTATGATCTCGTGACTGATCACATAGAGCATCGCGCCCGCGGCGAAGGCTAACCCCCAAGGCAGAAGCGGCTGCGAAAACGTAATGATACCCGCGCCGAGCAGACCGCCGATCGGTTCCACCAGCCCAGTCAGTGCGGCGATGCCCCAAGCACGACGCTTTGAATACCCCTCCCCCAGAAGCGACACGGCCACAGCAAGACCCTCGGGGGCGTTTTGCAACCCGATCCCGATGGCCAAAGGCAATCCGTCCTTCAGCCCGCCTGATCCGAAGCCAACGCCGACAGCAAGACCCTCCGGGAAATTGTGGATTGTGATCGCGATGATGAAGAGCCAGACGCGCCTGAGCGAGGCGGCCTCGGGCCCTTCGCGCCCCACGCTAAAGTGCTCATGCGGCAGCTTCTCATTCATCAGTGCAACGGCGCCCATGCCGAGCAGGATTGCCAGGCAGACGATAGCAGCCGGTGCCGCCTCGTTGTCGAATTGCAACTCAGCAGCGTCGAGCGCAGGAATGATCAGCGAGAAGAACGAGGCGGCCAGCATCACCCCCGCCGCGAACCCGAGCGAGAGATCTCGCGTTCCTTGCGAAGGAAGTCGTCCAAAGAGCACCGGAACGGCACCGAAGGCGGTCAGGGATCCGGCAGCAAGGCTGCCCAAAAATCCGAGAGCTATCGGGGAAAATTCAGTCACGAGCCACTTGCGGCTACCTCTTCGGCCACTCTCGTCCTCAGTTCCGCTTTTCCGAACGGCGCGAGCGGCCTCCCATTTACGAAGAATGTCGGAGTCTGGCTTACACCCATGGTTTCCACATCGGCGCGATCCTGGTTCAGGATTGCCGTTGTCTGAGGCGCCTGCATTTGTGTTCGAGCGGCATCGGCATCGAGTCCCGCACTTGCAGCGATCTGCAGGACCAGCCCTGGCTCAGGAGCTCCATGCGAGGCCCATTGCGGCTGCTCGCGCATGATGGCTTGAAGCACCGGTTCGAAGACGCCCTGCATCCTCGCCGCCTCAAGGACGCGGATGGCTTCTTCGGACCCCTCGCCATGGAACGGTGTGTAGCGTAGGACCACGCGCACCGCCGCGCCATGCTCGGCTATAATCTGCTTCACAGTCGGGTAGAAGGCGCGGCAAGCCTCGCAGGCGGGATCAAAGAACTCGACAATAGTGACCGGTGCTTGCTCCGGTCCAAGGATCGGCGAATACGGTCGCAACAATGCCTCAGCCTGCTCAGGCGGGAGGGTCCCCGTGGCAGTGGCGGTGATGGCCGCGGGGCGCGTAGCGAACCACGAGGCCGCAGCGAAGACCGCAAGGCCCACGACAAGAATGGACAGAATCAATGGTCGGCGGGTCATGAACGCGGTTCCTTCAAAGAGAGAATCGATAAGCTCGCCGTGAGAATGAAGGCCAGAAGCGACAGAAGCGGGATGGGGACGCCAAGGATTGCCTGGTTGTCGTCGGTGCAGGAAGGTCCCGTCGCGGTGCATGGCTGGACGGGCTCCGGGATGATGCCCGCGTAGAGGCCGATATGCCAAAGCGCGACCATCCCCCCCCCGAGGCTGAGCGCTACACCGTAGCGCCCGACGCGGGCATCCTGCCACCAGAGGCCAAGGCCTAGGACGATTGGTAGCGGAAACATAAAGGCACGCTGATACCAGCACAGCAGGCAGGGCATCCGGCCCAGCACCTCGCCGATGAACAGCACCGAGAGCGACGCCACAACCGTTACAACCCATGCGGCAGTCAACGCTGCTTCGCCAGTCACTCTCGTTGTCATGCGTCTATGTACCCTCTCAACTCAGCGAGCGCCTCCCCAGCGGGAATTCCCGTCCGGGCCAGCAGCATGAAGAACGCGTGCTCCGAGACGCCCGCACACGATTTCCGGAAGGGTGTCAGTTTCAATACAATCGGCCTGACCGCGATTCTCGGTTCATTGCGTTCCTACATCCTCAAGCTACTGGAGGTTCAAGCTGCTTTCCTGAGACCCACGATGGTTTCACGTGCCTGTGACTCGGGAGCTCCCCTTGCCGATCCGCGCAGCAGTATCTACCAAGACTGGAACATTGCGGAGACGCGGATGCTGACTATTGGCGCTCTTGCCAGGAAGACTGGGTCGAAGGTGCAAACGATCCGCTACTACGAGCAGATCGGGCTGATGCCCGAACCGGGCCGAACCGAGGGCGGACAGCGGCGCTACGGCGACGCCGAACTCGACCGGTTGTCCTTCATCCGTCATGCTCGACAGCTCGGCTTCAGACTGGAAGCGATCCGCGAACTCCTGAATCTGAGCGATCAGCCAGATAAGCCGTGCCAGGAAGCCGACTCCATTGCGAGACGGCAGTTGAAGCAGGTGGAGCAGCGTCTCGCGCGGCTGGAAGCCTTGCGTACGGAACTCGAACGCATGGTGCATGAATGTAGCGGTGGCCGAACAGCCGATTGCCGCGTGCTGGAGGTACTGCGCGACCATTCTGAATGCCTGACCGACCACAACGAGATCGGCGCCTAGAATGCCCGCGGCACTCGTCTATCCGCTTGCCGCGCTGGCCGAGATCGCCGGCTGCTTTGCCATCTGGGCATGGTGGCGCCTTGATGCATCTGCCCTTTGGCTCGCGCCGGGTGTGGTCGCTCTTGTGGCGTTCGGCTGGCTTCTCGCACAGGTCGATACCATCGCAGCGGGACGAGCCTTCGCCGCCTATGGCGGGGTCTATATCGCGGCCTCGGTCCTCTGGATGTGGCTCGCCGAAGCACATCGCCCCGACAGATGGGATGTGCTCGGTACCACAGTCTGCCTACTCGGCGCAGCGATCATACTCGCCGCCCCGCGTGGCGCCTGAATCTTTCCTCTTGAAGCTACAGTTGCTGGAGCGATTACACGTCTCGTCGACCGATTCTTCGGCTGATGTTGGTGCACCGCTCCATCCGCACGATGCGCCAATGCACCTATGGCACACGGGTGATAGGCCGCAAATCCTTGGACTGCGTCCGCGGACCGTTATGGGCGTCGATTCTTCAGCACTATGGGCCAAAGGGAACATCCGATGCCGCACGATCATGGACATGCGCATATCGACCCGGATTCCGGCGACCGCCGGGTCTCGATTGCAATCTGGGCCAACGCTTTACTGACAGTCGCCCAGATTTTTGGAGGCATCCTGTCCGGCAGCCTCGCGCTGGTCGCCGACGCACTGCACAATTTCTCCGACATGGCGTCGCTGGCAATTGCTTTTGCCGCACGCAAGATCGCACGGAGGCCGGCGGATGCACGTATGACCTTCGGCTATGGCCGGATCGAAATCGTTGCGGCGCTTATCAACTACACCACGCTGATCCTCGTCGGCTTCTACCTGATCTACGAGGGCGGCATGCGGATGATCGATCCCCCCGAGGTCGCGGGCTGGACGGTGGTCATCCTGGGCGGCGTGGCACTTGTGGTCGACACGTTAACGGCTTTGCTCACGTACTCCATGCAGAAAGGCAGCGTGAATATCCGCGCGCTCTTCCTCCATAATCTCTCGGACGCACTGGCATCGCTTGCCGTCATCATCGGCGGTACGCTCATCATTCTCTACGACATGCGCTGGGTTGATCCGGCCATCACGATCGGCATCGCGCTCTACATCCTCTATCTCGCTTTCACCGAGATTGGAGGCCCGATCCGGACCCTGATGCTGGGCAGCCCGCCGGACATCGACAACGACTCCGTTGTCGATGCGTTACGCGGAGTCGACGGTGTCGCGGACATCCATCATGCCCATTTTTGGCAGATGGAGGAGCATGTTGCCGCTCTCGACACCCATGTGGTGATAGAGAAGAAAGCCTGGGATCGCCTCGAAGACATCAAGCAAGCCATCAAGCGGATGCTCGAAAGCGAGTTCGGCATCACCCATTCAACGCTCGAGTTCGAGCGAGAGGACCAGTCGCATTGCAGCGCAGATCTGTATGGCCACGACGCCCGTCCTAGCCGGCAAGAGGATGATTGAGACCGGCCGCACCGAGTTCCAGAGTCTGCTTCTCCTTGCCGAAAACTCGGCCCAGCAAAAGTGATTTCTGACGAGCGCCGGACAGCGTTGGGAGGCAGATGTAAACGGACACCTCAACCCGGCTCTGGCGAATAATCCCACCTCCAGTCGTGGCTCCACAGCGCGATTCCATGATGGTTGGTGTCAGATCCACGAGGCAGTGTGCGCACGGAGGCTCGGTTTTCGACGGGTCAGAATCGGAACTGCGCACCGGGGAATTTGTCGGACGGGCTTCGGTCACTGAAATGAATCCGCAGCCTTGGCGGCTCGGAAGCATACTGCTTACGGCTCGGAAGAAGACAGCTTCTCAATCGTCCTCCCGCTCTGCGCCGTCTCCTCTCCTGTAGCCGCACCCGGATAAATGACTCAGTGAATCGACTAAGTCTCTGTTTATATTGATTTAAGGTGCGCCACTGCGACTAGGTCTTTGACTCTGTCGGCGCGGAACCTGACTCGATCCGAAAGGAGTGCGCGAAAGGTTGACTCGGCACGGGTCAGAGGTCACTAAGCGAAGGCGAAGCAGTCCACGAGGCGCCTTCGGAGTGCCGACGAACTCCCTCGGCCGCTCAGGAACGATGTTTCAGATCCCGCTGAGGAAATTCAGGTCCAAGACCTGGCTCTCGTGCAGGTCGCGCGCCGTGAGTTGGTCGAGGGTGCCGATCCTTAAGACGTCCCTCGACCCAGGAGTACCCCTCCGGAAGGGCGACGGGGTCGAGCTGGGCATTCAGCTCCGCAGCCAACTCCTTTTCTGTGGCGGGAAGTTCGCCGTCCTCGAGGACCGCGAACAGCAGGACTTCAACAGCCCCCGCCTCCCAATGCGGGTACGCCGTGACGCGGAGCATCCGGATTGATCGATAGATGCGGCCGAGTTCCGAATCCTTCTCGTGCTTCGAAACGATGCGGCTGCGCCACCTGGATAGTGCGCGTACGAAGGCGTCCGGGTAGACGAAGCGCCCGTGCTTGCGCTCAAGCGCGCTTCCGAACCCGGCCCGCCCCTCGTCAGTCCGGAAACCTTCCTGCCGCGTCCAGCTCCAGACCACGGCCCACGGTCATCATGCGGCCGAGGTCGACAACAACCTCGGTCGACGGTGGGTTCTCGAGAAGCACAGACCGGAGTCCTGCCGGACGCCGCCTCCTTCATGAACGCCTCGGACGCGGGAACGAGCGGAGAGAAGGTAGGTGGGAGAACTCCCACAAAAGGTTCGCAAGGGCCGCGAATACGAGATAACGGCGCAGCGCGACCAGCCAGTTTCGCCGCTCCGCAACATGTGACATCGGCGCCGCGATCATTGAAACGCTCGAAGGATGCTGTCGAGCCAGCCGCTCTCCGGCGGTGGCGTGTTCGTCAATGCGTTGATGTAGACAATCAGGTTCGTGCGGGCGAATTCCGCGCCGTGGAAGATGGCGGCATGGCGTCCACCGCGGTCGATGACATGGATCATTGGCGCGTAGGTCGTACGCGCGGACAGGGCTGCGAAGGACGCCGCCGCCTTGGCGGCGCCATCACCCACCGTGACGGGCAGCCAGTTCGATCTGTCCAAGTCTGCGACAGAGGCGACACCCACCGTGAGGAAGGTGACCCGATCGCGCATCGACGTGATGTTCACCCCCTCTTGCACCGCGCGCAAAAGCGCCTGCTGCGCAATGCAAGGCGAACCGCAGACCGCGGGTGCGAAGCTGACCACGAGTATCTTGTCCTGAAGCCCGTCCAGACGCACCGTCGATCCGTCGGCAGCGGTCCCATTCAGCGGTGGCGCAAGGCGTCCATCGGAATGCTCGAAGGCGGGCTCCCGCTCGGCCATGAGTTCGTCGATCGGGGCGTCGGAACTATGCGCGGAAGCGCTTCCAATGGGCGCGAGCATCAACGCCAGGATGAGAACGATACGTTCCGCTATCCGCCCTCCAAGCCGTCGGCGGACTGCCACCGGCTGTGACCTTCCCGGTGAGCGCCGCGACGCGCCTGCGAGAGACCGTGTTCTCTCGCTCCGACTGGTTGGTTCGTCAACTGATCCGGGATCAGGCGTGATACCGAGAACTCCCGAGCTTTGACGTGGGCGGTTTGGCCCGGTTGCGCCGTCTCGTCGGTGACGGGCCTGACTGATAGTCCGCGCTGCGCACCCTCGCCTGGGAAGCGCAGCGCCAATACCGAGCGCGCCGATATCCGTCAGCGCCCGCAGTCGTAGGCGAGGCAGGGAGAGGTAGGCTGATTTCATCGGGTCTCTTTCAGCGGGGAGACGCAGGCCCGAATGTCGGTGCGGGCCTGCGCGACTATTAGCCGTCGTTTTTCGGGACGGCGTGGTGAGGCTGGGCGGCCATTGCCTGCATCATCTCGGTGCAGGCCTCCATCATCGGGCGCATCTGCTGCATCATCTGCATCATGCCTTGCATGCCTTGCATGCCCTGCATGCCGGACTCCTCACCGCCCATCATGCCTTGCATGCCGGACATGTCGCCGCCCTGCATGTCACTGCCCTTCATGGTGTCGCCCTGCATCATCTTCTCAGGCGCGGCATCCTCCTGCGCGAAGGTCACGGGTGCGGCAATGATGGCCGCGAACGCGATCGCAAGGCCAAGTCTGGTGTTCGTTTTCATGGTCGTTACCTCAGTTGGGTTTGGTTTCAGTCCCTGGTCGTACCCGGCACGTCGGTCGGGCTCCTGTCTGCGTCACAGCTTTTGCTCTTGCACATGACGCAGTATCCGGTGGCGCACATCACAGCGCAGGGGGCGAGCGCCAGGATCAACGGTGCGGCCCCGATCGCCGTGAGCCAGCCCCAGTTCAACGCCATCCCCGCGCTGGTGATCGCCATCGTGGCGATCACCAGCCCCCTGCGGCCCAGCGGCATGCGAAACCCAGCGGAGCGCGGCCTCGGGGCCGGATGAGATGTGTCGGTCAAGTTCAGTTCCTTCCGTTTGCGATGATGTTTCCGAACAGCGCGATGCCCTCCGCGCTGTCCCGCTGCCAAGGATCTCGAGCGACAGCCGTGTTCACGAGTCACCCTCGTCGTTCGCTGTGACGTCGGCCTGAAACGTGCGCTGCCGCTCCGGCCAAGTGCTCTTGATGAAGGCGAGCACTGTCCGGATCTGTTCGTCCGTCAGCACGTCTTTGAAGGCGGGCATGTCGCTGTCGTAGCCCGGCACGACCCCACCAACGCCCAGCCTTGTAATGATGAAGAGCTGCCGATCCGCGTGGTGCCAGGTGTGCCCGGTCTCGTCATGCGGCGGCGCCGGCATTCGGCCGTTATCGAGCCGCCGCATCCAGTCGGTTTGACCCTCCAGATTGTCGCCATGGCAAGACGCGCAGTTCGCGGCGTAAAGGTCCTGCCCAAGAGCGATCTCCTCCGCCGTGACCGGCTCGCCCAGGAAGGTGACGTCCTGCGCAGCCGCCTCGCCGCCGCGCTGCTCCGCCAGCACGGCGGCGACCACGAAAGCCGTCGCCGCAGCACCGGTGGCGAGGACGACTGCCATTGTCTTCATTTCTGCCCCCGGACGTATTTCGCCAGCGCCACGACGCCAAGGACCAGAACCGACACGACGAGCAAGAGCACAAGCCCGCCGCCGGCCATCATCAGGCCCATCATCGGCCCGCCCATCATTCCGCCCATGCACTCACTCATCGGAGTAGACGGAGATTCCGCCCTCGCCGAAGGCATACGTCTTCAACGTGCCGGTCTTCTCCGGTGCCATTCCGGGGGCATTGCCCGGCATGCCAGGGAGCGTGATACCGGCGATCTTCGGACGCTCCGTCACCAGGCGCTCGATGATCTCCGCCGGCACGAGGCCGCTGACGTAGTAGCCGTCGATCTCGGCGAGATGGCAGCCGATCCCGTCCTGCGGCACGCCGACCTCGACCGAGCGCCGATCGAAACCCGGATCGTCGACGCGGGTGACATGATAGCCCTTGCTTTCGAGGTACTCGGCGTAGGTGTCGCAGCACCCGCAGTTGGGGTCCCGCCAGATCGTGACCTGCCTGGACGGCATGGTCTGTTCCGTGGGGGCGGCATCAGCGGTGGTCGCCCGGCTTGCATCCTGCGCCGAGGACAAGGTGCCGAAGGCAATACCTCCAGCGACCGCGAGGGCCGCAATCGAGGTGATGGCAAAAGCTTTCTTCATGATAAAATCCTTCAGGATGCCGCAAGCGCGGACCAGGTGATGCCGCGGTCGCGGCTCTGTTTCAGGCCGCCATCCAGAGCGGCGACGATGTGTTCAGGATCGATCGGGTTCACCGCCACGGCGGAGGCGTCACCCGACGTCAAACGGGACCAGACGACGCCGGCGTCCTTTGAATTCCAGACACCCGACGGCAGCGCGGCGTAGAGGGTCTCCGGGGCGGTATGTACGCTGACCAGCGCACGGACCGGCTCGCCCGACGGCAGCGGCGCTTCGGGAGGCGGTGCATCGCCGGCTACCAGAGCGTCCATCGCGTTGCCGGGCTGAACGTCCTGCCAACGGCAGAAGCAATCCGGCACGCGCGTGATCCCGGTGTCGGTGCCCGCGTAGATCCAGATCCCGCCCATGCCGGTCGCGAGATCGACCGAGGCAAGCGAGCGAAGATCACGCTCCGCATCATCGAGCCACGGACGGTCCATCGCGAGGCTCCAGTTCCTGCCGGCATCCTCGCTTTTCCAGAGGCCGTCACTGCGGATCGCGGCGTACATCATGTCGGGCTGGCCAGCCGCCATGATGACCGTGTCGACGGCCCCTTCGCCGTTTCCGACAGCACGATCTTTCCATGTGCGTCCTCCATCCTGCGAGATGGCAACCCGGCCGGAAGCGAGCCCGGCGACGATGCGGCCTGGCCGTTCGGGATGCGTTGCCAGCGCAAGGATGCCATCGGGCCCGGACAAGGTGCTTCGCGTGCGTCCCCCGTCGTCGCTGCGACTGAGCGTTGCTCCTGCGACGAGCAGCGCCTTCCCGTCGAATGCGAGAACCACGGCCGGGAACGATGCCGACATGGCCGGGCGTAACGCGACCGGAAGCGCCAGAAGTCCGACTGCGGTCAAGGAAGCAGACAGAAATCCGCGTCGGGTCTGATGGAGGAAGCCCTGCGGGCTCCCGGAGGCGGACATGGTGGCGCCCGAAGGCGCCGGGTCGGGATTTCGAGCCATTGTTCAACTGTCACTGATCGATTGGTCGTCTGCCGAAAAGCCGGAAATAATCCGGCATCGGTCACCACCGTGCTTCGGCGCCAACGCACCGATAGTCACGGAAAGACGCCCCGACGCGATAGCGCCGGGCGTCAGATCAGATGAGAGTTCGAGGGGGCTGCTCTGTCGGAGGGCACGTCAGGCCACAATGGTCGTCAGTTACCGCCGGGTCCAATAGACCGCCCGTCGGCTGAACGAACCGATCGCCGTGCGGTCCGAGGACGGCCGCAAGACTGCCTGAGCCGCAAAGGAAATCGCAGGCGAGGCCCATACCGCCAACTTCGGGACCATCACAGGCCTCGCAGTCCGCCATGTCCATGGATGCGACGTCGATGGCCACCATGTCGGCGGCCATCTTTGCCGAGCCAGCCGCATGCGCAACCGAACTCGCCGCGAATGCGGCGAGGAGTGCGACAAATATCAGGCGGGCGATGAACTGCATGAGCGTAGGCTATTCCTCGTTCTGTCCAATTGCCAGCGCGGCACATGGGCGATCTGTCCTGAAGCCAGACCGGATCATGGCGAGCAGACCATCTGATCTCCTGGACATCCCACGGCTAGCGTCACGATGGTCCATTACCATCGCAGTGAACAGATGGGGCTTCCCCTCACTGGAAGGTCAAGAGCGACAAGAGGCTATTTTGATAGCCTTCGGCAAAGGCCGCCGCATCAGGCATCGTTTGGGTTTGCTGTCCTGCGAAAATACGAGCGTCGATAGGTTCGCTTGCGCGGGCTTCGCCACCCGTCACGGTTTCCAACCCGGCTGACACAAGCGTGAAAAGGGTGAAGCCCCCCACGAAAGCAAGCACGGATCCCCGGTCGTCCTCGCGCGCCTCGTGCGCCTCTTCCAGCATATCCTCGACGGCTGCCACGGTCAGCAAGCCGGCAACGAAGACAAGGGCTGCCATCTTCACGCTCTCTCCCGCACCTCGCAGTATGAAGAATGCGACGAGGGCGGACCCGACACAAAACAGGATGAACGACGCCGAAAGAAGCAGCCGACGCCGTCGGGGCACCCCCTTGTCCCGGAAGTTGGCCATCGCGGCGTAGCCTTCCGGGACATCGGCCAATACCTGGCCGAACGCCAGAACCATCGCAAGGTTGCTGGATACGGCCGAGCCCGTTCCGAGCATCATGCCGTCGCTGGTGAGATCCACCGCGACGGCGACGTAGATCATCCACATCCCCGTTCGGTTCCCGCGGCTGCCATCCTTCTGAAGTCCCTCCACGAGGGCCTCGATCATGACATAGGAGACGCCGCCCGCCGCGAAGGCTGCCGCGAGCCACCAGCCGGCCAGAACGTCTACGGCCTCGGGGATTAGTTCGACCGCGACGATCGCGATGACGATTCCGGAAGCGGCATGCAGCGCCCAGTTCAGTAGTCGGGAAGACGGCTTCCAGAACTCTGCCACGAGCGCCCCGGCGAAATTTCCCGCTCCCGGCAGGAGAGACAGGAAGAAGACCTGCCAGAAACTACTCATGCCGCGTCCCCTGAGCTGTCGTGTTGGCGATGGTGCGATGGCAGATAATGAACTTCTGTTGCTCTCATCAGGCTTTCCTGCCCTGCGCTCAACGATCCGAAGGCTTGAATGAACCTAGCTCCGGGCGACAGAATCGGAAGGGTTCGGCGGGCCAAAGCGGGGGCCTCATCCTGTCATTCAAGGCGCCTTTGATGCACACCGGGATGGTCGGCTGATATCTTGTGAAACATTTCTACGATCAGGGGCTTGCTCCTCTAGCCGCTGGAGGTTGTAGCCATCCGGTGGCAGAAGATGGGACCCACCGATGGCGGCAGAACTCCAGCAGACACGCTACCGCGTCAGCGGCATGGATTGTGCCTCGTGCGCGTCGAAGATCGACAAGGCTGTGCGACGTCTGGAAGGCGTCGGAGACGTAGCCGTGTCGGTCGCGGCCGGCACGATGACGGTGGCACACGAGAAGGCGCTCACTCCGGCAGCAATCATCCGCCAGGTAAAGAACCTCGGTTACGGAATCGGAGAAGTTAGCCGCGGCGTCCGAGGAACCGGCAATGCGGCGGCTCCCACTGATGGCGAGAATCCGAACCATCATTCGCATGCCCACGAGCATGCTGGCGATGAAGCGTGGTGGAGAACGCCCAAGGCGGTTCTGACGCTGACGTGCGGCCTCGCATTGGCAATTGCCTATCTGGCGGGCGTGGCTTTTCCAGCGTTTGAGAGCTGGGCCTTCCTGCTAGCACTCGCCGTTGGCCTCGTTCCGATCGCAAGGCGCGCCGCCGCAGCAGCTCGCTACGGCTCGCCGTTTTCCATCGAGATGCTGATGACGATTGCCGCCGTCGGCGCGGTGATCATCGGCGCGACGGAAGAAGCAGCGGCCGTGGTCCTCCTGTTTCTGATCGGCGAGATGCTGGAGGGCGTGGCCGCCGGTCGGGCACGGAAGAATATTCAGGGCCTGACGGACCTCGTGCCGAAGACGGCGCTTCTGGTGCGGGACGGCGAGACGGTCGCGGTAGCCGCCGACGGACTGGCCGTCGGCTCCATAATTCTGGTGCGCCCCGGCGATCGCGTTGCGGCGGACGGCGTCATCGCCGAGGGAGCCGGCGAGGTCGACGAAGCGCCCGTGACAGGAGAGAGCGTACCAAAGCGCAAGAGCGTCGGCGACACGGTGTTCGCGGGCACGATCAATGCAAGCGGTGTGCTGCGGATCAAGGTCACTGCCGCCGCTTCCGACAATACCATCGCGCGTGTGGTGCGGCTGGTGGAGGAGGCCCAGGAGGCAAAGGCCCCAACCGAGAGGTTCATCGACCGGTTCTCCCGTTACTACACCCCTGGCGTCCTGGTATTCGCGGCGCTGACGGCGATCCTGCCTCCGCTCCTTTTCGCCGAGCCTTGGAACGACTGGATCTACAAGGGTCTGGCCATCCTCTTGATCGGCTGCCCCTGCGCGCTCGTCATCTCGACCCCTGCGGCCATCGCTGCCGGAATGTCCGCCGGTGCCCGCCGAGGTCTCCTCATGAAGGGCGGTGCGGTACTGGAGAACCTCGGCAGAGTGACCGCTGTCGCGCTCGACAAGACCGGGACAATCACGATGGGAAAGCCCGAGGTCACCGACGTGATCGCGATCGGCCGAGCGGAGCGGGACATACTTTCCTTGGCCGCGTCGCTGGAACAGGGATCAAGCCACCCGCTGGCTATGGCAATTCTGCAGGAGGCAAAGGCCAGGAAGGCGCCGCTCCCGCCGGCGTTCGACGCCGAAGCCATTCCGGGCGAAGGGATCGCCGGCAGCGTCGGCGGCGAACGGGTATTCCTCGGCTCTCCCCTGGCTGCAGGTCGGCGCACGCAGATCTGCGAGAACGTTAGCACCAAGATCACCGTTCTCAACGACGCGGGCAAGACCGTCTCCGTCCTTCTGGCCGGTAACACGGTTGCAGGTCTGATCGCCATGCGGGACGAGCCCCGCCCCGATGCCGCATCGGGGCTCAGGGCCCTGCGCGGTCGAGGCGTCCTGATCATGATGCTGACGGGCGACAACCGACGGACAGGAGACGCCGTAGCGAAGAGCCTGGGGATCCGGGCGCGGTCGGAATTGCTGCCGCAGGACAAGCAGCAGGCGGTGCGAGACCTCCAGGCGGAGGGCCATTTCGTTGCCAAGGTCGGCGACGGCATCAACGATGCCCCCGCCCTGGCTGCCGCAGACATAGGCATCGCCATGGGTGGAGGGACCGACGTGGCTCTGGAAACAGCGGACGCCGCGGTCCTGCATGGCCGGGTTCAGGACATTCCGGACATGATTGCCTTGTCGCGATCCGCAATGCGCAACATTCATCAGAACATCGCGATCGCGCTTGGCCTCAAGGCGGTGTTCCTGGTGACGACTTTACTCGGCGTGACGGGCCTCTGGCCAGCTATCCTGGCAGATACAGGAGCAACGGTACTGGTGACAGCCAACGCCATGCGACTGCTCGGCTGGAGGCCGCAATGATCAACGTGACCGAGCAAGTCCTCCGCCTCGGGCCTCTCATCGTTCTCCTGACAACCTGCTTCTGGCTGATGATTGCAACCAGCCGAACGTCGTCCATGATCGACGGCAAGGCTTACGGCTTCGCCGGAAACTCACGCCAGCAGGTCGCACAGGGATTGTTCCGCCTGAGTGTCATCGGCGCCCTTGGCGCGCTGATCGGATACGCCGCAGAGATAAGGTGGCCGATCCTGCGTCCGGTCGGCAAGCTCGAATGGCTGCACGCAGTCGGATTGGCGTTGGCGCTGGCAGGCCAGTTCCTGACGGTTTTTGCACAGTCCAGCATGGGAAGACGTTGGCGTGTGGGAGTTCCCTCCGCCGCGCCGGACGCACTGGTCACGCAGGGTTCATTTGGGGTCTCACGCAACCCGGTGTTCCTCGGCATGCTCGCAATGGCCCTAGGCCTGGCACTGGCGGTTCCGTCGATCGCGATGATCGTTTGCGCCACCGCCTTCTGGCTGGCCTGCGAGATTCAGGTCCGGGATGAGGAGCGGTTCCTCGAAAGTGCCTTCACAGACCAATACGTCGCTTACCGGTCCCGGGTGCGACGATGGTTCTAATCCGTGTCAAATCAAGGAGAGCAAGATGCGTAGTTTTGGGAACACGCTCGCGACGGCTGCGGCAGGCTTACTCATGATGTCGTCCGTCGCATCGGCGACAGGCGAATCGGTGGAGGTCTTTTCCACATCTGGCTGCGGCTGCTGCATCGGCTGGATTAAACACATGGAGGGCGCCGGGTTCGAAGTGACGAACGACAACCTCGCGATGGCTGATCTGTATGCTCGAAAAATGAAGGCCGGACTGAAGCAGGATCAGACTTCCTGCCACACCGGTTTTGTCGAAGGATATGTCATCGAGGGGCATGTTCCGGCCGCCTCTGTGGCGCGCCTCCTTAAAGAGCGACCGGATGCGATCGGCCTCGCCGTGCCCGGAATGCCGGTGGGGTCTCCCGGCATGGGCGAAAGCGGCGAACCGTACGACGTACTTCTCGTGCAGACTGACGGATCTGCAACCGTCTACGACACCTACCCGCAGTCCAAGGATGTTCCAGTACAATGAGGTTTCCGACATCGATCGTCCTCGTCCTCACCCTGACCGGAGCTGCGGCCGCGCACGAAGTAACGGCCGGGGACCTGGTCATCGGTCATCCCTGGTCGCGCGCAACGCCTGCAACAGCCAAGACCGGCGTGGGATATCTGACAGTCACGAACAACGGCAGCGAGCCGGATCGGCTGATTGGCGGTTCCGCGGACGTCTCGGCAGGATTCAGGTTGCACACCTCCAAAATTGTCGACGGAGTCGCACGGATGCGCCCGCTCGAGGGTGGGCTCCCAATCGCTCCGGGCGAAACCATCTCACTAAAGCCAGGCGCCACCCACGTGATGTTGACGGGCATGAAGAAGCCGATTCTGGAAGCCGAGCCCTTCGCAGGAACTCTCGTGTTCGAGAAGGCGGGTTCCGTGCCGGTCGAGTTCACAGTCGAAGGCTTCGGCGGACGCCCTGCGGAAGCGTCAGATAGCCATCTGGAGAAACGACAGTGAGCCCGAAAACCCTTCGCAGAACGTTGTGGGGCGCCGTCGTCGTCCTGTGCCTGTTCGTGGGCGCGACTGCTGGCGTCACCATCATGCGCGCTTCGGGTCAGGCTCCCCTCCCCGGAGAAGCGTCATCCGGTATCGCCAACATTGGCGGCGAGTTTTCTCTTGTCGACCACGAAGGGCGACGCCGTGAATGGCGTGACTTTCGGGGTGAGCCGGTAGCGCTGTTCTTCGGCTTCACGAATTGTCCGGATATCTGTCCGACGACCCTTGGTGAACTCTCGGTGCTGCTGGACGATCTTGGTCCCCAAGGCGACGATCTTCAGGTACTCTTGATCAGCGGCGATCCGGAGCGGGATACGCCGGAGCGGCTCAACGAATACCTAAAGTCGTTTGATCCGCAGATTGTTGGTCTGACCGGCACAGAGGCAGAAGTTGACGAGGCATTCTCGGCTTTCAAGGCCTACCGCGCACTCGTTCCGCTGGAGAACGGCGAATACACGGTCGATCATTCCGCCGGGGTCTACCTATTTGATCGCGACGGAAGCTTTTACGGCACATTGGACATCCACGAGTCGCCAGAGGTCCAGCGGCAAAAAGTTGAGCGCCTGTTGGCTAGCTGAGAGATGCCGAAGCGGCGCTCAAGCTGACTCGAGCAAAAAGCTGCTGCCGACGCCACCCACAAGCAGCCAACGAACCGGCCTTTCGCAAAAATCTGGAAATCGAAACATGCCCCAGCCCGCGCGAATGCGCTCATTGCGGCACAGGGGTGAAAAGAGGCCGCACCGAGGATGAAAGCGTTCCGCATTGGATTGGCTTCTCGGTGTCGTGCCCGAGCCCAATCCGGCGGCGCTCCATATCGGGAACGATCACGAACACCCGTCAACGCCGTTCTCGCGCGGCGCTGGCGGGTCACCGGACATCGGGAACAGGTACCGCCACCCGCCGATCTACATCATGAAGACGATGCGGCGGATCTTGCGGCCGCTCTCCTCGCCGCGCTCCGCCTCATGGTCCCAGAGGTAGTTGAAGCGGTAGACCCCGCCGACGTTCACTCGGCGTGCTCCCCGGCGTCGATGAGTTCCTGGAAGCCAGCCATGAGGTTCTCGAGGTCCTCCTCCGGCGCTTGGTCGACCCAGTGCGCCTGGTGGCCCTCGTCGAGCCGGCTGAGTCTGTCCCAGGCCTCCGACGGGACCATGACGATCTTCCGCTTCCCGCGCTTCCTCAGGCCCACCGGCTCGCTCAGCGCGCGGTCGAGGATGTCGCCCGAGCTGCGGTTCAGGTCGGAGAACGTGAACTCCCTCATGGCATAGCTCCTGAAAGCATAACATTCGTACCCTTTCCCGCCCCAGGGGGGCGGGCTGGTCAATGCGGAAGCCACCACCATGTCGCCATGCGTGTCACATCAAACAAAGTTGCTCGCTCTTTAAGTTGCGAGCAACAAAGCCGCTGCTATGACCCATCCATGGGAATTTTCCTCCGCCTCGCGCTGCTTGCCGCCCTGCTACTTGGGTCGATGAGTCACGCCGCGGCCGTGGTCGAGGCGGTCGAAAGTCCCTGCCACATGGCGGAGCGGCTTTCATTGGATCCGCTCTATGGAGCGGGCACTATGGACGGCCCGGCGCCAGCGACGACGCAGGAGGCGAGTTCGGCCCACGCCCTCCACTGCAAACTTCCTGCAATGCAGGTCGTGGGGCCGTTTGTGGAGAGCCCTCGCAGAGCCGTGCTCCCCCTTCCGCGGTCGATCGAGTTGGGCTCCGGAGGCTCCCCCGGCCGGATCGAGCGTCCACCCATCTCGTAGTTACTAGACAACAGCACTGAGCCGAAAGCTTTTGTAGCGCGGCAGCTCGAATTCATCGCTCCCGCGCCGCTCTCGCATCCGTGCTTTTAAGGCCGGTTCACGCGCTCGCCGTACCGCGTTTGCGCGCATGAGCGAACCGATCCAAGAACCCGATGAGAACTCGACGGCCTCTCGGGCCACGCCTATTTCAAGGAGAAGACATGATCGACGCCAAGACGCGCCGCCCCCCGGCAATCACCCATCCATCGTGCGATTCGGCAAGCCGGGATGGAGCGACCGGCATGGACCGTCGCGCATTCATTGCGGTAATGGCGAGCGTTGCGCTCACGGGCTGCGTCTCCACGCAGGAGCCGACACGTGTCGTTCCGATCAAGCCTCCAGAGCCCAAGCCCGTACTCCCCGCGATGTACCGGGCGATGCCCAATGAGCGCTTTCCGATCCCGGCGGTCGACGTTAGCAATCTCGATCGACGGCTCTGGCGGCAAGTCGTCGACTACCCCACCACCGAGCGGGTCGGAACGCTCGTTGTCGATACGCCCGCCAAGTACCTCTACCTCGTGATGGAAGAAGGAACGGCGATGCGCTACGGGATCGGCGTCGGTCGCGGCGGCTTCTCCTGGTCAGGGCGGGCGACGATCGCCTATAAGCGCAAATGGCCGACATGGACGCCTCCGGCCGAGATGATCAAGCGTGAACCCGAACTCGCGCCATACAGTGCGGCGAACGGTGGAATGCCACCGTCCCTCGACAACCCACTCGGGGCCAGGGCGCTCTACATCTTTCAGGATGGGCGCGATACGCTCTACCGCTTGCATGGTACAAATCAGGCTTGGTCGATCGGAAAAGCGGTTTCCTCTGGTTGCATTCGCCTCCTGAATCAGGATGTCATCGACCTGTACGGACGGGTCCCGGACGGAACCCCTATCCGAGTAATTCCGGATCCAGCGACCGCTATGTCTGCCTAACAGCGGGTGACCGAGCGCCATCGAGTCTGGCGGACTCCCTCACAAGTTCGAGCGTTCGCCGTTTAGGACCGGGCCGGAGTTTGGACCCGATCTCCGATCTTCGGACGGTCCGGCCATCCAAACGATGTGCCGATAAGTCCTGCCATACAATTGCGTAAGCGGACGAGCATCGCGGTCGCTGAGCCACGGCTGTCGTGATCATCGAATATCGGTGGTCCGCCAAACACCCACCGCCGTCGTCGGCGAGGCGATCGCCTCAAATCCGCCGGAACTGTCGCTGAAATCAGTCGCGAACCTAGTCAAGGATGAATGCCCAAATGGATCGACGCTTCGTGGCGGTCAGTACCCTTGCGCTAATCCTGACGTTCGTACCCGGATCGGCGTCTGCCAGGACGGTGCACCCTTCCAGACCAGGCGAACTCTTGACGGTTGAGCACGCCGAGTTCGTCCTGTCTCCCGATCCTGCCGAGCCGATCGACCTCTATCTGGTCGTCTGGAACGGCACCGGTAGCAGCGTGACGATCAGCGGGGTGACAAGCCCGGCCGTTGCCCGCATCGCCGTCTCCCGCGGTCCGCATTCAGAGGACAAGCCACGAGCGGGCCTGTCCGGTGGTCTTGCCGTTCCCGCACGCTCCGAACTTCTCATGAAGGAGACAGGCCTGCATCTCCTGGCTGCCCCGCAGGAGCCGGCCTTGTCGCCTGGCGCAATGGTGCCCGTTACAGTTTCCTTCTTCGACGGCAGCGAACGGACCATTGTGGCGAATGTGCTTGCCGCGGGATCACCCCCGGAGGACCATCATCATGGCTCGTGATCGATCTCGTTCGGCCCTGATCTTGACGATGATCGCGACCAGCTTGTTTGCGTTCCCTGCCAAGGCAGCAGACATTGTGCCCCATCTGGCTGTCTACGATATGTCTATGCTCCGCAAGTCCTCCGATCTCGTCGGTGGCAGCGGACGCATCGCCCTTAAACTCGAGCGCGAAGCCTGTGAGCAGATCGAGCTGGACTACCGCTTCGTCGCCCGCTTTGAGCGCGAGGATGCCACCGTCGTCACCGACCAGCAGACGGTTTCGGTCGAGAATTTCGCCGCAAGGGCCTACCACTTCACCACGCGGACCTTCGTCGACAACGTCGAGGGATGGGTCATCCGCGGCAGCGCGACAAATACGGATACTCGTACGCGTGTTGAAATTGCCGAGCCAAGTGCCGAAACGTTCGACCTGCCATTGTCGGTCTTTCCCACAGCGCACACGATGGATCTCATCGACATGGCGATTGCTGGGGAAAGCCTCGTCGAGGCCCGTCTCTATGACGGCGACAACGAGGCAGGGAAACTCCTGACGACGACGGCGATCATCACCCCCGTCGAAGCGGAGGCAACGCCGCCCGGACCGGCGAATCCTGAGGCTGCCTCCTCGCCTGTCGCTGCGATGCTCGATCTGCGCAGATGGCGGGTGGCGGAGTCCTATTACAATAGTGACAGCAAGCTGGACGGCCTGCCACTGTTCCAGACAAGCTACACCCTGTACGAGAACGGCATCTCGGACGACATCATAATCGACAACGGCGACTACGCGTTCTCGGGCTCACTATCCAAGCTCGAGCTTGCGTCGGCGCCTGACTGCGAAGATGCCTCCTGAGATGCGGAAACTGGTGCACGATCCCGGCCGCCGACGCGTGGTTCCAAATCCAGCCGTTGAGAGAGGCGCGACCCTGAACTCCTACGATCTAATGCCTTCCCTGCCGTATGTGGCGCGGGCAATGTTTACCGCGATCACCCTGTTGTCCATCGGCGGGTGTGTCTCGATCACGGAGGATGCCTACACGGACCTGGCGCCGGCGACTCTCGCAGTGGCCGAGAGAACCCGCCCGGAAGGTTCGATTCTCATGCGCATATTCAAGGAGGAAAGCGAGCTGGAGGTTTGGAGGCAGGGGGCAGACGGCCGCTACGCGCTTCACAAGACCCATCCAATGTGCCGCTGGTCAGGGCGGCTAGGGCCGAAGACGGCTGACGGCGACAGGCAGGCGCCCGAGGGGTTTTATCAGGTTACGGCAAGCCTGATGAACCCGAACTCGAAATATCACCGCTCCTTTAATCTCGGCTATCCGAACCAACTGGAACGAGCGCTCGGTTACACCGGAGACTCCCTCATGGTCCACGGCGCCTGTTCCTCCGCGGGTTGCTTTGCCATGACAGACAATGGCGTGGCCGAGGTGTACGCCGAGGCGCAAAGTGCCTTCCGGATCGGACAAAGCGATTTTCAGGTCCAGTCTTTCCCATTCCGTATGACGGCTGAGCAGATGGCGAAGCATCAGGGCGACCCGAACATCGAGTTCTGGCGCAACCTTAAGCTCGGATACGACGTCTTCGAAGTCACCCGCAGGGAGCCGACGGTCGCGGCCTGCGGAGGGCGCTACGTGTTTGATGCCCGCCGCGTTGACGGCGCTGCGGCACTCGAACCGACCGCTGCCTGTCCTGCCATGAATACCAGGGTCGATCCCCGAGTGTCGGCAAAGCGACACGACGACGAGCGGGTTGTGCAGAAGCTTCTTGTAGAAGGCCGCGCCGAGATGGCGATGGCTTATGTCGATGGCGGGATGCACCCCAAATTCCGCAGCTTGCTGGCACGTCTCGGCGCGGAGGAGCTCGCCAGGGAAACATCGAGTACCGCCGTCCAGATCAGTCGACCCGATGCAGCTCTCGTTGATCCCTACCAGGCGGGCCAATAGGTCCGATCACCCGCCAATTCCTGATGTCCGGATCGCCCGAGCTGAACCGATCGAGAATGTTTGGCAGTTCGTTGGGACACTTGGCCCTCCAACCGCATTGCCGCCGCCGCCGCCGCCGCCGACGGTATCGTCGACCTCTGCCGCGGCAAGTTTGTCGATCAGCCCTTGAAAATCGTCCTCATCGAACTGCGGGAGTCGGCGCATGAATTCTGACCTGCGCTCTTTGGTATTTGGCAAATCCCGATCCGGCAGCGATGCTCTAACCCGCTCGAGCAACCAAATATCAATGGCCATGTGCGACCATCTCCTTCAGCGTCAGACTTCGGAGATAAGAGATGACCAACCGACGTCAGTTCATGATTGGTGTCCTGCTATTCTCTGCCCTGTCCGGTCCAACGGCCGCGCATCAAGCGTTCGAGCTTGATACGAAGTTTCTGCCGCAGCGTGTCGCCTTCTCTGGTTTCACACCCGGAACCATTGTCGTCGATCCGAAGGCGAGGTTCCTTTACCTGGTGGAAGAAGACGGTTTCGCGCGGCGCTACGGCATCGGCGTAGGCCGAGCTGGACTGAGCTTTTCCGGCCAGGCAGTAGTTGGCCGGAAGGCTGAATGGCCCCGTTGGACGCCGACACCAAACATGATCAAGCGCGAACCAGGGAAATATGCAAAATACGCGGGAGGGCTAAAGGGCGGCCCCGGCAACCCTTTGGGTGCCCGGGCGCTTTACCTTCATCGAAACGGCCAAGATACTCTCTACCGTATCCACGGGACGACTGAGCCATCTTCGATCGGTAAGGCTGTATCAAACGGCTGCATTCGGATGCTCAACGAGCATGTAATCGACCTGTATGATCGCGTGAGCGTAGGAGCCGAGGTGGTAGTGCGGTGATCGCCAGCGCCGGGTTTTCGGCGCGTGTCGAAAAAGCTCCTTCCGATGATAGATCCTACAACATGGATTCAATCATCGCCGACATCTGATTAGCCGGCAGCGAGCCAGCGTATTTGTCGCCGTTCACGAAGAACGTTGGCGTCGCGTCCACGCAAACCATCTTTTGTCCGCGCCTCTACGCGGCGACGATCTTCTGCTGCAATTCCTTGTCGTTTAGGCAGGCGGAGAACGTTTCCTGAGTGAAACCGGCCAGCTTGATAATGTTGAGAAAAGCCGCCGAAAAGTTTTCCACTCTTTCCCGTTGGTCTGCTGCTAGAAGAGGACATCGATCATGCGGTGCGCTGGGAATTACTTTGCGTGCAGAGCGCCGGCATTACTGCCGCGAGCGCGCGCGGGTCGAAGGGAACCCGCGAATGATCAGCTTGACCTTGCCGGTGACTATGTAGTCGGCCTTGATGGCCGGATAGCTGTTCTCGTGGAAGTTTGCGCAGTGGCCGCACTTCATCGAGGCGTATTCGACAATCGTTACCGGCGCATTCGGATCATCGATCACGATGTCCGGCAGTGGCCTTCGGCCATCAGTTTGTCGATGTCCAACGATCCCATCGGCTCCGGGACTTCGGTGCGGCCGGGTGGCCCTGCGGAAGGCACGAAAGTCTGGGCATTGACGGCTTCGTTCGTCGGCTGGGATGCTGCCATTGTACTCGCAATCGCGGAGCATCCGACGAGGACGAGGACAAAAGGCCCCTGCTCAGCTTGGCGGCTTTTCGAGAAGACTACAAAGATAGCACGGCTCGGTCGGTTTGGCGGATAAGCTAGATCAATTGCCGATCTTCCTGGTTCGATAACCGGGTCTATGGGGGGGGGGCGATTCGGCTACTCCGCTAAGAGGCGGGTGAGGACAACAAATCCGGCGAAAAGCAGTGGCTGATGGAACAGGTAGATGGGCAGCGTTCGTTGCCCCACCCACGTCAGTACCCCGCCAAGATGTGCCCTGGGGCTATGGGGCTTCCGGTCCCGCTTTGATGGCCTGGCCACAAGGAGCCGGGTGCAGCCTATGCCCGCAAGTGTCACCCCAAACCACGGGAACACAGGCACAAAATCATTCGAAAATGGTGGCGCAGCAGCAAATCCGATCCAGGCCAGGAACCGTGTGTTGAAGGTCGGGGTTTCGAGAAAGAGCGGCGCCGCCAGCGTTGCGAATGAGGCGAAGAAGACCAAGCCAATTGGAAACCTCAAAAAGAGGAGTCCCAGGAGAGATCCCAACGCGATGGAGTGCAAAATTCCGAAGTAAATGAAACTGGTAGGAAAAGCACCATACGTGACCACTGATATCGCGGCAGCCGCCACGACAATCTTGGCAAGGCGCGTGAGGAATTTTTGCCAGTGGGTATAGCGGAAATGGGCCAGCACGAGCCCGACCCCAACGAGAAACATGAACGAGCCGGCGAGGCTGCGAGCAAATATAGTGACCGGAATACTGAACATCAGTGAGGGCGAAACATACCCGAAAAAGCTCAGGTCCCAGCCAAAGTGATAGATTACGACACCGATGATCGCCAATCCGCGCCACACATCGACAAATACGTAGCGCGTAGGACTGCAAGAGCTGCTCGGAACCTCAGGCACGGCAGAACCTGCCATCTTTACTGTCGCTGACATCAGAGGCTTTGGCCAGCGGCGGCTGAAATTCCAGCTATCGCGCCTGCCGGGTTTTCGGAGAGACAGCCGGATTTGTCACTGGCCAACTGTTTCGGGAGGATGGACGTCATCGATGGACTCCTTGTTCGGCATTCGGCCACCCCCTAGCTCCTCTACCCACTGGAGGCGCAAGGGATAAATGGCTGAAAAAGAATGGGGCTGGAGCGCACCCCGTTTTTGACCAGCCAGGTAGTATAGCCGATAAGGCATAGGCATCCGCCTATGAGTACGACTATGTCGAAAGCTCCTGATGGCCCGTATTCTCGGGTTGAAGTGATCACTTCTGTGCAGCGCCGGCGTCGATGGTTGACGGCCGAGAAGGTCCGCCTCGTCGAGGAGGCGATGCAGCCTGGGATGAGCGTGTCCTTCGTAGCGCGGCAGGCAGGCGTCTCGCCGTCGCAGCTCTTTGCTTGGAAGCGTCGGATGCTGGAGGGCGGACATGCGGCCGTCCAGGCCGACGAAGACGTCGTCGGCACGTCGAGGGTCCGCGATCTTGAAAAGCGGGTCCGCGACCTTGAGCGGCTGCTCGGCCGCAAGACGATGGAGAACGAGATCCTCAAAGAGGCGCTCGACGTCGCTCGCCCAAAAAAACGGACATCGTCCTTGCTGTCCTGGAGCGATCCCGTGGGCGGTTCACGGTGAGCGTCGTGGCGCGGACGCTTGACGTCGCTCGTTCCCAGATCAACGAGCGACGCGGTAGGACCGTGAAGCCGCGGGGCCCGTATCGCAAGGCCGAGGATGCCGAGTTCCTGGCGCCCATCCGGGCCATCGTCGACGCCCGGCCGACCTATGGCTACCGGCGTGTGACGGCGCTGTTGAACCGTCGCCTGCGGGCGGAATGCCGCCCGGCGGTCAATGCAAAGCGGGTGCTGAGGATCATGCAGCATCATGGCCTGACGCTGGAGCGCCATACCGCCCGGCGGCCTGGTCGAACGTATGACTGCGTCGTCATTGCGCTGCGCTCGAACGTGCGTTCACCAGCGGGCTCGAACCGGTGGCCCCGCTGACTCACTGCTCAGACCATCTGGAGATCCATGCCAGGAACCGCGAGGTCGTGCGCATCTTCTTCGTCCTGGATGTCTGCGACCGCGAGGTCATTGCATGGTCCGCCGTGGCGCAGGCCGGATGGCTGCCGGACAACTACTGCAGCGCCTACCTTGCCAACGACACCGCCGACACCGCCCGAGCTGTCGGCCTGACTCTGCTCTTCACGCCCGTCCGCAGCCCGGAGTCGAACGGCATGTCGGAGGCCTTCGTTAAGACGGTGAAGCGCGACTATGCCAGCATCACCGTTCTGTCCGACGCCGCCACTATTCTCGCCTTGCTCCCCGACTGGGTCGAGGATTCTTGCGAGGTCCACGCGCACTCAGAATAGAAGTTCCGATCGCCGCGAGAGTTCATCTCGCTCAGTGCCTAAACCCAACCGCCGCCTGTCCGGCGAAATGCGAAACGGAGTCCACTTCAAGATTCATCGGTGATGCCTGCAACGATATCGCCAGAAACCCCGCGAAAACCCGTCTCGATAGTCATCCTATCCAGTAGCTGATCACCGCACACTACCGACGAGGATGTCGCGGTCGTCCGCTATGCCGATCCATTTTCCGGAGTCCAGCTCCGACTGCCGCTTTAGATAAAGGTAATCCGTCTCGTTCCAAGGAAGGATCCGCTCGTCCAGGTTGTCGAGCACGAAGTCGCCTTCGCTGGTTCGCACTGTCAGTACCGCATGGCCGGCACCGTTGCGCTGACGAAGAACGGTGATAAGGAGGGCTGAACGAGGAACACCTGCACGCTGGAGCATATACTGCTTCAGAAGCGCGAAGTCTTCGCAATCACCTTGCTTAGTGGGGTAGGCCCAGCGCTCGGCTACACCGAAAATCTCTTCGTCGGTTCGCGGGATGATGACCGTGTTAACGGAGCCGTTCACCTCGATCAACTGCGACCAGAGATCCTCGGTCAGGGTCGGAACGACAGCCGGCAGATTCGGCTGGCACTCGCTTTGATATCGTTGGCAGAATTCGTAGTGGCCGACGGGCTGCGATGTGCGCTCCAGCATCGGCATTTGCGATGGCTGTGCCAACGCGGTGTTCACGAAGATAGCAGCAACCAGTATTGCAAGTATTGTTTTAATAACTAGTTTGTATTTTTTTAACATTCCCGCCTCCTCCCTGATGATGAGAAGAGTGGCATACCGATTTTACTCTACAGCCAAAATCGACACCGCATTTCGAAGCGATTTTTATATAATCTATTCACTACATTCGATTTGAACGAAACCCCGGTCAGATCAAATGCGATCGTAAACTCCGCTCCAGGACGAGCGAGTTTCACCTGGCAGATCGCGGCACCCATGCCTGATCCGCCGTGGAGAAGCCTCGAATACAGCGGTCAGGAACCATCGGCAAAAGCCGCAAACAGTGAGAGCGTTTGTCCGAGGCCCCTGCCGCGCGACCAATCCTCAGCGTCGAAAGCCAGCCGGCACCCTCGCCGTTCGCGTTCGCCTAGGGAGCGGACTCATTGGGCATTGATCCAGATGCGGACGGCAGCCAGCTTGAGAGCGGCGGCGAAGTTGTCGGCGCGCCGGTCGTAGCGCGTGGCAAGGCCCCGCATCTGCTTGATGCGATTGAAGAAGCGCTCGACGAGGTTGCGCTGGCGGTAGACCCATCGACTGAAGGCGAAGGTGCCCTTGCGGATAGAGCGCGGCGGGATGTTCGCTCAGGCATTGCGGCTGGCGACGAAGGAGCGGATGCCGTCCGCGTCATAAGCTTTGTCGGCGATGACGGTCGCTCCGGGCGCGACGGCGTCGAGCAGCTTGGTCGCCATCGGCGCGTCGCCGGCCTGTCCGGCCGTCAGCTCGAGGCGCACAGGGCGCCCTTCGGCGTCGACGAGAGCATGGATCTTGGTGGTCAGGCCGCCACGGGAATGTCCCATGCAAGGATCGGCAGATCCCCCTTTTTCGCGCCGGCACCATGCTGGTGGACGCGAACGCAGGAGCTGTCGATCATGACGATGTCGCCGTCATAAGCCTTCGATACCGCTGCCAGGAGGCGATCCCACACACCGGCGGTCCGCCAGCGCGTGAAGCGGTTGTAGAGCGTGGTCCGAGGACCGTAACGCTCCGGGACGTCGCGCCAGGATGAGCCGGTGCGGAACCGCCAGAGGATGCCGTTGATCACCCGCCGGTCGTCGACCCGGGCGACGCCGCGGCTGTTTTGCGGCAGCAGCGGCTCGATGACAGCCCATTCCTGATCCGACAGTTCATGGCAACGCATGGCAATCTCCCTTCCAGGAGATTGAATCAGATTACGCCACCTCGCTGAACCCGTTTATGCGGACGCTCTCTAGCCACTTCTCGTTCTCCCCCGAGATAGTGTCCCACCATGTGGTGTAGCTGACGGCGATGGCCGTGCGGTTCCGGCCAAGCCGGATTGATCAGCGTGCCACGGCTGGCAGGCTAACGAACGGATCATCGCTCAGGGGAGCGACGGATTCCAGTGTCATGTACCTGGCCCGCTGAACCGCCCACTCATCATTTTGCTCGAGCAGCAGCGCGCCGACGAGGCGCTGGATGGCCTCATCGTTGGGAAAGATGCCGACGACGTCGGTGCGCCGCTTGATCTCGCCGTTCAGCCGCTCGATCGGATTCGTGCTGTGCAATTTGGCCCGATGCTCCCTAGGGAAGGTCATGTAGGCCAGCACGTCGGGCTCGGCCTCGTCGAGGATGGCAGCGAGCTTCGGCACCTTTGGCCGGATCTGGTCGGCGACGGAGCGCCATTGCTGGCTGGCGGCCTCTGGCGTCTCTTGGGCAAAGGCGGTGGCGATGAAGGCGGAGACGACACGACGGCCGCTCTTGCCAGCATGGGCCAGGACGTTGCGCATGAAGTGCACGCGGCAGCGCTGCCATGTCGCCGTTAGCACCTTGGTGACCGCGGCTTTGATGCCCTCGTGAGCGTCGGACACGACGAGCTTCACGCCGCGAAGGCCGCGTCGGGTCAGCTTTCTCAGGAACTCGGTCCAGATCGGCTCGGCTTCCGAGGTGCCGATCTCCATGCCGAGAACCTCACGCCGGCCATCGGCGTTGACGCCGACGGCGATGATCACGGCAACCGAGACGATGCGGCCGCCGCGGCGGACCTTGAGGTAGGTGGCGTCGATCCAGAGATAGGGCCAGTCGCCTTCGATCGGCCGCTCCAGAAAGGCTTTTACCTTGCCGTCGATCTCTTCACACAGCCTCGACACCTGGCTCTTGGAGATGCCGGTCATGCCCATCGCCTTGACCAGGTCGTCGACCGAGCGCGTCGAGATGCCCTGGACATAGGCCTCTTGAATGACGGCCGTCAGGGCCTTCTCGGCCATGCGCCGCGGCTCCAGAAAGCCGGGAAAGTAGCTGCCCCTGCGCAGCTTTGGGATGCGCAACTCGACTGTGCCGGCTCTCGTCTGCCAGTCCCTGTCGCGGTAGCCATTGCGCTGGGCGAGGCGCTCGGCACTCTTCTCGCCATAGCCGGCGCCAGTCGCGGCACCGACCTCCAGTTCCATCAGCCGCTCGGCGGCAAAGCCGATCATCTCGCGCAGCAGATCGGCATCAGGGGTCTTCTCCAGAAGGCTGCGCAGGCCCATCATGTCATTGGTCATCAGGGGATCTCCGGTTGCAGTTAGGTCTCGCAACCCAAGCCTAACCGGAAACCGCTGGTGACCACCGCGCCGCCAATCTCGTCCTACAGCGCGATGAAAGGCGCGGACGAGATTGGCGACGCTATCGCCGAGCTACACCACCTATGGGGACACGACCTCCCCCGAACGATAGGCGCTGTCGGCCCAGACTTGCGAACCGGTGTTCTGTCGGCTCACGAGATGCCGAAGTTGCCGTCCGTCCGGGGCCGCCGCAGAGGTAACCGCGCTCTCGCGGATGAAGCCGAAGCGCTGGTCGATGCTGATGTGGGACTTGTAGCCAAAGACCGGCGTCGCGATCATCGGCAGCGGCGTACCGTCCGGGCGATAGCGAACCTTGCCGCCGATCTTCAGCGTCCAGCGGGCGTCGACATCCTTCTGAGCCGCCTTGGCCGGCTCGTTGGTCCAGATTTCGCCGGCGGACTCTCCGGCCTTGATCGCCGCCTTCTCGCCCTCGGTGTTGCGTTGCTTCGGCGCCGGAACCAGCGAGGCGTCGACGACCTGGCCAGCCATCGGGACGTAGCCCTTCTTCTGCAGTTGCCAGTCGAAGGCCTTCATCAGCCGCTTCAAAGTTCCCGTCTCGGTCAGCCTGTTGCGAAAGTGCCGGATGGTGTTCTCGTCCGGTGTCGGAGCGCCCAGGTCGAACCCAAGGAATCGCATCCAGGAAAGCCGGTCACGGATCATGAATTCCATGCGCGCGTCGGAGAGGTTGTGTTGCGCCTGCAGGATCAACGCCTTGAACATCGCTACGGGGTCGAACGGCGGCCGCCCGCCTTTGGAGCCATCGCCGTAGCCTAGCCCCTCGACCAACCAGCCGCGGAGATGCTCGAAATCCACGGTCGTCTCGAGCGTCTCAAGCGGATCGCCGTTCTTGCTCAGGCGTTCCAGATGCTCCGAGAGCCCGAAAAACGACCGCTGCTCCCAGGCCAGATTCTTGCGGGTGTCCAGCTCGGCGCTAGATAGGATCGTTCGCATTCTCCTTTACTCGGCAGATGATGAACCGGCTTCGGGGCAGGGCCGGCAGCCTGGAATAGTCGATCCGAAGATCCTGCTCCGGCACGTCGTATTCGATGTGCCTAGACAGAACCTTCGTCGCCTGACTCATGAGCCCTATCGTGATCCACTCGCCTGGGCAGCGGTGATCCAAATCGTGATCCCCGCCGCCTTGGGGAATAAAGTTGAAGGGGTTTCCGTCCCATTTGCGAAATCGCTCTGGTTGAAACGCCTCAGGCTCGTCCCACGTCCTGGCGTCGCGGTTCGTTCCGTAAAGATCCAGGATTACGCGTCGTCCACGGGGGAAACGGTATCCCCCCCACTCGAAATCGCGGCGCACCAGCGCAGCGACAGCGGGGAAGAAGGGGTAGAAGCGCCGAACCTCCTGGACGAACATTTCCGTAAAGCTCGTGTCGTCGCCAGCTTCGAGCTTGCGCCGGCATTCAGGAAACTGGTGGAGGGCATGGGCGACGAAGGTGATGTAGACGCCAACGGCGACGATCGGCCTGATCACGTTAAGGAGTTCCACAGCGGCAACGTGCGGGCTCAGCAGTTCGCCGTTCGAGCCCCGATGCTCCGCAATGATCGAAGCAGCCGATCCTTCCGGCGGGCGGATTTGCCCGGAACGGATCCGCCCGACGATATTCTCGATCCAGCGATCGGCCCGCTTGCGCGCCCACCGCGCCCGCCAGTGCGCGGGGCCGACTGATCCTGCGGCGTCGAACAGCGCCGTGATCTCGTGTGTTCGCTGTCGAACCTGAGACTCGGGGAGCGGCACCCCGGCCCAGGCGCAGGCCGCTCTTGTCAGGAGTTCGTGAAGCTCGTCGTAAAGGACAATCTCGTTTCTCAGCGCCCATAGGCGAGCGCGTGCCTGCCACTCCTCCGCAGTGATCGCCATCAGCACTTCGATACGCTCGGGCGTCATCAGCGACATGAACATCTGCTTGCGCAGTCGGTGGGCCTCGTCGTCCAGCCCCTGCACGCCGTGCTTTCCGAGCAGCGTCTTCTGGATGCGCCCGATCATGGCGCCATGTCGCATGAATCGACTTTGGTCGTAGAAGAGCCTGGCTGCCTCCGGCCCTGTCATGCAGGTCGCCTTCTGCAGCATAAGCCGGGTCTCGAACAGGTCCGATCCATACGCCCGACACTGCTTCGAGATGAACCTGTAGGGGTCAGCGAGAAGCGAGAGCGTTGCGTCTGGTCGGGTATCACGGGGAAGTTGCGGCATCAGAGCGCCTTCATCGGATGGAGTTCGGGTCAGCCTTGCGCACCCTCCCCTCGCCCCTCGGCCATACACTTTCGAGCAGCAGAAGGCTGACGCCGCTCACGATCCCCACATCGGCGAGGTTGAAAGCCGGCCAGTGATAGGCAGCGACGTAAAAATCCAGAAAGTCGGTGACTGCGCCATGCCGCAGGCGATCAAGGATGTTGGCGAGAGCGCCGCCGATGATGAGCCCCAGCGCAATGGCGGTCAGGCGGTTTGCGGCGCGCATCAGCCAAATGATGAGACCGATGACCATCGCCAGCGTGAAAGTCATCAGCATCCAAGGTGATGTGTCGCCGAAAAGCCCGAAGCTCACGCCGGTATTGTGCCAGAGGACCAGGTTGAAGAACTCGGTCACCGGGATCACCCGAGGCGGCTGCATCACGCTATTGATGATCCACCATTTGCTGACCTGATCGATCAGGAACCAGGCGGCGGCAATGGGCAACCCCAGCCGCAGCATGGAGGCGGACGTATGCGGGGCTGTTTGCGTCTGCACCATCAGAAGACCTTGAGAACCCAGAAGAGGACGATCAGCACGTAAACCACATAGGTGCCGACCAGAGCGAAGACCTGCCAGCGCCGGAATCCGGGCTCGGAGCCGCCCCAGCGGATGAAGGCGGCATAGAGCACAGGCATAAGCGCGACGAAGACGAAGCTGACCCAAAACAGATGAAAGTTCTCGATGGAGGTCCCGACCAGCGCCAGAGGCAGGAACCCCACGGTCACGGCCATGGCGTGGTCGCCAATGATGTTGGTGAGCGCCGGCGTGATCTGGCCGGACCGGGCGACGGTCCAGGCCGCAAAGGCTTCTGGCAGGGCCGCCACAGGTGCAGTGATGAAAAGACCGCCAACGATCGCCGAGATGCCGAGCGCCTTGACGATGTTCTGGGTGGCGATGACGGTAAAATAGGCGCCCAGCGCGAGCACCAACACGCCGGCAACGGCGAGCCAGATCTCGCGCTTTGACCAGTCGACCTGCTCACCTTCTCCGCGTCCGCGCAGGAACGCTTGGGCGAGGTAAGCGATATAGGCGGCGAACAGCAGCCAACCGTCGATCGGCTGAAGGCCGCGCCAGGCCGCGGGCAAAGTCAGCACGGCGAGCAGGACGAGGATTCCGAGGTAAGGCAGCGCCTGCACGCCCACAGCAGCCGGATCGACCCGCAGAAGGTGCTCTTGCAGGTGCCGGTCGTGACCGGGATCATTGGGGAGATCGCGCTTGCGGGTCGCCAGATAGCCGATCGTGACGAGGGTCGGAATGCCGATCACGGTCGATCCGAGGACAGCGCCGAGACCGATGCCGGATGCGTCCCGGACCGCGCTCGTAATGTTGATTCCGACCTCCGGGCTGGCGGTCGCGATGCCGATCAGCGAGCCACCTGCTGCGGCCGAGATACCCCATTGCCGGCGCACCTTCTTGAAGGGGTCGGCGAGGTGCTCCGACCCCCAATGCGCGGCATAGACGGCTACAAGCAGAACCACTACCCAGATCCAAACGCTCATTTCGCCTCCACTTCCAGGCCGCCTTGCGCGCTCGGTAACATCGCGATTGCGCTCATCCGATACGTCCAAGCGCCGGAAACGTCTGGAGGAGCCAGATCGCAAAGTTTGTGAGATGGCCAGTGATCATCGCGATGCCCATGACCACCATGATCCCGCCAGCGACGATCTTCAGAACCCGGCCTGTTCTGCGCATGGCCGTCATCCGCGCCATGAAGCCGCGCATGAACAGGGCGGCGAGGATGAAGGGAAGGCCGAGACCGAGCGAATAGACGGCCAGGAGCGCTGTTCCACTTCCGGCGGTGGCGTTTACGGCCGAAAGTCCCAGGATGGCGCCGAGGACCGGCCCGATGCAGGGTGTCCAGCCGAAAGCGAAGGCCAAACCGAGGAGATAGCTCGCCCAAGGGCCGCCGTGATGTGGGCCTGAATGAAATCTCACATCGCGCTCGAGCCAGGGCATGGGCACTAGGCCGGTCGTGAACAGGCCGAAGACGATGACGATCACGCCACCGATCAGGTTGGCTTCATAGAGGTGCGTGCGCAAAAGCCCGCTCAGGGCCGTCGCGCTGGCTCCGAGCAGGACGAAGACGGTGGTGAAGCCGAGCACGAAACAAAGGCTCAGGCCAAGTGTACGACCTGTCTCCTTGAGACTTCCCCCACTGCTTGCAAGCCCATCCGGGCTAATCGTGCGCCCGGCGACATAGGAGACGTAGCCCGGCACGAGCGGCAGCACGCAAGGCGATAGAAAGGAAACGACGCCCGCGGCAAAGGCCGTGGCTATGCCGATGCCGGAGAAGTCCACTACAGCAGCACCTCCGTCAGGCTTTGGCGCCGCTGGCCGCGGCGGCTTCCCGCAGGTCCGCGCGTGCATCCCGGATGATCGACCAGGAGGATTGCAGGAACAGCCCGGCGATCACGACGGCGACAACAAGGTCAGGCCAGGGAGAGGCGGTCCAGGCCACCAGCCCCGCCGCAACGACGACGGCGGCGTTGCCAATCGCATCGTTACGCGAGAACAGCCAAACCGCGCGGACATTGGCGTCGCCGGTCCGGTGAGGCAGCAGCGGAAGTACCGCGACCACATTGACGACGAGCGCAATCACCGCGAACAGACCCATCAGCTCGGCTTCGGGCTGTTGCTGCACCAGCACGCGATAGGCGGTATTGGCGAGAACCCCGAGACCAAGCGCGCCAAGAAACAGCCCCTGTATCAGGGCCGACCGGGCGCGCCAAACAAGGCTCCACCCGATAGCGAGGATGCCGAGGAAGGTGATCAGGCCATCGCCCAGGAAGTCGAGCGCATCGGCCTTGAGCGCCTGCGATCCTGATAGGAAGCCGCCGAACATCTCAATGACGCCGTAGCCGACATTGAGCACCACGACGATCCAGAGCGCCCGCTTGTAGGCCGGCGTGATGTGGGAAAGGTCCTTCGGTAGGTCGTCAATGTCGCCTTCGGCGTGGAGACTCGGCGCGTCCAGGCGATCGAGCCTATAGCCGATTCCTGTCACGGCGCGCTCAACCTCCGGAAGACGGGCATTGGGATCATTCACGTGCAGCGTCATGATCTGCGTGGCCGTCGAGACCTTCACATCCTCGACCCCGACCGAACGCACCGCCTTCTCGATCTTCGCCGCGCAGGTGGGGCAATCCATGCCGGTGACGCGGTAACGCGCCGTCTCGGCATCATTCGTTGAAGCTGCTACGCTCACGGCCATCTTCCCTGATCGAAAATGGCTATATATCATTCGTGACTGATATGTCGAGCGATGCCGAACTGATCGAGCGGGTCGATCTTCCGACCGTTGCCCTACGGACGAAATTGTTCCGGGGGTTGGCAGACGCCTCGCGCCTGTCGATCCTGGACGCCTTGCGCGCGGGGTCCTTGTCCGTGGGCGAGATCGTCGCGATCACCGGCCTGTCGCAATCGAACGCGTCCAACCATCTGCGGTGCCTCAGTGAATGCGGTCTCGTCGCCGGCGAGCAGCGCGGGCGCTTCGTTCATTACCGCCTAAGCGATCCGCGTCTCAACGAGCTGCTGGTCCTCGCCGATGAGTTGCTAGGCGAGACGGCCTGCGGCGTCGACGCTTGCGGGAACTACGGCGCCCGGTGATGCCGCGCCTTAGAGTGGTCGGCGGCGTTAGTGACGTATTTTGCGGGCGCGGCGATCAGTCAGGGCGGCTGTGGTATGACTGCCGAATGCCAGACCAGCGAGGCGCTCTCGTTGGGCTAGCCTTCAAAATACGACGCGATCAGCGTGAACAGGGCACAGCCGTCGATGAGAAAGCGGCCGAATAGCGCGTGTCCTCGGACGCCTCCTGCGCCTCCTCCAACATCTCCTCGACGGCGGCCAGGAGAAGGATACCCGCGCTGAAGGCGAGGGCGGCAAGCTTCAACGTTTCGCCTGCCCGCAGCAGCCAGTAGTCGATGCTGGCGCCCAGGAGGCAGGGAATGACGTAGGAGGCGGACAGGAGGATGCGGCGGCAGCGGGACGCGCCTTTTCTTTGAGATTGGCGATGGTGACAAAGTCTTCGGGCACATCAGCCATGATCTGGCCGAGCGCGAGGATGCACGTCAGACCGAGTGAAACGACGGAGCCGACACCGATCATCGAGCCATCGCTGAACAGGTCAATCGCGTCGGCGACATAGATCATTCAGGCTCCCGCAACTTCCTCGCCGCCGCCTTGGAACCGATCGACAATCCATCCCAGGACGACGTAGAAGGACCCGCCGAGTCATAGGCCGACGATGATGGCCCAGGGAGGCGGCGAACCGCCGAGCGCCTCCTGCAGCTCGACGGCGACCACGCACATCACGATCCCGGCGGCAGCATGGAGCGCGTGGTTCAGCATCCTCGCGGGACCTCGGGAACAGCTCGGCCACCACGCCACCAGTGAAGTTGCCGAATGCGGGCATCCGAGGGAGAGCAAAAACGTGCAGATAGTCGGTCATAGACCGCCACCTAACAAGCCGTGTTACATGGGGTCCGTGCTTGGATGCGAACGCGCCTCAGCGAACAACGTCTCCTTGGTAAAAGTACGCGAACAGGCGCGGCCCCGAAGCGTAAGCGTTACTGTCGGATATTCTGCGGAGATTGCTTGCGGCGACTATCTTCGAAATGGGGCGGTTGATGTGGCATCCGCCAGCGAAGCGATTCCACGCGGGATTAAGTCGGTCCTGCCACCGCGAAACATTATCGTCGGGCGAACGGCCATGCTCGACATAGAGGAAGTGGCCGCCGGGTTTCAGAACACGGCTAATCTCCTTCAAGACAAGGCGGGGATCCGATACTGAACACAACGTCCAGGTCGAGACGACGCAATCAAAGCTGCCCGATTCTAAGGGTAGAGCCTCTCCCGCCGATTGCAGCAGCATCACGGGAATGTGCGTGTCCATGGCCGCTGCCCGCCGAAGCATACCTGCGCTTGGGTCGATACCTATGACGCATTCCAGCGAGTTTCTGTAGAAACCGAGATTTGCTCCTGAGCCGACTCCGATCTCCAGAACGCGCCCGCTCGCCTGGCGGGTTACAGCCTCGCGGTAGGGTCTCAGGCTGCCAGCTCTCATCGCTAGATGGGTTAGGCACGGGCATACGCTTTCACGATAGAAGCTCATCTGCAGCGTCTCCTCAACTCGGCGGAGTCCCGGCCCGGAGGCTAGGATGATCGGATGGCCGGCATCAGCGCGCACGGTTTGATACCGATGTGGTCTCATTCGCCCGTTACCCCACTGCGTTCGTTCGCGGCTCACGGGATGATCGGTACTGGCCCCACAGGACAAGGAGTATTCCGAGAAGCACCATCGGCAACGACAGGATCTGACCCATTGTTAGCCCACCATAGAGAAATCCGAGCTGAGGATCGGGCATGCGGAACAGCTCCACGGTGATCCGGCTCAGCCCGTACCCGAGCAGGAAGACACCCGTGATTATTCCGGGCCGCCTGCGAAGCGACGGTCTGTGCGCGAGCACGGCCAGGATTGCGAACAGCACTAGTCCTTCCAGGAATGCTTCATAAAGCTGGCTGGGGTGACGAGGCAGATCACCTGTCAAACGGCCTTCAAAATTGACCCCCGATCGGCGTCCAAAATTGGGTCTGACTCATATCTGATGCAGTTGAGGAGCGGACTGGCGATTCATGAAGGAGATCGCCATGTCGAACGCTATTTCGCTGTCATCGCTCATTCCGGCCGGGCTCTCGGTCGAGCAGTTTGAAGCCTGTGAAGGGGCCCTCATCGTAACCGCATCCGCCCGGAACAGGCAGGCGGTGTGCCCCTCTTGCTCATCGCGCGCAAGCCGCGTGCATAGCCGATACATTCGAGGCGTGACGGACTTGCCGGCAGCGGGGCGAGTGGTTCGGCTGCGTCTGGTCACCCGCCGTTTCCGGTGCGACGTTGGCACCTGCCGGCGCAAGATCTTTGCCGAACGCTTCGGTGACACGGTCCCCGAACGAGCGCGCCGCACGGGCCGGATGGAGTGCATAGTCCACTATCTCGGTCTTGCGCTCGGCGGTCGTCCGGCAGCCAGCTTCGCCGAGCGTTTAATGATGCCAGTCAGCAATGACACGCTGCTCCGTGTTGTCCGGCGCCGGGCGCAACAGCGAGACGATCCCCTGAGGGCCGTTGGCATCGACGACTTCGCGTTCCGCCGGAACCACTGTTATGGCTCGATTATCTGTGACCTCGAGCGGCGACAGATCGTCAAGATTCTGCCGGACCGGGAGATCGCCACGGTCGCGGCATGGCTGGCCGATCATCCAGAGATCCGCATTGTCTCACGCGACCGTGGTGGCGGCTATGGTGAGGCAGCGGCGCTCGCATTGCCAGAAGTGGTGCAGGTCGCGGACCGGTGGCACTTGATGGAGAATGCCAGCGCGGCCTTCCTCGCCACGGTGAGGAACTCGATGAAGCCAATCCGGGCCGCTCTCGGAGCGACGACGATCGACCCGAAGCTCCTGACTTCGGCGGAGCGGATCCAGTACGAAGGCTATCTGCGGCGCGAGGAGATGAACGGGGTGGTCGCAAGCCTCGCGGCGAGCGGCATCACGATCAAGGAGATCGTTCGGCAAACAGGTCGGAGCCGGAAACTGGTTCGCCAGATTGTCCGCGGCGAGCGCACCGATCTATTCCGCACGCGACAGGGATCGCTCGACCCGCACCTTCCTTATCTCGACGCCCAGTGGGAAGCAGGCTGCCGGAACGGCGCCGAACTCTGGCGTCGTCTTCGCAGCCAAGGGTTCAGGGGTTCGCTGCGGGTTGTTGGTGAGTGGGCCACGCGACGCAGACGATCAGAGCAAATCTCAGGATCTGAGCTTCGAAGGACCCCGTCCGCGAGAGCCATTGCCCGTCTGATGACGCTGAAGCGAGATCATTTGACGAAGACCGAGACGGTCACGGTCGCCGCGATCGAAGCCGGAGTGCCCAACCTGGCCAAGGCGAGAGAGTTGATCGACCGGTTTCATGCCATGATCCGCAGTCGAGAAGTCGGGGATCTTTCGTCCTGGATTCACGATGCCGAGGGAAGTTTGTTGGCGTCCTTCGCTCGCGGCATCAGTAAGGATGCATCCGCAGTGCAGGGTGCGATTACCGAACCGTGGTCGAACGGCCAGACGGAAGGCCAGGTGAACAAGCTCAAGCTCGTGAAGCGGCAAATGTACGGGCGCGCCAAGCTTGATCTTCTTGAGGCCCGCTTGCTCGGCGCCGCCTGATCGTCATCGAAAGTGCGTCAGACCCAAAATTGCACGCCGAATGACATTTTACTCTACAGCCAAAATCGACATCGCATTTCGAAGCGATTTTTATATAATCTATTCACTATATTCGATTTGAACGAAGCCCCGGTGTGTAGGGCGGTGAGAAAGTAGGCCACGGAGCGGCGGCGCTGATGCTGCGGCGGCCGGAGTAAAATCCGGCCAGTGGTTAGGCTGATTTCCTTTTGGGGAACGGCCGGGAATGTTCGCTGTGGAAGTTTACGCCGCCGTTCGGCATTTCGTGCTTATCGAGCGCAACAGCCAGCGAGAAGCGGCCCGGGTGTTTGGGCTGAGCCGCGAGACGGTCTCGAAGATGTGCCGGTTCTCGTTACCGCCGGGCTACACGCGGGTGAAGCCGGTTGCCAGGCCGAAGCTGGGAGCGTTGCTGCCGGTGATCGATTGGATCCTGGAAGCGGACGGCACGGCGCCGGTCAAGCAGCAGCACACGGCCAAGCGGATTTTCGAGCGTCTGCGCGACGAACACGGCTATGGCGGCGGCCTGACGGTGGTGAAGGACTATGTCCGGATTGCCCGGGGGCGCCTGCGCGAGACCTTCGTTCCGCTGGCGCATTCACCAGGTCATGCCCAGGTGGACTTCGGCGAGGCGATCGGCGTGATCGGCGGGGTCCGGCAGAAGATCCACTTCTTCTGCATGGACGTGCCGCAGTCGGACGCGCCGTTCGTGAAGGCCTATCCGCGGGAGACGACGGAAGCCTTCCTGGACGGTCACGTGTCGGCGTTCGACTTCTTCGGCAAGGTGCCGCTGTCGATCTTGTACGACAACACCACGATCGCGGTGGCCAGGATCTGCGGCGACGGCCGCCGTGAGCGCACCCGGGCCTTCACGGAACTCCAGAGCCACTACCTTTTTGCCGATCGTTTCGGCCGCCCTGGAAAGGGGAATGACAAAGGGAAAGTCGAGGGGCTGGTGAAGTATGCCCGGTCGAACTTCATGACGCCGATCCCGCAGGCGGCGAGCTTCGACGATCTCAACGCCATGCTGGCGGAGCGCTGCCGGCAGCGGCAGGGCGAAGTCGCCGGACGCCATAGCGAGACGATCGGCGAGCGGCTCGTCGCCGATCTGGAGGCCTTCAAGGACTTGCCGGCGACACCGCTCGAGCCGTGCGAGAAGCGAGCGGCCCGGGTCTCGTCCACCGCCCTGGTCCGCTACCGCTGCAACGACTACTCGGTGCCGACATCGTTCGGCTTCCGGGATGTTCTGGTGAAGGGCTTTGTCGACGAGGTGGTGATCCTGTGTGCCGGCGAAGAGATCGCCCGACACCGCCGCTCCTATGCCACCGGCACCTTTGTCTTCGACCCGCTGCATTATCTGATGCTGCTCGAGATGAAGCCGAACGCCCTCGACCAGGCGGCGCCGTTGCAGGGCTGGGATCTGCCCGAGACGTTCCAGCATCTGCGCCATCTTCTGGAGGCCCGTATGGGCAATCGCGGCAAGCGGGAGTTCATCCAGGTGCTGCGGCTGATGGAGGCGATGCCGATGGGGATCGTGGCGGCCGCGGTCACCGAGGCGATCCGGCTCGGCGCGATCGGGTTCGACGCGGTCAAGCTGATCGCTCTGTCGCGGATCGAACGACGGCCCCTGCGGCTTGACCTCTCTCGATATCCGCATCTGCCGAAGATGGATGTGAGGACAACGGCGGCGGCTGACTATGCCGTTCTGGTCCCCGGGAAGGCAGCATGAGCGGCAAGTCAGGGACCGATACGATGCCGACGGGAACCACGAGCGGCACGCCGCAGGTCCTGCTCGCGCACCATCTCAAGCAGTTGAAGCTGCCGACGGTTCTGCGGGAGTATGACAAGGTCGCCCGCGAATGCGCCCGCGAGGGTGTCGACCATCCCCGCTACCTGCTTCGCCTGATCGAATTGGAGCTGATCGATCGGGAGCGCCGCACGATCGAGCGACGGATCAAGGCGGCCCGGTTCCCGGCGGTCAAAAGCCTCGACACGTTCGACTTCACCGCGATTGCGAGCCTCAACAAGATGCTGGTGCTCGAGCTGGCGCGGTGCGAGTTCATCCTGCGCCGGGAGAACGTCATCGCCCTCGGCAACTCCGGCACCGGCAAGAGCCATGTGGCCCTGGCTCTTGGACTGGCCGCCTGCCAGAAGGGGCTCACCGTCACGTTCACCACCGCGGCGGCCCTCGTTCACCAGCTCATGGAAGCCCGCGACGAGCGCCGTCTTCTGAAGCAGCAACGCGATCTTCAGGCGGTGCAACTCCTCATCGTCGACGAGCTTGGCTACGTGCCGCTCTCACCGACGGGCGCCGAGCTTCTGTTCGAGGTGTTCTCGCAGCGCTACGAGCGCGGCTCCACCATCGTCACCTCGAACCTGCCGTTCGAGGACTGGACGAGCGTCCTGGGGTCGGAGCGGCTCACCGGCGCGTTGCTCGATCGCCTGACGCACCATGTCCATATCCTGACGATGAATGGCGACAGCTACCGCCTCAAGCAGTCCGCCGGGCAACGACGGGCTGCCGCGGCAAGGGCGGAGCAAAACCAGGCCACCGCCGAGACCGTGGATCCCGATACCGGCGAGATCACTGACCCCTGATCCTTAGGATCGACCGCGTGACATAGGAAAAGGCCCGATCGGGCCCTTTCCTATGTCGCGCCCCTGTCGGCCAGGTGGCCTGCTTTTACTCCGTCCCGCTGGCCTGGTTTTGCTCCGACGTTGACACCCCGGTCAGATCAAATGCGATCGTAAACTCCGCTCCAGGACGAGCGAGTTTCACCCGGCAGATCGTGGCCCCATGCCTGATCCGCCGTGGAGAAGCCTCGAATACAGCGGTCAGGAGCCATCGGCAAAAGCCGCAAACAATGAGAGCGTTTGTTCGAGGCCCCTGCCCCGCGACCAATCCACAGCGTCGAAAACCAGCCGGCACCCTCGCCGTTCGCGTTCGCCTAGGAGGAGCACTTCCTAAGAGCGACGTCTTTTCGCGAGGTAGGGTTTACCCCGCCCGACCCGTCAACGTCGTTCTCAGTGGCCTTTACGTGGCTCGTATGGAGAGCGATGGCCACTTCTTGGGCCTCCGGCCACTCTACGAGGTCAACCAGAGTCTGGTGGAGCCATGGGAGATACGGCATCAGCCGAGCGACCGGATGACGGCGTCGCGCTGGTCGACGGCGCGGCGGAGGCGGGCGATCTCGGCGCGGAGTTCGGCGGCTTCGTCTTGCGCGTCGAGGGCCATCGTGACCGCAGCCTTGGCGAGCGTGGACATCTGACCGGCATCATGGCGCGCCGACGACAGGGCGTGGTCCCACGCGCCATGGGCAGCCTCTTCTTCACGGGCGATGCGGCCGGCGCGGATCGCGTCGATCAAGCCGAAGATTGTCTGATGCATTACGACTGCAGCGATGGCTCCGGTGGCGAGAGCGCCGGGTCGTGTCCCCATAGGTGGTGTAGCTCGGCGATAGCGTCGCCAATCTCGTCCGCGCCTTTCATCGCGCTGTAGGACGAGATTGGCGGCGCGGTGGTCACCAGCGGTTTCCGGTTAGGCTTGGGTTGCGAGACCTAACTGCAACCGGAGATCCCCTGATGACCAATGACATGATGGGCCTGCGCAGCCTTCTGGAGAAGACCCCTGATGCCGATCTGCTGCGCGAGATGATCGGCTTTGCCGCCGAGCGGCTGATGGAACTGGAGGTCGGTGCCGCGACTGGCGCCGGCTATGGCGAGAAGAGTGCCGAGCGCCTCGCCCAGCGCAATGGCTACCGCGACAGGGACTGGCAGACGAGAGCCGGCACAGTCGAGTTGCGCATCCCAAAGCTGCGCAGGGGCAGCTACTTTCCCGGCTTTCTGGAGCCGCGGCGCATGGCCGAGAAGGCCCTGACGGCCGTCATTCAAGAGGCCTATGTCCAGGGCATCTCGACGCGCTCGGTCGACGACCTGGTCAAGGCGATGGGCATGACCGGCATCTCCAAGAGCCAGGTGTCGAGGCTGTGTGAAGAGATCGACGGCAAGGTAAAAGCCTTTCTGGAGCGGCCGATCGAAGGCGACTGGCCCTATCTCTGGATCGACGCCACCTACCTCAAGGTCCGCCGCGGCGGCCGCATCGTCTCGGTTGCCGTGATCATCGCCGTCGGCGTCAACGCCGATGGCCGGCGTGAGGTTCTCGGCATGGAGATCGGCACCTCGGAAGCCGAGCCGATCTGGACCGAGTTCCTGAGAAAGCTGACCCGACGCGGCCTTCGCGGCGTGAAGCTCGTCGTGTCCGACGCTCACGAGGGCATCAAAGCCGCGGTCACCAAGGTGCTAACGGCGACATGGCAGCGCTGCCGCGTGCACTTCATGCGCAACGTCCTGGCCCATGCTGGCAAGAGCGGCCGTCGTGTCGTCTCCGCCTTCATCGCCACCGCCTTTGCCCAAGAGACGCCAGAGGCCGCCAGCCAGCAATGGCGCTCCGTCGCCGACCAGATCCGGCCAAAGGTGCCGAAGCTCGCTGCCATCCTCGACGAGGCCGAGCCCGACGTGCTGGCCTACATGACCTTCCCTAGGGAGCATCGGGCCAAATTGCACAGCACGAATCCGATCGAGCGGCTGAACGGCGAGATCAAGCGGCGCACCGACGTCGTCGGCATCTTTCCCAACGATGAGGCCATCCAGCGCCTCGTCGGCGCGCTGCTGCTCGAGCAAAATGATGAGTGGGCGGTTCAGCGGGCCAGGTACATGACACTGGAATCCGTCGCTCCCCTGAGCGATGATCCGTTCGTTAGCCTGCCAGCCGTGGCACGCTGATCAATCCGGCTTGGCCGGAACCGCACGGCCATCGCCGTCAGCTACACCACATGGTGGGACACTATCGAGCGCCGCCCTGGACTGCGTGAGGATTCGTGAATGCCATGGGGATCGCCTCCGGTTTGAGAACGGCAACTTGGAGGGCTCGGGAATCGACGTCAACGACTGCATTCCGGCATGACCGGCGAAGGGCTCACCGGATTCGAATAAGTCGAGACAACGGGAATTAGCTGCCGAAAGGAACCGGTCGGACATTTGCTATAGTGGCAGTTCACTCGTATGCGCATCGCCGCGAGCCTCGTCGTCCATTTCGCTGACTGCCCGCGCCGCCCTCGCGTCGTCGAGCACCGCCTGCTGCCGCTCCAGCGTCGGGCGGATCTCGTTGAGCGTCACTGGCGTGTAATTCCAAACATCGACGCCGACGTCGACCGAACGCCCGATGCCCGGCAGGCTGCCGTGCGAATGTCCGTAGAGATGAATGGCACCGTGATGGAGGCTGGGCCAGGTGCGAAGGGCGTAGTGGTCGAGCACCACGGGCATCTTCTCCTCCGGGTGCCGGAGCATCAGGCGGTCACGCGGCGGAGACGCCCAAGGGAGCGTGCGCACCTTCTCCCGGTCATGGTTGCCGATGATGAGGTGCTTGCGGCCGTTCAGACGGTCGAAGATCTCGCGGCCGCGTCCCGCCGTTGCGCCCATGGTGAAGTCACCGAGGTGGTAGACGATGTCGGATTTCCGCACGCGGTCATTCCAGCGGCGGATGAGACCCTCGTCCATGTCCTCGACATCGTAGAACGGGCGATCGCACATCGCGATGATGCCGCGATGGCCGAAGTGGGTGTCGGCGGTGAAGAAGATCTCAGCCATGGCTCGCATCCTCCATCGCTTGATGGGTCGCTTCGAGGAGCATTCGCAGATGCGGAGTTGCGTCGCCGATCACCGAGGAGGTGACCTCCGCGTCGCGAGCCCGGACTCGCAAAAGGTTCAGGTCTCGGAATGCAACCTTGAACGCCTCCGCGTCGGCAAACGCCCTGGGCCAATACGGGGTGATGAGCGCTTGGCTGGCGCAGACTAGAGCGCTCGCTAGAGCATGTCGCGCCCGGTAGCCCTCATAACTGTCGCGGGCGAGGTCGACCATCGCCCGGCTCTCCCGGTCGAGCAGCCGCAGCGCCATCGAGAGGTGTCGGGCGGCGGACCGCAATTGCGTCTTGAACGGGTTGGGCGGGATGTCTCTCGTCATGGCGGTCGCTCTATCTGTCGGGGCGTGCGTCGGCGCGGCCCGGAAGGGACCGTCAGGCAGTACGGCGACGTATGAGCTGCGAGCGAGAGATCATGAGAGCCTTGTGCGGCGTCGGGAGGGTTGGCGTCAAGCCGGCCGGCGGGCAAACAAACCGGCGCGGTGGCCGGGGCTGGTGTCGTCGACGGGGTGGGGTGGATCAGGCGGCCTGCGCCGACAGCCGCAGGACCTCGGCCCGGTCGCCCGCCGCGACCTCGGTGTCGAGGTACGCCATGGCGGCAGCCGCGCCACGCTCGGCAAGCCGGATCCTGTAGATGACCGACTGGAAGGACTTCCTGTCTTCGAAGTCGAGCGCGGCGATGGTTTCGGCGGCGGAACGGTACGTCATGGTCTCTCCCTCGCTTCTCAAGCTGCGCGCCGGATTCTGCGGACGTCGTAGCGGAGCTCGCCCACTTTCTCCTCGAGCGTCTCGAGGTGCGCCTCCAATGCGAGCATGTATGCGGCGACGGCCGGGGTGCAGCCGAGGCCGTTTGCCCTTCGGACGGCGATGTCATGCGTATGGTCGGTCATTGTCTCTCTCCCTCGTTGCGGACCCGGTCCCCCGCGTGCCCCAAGAGAAGCGTTGGGCGCCGGCGGGATGGCGTCAGATTCGAGGGGGATCGGCGGCAGAGATCAGGCTGCCTCTCCCGGCGACGCGTACCCACGGCCATAGCGATCGAGGAAGACGTTCGGCTGCTGCATCGCGCGGCACCAGCAACGCCACAGGAAGCCCCCTGCGTCCTCGCCGTGCTGGCCGAAGCGGAGTTCCTCCCGGAAGCGGCGTCGATGGGCGGCCGAAAGGCGACGTCGAGAGCACGGTTGATGGCGGCCTCCGCCGCCGGGCCGTCGTCCGGTCGCGGCCATTCGTGGATCGGGCCAAAGCCGATCTCAAGCAGGGCGTAGAGGTGGTCGGAGTTGGGGTCGTCGATGGTGTCCTCCTGGTGTTGGTGGACCAGCACGGGGCGCCGAGGCGCGGGCGCGAAACCGCCGGCGGAGGGCGGGATGGCGACCTCGAATCTTGCGGGATGGGCCGTCACGGTGAACGCGGCCGCCGAGGTCTACCAGTTCGGCCCCCTCTGCGAGGGGAATCGTGGGCCCCACCCCACCGGGCGCCGACCGGCAGGGGCGCTAACCCGTAGGCCTTCACTCCCCGGGTGGCGACACTTCGGCGGAGCGAAATCACGGCGGGCACCGCGACGCGCGGGGTGCCTGATCGCAACAGGCGTGACCTGACCGGTCACGCGCCTCGACCCACAAAAGGGGAAGCAGATGAACAAGACCTTCGCGAGGGCGCTGGGCATTGGACGACTGTCCGTGGTCCGCTTGAAGATCGTGGCAGTGAACCCGAAGCGGCAGCAGGCCCCGCAACTTGGAATCAGGCCCAGCGGGGGCTCGTAAACTATTTTGGCTGTGACCTGTACGTGACCTGAGAAGCCATCGCGCTGACCGCAAGGTCACACCTGCGGCCCCCAAGTGCCTGCTATATCAAGAAAATTTGGTGGGTGATGTAGGGTTCGAACCTACGACCCGCTGATTAAGAGTCAGCTGCTCTACCAACTGAGCTAATCACCCACGACGCCGGTGGCGTTCGGTAGCGGCTACATAAGCGGAAGCGCGGTGGCTGTCCACCCGTCAGCGGGCATTTTTTGCAGTGCGATGACGGTTATTTTTGCAGAGTGCGCGGCAAGCGGTCGAGACGGGGCGTCAGGTGCCGCGCGGGAGGGGTTTCGACGCGGGTCAGGACCAGGCGAAGAGGCGCGTCAGGGCAGCTGGCAGCGCTTCCGGCGTGATCTTGCGAATGCCGCCGGCCGGGGCTGGGGTCGGCTGCGACTCGGGCTGCCTGGCCGCCGTCTGCGGCGCCAGCGGACGCTGGTCGCCTGCCTCCGGGCCGGGCTCGACGTCGAGGAAGCGGATGCCGGCGAACATGGCGCGGCGATAGACCAGGCGTGCCGGTCGCTCGTCGCGCTCTTCGCCGATCCGGATCTGGAATTCCTTGGGCAGATGCGCCGCATCGTCGATGGTGAGCAGGGCACCGGTCGCCGAGATATTGCGCACGATGCAGTCGAAGGTGGAAAAGCCGCCGTTGAAGATGACCTTGGCGCGCTTGAGCGTGCGCGTGCGGGGCGCGACGCGGCGTTCCGAATCGTCCGGTTCATGTTCGGGAAGCGCAGCCATATCGGCCTCCATGCCAGGACAGTCGGTCCGGTTGTCGCAGGAACTCCTTTGCAATTCCTGAACCAAACCCGGTGAGATTCAAACGAAATGCAAAGCGCCGGCGGGACAGGTCCCGCCGGCGCTCAAACTGTTGCAGGCTTGGCTTAAGCGAAGCGCCTAGTTGCGGTCCTTGTCGACCAGCGCGTTCGACTTGATCCACGGCATCATGCCGCGCAGCTTCTCGCCGACTTCCTCGATCTGGTGCTTGTCGTTGAGGCGGCGGATGCCCTTGAAGCGCGCGCCACCGGCCCGGTACTCCTGCATCCAGTCCGAGGTGAACTTGCCGGTCTGGATGTCGGCCAGAACCCGCTTCATCTCGGCCTTGGTCTCGGCGGTGATGATGCGCGGGCCGGAGACGTACTCGCCCCACTCGGCGGTGTTGGAGATCGAGTAGTTCATGTTGGCGATGCCGCCCTCATAGATGAGGTCGACGATCAGCTTCACTTCGTGCAGGCACTCGAAATAGGCCATTTCCGGCGCATAGCCGGCTTCCACCAGCGTCTCGAAGCCGGCGCGGATCAGCTCGACCAGACCGCCGCACAGGACGACCTGCTCGCCGAACAGATCGGTCTCGCACTCTTCCTTGAAGTTGGTCTCGATGATGCCCGAGCGACCGCCGCCGACGCCGCAGGCGTAGGACAGCGCCAGATCGAGCGCGTTGCCCGACGGGTCCTGGTGGACGGCGACGAGGCACGGCACGCCGCCGCCCTTCTGGTATTCGCCGCGCACGGTGTGGCCCGGGCCCTTCGGCGCGATCATGACGACGTCGACGGTCGCCTTCGGCTCGATCAGGCCGAAATGCACGTTGAGGCCGTGGGCGAAGGCGATGGCCGCGCCGTCGCGGATGTTCGGGGCGATCTCGTCGCGGTAGATGTCGGCCTGGAGCTCGTCCGGGGTGGCCATCATCATCAGGTCGGCCCAGCCGGCCGCCTCGGAGACGGTCATCACCTTGAAGCCGTCGGCCTCGGCCTTCTTGGCGGTCGCCGAACCGGCGCGCAGGGCGACGGCGACGTCGTTGGCGCCGGAATCCTTCAGGTTCAGCGCATGGGCGCGGCCCTGGCTGCCATAGCCGATGATCGCGACCTTGCGGGACTTGATGAGGTTGAGATCGGCATCCCGATCGTAATAGACGCGCATGCTGTATCCTCCTTTGGATGCTGTGGTTGTCGTCGTGAATTCAGGCCGTGACCGGCCTCTCCTCGTCCACTCCGTAAAGAGCGAAGAACTGGGTGGTGGCGCGCTCCGCGTCGCGGGCGACGGCCGCCTTGTCGAGCGTCAGCCGGTCGCCGAGTAAGAGCCGGATCTGCACGTCGCGCACGACGAGGCCGAAGAAGCTGCGGAAGGCGTCGTCGGCGTCCTCGAAGCGCACCAGCCCGGCATTTCGGCCGGCCTCCAGCGCCGGCTTCAGCCGCCGGGCCATGGCGAAGGGCCCGTTATGCAGAACGATGGCACCGAGATCGGCGGTCTTCGAGCCGGCCTCGGCAATGGCCAGCCGGTTGAGCGCGACCGAGGTCGGACCGCTGAGGACGGTGAGCCAGTCGCGGGCGAACTGGGTCAGATGCGCGGCGAGGCGCTCGCGCGATGCCGCCTCCGCCCCCACCGGCACGCCGCGGACCTTTGCGGCCTGCCACTGCACCGTCGCCGTCAGCAGACCGTCGCGGTCGCCGAACCATTTGTACAGCGTTTCCTTGGAGCAGCTCGCGGCACGCGCCACGGCGGTCATGGTCAGCGGCCGGCGCGCCTCGACGAGCAGGCGCAGCGCCGCGTCCAGCACATCGCACTGGCGCTCCGTCATGCTCTCCACGGCGATGGTTTCGGTTGCCGACACACTGCCTCCAGGGGCGGCTCGCGAGAGCCGTACCGTACGTTACGGTACGGCTTCTAGGAGGTGTCGGCGGCGGACGCAAGCGGAAATCCGCAGCGCCCGCCCTTTCGCCATCGGGCGCCTGAGTTCGCGGCGGGCTCAGCCTTGGCCGCAGGCGGCCCGGAACCGCCGCACCGAGGTCTCCATGCCGTATTCCAGCGCGTCGGCGGTGAGGCCGTGGCCGATCGAGACCTCGGCCAGCTCCGGAATGCGCGCGACCAGCGCCGGCAAATTCGCCACGGTCAGGTCGTGCCCGGCATTGACGCCCAGCCCCGCCGCAAGCGCCGCGTCGGCCGTCGCGCCGAGCCGCTCGATCTCGGCCTTCGCCGCTTCCGGGTCGGCATGGGTGCCGCCATAGGGGCCGGTATAGAGCTCGATTCGGTCGCAGCCCGTTGCCGCCGCCGCCTTCATCGCCGACGGGTCGGCATCGGCAAACAGCGAGACCCGCGCCCCGCCGGCCTGCAACCGCGCGACGATGGGCGTCAGGAACGCCCCCTCCCCGGCAAAATCCCAGCCATGGTCCGAGGTCGGCTGCGAGGGATCGTCGGGAACCAGCGTCACCTGCTCGGGACTGACGGTCTCGACCAGGGCGAGGAAGTCCTCGGTCGGATAGCCCTCGATGTTGAATTCGGCCGCCGGAAACTCGTTGTCGATCAGGGCGCGCAGCTCCGGCAGGTCGGAGAACCGGATGTGCCGCTGGTCCGGGCGCGGATGCACGGTCAGGCCATGGGCCCCGGCTCGCAGCGCGATCCGGCCGAAATCGACCACGCTCGGCCACGGCAGGTCGCGGCGATTGCGCAGCATGGCGACGGCATTGAGATTGACGGAAAGAGCGGTCGACATGCGGGCCTCGCGGAAACGTTTCGGCGCCCCGTAAGTGTGCGATCCCCGGCGACCGGTCAACGGCCGGGCGAGAAAACCTCCCGATCCGGCCCGGCGCGCCGAATGCGTGTTGAAAGCCCCTGCCCGACCGCTAGTCTGTTGAACACGTTACCAATGCCCGGGGCTCCCCCCGGGACGCGTTGCGAGGGAGAGACAGCATGCGTGGTTCGAACTTCATACCGATCGTCGTCGCCGGGGTCGTCGGCATTGCGATCGGCTGGGCCGTCGGCCCCGATTATGACGACCTTCAGGAGGATCTGGGCAACCAGATGCAGGGCGTCGCCGGCCGGATGCAGGCCGAGATCGAAAAACTGCAGACCAGCGTCTCGGAGCTGAGCCAGCAGGCGGCGGCCCCCGCCGACGACGCGGTGGCGCAGACGCAGCAGGCCATCGCCGATCTGGGCGCCCGTCTCGATCAGATGGGCGGCGACTTCCAGAGCCGCACCGAGGCGCTCGGACAGTCGCTGCAGAGCGGCGCCGGCGAGGCCCGCGATGCGGCGGCCGCCAAGCTCGACGAACTCGCCGCTGCGATCGAGGGGCTGAAGGGCGACATCGCCGCCGCACCGGCTGCCGCGCCGCAGGGCGGGTCGGATGCCGCAGGCGGCGACCCGGCAGCGCTGGCAAGCCAGGTCGGCAACACCGGCGCGATCCTGCTGCCGGGCCAGTCGGCGATCTTCGGCGGCAATCCGGTGCAACTGGTGTCGATCTCTGCCGAAAACGGCAGCGCGACGCTGGCGGTCGCCGGCGGCGATCCGAAGGACGTGACGTCCGGCAGCGCGATCGACGCCGGCAATGGCTGCCAGGTGACGCTGGCCGGCGTGGCCGCCGGCGCCGCCTATCTCGAATCGCAGGATTGCGCCGGTGCAACTGCATCCGGCGGCGACCAGAGTGCCGCCGCCGCAACGGCCGCGGCCGCGGCCGAGCCGCAGCAGGCGGAGGCGGCGCCCGCACAGGAGACCCAGCCGGCAGCGGCAGAGACGGCGCCCGATGCTGCCGCGCAGGACGCGCCTGCCGAGACCGCGGCTGCGGCGGAACAGCCCGAGGCGGCCGAAACGGCCCAACCGGCTGCTGACGCGCCCGCCGAACAGCCGGCCGCCGCAAGCGCCACCAGCCAGACCGTACCGGTCGGCGGGACGGCGAGCTTCGGCGAGAGCCGGATCTTCGTCTCCGCCATCATCGAGGACAGCGCGACGCTCTTCGCCGTCGGCGGCGGCGGCCGCGAGACGGTCGCCGTCGGCTCGGCTCTCGATGCCGGCAATGGTTGCAGCGTGACAGTCGAGGCGATCGAGAACGGTCAGGTGACCCTCGCCAGCGACGGCTGCACCGGCGACGCCGCCGCGACCAGCGACGACAGCGCCGCGCCGGCTTCCGATGACGCCGCCGCAGCGCCGCAGGAGACCCCGGCAGAACAGCCGGATGCGGCCGCAAGCGCCGCGCCTGCCGAGGGCGACGCCGCAGCCGCACCGGCCGAACAGGTCAGCGAAGGCGATGCGGCCGCTGGCGACGGCGGGATCACGGTCGGCCAGACGGCGACTTTCGGCGAGAAGAAGGTCTTCGTCTCCGGCCTCGGCGACAATGGCGCGACGCTCTACGTCGTCGGCAGCGGGCGCCAGCAGGTCGAGGCCGGCGGCTCCGCCGATCTCGGCGACGGCTGCGCGGTCACGGTCGACCGGATCGAGGACCGCACCGTATACCTGACGGCGAACGGCTGCTGACAGCCGAGCGAAGCGTCGATGATCGGAAAGGGCGGGACCGTGAGGCTCCCGCCCTTTTTCATGCCTCAGACTGACCCAGCGGAATACCATGCCAGACAGGAACGAGAATCCTGTCGATATTACTTGCCAACGCGACTAGACTGCCTTGGCGACGGCGCATGTCTGCCCGGTCGCTTGCGGCACGGCATCGGATCACAGCTGTTTCGGCAGGATCGGGAGTTTCGCCATGGTCAGGATCGACAGACTTTACGTCATCATCGGCATTGTGTGGCTGCTCGCAGGCGCGGTCTTCGGCACATGGCTCGGCGCGACCGGCCACCACAATTTCTCCAATTCCCACGCCCATATCGGGCTTCTGGGCTTCGTCGCCTCGGTCCTCTTCGGCCTGGTGCACAAGGTCTGGCCCGAACTGCGCACCCGCCGCCTCGCCTTGCCGCAACTGGCGGTCTACGAGATCGGCACGGTGTTCCTGATCCTCGGCAAGATCATGGTCGACGCGACCGGCGAGGACAACCTGTTCCTGTTCGTCGGCTCGATCACCGTCATCCTCGGGGCGTTGATGTTCCTGTGGCTGTTCGTCAAAGGCTCGGTGGCAAGCGACGCGCCGACCTTCTCGCCGGCCGAATAGGCCGCGCTTGCCCGCCGGCAGGACCCGGCGGGGCTATTTGACGATGGTCAGGCGCTCGGCCGCACGGGTGATGGCGGTGTAGAGCCAGCGCTCGCGCGTTTCCTTGAAGGCCCAGCTCTCGTCGAACAGCATGACGTTGTTCCACTGCGAGCCCTGCGCCTTGTGCACAGTCAGCGCGTAGCCATAGTCGAAATCGTCGAAACGCTTCTTCGTCGGCCAGGGAATGTCGGCGTCGGGATCCTCGAAGGCGGCCTTCAGCAGCCGGATCTTGGCGGCGCCCTGGTCGATGTCGTCGTCGTCCGGTTTCACGATCAGATTGACGCCCGGCTTGGTGGTTTCGCGCGAGGCCGTCATCACCTGCCAGAGCGAGCCGTTGAGCAGCCCCTTGGCCGGGTCGTTACGCAGGCACACCAGCTTGTCGCCCGACATCGGCAGCGGGCCCTCGAAGCCCTTCAGCTCGCGCAGCCGCGCGTTGTAGCGCCGGCGGGTGCGGTTGGTCCCGACCAGCACCTGGTCGGCGGCCAGCACCTCGTCGGTTTCCACCTCGCGCTTGCCGATGATGCGGGCGGCGCCCCAGTCGCCATGCATCAGTTCCTTGCCTTCGCGCACATGCAGGGCAAGGTCGATGATCGGGTTGTCGCGCGCCTGGCGGTGGATCTCGGTCAACAGGAAATCCGGCTCGGCCTCGGTGAAGAAGCCCCCGCCCGACACCGGCGGCAGCTGCCCCGGATCGCCCAGCACCAGTATCGGCGTGCCGAAGGACATCAGGTCGCGGCCCAGCGCCTCGTCCACCATCGAGCACTCGTCGACGATGATCAGCTTGGCCTTCGCGACCGGGCTCTGCCGGTTCAAGGAGAAGGTCGGCGAGACCCGCGACAGGCCGCTGGCCTCGTCGGAGATCGTCTCCTCGCCGCGCGGGCGGTAGATGAGCGAATGCAGCGTGCGCGCACTCTTGGCGCCCTTCGAGCGCAGCACCTGCGCCGCCTTGCCGGTGAAGGCGGCGAACTGCACCGCCCCGTCGATGCCCTCGGCGAAATGCCGCGCCAGCGTCGTCTTGCCGGTTCCCGCATAGCCGAACAGCCGGAAGATCGGTGTCTCGCCGTCCGCCAGCCAGTCGGCCACGGCCTTCAGCGCATCGTCCTGCTGTGGTGAGAGTTTCAAGCCGATCTCCGGTTGCCAGCCGGGCACGCGGCCCGATTCCCATTGCCAACAGCCTTATAGGTCCCGGCGCGGTTTTTCACCCTCGTCGCCGATGCGCCGTGCGCTTGCCACCATCGGTGGCAAACGCACCACGAACGCCGCTGCAGGGCGGCGCGTCCCCGTTCAGGAGCCGGCGATGGCCGCCCCCGGCGAAGCGGCTTTGCCGGCGCCGAGGGTCGCGGTGATTGCCTTGGCGAGTTCGTATTCGCCGAAGGGCTTGGACAGCTTGGGCAGGCTGTTGTCGCCGCCGGGCGGTAGCTCCGCATAGCCGGTGGCCAGAATGATCGGCAGCCCGGGCCATTCGCCCCGGATCGCCTCGGCCAGCTGGCTGCCGGTCATCCGTGGCATGGCGTGATCGGTGATCACCAGCTCGATGTCCGCCTCGCTCCTCAGGATATCGAGCGCCTCCATACCCGACGCCGCCTCGAAGACGCGGTGCCCCATGTCCTCCAGCATTGCCACCGTGTTCATCAGCACCAGCCCGTCATCATCCACGGCGAGGATGGCGAGCGGCCGGTCTTCGGCCGGCACGACAGGCACGTCAGGCTCGCGCGTCGATGCCGGCGCGAGCGCGGCCGTCGCGACGGGCAGCCAAAGCTCGACTCGGGTCCCCTCGCCCTTGCGGCTGTGGATCTGCAGGCCGCCGCCCGACTGGCTGACCAGCCCGTGCACCATCGACAGCCCGAGCCCGGTGCCCTTGCCGACGCCCTTGGTGGTAAAGAACGGCTCGGCCGCGCGCTTCACGGTCTCGGCATCCATTCCTTCGCCCGTATCGATCACCGCCAGCCGGACATAGCGACCCACCGCCAGCCCGCCGGGCCGCGCCACCTCGATGGCGGCCTCGTCCGCTTCGATGGTGACGACGCCGCCGCCGTCCATCGCGTCGCGGGCATTGACCATAAGATTGAGAAGCGCCGTCTCGAGCTGGTTGGGATCGATATGGGCGGGTGAGAGCCCGGCGGGAAAGCGTGTCTCGATGCTGAGCTCGGGACCGATCGAGCGCTCCAGGAAGGCCGTGATACCGGCGACGAGTTCGGCGAGATCGACGGTGCGCGGGGCCAGATCCTGACGGCGCGCAAAGGCCAGCATGCGCTGGGTCAGCGACGCGCCGCGGCGGGCTCCCTCCAGCGCGTTGTCGATCAGCGACTGCACGGCCGGCGGGTCGATGCCGACCCGCTTGCGAGCCATTTCCAGACTGCCGATGACGGCGGTGAGCAGATTGTTGAAGTCGTGCGCGATGCCGCCGGTGAGCTGGCCGATCGCTTCCATCTTCTGCGACTGGGCCAGCGCCTCGTTGGCCTTGGCCAGCGCCTCCTGCGCTTCCTTGCGCTCGGTGACGTCGCGGGTGATCTTGGCAAAGCCGATCACCCTGCCCTCCTCGTCGTCGACCCGGTCGACCACGACGCTGGCCCAGAACCGGGTACCATCCTTGCGGATGCGCCAGCCCTCGGTCTCGAAGCGGCCGTCCTTGAGAGCAGTGGCGAGACCGCGCTGCGGCTCGCCCCGCTCGCGGTCTTCGGGCGAGAAGAAGCGGGAGAAATGCTCGCCGACGATCTCGTCCCGGCTGTAGCCCTTGATCCGCTCGGCGCCGAAATTCCAGTTGGTCACCCGGCCCTCGGGGTCGAGCATGTAGATGGCGTAGTCACTGACCCCGTTGACCAGCAGCCGGAACTGCTTCTCGCTGCGCTGCAGATCCTCCTGTGCCTGCTTGCGCTCGGTCAGGTCGCGGGTGATCTTGGCATAGCCGATGAGGGTGCCGTCGGGGTGCAGGATCGGGTCGAGCACCACATGCGCCCAGAACTGGCCGCCGTCCTTGCGCACGCGCCAGCCTTCGGTCTCGAAGCGCCCCTCCGCGGCAGCGATGCGCAACGCCCGCTGCGGCAGCCCGGCCTCGCGATCCGCCGGCACGAAGAAGCGAGAGAAATGCGAGCCGAGAATCTCGTCCGCCGTATAGCCCTTGAAGCGCTGCGCGCCGGCGTTCCAGCTGGTGATGATGCCGTCCGGATCGAGCATGTAGATGGCGTAGTCGGTGATCGCGTCGACGAGCAGCCGATAACGACCCTCGTCACTGGCCGACGCCGTCGCCCGCTCCGTTTGCTCCATCCCTGTATCCCTCACGCATCTGTCCGTCACAGACATAGCAGCGGAACGCCCCGCGCCAAGATGGCGCGGGGCGTTCCGGGAACCTGCTCGAAGAACCTACATGCCGTCCTTGCCGCGCGACAGGGCGGCGACGCCCGTGCGGCAGACCTCGACGAGGCCCAGCGGCTGCATGATGGCGACGAACTTGTCGAGTTTCGACGGCCGTCCGGTCAGTTCGAAGACGAAGTGCTCGATCGAGGAATCGATCACCTTGGCGCGGAAGACGTCGGCAAGCCGCAGCGCCTCGACGCGCTTGTCGCCCTGCCCCGCCACCTTCAGGATCGCCAGTTCGCGCTCGATCGGATCGTTGTCGCCGTTGGCACCGCCGATGCGGGTCAGATCGACGACCCGGTGCACCGGCACGATGCGGTCGAGCTGGCTCTTCAACTGCTCGATCACGTGGGGTGCGCCGCGGGTGACCACCGTGATCCGCGACAGGTGCTTCTCGTGTTCGGTTTCCGAAACGGTCAGGCTCTCGATATTGTAGCCGCGCCCCGAGAACAGGCCGATGACTCGAGCCAGGACGCCCGGCTCGTTGTCCACCAGGACGGCGAGCGTGCGGGTCTCGTTCGCCTCCTTCTCCGGCGTGATGAAATAGGCCGATGCGGGCGGCTGGACGGGTTGGTTCATGTCGGAAGCTCAGCAGGTTCTTGGTGTTGCGGCACCATAGAGCCGCGACACCGAAAGGCCAAGGCGGCTTTCGCGGCACCGGGCCGACGGTCCGCTTGTGCGACGCAAGCTGGACGAGCGTCATCGGAAGCGCATCTTCAACTGCCATGAAGGCGCCGGACGCGGTGGCAACCAAGAGGAGAGACGGACATGAAGACGATCATGCTTCTGGGCACCACGGCTGCGCTTGCATTGCCGGCCTTCGCTGCGGCGACTGCACAGGAGCCGGACCGGGCCCAGTGCGTGCCTGCGCTCACCGACGGCGGCTTTGCCCTGACGATCCGGGTCGAGGGCGAAGACGGCCTCTTCCGCTTGACCTGCCGCGACGGTTCGCTCGTTGCCGTTCCCGCCGATGCGGTGATCGGACAGGCCCTTGCGCCGACAGCGGACGCGACGTCCGAGACAGCCGTCAAGAAGATCGACGCCAGCGGCGAAGCGGCGCAATCCGAACTCGGCGCAAGCGAGAAACTGGCCGAACCGCCCACCGAACTGTCCGCAGCGCCCGAGGGCGACGCGAGCGACATGATGGCGAGTGACGGAACGCCGGTGCCGACCGCTCCCGACGAGCAGACGGTCGCGAAAGACGCCGGGACGATCATCGAAGACAGCGTTGCCGCCGCGCAAGGTGCGACCGGCGAAACGGCGACCGCCCCGGAGCCGGAGAGTCGGGCGTCCGATACGGAAGCTGAAGACGAGGATACACGCGCTCCGGGCACCGCATCGGCTGCCATCAACGACCTGATCGGCGACACCGGCAACGCCGGCGCCCTGGGCGAAGCCTCCGCCGATCCCGCGCAGCCGGACGACCAGGCCGACATCGCCGATGTCCCGGGGACGGATGCGGCCGTAGAGATGGATTCGCATGACAGCGCCGATGCGAACCCGCAGGATGACCCGATGGCCGACGCCATCTCCGAGGACGACTCGGACGCCGAGGCCGGCGACGCGGCAATGTCCGGCGACATGGCCGCCGACAGCCTCACGGATGACGCTGAGGACGAGGATGCGGCCGACATCATCGCCGACAGCGCCGACGACGCCGCGAGCGAACTCGACGTCGACGCCCTCGACTCGCCGCCGGAAGAGCTGACCGACACCGCCCGCAACGCCGCCGGCGTGGCGGGCACGATGCCGCAATCCTCGGTCACCGAGGCGCCGCAGGATGCCGAACCGTCCGGCCCGGCCACCATGGCCGAGGAGGACGGCACGGCGGAGATGGACAAGCCGGCCGTCGCGCCCGAGGACGCGGCGCCCGACGGCGAGGTCGCGAGCCCCGGCGAGGCGAAGCAGGCCGATCGGCTCGCCGCCACCGAAGACCCGGCGATGGACGAGACGAACGACGCTGCGGCGCCGCAGACATCCGAGCCCGACATGATCGCGGTGCCGCTTGCGGTCATCGGCAGCGCCGAACTGGCCCTGCCCGGCGCGCAGTTCCGCTCCGTGGCGATCCGCGAGGATGGCGATCAGCAGGTCTACGCCCTGCGCGGCCAGATGCGCAGCGGCCGCGACGTGGCGGTGACCGTCGCCGAGGACGGCGCGGTCGTGAAGATCGACCGCGAGATCCTGCAGGAGGATGTACCCGAGCGGATCCTGCGGATCGCCGAGGCGCTGATGCCGGACGCCGAGATCCTGCGCGTGACCCTGTCGAATCGCGACAACTACAAGAGCTTCTTCGTCTTCAGCGGGCTCGACGCGCGCGGCGACGGCTTCGAGCTCGAAATCCGCTCGGACGGCCGCAGCGTCGCCTTCGACCGCCCGTCATAGGCTTGAAGCGACGAAGGGCGGCGTTGCCGCCGCCCTTCGTCGATCGTCTGCACTGAGATGGCTTGCCCGATCAGACCAGGGCCCGGCCCTTGGCGTCGATGGCGCTGCCGACCGCCTCGTCGCTTGCCTCGTCCGGCAGCAGGATCTCGTTGTGGGCCTTGCCTGATGGGATCATCGGGAAGCAATTGGCGAGGTTGGCCACCCGGCAGTCGAACAGCACCGGCTTGTCGACGGCCAGCATCTCCTCGATCGCCGCGTCGAGATCGCCCGGCTTCTGGCAGCGGATGCCGTGGCCGCCATAGGCCTCGGCCAGCTTGACGAAGTCTGGCAGCGCCTCGGTGTAAGAGTTCGACAGCCGGTTGCCGTGCAGGAGCTGCTGCCACTGCCGGACCATGCCCATATACTGGTTGTTCAGGATGAAGATCTTGACGTTGGCGCCGTGCTGCACCGCCGTCGACATCTCCTGCATGTTCATCAGCACCGACGCATCGCCGGCGATGCAGACCGACAGCGCATCCGGATGGGCGATCTGCGCGCCGATCGCGGCCGGCAGGCCGTAGCCCATCGTGCCGAGACCACCCGAGGTCAGCCACCGGTTCGGCGCCTCGAAGCCATAGAACTGCGCCGCCCACATCTGATGCTGGCCGACCTCGGTGGAGACATAGGTCTCGCGATCCCTGGTATGCGCATAGAGCCGCTGGATGGCGTATTGCGGCATGATGACGTCATCGTTCGGCCGGTACGCCAGGCTGTCGCGCGCCCGCCACGTACCGATCTCGTCCCACCATCCGGCGAGCGATGCCGGGTCGATCGCCGTACCGCGCTCCTTCCAGATGCCGACCATGTCGCGCAGGACATGGGTGACATCGCCGATGATCGGCAGGTCGACGCGCACGTTCTTGTTGATCGACGAGGGGTCGATATCGATGTGGATCTTCCTGGAGTGCGGCGAGAAGGCGTCGAGTCGACCGGTGATCCGGTCGTCGAAGCGCGCGCCGACGCACAGCATGACGTCGCAGCCATGCATGGCCAGATTGGCCTCGTAGGTGCCGTGCATGCCCAGCATGCCCAGCCAGCTCTCGCCGGAGGCCGGATAGGCGCCGAGCCCCATCAGCGTCGAGGTGATCGGCGCACCGGTCAGCGCCACCAGCTCGCGCAGGAGCTGCGCGGCCTCGGGGCCGGAATTGATGACGCCGCCGCCCGAATAGATGATCGGCCGCTTGGCGCTCGCCAGCATCGCCACCGCAGCCTCGATGCGGTCGCGGTCGCCGACCAGCTTCGGCCGATAGCTCTCGTGCTGGGTCTGCGGTGCCGGCGGCGTGTAAAGGCCGGTGGCGAACTGCACGTCCTTGGGAATGTCGACGACGACCGGACCCGGGCGACCGGTGGTCGCCACGTGGAAGGCCTCGTGCAGGACGCGCGCCAGATCGTTGACGTCCTTCACCAGCCAGTTGTGCTTGGTGCAGGGCCGCGTGATGCCGACCGTGTCGCATTCCTGGAAGGCGTCGGAGCCGATCAGCGTCGTCGGCACCTGGCCGGTGATGCAGACCAGCGGGATCGAATCCATCAGCGCGTCCTGCAGCGCGGTCACCGCATTGGTTGCGCCCGGGCCTGACGTCACCAGCATGACGCCCGGCTTGCCGGTGGAACGGGCATAGCCCTCGGCGGCGTGACCGGCCCCCTGCTCGTGCCGCACCAGGACATGGCGGACCGCTTCCTGCTGGAAGATCTCGTCATAGATCGGGAGAACCGCGCCGCCCGGATAGCCGAAGATGTCGGCGACGCCATGATCCTTCAGCGCCTGCACGACCATCGCCGCGCCTGTCATTTCCCGTGTGTCCGATGTCGCGTTCATGGCTCGTCTTCCGTCTCGTGCCTGCCGGGTTGGTCTGGCGCCGCTCCCGGTCCGGATGCTGTGTCGGAACTCGGCGCAATAAAAAAGGGCCGCTGGGGCCCTTTGAGTTGCGCACACGTGGCTCTCGCCGGGCGGTCCCTAGACCGCCTCGCGTGTGCGCCGTCCTACTACGAGAATGTTGATCTTTGTCATGGGGCGGAAGCTAAGCCCGTCCAGCGCGTCCGTCAACGACTTATCTGCGCCTGTGCCCGGCGACGGTCTTGTCGCCGGGCCGCACGAGGTCAGCCGACCTTCTCGATGTGGATGCGGCGATAGACCGCCTCGACGCAGGCATAGGCGCCGAAGGCGATCAGCCCGAGCCCGGTCAGCGACAGCAGAACCCAGCCATAGCTCCAGTCCGACATCGCCTGCAGCGCCGCTTCCAGCCCCGGCGTATCGCCCTCGCCATAGGAGACGGCACCCGTGAACAACAGGCCGGCCAGAACGAAGAAGGTGACGCCCCGGGCGATCAGGCCGAAGCGGCAGATCGGCCGCAGCCAGACGCGCTTGCCGGCGGGAATGGTCATGTATTTCTCGAAGCCGGCGACGACGCCCTTGTAGATGTGAGCGGCGCCGGCGACCGCCATGCCCAGCGACACGATATAGGTGATCCAGACGCCGTAGCCGGCATCGTAGGCCGCCGCGACGACACCGCCACCGCCACCGTCCGACCGCATGCCGGCAAGGACCGTCGCCGCATAGAATGCGGTACCGCCATAGGCGAAGGCGCTGATCAGCAGACCGAAACGCGCGAACACACCCCTGGCGTCGAGACCGTGCTCGTCGACGTCGAAGAACATCTGGATCAGCCGCCAGATGGTGAAACAGGTCAGGGCTGCCACGAGCGCGACGAGGGCTACCGTACCGAAGGCGGAGCCGGCGACCGTATCGACCGCGTCCTTGGTTCCCATGGCGCGGCCGGTGGCGTAGGCGGCGCGAAACGCGAAGTAGCCGACGATGAGATACACCAGCCCGCGCGCGGCGTAGCCGGCCCGCGCCGCCTTGCGAAGCCAGTCGTGGTGCTCGTGGGGAATGTCTAGGGTGGTCAATGTCGCTCCTCGCCTTTTTGAAGAGCCTATACGCGGCGGCTCAGGCGTTGGTTCCGAGGAGCACGCCGGCGGCCGACCCGGCACTGACCCGATTCCGCCCCGCCTGCTTGGCCTTGTAGAGATTGACGTCGGCCCGCTTGAAGATCGCCGCGCAGCCGTCGCCCGGCTCCGAAGAGGCCAGCCCCACCGAGACCGTGGTGCGCAGCTTCACGTCACCGACCCGGATGGTGAGCCCCGAAATCGCCTGGCGTATCCGCTCCGCGAAGGAGACCAGGCCGGGCGCCGACATGTTGGTCACGATGATCGCGAACTCCTCGCCGCCGAGGCGGGCGACCACGTCGCGATGGCGCGCGAAATCCGTCAGGCAACCGGCGACCACCTTCAGCACCTCGTCCCCGACATCGTGGCCGTAGGTGTCGTTGACGGCCTTGAACTTGTCGAGATCGAACAACAGCAGGCCAACCGGACGACCGACGCGGTCGAAGGCGACGACATATTCCTCGAACATCCGGTCGAAGCAGCGCCGGTTGCGCAGGCCGGTGAGCGGGTCGGTCAGTGCCGCCTGCTCCAGATGCTGGGAGCGTTGCTCCAGCGTGCCGGCGAGCGAGCGCAGCTTGCCCTGCTCGCGCAGCTGCGAGCGGATGGTCGGCAGGATCAGGAACAGGCCGGTACCCAGCGCCACGACGAGGCTGACGATGGTTGCAGCAAACAGACCGCTGACGATCGACGGCTCGCTGTCCGCTACCTTGGCGAAGATCGCCATGGAGACGGCATGCGCCTTCACGGTGCACGCGACCGCGACGACGATCGCAGCCAGATAAAGCCCGACCGAAAGCTCTGCCTTGGTGACCTTCATCGACCGCCCGACTTCCCGAATCTTCCCCATGGGAACTGATACGACGAGAAGCTGTCCGATTACTTAAGACGATGGCTCAAATCGTCTCGATCGCAACGATATCCGGGGCCGGGAGCCGCTGCCAGCTCGGATCGAACTGGTGCCGGAACCAGGTCTCCTGGCGCTTGGCATATTGGCGGGTGCGGGTTGCGGCCCGGGCCACCGCGACATCCCGCGCCATCGTCCCGTCGAGCACCGCCGACAGTTCGGCGACGCCGATCGCCTTGGCCGCCGATCCGTCCATCGCGCCGGGGATGGTGCGGAACGCGGCGACCTCCTCCAGCGCGCCCGCCGCCATCATCTGCGCGAAGCGCTCCGCAATGGTCTGGCGCAGCACGCTGCGCTCCGGCGCCGTCACGAGCTTCACACAGGCGGCGGGCTCCAGAAGGCCGGGACGCCGGCCGGTCTGAAGGGCCGACAGCGGCTGCCCCGCGGCCTCGCCCACCTCGAGCGCCCGGACGATCCGCTGCCCGTCGGCCGGGTCGATCCGTTGTGCGGCGGAAGGGTCGGATCGGGCCAGCAGCGCATGAAGGGCGGGAGCGCCCTCCTCCGCCAGCCGGTTGCGCCAGCGTTCGCGGATCTTCGGCGGCACTTCAGGCAGATCGTCGAGAAGACCGAGCAGCGCCTTGAAGTAGAGGCCGGTGCCGCCGCACAGGATCGGCAGCTTGCCGGCTGCGCGGATCTCCTCCAACACCGGCGCGACGTCGCGGATCCAGGCGCCGACGGAATAGATCCGGTCGGGCGCGACATGCCCGTAGAGCCGGTGCGGCACGCGGGCGAGCGCATCGGCCTCCGGGCGTGCGGTCAGGATGCTGAGGCCGTCATAGACCTGCATGGAATCGGCGTTGACCACGACGCCGTCGTGACGCTCGGCTAGTTCCACCGCGAGGCCCGACTTGCCGCTGGCGGTCGGCCCGGCTATCAGGATCGCCTGTTTTCCCGCCATTTCGGACTGTCGCTTCATGCTCGTCGCCACGCTCATTGCCGCACCGAAGGGTGCCGGTCTGCCCGCTTCCGGCCTCAGCGCGGTCGCCGAAGCGATCGGCACGACGCCGGACCGGGCCGCGTGGCTGGCCCCCGGTTATGCCGCCGATCTTCGCTTCGACACGCCGGCGGCGCCGACCTGGCGGCAGGACCTCGCCGCGATCGCGGCCGATGGCGGGTTCGACTGCGTGGTGCAGCAGCACGACCAGCGGCGCAAGCGGATTTTGATCGCCGACATGGATTCCACCATGATCGATCAGGAGTGCATCGACGAGCTTGCCGACGCCATCGGCATCAAGGACCGCGTTGCCGGCATCACCGCCCGCGCGATGAACGGCGAGATCGCCTTCGAGCCGGCCCTGAAGGAGCGCGTCGCGCTGCTGGAGAAGCTGCCGACCGCCGCGGTTGCTGAGGTCATCGCCGAGCGCATCACGCTGGCCTCCGGCGGTGCCGAACTCGTCGCCACCATGCGGGCCAACGGCGCCTTCACCGCCCTCGTCTCGGGCGGCTTCACCGTCTTCACCGGACCGATCGCGGAGAAGCTGGGCTTCCACGAGAACCGCGCCAACACCCTGCTGCATGAGGGCGACGCCTTCACCGGCCGTGTCGGCGAACCGATCCTCGGCTCGGCCGCCAAGGTCGCGGCGCTGGAGGAATTCGCGGCGCAGCTCGGGCTCGGCGTCGCCGATGCGATTGCCGTGGGTGACGGCGCCAACGACCTGCCGATGATCGAGCGGGCCGGCACCGGCGTCGCGTTGCACGCCAAGCCGACCGTCGCCGCCCGCGCGCCCCACCGGGTCGACCATGGCGACCTGACCGCGCTGCTGTTCATCCAGGGCTACCGGGCCGACGAGATCGTGCGGCCCGGCTGATCGCCCGCCGGGCTATTCGATCGGCACCACGACGAAGCGCAGATCGCCATTGCTGGCGGCCAGCAGCAGCAGCGCGTTGCGGCGGCCCTCGTCCTTGAGCTTGGCGATCTTGTCGGCCACCTCGCGCGCGGTCGCGACCTCTTCCTGCGCCACTTCACGGATCAGCGTGCCGGCCTCGATGCCCTTTTCGGCGGCGTTCGAGCTGGGCGCAACGGCGGTGATGACCACGCCCTTGGCGTCCTCGGCCAGCGCATATTGCTCGCGCAGCGTCGGGTCGATCTCGGTGAGCGTCATGCCCAGCGTTTCCACCGGTCCGGCATCCGTGTCGCCGGTCTCGGCCGCTTCCGGGTCGCTCGTCGGCGCTGCGTCGTCGGATTCGGCCATCAGCTTCTCGCCATCCTCAAGCCGGCCCAGCGTCACCTCGACACTGGTCCGCTCGGCGGGCTTGTCGGTGGCGGTTTTGCGCAGTACCTCGACCGCGACGGCCTTGCCGACCGGCGTTTCCGCGACGATGCGCGGCAGGTCGCGTGAACTCTCCACCGCCGCGCCGTCGAAGGAGACGATGACGTCGCCGACCTTCAGGAGACCGTTGTCGGACGGGCCGCCCTCGACGATGCCCATGACCACGGCGCCCCGCGCTTCGCCGATCCCGAGCCCTTCGGCGATGTCGTCGGTCACCGCCTGCAGGCGAATGCCCAGCCAGCCGCGCCGCGTCTCGCCGAATTCCCGGAGCTGGTCGATGACGTTGACGGCCAGGTTCGACGGTACCGAGAAGCCGATCCCGATCGAACCGCCGGATGGCGAGATGATCGCCGTGTTGATGCCGACGACGTCGCCATTCAGATCGAACAGCGGACCGCCGGAATTGCCGCGATTGATCGCTGCGTCGGTCTGGATGAAATTGTCGTAGGGGCCGGCATTGATGTTGCGGCCGCGGGCCGAGACGATGCCGATCGAGACCGAGCCGCCCAGGCCGAACGGGTTGCCGATGGCCATCACCCAGTCGCCGATCCGCAACGCTTCCGAATCGCCGAATTTCACCGACACCAGCGGCTCTTCCGGCTCCACCTTCAGCACCGCCAGGTCGGTCTTCGGATCGGTGCCGATCAGCTCCGCGTCGAGCTGGGTGCCGTCAGCGAAATTGACGGTGATCGTGTCGGCGTCGGCGATGACGTGGTTGTTGGTGACGACGACGCCCGAGGGGTCGACCACGAAGCCCGAGCCCAGCGACTGCACCCGCCGGTTGCCCAGACCGTCCCGGTCCTGCAGGAGGTCGTCGAAGAAATCCTGCAGCGGTGAGCCTTCCGGCGCCTCGAGCGGCGGAACGCCCCGGCCGGCGACATCGACCGACTGTGAGGTCGAGATGTTGACGACGGCGTCGAGCAGACCCTCGGCAAGATCGGCGACGGAGGCCGGTCCCCGCGCCGCGCCGGCACTCGGCGCCGCGATGGCGGGAGCGGGACGGGCTTCCTGCGTCGGGCCATTGTCCACCGGCGGGGCCGGCAGTGCCGGAACGGCTGTGTCCGGCGCGTCGGCCTGGGCTTCGCCGGTCTCCGGCGTCTGCGTCTCTGTTTGCGCGTACGCGGCCAGCGGATGCAGGAGTGCCATCGCGGCGACGGCCATCGCCGCCGACGCCTGGCCGGCGGAACGGCGCATCGTTCCGATCGTCCGAAGTGTCATGTCAAAATCCTCTCGCATCGGCTCGGGACGCGGCTGCCGCGCGACCGCATCGTCCCGTGCGGCACGGCGCACCGCAGATCAAACGCGGCGCCCGCGCTCGGGTGAGCGAGACGGGAGCGGAAAACCGCGTCCGAATCAAGAAGGTTTCTTGTCGCCGACGCAATGGTGATGAGGAGGGAGCCAGGACGAGGCTGCCAATCGCGGCGCTGCAGTAGGGCTGGCAGCTCTCGTGGGCGCAGGCGGGACGCCCGTCCTGTGGGCCGGGCCTAGTGGCGCACCAGCCAGACGATGCCGACACCGGCGACGGCGGCGGCCAGTCCGCCGATCCGCAACGAGCGGTCCGGCAGCATGGCCGCCGTGCGAGCCATGCGCCGGGCCCCGTCGGGAAACAGGCAGTAGACGACGCCCTCGATCACCAGAACGAGACCGAGGGCGGCAACGAAATCGCTCACTGGGCGATGGAACCGGTCTGCTCGGCGCCGCCGGCCAAGGCGCCCGCCGAAGCGGCCGGATCGGTGGCGGTCCCGGCGGTGTCCGCGGCCGGCTCATCCGCCGGCGCGGCGTCTGCCGGTGCCGCCGCGGTGCCGGCGGTGGCAGCGTTGTTGTCGTCCGATGCCGGCGCGGCATCGGAGGTCGGCGTCCCCGGCGTCGCGCTGGTTGCCGCAACACCGGCAAGCCCGCCTCCGCCATCGCCGCTGAAGTAGCGGAAGAACTCCGACTCCGGCGACAGGACCATCGTCGTCCCGGAGTTTTCCAGCGACTCCCGATAGGCCTGCATCGACCGATAGAAGTCGAAGAACTCCGGATTGCTCCCGTAAGCCTCGGCGAAGATGCCGCTTCGTGCGGCTTCGCCCTCGCCTCGCAGGATCTCCGACTCGCGGCGCGCCTCGGCCACCGTCTCCACCACGCCGCGATCGGCGGCGGCGCGGATCTCGCGGGCGGCGACCTGACCGCGGGCCCGCAGGCGCTCGGCCTCGGCCAGACGCTCTGCCTGCATGCGCTCGTAGGTCTGCTGCGAGACCTCCTGCGTCAGGTCCGTGCGCCGGATCCGCACGTCGGTCAGCTCGATGCCGAGCGAGGCCGCATCCGGGCGCAACTGGTCACGCACCTGCCGCATCATGTCGGCGCGTTCGGCCGACAGCGCTGCCTCGAAGCCGCGCAGACCGTAGACCCGGCGCAGCGCCGCATCGAGACGGGTGCGCAACCGCTGCTCGGCGGCCGGGATCGAACCCGAGACCGCCTGCAGGAAGCGGGCCGCGTCCGAGATGTTGTACACGAGGAAGGCATCGACCTCGTAGAACTTGCCGCCCGAGACCTGGACGCGGATGTCGTCCAGATCGAAGCGCAGCAGCCGGTCCGGCAGCTTGCGAACCTGATCGGCGCCGACGAAGGATGCCGGCCACTTGAAGTAGAGGCCCGGCTCGTCGACGACGCGCTGGATCTCGCCGAAGCGCAGGACGATCGCCTGCTCCTTCTCGTTGACGATGAAGATCGAGTTCCACACCACGAGGGCGACGACGGCGACCGCAATGGCGATCGCGTAGAAGCGGTTGCTCATCAGTTCGCTCCCTGCTGGACCGTCGCGTCACCGGTGGTCGTGTTGCGCTGGGCCTGCGGCTGGGCGCCGGCTGTTCCGGGACGCTGCAGCTCGTTGAGCGGCAGATAGGGAACGACCCCCTGCCCGCCTGCGGCACCCGGCTCGATAATCATCTTGGTCGATCCCTTCAGGACGCCCTCCATGGTCTCGAGGAAGAGACGCTTGCGGGTGATCTCCGGCGCCTTCTCGAACTCGGCGAGGATCGAGCTGAAGCGCTGCGCCTCACCCTCGGCTTCCTGGACGACACGGTTCTTGTAACCGGCGGCGTCTTCGCGGATCTGCGCTGCCTCGCCTCGGGCCTGACCGAGCTGCTGGTTGCGGTAGCGGTTCGCCTCCTCGATGAAGCGATCCTCATCCTGCTCGGCGCGCTGCACCTCGTCGAAGGCGTCGGCGACCTGGCTCGGCGGGGCTGCGTCCTCGATCGAGATGCCGTTGACCCGCAGGCCAGCCTGATACTCGTTCATCGTTTCCTGGGTGATCTGGCGAACCTCCTCGGCGATGCCGGCGCGGTCGTCGCGGAACACGTCCTGCACCGGACGGCGACCGACGACTTCGCGCATGGCGCTTTCGGACACCTGCTGCAGCATCGCGATCGGATCATCGACCTGGAACAGATAGTTCTGCGGATCGTCGACCTGGTAGAGGACGGCGAACTGGACATCGACGATGTTCTGGTCGCCGGACAGCATCAGGCCGGAATTGTCACCGCTCTGGCTGCTGCCGAGGGTGATCTGATTCTCGACGACCGGCACGGTCTCGACGGTCTCGAACGGCCAGAAGGCGACGTGCAGACCCGGGTCGGACAGTTCCTGGCGCGGCTTGCCGAACAGCAGTTCGACGCCGATCTCGTCCGGTTGGACGGTATAGACCGCCTTGAACAGCCACAGCACCGCAAGACCCGCGACGAACAGGATGCCCCACCCGGCGACCCCGGCCGGAGAGCCCGGACCGCTGCCGCCACCGCCACCACCGGGGATGGCGCGCCGCAGCCGGTCCTGACCGCGCCGCAGGATGTCTTCCAGATCCGGCGAACCGCCGTTCCCACCGGGGCGCGGAGACTGCGGACGCTGGCCCCAGGGGCCGCCGTTGCCGCCGCCGCTGCCGCCGCCTTTCCAGCCGCCATTGCCAGTCTGATTGCTCCAGGGCATCGCTGTCCTTCCAAATTTCAGGGATTTCTGCGGGCGTCGAGCCTCCCGCTTTTCACGCGCAGATCCGTATGACCCTTATAAGAACTGCCAAATCGGCTTTCAACGCGAGTGTGACCAATTTGCCCAGGGGTGTTCGCAAATGGTGAACAATGCGGCTATCCTGTCCCGCTCCAACGGGGCTCCGGTCGCTATCGATCGCGCCGGACATAGACGATGAAGCGGCTGTCGGCGCTGTCCTTCGGCCCGCGCTCGCAGGGCTCCTCCGATGCGACCGCCCAGATTGCCGGATCGATCGGCGGAAACACCGTGTCGCCGCTCACATCGACCGCAATCCGGGTCACGTACAGCCTGTCGAGGCGGTCGAGAAACAGGCGGTAGATCTCGGCGCCGCCGGCGACGACGATCTCGTCCGCCCCGCGGGCGGCGGCCGCGTCACGGGCGCGCTCCAGCGCCGCGTCCGGCGTGCCGGCCAGAATTGCGCCCTCATACGGCACGCGTTCCGCCCGGCTGAGGACGATGCTGTCGCGACCGTCGAGCACCCGGCCGATGGAGTCGAGCGTCTTGCGCCCCATGATCATCGGCTTGCCCATGGTCAGGCGTCGATAGCGCTTCAGGTCGCTCGGCATGCGCCACGGCATCGCGCCGGCATCGCCGATGACACCGTTCTCGGCCATGGCCACCACCGCGACGAGCGCCGGATCGTTCACCGCCATGCCGTCGCCCTCGTCTCTTGGCGCCGCGTCGCGCCGTCGCCGCGCATCAGACTGCCACCTTGGCCTTGATATGCGGGTGCGCTTCGTAGCCTTCCAGCGCGATGTCGTCGAAGCCGAAGGCGAAGAGATCGTCGATCGCCGGATTGAGGGTCAGCGTCGGCAGCGGCAGCGGCGTGCGGGTGAGCTGCAGCTGCGCTTGTTCAACGTGATTGCTGTAGAGATGCGCGTCCCCGAGCGTGTGGACGAAGTCGCCCGGCTTCAGGCCGGTCGCCTGTGCCACCATCGCCGTCAAGAGCGCATAGGAGGCGATGTTGAAGGGCACGCCGAGGAAGATGTCGGCCGAGCGCTGGTAGAGCTGGCAGGACAGGCGTCCGTCGGCGACGTAGAACTGGAACAGGCAGTGGCAGGGCGGAAGCGCCATCTCGTCGACCAGCGCCGGGTTCCACGCCGACACCACCAGCCGGCGCGATTGCGGCGTGCGGCGGATCGCCTCCACCACCTTCGCGATCTGGTCGATATGGCCGCCATCATAATCGGGCCAGGAGCGCCACTGCGCGCCATAGACCGGACCGAGATCGCCGTGCTCGTCAGCCCATTCGTCCCAGATCCGCACCCCATTGGCGTTCAGATAGGCGATGTTGGTGTCGCCCTTCAGGAACCAAAGGAGCTCGTGGACGACCGACTTCCAGTGCAGCTTCTTCGTCGTCAGCATCGGAAAGCCGTCGGCGAGGTCGAACCGCATCTGATGGCCGAAGACCGAGCGAGTGCCGGTCCCCGTGCGGTCGGGCCGATCGGAACCGGTCTCCATGACTCTCGTCAGAAGATCCAGATACTGGCGCATTTCACATACCCTTCCGGGGCCGCAGCCAGCCGGTCGTTCGTTTGTTGGATGAGCCGCGCGGAGCGCCCGCGCCGGCTGGACTAGAGGTCGGCGAGCTTTCCGAGCCGGTCGGCGGCGAGATAGTAGACCACCAGGCGGCTCTTCATGCGATCGCCCTTCATCTGTTCGAGGACGCCGTCGATGGCCTCGCGCGCCGCTTCGGCCGAGACCGAACAGGCCTTCTGCACCCAGGCGGCCGCGCGCTCCACCTCCTTGGGGTCGCCAGCCGACACGGCCGCCGTGTCACGCTTGCTGAGCACCAGCCGGAGGCGCTGCTCGAGCCGCTTGACGCGTTCCCCGTCGGCGTCCGGCTGATATTCCTTGACCTTGGCGAGATAGTCCATGCGGGGCTCCTCGATGGCATGGCGGAATGCCTGCCCGCAGACTTTGTCCGATTCCCTGCGGTTTCGGAAGCGTCATGGGCTTTTCATGGCGGAATCCCCTGCCTATATTGCGCGTGCCGGCTTCGTGCCGGCTATGGCGATAAACGGCCGATGAAATAAACCTTTCGGACCCGGGGGCGGTACCCGGCGCCTCCACCTGAACCCATCCCCTCGCGGCGATCCCGCGGCGATGGGTTCAGGCGGGGGCGAAATAGGATCGACGAGGGTGTAAAGATCGGACTTTTGCTCGGCATGGTTCCGCCGTTATCGGGCCTATTTGTAGTTGCAAACGACAACTATGCGGAAGCACGTCTCGCAGCGTAAGCTGCGCGATCGCTTCAATTTAAGCCCTGGAGGTTCGCACTTCTAGGCGGGGTCCGGAGGCACCTGGCAACAGAAGCCTCCACTTTTACGAGATGGTCCGGGCGGCGCCCGTCACCATCATCAGGCATGCAGGATCGGGACACCGCAATGGGCCAGGATCATATCCGTTACGATGTTCTCGCACAGGACGCCCTGCGTGGCGTCATTCGCAAGGTGATAGGCGAGGTCGTGAAGACCGGCCTTCCCGGCGACCATCATTTCTTCATCACATTCCTGACGACGGCTCCCGGCGTGCGGATTTCCTCGCGGCTGCGCGAGAAATATCCGGAGCTGATGACCATCGTCATCCAGCACCAGTACTGGGACCTTCAGGTCACCGACACCTCCTTCGAGGTCGGCCTGTCCTTCTCCGACATTCCCGAGCGCCTGCTGATCCCCTTTGCGGCGATCCGCGGCTTCTACGATCCAGCCGTGAACTTCGAGCTGGAATTCGACGTGCGCGGCATGGATGCGGCCAACGAGCAGTCCGAGGGCGCCGATGACGGCGACACGGACGAGATCGGCACGGCCTCCCCGCCGGCGCAGATCCTGACGCCGACGAAGCTGCACGCCAAGGAAAAGGTCGCGGCCGCCCCGGCCTCGGACGACGCATCCCAGTCCGAGGAAAAGAAGGACGCCGAAGTCGTGTCCCTCGACGCCTTTCGCAAGAAACCCTGAGATCCGCCGGCGTTGCCGGAACCCGCCCATGTCCGACATCGTCAATCTCCGCACCGCCCGCAAGCGCAAGGCGCGCGCGGCGGATGCGCGGGTGGCCGACGACAATCGTGTGCGCCACGGCACGCCGAAGGCCGTCCGGCAGGCGGCCGAGGCCGAACGGACCGACGCGGCCCGCAAGCTGGATGGGCTGAAACGCCAACCCCGGACTGACCCGGACGCCGGCATGGACGATCCCTCCGGCGACCCCGCATGATCGTCAAGCGCTCGGTCGCCATCAGCGGCCACGCCACCTCGATCAGCGTCGAGGACCGCTTCTGGGACGAGCTGCGGCGCATTGCCGGCCGCCGCGACCTGCCGATCGCCGCGATGATCGCCGACATCGATGCCGCCCGCGATCCGGCCACCAATCTGTCATCGGCCATCCGTCTCTTCGTGCTGGACGACGCCCTCGCCCACCGCGCAGGCGACTGAGCCACGCGCCGATCGACCCGACCTCCGGATTCGCGTGCTTCTGCACGCCCGGCGCCTGTGGCGGGAGCCGCTCGGGCTGCGATGCGACCTAGAATTCCAGGGGATTAGCAACGCCGGGTAGCGACGGGAACCGGCTGCTGTCTCCCGGCGGCGCTTCCGGGATCGGGCGGCTGAAATTGACGCCCGGCGGCAGTGTGGAGTCCGGTTCCGCGGGCGCCTCGGGTGCGGCCTGCGGTGCCGCTCGCTGCTCTCGGGCCTGCGCCGCAGCGCGGCCGCGCTGTTCCTCCGCGGCCTGCTGCTGTCGTTGCGCATCCTGGCGGCGCTGTTCTTCGGCCGCGGCCGCTTCGCGCCGACGCGCCTCGGCAGCTTCCGCCTCCGCCGCTGCCGCTTGCGCGGCTTCCGCTTCTGCGGCGGCCTTCGCCGCAGCCTCGGCGGCTCGGCGGGCCTGCTCGGCCTCTTCTTCGGCGGCGCGGCGCTCGGCCGCGATGCGGGCCGCTTCCGCCTCGCGCCAGCGATAGAACCGCGTCTCGCGCCGCAGCCGCAGCGTCTCCTGCAGATTTTCCTGCATCGCCTCGACCCGCGCCTGCTCGCGCTCCAGCGCCCGCACCGAGAGATAATTGGCCAGCGGCGTGACGTTGGCGGTCAGGCGCGGCGCGGCCAGCGAACCAGCGAAATCGTAGCTCACGCTGGGGTCCGCTCCCTCCACCCAGTCGTCGCCGGGCGCCGCCTCCAGCCGCAATTCCCCGTCCACGATCGCCTCGCCGAGATCGACGCTGCCATTTATGGTCAGCGTCGCGCCGTCGTCGCGCGCCGTCACCGGCGAGAATCGTGCCCGGCCCGCAGTCACGGCGAAATCCGATGCCGCTTCGGCGATCGCGAAACCGGCCCCGCCGCTGACCATCGCAAGGGCCGCCTGCGTATCGGTGTCTGGGCTGAACCCCTCCTGATCGGCGACGGCGAGCAGTGGCGACAGGAAAGCCTGGGGAATGCCCGGCAAGACCAGGTCGCGCGCCTCCACGCGACCCGCACCGGTGAGGCCCGATACCAGGGCGGCATAGGACTGGCCGGTGCCCTCCAGGCGGATCGTGGCATCCATCCGCGGATCGGCCTCGAAGGCCGCAAGCCCCGGCCAGACGCTGTCGAGCGCGAAACTTTCGGTGGCGGCATCGAGGGTAACGCGGCCGAGCCCGTCGGCATTGCGCAGGGCGAAGGTTCCCGTCAGCGTGCCACCCGGCAAGGTCAGGCTCGCATCCGAGAACGCCGCCTCCCCGGCCCCGCCCGACATCGTCGCCGAGAAATCCGTGAAGGTGTTGTCGCCGGCAAGGACATTGTCGGCCGTTATCCGCAGCGAGAACGGTAGCCGCGGCAACAGGTTGTCGCGGAAGGCCTCCGTTGGCCATCCTTCGCCGCCCAGCCCTTCGGTCACCGGCCGGCCGAAGACGAGATGCGCGATCCAGGGCAACGACAGGCGGTCGAGATCGACATGGCCCGTCACCTCCTCGTCGACGGCCTTGTCGAGACCGGCGGCGATGCGGGTGCCGGCGACCTCGCCGGAGACATCGTTGAGGCTCCAGTGGCCGCCGTCATAGACAAGGGCGCCACTGAGCTGCAGCGGCACCGCGTCCAGCGACTGGCCGAGATCGACCGCGCCGGTCAACAGCCACGGCGCCGCGTCCTCGCTGCGCAGATAGGCCGAGATTTCCGCCCCGGAGATGCCCTCCGGCGTGACTTCCAGCAGGCCGTCGAGGCTGACCTCGCTGCCCGGCGCGCGCAGCGTCGCGGTGGTTACGACCGGGCCGGTTTCGGCCGCCGACAGCGACAGCTCCGCCTCCAGCGGCGCCGGCGCACCGATGTCGATGGCCGGAATGCCGAGCTGCGACAGGAGCACCGTCGGGGCGTCGTTCTCGAGCCGCAGGTCGAGGCCGAACCGGCCGCTTTCCGTGCGCGCATAGAGGCCGTTCTCGATGGACGAGGACAGATCGATCTTGCTGCCGGCGGCGGTGCCGTCGAGGCGCACGAACAGCGTCGGCTTCTTGCCGGCCTCGCCCTCCAGCGTCTCGACCTCGCCCGACAGGGCCAACGGCGCCAGATGCGCGGCCTGGCTGTCCAGCGTCTTCAGCAGCGGCACCTCGGGGAAGCGTTTCAGAAGAAAATCGAAGAGCCGCTTCGGCGCATCCGACTGCAGCGACACCGCCAGACGGCCCTGCGCATCGCCGGCAAGGTCCGACAATTCGCCCGAGGCGTTGATCGTTGCGCCCGACAACCCTTCGACCGCGAAGGTGGTGATGGCCAGCGTATCGCCGTCGAAGCTCACATCGGCATCGATCCGGTCGGCCGACGCGTCGCGCAGATTCACCGGACCGGCGGTCAGCGCCACGTCGAAGCGGTCGGCATTGGCCAGCGAATCGGCATTGCCGGTGAACAGCTGCGACAACGCCATGACGGCGTCGAGGTCGACCGCCTTGCCGTCGAGGTCGGCCGTGATGCGGGTATGGTCGGCCGCGCGGGCGCGCTCCAGCGAGCCGGTGATCCGGTCACCGCCGACATCGATTTCCATCTCGGTAAAGGCCTGCCGCTCGGCACTCAGCTCGGCCTTGGCGGACAGCCCGGCCCGGCCCAGCCGGCGGATGGCCGGGTCGATCTCGCCGGTCAGCCAGTCGGCAAAGCCCGAGGGCTGGTTGGAGGCCAGAAGCAGATCGCCGGTGAAGCCGAAGCTCTCGTCCAGATCGACGAGGCCGGTGGCTTCCAGCCGGGTCCGCCCGGGAAGCTGCGCGATCAGCCGAGACAGCGACCAGCCGGTCTCGGTCGGGCTCGCCGCCAAGGTCGCATCGCGGATCATCGTGTCGCCGGCCATGATGACCGGCAGCGAGATTTCCACCGTGCCGGGGATCGTCGGCCGCGGGATTTCGGCAAGAACCGCCCGCATCGCCTCGACCCGCTCCGCAAGCCCGAGGACCTGCGAGGCGTCGCCATTCTCCTCGGCGGCGATCCGGTCCACGTCGATCTGCTCGCCTTCGAGAGTCAGATGGAATTTCGGGATGCCGGCAAAATCGAACCGGCCTTCACCGGTCAGGAGATAGGGGCGCGTCGCCTCGCCGGCCTGAACGCGAATGTCGCTGACCTCCGCCGCCGTCGGCGACAGGACGATCGCACCGACTGCCTTCACCGGCATCACGGCGGGCCGCTCGGACGCGGCTTCGCCGGCCGCCTCGGGCGCCGCCGCTGCAAATGGATCGGGCGCCGCCAGTTCTTCCGCCGTGACTGAAGCCGGCGGCAGCGGCCGGGTCACCGCGATGGACCCGGCGAAGCCCGGGCGGCCGTCCTTCAGGCTGGCGCTGCCGTCCAGCGTCAGCGAGGTCGCCAGCGTCTCGTTCGCCGTCTCGATGCGCACCGGCAGGTCGCCGCCCTCCTGCAGCGTGCCGATGCCGACCGAAAAGGCGATGACCTCGCCGCCGACCACGATGCTGCCGCGCCCGTCCACCGGACCGGCCAGCGACCCTGCCGAGAGGGTGGCGTTGAGATCTTCCAGCCGGTGGGTGCGGCCGGTCAGCCCGTTCTCGACCGTCACCGTGCCGTTCTCGACGGCGACATTCTCCAGCACCACCGTCGCGCCGCGCGGAATCGCCGGCCGCTCGACGACCCAGTCGATCGTCCCGTCCGCCAGCACCGGCACCCGGATGTCCGGCGTGTCGACGGTCATCGAGTAGATGCGGATCTCGCCGGACAGATACGGCGCCAGTTCGGCGTCCATGCGGAAGCGCGCGATGGTCAGGAGTGCTTCGCCGTCGTCGCCGAGCACTGTCACATCGCCGAAGGTCACCGACGGGAACGGCAACAGACGTGCCTCGGCCTCGCCCTCGACCACCACCTTGCGGCCGAGAATCTGCGAGGCCTGACGCTCGAAATCCGTGCGATAGGCAGTCCAGTCGATGAAATACGGTGCGAACAACGCGCCGAGCAGCGCGAGAACGAGAAGTCCGCCGAGGAAGACGAAGGCTCTGACCAGTACGGGCTCCTTTTCCTGCTGTTTTCCTGAAGATGCCCGGTCGACAGGCCCGACAATGGCCGCAGCCGCTTGTCCGACGCTGATCCTAGAGGACGCGGGGGCAGCGCGAAACCGGCGAGGCGCCCGGCGACCGGTCGTCGAACCGATCCGCGCGGCGCAGCGCCCCTCGCCCGCCCCGGGGCTATCCGTCTGAGATTACGGGAGGATCTTTCCGGGGTTCAAGATGTCGAGCGGGTCGAGCGCGCTCTTGATGGTCTTCATCACGTCGACCGCGCCGCCCAGTTCCTTGCGCAGATAGGACCGCTTGCCCTGACCGATGCCATGCTCGCCGGTGCAGGTACCGTCCATGGCGACCGCCCGCTCGGCGAGTCGCGCCATGAAGGCCTCGGCGGCATCGATTTCGGCCTGCGATTCCATGTCGAGCAGCAGCGTGACGTGGAAATTGCCGTCGCCAACATGGCCGACGATGGGCGCGACGAGACCGGCCGCGTCGATATCGGCCTGGGTCTCGGCGATGCAGTCGGCCAGCCGCGACACCGGCACGCAGACATCGGTGGCGATGCCCTTGGCGCCGGGCCGCAGCGCCAGCGCCGCCCAGTAGAACTGGTGGCGCGCCTTCCACAGCTGCGCCCGGTCCTCGGTGCGCGCCGCGCTCTTCAGCGGCCCGCCGCCATGCTCGCCGGCGATGGCCTCGAACATCTCGGCCTGTTCGGCCACCGAGCCCTGCGAGCCGTGGAATTCCACGAAGAGCGACGGCTGGGGCTGCAGATCGAGCTGCGAATAGGCGATCGCCGCCTGCATCGACTGGGCGTCGAGCAGCTCGATCCGGGCGACGGGAATGCCGATCTGGATGGTCTGGATCACCGCGTCGCAGGCGCTGCGCACGTCCGGGAAGGGGCAGACGCCCGACAGGATCGTCTCCGGAATGCCGTAGAGCTTGAGATTGAGCTGGGTGATGATGCCGAGCGTGCCCTCCGAGCCGACCAGCAGCCGGGTCAGGTCGTAGCCGGCGGAGGTCTTGCGGGCGCGGCGCGCGGTGCGGATCAGGCTGCCGTCGGCCATCACCGCGGTCAGGCCGATGACGTTGTCGCGCATCGTGCCGTAGCGCACCGCATTGGTGCCGGAGGCGCGCGTCGCCGCCATGCCGCCGAGGCTGGCATTGGCGCCGGGATCGATGGGAAAGAACAGGCCGGTGTCGCGCAGATGCGCGTTCAGCGCCTCGCGGGTGACGCCCGGCTGGACGACGCAGTCGAGATCTTCGGGATGCACCGCCAGCACCTGATCCATCCGCGACAGATCGAGCGAGATGCCGCCCTGGGGCGCGTTGACGTGGCCTTCCAGCGACGAGCCGGTTCCGAAGGCGACGATCGGCGTGCGGTATTCGGCGCAGATGCGCACGATTTCCTGCACCTCCTCCTCGCTCTCGGCGAAGGCGACCGCGTCGGGCATCTGGTTCGGAATGTAGGTGGTCGAATGGGCATGCGCCCGGCGCACATCCTCGCCGGTCACCAGCCGCTCGCCGAAGCGCTGCTTCAGCACCGCGACCGCCCCGGCGATTCCCTCGCGCCTTGCCGGCCGCTCGGCCAGAATATCCGCCAGCGCCATGTCGTTCTCCCTCTCCGTCCCTGCGCCGCCCCCCGGCAGCGCATGCGCGGCCTCGGCCGCATCCCGTTTCGCCGCGTACCGCGGCGCCGTCAGCCGGTTTGACTTCCCGCGCCCCGCACGCTTTGCCTGACCCAGTGCCATCTTGCCAGGAGCCACCATGACGTCGCCGACCGCGTTGCCCTATCGTTCAGGATTGATGGCCGTCCGCCCGGAATGGATCGACTATAACGGGCATCTGAACCTTGCCTATTACCATGTCCTTTTCGACAAGGGGATCGACGGCCTGTTCGACTCGATCGGCCTCGGCGAGACCTATCGTGCCGAGCGCGGTTACACCACCTACACGGCGGAAGCCCATGTCTGCTACCTGCGCGAAGTGCCGCCGCAGGCGGAGGTCTACGTGACCTCGCAGATCGTCGGGCTCGACGAGAAGCGGCTGCACATCTTTCAGGAACTGCACCACTCCGACGACTGGGCCGCCGCGACGCTGGAAAGCCTGAGCCTGTCGATCGACCAGCGCGGCGACGCGCCGAAGGTGGCGCCCTTCCCGTCCGGGACCTTCGCCCGCGTCTCGGCCGCTGCCGCCGCCCACGCCGAATTGGCCCGGCCCGAGCGCCTCGGCCGGTCGATCGGGATGCCGCGCCGCTGACGCGGAAGCCTTCCGCGCAGCACTCCTGAGAACACCGACAACACCCCGCCCCACCCGGCACAATCCGCAGATCGTTAACCCGTGATGCTTATGATTGCCGCCGGGGACAAGGCGGAGGGGCTGCGCCACGATGGACGTGACGGTAACGTTGAGCGCAGTGAATATCGTCGTTTTCGGCGGTCTTTCGGTGTTGTGCGCGGCGATCTATGCCGGGATGCGGACCGAGCCGGCGCTGGCCTGGCTGGCCGCCGCGCTGCTGATCGGCAGCGTCGAAGTCCTGGTCCTCAGCCAGTTGCAGAGTTCCAGCGCCGAACTCGTTGCTATCACCCTGCTTCTGCCGGCCGCCTATCTGTGCGTCGGCCAGTCGATCCGGCTCACCACGCGCAGCACGCAGCGGCATGGCGCGCTGATCGGCACGGTCGCCGGCCTCGCGGCCGCATCCCTGCTGCTGCTGGCACTGGACGTGCCCTTCATCTACCAGACCCTGCCGCTGCAGACCGCCTGCGCGCTGGCCATCCTCGACAGCGTCTGGCGCCTTGCCGAAGCTGAAGAGCGGAGCTGGCTCGATACGGCGCTGGCCGTCGCGCTCTGTCTCGTGTCGGGCATCTTCCTCGTTCGCCTGCCGCTGTTTCCCATGCTCTTCGATGGCACGGCCAGCTACCACGCTGTGAAGACCTCCGGCCTGGAGACCACCCTCCTGACACTCTCGGGTCTGGTCACGCCGCTCGTGGTCTTCCTGCTGCTCGCCCGCATCATCAGCGGCGTCATCACCGATTACCGACGCAGGTCGGAGCGCGACGCCATGACCGGGCTCCTCAATCGCCGCGGCTTCGACCAGTCGCTGACCCGCACGCTGAAGCGTGGCGGCGCCGTGATCCTGTGCGACATCGACCATTTCAAGCAGGTCAACGACAGCTACGGCCATGCGGTGGGCGACACGATCATCCGGGCCTTCGGCGATCTGATCGGGCGCAGCGGCTACCGGGCCGGACGCATCGGCGGCGAGGAATTCGCGCTGATCCTGCCGGACTGCAGCGCCCGGCAGGCGGCCCGGGTGGCCGAGACCCTGCGGCTGACTTTCTACCACACCGAGCACGAGGCGCTGGCCGCCGGCCACCGGATCAGCGCCAGCTTCGGCATTGCCGGATTCGCCCCCGCCGACACAATGGACGCCGTGCTGCTCGCGGCGGATCGCGCCCTCTACCGGGCCAAGGACAATGGCCGCAACCGCGTTGTCATCTCCGCCCCGTCCGAGACCGCAGCCGAACTTCGCCACGCGGCCTGATCGCAGCCGGCGGCCGCCTCTCGGGTGCGTCCATCGGATTCAGAGCGCCGCATAACCGTCGGGTCCGACTCTCACTTTCCGAACGCCCCGTGCACATGAAAACGGCGCCCGGTGAGACCGGACGCCGTCGTCTTGATATCGAGGCCGCTGCGAAGTGCGGAACGCTACTGCTGCGGTTCCGGCGCCTGCTCGACCGAACCGCTCGGCTGGACGGCCGGCGCGATCTCGGTCTGTGCTGGCTGCCGCGCCGTGTCGGCCTCGGTCTCCGCAGGTGCGTCACCTGCCGGCTCGTCCGTGGCGGCAGGCGCTGCATCGTCGGCCGGGGCCGGTGCGGCCTCGGCGTCCGGCGTTGCCGGCACCGTTCCGGCGTCCGCCGGTGCTGCCGGCGTGGCGGTATCCCCACCGGGAGCCGCGGGCGTCTCGGCGGGCGCCGCTGCGTCCGCGCCGGCCTCAGGCGCAGCCGCGCCGTCACCCTCTGCGCGCGCAGCGGCACTGCCGGTGATCTGATCGGTTCCGACCGGCTGGTCGGAGACGGTGCCGTCGGCCGCCGCGACGCGCCAGACCGTGTTGCCGGCATCGTCGGCCACGAGCAGCGCGCCCGTGCCGTCGATACCGACACCGACCGGACGTCCCCGGGCCTGTTCACCATCGAGGAAGCCCGTCACCACGTCCTGAGCCATGCCGTCCGGCTTGCCGTCGGTGAACGGGACATAGACCACCTTGTAGCCGTTGAACTTGCTACGGTTCCAGCTGCCGTGTTCGCCGATGAAGGCGCCATTGGCATAGGCTTGCGGCAGGGCCGAGTTCTTGGTGAAGGTCAGGCCGAGCGCCGCGACGTGGCTGGACAGCGCATAGTCGGGGGCGATGGCCTTCTCGACCATGTCCGGGCGCTGGGGATAGATACGCTCGTCCACGTGGTCGCCGTAATAGCTGTAGGGCCAGCCGTAGAAGGCGTCCTCCTTCACCGAGGTCATGTAGTCGGGCACGAGGTTGGGCCCGAGCTCGTCGCGCTCGTTGATGACCGCCCAGAGCTCGCCCGTATCCGGCTGGAACGCCAGGCCGTTGGGGTTGCGCAGGCCGGAGGCGAAGACCTTGCTCGCCCCGGTCTCGCGGTCGATCTGCCAGATCGCGGCGCGGCCCTTCTCGGCTTCCATGCCGCGCTCGGCTGCGTTGGAGTTCGAGCCGACCGACGCATAGAGCATCGTGCCGTCGGGGCTCAGCGCCAGGTCCTTGGTCCAGTGATGGTTGATCGGCCCGCCCGGCAGCGGCGTCAGCACCGTCGGCTCCGCCGTCAGCTCGGTCTGACCCAGCTCATAGGGATAGCTGAGCACCGCATCGGCGGCGGCGACATACAGCGTGGCGTCGGCCCAGGCGACGCCGAAGGGCGAATGCAGCCCGGTCAGGAGATCCGTGCGCTCGTCCACCGTGCCGTCGCGATCGGTATCGCGCAGCAGGGTGATGAGGTTGCTCTCCTTCTGCGGGCCGGTGCTGCCATGGGACAGCGACATGATCCAGCCGCGGATCACGTCCTTCGGCCGCTCCACCGGCTTGCCCGACGGGCCGCGCGACTGCACCACCAGCACATCGCCATTCGGCAGCGTGTGGACCGTGCGCGGATTGGCGAGATCGGTCGCGTAGGGAGTGATCGTCAGGCCTTCGGGAACGGTCGGGGTCTGCCCCTCCTCCCAGCCGACGACCTCGGCCACCTTCAGATCGGGCAGCAGCGCGGTGCTCGGCTCCGGCAGGACCGGATCGGGGCCAATCTGGGACGACACGTCGAAATCGCCGCCCTCGTCGCTGCAGCCTGCGATCGCCAGCAGCACCATGGCACTGCCGCCGAGAATGGCGGTCCGGATGGATGGCTTGCGATTAATCATGGTTACGCACTCCGACACCGTACTGAAAGACCATCGAACGGCCGAGCCAGGCCGTGACGAAGATGAGGATCACGTTCACGGCCGACAGGGCGAGACCGTAGGGAACGATCGCCGTCCAGCCGTCACCGGCATGGACGAGGCTGTTGAGGAAGCCGAGCGCCAGCACGAAGACCGTCCCGATCGCATAGGCCCAGGCGGGCGGCTGGGCCCGCAGGCGCGGCTGGGCGATGAAGTCAACGAGGCCGGCCAGCAGCGCGAAACCACCGAAGATCAGGCCGGCGAACAGCAGCCAGGACGAGAAATTGTGCCACATCAGGTGACCGGTCTGCCAATAGGCGATGTCGGTCAGAAGGGTCAGGGTGAAACAGACGAACGGAAACGGGATCAGCATCGCGTGGATCGGCTGTCCGCCGACCGTCGCGGTCACTGGAGGGTGCGGGAAATCCATGGAGAGCATCTCGATCTGTCAGGTGGTAAACCACTGACAATACGAGTGGGCTCGTGCTTGGTTCCAAGACCTTTGCGCGAAGCCGCGTGGCGCAGGATTCCGGGCAGAACGCCGGACACCGAGAGCCTGCGCGGCAAGGCTTCCCCGCCCAGGCAACGAGTCGGCATCGGGACGCGCCTGACCGCCGGCGCGCCCCTCGAACCGCGTCGATCACCCGTAGTGGTTGCGCACCACCGCGTTGGCCAGTTCCTCGCGGCTGATGACGCCGGCAATGTCCTCGGGCCGCGGCACGCCGCGGGTCTCGCTGACGACGATGGCGTAGGAGCGGTTGCGCCGGTTCATCCGGGTGATGACCGTGTTCAGATTGTGCACCGTCGAGGCGAGGATGAACTCCGACGAGCCGATGTCGTCGAGGGTCTGGGTGGCGAAGCGATCGGCCCGGTAGGGAATCGTGCCGAAGCGCACGAAGCCGGTGATCCGGTTGCCGTCGGTCAGGATCACCCGCGAGGTCTCCACGTCGATGCGCTTCAAGGCTTCCGACACGGTCATGGCGCCGGGCAGGATCTCGAAGGTCTTCGACATCACCTCGGTCACCGGCTGCACCATGAACATATTGGTGGTCCGGTCGGTCGGGATCGGCCGGCCGCGGTTGCGCAGCTTGATCGTGTAGATGTCGGCCAGGGTCAGCGAGCGCCGCACGCCGATGGCGATCGCCACCGCGAGCACCAGCGGCAGGATGATCTCGTAGTCGCGAGTCATCTCGAAGATCATCACGATCGCCGTCATCGCCGCGCTGGTGGCGCCGCCGACCATGGCGCCCATCCCGATGATCGCGAAGGTCTCCATCGTCAGGCCGGCGCCCGGCAGGACCGTGTTGCCGATCAGGCCCACCGCGCCGCCCAGCGCCGCGCCCATGAACAGGCTCGGCGAGAAGATGCCGCCCGACGCCCCGGCCCCGAGGCTGAGACAGGTGGCGACGAGCTTGCCGACGAACAGCATGATCAGCACCGCGACGGTCATGTCGGCGCCACTGATGATGTCCTGGATGGTGGCGTAGCCCACCGAATAGATGTGGTAGTGGCCGGTCCAGGACAGGAACAGATAGCCCATCACGCCGACGGCGGTCATGCCGATGACGTTCTGGACATAGGGGTTGAGGTTCGACTGCTCGAAGACGTCCTCGGACTTGGCCAGCAGCTTGACGAAGGCCCAGGCGGCAACGCCCATCACCGCGCCCAGGATCGCCGCCAGCAACAGTTCGGCGCCGTTGACCGCAGCGCCTTCGGGCAGGCCGCCGAGCGGCACGATGAAGGCCGATTCGATGCCCATCGCCAGGCGGAAGACATAGGTCGAGGTCGCCGTCGCCACGACGACCGGCAGGAAGGTGCGGGCCGAGATTTCCGGCAGCAGCACTTCCGAGGCGAACAGCACGCCGCCGAGCGGCGTGTTGAAGGTTGCCGCGATGCCGGCGCCCGCCCCGGCCGACAGCAGCGTGATCTTCTGGTGGCGTACGAGACCCAGCGCCCGGCCGAACGTCGAGCCGAAGGATGAGCCGATCTGGATGATCGGGCCCTCGCGGCCGACCGAGGCGCCGGTGCCGATGGAGATCGCCGAGGCCAGCGACTTCACCAGCGCGACGACGCCGCGCACATTCCCGTTCTGGTGATAGATCGCATACATCACCTCCGGCACGCCGTGGCCCTTGGCCTCGGGCGCGAAGCTGCGCACCAGCCAGACGACGACGAGACCGCCGATCACCGGCACCAGAATGATGCCCATGCCCCACGGGCTCGGCGCGCCATAGGCGTTCGGCTCGAGATGCAGGCTGAGCTCGCCGTAGAAGGCCAGATTGTAGATGAAGGCGATCAGATATTTGAAGACGATCGCGCCGAGGCCGGCGACGATCCCAACCACCAGCGCCAGCACCAGCATGATCGGCAGCGACATTTCCCGGTCCGGCGGCGCCTCCGCCTCCGGTGCGGGCGACGCAGCGGACGGGACGGACGGGCTTTCGACGGACATGATCACGGGAACGCTGTTGGGATGGATCGGACGGGCTGTAAGTCGCCCTTCTATTTCACCCTCGCCCGGCGATTGAAAGGCTGTGGGCGAAAGATTCGCAGCTTCTCCACCAGGGCCGGTGCCAGGCTTCAGCCATGCCACGCCGCCAGACAGCCCGGCTGCGCGCCCGTCACGGGATCGCGCGGCGGCAGTGCCAGCGCCGCGATCTGCTTTTGCGCATCCGCCGAATCGCGGTCCCCGGCGCGAAGGATGGTGCCGCTCTGGCCGGGCGGATAGGCGCCGACGACGGCAAAGTCGGGGGGCTCCGACAGCCGCCGATGCCCGACACCGGCCGGGATCACCACCACGTCGCCCGGCCGCATCCGCGCCGTGATCCCACCGGGCCCGCCGAAGCCGATCTCCGCTTCGCCGCCGACGCAGCCGAGCACCTCGTGGCCGTCGGCATGATAGTGCCAGTAGTCGAAGACCGTGTAGGTCCAGCAGCCTTGCCAGCCATGATCCAGGAAGCGTTCGGTCATTGCGGACGCGGTCGCGTCTTCCGCACCGACAGCCTCGCACAACACAAGCAGTGGCAAGGAGCTGTTGGGAATATCGTCCCGCGCCGGGAACAGGTGGGTTTCGACTTCCATTTCGCCTCGCAAGGGTCGATAATTCCGCAAAGATCGGTCGCGCGTCCGGCGCCGCGCGATCGCGCTTGCTTGGCAGAAGCTAGGCGACATTCCTGCCCAGTCCACGAGATCCATGCCCCAGCATCGTCCCCCGCTTCCCGTTCTTGCCGCGCCCTTCGTTGTCGATACGGTACTCAAACGCGACGTCTTCGGCGAGATCGCCGCCGGTCACCTCGCCAATGCGCCCGACATCCCGGTGACGCGGCGCCGCGTCGGAATCGCCGCGCGTTGGGTCCGCCGCTTCGCCTGGCACCTCGCCGGGCGCGAGATCCGGGCGCTGCAGACGCTGGGTCCCGTTGCCGGAACGCCAACCCTTCTCGGCGTCGATTCCGAGGCGCTCTACCGGTCCTGGATCGAGGGCACGCCGCTGCACGTCGCCCGCCCGATCGGCAACGCCGCCTATTTCCGCGACGCCAAGCGGCTGCTGCGCTCGCTGCACCGGGCCGGCATCACCCACAACGATCTCGCCAAGCCGCAGAACTGGCTGATGACCCCGGACGGCAAGGCGGCGCTGATCGACATGCAGCTCGCCACCTTCTTTCCGCGCCGCACGCGCCTGTTCCGGCTGCTGGCCCGAGAGGATCTGCGCCATCTCCTCAAGCACAAGCGCAGCTTCTGCCGCGAGGCGCTGACGGCGTCCGAAAGGCGCATGCTCGCGACCAAGAGCCTGCCCGCGCGGGTCTGGATGGCCACCTTCAAGCCGGTCTACAACATGGTCACCCGGGGCATCTTCAACTGGTCGGATGGCGAGGGCACCCGCGACCGGATGGACACCGACGGGGCGGCAGTCAAGGCGCGGGTCGCCGCCGATCCCGCCATCGCGGGCTTCGCCCTCGTGCCCTATCCCTATCCGCGCCAGCGCGGCGTCGGCCTCTATCTCTTCGCCGAACCGTCACCGAGCATCGATGCGCCGGCGCTGGAGCAACGCCTCCGCGACGCGCCGCGTCCCCGTCCCGACCTCGTCCAGGTGGTCGCGACCCTGCCCCGCGACGCCAACGGCACCGTGCGCGAGGATCTGCTGCGGCTGGTGGCGATCAATCAGGTCGAGCGCCTCGCCGCCGTCGCCGGCGACGACACCGCGCTCGCCATTACCCAGCGCATCGCCGAAGACCGCCGCAACTTCACCGACCGCCGCTTCAAGCGGTAGGGGGGATTGAAGGGCGGTCGATGGCTGCGTGGTGAGCCGCCGTTGGCGGGAACTCTTATTCGGCAACGCCGCGGCAGCGTCAACGATCTGGCATGGGTCCTCGGGTCAAGCCCGAGCAACTGTGTGAGTATGCGTCAAGGGGTGGCTGGGCGCGGCTGATATTCTCCGGTTCGGATTGCCACGTTGAGCGTGACGAGGAGCTTGCGGGCGATGGCGATCAGGCTGAGCTTTGCTGGTTTGCCGGCGGTCGTCATGGTGGCGAAGAGGGCCTTCCACGGCGTTGTTCGCACGGCGGCGAGCGCCGCCATGTAGAGGGCGTCGCGCACGCGCTTGCGGCCACCCTGGACGCAGCGTCTGCCGCGCAGCAGGCCGGAGTCCCGGGCAATGGGGGCAAGCCCCGCCAGGGCGGCGATCGCCCGGCGGCTGACGCGGCCGAGTTCGGGCAGGCTGGCCAGCAGCACCGAAGCGGCGACCGGCCCGATGCCGGGAGCTGCGCGCAGCACGCGGCGCTGGCGGGCCAAAGCGGCATCGGCCGCGACCGTCGCCTCGATGCGGCGCTCGATGGTGCGGATCTGCGCGTCGAGGAGGGCGATCACCGCGAGGAGACTTTCGGCGATGCACGGCTCGCTCATGGTCCGCAACCGCACCCGCTCGGCCTTGCGCATTGCGACGAGCTGGTCGCGGCGGCTGACCAAGCCCTGCAGCGCCAGCCGCGCGGGCGCCACCTTCTCCGTCGGCCGCAGCGCCAGAGCCGTGCCGTAAAGGGCCAGCATGCGGGCATCGACCGCATCGGTCTTGGCCAGAAGGCCGGCCGACCGGGCGAAGTCGCGGGCGCGGCGGGGATTGGCCCGGTGGAACACCAGGCCCGCCGCCTCCAGGGCACGGATCAGCGGCTGGTCGAACGGCGCGGTGGCCTCGATCACGACGAAAGCCTGCCGCCTTGCCGCCAAGGCCGTCACGGCAGCGATCCCGTCGGCATCGTTGGTCAGGCGTCTGGCCCGCCCTTCGGGATGAGCAAAGACGTCGAGATGCGCTCCAGAGATATCGATACCCAGCACGGTCCGGTCTATCATCATAAGTCCCATCCTTGTCCTGCGGGCTCGGCGCTGTCACGCCGGCCCCGGCAACTGTTCGGGGTGGATGACGAAAGGCGGGCGGCGAACCTTGCTCGGGCACGGTCTCCAACGACCAAGGATGACACGGTGCGCTGCCCGCCGATCAGCCTCTCCAATTGCAAGAGGCCGTCAACAGACAAGGATGACGCCCGTGTTTGAGGGGGCGCCACCATGCCACACCACCACCCCGCCGCATTCCACGCCCTCACCCCGACCGCGCGGCGATCGCCTTGCCGGCGGCGACGCCCGAGGCCCAGGCCCACTGGAAATTGTAGCCGCCGAGCCAGCCGGTGACATCGACGGCCTCGCCGATGGCGTAGAGGCCGGAAACGCCTTTGGCTTCCATGGTTTTCGACGACAGCTCCGCCGTATCGATGCCGCCGGCGGTCACCTCGGCCTTGGCATAGCCCTCGGTGCCGGTCGGGCGGAAGCGCAGCCGCGTCAGCATGTCGGCGGCCAGATCCAGCTCGGCATCGGTGATGGCACCCAGTGGCCGCGTCTCGCCGATGCGCTCGGCCAGGGCGTCCGCGAGGCGGTTGGGCAACCGCTCGGCGAGCGCCGCCTTCATGTGGGCGCGCGGCATGCGCCGCTTCGCCGCCCGCAGCATCTCGGCCGCATCCTTGACCAGCGTCAGCTCGATGGTCTCCCCCGGCGACCAGTAGGACGAGACCTGCAGGATTGCCGGGCCCGACAGGCCCTTGTGGGTGAACAGCGACGCCTCCTCGAAGGCGATGTCGCGCACCCGCGCGATCGTCGGGCAAGCGACGCCGGAAATCTCGCGGAACAGCATCTCGTCCTTGCCCAGCGTCAGCGGCACCAGCGCCGGGCGCGGGGTGACAAGCTTCAGGCCGAAGCGGTCGGCGATCTCGTAGGCCTTGCCGGTGGCGCCCATCTTCGGGATTGACGGCCCGCCCGTGGCGATGACCAGCGCCGGTGCGGATGCGCCGGCGACCTGGAAGCGACCGTCGGCATGGGCGATCTCGCCCACCGGCGTCGACAGGCGGATCTCGACGTTGCCCAATCGGCATTCGGCCAGCAGCATGTCGACGATCTGCTTCGCCGATCCGTCGCAGAACAGTTGCCCAAGGGTCTTTTCGTGCCAGGCGATGCCGTAGCGTTCGACCAGCGCGAGAAAATCCCACTGGGTGTAGCGGCTGAGCGCCGACTTGGCGAAATGCGGGTTCTCCGACAGGTAGCAGTGCGGCTCGGTCTCGCGATTGGTGAAATTGCAGCGCCCGCCGCCGGAGATCAGGATCTTCTTTCCCGGCGCGTCGGCATGGTCGAGGACGAGGACGCGCGCTCCCGCCTGCCCGGCCGTCGCCGCCGCCAGAAGCCCGGCACCGCCGGCACCCAGAATGATCGCGTCGTAATCCATCGTCGCTCTTTGCGGTGAGAAGCGGGAGCTGTGCCCGTCAACGGGGCCGGCCGGCCGTCAGACGGGCGACGGCCGGCCGATGCTCAGGTCGGCTCCACGAAGCCTTCGAGCACGCGCTTCTGGCCGGCCTTGTCGAAATCGACGGTCAGCTTGTTGCCCTCGACGCTGGCGACGGTGCCGTTGCCGAACTTCAGGTGGAAGACCCGGTCGCCGGAGGCAAAGCGGCTGTCTTCGGTGGCCACCGACTTGGCCACCAGTTCGCCCTCGATATCGCGCGGACCGCCCTTGCGGGCCGCAGCGTTGAGGCCGAAGCCGGTGCGCGGCGGCTGGTTGTGGCCCTTGCCGCCGTGCTGGCCGCCGCGGGCGCCGACGCCGCCCTCGTCATAGCTGATCTCGCGGGTACGCCCGCCCGACCAGCCGTCGCCGCCCCGGCCGCGCCCGCCATTGCCGCCGGCAAAGCCCGCATTGGCTGCCTGGGCGCGGCGCCAGCCCGGCGTCGTGTAGGCGCCCTCCTGGAAGGCCGCCGCACCGTCCCAGCGGCTGGCGCCATAGCCGCCGAAGCCGCCGGCCCCGTAACCGCCATAGGAGGTGTTGGCCTCCATCACCTCGACATGCGCCTCGGGCAGTTCGTCGAGGAAGCGCGAGGGGATGGTCGACTGCCACATGCCGTGGATGCGGCGATTGGAGACGAACCAGATCTTCACGCGCTGCTTGCCGCGGGTGATGCCGACATAGGCCAGCCGGCGCTCTTCCTCGAGGCCGGAACGACCGCCCTCGTCGAGGGCGCGCTGGTGGGGAAACAGCCCCTCCTCCCAGCCGGGCAGGAAGACGGTCTCGAACTCCAGCCCCTTGGCCGCGTGCAGCGTCATGATCGAGACGGCGTCCATCTCGGCGTTCTGCTCGGTGTCCATGACCAGCGCCACATGCTCCAGGAAGGAGGGCAGCGTGTCATAGGCCTCCATGGAGCGGATGAGTTCCTTCAAATTCTCCAGCCGGCCCGGCGCCTCGGCCGAGCGGTCGTTCTGCCACATCTCGGTGTAGCCGGATTCCTCGAGGATCTGCTCGGCAAGGTCGGTGTGCTTGGCGGTGGACAATTGCTCGGCCCAGCGCACCAGATCGGTGACCACCCGGCGCAGCGCGTTGCGCGGCTTGGGCTTCAGCTCTTCGGTTTCCACCATCTCCACCGCCGCCGCGATCAGCGGCACGCCGCGGGCGCGGGCATAGTCGTGCAGCAGCCGCATGGTGGCGTCGCCGAGCCCGCGCTTTGGCGTGTTGACGATCCGCTCGAAGGCGAGGTCGTCGGCCGGCTGGCAGACGCAGCGGAAATAGGCGAGCGCGTCGCGCACCTCCATCCGCTCGTAGAAGCGCGGACCACCGATCACCCGGTAGTTCAGCCCCATGGTGACGAAGCGGTCCTCGAACTCGCGCATCTGGAACGAGGCGCGCACCAGGATCGCCATGTCGTTGAGATTGTGGTCCTCGCGCCGCTGCAGATCCTCGATCGCCTCGCCGATCGCCCGCGCCTCCTCCTCCGAATCCCAGCCGGCATTGACCTCGACCTTCTGGTGATCGGGGTCGGAATGGTCGGTGAACAGCGTCTTGCCGAGCCGGTCCTCGTTATGGGCGATCAGATGCGAGGCCGCGCCGAGGATATGGGCGGTGGAGCGATAATTGCGCTCCAGCCGGATCACCGTCGCGCCGGGAAAATCCCGGTCGAAGCGCAGGATGTTGTCGACCTCGGCGCCGCGCCAGCCATAGATCGACTGGTCGTCGTCGCCGACGCAGCAGATGTTGACCGCTGGCGGATCCGACTCACCTGCTCCGCCTGCATCCGCGACACCGCTATGAGTGACGGCCGCCGCAACCCGCCGAAGCGGGGTAGAGCGCTCGCCCCGCGCCTGCGAACGCTGGGCCAGAAGCCGCAGCCAGAGATACTGGGCGACATTGGTGTCCTGGTACTCGTCCACCAGGATGTAGCGGAAGCGGTCGTGATACTCGGCGAGGACATCCGGGTTGTCCCGGAAGATGGCGATCGGATGCAGCAGGAGATCGCCGAAATCGCAGGCGTTGAGGGACTGCAGCCGCGCCTGATAGGCGGCGTAGAGTTCGCGCCCCTTGCCGTTGGCGAAGGCCCGCGCGTCGCCCTCGGGAATGTCCTTCGGCGTCAGCGCCTTGTTCTTCCAGCCATCCAGCATGTTGGCGAAGGTGCGGGCCGGCCAGCGCTTGTCGTCGAGATTCTCGGCCTTGATGAGCTGCTTGATCAGCCGGATCTGGTCGTCCGTATCCAGAATGGTGAAGTTCGACTTCAGCCCGGCCAGCTCGGCATGCCGCCGCAGGATCTTCACGCCGATCGAGTGGAAGGTGCCGAGCCACGGCATGCCCTCGACCTGTTCGCCGACCAGAAGGCCGATGCGCTGCTTCATCTCGCGCGCGGCCTTGTTGGTGAAGGTCACGGCAAGGATCTGCGACGGCCAGGCCCGGCCGGTGGCGAGGATATGGGCGATGCGCGTCGTCAGGACGCGCGTCTTGCCCGTGCCGGCGCCGGCCAGCACCAGCACCGGGCCCTCGGTAGTCTCCACGGCGGCGCGCTGCTCGGCATTGAGGCCGGAGAGATAGTCCGGCGCGCGCGCATTGCGGGCCACCCCGCGGGCCGACAGCGCACGGGCGGCGATACCGCCGGGACGGGCCGCCGGGACCCCGGTTGATTCGTCGAAATCAGTCATCCGCGCCAATGTAAGACTTCGTGCGCGGAACACTAGGGAAGCGGTCGCCGGAAGCCGGCATGGCGCGGTCGTGATGCGCGATTGCCGCCGCGTTGCGCCGGGGGCGCAACGGGTTAGTATGCCCTGCGAACGGTGATGGAGCAGGCGATCATGGACGACAGGACCCCGACGATCACCCAGGCGATGATCGATGCCTATGACGAATACACGCACCTGACGCTCGATCGCCGCGGCTTCATGCGCAAGCTGACGGCACTGGCCGGTTCGGCGACGGCCGCGGCCGCGATCGCCCCGCTGATGGCCGCATCCAGCGCCCGCGCCGCCATCGTCGCACCGGACGATCCGCGTCTGGCCGGCGTCTGGGCCACCTATCCCGGCGCCAGCGGCGAGATGAAGGCCTATGTGGCCCGGCCCGCCGATGCGACCGATGCCCTGCCCTCCGTGCTCGTGATCCACGAGAACCGCGGCCTCAACGCCCATATCCAGGACGTCGCCCGGCGGCTGGCGCTGGGAGGCTTCCTCGTCGTCGCGCCCGACTTCCTGTCGCCGGCCGGCGGCACGCCCCCGGACGCGGACAAGGCCCGCGAGATGATCGGCGCGCTCGACACCGAGGCCCGTATCGCCGACGCCATGGCGTCCCGCACATGGCTCGCCGGCCGCGAGGACGGCAATGGCCGCGTCGGGGCAGTCGGCTTCTGCTGGGGCGGCGGTCTCGTGAACGACCTCGCCGTCGCCGATCCGGACCTTGCCGCCGGTGTCGCCTATTACGGCCGCCAGCCGGATGCGGACAAGGTCGCCGACATCAAGGCGGCGGTGCTCCTGCATTACGCCGGCCTCGACGAGCGCATCAATGCCGGCATCGACGCCTATCGCGACGCGCTGGAGGCCGCCGGGACCGAGCATCAGGTCCATGTCTACGCGGGCGTCAACCACGCCTTCAACAACGATACCTCGCAGGCCCGCTACGACGAGGTCGCCGCCGGGCTGGCCTGGGACCGCACCGTCGATTTCCTGAAGGCGCATCTGGGCAGCTAGGCTCACCGGGAAAGCCCGGATGCGTGCGGCACGCGCGGTTCTCTGCCTGGCTTTCGGCGAGACCATCGTCTGGGCCGGCTTCTACTATCTCTTCCCGGCGCTGCTCCTGCGCTGGGAGGCCGATGCCGGCTGGCCGAAGACCTGGCTGACGGCGGCCTTCGCGGCGGCGGTCATTGTTTCGGCACTGGTCTCGCCCGTGTCGGGTCGCCTGATCGATCGCGGCCACGGTCCGCTGGTCATGGGCAGCGCTGCCCTGTCAGGCGCAATCCTGCTGGCGCTCCTGCCCTTCGCCGAGACGCTTCCCGCCTTCACACTTCTCTGGCTCGGGATCGGCGCGTCGATGGGCGGCTGCCTCTACGAGCCCTGTTTCGCGCTGGTCACCCGGGCGCTCGGGGCCGATGCCCGTCCGGCGATCACCCGGGTCACGCTGGTGGCGGGCTTTGCCGGCACCCTGTCCTTTCCGCTCAATCACTTCATGGCCGAGACGGCCGGCTGGCAGGGCGCCGTCTGGCTGTTCGCCGCGCTCGTCGGATGCCTGGGCGTGCCGCTGATCGTCCTCGGCGCCCGGGCGCTCGAAGCCTCGGCCGGGCTACTGGCTGAACCGCACGCACCAATCCGCACCGGCGAGGCGGCCGCAAGTCCGGCCCTTGTCAATTCAGCGTCGGCCACGGCAGCGTCGTCCGCGCCGGCCCCCGCCCTCTTGCGCCGCCCGCTGTTCTGGTATCTCGCCGCCGGCTTTTCGCTGCTCGGCTTCAATCACGGCGTGGTGCTGAACCATCTGCTGCCGATCCTCGCCGACCGGGGCGTCAGTCTCGATCTGGCGGTCCTCGCCGCGGCGATGATCGGGCCGATGCAGGTCGCCGGGCGGCTGGCCCTGATGCTCGCCGGCGCCCGCCTGTCCAATGCATGGGTGACGACGCTGTCCTTCGGCTTCGTGATCACGGCGACGCTCTGCCTGATCGCGGCGGAATTCGCGCCCCTCCTGGTGATCGCCTTCGTCGTCCTGCAGGGCAGCGGCTACGGCGTCCTCAGCATCATGCGGCCGGTGATGACACGGGAGATCCTCGGCCAGGCGCGGTTCGGCGCGATCAGCGGCGCCATGGCCGTGCCGTATCTGTGCGCCTACGCGCTGTCGCCCTTTGTCGGCTCGCTGCTCTGGGCGGCCGGCGGCTACGACATCGCGCTGGCGACCGTCGCGATCCTCACCCTCGTAGGGCTGGCCTGCTACCGCGCGGCCCTGCGTCATGCGACGCCCCCTGCCGTGCCACCCGGACCGACCGCACAGCCGGTGTGAAGTTTCAGGCGATCAGCGCCTCGGCGCGAGGCGCGGCGTCGGCCAGTAGCAAGGGTGTCGAGGGAGCCATCTCACGAGGCATGTCAACGTCCGCCTCCGTCGTCCCACATCCGATGCTCAGGAGCATGCGCGCCAATTCATCAGCCGGTTTTGGACGGGAGAAGAAATAACCCTGCATCTCGCGGCAGCCCTCGCGCAGCAGGATATCGCGCTGGGCCGCCGTCTCGACCCCTTCGGCAATCACCGACAGATCCATCGCCCGGCTGAGCCCGATGACGGCGCGGATGATCGCCATGTTCTCGCGATCGTCGAGGTTGCGGACGAAGGACTGGTCGATCTTGATCTTGTCGAAGGGAAACCGGCTGAGATAGCCGAGCGAGGAATAGCCGGTACCGAAATCGTCCATGGAGATGCCGATGCCCTGGTCGCGGAACCGCTCGAGCGTCGCGAGCACTGTCGCACTGTGCTGCAGCAGCAGCGATTCCGTGACCTCGACCCGCAGCCGTTCGGACGCCAGGCCGGCGCGCGCCAGCGCCGCCTCCACGATATCGGCGAGGCCCGGATCGCGGAACTGCACCGGCGAAAGATTGACCGAGACCGCAAGCTCCGACGGCCACGCGGCCGCCTGCCGGCACGCGGTCTCCAGCACCCAGGCGCCGATCGACGCCATCAACCCGCAATCTTCGGCGACCGGGATGAACTCGGCCGGCGAGACCAGGCCGCGCTGCGGATGATGCCAGCGCAGCAAAGCCTCGAACCCGGTGACGACCTGGCGCTCGACATCCACGAAGGGCTGGTAGAACAGCGCGAATTCCTCGTTCTCGACCGCAAGCCGCAGGTCGAGTTCGAGCTGCCGCCGCGCCTCCAGCCCCGCATCCATGTCCGGCTCGAAGAAGCGGAAGGTGCCGCGCCCCTCGCTCTTGGCCCGGTACAGGGCCACGTCGGCATTCTTGATGATGCTGTCCGCGTCGATCGCACGGCCGGCCTCGGCCATCTCCGCAGTAACGAAGATGCCGACACTGACGCCGACGCAGATCGGCCGCCCGTCAATGGGAAACGGCTCGATGAAGGCGTCGACTATGCGCTGCGCCAGGGATGCGGCGGCAAGATGCGGATCGCCAGCCAACTGGATGATCGAGAACTCGTCGCCGCCGACGCGCGCCACGAGGTCCCCCTGCCTGACGCAGGACAGCAGCCGCGCTGCGGCAGCGCGCAGCAGCGCGTCACCGGTCGGATGCCCGAGGGTGTCGTTGACCGCCTTGAAGCCGTCGAGGTCGAGGCAGAGCACGCTGGTGTTGGCGACACCGGCAGCCGTCCGCGTCGCCACCTCAAGCCGGTCGCGGAACTGCACCCGGTTGGGCAGTCCGGTGAGCGCGTCGTGCAGCGCCATATGGGAGAGCTTCGCCTGTGCCCGATACTGATCCGTGACGTCCTCGAAAGTGTCGAGCCAGCCGCCTCCTTCGATCGCCTGCCGGGAGGTGGCGATCATCCGGCCATCGGGAAGTTCATGGGTGAAGCTGCCGTCCGGGCCTGGCGCCAGAAGATGCTGGATCTCCGGGTCGAGCAGCACCTGGCGCGCCGACACGCCGATCTGCAGCCCGCCGAACATCTCAGCAAAGCGGCGATTGAAGATCACCAGCCGCTCGTTGCCGTTGAACATGCACAGACCCTGAGTCATGTTGTGAAGCGCCGCCTCGAAGCGACTGTTCTGGATGGCGATATGGCTGTCGTAGTTGTCCGCCTGCTCGGCCATCAACTCGCGGATGCGATCGATATGCTCGCCGATGCTGCGCTGCATTGTCGACAGGGCCCGCATCAACTGGGCCGTCTCGTCGTGTCCGCGCGGCAGGATGTCGTTGTCGAGCCTGCCGCGGGCGATCGATTCGGCAACCTGCACGGCCCGGTTCAGCGACGGCACGATCATCCGCGCCAGCACCAGCGAGATGATGACTGCGAGCACCACGGCGGCCGCCATGGCGGCCTGGGCACTGCGCAGGGAGGCGTCGATCAGCTCTCCGACTTCCCGGCGAAAGCGGTAGCCATCGCCGGCAAGGATCTCGACCGCCGTGTCGAATTCGCCGTCGAGTGCAGAAAACCGCATCCGCAGTGCGTCGCTCTCGAGCGTAGCGAAGTCCTGCTGCAGCAATTGCAGACCGGTGCGGATCTCGCCGATCTTGCGGCGACCGCCCGACGACATCGCCCGCTCCAGGGCGACGTCGAGATCGGCCATGATGTCCGGCAGGGCGATCGACAGCGCCGTCTGCGCCGGCAGAAATGCTTCGCCATCGGTTCGTCGCGATCCCGAACGCAGCTGCAGATCGTCCATCTCGATCTGCAGGAGCGAGTTCTGGGCCGAGCGCAGATAGCTCAGCGAGAGAAGGGCTTCATCGTAGATGCGGGTGGCCAGATTACCGGCCTCGCGCTGAGAGTTCTGCGTGAACACGCCGAGACCAAGCGTGACGAGTGTCAGGCACAGGCAGCCGACAAGAAGTTTCAACCGGATAGGCATGGATCGGTCTCGTAGTCCCGGAGCGTTAGGAGGGGCTGAATCTGCCGGGTATCATTCGACCGAAACGGCGAGGCTCATGCGCGGGTGGATGCCGCATCGAACCTCGTAGTTGCCTTGTCGCGGAAAGGTCACGTCGATCACCTCGCCGGGCGCCTGTTCGTCGGAATCGAAGCTGAAACCATCGGTTTCGGCGTAGATCTGGTGCAGGAACTCGTCGCGGTTGGTGAAGCGCAACGTGTCGCCCTTTTCGATCGTGACCGTCTTGCGGTCGAACATGCGGTCGATCTGGTCGATCACGACCGTCTGCCCGGCCGCTACGGCAACTGCGATCGGTAGGGTGAAGCCACACAGGGCGGCGCAGGTGGCGAGACGGATCATTTTCCGGCGTCCTTTCCGTGTCGGGGCTGGTGGCTGTCCGTGGCGGCGGTCAGCCGTCGGCTATAGGACATGCGGTAGCTGCGGGTGCGCGTGATCAGCATCGGGTCGTCGGACGGCGCGATGCCGCCGACGAGACTGAGCGGCGTGAAGACCAGCTCGCGCTGCCGCGCAACCGAATCGGCAGCCAGCGCCGTCAGGGACAGGACGCCGAGCTCGACCTGTTCGCGGTCCTCGGGCCAGGGAAACGCCGCCTGGGTGATCGGATCGCCCTCGCCTGCGAGTTGGACCAGCAGGCGGAACTGCACCGGCCCGTCCTCCAGACGCTCGGCCATGTCCTGCGACAGATAGTCCGGGTCCTTTTCCGCCGCTTCGACCGCGCTCAGATGCGCGACGCCCGCGACCGGCACCAGCCGATACTTGCCGAAGCGCGATTCGCCGGCCGCATTGGTGAAGGAAAAGGCGTTGACGCCGTAGAAGACCTCGGTGGCGAAGCTGACCGGTGCGGGCTTCGGCGCCTCGATGAAGCGTTTTGCGGCCGGATGCGCAGCCACATGATCGGCGAAGTCCTGCGGATCGGACGAGCCGAGCGCCTGGACGAAGCGGCGGAACTCGTCCGGCGTCTGGGCGGCGAAGCCGTCGAAGGAATGGGCGACGATGTCCGTGGAGCCGCCGTCCGGCAGCAGGAACTTGATCGCCATGCCCTTGGGGTTTGCGTCGCCGGTATTGTCGCCGACATGGGGCACGCCCGCGAAATTCGAGAAGCGGACCGTCACGGCCACATCGCCCTCGGTGAGATGCTCGGCGCGGGTCAGCGATGTGGCGTCCTTGGACGGGCGGAACGTCCCGTCCAGCAGGATGCCCTTGGAATGGGCCGCCCGGTAGCCCTTGTGCGGTCCGCCGAAAACCTTGTCGAGCCCGGCGACGATGTCGCGGGCGATCCGGGTCTGGCTGGTGCCGGCCGGCTGGTCCTCGGCGATCGCGGGTGCGGCGCCGAGCCATGCCGTCGACAGGGCAAGAACGGCGGCCACGCGCCGAATCAGGGCGCCGGCGCGCCTGTCGTCAGGTCTGGTCATTGCGGGAATCCTGCCAGTTGCTCACGCGGCAACCTGACACGTGCCTGCTTAACCCATTGCTACATTGCGGATAACTCCCGGCAGCCAATTGTTAGCCGGAACGGGGTGCCACGGCACAGCTGTCGCAAGGGCAATGGAACGCTGCGACCGGAACCCGATCAGGCGGCGCCGGTCGGTGCGGTCTGGGGCAGCACGAAGGGCAGATTTGGAGGTGTCCGGCCGACAGGCAGGGCGATGCCGTAGACCGCATCGACCAGCGCGTCGTCGACCACCGTACCGACCGGCCCGTTGGCCAGGACGCGCCCGTACTTGAGCGCGACGATGCGGTCGCTCGCAAGCGCTGCGAGATTGAGGTCGTGCAGCACCACGATGACACCGATGCCCCGCCCCGCCAGCCGCCGGGCCAGCGAGAGGGTCTCGACCTGATGGCGCAGATCGAGACTGGCGGTCGGTTCGTCCAGAAGCAGGTAATGCCCGTCCGCACTCTTGCCGGCCGTCGTTTCCATCGCCGCTTCGAGCTGGGCGATGGCCCTCGCAAGATGCACGCGCTGGGCCTCGCCGCCGGACAGGCTCGGCACCAGCCGCGTCGCATGGCCGGCCATGTCCACCTGCGCCAGCGCCGCGGCGGCGATGGCGTCGCGCCGCCGGCCGAGCGCCCCGCCCGCCTCGGCGCCGAAGCCGACGATCTCGGCGGCGGTGAAGGGAAAGGCGAGCGCCACGCTCTGGGCGACCACGGCACGGCGCCGCGACAGCGCAGCGGCACTGATGTCGCCCATCGCGCATCCGTCGAGGCGCGCGGCCCCGCGGTCCGGCCGCATCTGCCCGCTCAACACCTTCAGCAGCGTCGACTTGCCGGCGCCGTTGGCACCGATCACGGCGACGCATTCGCCGGGAGCGACGGCAAGGCTGACGCCGTCGAGGATGGTCCGGCCGCTCAAGGAAACCGAAATGTCGGCGAGTTCCAGCATCAGACCACCAGCCCGCCGCGCCGCCGCAGCAGCAGCCAGAGAAAGAACGGCGCCCCGACCAGCGCGGTCAGGATGCCGATCGGCAGTTCGGCGGGCGCGACGATGGTCCGCGCCGCGGTGTCGGCGGCGACGACGAGGCTGCCGCCGAACAGCGCCGCCGCGGGCAGCAGGGTGCGGTGGTCCGGGCCGATCAGCGTGCGCAGCAGATGCGGCGCGATCAGGCCGACGAAGCCGATGATCCCCGAGACGGCGACCGCCGCGCCGATCGCCCCGGCAATGACGAACACCGCGAGCCGCGTCACGCGCTGCACGTCGATGCCCAGGTGAAACGCTTCCGTGTGGCCGAGGGTCATGGCGTTGAGGCTGCGGGCAAGGAACGGCGCGGCGACAAAGGCCGGCAGCATCAGCGGCAGCACCGCCGCGATCTTCGGCCATGTGGCCCCGCCAAGCCCGCCCATGGTCCAGAAGGTCAGTTCGCGCAATTGCTGGTCGTTGGAGATGAAGACGAGCACGCCGATGAGGGCGCTGGCGAGCGCGGCGAGCGCGATGCCGACGAGCAGCATGGCGGCCACCGAGGTGCGGCCGGCGACTGTCGACAGCCGGTACAGGATGATAGTCGTGCAAAGGCTGCCGAGGAAGGCGGCGATCGGCAGGAGGTGTCGCGCGACCAACTCCGGCAGCCAGCCGGCCGCCATTTCGCCGAGGACAATGCTGGTCACGGCGGCGAGCGCGGCACCTGAGGAGATTCCGACAAGCGACGGATCGGCCAGCGGGTTTCGAAACAGCCCCTGCATCATCGCGCCGGACAGGGCGAGCGCCGCCCCGACCAGCATGCCGGCAATGACACGTGGCAGGCGAATGTCGAGGACGATGGTGGCCAGCGACAGGTCCAGCGTCTCCCGGCGGCCGGTGGCGGCCGTGACCAGCGCGTCGAGCGTCGCCGAAAGCGACAGGCCGGCCGCCCCGACCGTCAGCGCGACGAGGCAGACCAGCACCGCGAGGATCGCCGCGGCGACGACGCCAATCCGCGCCAGCGCGGCGCGGTCGCGGGAACGCAGAAGGCGCACGCCCCTCCCGGTTCGCGCGCCCACCAGTTCGCCGGAGACGTTCACCGCGGCTCGACCCAGGCACGCGGCGGCAGCGCCGGCAGATCGAGCCCGGGATACAGATCCGCGGCCAGATCCCGGATCGCATGGGCCGTGCGCGGGCCGAAGCCGAGGAGGTAGGTCCCGTCATAGGCAAAGAGCCGGTCGTTCTTCACCGCCGGCGTCGTTGCGAAGGCCGGGTCGGCGCGAACGTGTTCGAGGCCGTCGGCATGCTCGCCCGACTGCATGGTGACGACCGCATCGGGCGCGGCGGCGACGACGGCTTCCGGGGTGGCCGGCTTGAAGCCTGTGAAGGCGGCAAAGGCGTTGTCGGTGCCAGCCATTGCCAGCATGGCATCCGCCGAGGTCTCGCGGCCGGCGACCAGCGGCGCCCCGCCCCGCATGGCCAGGACGAAGGCAACGCTCGCCCGCTCGTCGATGCTTGCGGTCGCCGCGGTCACCGCCTCCAGGTCCGCCGCGACCGCCGCGGCCAGTTCCTCGCCCTTCTCCTCTGCCCCGACGGCGTCTGCCACGGCGCGGATCTTGGCGACGATCCCGTCGGCCGTCGGCGTGTCGGGAATGTTGACGAAGGGCACCGATGCCGCCTCCAGGACGTCGAGCACGTCCGGCGGGCCGGCGCCCTCGATGGCGACGATCAGCGTCGGCGACAGCGCCAGGATGCCTTCCGCCGCCAGGGCGCGCATGTAGCCGACATCCGGCTTGTCCGTCATTGCCGCGGGATAGGTGCTGGTCGTGTCCACCGCGACGATGTTGTCGGCCATGCCGAGCGCATCGAGGATCTCGGTCACCGCCCCGCCGATCGACACGATTCGGGCCGTATCCGCGATCGCGACCGTGCGGCCATGGGCGTCGACGACGCTGCGGCTCTCCGCCATCGCCTGAGCCGACAGGGCCGGCAGAAGCGACAGCGCCGCGGCGGCGAGCGTGAAGCGACGGAAAAGGGTTTGCATGCTGGATGTCCTACTTGGTCAGGATGAGCTTGTTGTTGGACGTCAGCCGCAGCCGGTAGATGTCGCCGGCGTGCCGGATCTGGACTTCCCGCCCGGCCGAAAACAGCTCGGCGGCATTCAGCATCGGCAGCGTTCCGCCGCCGGTGCCGCCCGCCTCATGGCCGGTCCCCGTCTGCGGCTTCGGCGCCGTTTCGCCCATCATCTGCACCCTCATCGTCGTCGTCCCGCGCTGGACACCCCAGCCCGCCGGACTTTGCCACCCCCTCGGCAACAATGTTGACTCTGATAGTCATGTTAAATATCGAATGCAAGCAAGGCGCCACGGTCGACAAGCCGTCCGCCTCCGGATGCCAGCCAGCCGCTCCTGACCGTAGCCAGCCAGCCCGTCACGCCTCTCAAACGACAGCGGGAAACCATGGCCCATCCAGACGGGCGCCTTCGCGGCGCGACACCACCTCTCCTTCTTTCCCTGGCGACGGGCGTTTCGCTTCTCGCCCTTTCGACCGTCGCCATGGCGCAGGACGCGCAACCCGCAGACGAACCGGTCGACGTGTCTGATCTGGATGCGACGGCGATCCAGCTCGACGAGGTGTCGATCCTCGCCAATCGCGGTCCCCAGAGCCCGATCCAGAGCCTTGGCGGCGTCAGCGTCGTCGGCCGTGACGAGATCGCCCGCTACAATGCCGGCGATCTGGAGGACGTGCTGGCGACGATTCCGGGCGTGTCCACCACCAGCGACCGCGACGATCCCGGCGTGTCCATTTCCGTCCGCGGCCTGCGCGATTCCGGCCGGGTCAACGTGATGATCGACGGCGCCCGCCAGAATTTCGGCGTCCAGGGCCATCTCGACAGCAATCTCGTCTATGTCGACCCGGCGCTTCTGGGCGGTATCGACGTGATCCGTGGCCCGGTGGCGAATGCCTACGGTTCCGGCGCGATCGGCGGCGTCGTGGCCATGCGCACGCTGGAGCTGGAAGACCTCCTGACGCCGTCCGAGCGCTACGCGGCGCGCCTCGGCACGGTCTACGGCACCAACGGACCGGCCTGGCTGGGCAAGCTGGAAGCCGGCGTGCGCCTCACCGAGGACGCCGATGTCTACGGCGCCTTCGTCTACCGCGACGAGGACGACGACCGGGACGGTGACGGCAACGATGTCGACAACACCGGCTTCGACGTGCGCTCCGTGTCCTGAAGGCGCGGCTGCGCCCCGCCGACGGCCACGAGATCACCCTGTCAGGCGTCATCTACGACAATGATTTCGTCTCATCGACCGGCTCCGGCGCCGATCGCGACACCGACGTGCGCAACGCCACCTACCGGCTCGGCTACAGCTTCGTCAGCCCCGACACGCCGCTGATCGACCTCAACTTCAACCTCTATCGCAACGAGACCGACTACACTCAGATCGACCAGAATCCCGCCGCGGCGCGCCGCGACGTCGAGGTGGCGACGACCGGCTTCGATCTCTACAACGCCTCGCGCTTCGACCTCGGCATCGTGCCGACCACCCTCACCTACGGCGTCGACTATTTCCGCGACGAGGTGGAGACGCACGACGATGTCGGTTCGACCGAACTCTTCACGCCGTCCGGCACGCGCGAGGTCTATGGCGGCTTCGTCCAGGCCCGGTTCGAATACGACACCTGGCTGGAGGTGATCGGCGGCGGTCGCTTCGACCATTTCGACCTGACCAGCACGGCGACAACCGAAGAGAACACCGGCGACCGGTTCTCCCCGAAGCTCAGCGTCGGCGTCACGCCGATCCAGGGCTTCCAGATCTACGGCACCTACGCTGAAGGCCTGCGCTCGCCGACCCTGAACGAGGCGGTCGTCTCGGGTCTTCATCCGGCGCCCGCCGCCTTCGAGCTGCTGCCCAATGCCGGCCTGTCTCCGGAAGTCGGGCACACGCTGGAGGCCGGCGTGAACCTCTCCTACGACAACGTGCTCGTGGGCGGCGACGGGCTGCGCGCCAAGCTGGCGGTCTTCCGCAACGACGTCGACGACTACATCGAATATGCCACGCTCGACCGGCCCGGCGTTGCCAATCCGTGCCTGGCCGGGCGCGGGCCGATCTGCTTTGCGCGCCTGCCCTACGATGCGCTGCAGTACCAGAACATCGACAAAGCCCGGCTGGAAGGCGTCGAGCTGGAAGCCAGCTATGACTGGCGCTGGGGCTATGTGGGCCTGGCCGGCGCGATCATCGACGGCGAGAACCGCCGCAACGGCGATCCGCTCAACTCGGTCTATCCCGACAAGCTGACGACGACGCTGGGCTTCCGCGCGCTCAACGAACGCCTGACCTTCGGCGGCCGCTGGCATGCGGTGGCGGCCAAGGACGACGTCACCGATCCGACCCTCGCCTCGGACCGCTACGACGTCTTCGACCTCTTCGTCGCCTACGAACCCAACGAGAATACCCGCTTCGACGCCAGCATCCGCAATCTCTTCGACCGGCAGTACCAGGCCTATTCCGGCTTCCCGGCGAGCGAGACCGACCCGGCGCCCGGCTTCGAGGCGATGTTCGGCGTGAGCATCAAGTTCGGCGTCGACAACTGACACACAAACACGAGGATCAGACCATGTTCATCGCAATGAACCGCTTCAAGGTACTTCCCGGACAGGAGGAGGAATTCGAGGCGGTCTGGCGCAATCGCGAATCCCAGCTCCAGACGGTGCCGGGCTTCGTCGAGTTCCACCTGCTGCGCGGGCCGGCGCGCGAGGACCACGTCCTCTACGCCTCGCACACCATCTGGGCCGACGAGGCCGCATTCACCGGCTGGACCAAGTCGGAAGCGTTCCGGGCCGCCCACCGCAGTGCCGGCGAACGCCAGCCCATGTATCTCGGCCACCCCGAGTTCGAGGGCTTCACCGTCGTCCAGACCATTCCGGGGCTCGAAGCGGCACAGCTTGCCGCCACCGGCTGAGCGACACGACCGGCCGGCGACGCGGGTTCACGCGTTGCCGGCCGGCATGAACGGGCCCCGCGTCACAGCAGGACGACGTGGCGGACCGTGCGGCCAGCCGCGAGCGCATCGAAGCCTTCGTTGATATCGTCGAGCGTTCCGCGGCTGGTCAACAGCCGGTCCACCGGCAGCCGTCCGCCGCGATACAGCGCGATATAGCGGGGAATGTCGCGGCTCGGGATGCAGCTTCCGACATAGCTGCCCTTCAAAGTCCGCTCCTCGGCGACGAGCTTGAGCGGCGACAGCGCCATGGTCGCCGTCGGCGGCGTCAGCCCGGCGGTCACCGTTGCCCCGCCGCGCCGGGTGATGGCGAAGGCGAGTTCCAGCGCCCGCGCCGAGCCGGCCATCTCGAAGGCATGATCGACACCGCCGCCGGTGGCTGCGCGCACCGCATCGGCAACGCCCGCCTCGCCGGCATTGAAGATGTCGGTCGCCCCCAGCGTCTTCGCCATGTCCAGCTTGTCGGCCTGCAGATCGACCGCGATGATCCGCGAAGCCCCGGCCGCGACCGCGCCGAGAATGGCACTGAGGCCGACGCCGCCGAGCCCGACCACGGCGACCGTCTCGCCGGCCTTGACCCGGCCGGTGTTGACCACCGCGCCGACACCCGTCAGCACCGCGCAGCCGAACAGCGCCGCGATCTCCAGCGGCAGCTCCGGATCGATCTTGATCAGCGAACGGCGGGACAGGACGGAACGCTCGGCAAAGGCCGAGACGCCGAGATGATGGTGGACGGGTTCGCCCTCGCAGGACAGGCGCCGCTCCCCCGACAGCAATGTGCCCTCGCCGTTGCGGGCATTGCCCGGCTCGCACAGCGCCGGCCGGCCTTCGGCGCAGGGGCTGCAATGGCCGCAGGACGGCACGAAGACCATCACCACGTGGTCGCCGGGGGCCAGGTCGTCGACGCCCGCACCGACCGTTTCGACGATGCCGGCGGCTTCATGGCCGAGCACCATCGGGGTCGGCCGCGGCCGCACGCCGTCGATCACCGACAGGTCGGAATGGCAGAGCCCGGCGGCCTTGATGCGCACCAGCACCTCGCCGTCCCCCGGCGGCGCGAGCTCGACGGTCTCGATGGAGAGCGGCCGCGACGTGGCATAGGGGCCCTCGACGGGCGATCTGCGCAGCACCGCCGCGCGTGTGGTGGTGGTCGTCATGTCTGTCCTCCCCTCGGGCCAGCCGCCGCGATGCTCCGCGACAACCGGCATCAACGGCGCACCACCGGTCGGGCCCCCGCCTTCCGGTGCAATCCGACCGGCGATGCTCCCCAGTGTGCCGCATGTCTCCCTGCGATCGGCCGGGAATGTCGCATCGCCCCTGGCGGCTTGGCAATCCGCGCCCCGCGGGTTCTGCTTGTGCGCCCGTCAGAGCGACGCGAAGCAGACGATCAGCCCGCCAAGGCCGGCGGCAAGCCGCATCCACACCGGCCCCTTCCAGATGAAGGCCAGCGACAGCGCCCAGAGCGCGATGGCGATCTTTACGAAGGCGAGGCCGGCCTCGGCCGGACGGTCGGCCATGTGGATGATCGCCGGATTGGCGATCATCGCCAGCGGGATGACATAGAGCCCGATGCCGAGGCGCATGGCGGACCCGGCCACCTTCAGCCAGTTCTCGCCGACCATGCCGGCGGCGATGAACACGGCGCCGCAGACCGGCGGAGTGATGGTCGACAGGAGCGCGAACCAGAAGACGAAGAGATGCGCCAGCAGCGGCTCGATGCCGAGCCGTTCCAGCGCCGGCCCGGCAATCGTCACGCAGATCACGTAGGCTGCCGTCGTCGGCACCTCCATGCCGAGCAGGATGCAGGCGATCGCGGTGAGGAACAGGGCGGGCCAAAGGGAATCGTCGGCCACCGACAGGATCGTCGAGGTGACCTTCACCCCGAGCCCCGTCATGCCGAGGACGCCGATGACGATGGAGGCGCAGATGATGATCGCGCCGATCACCGCGATCTGCTGGCCGGCGCTGACCGCGGCGCCGCCGGCCCGCTCGACGAAGCGGTGCAGCGACACCTCGCCGCGCACATTGACGAAGAGCAGCAGCGCGGCGGCGAGGATCGCCAGGCAGGCGGCATATTGCGGCGTGAAGCCGCCGACGAACATGCGCTCCAGCAAGATGCCGAAAGGCACCGCGAAGAACATGGAGGTGATCACCACGTCGCGAACCGAGGGGCGGTCCGCCGCATCGACGGCACCGAGGCCGTAGCGCCGGGCAAACAGGTCGATGCCGATCCAGGTGGTCAGGAAGTAGAGGATCGCCGGCGGCAGTGCCGCCCCCATGATGGTCGCATAGGGCGTGCCGGTCAGCTCGACCATGACGAAGGCGCCTGCCCCCATCAGCGGCGGCATGATCTGGCCGCCCGACGAGGCCACCGCCTCGACCGCGCCGGCCAGCGCCCGCGGATAGCCGAGCCGGGTCATGGCCGGAATGGTCACCGCGCCGGTCGAGGCGACATTGGCCGAGGCCGAGCCGGAGATCGAGCCGAACATCGCCGAGGACAGCACCGAGACCTTGCCGGCACCGCCGCGCAGACGGCCGGCCGCCAGCGTCGCGACATTCATGAAGCCCTGCCCGGCCTCGCCGGCATTCAGCACGGCGCCGAGAATGACGAAGATCGAGACGATGCCGACGGACACGCCCGTGAGCGAGCCCCAGATGCCGCCCTCGGTGATGGTCATGGTGCCGAGGAAGCTGGCGAAGGGAAAGCCCGGATGGCCGTATTCGCCCGGCACATACTGGCCCAGGAGGCCGTAGGCGAGGCAGATCAGCGCCACCAGCGGCAGCGGCCAGCCGATCGCGCGGCGCGCCATCTCCAGCGTGATGGCGAGCAGCGTGATCGCGACCGCCATCTGGAAGCCATTGTCGATGAAGCCGTACTGGTCGGACAGCGGGCCGGCGTTGAGCGCGATGTAGAGGCAGCCGATCTCGCCGAGGATCAGCAGCACCCAACCGGTGAGGAGTTGCATGCGGGTCTTGGCCAGGAAGACGAAGAGCCACGGCAGCGCCAGCGCCATGTGGATCGGCCGGGCGACCAGCGCCGGCACGAGACCGCTGAAGATCAGTCCCAGATGGAAGACGATGGAGAGCAGCCCGAGCACCGGCCAGACGAACCACATCGGAGGGCGCACGGCCGCGTCGTCGGCTACCATCGTACTCATCGCATCATCCTCGCGCGGGCCGTCGCGCGGCGCGTCGCACTTGCAGGTCGGCCCCGGCAGCGTCGCGCGCTACCGGGGCCGGAAGGGTCTTTGTCGGTTCAGGGCACGGGCCCGGTCGTCTCAGCGCAGATCGTCGGGCAGATCGATCCCGGCTTCCTCGTAATAGCGGGCGGCGCCTGGATGCAGCTTGACGCCACTGCCTTCCAGCAGTTCCGGCGTGACCGCGTTCCACCAGCGAGCGCTCTCGCCCATCGCCGCCTTCTCGTCCCAGAAGGTCTTGGTCAGGAGATAGGCGGTCTCCTCGCTCGTGGCGGTGGTGGTGAAGGCGACGACCGGCAGCGAGGTGGTGACGGTGTCCTCGTCGATGCCGGCATAGGTGCCGGCCGGGATGACCTGACGCGTGCGGCCGGTCTCGGCCACCTGCTCGTCGGTCAGCGTGATCAGGCTCACCGGCGTGCTGGCCGACGCCTCGATGACGTTCGGTGCCGGGAATGAGCCGGCAGTGACGAAGCCGTCGATCTGGCCGTTCTTCAGCGCGTCCGAAGCATTGCCGAGTTCGGCGTCGGCGACCGTCACCTTGTCGGCGAGACCGAAGAGCTCGAGATATTTCTCGCCCTCGGTGGCGCCGAAGGAGCCCTTGCCGAGAAGGATGGTCTTGCCGGCCATGTCCTCCAGCGCGCGCGCATCGGCATCGCCGCGCATGACGAAATGCATGGTCAGCGACGGGATCGGAAACAGCGAGCGGATCTCGGCAAAGCGCGGATTCTGGCGCTCGGCGAAGGGGCCGGTGCCAGCCGCCGCAGCCGAGACGAGGCCCGGAGGCGCGGTGAAGACGTAATTGCCGGCGCGGGCCGCCGCTTCCATGACGTTCTGGACCGAGCCCTGGCTCTCCTCGACCGTGACGATGACCTCGCCCTCGGTGCCGCCCTTGACCGCATTCGCGAGCTCGACACCCATCTGGTAGTAGGACGTGCCGCTCTTGGCGGATTTGTAGGAGATCCGCTCCTCGGCGGCGCCGGGCGTCGCATGGAGCCCCGCGACCAGTACGGCCGCAGCGGCTGCGAACGTCTTCAAACCATTTCCGTGCATCGTCATTCCTCCCAAGGCGTTCGCCGGTGCCGGCGTGTGTCCCGACCGACGCTGTCGGCAGCGCCGGCCTCTCTGTCAAGTGCGGCCGCCCCTCAGGCAAGGCGCGGCGGCCGCCTGAAGGTTCACATCGGGATCGGATGAGCGCGATGCAGCGCGTCGATCTCGGCCAGGACGTCATCACTGAGCGTCACGTCCGCCGCCGCGATGTTGTTGCGCAGCTGGTCCATATTGGTCGCGCCGATGATCGCCGCAGTCATGAACGGCCGGGTCAGGCAGAAGCCGATCGCCATCTGGCAGACATCGAGGCCGTGCTTTTTCGCGACGGCGCCGTAGGCATCGGCGATGACCGCGTTCTCCGGCGTGTAGCGGCCGCCGAGCGCGTTGTCATTGACCGCGAGCCGCGCACCCTTCGGGCTGGCGCCGCCGCTGTACTTGCCGGTCAGGAGGCCGGCGGCGAGCGGCGAATAGGCCAGCAGGCCGACATCCTCGTTCACCGCCAGCTCGGCGAGGTCGAGGTCGAACAGCCGGTGCATCAGGCTGTATTCGTTCTGGATCGAGGCGACCCGCGGCAGGCCGCGCGCCTCGGCGATCTGCAGGAATTTCTGCGTGCCCCAGCAGGTCTCGTTGGACAGGCCCACATGGCCGATCTTGCCGGCCTTCACCAGAGCGTCCAGCGCGTCCAGCACCTCGATCATGTTGGCCTCGACCGCTTCGCGATCCTGGCCGCTCGGATCGTAGGTCCAGGACTGGCGGAAATGGTAGGAGCCGCGGTTCGGCCAGTGCAGCTGGTAGAGGTCGATGCGGTCGGTCTGCAGCCGCTTCAGGCTGGCCTCCGCCGCCGCCCGGACGCTGGCGCCGGTGATCGGCTCGCCGCCGCGCACCTTGGCGTTGCCCTGGCCGGTGATCTTGCTGGCCAGGACGACGTCGTCACGCTTGCCCGACGCGGCGAACCACGTCCCAATGATCTCCTCAGTCCGGCCGACGGTCTCGGCGGTCATCGGCGTCGTCGGATACATTTCGGCGGCGTCGAAGAAATTGACGCCCGCCTCCACCGCGTAGTCCATCTGCTGATGGCCCTCGGCTTCGCTGTTCTGGCTTCCCCAGGTCATGGTGCCGAGACAGATCTCGCTGACGCTCAGGCCGGTCCGGCCGAGTGGACGGTACTTCATGCGTGTCCTCGCTGATGGGGAATCGTTCGGGCCGGACCCTAGCCAATTCTCCCCTCGGCACAAGCAAACCGCGGGGTTCCGGCGGGTGACGGCGAGTTCAGTCGAAGGCTTCGGCGAGGTCGAGCAGCCGGAAGCGCACTTCCTCGCGGCCCCGGAAGCGGTCCAGCGACAATGTCCCGACGGCATGGATCGGCCGGTCGCGGGAACTGAGCAGTCTCTGGCCAACCTCGGTGTCCGCCGTCTTGAAGGCGATGGCCGAGACGCGCGCGCCGTCGGCACCGCGCAACGTCGCCCGCACATGGCCATTGCCGACGATCGAGGAGGAATCGATCCGGTGCCGGGCGAGCGCGAAGATCGGTGAGGCATGGCCCGAGCCGAAGGGGCCGGCCCGCATGATCGTCGCATAGAGGTCGGGCGTCAGCCCGGCCGCGCTGACCGTGCCATCGACTTTGAGGGAATCGCCCTCGCGCAATGCGCTCACGGCCGCGGCGGCGCGTTCTTCCAGGAAGCCGCGAAAATCGCCGAGCCGATCCTTCTGGATGGTCACGCCGGCCGCCATCGCATGGCCGCCGCCCTTGACCAGCAGCCCTTCGATCACCGCCTCGCGCACCAGCCGGCCGAGATCGAACCCGCCGATGGAGCGGCCCGACCCGGTGCCGCGGCCCGACCCGTCGAAGGCGATGGCAAAGGCCGGACGGCGATAGCGCTCCTTCAGGCGCGCCGAGATCAGCCCGACAATGCCCGGATGCCAGTCGTTCGAGCCGACGACCAGCACGGCCGGGCCCTCCCCTGAGCCGATCTCGGCGGCGACTTCGGCGTCGGCCTCGGCCAGCATGGTCTGCTCCATCGCCTGGCGCTCCTCGTTGAGGGCGCTGAGGCGCGCGGCGACCTCGTCGCAGGCCGCGTCGTCGTCGAGGCAGAGCAGCCGGCTGCCGAGGGCCGCGTCGCCGATTCGGCCGCCGGCATTGATCCGCGGTCCCAGCATGAAGCCGAAATGATGGGTCTCCATCGGCCCGGACAGGCGCGAGACCCGGCCGAGCGCCGCCAGCCCGCCATTGCGCTGGGCATGGGCGACCTTCAGCCCCTGCACCACGAAGGCGCGGTTGAGCCCGACGAGCGGAACCACGTCGCAGACCGTTGCCAGCGCCACGAGGTCGAGCAGGCCGAAGACGTCCGGCAACTTCGACTGGGCCATGCCCCGCCGGCGCAGCTCGCGCGACACGGCCACCAGCGTCATGAACACCACGCCGGCCGCGCACAGATGCCCCAGCCCCGAGAGGTCGTCCTGGCGGTTCGGATTGACCAGCACATTGGCGTCGGGAAGCTCGGGGCCGGTCTGGTGATGGTCGAGGACGACCACGTCGACGCCTTCGGCACGCGCCGCCTCGATCGCCTCGAAGCTGCCGGTGCCGCAGTCGACGGTAACGATCAGCGTGGCGCCGTCGGCGGCGAGTTCGCGCATCGCCGCAGGGTTCGGGCCGTAACCCTCGGTGATCCGGTCGGGAATGCGGATCGCCGCGTCGATGCCGAAATGCTTGAGGTAACGCCAGAGCAGCGCCGAGGAGGCCGCGCCGTCGACGTCATAGTCACCGAAGATCGCCACGCTCTCGCGCCGGCCGATGGCGTCCGCGAGGCGTTCGGCGGCCGCGTCCATGGCGGTGAGGCGCGAGGGATCGGGCATCAGGTCGCGGATGCGCGGATCGAGGAAGCCGGTCGCATCTGCCTCGGCGATGCCGCGGGCGGCCAGCACCCGGCTGACGATGTCCGGCAGGCCCAGCGACTGCGCCATCTTCAGGGCGGCGCCTTCGGCCCGCTCGTCGAGCGCGTTCAGCCAGCGGCGACCGCCGATCGAGCGATCGACGTCGAGAAATGTGCGCAGGGGTGCGGCCATGGATGCTGTTGTGGCGATGGCGGCGGGGCGGCGCAAGGCCGTCCCCGCGACTGCTCACAGATGAAACTTGGACTTGTCGTGGTGATAGGCGCGCATTTCGCGCACGGTGCGCGAGCGCGAGCGCATCAGCAGCGTGTGGGTGACGATGCGGTCGTTGTAGAAGCGCACGCCGTCGAGGAGATTGCCGTCGGTCACGCCGGTCGCGGCGAAGATGACGTCGCCCGAGGCCATCTCGTGGGTCGAGTAGATCCGGTACGGATCGGAGATGCCCATCTTTTCGGCGCGGGCGCGCTTGTCGTTGGTGTTGAGCTGCAGGCGGCCCTGGATCTGGCCGCCGGTGCAGCGCAGCGCCGCGGCCGCCAGGACGCCCTCGGGCGCGCCGCCAATGCCCATATAGATGTCGATGCCGGTCTGCTCGGGATCCGTCGTGTGGATGACGCCGGCGATGTCGCCGTCGCCGATCAGGCGGATGGCGGCCCCGGCCTCGCGCACCGCCTCGATCAGCGGCGCATGGCGCGGCCGGTCGAGGATGCAGGCGGTGATCTCGGAGACTGCGACGCCCTTGGCCCTCGCCAGCGCCTGCAGATTGACCTCGGGCGGCTGGGCCAGATCGACCACGCCCTCCGGATAGCCCGGTCCGACGGCGATCTTCTCCATGTAGACGTCCGGCGCGTTCAGGAGACTGCCGCGTCCGGTCATGGCGATGACGGCGAGCGAGTTGGGCAGGTTCTTGGCGCAGACCGTGCGGCCCTCGAGCGGATCCAGCGCCACGTCCACCGCCGGCCCCTCGCCGGTGCCGACCTGTTCGCCGATGAACAGCATCGGCGCCTCGTCGCGTTCGCCCTCGCCGATGACGATGACGCCCTCGATCGCCAGCGTGTTGAGCTCCGAACGCATGGCGTCGACGGCGGCCTGGTCGGCGGCCTTCTCGTCGCCGCGACCGCGCAGATGCGCCGCCGCGACGGCGGCCCGCTCGGTGACCCGCGCGATTTCGAGCGTCAGAATCCGGTCCAGCGTGCCGGTCTCGTCAGGTGCCCTGGTCATCGCGCGTCTCTCCCTCGTCGCGTCCCCGCCGCCCGAATCGTGCCAGTGCCGGGCGTGCAGGCCTGATATGCGCCGGATGTGCGAAAGCACAATGTCACCGGTCACCGTGCCGGAGAAGCCGCCTCCCGGGCCCTCCGGCGAATGAAGCGCTCAGTCGAGCGCCTCGATGCGGATCATCTTCGGCTCGCCGGACAGATGCCCGTCCTTGGACACCATTTCCAGCGCCTTGCGGACAGCCGCCTCGGTGGTCTCGTGGGTGACCAGCACCACCGGCGCGATCGACGCGTCGGCGGTCTCGTCGCGCCGCCGCTGGACGATCGATTCCAGCGAGATCTTGCTCTCGGCCATGCGCCGCGCGATCGAGGCGAAGGCGCCGACCCGGTCGAGCACCGACAGGCGAATGTAGTAGCCGCCCTCATGGGCGCGCATGCGGGCCCGCTTGTAGGGCGCCAGATTGGCTGCCGGCATGCCGAGCGTCGGCCGCAGGGTGCCGCCGGCGACGTCCATGATGTCCGACAGCACCGCCGAGGCGGTCGCCTCACCGCCGGCCCCCGGACCGGCCAGCAGGATCGAGCCGAGCAGGTCGCTGTCGACCGCCACCGCATTGGTCACGCCGTCGACCCGCGCCAGCGCGGAATCGGCTGGGATCATCGCCGGATGGACACGCTGCTCGATGCCGGTATCGGTGCGCATGGCCACTGCGAGCAATTTGATGCGGTAGCCGAGCTCGGCCGCCGCGGCGATGTCGTCGTTGGTCACCGTCTCGATGCCCTCGATGAACACCGATTCCAGGTCCAGCTCGCAGCCGAAGGCGAGCGAGGTGAGGATCGCCAGCTTGTGGGCCGCGTCGAAGCCGCCGATGTCGAAGGTCGGGTCGGCTTCCGCATAGCCGAGCCGCTGGGCGTCGGCGAGGCAGGCGTCGAAGGCGATCCCCTCCTTCTCCATGCGGGTCAGCATGTAGTTGCAGGTGCCGTTGAGGATGCCGTAGACGCGGCTGACATCGTTGCCGACCAGCGCCTCGCGCATGGTCTTGACGATCGGGATGCCGCCGGCGACGGCCGCCTCGAACAGGATCTCGGTCTTCTTGCGGGCCGCCAGCCGCGCCAGGGTCACGCCGTGATGGGCGAGCAGCGCCTTGTTGGCGGTCACCACCGGCAGGCCGCGGTTCAGCGCCGCCTTCACCGAATCCAGCGCCGGGCCTTCCGAACCGCCGATCAGCTCGACGAAGACGTCGATGTCGGCTTCTGCCGCCAGCTTCACCGGATCGTCGAACCAGGCGAGGCCGGAACTGTCGAAGCCGCGGTCACGGCTGCGATCGCGGGCGCAGACCGCGGTGGTGCGGATCGCACGGCCGGCCTTGTTGGCCAGCGCCTCGGCCCTGGTCTCGATCAGCCGGCCAAGGCTCGCGCCGACCGTTCCAAGCCCGGCAATGCCGAGCCGCAATGGGCTGTTCATGACGTCCCTGTCGATGTTTGCGTCGAAATAGCCGGCGAGGTCAGGAGCCGGCGCCGATGGCTTCGACCTTCTGCCCGGCTTCGGCGCCGGTGGCAAGAAAGCGCTTGATGTTGCGGGCCGCCTGGCGAATGCGATGCTCGTTCTCGACCAGTGCGATGCGCACATGGTTGTCGCCGTGCTCGCCGAAGCCGATGCCCGGCGCGACGGCCACATCCGCCTTCTCGATCAGCAGCTTGGAGAATTCCAGCGAGCCCATGTGGCGATAGGCTTCGGGCAGCGGGGCCCAGGCGAACATGGTCGAGGACGGCGACGGCACGTTCCAGCCGGCGCGGCCGAACGAATCGACCAGCACGTCGCGGCGGCGGCGATAGATGGTCCGCACCTCCTCGATCGCCTCGTCGCCGGCGTTCAGCGCCGCGGTCGCTGCGACCTGGATCGGCGTGAAGGCGCCGTAGTCGAGATAGGACTTCACCCGCGCCAGCGCCGCCAGCAGCCGTTCGTTGCCGACGGCAAAGCCCATCCGCCAGCCCGGCATGGAGAAGGTCTTCGACATGGAGGTGAACTCCACCGCCACGTCCATCGCACCCTCCACCTCAAGGATAGAAGGGGGCGGCGAGCCGTCGAAGAAGATCTCGGCATAGGCCAGATCCGACAGCACGACGATCTCGTGCTTGCGCGCGAAGGCGACGATCTCGCGATAGAAGTCGAGATCGGCCTCGAAGGCGGTCGGATTGGCCGGGTAGTTGAGGATGATGGCGATCGGCTTGGGGATCGAGTAGCGCACCGCCCGGTCGATCGCGACGAGGAAGTCGGCATCGGGCTTGGCCGGGATCGCGCGGATCGTGCCGCCCGCCATCAGGAAGCCGAAGGCGTGGATCGGGTAGGTCGGGTTCGGGCACAGCACCACGTCGCCGGGCGCCGTGATGGCCTGCGCCATGTTGGCAAAGCCTTCCTTCGAGCCGAGCGTGGCCACCACCTGGGTATTTGGGTTCAGCGTCACGCCGAAGCGGCGGGCGTAATAGGCCGCCTGCGCCTTGCGCAGCCCGGCGATGCCCTTGGAGGCCGAATAGCGGTGAGTGCGCGGGTCGCGGATCGCCTCGCACATCTTGTCGACGATGAATTTCGGCGTCGGCAGGTCGGGATTGCCCATGCCCAGATCGACGATGTCGGCGCCGCCGGCGCGGGCCGTCGCTTTCAGGCGGTTGACCTCCTCGAAGACGTAAGGCGGAAGCCGGCGGATCTTGTGAAATTCTTCCATGATATTCGGTCCTCGGCGCACTGCCGGTCGGGGATTGGGCCGGTCGTCAGGTGGGCCGGTCGCGGAAATTTAGGTCGGCGGAAGGCCTGTTACTGCCCGGCCTCGATCTGGCGCAAGACTTCCTCGGGCGTCGGCCCGGTGCGCGCCGGCCGCTTGCCGGCGGCGTCGCGCGGCGTCGGCTCGGTGGCCAGGACCGCCTGCATCTCCGCGGCCTGCTGCTGGCGCACCGACTGGGCGCGCTGGATCTTGCCGTCGAAGCCGCTCGGCTGCGCCGCCGCGCTGGCATGCTGGCCGGCCGTCGCAGCGAGCCGGGCCTGCTCGGCCTGGACCTCGGCATCGGTCAGTTGCTCGGCGGCGCGGCCCGGATAGGCGCCGAGCAGTGGATAGCCGTCCGCGTCGGTCCGCTGCGAACTCGGCACGTCCGGCGAGGCCGCGAGCCGCAGGGCGCCGACGGACGTGTTCTCCGACTGACAGGCGGCGGCCGGCAGCAGCGCCAGCACGATCGCGAACGGACGGATAACGGAAAGCGGAAGCATAGCCATCAGGCCTTCTTGAAACAGCGTCACACCTCATATCCTAGAGGTCGGGCTTTGACAAAAGCTTGGGGGCCCGATTGTGGCGGGAGCCGATCCTCGACACAATGGCCGGGCACCTCGGGCCAGACTGGGAACCAGCAGGCCCGCACCGCATGGGAGGATGCCGCATGACGACGACCAAGCAGCCGAACGACGCCGGACCGCAAAACGGCGCCGGTCCCGACCCGGACTTCGTCGTCAAGGATCCGGAAGCCTTCGCGCGCAACATGGCGCATGTGCTGGAAGAGGTCGGCAAGGCGGCCTCGGCCTGGGTGGGCCCGCGCGAACGCGGCGAGATCGTCGAGGACAATCCGGTGTCGCTGGGCGAGATCGTCCAGACCCTGTCGAAGGTGTCCGAATACTGGCTGACCGATCCGACCCGGGCGGTGGAAGCCCAGACCGCGCTCTTTTCCAGCTACATGAATGTCTGGAACAACTCGATCCGGCGCATGGCCGGCGAGGCGCCGGTCAATCCCGTCGAGACGACCAAGGGCGACAAGCGCTTTGCCGACAAGCAGTGGAGCGAGCACCTGTTCTTCGACTTCGTGAAGCAGGTCTACATCCTGACGACGCGCTGGGCCGACGATCTTCTGGAGCGCACCGAGGGCCTCGATCCGCATACGCGCCACAAGGCGGAATTCTATCTCAGGCAGGTGAGCAACGCCCTGTCGCCGTCGAATTTCGTCCTGACCAATCCCGAGCTCTACCGCGAGACCGTCGCTTCCAACGGCGAGAACCTCGTGCGCGGCATGAAGATGTTCGCCGAGGACATGCAGGCCGGCGGCGGTACCCTGCGCCTGCGCCAGTCGGACGCCTCGACCTTCAAGGTCGGCCGCGACATGGCGCTGACTCCCGGCAAGGTGGTCGCCCAGAACGACGTGTGCCAGATCATCCAGTACGCGCCGCAGACCGAGACCGTGTTCAAGCGGCCGCTGCTGATCGTGCCGCCCTGGATCAACAAGTTCTACATCCTCGACCTGAAGCCGGAGAAATCCTTCATCAACTGGTTGGTCGGCCAGGGCCACACGGTCTTCGTCATTTCCTGGGTCAATCCCGACGACCGGCAGGCGATGAAGGACTGGCAGGCCTATATCGAGGAAGGCATCGTCTTCGGCCTCGACACGGTCGAGGCGGCCACCGGCCAGAAGGAGGTCAACACGATCGGCTATTGCGTCGGCGGCACGCTGCTCGGCGCTTCCCTCGCCTATCTGAAGGCGACCGGCGACACGCGGATTGCCTCGACCACCTTCCTGACCACCCAGATCGATTTCACCCATGCCGGCGACCTGAAGGTCTTCGTCGACGAGCCGCAGCTCCAGACGCTGGAGCGGGCGATGGAGAAGAAGGGCTATCTGGAAGGCTCGCAGATGGCGACGGCCTTCAACCTCCTGCGCTCGGGCGATCTGATCTGGCCCTATTTCGTCAACAACTACCTGCGCGGCAAGGAACCGCTGCCCTTCGACCTGCTCTACTGGAACGCCGATTCCACCCGCATGCCGAAGGCGAACCACCTGTTCTACCTGCGCAACTGCTATCTGGAGAACCGGCTGTCGCGCGGCGAGATGGAGATCGGCGGCCACCGCCTGGACCTCTCGCAGGTCGATATCCCGATCTACAATCTGGCGACCAAGGAAGACCACATCGCCCCGGCCCGCAGCGTCTTCACCGGCTGCCGGGCCTTCGGCTCGAACGTCACCTATGTCCTGTCCGGCTCGGGCCATATCGCCGGCGTCGTCAATCCGCCCGAGAAGAACAAGTACCAGTACTGGACGGGCCCGGCCCCCAGGGAGGTCGACACATACGAGGACTGGCTGCTGGCGGCGAAGGAGACGCCCGGCTCCTGGTGGCCGCACTGGCAGGAATGGATCGCACCGCTGTCCGGCACGAAGGTCAAGGCGCGCAAGCCCGGCGGCCGCAAGCTGAAGCCGATCGAGGACGCGCCCGGCAGCTACGTGCAGATCAAGGCCTGAGCCGGCGGCCCCGAGCCCGCGCGTCGCATTGACGCCGGCCGACCACCGCCGCTATCGGCAGCCATGGTCAGCTTCCCTTCCCCGCTCATCCCGGCGCGCCTCGTCCTGCGCTACAAGCGCTTTCTCGCCGACGTGGTGATCGACGGCGAGAGCGAGCCCGTCACCGTCCACTGCCCGAATCCCGGCGCGATGATGGGGCTGAAGGCGGAGGGCTCGCGGGTCTGGCTGTCGCGCTCGGCCAATCTGAAGCGCAAGCTGCCGCTGACCCTGGAGATCGTCGAGGCCGACGGCACGCTGGTCGGCATCAACACTGCCCTGCCGAACCGCCTTGCCGAAGAGGCCATCGCCGCCGGGCTGGTGCCGCCGCTGGCCGGTCTCGGCACGGCCCGCCGCGAGGTCAACTACGGCCGCCGGTCGCGCGTCGACCTGCTCTACCAGGCGCCGGACGGCCAGCCGATCTATGTCGAGGTCAAGAACGTCCATCTGATGCGCCGGCCGGGGCTGGCCGAATTTCCCGACTGCGTGACCACCCGCGGCGCCCGCCATCTCGACGAACTCGGCGACCGGGTGGCGGCCGGCGACCGGGCGATGATGCTCTACATCGTCCAGCGCGCCGACTGCGACCGGGTGGACTTCGCCGCCGATCTCGACCCGGCCTATGCCGCGGCATTCGCCCTCGCCCGCGAACGAGGGGTTGAAGCCCATGCCGTTCGGTGCGACATCAATCTGTCAGATATCCGACCCACGACCGTCCTTCCGATCGTCGACAGCGCGCGCCAGCCATGACCACCTATCTCGAAGCCGAAGCGAATCCGACCCGCAACACGGGTGCGATCCGTCTCTACGACGAAGCGGCCTTCGCCGGCATGCGCAAGGCGTGCCAGCTCACGGCCCGCTGCCTCGACGGGCTGGCCGGCATCGTCGAGCCGGGCGTGACGACGGATGCGATCGACCGCTACGTCATGGAGTTCGGCCTAGCCAACGACGCGGTGCCCGCGACGCTGAATTATCGCGGCTACACCAAGAGCGTCTGCACCTCGATCAACCATGTAGTCTGCCACGGCATTCCCAACGACAAGGCGCTGAAGGAAGGCGACATCGTCAATATCGACGTCACCTTCATCGTCGATGGCTGGCATGGCGATTCCTCGCGCATGTACCCGGTCGGCCGGGTCAAGCGCGCCGCCGAACGGCTGTGCGACGTGACCTACCGCTCGCTGATGATCGGCATCGAGGCGGTGCGGCCGGGCGGCCATATCGGCGACATCGGCGAGGCGATCCAGACCTATGCCGAATCCGAGCGCTGCTCGGTGGTGCGCGACTTCTGCGGCCACGGCGTCGGCAAGCTCTTTCACGATGCGCCGAACATCCTGCATTACGGCCGCCGCGGCGAAGGCGCAGAGATACGCCCCGGCATGATCTTCACCATCGAGCCGATGATCAATATCGGTCGCCCGCATGTGAAGATCCTCTCCGACGGCTGGACCGCCGTGACCCGCGACCGGTCGCTGTCCGCCCAGTACGAGCACACGGTCGGCGTCACCGAAACCGGCTGCGAGGTGTTCACCCTGTCGCCGGGCGGCTTCGACACGCCGGGCCTGACGGTCGAGCCGCTGACCGCCGCCGCGGCCGGCTAGTTCGGGCACGATGACCGCCGCGGCCTCCGACGACGAACCGGTCCTCACCGGTCTTCAGGAGGCCAGCACGCCGTCGGGCGGGCGATCGCGCAAATCCCGGGACGCGGCGAAGAGCGACCATCATCTCGGCCATCGCGATCGGTTGCGCGCCCGCTTCGCCGAGGCCGGCGCCGATGCCCTGGCCGATTACGAACTGCTCGAACTCGTCCTCTTCCGCACCATTCCGCGCCGCGACGTGAAGCCGATCGCCAAGGCGCTGATCGCCCGCTTCGGCTCGCTGGGCGAAGTGCTGAACGCGCCGCCGCGGCGGCTGACCGAGGTGCCGGGCGTCAAGGACAGCGTCGCCCGCGACATCGCCATCGTCGTGGCGATCAACCAGCGGGCCATGCGCTCGGCCGTCAGGCAGCGCGAGGTGCTGTCGTCCTGGTCGGCGGTGCTCGACTATTGCAAGGCCGCCATGGCCTACGAGACCCGCGAGCAGTTCCGCATCCTGTTCCTGGACAAGAAGAACGCCCTGATCGCCGACGAGGTGCAGGGCACCGGCACGGTCGACCACACGCCGGTCTACACCCGCGAGGTCGTCAAGCGCGGGCTGGAGCTGTCGGCCACCGCCATCATCCTCGTCCACAACCACCCGTCGGGCGACCCCACCCCGTCGCGGGCCGACATCGAGATGACCCGCACCATCATCGATACGGCAAAGCCCCTCGGCATCGCCGTCCATGACCACATCATCATCGGCAAGAACGGCCATGCCAGCCTCAAGGGCCTGCGCCTGATCTGAGGATGGGCGACACCGGCCCGCCGCAGCCTCATCCGGTAGCGGCGATGCCAAGCGCAGGCGCTCAGTGCAGGTGACCACCATCCTTGACCAGCCGGATCTCGCGCGGCCGGACCAGGCCGGCATGCATCACCCGGACGGAGTGGATCGCCGCCTCGATCTCGCGGTCCCAATGGTCGAGGAAGCGCTTCAGGCGCGGATAGCTCGGAGCCATGTCCTCGAACTGCCATGAAAAGCTCTGCAGGAAGTCCGGGTGGTCCGGCATCCGGTAAAGCACTTCGGCGGTCGTCAGGCCGAAGCCCTTGAGCATGTTCTCGAACTGGGGATCGACGTTGCGGGTGTGCATCGGCAAGCTCCTTGGCTGTGCCGGCCGGCATGAACCGGCACCTGGATGCTCTGCCCCTATGGTTAACGCTTCGTTAAAGCCTGGCAAGCCGGTCGCGCATCCGTGACCTCGAGCAAACCGACAAAGACCTTCCGCCCCTGCCCCGTTCAGCCACGCGCGACGCGCAGGGTCGAACGCCCGCCATCGATGCCGATGACCTGCCCGGTGATCCAGGACCCGGCATCGGTGAGCAGGATCTCGCCCATCGCCGCGATGTCGTCGGGCCGGCCGAGACGCGGCAGCGGATGCATCTTGGCCACCGCCTCGGCCATCTTCTCGTTGGATGCGACGCGCTTGCCGAGCGGGCTGTCGACCAGCGACGGCGCAATGGCATTGATCCGGATCTGCGGCGCGAACTCGGCGGCGAGCGAGCGGGTCAGCCCGACGACGGCGCCCTTGGCCATGGCGATCGAGGCATGGGCGGCGAAGCCCTGATCCACCGCGACGGTGGAGAACAGGAGGACGCTCGCCCCGTCCGGCGCCTTCTGCAACGCCGGCAACGACGCCTGAATCGCTTTCGCAGCCCCCAGCGCGTTCAGGTTGAAATCGTTAAGAAAGTCCTCGCCCTTCAATCTGGCGAAGGGCTTCAGGTTGATCGTCCCGACCGCATAGACCAGACCGTCGAGAATCTCCCCCGCCGCCTCGGCCGCGGTGGCGATGGCCTTGTCGTCGGTCACGTCGCAGGTCACCGTCTGCGCCCCGATCTCGCCGGCCAGCGCCTGCAGTTCCTCGTCGTTGCGGCCGGCAAGGACGAGGTCGTGTCCGGCCGTCGCCAGGCGCCGGGCGATGGCTTCGCCGATGCCGCCATTGCCGCCGTAGATGAGATATCTGCCCATGATCGTGCCGGCCTTCCCTGATTACGTCGAGACCGGCAGATGCGGCCGCAGGCCGAACGATCAACTGCGACGCGATGGCGCGCCGAGGAGCCGTGTCAGCCGGAGGCGATCGTCCCGCCCGCCGTGCGCATTGCTTCCGGCGTATCGACATCGACGCTGGCCGCCGCGCCGATCTCCACCGTGACCAGCGCCTCCGGATGCGCCGCGATCACCGATTGCGCGCCGACGTCCCCGGCGATCGCCGCGATCTCGTCGGCAAAGCCGGTGGCCAGAAGCACCGGGTTGCGCCGCTTGCCCCCGTCCGAGGCGGCGACGATCGCGCCCTTGCCCGCAGGCGCGAAGGCGGCGATCAGCCGGTCGAGATCGGCGGGCCTGAGTTGCGGCTGGTCGGCGAGCATGACGAGTACGCCGTCCGCCCCCGCTTCCACGGAGGCGGCAAAGCCCGCCTTCAGCGAGGCGGAAAGGCCGTCGGCATAGGCGGGGTTCTCGATGAGCGACACGTCGAGCCCGGCCAGCGCCGCGCCGATCGCTGCGCGCATGTGGCCGACGACGACGCGGACATGGCGAGCCCCCGAGGCCATCGCGGTCTCGGTCGAGCGGCGCACCAGCGGAACGCCGTCGAAGGTGGCGAGCAGCTTGTTCGGTCCGCCCATCCGGCTGGACCGGCCCGCGGCGAGGATCACAACGTCGACGACCGGCCGGGCATCATCCGACATCTGCCGCGCCCTGCGTCTCGCTTTTTTTCGGCAGCGCCTCGCGCGGCTGCGGGCGCGAGGCGATCTCCATAAGGAGACCGCCGACGCCCATGCGCCTGATGTCCTCGCCCGACACCGCAAGATCGGCCAGCAGGCGATTCAAAACCCAGTCGAATCCGTTCTCCTTGGGACTGCGGGCGCAGCCCGGCGCGCCCAGCACCGGGCGCCCCTCCAGCCGGCCGAGCAGCAACAGATTGCCGGGATCGACCGGCATGCCGAGATGGTCGACAGCGCCGCCGGCCGCCACGATCGCCGCCGGGATCACGTCGCCGGCGTCGATCACCGCCGACGCGCCGAAGACCAGCGTGATGTCGGCCGGCCCGAGCCGTTCGAGCGCATCCTTGAGCGCCGCCGTGTCGTGGGCGCAGCGGATCTCCTCGCCGATCGTCGAGCCGGAGAGCGCCAGCCGTGCCTCCGTCGCCCGCCGCGTCTTGTCGAGGACGCTCGGCTTGACGCCCGGCAGCTCGGTCTGGATCAGCGCCAGGCGCCGCGCCGCGAAGGGCGCCAGCCGGAAGGCCGCCCTGTCCGCGACGAGCCGCACCGCCCTGTCGACGGCCGCGCCGGGGACGGCGAGCGGGATGATCTTCACCGTCGCCACCATCTGTCCGGCGCCGACCGGGGCATGCTCGGCGAGCGTCGCGAGCGTGATGCCCGGGTCGATGGCGTTCAGCGCATCGACGACGCCGCGATCCGGCAGAAACAGCCCGGCGGGCTCGGCGAAGAGATTCACCCGACCGGTGGCGGCGGCCCCCGCCCGCACGCCGGCGCCGGCCAGTGCCGCGCCGATCGCGGCGGCGGCCTCGTCCTCGGTCAGGTCGCCCGGCTCCAGCCGCGCCGCGACCACCGTCGCAATCCCGGCCTCGCGCAGCCGCGCGACGTCGTCGGCCGACAGCCGCGTGCCCTTCTTTAGCCGGCCGCGGTCGAGCGCCTTGGAATGGGCGAGGATCGCGCCCTCGGCATCGGCAAGAGCGACGTCCCCGAAGATCATGCGGCCTCGGTCTCGCCCCGGCGATTGGCGAACATCTTGCGCTTGCGGAAGGCCTCGACGACCGAGGCCATGATGGCGACGGCGATCTCGCCCGGCGTAGCGGCACCGATATCGGCGCCGATCGGCGCCTCGATCCGCTCGATCAGATGCGGCGCGATGCCGGCCTCCACCAGCCGGTCGACGCGTTTGGCATGGGTCTTCCGGCTGCCCAGCGCGCCGATATAGAAGCAGCCGGCCTTCAGCGCCGCGATCAGCGGAAAATCGTCGATCTTCGGATCATGGGTGATCACGCAGACCGCCGTATAGGCGTCGAGAGGCCGGCCCTTCAGGACGTCCTCCGGCCATTCGGCATGGAGGGCGATGTCGGGAAAGCGCTCCGGCGTGGCGAAAGCGGTGCGCGGATCGATGATCTCGATGTCGTAGCCGGCCAGCCGCGCGATCGGCGCCAGCGCCTGGCTGATATGGACGGCGCCGATCACCACGAGGCGCGCCGGCGGCAGATGGGCGTTGAGAAACGCCTCGCCGTCGCCGGTCTGGACGATCCCCGACTTGCCGGAGCGGATCACCCGGCCGATCTCTTCGGCCAGCGGATCGGTCGCGACCGCGGCCTCGCGCACCAGCCGCTGGGTGCCACTGGAGAGCTCGGTCACGACGACCGCGGCCCGCCGGGCCTCGCGCTCGGCGTTGAGTTCAGAGAGAAGCGCGCGGTCCATCAGTTCACCCGTTCGACATAGACCCGGATCCGGCCGCCGCAGGACAGCCCGACGCGCCAGGCGGTTTCGTCGGCCACGCCGAATTCCAGCATGCGCGGCGCGCCGGCCTCGATCACGTCCACGGCTTCGGCGACCACCGCCCCCTCGACGCAGCCGCCGGAGACGGAGCCCTCGAAATTGCCCTCGGCATCGATCACCAGATGGCTGCCGGTCGGACGCGGCGCCGAGCCCCAGGTCTCCACGACGGTGGCCAGCGCGAGGCTGCGCCCCTCGCCCGCCCAGGCTTCCGCGGTCTTCAGCACGTCGAATTCGGGTTGGCTCATCTTGCGTCTTCCTTCAAGCACATCCTGCCGGTCCGCCTGCGGCTCAGGCCGCCGCGGCGGCGCGATCGGCCGCCGCGATCCAGCGGCGCGGATCGGTGTTGCGGTCGCCACCCTCGGACAACGCCGCGCAGAGCGCGCTCATCGCCTCCAGCGAATGCACCGCGCGGAACTCGTCGACATGCGGCAGCATGGCCCGCACGCCCTTCGCCCGGGCCGAAAAACCGTCGAACCGCAGCAGCGGGTTCAACCATATCAGCCGCCGGCTGGATTTATGCAGCCGTTCCATCTGTTGCGAGAGGTCGTCGACACTGTCGCGTTCCAGCCCGTCGGTGATCAGGATCGTCACCGCGCCCTGCGTCAGCACCCGGCGCGACCAGACCCGGTTGAACTCGGCCAGTGCCTCGCCGATCCGCGTGCCGCCGGACCAGTCGCGCACCGCGCCGGCGCAGTCGGCCAGCGCCTCGTCGGGGTCCTTGTGCCGCATCTGGCGGGTCACGTTGGTCAGCCGCGTGCCGAACAGGAAGGTGTGCACGCCCCGCCGCTGCTCGGTCAAAGCATGCAGGAAATGCAGGAAGATCCGGCTGTACTGGCTCATCGAGCCGGAGATGTCGGCCAGCACCACCAGCGGCGGATGCACCTCGCGCGGTGAACGGAACTTGGGCAGGACGAGATCGCCGCCGGTGCGCATCGACGCGCGCATCATTGCCCGCGGATCGATCCTGGCGCCGCGCGGATCGCTGCGGAAGCGCCGCGTGCGCACCCGGTCCTGCGGCAGCCGCAGGGCGGCGATGGCGCGCTTGGCCTCCTCGACCTCGGCGACGCTCATCTGGGCGAAGTCCTTCCGGCGCAGCACCTCGTTGCCCGAGACGGTGAGGCTCGCGTCGATCTCGATCTCCGGCTTTTCCTGCTTCGTCACCCGCTCCTTGGCGCCCTCGAACATCGCCTCGGCGGCGCGGTCCTCGCCGGCGCGCTTCTTCTCGGGCTTGGACGGCCGCGGCGGCGCGGTCGGCGAGAACATCGCAATCATCTTCTCGATGAGTTCGCGCGAGCGCCAGAACAGCCGGAACGCCTCGTTGAAGACGGCGTCGTCCTCGTGCCGGGAGACCAGCACGGCATGCAGGGTCCAGTAGAAATCGTCACGCGAGGACAGCCCCGCGGCCTTCACCGCCGCAATGGCGTCCAGCGTCGCCGACGGACCGAGCTTCAGCCCGGCCTTGCGCAGCGCGCGGGCAAAATAGGCGATGTTGTCGGCCAGCCGGCCCTCGGGGTCGGCAATTGCCGGCGCGCCATCCTCCGGGTCCGAATCCGTCATGGCGTCAGGACGCTTTCGCCAGTTCGCGTTTCACCTCGGTCAGGATCTCGCGGCTTTCGCCCCGCTCCATCCGCTGGATGTCGTCCTGGTATTTCAACAGCACCCCGAGCGTATCGGAGACATGCGCCGGGTCGAGAGCTACGGCGTTCAGTTCGGTCAGGGCATTGGCCCAGTCGATGGTCTCGGCGACGCCCGGCGCCTTGAACAGGTCGATGCCGCGCAGCCGCTGGACGAAGGCGACGAGTTCCGCCGACAGCTCGGCATTGGCGCGCGGTGCCTTGCGGCGCACGATGTCGAGCTCGCGATCCGAGGCTGGATAGTCGACCCAATGATAGAGACAGCGGCGCTTCAGCGCGTCGTGGATCTCGCGGGTGCGGTTGGTGGTGATGACGACGATCGGCGGCTCGGCGGCGCGGATGGTGCCGAGCTCGGGGATGGTCACCTGGTTGTCGGAGAGGATTTCCAGCAGGAACGCCTCGAAGGCCTCGTCGGTCCGGTCGAGTTCGTCGATCAAGAGCACCGGCGCACGGCCGGGCTCGCCCTCCAGCGCCTGCAGGATCGGCCGGCGGATGAGGAACCGTTCGGAGAAGATCTCCGAGCGCATGGCGTCGCGGGAAATGTCGCCCGAGGCCTCGCGCATGCGGATCTCGATCATCTGCGCGGCGTAGTTCCACTCGTAGAGCGCCGAGGAGACATCGAGCCCCTCGTAGCACTGCAGCCGGATCAGCGGCCGGTCGAGCGCGGCGGCCAGCACCTTGGCGATCTCGGTCTTGCCGACGCCCGCCTCGCCTTCCAGGAACAGCGGCCGGCCCATCTTCAGAGCGAGGAACAGCACCGTCGCCAGCGCCCGGTCCGCCACGTAGTTCTGGCTGTCGAGCAACTGTTCGGTCTCGTCGATGGATACCGGCAAAGAATGTGTCACGTCGCTTCCTTCAAGCAGATGGCGTCGTCGGCCGGCTCGCGGCCGGTCAGAGGTGGCGGTAGGCCCGGTCGAGATAGACCAGGGACGCCGCCCTTGGATTGGTACGAACCGCCACGACCTCGCCGATCAGCACCCGGTGGGTGGCGACGACGCTCGCCTCGATCAGCCGGCAGTCGAAGCTTGCCAGCGCCGAGGTGAGGACGGGCGCGCCGGTCTGCAGCGTGTCCCACTCGGCCGTGGCGAACCGCTCTTGCGGCGCCAGCCGCCCCTCGCCGGCGAAGGCCCGGGCCACCGGCTCGTCGGCGGCGGCGACCAGATTGACGGCGAAATTGCCGTTGGCCTCGAAGCGGTCGTTCTCCGGGCTCGACATGTTGAGGCACACCAGGAGCGTTGCCGGCGAATCGGAGACCGAGCAGGCGGAAGAGACCGTCAGGCCCCGCTGGCCGGCCGGCCCGTCGGTGGTCACCAGATGTACCGCCGCCGCAAAGCGGCTCATCGCGTCGCGGAAGCTGTCGCGGTCGATCGTCGAAGTCGTCAGCAAACCATCGTCCATACATTGCGGGAGCGAATCCCGGAGCTTTCCGGGTAAACATAGGGCGCGCGGATCGGTTTCGCACGGGGGCGCGCCGCAATCCCACCGGCAACGCCCTGTCCTTTGCGGTGTGCGCGCCCGCCTGCCCGCGAAAGCCGATTCCGCTCGCCCGCCCGCTGCTGTAGGCTTGCCCCATGACCATGCTGCAGTTCCGTCCCGGCCCGTTCGGCCCCGCCGCCCTCCTCGCCATCCTGGCTGTTGCCGGCCTCTGGTCCGCTTCCCCGGCAGTCGCCCAGGCGGCCGATGCCACGACCGCGAGCCCACCGGTGCTGCTCGGCGTCGCCGCGCCGCTGAGCGACAGCCAGGCGATTCTCGGCACCCAGCTCGTCGCCGGTGCGCGGGCCGCCGCCGCCACGATGGACCAGGGCGCCGGCATCGAGATCGTCGAGGCCGACACGAAATGCTCGACCGAGGGCGGACGACAGGCCGCCGAGACCTTCGTCGCGATGAATGCGAGCGCTGTGGTCGGCTTTCTCTGCACCGAGGCGATCGAGGCGGCGCTGCCGGTGCTGACCGAGGCCGGCATTCCGGTGATCGATGTCGGCGTGCGGGCCAACCGGCTGACCGACCGGCGCGAGCGCACCGGCCATCTGGTCTGGCGCATCGCGCCGCGCTCCGATGCCGAGGCTGCGGCGATCGCCAGGACGCTGACCGATCGCTGGGAAGGCGAGCCGCTGGGCCTGATCGACGACGGCTCCATCGCCGCACGCGGCCTTGCCGACACGGTGCGCCGGCTCCTTGGCGACCGCGGCATCGAACCCCAGAGCGTCGACAATTACCGCCCGGCCGAGGAGAAGCAGTTTGGCCTCGTGCGCCGGCTGGAACGGACCGGCATCAGCCGCTTCTTCATCGCCGGCAACCGGCCGGACGTGGCGATCATCATCCGCGACGCGGCCGCCAACGGCCTGGCGCTGCAGGTGATCGGCGGCGAGGAACTGCTCGATGAGACCAGCCTCGACGTGCCGCTGCCCGAGGGCGTCATTGCCGTCGCACCGCGCACCAGCTTCCCCGAACTGGCATCCGCCGAGGGCGCGAATGCGGACCTGCCGCCGCAGGGTTATTTCGGCCCGGCCTTCGCCGCGACCGAGATCGCCGTGACGGCCGCCCGCCGCGCCGCCGAGACCGGCCGCGCCCTGCCCGACATCCTGAATGCCGACAGCTTCCCGACGCGTCTCGGCGAGATCGGCTTCGACGCCAAGGGCGATTCCGATCTCGATCTCTACCGGGTGTTCGAATGGCGCGGCGGCCGCTTCGCCGAAGCCGGCGGGAGCTGAAGCCTTGTCCGGCGTCTGGCGTCCAGGACCGCGCAACAGCCTGGCCGATGTCGCGGGTGTCCGCGTCGGGCATGGCGGTGACGAGGCCCTGAAGAGCGGCTCAACGGCGGTGCTGTTCGACCGGCCGGCGGTCGCCTCCGTCGCCGTTCACGGCGGCGCGCCGGGTACCCGCGAGACCGATCTTCTCGCGCCCGAAAACACCGTTGCCGGCATCGACGCGCTGGTGCTGTCGGGCGGCTCCGCCTTCGGCCTCGATGCCGCATCGGGCGTGCAGGCCTTCCTGCGGGAGGCCGGCCGCGGCTTTGCCGTCGGCGACGTGCGCGTGCCCATCGTGCCGGCGGCGATCCTGTTCGACCTCGCCAATGGCGGCGACAAGCACACCGGCTGGGACCGCTATCCGCCCTATCGCGAGTTCGGCTACGCCGCAGCCAGCAGCGCATCCGCCGACTTCGCCATCGGCACGGCCGGCGCCGGCATTGGCTGCACCACGGCGACCTTCAAGGGCGGCCTCGGCACCGCCTCGACGCTCTTGCCGAGCGGCATCGTCGTCGCGGCCCTCGTCGCCGTCAACGCGGTCGGCTCCCCGACCATCGGCACCGGCCGGCATTTCTGGGCGGCCCCCTTCGAGATGGAAGGCGAGTTCGGCGGGCTCGGCCTGCCGACGCCCCTGCCGGCGGATGCGGTTGCCGTCCGCACCAAGCTCGATCCACGCCCCGGCACCAACACCACGATCGGGATCGTGGTCACCGACGCCGTGCTCGACAAGGCGGCGGCCAAGCGCCTGGCGATCGCCGGACAGGACGGGTTCGCGAAGGCGATCTGGCCTGCCCACACCGATTTCGACGGCGACTTGGTCTTCGCGGCGGCCACCGGCACCAGCGGCATCACGCCGGCCCCCATCGACCGGATGAAACTCGCCGCCGCGGCCGCAGCCACCATGGCGCGCGCCATCGCCCGGGGCGTATCGGCGGCGAACGCGACGGCGTATGATCGGCTGCCGGTCTGGTCGACGGCCTAGGGCGGACCGGACACAACGACATCGGGAGAGACCATATGCCGACGCGGTTCACGACGGGTCTTCTCCGCTGGCTGGTCCTGGCGGCCCTCGCCCTTGGCCCGACCATGGCGAAGGCCGGCGATTTCGCGACCCTCGAATCCTACGGCTTCTCGCCCGACGGCCAGGTCTACGCCTTCGGCCAGTCGGGCATCCATGACGGATCGGGCTTTCCCTATGCCGAGATCTTCTTCCTCGACCTCGCCGAGGACCGGTTTATCGCCCCCTCGCCGATCCGCGTGCGGCTGGACGATGAGAACGCGACCCTCGACATGGCGCGCGAGGAAGCCCGCCGCCGGGCCGCGCCGCTGTTCGCCGAGCACGATCCCCGGCCCGAGGCAGGCCTGCTCGTCTTCGCGAAGCCTGCGACCGAACTGTCGGACGATCCGCACCGGGCACGCTTCCTGCCCCGCGCCATCGCCCCCTCGCCGGATCGCCCCGTCGAGTTGCGGATCGAGACGCTGTCGCTTGCCGGTCCGAGCCATTGCGGCGATTTCGGCGAAACGGTCGGCTACCGGCTGGTGCAGATCGCCGCCGACCCCGGCGCCATGGCGCGCCTCGTACATGAGGATACGAGCATTCCGGACAGCCGCGGCTGCCCGCTCGACTACAGCATTGCCGAAGTGCGGGTGCTCGAGCGCCCCGACGGCGGCTTCGCCGCGGTCGCCATCATCGCGGTCGAACAGGTCGGCTTCGAAGGCCCGGACCTGCGCTACATCGCCAATCCCGTACCGATGGACTGAACACCGAGTCCGTTGAGGCGATTCGAAACGTCTGGTAGACGGCGC
>NZ_CH672387.1:1250676-1394025 GCF_000153465.1 Aurantimonas manganoxydans SI85-9A1 | reverse complement strand
GCGCATCCCTTCTCCTGCTCGTCTTCGAAAGATATCAGCCGATGATCCCTCGCTATTCCCGCCCCGACATGGTCGCCGTCTGGTCGCAGGAGACGAAATTCCGGATCTGGTTCGAGATCGAGGCCCATGCCTGCGATGCGCTGGCCAAGCTGGGCGTGATTCCCGAAAGTGCCGCGAGGACGATCTGGGAAAAGGGCGGCGCCGCGACCTTCGACATCGACCGGATCGACGCGATCGAGGCCGAGACCAAGCACGACGTCATCGCCTTCCTGACCCATCTGTCCGAGATCGTCGGCCCCGACGCCCGTTTCGTGCACCAGGGCATGACCTCGTCCGACGTGCTCGACACCTGCTTCAACGTGCAGCTGACCAAGGCGGCCGACATCCTGCTCGCCGACATGGACGCGCTGCTGGCGGCGCTGGAGCGCCGCGCCTTCGAGCATCGCGACACCATCACCATCGGCCGCTCTCACGGCATCCATGCCGAGCCGACCACCTTCGGCGTCAAGCTGGCCCTCGCCTACGCCGAGTTCGAGCGGTGCCGCGAGCGGCTGGTCGCGGCCCGCGCCGAGATCGCCACCTGCGCCATTTCCGGCGCCGTGGGCACTTTCGCCAATATCGATCCGCGGGTCGAGGAGCATGTCGCCAAGGCCATGGGCCTGACCGTCGAGCCGGTCTCCACCCAGATCATTCCGCGCGATCGCCACGCGATGTTCTTCGCCACCCTCGGCGTCGTCGCCTCGTCGATCGAGCGGCTCGCAACGGAAGTCCGCCATCTGCAGCGCACCGAGGTCCTGGAAGCCGAGGAGTATTTCTCGCCCGGCCAGAAGGGCTCGTCGGCCATGCCGCACAAGCGCAACCCGGTGCTGACCGAGAACCTCACGGGCCTCGCCCGCATGGTGCGCTCCTACGCCATGCCGGCCATGGAGAACGTCGCGCTCTGGCACGAGCGGGACATCTCCCACTCCTCGGTCGAGCGCTACATCGGCCCGGACGCGACGATCACGCTGGACTTCGCCCTTGCCCGCCTCACCGGTGTCGTCGACAAGCTGCTGGTCTATCCCGACCGGATGCTGGCCAATCTCAACAAGTTCAAGGGCCTGGTCCATTCCCAGCGGGTGCTGCTGGCGCTCACCCAGGCCGGCGTGTCGCGCGAGGATTCCTATCGTCTGGTCCAGCGCAACGCCATGCGGGTCTGGGAGGAGGACAAGGACTTCCTGACCGAGCTCCTGGCCGATCCGGAGGTGACCAAGGCGCTGCCCGAGGCGACGATCCGCGAGAAATTCGACCTCGGCTACCACACCAAGCATGTCGGCACGATCTTCGAACGGGTCTTCGGCCGCGCCGGCTGACGCGCCGCATCCGGAACAATCGACGTCACCGGCGGTTGGCAGGATGAGGGCTGCGCCCGGCATCCGGCAACCGCCGGTCGCAGCCGATCAACCGGGAGGAAGAGCCATGTCCACGCCCCGCGGCCCCTCGCGCCCGAACCGGCGCCATCACACGCTCTGGATCGCACTGACCGTCATCGTCGTCGCCGCGATCGCCTATTTCCTGTTCTTCACCGCCACCCCTGACGAGGGCACTCGCGACGCGGCCGGCGTCTCGACCGAGACCGGCGAGACGCCCCCGGACGAGGCGCCCGTCACCCTTCCGGCCGACTGACGGCCCGAATGGCGCGGCGCTTTGCCCTTTCGGGCCGGACGATCCTCCTGACCGGCGGGTCGAGCGGCGTCGGCGCCGCGCTCGCGGAGCGGCTGTTGGCACTGGACTGCAAGGTCGAGGTCTGGTCGCGGCGCCCGCCCGAACGCATTCACCCGTCGCTCATTCACAAGCCGGTCGATCTGGCCGACATGAGTGCGCTGGACGGCGCCCTCGACGGCCTCCTCGCGCGCCATCCGGACCTCTCCGTCGTCATCAACAATGCCGGCATATCCGAGCGCGGCGACCTCGCCCGCAGCGACCCCGCGACACTGGACGCGCGCGCCGAGGCCCAGATCGCCGTCAATCTGCGGGCGCCGATCCGCATCTGCCAGCGTCTCTTCGCGCCGCTCGGCCGGCTGGACAGCGCGATGATCGTCAACAACACCAGCGGGCTGGCCGTCGCCCCGACCGTTCCCCACCCGGTCTATTGCGCCACGAAGGCGGGCCTGCGCAGCTTTACCCAGTCGATGCGCTACCAGGCCGAGAAAGCCGGCGGCCGGCTCGCGATCACCGAGATCCTGCTGCCCGTGGTGGAGACGCCGATGACCGCGAGCGTCCCGCGCGGCCGCATGCCCGTCGACAAGGCGGCGGACCGGATCATACGCGGTCTGGCCCGCGCCGAGGCAGAGATCTGGGTCGGGCAGACGGCACTGCTGCGCCGCCTCGTCGGCCTGTCCCCTGCCCTCGCGCGACAACTTCTCAAGGTAGCAACTGGTTAGCTACCGGGGCGGGTTTCGCAAGCCGCGCCTTGACACGCCTGACGACCGACCGCATCTGGGTCCGATGCGAGTTGCAGATGCCGATATTCTCATCGTGCCCGGATACAAGGGCTCACCCGAAGACCACTGGCAAAGCCGGTGGGAGCGGAAGCTGTCGACCGCGCGCCGCGTCCAGCAGGCCGAATGGACCAAACCGGTGCGCGACGACTGGACCCGGACCATCGCCGACGCCGTCAACGAATCGACGCGGCCGATCGTGCTGGTCGCCCATTCGCTCGGCGTCGCGGCCACGGTGCAGGCGATCCCGCAGTTCCGCAACCGGATCTCGGGCGCGTTCCTGGTCGCGCCTCCGGATGTCGAGAACGATGCGATCCGGCCGCGCCATCTGATGACCTTCGGCCCCTATCCCCGCGACCCGCTGCCCTTTCCGAGCGTCGTCGTCGCCAGCCGCGACGATGCGTTCTCGTCGCTGGAAAGCGCCGAGGACATTGCCGGCGCGTGGGGATCGCTGTTCATCGATGCCGGCGAGGCAGGCCATATCAATGCCGACAGCGGGCATGGGCCGTGGCCGGAAGGTCTCCTGACCTTCGGCAAGTTCATGTCGCGGCTGACCGTGCCCGCCTGACGCCGCGAACGGCGCCAGGCACTTCAGGTCAGGCTCAGGCGGACGCCGCCTTCGCCAGGGCGGCCGCCCCGGCCCCCAGCACGCCGAAATCCGATCCGACGCAGGCCATCCGGTAGCCGTAGCCGCGATAGCGCTTGGCGTCCTCGGCCGTCATCGCATAGATCGCCGCGATCTTGCCGGCCGCGGCAGCCGATGCCGCGAGATCGCGGATCGTGGCTTCCGTCTTCTCGCTGCCCGGATCGAGCGTGCCGTCCCCGGACAGGGCGATCGACAGGTCCGACGGGCCGACGAAAATGCCGTCGAGCCCCTCGATGGCGAGGATCTCCGGCAGATTGTCGAGGGCGGCAGCCGTCTCGATCATCGCAAAGGCCAGCGTCTCGATGCGGGCCTCGGGCACGTAGCCGCCGCGGTTCCCGTAATTGTGCAGCTGGGCCGCACGGGTCGGGCCGTAGGAGCGCAGGCCCACCGGCGGATATTTCACCGCCGAAACGAAGGCGCGGGCATCCTCGGCGGTCTCGATCATCGGCATGATCAGGCCCGTGGCGCCGAAATCCAGGCACCGTGCGCCCAGCGACCGGTCCTCGATCGGCAGGCGCACCAGCGCCGGCTTGTTCAGAAGGACGGCGCGCTCGATCGCCACCCGCAGGGAGCCGACATCGAAGAGACCATGCTGGACGTCGAAGGTCGCCACGTCGAAATCGGCGCGCAGGAACGCCTCGTGTACGAGCGGTTCGGGTATGCCGAGCCAGCACGACAGCACGAAGCTGCCTTCGCCGAGGCGGCTGCGAAGTTTGGGAAGAGCCATTCTATTCGGTGCGGACTTGCGTCTCGGCCTCGCCGAGGAACTGGGCCATGTGCCGCCGGATCTGGTGGTCCGACTGGTCCACGCCGGCGGCGTCGAAATCCTTGCGGATCTTCTGGAAGACGTCGTTGTCGCCGGGCTCGATGAAGTCCGCCTTGATGACCTCCTGTGCATAGGCCTTCGCGTCGTCGCCGGTCTTGCCCAGAAGCTCTGCCGCCCAAAGGCCGAGCAGCTTGTTGCGCCGGGCCTCGATGCGGAAGCGAAGCTCCTGGTCATGGGCGTAGCGCGACTCGAAGTCCCGCTCGCGGTCGTTCAGCGACATCGTATCCTCCTAGAACAATCGGCCGGACGAAACCCTTCGGCCTAGCTGACCCTTACCGGCTGCGGCGGATGTTTTGAAGCCGCATTCGGCCGCGAACAGGCGCTTGCGCCCTTGATTTGTGCGCACAACCGCACGACTTCCCGAGCAAGCCACCCCTCGACGATTGTTAAGGTCCGCCGTTTGGGCTAATGAGCGGCATAGTCGTCAGACGTCTTCGCGCCGGGCCAGGGCCGGCGCCTCCACCACGATAGAGCTGCATAATGACACGTCGCCGCCGTATCTACGAAGGCAAGGGCAAGATCCTCTACGAGGGCCCGGAACCCGGCACCCTGGTCCAGTTCTTCAAGGACGATGCCACCGCCTTCAACAAGAAGAAGCACGAGGTTGTCGACGGCAAGGGCGTCCTCAACAACCGCATCTCCGAATACATCTTCTCCCACCTGAACAAGATGGGCATCCCGACTCACTTCATTAAGCGGCTCAATATGCGTGAGCAGTTGATCAAGGAAGTCGAGATCATTCCGCTGGAAGTGGTGGTGCGCAACGTCGCGGCCGGCTCGCTGGCCAAGCGCCTCGGCATCGAGGAAGGCACGGTGCTGCCGCGCTCGATCATCGAGTTTTACTACAAGGCCGACGCGCTCGACGATCCGCTGGTCTCCGAGGAGCACATCACGGCCTTCGGCTGGGCGAGCCCGCAGGAGATCGACGACATCATGGCGCTGGCCATCCGGGTCAACGACTTCCTCTCCGGTCTCTTCCTCGGCGTCGGCATCCAACTCGTCGACTTCAAGATCGAGATGGGGCGCCTGTTCGAGGGCGACATGATGCGGATCATCGTCGCCGACGAGATCTCGCCCGATTCCTGCCGCCTGTGGGACGTGCAGACCCAGGAGAAGCTCGACAAGGACCGGTTCCGCCGGGACATGGGCGGCCTCGTTGAGGCCTACCAGGAAGTCGCGCGTCGTCTCGGCATCATGAATGAAAACGAGCCACCCCGCCCCTCGGGGCCGGTACTGGTCAAGTGAGGCGGCGCCGTGCCGTCAAGCAGCCGGTACCGGCGCTGAAACTGGTCTATTCGAGAGACAGGCGGATATCGTGATGAAGGCACGCATTGTCGTCACGCTGAAGAACGGCGTTCTGGACCCCCAGGGCAAGGCCATCGAGGGCGCGTTGGGCCATCTCGGCTTCGACGGCGTCGGATCGGTCCGCCAGGGCAAGGTCTTCGACGTGGAGCTCCACGGCACCGTTGGCGAGACCGCACAGGCCCAGCTTGACGCCATGTGCGACAAGCTGCTCGCCAATCCGGTGATCGAGAACTACACCGTCGAGATCGCCTGAAGGCGTCGACGGCCTCGTTCGACCGCTCAGAGCGGTGGCTGACGCCTGAGCCAGCCGCCGGATCGTCCTCATCTTTCGAGCCGCACCCATGAAAACAGCCGTCGTCCTCCTCCCCGGCCTCAATCGCGATCGCGACATGATCGCCGCCCTGACCGACATCACCGGAAAGGCGCCGCAGACGGTCTGGCAGACGGAGACGACGATCCCCGATGTCGACCTGATCGTCATCCCGGGCGGCTTCTCCTTCGGCGATTACCTGCGTTGCGGCGCCATCGCAGCGCGTGCGCCGGCGATGCGGGCGGTTGCCGAGGCCGCCGCTCGCGGCGTGCCGGTGCTGGGCGTCTGCAACGGCTTCCAGATCCTGTGCGAGGCCGGCCTCCTGCCGGGCGCGCTGATGCGCAACAACACGCTGCGCTTCGTCTGCCGCGAGGTGAAGCTCGAAGTGGTGACCGCCGCCACCCGCTTCACCGGCAACTACACCGACGGCCAGATCATCCGCTGCCCGGTCGCCCATCACGACGGCAACTACTTCGCCGACGACGAGACGCTGGCCCGCCTCGACGGCGAGAACCGCGTCGTCTTCCGCTACGCCGAGGGCACCAATCCGAACGGCGCGATCCGCGACATCGCCGGCATCGTCAACGCCGACGGCAACATCCTCGGCATGATGCCGCATCCCGAGAACCTCATCGAACCCGAGCATGGCGGCACCGACGGCCGTGCGATCTTCGAGAGCGCGCTCGGCATCACCTCGCGTCTCGCCGCGTGAGCCAGCCCGTCCTGCGGCCCGCCGCGCTTCTGGCTGCCCTCGCCCTGACCGCGCTGCTGGGCGCCTGCGCGGCCAAGCCCGGCGTCGCGACCGGCGACGCCGCCGCGGGCGACGACACCGGCCTCGACCGGATGGAACGTCTGACGCTGACGGCCAATCGCTGCTGGTTCAAATCCGGCGATGCCGCCTTCGCGCCCTACAGCCTCGCGCCGGAGCTCTCGTCCTTCTCCGGCCGGCCGCGCTTCCTGCTGGTGCCGCGCGGCAAGCCGGAATCCAAGCCCTTGCTGGTCGTCGAAGGCCGCAAGGGCTCGACCGCCATCGACACCTACGGTCCGCTGATGGGCGAGCCCGTCGCCGCCCGCATTTCTGCCGACCTGTCCCGCTGGCGCGCCGGCGCGGATGGCTGCTCGGCCTGACATGCGACGCCTGCGGACCCTTGCCGCGATGCTGGCAGGCTTCGGCCTGAGCGCCTGCCTGTCGGGCGAATCCGCGTCGCTGGCCGAGCTCGCCACCCCGGTCGCCGCGCCGGCCTTTGCCGGCCCCGCCCCGGCCGAAATCGACTATGCGAACGCCACCGCCGCCGGCATCTATCGCCGCCGCAGCGCCGAGCGGTCCGCGACCTTCCTGACCGACCGCGATCTCGGCGGCTATGGTCTCTGCCTGCGCTCGCCGGCCGCCAGCGGCGGCATGGACCACGCGCTGATCCTGTTCACCCGCCGCCTCGACGGCGATGCGATCTCGCAGGTGGACGACGACACGCTGGTGCTGCGCCGCCCGGCCGATACGGCACCCTGCCGGGCCGGCGACATCGCCTATGTGCCGGCGGGCCAGCGCTAGGCGCGAGGCACCCACGGTGGCGGTCTAACCGCCAGCCGATCCTACCAGCGCTGCTTGACCGGCTCGACCCGCGCTTCCGGCAAGCTGCAACGCCGCTCGTCTCGCCATGGTCGCCATCGGGTTCTCCCTGCCTGTGCCGGTCCCCGTATGCGATGAGACCATCGATCGGACCGGCGCGAAACCGGCATCGGGTGCGGCAGAGCGTCTCGCCGCCCGGCCGCTCGCCGGGCCGGATGTCGGCGACCAACGGGGGAACACCGGCCAAGCCCCTTTGTGTGCGCCGCGCCAGATGGTAACAGGCGCGCAGGACCTTGCCGGAACGTCGCCCCAGGACACGCCATGAACGCCGAGACCCCCATCACCCCGGAACTGATCGCCGCGCACGGGCTGAAGCCGGACGAGTACGACCGCGTCCTGGCGCTGATCGGCCGCGAGCCGACCCTGACCGAGCTCGGCATCTTCTCGGCCATGTGGAACGAGCATTGCTCGTACAAATCCTCCAAGCGCTGGCTGCGCACCCTGCCGACCAAGGGCGAGCGCGTCATCCAGGGGCCCGGCGAGAATGCCGGCGTCGTCGATATCGGTGACGGCCTCTGCGTGGTCTTCAAGATGGAGAGCCACAACCACCCCTCCTACATCGAGCCCTATCAGGGCGCGGCGACCGGCGTCGGCGGCATCCTGCGCGACGTCTTCACCATGGGCGCCCGGCCGATCGCGGCGATGAACGCCCTGCGCTTCGGCGCGCCCGACCATCCGCGCACCCGCCACGTCGTGGCCGGCGTCGTCGCCGGCGTCGGCGGCTACGGCAATTCCTTCGGCGTGCCGACCGTCGGCGGCGAGGTCAATTTCCACCCGCGCTACAACGGCAATTGCCTCGTCAACGCCTTCGCCGCCGGCCTCGCGAAGACCGACGCGATCTTCTACTCCAAGGCCGAGGGCGTTGGCCTGCCGGTGGTCTATCTCGGCGCCAAGACCGGCCGCGATGGTGTCGGGGGCGCGACCATGGCCTCGGCCGAGTTCGACGACACCATCGAGGAGAAGCGCCCGACCGTGCAGGTCGGCGACCCCTTCACCGAGAAGTGCCTGCTGGAAGCCTGCCTCGAGCTCATGCAGACCGGCGCCGTCATCGCCATCCAGGACATGGGCGCGGCGGGCCTGACCTGCTCGGCCGTCGAGATGGGCGCCAAGGGCGACCTCGGCATCGAGCTGGACCTCGACCAGGTGCCGGTCCGCGAAGCCAAGATGAGCGCCTACGAGATGATGCTGTCGGAGAGCCAGGAGCGCATGCTCATGGTGCTGCGCCCGGACAAGCGCGACGAGGCCGAGGCGATCTTCGTCAAATGGGGCCTCGACTTCGCGGTGGTCGGCCGCACCACCGACGATCTGCGCTTCCGCATCATGTGGGAGGGCCGCGAGGTCGGCAATCTGCCGATCAAGGAACTGGGCGACGAAGCGCCGGAATACGACCGGCCGTGGATCGAGCCGGTGCCGGCGGCACCGATCGCCGCCGCCGACATCGCCGAGCCCGCCGATTACGGCGCCGCGCTCATCAAGCTGCTCGGCTCGCCGGACCTGTGCTCGCGCCGCTGGGTGTTCGAGCAGTACGACACGCTGATCCAGGGCAATTCGCTGCAGCGGCCGGGCGGCGACGCCGGCGTCGTGCGCGTCGACGGGCATCCGACCAAGGCGCTGGCCTTCTCCTCCGACGTCACGCCACGCTATTGCGAGGCCGACCCGCTGCAGGGCGGCATGCAGGCGGTCGCCGAATGCTGGCGCAACCTGACCGCCGTCGGCGCCGAGCCGCTCGCCTCCACCGACAATCTGAACTTCGGCAATCCCGAGAAGCCGGAACTGATGGGCCAGTTCGTCAAGGCGGTCGAGGGCATCGGCGCGGCCTGCGAGGCCCTCGCCTTCCCGATCGTCTCGGGCAATGTCTCGCTCTACAACGAGACCCACGGCCAAGCGATCCTGCCGACCCCAACCATCGGCGGCGTCGGCCTGATCGAGGATCGCAGCCGCACCGCCACGATCGGCGGCATGCAGGACGGCGAGACGCTGGTGCTGATCGGTGCCGACGGCACGCATCTGGGCGCAACGGTCTATCTGCGCGAGATCGACGGCCGCGAGGCTGGCTCCCCACCGCCGGTCGATCTGGCCGCCGAGAAGCGCCATGGCGACTTCGTGCGCGGCCTGATCCGCGACGGCCGTGTCGCCGCCTGCCACGACCTCTCCGACGGCGGCCTCGCCATCGCGCTGGCCGAGATGTGCATGGCCTCCGGTCGCGGCGCCAGCGTCGATGCCGGCGACGGCTCCGGCCATGCCCGCCTGTTCGGCGAGGATCAGGCCCGCTACGTCGTCGCACTGAAGGCCGGGGACGTCGCCGCGGTGGAAGCGGAAGCGGCTGTGGCGGGCGTGCCGGTCCGCCGCCTCGGCACCGTCGAGGGCGAGCGGCTGGTCGTCGCCGGGCGCCTCGACGTGACGGTGGAAGAGCTGACGATCGCCCATGAGACCTGGTTCCCGGCCTATATGTCCGGTGAGATCGTCGAGCCGGCCGCCGTCGCCTGAGCGAAGGCCCCTCCCCGGTCCGCCCGATTGATCGCGGACCGGGCGATACCTATCATCAGGCCCGGCCGCGATTCCGGACCCGGCCGAAGGAGATCCAGCACATGCCCATGAACGCCCGCGACATCGAGACGATGATCAAGGACGCCATCCCCGATGCCGACGTGACGATCCGCGATCTGGCGGGCGACGGCGACCATTATGCCGCCGAGATCGTCTCGGAGAGCTTTCGCGGCAAGTCGCGCGTCCAGCAGCATCAGATGGTCTACCAGGCGCTGCGGGGCAACATGGGCGGCGAACTGCACGCCCTGGCCCTACAAACCAGCGCGCCGAAGTAATATGTCGGGGTGACGAGGACGAGGTTCCCGTCGCCGACGTTTTCGCATCGCGCCGCCCTAGCCGTCCGAACGACGGACGACATGGCCGCGTGATGCAGGACAAACCCTGCGCGGATTGCCCGCGCGCTTGCGTGCCGGTCCGACCGGCCGCCTGACAGACACCTTGCTTTCGACGAGCGAGGCGATTGAAATGGACGCACGGCAGAAGCGCTGAAGGCCGCTGCACCAGTGTCCGCGAACCCTGAGCAAAGGACCGCATCCATGACCGCCATCAACGAATGGATCGACAACGAAGTGAAGACCAACGACGTCGTGGTCTTCATGAAGGGCACGCCGGCCTTCCCGCAGTGCGGCTTTTCCGGCCAGGTCGTGCAAATTCTCGACTATCTCGGTCTCGAGTACAAAGGCGTGAACGTCCTCTCGACCGACGATCTGCGCCAGGGCATCAAGGCCTACAGCGAATGGCCGACGATCCCGCAGCTCTACGTGAAGGGCGAGTTCGTCGGCGGCTGCGACATCATCCGCGAGATGTTCCAGGCCGGCGAGCTGCAGACCTTCCTGGTCGACAAGGGCATCGCCACCACCGCGCCGGCGCCCGCCGCCGGCTGACCTTTCGGCGCGCCGCGGGACATCCCGCGCGCCTGCCCCATATCCCGATCCGCGGCCCGTGCGTTCTTGAGCGTGCGGGCCGCTTTCGGTTGACACAGCGTCGCCCGCTTCAGGCTGCCAGATTGCTAAGCCATGCTTGCGGTTTTGTGCAGTGCGAAATACATCTGCGCGGATCGATCCCACGAGGCTGATGATGTCCAACGCGTCCCCCAACGCCGAAACGCGCGGGCTTCCCTATTGGGAACTCGTCACCATGGTCGCCTGCCTGATGGCGCTCAACGCGGCGGCGATCGACATCTTCATTCCCTCGCTGCAGGAAATGGGCGCGGCCCTCGGCGTCGACGACGCCAACCAGCGCCAGTTCGTGATCACCGCCTACATCCTCGGCTTCGGCGGAGCGCAGATCCTCTACGGCACGCTGTCGGACCGGTTTGGCCGCCGTCCGATCCTGTTCTTCGGCCTCGCCGTCTACATCCTCGCCTCGATCGCGGCGATCTTCTCGCCCACCTTCGGCATCCTCCTGGCGCTGCGCGCCCTGCAGGGCATCGGCGCGGCGGCGACTCGGGTCATCGCCATCTCGGTGGTGCGCGACTGCTTCGGCGGCCGCCGCATGGCCAGCGTCATGTCGCTGGTGATGATGGTGTTCATGGCGATCCCGGTGATCGCGCCGAATATCGGCCAGGCGATCATGCTGTTCGGCTCATGGCGCGAGATCTTCGTGGCGATCGCCATCTTTGGCGCCTTCGTCACGGTCTGGGCCGCCCTCCGCCTGCCGGAAACCCTGCATCCGAACGACCGGCGCGAGCTGACCGGCAAGCGCATCGTCGAGGCCTTCCGCATCGTCCTGACCAACCGGGTCGCCTTCGGCTACACCGTCTCCACGGCACTGATCTTCGGCGTCCTGTTCGGCTTCATCAATCAGGCCGAGCAGATCTATACCGGCCTCTACGGCCTCGGGCCGATCTTCACCGTCGTCTTCTCGGCGACTGCCGTCTTCATGTCGGCGGCCTCGTTCCTGAACTCTAAGCTGGTCGAGAAGCTCGGCATGCGGCGCCTCTCCCATGGCGCGCTGATCGGCTTCCTGTCGCTGGCCGCCCTGCACCTCGTCGTCGCCTACGCCATGGGCGGCGCCGCGCCGCTGTGGTTCTTCGTGCCGATCATGACGCTGAATTTCTGCCTGTTCGGCTTCATCGGCACGAACTTCAACGCCCTGGCCATGGACCCGCTCGGCCATGTCGCCGGCACCGCATCCTCGGTGCTGGGCTTCATGCAGACCTTCGGCGGCGGCCTGTTCGGCGCGGCGATCGGCTATTTCTACGACGGCACGGTGCTGCCGATGCTGGTCGGCTTCATCATCCTGTCGGTCTCGTCGCTGATCTGCGTGGTGCTGGCAGAAGGGCGGCTGTTCGACGCCAAATACGACACGCCGGCCGCTGGGTCCGCCCCCGCGAGCACCGGCGCCGAATAGCAGCCCCGCCGCGCGCCACTGGCGAACGCCGGGCCCTGCCGTCGCCGTCGCCTATCGCGGCAGCAGGCCGTCCCGCGCGGCGGTCCAGACGCTGGCGTCGCAGGCCGCGATGACCACGCCTTCCTTGTCGCGCGGCGTATAGGGCGAGCCGTCGGGCTTGCCGACATGACCGCCGGCCTCTGCGACCAGCAGGCAGCCGGCCAGATGGTCCCAGGGCATCAGCTTGGAATAGACGCTGAAATGCGAGCCGCCGGAGGCGAGCAGCCGGTATTCGTGGCCGGCGCAGCGATAGTTTCCGGTGATCTTCACCCCCGCCAGGCGCGGTAGCAGCGCGGCCTTGTCGTTGGGCGGAAAATAGCTGGTGCTGATGCAGCCGATGGTCTCGGCCAGCGGCAGGGCGGCTGCCGTCGTCAGCCGCCGCGTCTCGCCCGAACGCGTGCGCTGGATCGCGCCGGCGCCCTTCTCGGCGATCATGACATCGTCGCCCACCGGATCGTAGATGATGCCGCCGACGGTCTCGCCGCGCAGCACCACCGCCGCCATCACCGCGAACAGCGGCAGGCCGGCGGCGAAATTCGCCGTGCCGTCGACCGGGTCCACCACGATCGCCAGTTCCGCGTCGTCGAGGCGATCCAGCAGCGCCGGGTCGGCGGCTACCGATTCCTCGCCGAGGAACAGGGCGTCGGGCGCCAGCGACCGGCATTCGCGGGCGATCCACCGTTCGGCCGCCTCGTCGGCCTCGGTGACGAGATCCGTCGCCGAGGTCTTCTGCCGGATGTCGGCCTCCGATAGATTGCGGAAGCGCGGCATGATCTCCGCGATCGCCGCCTCCCGCAGGATATGGGCCAGACGGTCGATATCGATGGGTGCGGTCATGACGGAAGGCCTTCGGCTGAGGGGTCAGGTCGTGGGGGAAGCGGGCGCCAGTCCGGCGAAGTCGAACAGCGACGGATCGAGCAGATGGCCGGGCCGCACATTGGCCAGCGCCCGCAGCATCACCTGCTTGCGGCCCGGGAAGCGACGCTCGAGGTCGGCGATCATCTGCTTTGTCACGTTGCGCTGCAGGCCGTCCTGGCTGCCGCAGAGATCGCAGGGGATGATCGGAAATTTCATGGCGGCCGAGAATTTGGCGATGTCCTCCTCCACCGACCGGATCAGCGGCCGCAGCACCATCAGGTCGCCCTCGTCGTTGATGAGCTTGGCCGGCATCGCCGACAGCCGGCCGCCATGGAAGAGGTTCATGAAGAAGGTCTCGAGGCAGTCGTCGGCATGGTGGCCGAGAACCAGCGCCTCGCAGCCCTCCTCGCGGGCAATGCGGTAGAGATTGCCCCGCCGCAGGCGCGAGCACAGCGCGCAATAGGTGGCGTTCGACGGCACCTTCTCGGTGACGACCGAATAGGTGTCGCGATATTCGATCCGGTGCGGAATGTCGTAGCGGCTCAGGAAATCCGGCAGCACGTGCTTGGGGAAGTTCGGCTGCCCCTGGTCGAGATTGCAGGCGAGGATATCGACCGGCAGCAGGCCGCGATATTTCAGGTCCGACAGGAGCGCCAGCAGCGCGTAGGAATCCTTGCCGCCGGACAGGCCGACCAGCCAGCGCGCACCCGGCCGGGCCATGGCATGCGCCTCGATGGTCTCGCGCATCTCGCGCAGAAGCCGCTTGCGCAGCTTCTTGAAGGTCACCGAGGACGGGCAGTCGCGAAACAGCGGATGCGCCGAGCCGGCGCCATCCTCGGCGGCCGGCGTCGCCGCGTCGTCGTCCTGCGCGTCCGCTGCGCGCGCGGTCTCCAGATCGAGCATCCCCGCCTCCGTCGTCACGGGCCTCGTCTAGCCGCAGACCGCCCAAAACAAAAGGCCGCCCAGAGGACGGCCTTTCGCAGAACTCGCATGCACCGAGAAATCAGCGCGAATAGAACTCGACCACGAGGTTCGGTTCCATCTGCACCGGGTACGGCACGTCGTGCAGGCCCGGAACGCGCTGGTAGGTCGCGACCATCTTCTGGTGATCGACCTCGATGTATTCCGGCACGTCGCGCTCGGCGAGCTGAACCGACTCGAGGATGATCGTCAGCTGCTTGGACTTCTGACGAACCTCGATCACATCGCCCGGCTTGCAGACGTAGGACTGGATGTTCGTGCGCACGCCGTTGACGTTGACATGGCCGTGATTGACGAACTGACGGGCCGCGAAGATCGTCGGCACGAATTTCGCACGATACACGACGGCGTCGAGGCGGCTCTCGAGCAGACCGATCAGGTTCTCCGAGGTGTCGCCCTTACGGCGCGCGGCCTCTTCGTAGATTTTGCGGAACTGCTTCTCGGAGACGTCGCCGTAATAGCCCTTGAGCTTCTGCTTGGCGCGCAGCTGCACGCCGAAGTCGGAAACCTTGCCCTTGCGGCGCTGGCCATGCTGGCCCGGGCCGTACTGGCGCCGGTTCACCGGGGACTTGGGACGGCCCCAGATGTTCTCGCCCATGCGGCGATCGATTTTGTACTTCGCTGATGCGCGCTTGCTCATCGCATTTCCTTCAACAAAACGAGGCCCCGCGGACAATCCGAGGACCTTTTCGAGGAAACGCGCCCTCCTCTGCCCACTGTTGCGGACTGACAGGACGACATTGGCACGAGGCGAGCCGTCCACGGGACACGTCAAAAACCGGCTGGAACGGGTCCAACCGGCTGGGCTGTTCCATACGGGGGCGGCCGGAAACTGTCAACCGGGCCGCCCGCCGGATCAGTATTTGGCGATCACCCAGATCGCATGGATGATGCCGGGAATGTAGCCGAACAGCGTCAGGACGATGTTGATCCAGAAGTGCTTGCCGAAGCCGACCTGCATGAACACGCCGACCGGCGGCAGGATGATCGCGAGAATGATGCGGATGATGTCCATGGGTCTGGTCCTCTTGTACGGGTGTCGGTGACTGCAACGCCGCTTGTCCCGCCTCGTTCCCCGCAGTCCGTTTTGATCGGATAGCGCAGCTTGATCTTTGCGCCCGGCGATGCCACCCGTTGCCACCTGCCGATACGGAAGGGGGCCGGGATGGGGCGACGGATGAGGGTCTTGCCGCTGGTGCTGGGCGCGGGGGTGCTGCTGAGCGCCTGCGCCACATTGTCGAAAGAGGAGTGCGTCACCAGCGACTGGCGCACCCTCGGCGAATCGGACGGGGCCAATGGCCGGCCGGTCAATTTCGTCGCGCAGCACCAGGCCGCCTGCAGCGAGCACGGGATCGAACCCGACCTGTCCGCCTGGCGCAGCGGCTGGGACGCCGGCATTTCCAGCTTCTGCACGCCGGAGAACGGCGCCAGGATCGGGGCGCGGGGCGGCAGCTACCAGAGTTCCTGCCCGCTCGACCTCAAGGCCGGCTTCGAGGAACCCTACCGCGCCCACAAGCGCGTCTATGATGCCGATCGGCGGGTCGACGATTTGCGAGGGCGCATCGACCGCCTGCGCGACGAGATCGACACGCTGGACGACGAGAAGGCGGAGCGCGGCAAGCGGCGCGAGCTGCGGCGGCTGCGCGACGATCTGTGGGACGCCGAGGACGATCTGCGCCGGGTTGAAGAGGATCTGCTGCTGGCACGCTTCGCCGAGCGGGCGGCGGGCTAGCGGGCGCCGTCGGCCACTTCGAGACCGAAGCCCCGCACCAGCCGGCGCATCTGGTAGCCGGGTGCGCCGCCGGTGAAATGGGCGCTGTCGAAGCCTTCGGGCAGTTCGCCCGAGCCCGGCTTGCACAGCGAGCGCGCCCGCCGGGCGATCGCCTCGGCCGGGTCGAGCCAGTCCACCGGCCATGGCGCCAGACGGCGGAAATGGTTGGCGATCAACGGATAATGGGTGCAGGCGAGAACGACGATGTCGGTCCGCTGGCCGCCGGCCTCGACGAAGCACGGGGCGATCTCCGCCGCCATTGCGTCGTCGAGCTCCTGGTCGCCGCTCGCCTCGCTGTCGAGGAGCGAGCGTTCGGCCAGCCGGGCCAGTTCCGGCGATCCCACCAGCCGCACCTCGCAATGGGTGGCAAAGGCCTCCACGAGATCGCGCGTATAGACGCGGCGCACCGTGCCGGGCGTTGCCAGCACGCTGACGAGGCCCGACCGGGTGCGCTCGGTGGCCGGCTTGATGGCCGGCACCGTGCCGACGAAGGGAATGGCGAAACGGGCGCGCAATTGCGGCAGCACCAGCGTCGAGGCGGTGTTGCAGGCGATGACCGCAAGGCTGGGTTCGTAGGTGTCGATGAGCTCGGCGAAGAGGTCGAGAATGCGCGCCACCAGCGGCTCCTCCTCCCAGTCGCCATAGGGAAAGCCCGCATCGTCGGCCACATAGATGAAGCGCCGGTCGGGCATCGCCGTCCGCAATTCGCGCAGCACGGTCAGCCCGCCAATGCCCGAATCGAAAACGAGGATCGGGGCGTTCACAGGGCCGGCTTTCCGCTCACGTCCGGTGCCGTATTGGCCCCCTCCGGTGCGTCGCTGGCGTGGCCGCCCTCGGCCTTGTCCGCCGGCGCGAGGCCGCCCTTGGCGATGACATAGTCGAAGGAGCGGATGACGCCGCGCATGGTGCGCACCTCCGGCTCGGAGAAGCCGGCCTTGGTGAGCATGGTGCGCAGCTTCTGGGCCAGCGCCTCGCGCTTGTGCTCGGGATAGAAATAGCCGTTGCGGTCGAGCGAGGTCTCCAGATGCTCCAGCAGCCGGTGCAGGTCCTCCTTGCGCGCCGGCGGCACCTCGGGCGCCGAGAAGCGCGGCTTGGTGACATCCGCCGAGCCCGCCATGCGCCAGGCATAGCTCACCAGGAGCACGGCCTGGGCGATGTTCAGCGAGGCGAAATCCGGATCGACCGGAAACGTCACGATCTCGTCGGCAAGGCCCACTTCCTCGTTGGACAGGCCGAAGCGCTCGCGGCCGAACAGAATACCGGCCGACTGGCCGGCGCCGATCCGCGCCCGCAGATTGGCGGCGGCCGTCTCGGGCTCGCGCACGGGCTTGAAGCTGTCGCGGGCCCGCGCCGTCGTCGCATAGACGAAGGTGAGATCGGCCACCGCCGCCTCGACGCTGTCATAGAGCCGGGCGGCCTCGATCACATGGTCGGCGCGCGAGGCAGCCGCCACCGCCCGCTCGTTCGGCCAGCCGTCGCGCGGGCTGACGAGGCGCAGGTCGGACAGGCCGAAATTGGCCATCGCCCGCGCCACCATGCCGATATTCTCGCCGAGCTGAGGCTCCACGAGCACGATGGCGGGCCCGGCCTCGGGCGTCTTGTTGGGCGACTGGTTCTCGGGCACGCTGGCGACATCCTCTGTTCGGCTCGCTGATACCGCGCCACGCCCGCCACGCCAAGCGGGGCGCAAGAGCATCCCCAGCCGCGCAGCTGCGCTGGTTCCTCACGGCGTTGCGCCGTCGACACCCTCCCAGGCGATGCGGCGCAACGGATCGGGATCGGCCTCAACGCGATCCCGCCGCCCGGACAGGACCAGCGTCTCGCGGGTTTCGGTCCGGTAGGCCGGCCAGTCGTCGCCGGGCGGCCTGCCATTGACGAAGGCCATCCAGCGATCGCGCATCCGTGTCGCCAGCTGCTGGCGCGCCGGATCGGGCAGGACGCCGAGATAGACGCTGCGGAACGGCTTCAGGAAATCCTCGAACAGCAGCGGCAGATCGACCGAATGGGTGGCCCCGAGCCGCGACAGGAGCCCCTTCGCCTCCCAGTCCAGCCGGTACATGTAGGTGGGCGCACGCTGCGACTGGCTGTCGGCCATGTGGATCGCCGCCATGCGGAAGAGGAGATCCGTGCCGAAGGCGATGCGCCCGGCCCGGCCGGCGGGATAGAGCGCGGCGATCCTCTCGGCCGCCGCCTCCCCCGCCGTCTCGGCCACCCACCGGGTCAGGGACGGCTTGTCGCTGTCGATCTTGAAGATCGGTAATTCACTGAAGAATGAGAACTCGTCGCGATTGGTGCCGATCAGGAGCGGCACGGGCTTCACGGCGCGGTAGAGCGCGGGCAGCGGGCCGTCCGGCAGTTCGCCGCAGTCGAAATGCGGCCGCGAGGGAATGCCGGGAAATTCCGCCGTGACCTTGCGCGCGGCAAGGCCGAAGGCCCGCGGCGCCAGCCGGAACAGGCGCTCGCGATCGGCCTCTGCCCCGAGAACCGCCAGCGTGCGCGCGCCGATCTCCATCGCCTGCTGCCGCGGATAGAACAGGTTGAGCCCGCCCGACTGCATGATCGCCCGCGAGAACAGCCCATGCGATCCCGGCGCCGCCATGTGGAAGGCGACGGAGGCCGCCCCGGCGGATTCGCCGGCGATCGTCACCCGTCCCGGGTCGCCGCCGAAGGCCGCGATGTTGTCGCGCACCCAGGCGAGCGCCAGCCGCTGGTCGAGCAGCCCCGCATTGGCGGCAAAGCGCGCGTCGCCGGGAAACAGTTCGGCAAAGCCGTTGAAGCCGAAGACGCCCAGCCGGTAGTTCAGCGTCACCACCACGGCGTCGCCGCGCCGGGCGAGATCGGCGCCCGGATATTGCGAGCCCGAGCCGATGATGAAGCCGCCACCATGGATGAAGACGAGGACCGGCCGCGACCCGCGCGTGTCCGGCGTCCAGACATGCAGGTTGAGGCAGTCCTCGCTGAAGGTCCGCTTCAGCCCGGCAAAGGTCGCGAAGGGTTCGGCCAAGGCGCGGCGCTGGGGCGCTGCCGGCCCGTAGGCATCGGCGTCGAAGGTCCCCCGGAACGGCGCGGCGGGCCTTGGTGCGGCAAAGCGCAGGCTTCCCACCGGCGGCGCGGCATAGGGAATGCCGAGAAAGCTGGCGATGCCGCCGATGCGGTTGCCCCGCACCCGGCCGCAGGGCGCCTCCGCCACCACCGATGCTGACATGCGCAAACTCCTGTGCGGTTGGTGGCGGGCCGCACCGGCCCACCGGCGGCGAGCGGCGCCGCCCATGCTTTGCGTCCACCGATGCGGGTGTTATAGGGCGCCGTGAGTTTCGGGCGTGGCACCGCGTCCTGCATCCATGCGGCCGCTCAGGGCCGCGTTTTCATTGCTTCAGGGGGAAGACAGAGATGGCGAAGATCAAGGTCGACAATCCGGTCGTGGAACTCGATGGCGACGAGATGACCCGGATCATCTGGCAGTTCATCAAGGACAAGCTGATCCATCCCTATCTCGACATCGACCTTGAATATTACGACCTCGGCATGGAAAACCGCGACGCCACCGACGACCAGGTGACGGTGGATGCCGCCAACGCCATCAAGAAGCACGGCGTCGGCGTCAAATGTGCGACGATCACCCCGGACGAGGACCGTGTCGCCGAATTCGGCCTAAAGAAGATGTGGCGGTCGCCCAACGGCACGATCCGCAACATCCTCGGCGGCGTCATCTTCCGCGAGCCGATCATCGCCAAGAACGTGCCGCGCCTGGTGCCCGGCTGGACCAAGCCGGTGATCGTCGGCCGCCATGCCTATGGCGACCAGTACCGCGCCACCGACTTCAAGTTCCCGGGCAAGGGCAAGCTGTCGATCAAGTTCGTCGGCGAAGACGGCGAGACTATCGAGCACGAGGTGTTCGACGCCCCGGCCGCCGGCATCGCCATGGCCATGTACAATCTCGACGAGTCGATCCGCGACTTCGCCCGCGCCTCGCTGAACTACGGCCTGCAGCGCGGCTACCCGGTCTATCTGTCGACCAAGAACACCATCCTCAAGGTCTATGACGGCCGCTTCAAGGACATCTTCCAGGAGGTGTACGAGGCCGAGTTCGAGGACAAGTTCAAGGCCGCCAAGATCACCTACGAGCACCGCCTGATCGACGACATGGTGGCCTCCAACCTGAAATGGTCGGGCGGCTACGTCTGGGCGTGCAAGAACTACGACGGCGACGTGCAGTCCGACACGGTGGCGCAGGGCTTCGGCTCGCTCGGCCTGATGACCTCGGTGCTGATGACGCCGGACGGCAAGACCGTGGAAGCGGAAGCCGCCCACGGCACCGTCACCCGCCACTACCGCCAGCACGAGCGCGGCGAGCAGACCTCGACCAACTCGATCGCCTCGATCTTCGCCTGGACCCGTGGCCTCGCCCACCGTGCCAAGCTCGACGGCAACACGGCCCTGGCCGACTTCGCCGCGACGCTGGAAAAGGTCTGCGTGTCGACCGTGGAGAGCGGCCACATGACCAAGGACCTGGCGCTGCTGATCGGCCCGGACCAGCCGTGGCTGTCGACCACCGGCTTCCTCGACAAGGTCGACGAGAACCTGCAGAAGGCCATGGCCTGATCGCCAGCCCGACAGCTGAATGACGAAACGCCCGGCGTCACCGCCGGGCGTTTTCGTATGGGAGAGGATACGGCGGCACGTCCGCCGGGCGCAGAGTCAGCCGGGCGCGCTGGCACGAACGCGGAACCGCTCACGGTCCCCAGACAGACGCAGACCAGCGCTGGCCGACTGGCCGGAACGCAAAAGGGGCGCCCGCGGCGCCCCTTGATCCTTCCAAAACCGTGTGCGGTCGGCCTCAGCCCGCCGCGGCCTCGATCGCCGCTTCGACGGCGGCAACCGCCGCATCGGCCTTGTCGGCGTCGGGACCGCCGGCCTGCGCCATGTCGGGCCGGCCACCGCCGCCCTTGCCGCCGATCGCGACGCTCGCATCACGCACCAGCGCCACCGCATCGAAACGGTCGGTCAGGTCCGCCGTGACGCCGACGACGACGCTGGCCTTGCCGGCATCGACGCTGACAAAGGCGACGACGCCCGAGCCCAGCTGCGTCTTGGCCTCGTCCACCAAGCCCTTCAGATCCTTGCCGGCAACGCCGTTGAGCACACGGCCGAGGAAGCCGACCCCGGCCACGACCTTCGATGCCGAGCCGCCCTCGCCGCTCGCCCCGTCGCCGGCCAGCGCCAACCGCTTGCGGGCTTCCGCCAGTTCGCGTTCGAGCCGGCGCCGCTCTTCGACCACCGCTTCCAGACGCGCCGGCGCATCGGCCGGCGAGACCTTGAGGATTGACGCCATCTGCCGGACGCGCGCGTCCTGCGCGAGGAGATGATCCCGCGCCGCCTGGCCGGTCAGCGCCTCGACGCGGCGCACACCGGCGCCGACCGCGCTCTCGCCGAGGATATGGACGAGGCCGATGTCGCCGGTGGCGTTTACATGAGTGCCGCCGCACAGTTCGATGGAGAAGGTCTTGCCAGCCTTCTCGCCTTCCTCGCCCGTGCCCATGGATACGACCCGGACCTCGTCGCCGTATTTCTCGCCGAACAGCGCCATGGCGCCCGACGCGATGGCGTCGTCCACCGCCATCAGCCGCGTCTCGACCGGGGCGTTCTGCAGGACGATGCCGTTGGCAAGCCGCTCGACCTCGGCGAGTTCGCCGGGCTCGATCGGCTTGGGATGCGAAAAGTCGAAGCGCAGCCGCTCCGGCGCGACCATCGAGCCCTTCTGGGCGACGTGGCTGCCGAGGATCTCGCGCAGGCCCTCATGCAGGAGATGCGTCGCCGAATGGTTGGCGCGGATCTTGGTGCGCCGGCCATGATCGACGATCAGGTCCAGCGGCATGCCCGCCTTGACGGTGCCCGACTTCACCTTGCCGCGATGGACGAACAGCCCCTCGGCGAATTTCTGCGTGTCGGCGATGACGATCTCGACGCCGTCGCCGCGCATGATGCCGGTGTCGCCGAGCTGGCCGCCCGATTCGCCGTAGAACGGCGTCTGGTTGAGGACGATGGCCACCTCGTCGCCGGCGCCCGCTGCCGGCACCTCGGTGCCGTTGCGCACCACCGCCATGACCGAGCCCTCGGCCCGCTCGGTGTCGTAGCCGAGGAACTCCGTCGCGCCGACGCGTTCGCGGATCGGGAACCAGACCGTCTCGGACGCCGCCTCGCCGGACCCTGTCCAGCTCTTGCGCGCCTCGGCCTTCTGCCGCTCCATGGCGGTGTTGAAGGCGTCGAGATCGACCTCGATGCCGCGCTGGCGCAGCGCATCCTGGGTCAGATCCAGCGGAAAGCCGTAGGTGTCGTAGAGCTTGAAGGCGGTCTCGCCGGACAGCTTGGCACCCGCATCCATGCCCTCGGTCGCGTCGGTCAGCAGCGACAGGCCGCGGTCGAGCGTCTGCAGGAAGCGCCGCTCCTCCAGCTTCAGCGTCTCGGAGATCAGCGCCTCGGCCCGCACCAGCTCGGGATAGGCGCGGCCCATCTCGGCGACCAGCGTCGGCAGCATCTTGTAGAGCACCGGCTCGCGTGCGCCGAGCATCTTGGCGTGGCGCATGGCCCGCCGCATGATCCGCCGCAGGACATAGCCGCGGCCCTCGTTCGACGGCAGCACGCCGTCGGCGATGAGGAAGGCGGTCGAGCGCAGGTGGTCTGCGATGACCCGGTGGCTGGCGACGCTGTCGCCCTCGGCGCGCGAACCGATGGTCGCCTCGACACTGGCGATCAGCGCCTTGAACAGGTCGATGTCGTAATTGTCGTGGACGCCCTGCAGGATCGCCGCGATGCGCTCCAGCCCCATGCCGGTGTCGATCGACGGGCGCGGCAGCTCGACGCGATTGTCGGCGCTGAGCTGCTCGAACTGCATGAAGACGAGATTCCAGATCTCGATGAAGCGGTCGCCATCCTCGTCCGGGCTGCCCGGAGGACCGCCAGGGATGCCCTCGCCATGGTCGAAGAAGATCTCCGAGCACGGGCCGCACGGGCCGGTCTCGCCCATCGCCCAGAAATTGTCGGAGGTCGAGATGCGGATGATGCGGTCGTCGGACAGGCCGGCGATCTTGCGCCACAAAGCAGCCGCTTCCTCGTCCTCGGAATACACCGTGACCAGCAGCCGGTCGGCCGGCAGCGCGAATTCCTTGGTGATCAGGTTCCAGGCGAGCTCGATCGCCCGGTCCTTGAAATAGTCGCCGAAGGAGAAATTCCCCAGCATCTCGAAAAAGGTGTGGTGCCGGGCGGTGTAGCCGACATTGTCGAGATCGTTGTGCTTGCCGCCGGCGCGCACGCATTTCTGCGAGGTCGCGGCACGCTGGTAGGGCCGCGTCTCGACGCCGGTGAAGACGTTCTTGAACTGTACCATGCCCGCATTGGTGAACATCAATGTCGGGTCGTTGCGCGGCACGAGCGGCGACGAGGCCACCCGCTCGTGATCGTTCTTCGCGAAATAGTCGAGGAACGCGGACCGGATTTCGTTGACGCCACTCATGAATGCGACCTTCGGAATACCTGCGGGGAAGAGCCCGTCGCCGCGGCGCGCACGCCGTCAGCCTCGAGCAAAGGCGCGTTGTACAGAGGCCCGCTCCGCCTGTCCATCAGACCACCCAACGCGAAACGGCCCGCCCGGAAGGGCAGGCCGTCGCGCATGTCTTGCTGCCGTTGCCGATCAGGCGTCGGAATCGTCGCCCGGGCCGGTGTCGTCCAGAAGCTGCTCGGCGAGAAGACCGGCATTCTGGCGGATCAGCGTCTCGATCTCGTCGGCGACGGCCGGATTGTCGCGCAGGAACGACTTGGCGTTCTCGCGTCCCTGCCCCAGCCGCTGGCTGTTGTAGGAGAACCATGCGCCCGACTTTTCGACGATGCCGGACTTCACGCCCAGATCGACCAGTTCGCCGGTCTTGGAGACGCCCTCGCCATACATGATGTCGAACTCGACCTGCTTGAACGGCGGCGCCAGCTTGTTCTTGACCACCTTGACCTTGGTCTGGTTGCCGGTGACCTCGTCGCGGTCCTTGATCGCCCCGATGCGGCGGATGTCGAGGCGGACCGAGGCGTAGAACTTCAGCGCGTTGCCGCCCGTCGTCGTCTCGGGCGAGCCGAACATGACGCCGATCTTCATGCGGATCTGGTTGATGAAGATGACCATGCACTTGGAGCGCGAGATCGAACCGGTGAGCTTGCGCAGTGCCTGGCTCATCAGCCGGGCCTGCATGCCGGGCAGCGAATCGCCCATCTCGCCCTCGATCTCGGCGCGCGGCGTCAGCGCGGCGACCGAATCGACCACCAGCACGTCGATCGCGCCCGAGCGCACCAGCGTGTCGGTGATCTCCAGCGCCTGCTCGCCGGTGTCCGGCTGCGAGATCAGGAGGTTCTCCAGATCGACGCCCAGCTTGCGGGCATAGACCGGATCGAGCGCGTGCTCGGCGTCCACGAAGGCGCAGACGCCGCCCTTCTTCTGGGCTTCGGCGATGGTGTGCAGCGCCAACGTCGTCTTGCCCGAGCTTTCCGGACCATAGACTTCGACGACGCGGCCCTTCGGCAGGCCGCCGATGCCGAGCGCGATGTCGAGGCCCAGCGAGCCGGTGGAAACGGTCTCGATCTCGACGATCTTTTCGTTCTCGCCGAGCCGCATGATAGAGCCCTTGCCGAAGGCTCTCTCGATCTGCGACAGCGCGGCGTCGAGCGCCTTGTTCTTGTCCAACGAATTATCCTCGACAAGCCTGAGTGAATTCTGTGCCATGAGAGACGAGACCTTATTCCACGCGTTGGACGGGGGTGCAATGACGAGCCGCACCATCACCATGTACTCTTTTTGTTCCCGTTCCGCAAGTCTCCGATCCCGGTTTGTTCCGTTTTCGCGCGCTGCCGCGAATCGCTTTCCGGCGACGAGTTTCTGAAGTTTTGATGAAGAGCCCGCCCATGCCGACCGCCCCCCTGATCTATGTCGCCGGTGCGGCCCATATCGACCGGCGCGCGATCTCGGACGCGCCCTTCATCCCGCATGCCTCCAATCCCGGGCGGCTGGTGGATTGTCCCGGCGGCGCAGCCTTCAACGCGGTTCAGGCCATGGTCCAGGCCGGAGCGACGATAAGCCTGCACAGCGCCCGCGGCGGCGATCCGGACGGGCGCCGCGTCACCGACGCGATCCGCGCCCTCGGCGTCACCGACCTGTCGGTCACCTGGCTCGACCGCATGACCCCCACCTACACCGCCGTTCTCGACGACAAGGGCGAACTCGTCGCCGGCATCGCCGACATGGCGCTCTACGACCTCCTGGTGCCGCGGCTGTTCACCAAGAGCGCCGTGCGCGCGGCGATCGGCAAGGCCGACGGCGTTCTCGTCGACGCCAATCTGCCGTCCGGCGCGATCGCGACGATCACCCGGGAGGCGGCGGGCAAACCGGTCGGCGCCATCGGCGTCTCGCCCGCCAAGATCGGCCGCCTGCAGGAATCGCTCGCCAACATCTCGGCGCTGTTCCTCTCCTACGCAGAGGCCGCCAGCCTCGTCGAGGCGACCACGGGCACCAGCCCGCAACTCATCGCCGAACTGCTTGGAGAACTCGGCGTCCACCGTGCCGTGGTGACCGATGGGCCGCGCGAGGTGATGATCATCGACGGCGAAACCGTCCTCCTGCAGCAGCCGCCGACCGTCGTTCCGAAGGACATCACCGGCGCCGGCGACAATCTGGCCGGCACCGCCTTCGCCGCGCTGTGCGCCGGCACGCCCTGGCTCGACACCGTGCGTGCCGGCATCGTCGCCGCCTCGTTGCGGATTTCGTCCGATCCGTTATCCCCGGACGCATTGTCGCGGAGGATCGCCGAGGGTGTCGCCGCGCTGCATGCCCCCCGCGCACCGGAGCCTGCGTCTTGACCACTGCCCTGCCCTATACGGCTTCCGCCGACGTTGCCGCCGCGCTTGCTTCGCAGGCGCCGATCGTCGCGCTGGAATCGACCATCATCACCCATGGCATGCCCTATCCGCGCAATCTCGCCATGGCCGAGCGGGTCGAGGCGATCGTCCGCGAGGAAGGCGCCGTCCCGGCGACGGTCGCCGTCCTCGACGGCCGCCTGCGGATCGGCCTCGAACCCGCCGAACTCACGGCCCTTGCGACCGCGAAAGACGTTCTGAAGGTGTCGCGCGCCGATCTCGCCTATGCGCTGGCCACCGGCCGCACCGGCGCGACCACGGTCGCCGCCACGATGATCGCCAGTGCGCTGGCCGGCATCGGCGTCTTCGCCACGGGCGGCATTGGCGGCGTCCATCGCGGCGCCGAGACGAGCTTCGACATCTCCGCCGATCTCGAAGAACTGGCGCGCACGCCGGTGATCGTCGTCTGCGCCGGGGCGAAAGCGATTCTCGATCTGCAGAAGACGCTGGAAGTGCTGGAAACCAAAGGCGTTCCGGTGGTCGGCTACGGCACCGACGATCTGCCGGCCTTCTGGTCGCGGAGCTCCGGCCTGCCGGTGCCGCTGCGCCTCGACAGTGCTGCGGAAATCGCCGGCTTCCAGGCCGCCCGCGACAGTCTCGGCATCGATGGCGGCATGCTGGTGACCAATCCGCTCGACGAAGCGTCGGCGATCGATCGCGACGAGGTCGATGGCTGGATCGCCCAGGCGCTTGCCGATGCCGAGGCGGAGGGGATCACCGGGAAGGCCGTGACGCCCTTCCTCCTCGCCCGCATCTTCACCCTCAGCGGCGGACGCTCGCTGGAGGCCAATATCGCGCTGGTCGAGGCGAATGCCCGGCTCGCGGCCCGCATCGCGGTCGCCCGGCAGGGCTGAGCCGCCGGGGCGGCTGCAAGCCTATTCGTCGAGCATGTTCTTGACCGCCACGGCCAGCTCGCGCAGCGAGAACGGCTTGGCGAGGAAGCCGAACTTCTCGCCCTCGGGCAGGTTCTTGGCAAAGGCGTCCTCGGCATAGCCGGAGACGAAGATGAACTTCAGCTCCGGCCGCGTCTTGCGCATTTCGCGCAGGAGCGTCGGGCCGTCCATCTCGGGCATCACCACGTCGGAGACGACGAGCTCGATCTTGCCATCGAGTTCTTCCATCACCTCCAGCGCCTCGATGCCGGACGCCGCCTCGTGGACGTCGTAGCCACGCATCTTCAAGGCGCGCACATTGCCGGCCCGCACATGGTCCTCGTCCTCGACGAGCAGGATCGAGGCGGTGCCCGACAGATCGACCTTGGCGTTGACCGGCGCGGCCACCGCATCGCTCTTGGTCGCCGTCACCTGCGCCGGGATATGGCGCGGCAGGAAGATGCGGAAGGTCGTGCCCTCGCCGGGCTTGGTGTCGACGAAGATGAAACCGCCCGACTGCTTGACGATGCCGTAGACCATGGAGAGGCCAAGGCCTGTGCCCTTGCCGATGTCCTTGGTGGTGAAGAACGGCTCAAAGATGCGCTCGGCGACCTCGACCGGCATGCCCGTGCCGGTGTCGGAGATCTCGGCGAGCACATAGTCGCCCTCGGTCATCTCGGCGTAGCCGAAGGCCGCGGCCTCCGCCGCCTCGACGTTGCGGGTCGAGATGGTGATGGTGCCGCCGTCCGGCATCGCGTCGCGGGCGTTCTGCACCAGGTTGGTGATCACCTGCTCGAACTGGCCGATATCGGCCATGACCGGCCACAGGTCGCGCGCATGGTGGCGCTCCAGCTTGGCATGGTCGCCGCTGACCCGCTTCAAGAGGAGATGCATGTCCGCGACCACGTCGGTCAGGTTCAGCATCTTCGGCCGCATGGTCTGGCGGCGCGAATAGGCCAGCAGCTGGCGCACCAGCGAGGCGGCGCGGTTGGCGCTCTGCTTGATCAGCAACAGGTCCTGGAACGAGGGATCGCCGGTGCGGTGGTTGAGCAGCAGGAAGTCGACCGAGGCGGTGATGATCGTCAGCACGTTGTTGAAGTCATGGGCGATGCCGCCGGCCAGATTGCCGATGGCCTGCATCTTCTGGCTCTTGGCGAACTGCTCCTCGAGGGCCCGCTGCTCGGTGATGTCGACGCCGTAGAGGATGACGACCTCCTCGGTGTCCGCTCCCGAATTCGGGATCGGGCTGACATAGAACCGCACGGCGCGGGTCCGCTCGCCCTCGATCTCGGCGTCGATCGGCGGCACGCCCGCCTGCCCTTCCATGGCCGAGCCGAGCGCCTGCTGGAAGCCGTCGCGACCAGCCGCCAGAATGCTCGATTCGATCGCCGCGGTGCCGTTCGCCGACTCGTTGCCGAAGATCTGCCGGAACACCGCATTCGAGCGCACCGCGCGGCCCTGCCGGTCGAGGACGGCGATCGCCATGGGCGAGGAATTGAAGAAGCGGGTGAAGCGGGCCTCGGCGACCTCGACGGGGCTGGCGGCATGATTGTCGCCGCTGCGGTTGAGAACCAGCGTGCGCACCGTGCCCGGCGCGGCCACGTCGTCGGCAACCGGCTTGCGCAGGAGCCGCACCGGCAGGCTGCGCCCCGACTTGGTGATCAGGTCGAGGTCGATGGCGGTGGTGTCCAGCGCATTGGCGCCGTCCTGCGGCAGGGCCAGGAGCGGATGCGACGCCTCGGGCACGAATTCCAGGATCGAGCGGCTGAACGGCCGGAACTCGACCAGATCGACGCCAAGCCAGTCGGCCAGCGTGGCGTTGAGATAGGCGATCTTCAGATTGCCGTCGGTGGCGAAGAAGCCGGCCGGCGCGCGGTCGAGATAGTCGATGGCGTGCTGCAGGTCCTGGAACGAACTCTCCTGGTGCTTGCGCTCGGAGGTGATGTCGAGGATCTGCCAGGCGTGCAGCGTGCCGTTGGAGGTGTTCAGCGGGCGCACCGAGGCGCGGTACCAGTGCGGCGTCGGGTCGGTGCTGTCATAGAGGCTGCGCGGCAGGCGGAACTCGCGCTGCCCGGTGCGGTTTTCGCGGGCCAGATTGGCCAGGTGGTAGATCGCCTCGGACGCTTCGGTCTCGCGCGCCAAAAGCCGCTCCAGCGTCTTCACGCCGGCGGCGCTGGTGGCGCCGGTGATCTCGCCATAGGCCTTGTTGGCGTAGATGATCCGGCCCTTGCGATCGAGGATCAGCATGCCGGTGCGGGCGGTGTCGAGAAAATCCTTGGCGATGGAGGCTTCGGCGATCCGGCCGGTGAACTGCACGAAGCCCAGTGCTGTCGCGAAGATCGCCGCAAGACCGGCCATGGCGAGGCCACCGAAGATCACCAGCAGCGCGATGCCGCCATAGGCGTTGCCCAGAAGCGCCAGCAGCGCCGCCAGCACCATCAGCGAGCCGCCCAGCATCAGAAGGCGCCTGACGCCCGAGGCTGCCGTGGCCCTGTCGATCAGCGGCCGGTCTGCAGACCCCGTCGTCGCCCCTCCATCCATCGTGATTCGCTCCTTGTCCGCGCCGCCATGACTATGAATCAAAAGCAGATTCGACGCGAGAGTGCCCCAGGGTGCTTTTATTCGGCCTGCGGCCGCGGAAAATCCCTGCTACGCCTTCGCGCGCGCCGTCCAACGCTTTATGAACGTCCAAGCTGGCGTTGCCCTTGCCCATAGGGTTCATCCCGCGGAAGGTTGCCCCACATGTGAAATCGGGCGTGCTCCTCCGCCCAGAGTAGAAGGAAGCCCGCCCCATGCCGCAGTGGATCGTCGATCTCGTCGGGGAAGGCCTCGCGCCGATCGTCTGGGTGGCCATCGTCGCCGTCATCGTCTGTGGTCTCGCGATGGCGATGATCGTTCTCGCCAAGAAGGCCTTCGGCGGACGGATCGGCACCCAGTTCAAGGGCCGCGCGCCACGTCTGGCGGTGATGGACGTCACCCGCATCGACGAGAAGCGCAAGCTGGTGCTGGTGCGCCGCGACGAGATCGAGCACCTGATCCTCATCGGCGGCCAGAACGACGTGCTGCTGGAGGGCAACATCCTGCGGGTGCCGGCCGCCGCGCGTCCGCATGGCGACTGGAACACCTCGCGGTCCGACGAGATCGAGGAGGAGCGCTTCGCCAGGAACCATCGCCACGAGCCGGAGCTGCCCGCCGTCGCCGAACGGGCCCGGGCGCCCGAGCCGCGAATCGACGCCCCGGCCCCGCGTGAGACGAAGCCGACGCCGCCCGAGCGCGCCGGTGGCCCCTCCGCCGAAGCTCCGTCCGCCGGGGCGACCGACCGTCGCTCGCCCCCGCCGGTCGCAACGCCGTCGCCGCTGGCCGCCGCCGGTCTGGCCACAGCTGCAACGGGTGCCGCCGCAAATGGTCCCGCCGCGTCCGTTCCGGTCGACAGCCCGTCGCCGGATGCCAGGCGTCCCACAGCCGCCGCCATGCCGGAACCGGTGGCGCCGCCGGCTCCGCCCAGGGCACCCGTTGCAGCGCGCCCGGTGACCCAGCCGCGCTCCATGGCGACGCCGACGGCCACGCGTGCGCCCGACAGCGGCCCTGCGACCGCGCAACAGGACACGGCCGCCGGCCCGGCGCCGGCCAGCCGCGTCGAGCCGCGCTTTGCCGCGGCCAGAAGCCAGTCGGAGCCATCGACGGCCGATTCCGAGACCGCTCGCACGCAATTGCGCGCCCAGATGAACCGCTCGCAGTCGCCGGAATTCTCGCGGGTTCAGGACGCGACCGCGCCGGCGATCGCCGTCGAGCCCGCCGATGCCCCTGTGGCCGCCCGCCAGCCCCTGTCGGTCCGCAGCTTCGCGAGCGCCATCCAGCAGCGCAAGGCGCCGGCCGAAATGCCGCCGCCGGCAACGCCTGCCACGCCTGCGCCGACGCCGCGGCCGGCTGCGGCGGCTCCCGCTCCGGCGGCCTCGGCTTCTGCCGCCCCGGCTTCGGCCCTAGGCCGTGGCGCTGCGACCGCCGCCACCGCGTCTGCTGCCTCCGCGGCCACATCATCAGCGCCGCCGGCCCCCGAGCCGGACGCGCCGAAGCCGGAGGCGACTCCGGCCGCAAAACCGGAGGCGCCGGCTGCCCCCGCATCTGCGCCCGCCAAGGCCCCTGCCATCGAGGCCGAACGCACCGACCCGAGCCTAGAGGATTTCCTGTCGGCCGAACTCGACACCGATTTCGGTGATGATGACGGCGACGAGGAAGTCGCTCCGCCGCGCGACGATGCCCCGGCTCCCGAGGTCGATGTACCCGTGACGGGCCGACCGGAGCGCGCACCCGAATCCCGCGACGTGCCGAAGGTCGACGCCACCTCGCCTTCCCTGGGCGCATCGGCCTGGCCGCAGGCGCCGACCCCGGTCGTCGCCAGGTCCGAGGATGCGAAGCCGTCACCGGCCCCGGCCCCGTCGATCGACGCGCCCAGCCGCGAGCCGGCGGCTTCCCCGCGCCCGATGCCGGAACCGGTGCAGGTGGAACCGGAGACGCGCGCCGACCGCGAGACCCCGGACGATTTGGCGCCGGATGCGCCCGCGGGCGATCAGGCCCCCGGGCGGCGGCTGACGCTGGAAGAGGAGATGGAGCGTCTGCTGGGCGACTTCAGCTTCGACGCCAAGGGAGAGCGCAAACCCAATTGATGCCGGAATGCCCGCTTGGCGCCGATCACGCGCAGGCGGGCATTCCGCCACCCTGAAGGGTGGACGGCCGGCATGCTGAAATTGTCGGGATTGGAACGCCGAACCGGAACGATGCGGCCTGGAACGGGAAGCTAAACGTTCGAAGGGCGGCCCCGTCAGGGGACGACCGGTCGGCTATTCGTCGCGATAGACCTTCTCGCGGCGCTCGTGCCGCTCCTGCGCTTCCAGCGACATGGTGGCGATCGGGCGGGCATCGAGCCGTTTCAGGCTGATCGGCTCGCCGGTCTCCTCGCAATAACCGTAGGTGCCGTCCTCGATGCGCTCCAGCGCCGAGTCGATCTTGGCGATCAGCTTGCGCTGGCGATCGCGGGCCCGCAGTTCGATGGCGCGGTCGGTCTCGGAGGAGGCGCGGTCGGCGGCATCGGCCTGATTGCTGTTGTCGCTGGCCAGCCCCAGAAGGGTCTCGCGCGATTCCCGCAGGATCTCCGCTTTCCACGCCAACAGCTTCTTACGGAAGTAGTCCTTTTGACGGTCGTTCATGAACTGCCCGTCTTCGGACAAGGTCGCATCGATATTGAGTAACTGGCTCATCACGCACCTCCGTTTCCGTAATTCGGGCTTATAGCGACGCTTGTCTCCGGGAACAAGTTAACTCCGGCATCCTACATCCAGAATATGAAGACGTTTCTAAGAGACGGATTTCGCAAGGATTTCCGAGCGCTCTATCCCGCGTCTGGATGACGTGGCGATGACGCCGCGGCGATGAATGCCGTCCCGCGCCGAACCGGCCGCCGGTTCCGCTCCGAACCGCGCCCCCGGCCGACATGCCGACACGGCGGCGGGCCCGCCGATTGCCCGGACCGCATTTATCGGCATAGTCCCTCGCCATGTCCTCCGCCCCGACGTCCCGCCTCTACATTCTCCGCCATGCCCATGCGGGCTGGGCCCGTCCGGGCGAAAGCGACCATGATCGCAGGCTGGACGCCCGCGGCCGCACCGAATGCGAGCGGCTGGTCGCCTTCCTGCGCCGCGAGGCGTTCGTTTTCGACACCATCCTCTGCTCGACGGCGGCGCGCACCCGCGAGACCCTCGAACTGATTCGACCGGCCCTGCCGTCCGGCCTTGCCGAAGCGAAGCTGTCCTCGCTCTATGGCGGCGAGATCGCGGCCTATTACGAGGCGGTGCGCGGACAGGCCGATGCGGCCTCGCTTCTCGTCATCGGGCACAATCCGATGATCGAGGAATTCACCCTGTCGCTCGCCGGCAGCGGCGATCGCGCGGCGCTCGCCACGGCGAGCCAGGGCTTCCCCACCGGTGGTCTGGCAATCGTGGAGTTCGAGGGTCCCCTGTCCCGGATCGCGCCCGGCGCCGGCCGGTTGTGTCGCCTGTTCGATCCCGACGAGGCCGGCTGAGCGGCAGGCCGCGGGCCGGCGCGCCTTTCGAGGCGACCCCGGCGGACCTATATCGCCCCTGACGACCGACCCGGAGCCCAGAGAGGACCCCCGCCCCGCCCATGACCTCCCTTGCCGACGAAGCCCGGTTGGTCTTCGATACGTTCACCGACCGCACCACCGGCCTGTTCCACCCCACGCTGCGGCTGGGGGTCACCGGCCTGTCGCGCGCCGGCAAGACGGTCTTCATCACCGCGCTCGTCCACAATCTCCTGCATGGCGGGCGGTTGCCGCTGTTCGAGGCGCAGGCGGGCGGACGCATCCTGCGCTCCTTCCTCGAGGAGCAGCCGGACGATGCGGTGCCGCGCTTCCAGTACGAGGAGCACATCCGCACCATCCTCGAAGACCGGCTCTGGCCGAACTCGACGCGGGCGATCTCCGAGCTGCGCCTGACCATCGAGTATGAATCGGGCTCCGGCTGGGGCCGGATGTTCTCCGGCGGCCGGCTGTCCATCGACATCGTCGACTATCCCGGCGAATGGCTGCTCGACCTGCCGCTCCTGGAAAAGGACTTCGCGATCTTCTCGGCCGAATCGCTGGAGCGCGCGCGCCTGCCCTCGCGCCGCCATCTCGCGCGGGAGTATCTCGACCTCGTCGACAGCGTCGACCTGGAGGCGCCGGCCGACGAGACGACGGCCGTGGCGCTCAGCCGCGCCTTTGCCGCCTATCTGCAATCCTGCCGCACCGACAGCGCCGCCCTTTCGACGCTGCCGCCGGGGCGTTTCCTGATGCCCGGCGACCTCGAAGGCTCGCCGGCCCTCACCTTCGCGCCGCTGCCGGTCGAGCCCGGCCGGACCTATCCCAAGGGCTCGCTCGCAGCCCATCTCGCGCGCCGCTACGAGGCCTACAAGACCGTCGTCGTCAAACCCTTCTTCCGCGATCATTTCGCCCGGCTCGACCGGCAGATCCTGCTGGTCGACGTGATGCAGGCGATCAATGCCGGCCCCGAGGCCGTCCGTGATCTCGAAACCGCCCTCGCCGACATTCTCGGCTGCTTCCGGCCGGGTCGTTCCACATGGCTCGGTTCCTTCCTGACGCGGCGGATCGACCGCATCCTGGTCGCCGCCACCAAGGCCGACCACCTTCACCGCGACAGCCACCGGCGGCTGGAGGGCATCGTGCGCCGGCTGCTCGACGACGCCATCGCCCGGGCGAAGTTCTCCGGCGCCCGCACCGACGTCCTCGCCCTTGCCGCCGTGCGCGCCACCCGCGAGGCCAGCGTCCAGGATGGCGGCGAGACCCTGCCGGTCATCGTCGGCACGCCGGCCGAGGGCGAGACCATCGGCGAGGAAACCTTCGACGGCCGCACCGAAACGGCGATCTTCCCCGGCGACCTGCCCGCCGACCCGGCCCGGCTGTTCGTCGACGGGGCCGAACCCGACCCGATGCGTTTCGTGCGGTTCAAGCCGCCGCGGCTGGAGCGCGATGCGGCGGGGCTGACCCTGTCGCTGCCGCATATCCGCCTCGACCGCGCCCTGCAGTTCCTCGTGGGAGACCGGCTGTCATGACGAGCGACGACACGCAGGACGGCCGCCGGCCGCGCCGCCGGCCCGGCGCCTTCCGCCTCGACGAGGCCGGGATGCAGCCCGAGCGCTTACCGGAGGCCGAAACCGTAACGCCCAGCCGCACGCCGCGGGCCATCGAGAACGTCGCGAAGATCCGCCTCGACCCCGAAGACGCCATTGAGCGCGAGGCGATCGCGGTTCTGGACGACGAGCCGGCGGCGAGGCGCAAGCGGCGCTTTTCCTTCGGCAAGCTGTTCCTCGCCGCGCTCGGCCTGCTGGTCTCGCTTGGCATCGGCCTGGCCGTCGATGCCCTCGTCCGCGACCTCTTCGCCCGCTGGGAATGGCTGGGCTGGGGGGCCGTGGCGCTCGCCGGGCTCCTCGTCGTCGGCGCGCTGGGCGTCGCCCTGCGGGAAGTGATCGGCCTGATGCGGCTGGCCGCCGTCGACCGCGAACGCCAGGCCGGCCGCGCCGCCTATGAAGCCAACTCGACCGAGGACGCCCGCAACGTGGTGCGCGGCCTCTCCACCCTCCTCTCCGGCCGGCCGGAGACCGCCAAGGGCCGCGCGAAGATGGCGGAACTGAAGGACGAGGTGATCGACGGGGCCGATCTGGTGGCCCTGGCCGAGCGCGAACTGCTCGGGCCGCTTGACATGAAGGCGCGCGCGCTCGTCCTCGCCTCCTCCAAGCGTGTATCCGTGGTCACAGCCGTCAGCCCCAAGGCGCTGGTCGACGTCGCCTATGTCCTGTTCGAGACGGTCAAGCTGATCCGCCGCATGTCGGAGCTCTATGGCGCCCGGCCCGGCACGCTCGGCCTGATCCGCCTGACCCGCGACGTGGTCGGTCATCTCGCCGTCACCGGCACGATCGGCATCGGCGACGGGCTCGCCCAGCAATTGCTCGGCCATGGCGTCGCCGCCAAACTCTCCGCCCGCCTCGGCGAGGGTGTCGTCAACGGCCTGCTCACCGCCCGCGTCGGCCTCGCCGCCATGGACCTCTGCCGGCCGCTGCCGTTCCTCCGGCTGCGCCGGCCGTCGATCTCCGATGTCCTCGGCGACCTGACCGTCATCGGTGCGGCCCGAACGCCACAGGCGGGATCGACCGAGCCACGGACGCCCGGTTGAGCGTTCCGTCGCAAGGCTGTGTTAACCCTTACGGATCATAAAGGGGGCTAGGAAACAGCCACTTGCGCCGTCAGGAAGGTCCGCTCATGTCCCGCATGCTGAACGCCGGTCTCGCTCTCGCCATCGCGGCCGGTTCGGCCATCGCGACGCCTGCTCTCGCCGATCCCGACAAGGCGTTCTTCCGCCAGGTCGTCGGCCAGTGGTCCGGCCCGGGCGAAATCGTCGCCGGCAAGTACAAGGGCACCAAGTTCGTCTGCGACTTCGCCGGCTCCGAGCATCCCAAGGCCACCGGCGTGGCGCTGGACGGCTCCTGCCGCGTCGGCCTGTTCTCGCAGCCCATGCACGCCGAAGTCCTGCGTTCGGGCACCAGCTATCGCGGCGCCTTCCAGGACGGCGCCAAGGGCAAGGGCCTCGACATCGTCTCCGGCAATGTCGATCGTGACCGCATCATCGTCGGCCTCGACCGCAAGCAGCTCAAGGGCGCCATGGTCGCCCGCCTCGCCGACGCCGAGACGCTGGCGATCACCGTCTCGGTCACTGTCGCCTCCGAACTCGTGCCGGTCATCGGCATGAATCTGAAGCGGACCGGCGCCACCCGCCAGAGCGCGCTGACCGACTAAAGCCCAGCGCACGACGCCGGCATCAGCTGCGCGCACGCAGCCATGCCAGGGCGCCCGGCGCCATTCCCTTGAATTTCGGCGCGTCGTCCAGCGGCGCGACGAGGAGCCAGGCATCGTCCACGAGCTGCCATTTCAGCCGATGGTAGAGCTTCGAGCGCGTCAGCGCGCTGTCGATGAGATAGATGCCGTCGCCCAGCCTGAAGCCGTCTCCGTGGAGATCGATGTCGGTGCCTTGCCACCGCTCGTCGCAGAGGAAGAGATAGAGCTGGGTCATGCCGGTCGGTCTCGCCTTCGCCTGACATCCACTCGGACCTGCCCGGCCCGTCCCGTCGATTGACCGCCCGGCCCCGGAACACCCCACCGTGCCAGCGCCCACTTCCGCTGCCCGACGCCGCCGCTCTCAGGTGTCGGCGCGCTCCTCCCGCCACCATTCGCCGTCGGCGCTGGCCGGCTTGATCCCCTCAGGGTCGATCGCCGCGATCCAGTCGGCCACCGTCCGGCCGCCGAAGGCGAGGTCCGGCGCGATGTCGGCGAGCGGCACCAGCACGAAGGCGCGCTCGGTCACCCGGGGGTGCGGCAATGTCAGCGCGTCGTCCTCATAGGGGCTTGCCGCATAATCCAGAACGTCGAGATCGAGCGTGCGGGGCCCCCAGCGCTCGCGCCGCTCGCGGCCGAAGACCCTCTCCGTCGCCAGGCACAGTTCCAGGAGATCGCGCGGCGCCAGATCGGTCACGACCGCCGCGCAGGCGTTGACGAAATCCGGCTGGTCGGTCTTACCCCAGGGCGGCGTGCGGTAGAGCCGCGAGACTTTGACCACCGCCGTGTCGTCGCGCCCGTCGAGCCGGCGCAGCGCCGCCGCCATCTTCGCAACCGGATCGCCGATATTGCCGCCGAGCCCGAGATATGCCCGTGCGCTCACCAGCGTTCGCCCCGCATGGCGCGGAACATGGCGTCGGTCACCCGCAGCGCGTCGCGATTGGCCGCCACGTTGTGGACGCGGAAGATGTCGGCGCCGCGTTCGCGCATCAGGGCGCTGGTCGCGGCCGTGGCGATGTCCGGCTCGGGATCCTCGCGCCCGACTGCGCCGCGCACGAAGCGCTTGCGCGACGTGCCGACCAGCAGCGGATGTCCCAGCGCCTGCAATTCGTCGAGCCGGGTCAGGAGCATCAGGTTCTGCGGTCCGTCCTTGGCAAATCCGAAGCCCGGATCGACCACGATCGCCTCGGCCGGCACCCCGGCCCCGCGCGCGATATCCAGCGACCGGTTGAGGAACAGATACTGGTCGGCGATCATGTCCTCGAGCGTCTCGCGCTCGCGGCCATTGTGCATCAGGCAGAGCCCGGCGCCGGTCTCGGCCGCGACCGTGGCGATGCCCGGGTCCTTCTGCGCGCCCCAGATGTCGTTGACGATATGGGCCCCCGCCTCGACCGCCATGCGAGCCGTCTGTGAGCGATAGGTATCGACCGAGATCACGCAGTCGGAGCACGCCGCCAGCGCTTCGATCACCGGCATGATCCGCCGCTGCTCCTCGGCGGCGTCCACCGGGGTCGCGCCGGGCCGGGTCGATTCGCCGCCGATGTCGACGATCGTCGCGCCAGCTTCGACCATCCGCAGCGATTCCGCCACCGCAGCGTCGACGCTGGCATAGCGGCCACCGTCGGAAAAGCTGTCGGGCGTCGCGTTCAGGATGCCCATGATGCAGGCCGGACCGTTGAGGTCGATACTGCGGCCATGGCCGACGCGCCAGGTTCCGCCGCGCGGTTCGGTCAGCTTCATCGCGTGTCACCTTGCCAGCATTGCATCAGGGTCTGGTAGCGCGCGGCCCGGCCGGGTGCAATCGCGTCGCCGGACAAGCGCGCCGCGTCGTGCTGCCGGCGCGCGAAAACGCCGCGACCGGGCCCTTTCTGCCGGCCTCCCACTGGCCCCGGGGGCCTTGCGCGCTAGCCTGTGACGTTCAGCCCCCTACCACTGCCCCCGAAAGTCGCCGATGCATTTCCACACCATCCATCATTGGGTCCGCCAGCGGATCGAGATCACGACGCTCGTGGCCGCACTGGTCGCAGCAGCCGCGATCTGGGGGTTCGTCTCGCTCGCCGGCGAGGTGGTGGAAGGCGACACCAAGGGGCTCGACACCGAGATCCTGCTCTGGTTCCGCAGCGCGACCGATGCGCAGGATCCGCTCGGCCCCGGCTGGATGGAAGAGTTCGGCCGCGACATGACTGCGCTCGGCGGTACCGGTGTCCTGGTCATGCTGACGCTGTTTGCCGGCGGTTTCCTGTGGATGCAGGGCAAGCGCCGCTCGATGGTCATGATCTTCGCCGCGGTCGGCGGCGGCTTCGCCATGAGCCAGCTTCTCAAGTTCGGCTTCGACCGGCCGCGTCCCGACCTCGTGCCGCACGGCTCCATTGTCTACACGGCCAGCTTTCCGAGCGGTCACTCGATGATGTCGGCCGTCACCTATCTGACGCTGGCGATCCTCGTCGCCCGCGTTCAGGAGCGCCGCCGGGTCCGCATCTACCTCATCACCATCGCCTGTTTCCTCACGGTGCTGGTCGGCGTCAGTCGCGTCTATCTCGGCGTGCACTGGCCGACCGACGTTCTCGCCGGCTGGACCGCGGGCGCCGCCTGGGCGGTCGGCTGGTGGATGCTGGCCCGCTGGCTGGAGGAACGCGGCGCGGTCGAGCCGGAAGCCCAGACGATCGACGCCCCAGGCGATTCCGCCACGACCTGAGGCTGACTGCGACCGCTCCTATGGCCGCCCGACCGGGCGGCCATAGGCGATCTCTATGCGCCTTTCGTCGCGCTTGCATGCCCGTAAGTCCTGATTCGCCAAGGCGTTAACACCATCGCGCCGCGAAATTGACGCAATCGGCTTGCGGAGCCGCCATTGCTATGGAAATGATCATGCCTTCGGACGCGGCGTTCCTGACACTTTCGCGCGCGCCAAACAGATCGGCATCCCAGAAGCACCGGAAAACGGGCGGGCAATGGAATATTTTCTTCAGCAATTGATCAACGGTATCACGCTCGGCTCGATCTACGGGCTGATCGCCATCGGATACACGATGGTGTACGGCATCATCGGCATGATCAATTTCGCCCATGGCGAGATTTTCATGATCGGATCGTTCGTCTCGCTTACGGTCTTCTTGGCGCTCGCCGCCCTCGGCATCACGTTCCTGCCGCTGGTGCTGCTGATCATGGTGCTGGTCGCCATGCTCTGCACCTCGCTCTGGGGCTGGACGGTCGAGCGGGTCGCCTACCGGCCGCTGCGCGGCTCCTTCCGGCTCGCCCCGCTGATCACCGCCATCGGCATGTCGATCTTCCTGCAGAACTTCGTGCAGGTCACCCAGGGTGCCCGCGTCAAGCCGCTGCCGCCGCAGATCCAGGGCGGCATCACGCTGATGGATTCGCCCTCCGGCATCGTCGTGCAGCTCAGCTACATGCAGATGATCATCATCGGCATGACCATCGTCCTGATGGCCGGCTTCTCGCTGCTGATCTCGCGCACCTCGCTCGGCCGCCAGCAGCGCGCCTGCGAGCAGGACCGCAAGATGGCCTCCCTGCTCGGCGTCAATGTCGACCGCACGATCTCGCTGACCTTCGTGCTCGGCGCCTCGCTCGCCGCGGTCGCCGGCATGATGTACCTGCTCTATTACGGCGTCATCGACTTCTACATCGGCTTCATCGCCGGGGTGAAGGCGTTCACCGCGGCGGTTCTGGGCGGCATCGGGTCGCTGCCGGGCGCCATGCTGGGCGGCCTCGCCATCGGCCTGATCGAGACCTTCTGGTCCGGCTATTTCTCGGTCGAGTACAAGGACGTCGCCGCCTTCTCCATCCTGGCGATCGTTCTGATCTTCATGCCCTCCGGCCTGCTCGGCCGGCCTGAAGTCGAGAAGGTCTGATCGCGATGGCCAGCACGACATCAGCCACCGCGGCGAACCGCCCCGAGGGCGCGGAGATCCTGTCGGAAGAGCGGCGCGACGCGGCACGGGGCGAGCCGCCCTTCACCGAAGCGCCGTCCGGCGACAGCCGCCTCGTTGCCTCCCTGAAGGAGGCCGGCATCACCGCGGCGATCATCGCGGTCATCACCCTGTTCTTCCTGGCCTTCCGATCCGACATCGCATCGGGCGGCCTGTCCCTGACGCTGCGGCCGGAGCTCTGGCTGGTCTGGGTGGCGATCGCCTTCGGCGTCCGCTTCCTCCTGTCCTACTTCGTCTTCCGCTCCGAACAGCCGATCACCGGCTTTCTGAAGAAGACCTTCGCACCCACCGCCCGCGGCCTGCCGATCGGCAAGGTCGTCGGCATCCTGCTCCTGCTGGTCGCACTGACGCTGCCCTATCTCCTGGCGACGCTGGTTCCCAGCCAGAACCGCTATCTCCTCGACCTGGCGATCCTGATCCTCACCTATGTGATGCTCGGCTGGGGACTGAACATCGTCGTCGGCCTCGCCGGCCTGCTGGATCTCGGCTACGTCGCCTTCTACGCGGTCGGTGCCTATTCCTTCGCGCTGCTGTCGACGAATTTCGGTCTCGGCTTCTGGGTCTGCCTGCCCATGGCCGGCCTGTTCGCGGCGATGTGGGGCGTCATGCTGGGCTTCCCGGTGCTGCGCCTGCGCGGTGACTATCTGGCCATCGTCACCCTCGCCTTCGGCGAGATCATCCGCATCGTCCTGTTGAACTGGTACGAGTTCACCGGCGGCCCGAACGGCCTCCTGGGCATTCCCAAGCCGACGCTGTTCGGCCTGGAGTTCAACCGCGGCGACAATTCCTTCGCGGAGTATTTCAACCTCGAATACGACACCGTGCAGCGGTTCGTGTTCCTCTACTACATCATCCTGGCGCTCGCCCTGATCACCAACTTCGTCACCCTGCGGCTGCGCAAGCTGCCGGTGGGCCGGGCCTGGGAAGCGCTGCGCGAGGACGAGATCGCCTGTCGCTCGCTCGGCATCAACACCACCAACGTCAAGCTCACGGCCTTCGCCACGGGCGCGATGTTCGGCGGTTTCGCCGGCGCCTTCTTCGCCACCCGGCAGGGCTTCATCTCGCCGGAGAGCTTCACCTTCATCGAATCTGCGATCATCCTCGCCATCGTGGTGCTCGGCGGGCTGGGCTCGCAGCTCGGCGTGGTCATCGCCTCGGTGGTGATGATCGGCGGCATCGAACTCTTGCGGAACCTCACCATCCTGCAGGCGGTGTTCGGTTCGGACTTCGATCCGACCCAGTACCGCATGCTGATCTTCGGCCTCGCCATGGTGGCGATCATGGTGTGGAAGCCGCGCGGCCTGATCTCGTCGCGCTCCCCATCCGATGTCTACAAGGAGAAGAAGAAGATCGGCGCCGATCAGGTCTCCCAGGGCGAGGGTCACTAATGTCGAACACCTCTCACCGCTGGTCGCTCGACCCGGTTCTCACCGTCGAGCATCTGACGATGCGCTTCGGCGGCCTGACCGCAGTGGACGACCTCTCCTTCAATGTCGGGCGCGGCGACATCACCGCCCTGATCGGTCCGAACGGCGCCGGCAAGACCACGGTCTTCAACTGCGTCACCGGCTTCTACAAGCCGACCGAGGGCCGCATCGCCATGCGCCGGGGCCGCAATGTCCCGGACGCCAAGATCGCTGCCCTCACCCGCAGCGGCAACCAGTACGACCGCGACGACGAACATGCGGTGTTCCTGCTGGAACGGATGACCGACTTCCGGATCACCGAGGTCGCCGGCGTCGCCCGCACCTTCCAGAACATCCGCCTGTTTGGCGGCATGACGGTGCTGGAGAACCTCCTGGTCGCACAGCACAACAAGCTGATGCGCGCCTCGGGCATGACCATCGGCGGCCTGTTCGGCCTGCCCGGCTACCGACGCGCCGCCGCCGAAGCCAAGCGCAAGGCGATCGAATGGCTGGGGCACACCCGCCTTCTCGACCGCGCCGACGACCCGGCGTCCGACCTGCCCTACGGCGCCCAGCGCCGGCTGGAGATCGCCCGGGCCATGTGCACCGATCCGGCGCTGCTGTGCCTCGACGAGCCGGCCGCCGGCCTCAACCCGCGGGAATCGGCCGAGCTGAACACGCTCTTGCGCTACATCCGCGACGAGCATGACGTCTCGGTGCTGCTGATCGAGCACGACATGGGCGTGGTGATGGAAATTTCCGACCACATCATCGTGCTCGACTACGGCAAGAAGATCTCCGACGGTTCGGCCGCCGAGGTGCGCGACGATCCCAAGGTCATCGCCGCCTATCTCGGCGTCGACGACGAGGAGGTGGAGCAGGTCGAGCAGGATCTCGGCGTCAAGAAGGCCGGCGCGTCGACGCACGCCGCCGACGGCAGGCAGGGAGACATGGCATGAGCGCGGTCGCGCCGACGCCCGCGGGGGAGCCGATGCTGGCGGTCCGCGGCGTGCATACCTTCTACGGCAAGATCCAGGCGCTGCGGGGCGTCGACGTCGACGTCTTCGCCGGCGAGATCGTCACCATGATCGGCGCCAACGGGGCCGGCAAGTCGACCCTGATGATGACCATCTGCGGCAATCCGCAGGCCCGCGAGGGGCAGATCCTCTATCGCGGCGAGGACATCACCCACATGCCGACCCACGACATCATGTCCCGGTCGATCGCCCAGTCGCCGGAAGGACGCCGCGTCTTCGGCCGGATGACCGTGATGGAGAACCTCCAGATGGGGGCCATCATGGAGGACGAGAAATATTTCGACGACGATCTGCGCAAGGTCTTCGAGCTGTTCCCGCGCCTCAAGGAACGGCGCGGCCAGCGCGGCGGCACCCTGTCGGGCGGTGAGCAGCAGATGCTGGCCATCGGTCGCGCCCTGATGAGCCGGCCCAAGCTTCTGCTTCTGGACGAGCCGTCCCTCGGCCTTGCCCCGCTGATCGTCAAGCAGATCTTCGACGTCATCCGCGAGTTGAACGCCAATGAGGGGCTCACCGTGTTCCTCGTCGAGCAGAACGCCTTCCACGCCCTGCGCCTCGCCCATCGCGGCTACGTCATGGTCAACGGCACCGTCACCATGTCGGGCACAGGCAAGGAGCTTCTGGCCCGCGAGGAAGTGCGCAGCGCCTATCTGGAAGGGGGAGCCCACTGATGGAATCCGAAATGGGCCTGCTCTGGGAAGTCGCCCTGCCCGAATTCCTGCTCGTCACCGTCGTTCTTGGCGGCGGCGGTGCCTGGATGATCGGCCGCTCCACCGCGCTGACGTGGAACGGCTGGGGTCTGATGACCTTCTACGTGCTGTTGCTGACGGCTGCTGTCCGTTTCATTCACTTCAGTCTGTTCGGCGGCTCGTTCTTTCTGCCGCCGGCGACATTCGGCACCGCGTTGTACTATGGCATGATCGACTTCGTCGTATTGTTGGGCATTGCCGCCGCTGGCCGCAGCTATGTCCGCAGCCGTCAGATGTCTCGGCAGTACGGTATATTGCACGGTAACCATCGCTGACTCTGCCGCATTAATGAGCGCCGGCGAAAAACTGTGCCGGGGCTATTCCAACGGCAGCGAATCCGGTCTTAAATCCCCCTCGGTAGAGGACGGTCAACACCGCCTCGTGGCCCACCGGCCGCCAGAATCAACAGGAAGGTTCCCATGAAGAAAGCACTCCTAGCCGGCGCAGCGCTCAACCTGGTATTCGCTGGCGCAGCGTTCGCCGACATCACGATCGGCGTCGCCGGCCCCATGACCGGCCAGTACGCCAGCTTCGGTGAGCAGTTGCGCACGGGCGCCGAGCAGGCTGTCGCCGACATCAACGCCGCCGGCGGCGTGAATGGCGAGATGCTCAAGCTTTCGGTCGGCGACGATGCCTGCGATCCGAAGCAGGCCGTGGCCGTGGCCAACCAGTTCGCCTCGCAGGGCGTGCCGTTCGTGGCCGGCCATTTCTGCTCGGGCTCCTCGATCCCGGCCAGCCAGGTCTATGCCGACGAGCAGATCGTCCAGATCTCCCCGGCCTCGACCAACCCGGACTTCACCGACAAGCGCCCGGGCGACGGCGTGTTCCGCGTCTGCGGTCGTGACGACCAGCAGGGCGAAGTCGCCGGCAAGTACATCTCGGACAATTTCCCGGATGCCAACGTCGCGATCATCAACGACAAGACCGCCTACGGTAAGGGCCTCGCCGACCAGACCCAGAAGTTCTACGAGGAAGCGTCCGGCAAGAAGCCGGCCCTCGTCGAGGCCTACACGGCCGGCGAAAAGGACTACACCGCCCTCGTCACCAAGATGAAGGAAGCCGGCATCAACCTGCTCTACATCGGCGGCTATCACACCGAAGCCGGCCTGATGGCGCGCCAGATGCGCGAGCAGGGCATGGACACCGTGCTGATGTCGGGTGACGCGCTCGTCGCCGAGGAATACTGGGCGATCACCGGCGACGCCGGCCAGGGCACGCTCATGACCTTCTCGCCGGATCCGCGCAAGAACGAGGCCGCAGCACCGGTCGTCGCCGAGCTCGAAAAGGCCGGCAAGACCGCCGAGGGCTACGTGCTCTACACCTACGCGGCGATTCAGGCCTGGGCCGATGCGGTCAACAAGGCCGGCTCGACCGACTTCGACCCGGTCGTGGCCGCCCTCAATGACGGCGACTACACCACGGTCATCGGCGACCTGTCCTTCGACGACAAGGGCGACGTTACGCTGCCCGGCTACGTCGTCTACGAGTGGAAGGACGGCAAGTACGACTACGTCGACGGCGCCGCCCAGTAAGCATCAGGGACGCGGCACACGCCGCATCCCGGCATGACGAAGGCCCCGGTGCATTGCGCCGGGGCCTTTTTCGTTGCGGCGGCGCGGGGCTTGGCCTGCCGATAGCGCCCTGCCGTCCCTGCACCTGCCGGCCATGCGCCTGGGCATGGCCAGCCGGCATTCCGCCGTCAGTCCTGCCCGTGCTTGAACACGGCGGCGCGCTTCTCGCGGAAGGCGGACATGCCCTCTTTCTGGTCGGAGCCGGAAAACAGCGCGTGGAAGGTGCGGCGCTCATGCAGCAGCCCCTCGCGCAGGCCCACCTCGAACGACCGGTTGGTGGCTTCCTTGGCGGTGATCGTCGCCGGCTTGGAGAACTCCGCAATGGTGCGGGCGGCGGCCATTGCCTCGTCCATCAGCGAGGCCGCCGGCACCAGCCGCGACACGAGGCCCATCCGCTCGGCCTCCTCGGCCTCGACCATCCGGCCGGTGAGGATCATGTCCATCGCCTTGTACTTGCCGACCGCGCGGGTCAGGCGCTGCGAGCCGCCCATGCCCGGAATGACCCCGAGCTTGATCTCCGGCTGACCGAACTTTGCCGTGTCGGACGCGATGATCAGGTCGCACATCATCGCCAGTTCGCAGCCGCCGCCCAGCGCGAAGCCGGACACCGCCGCGACCATCGGCGTGCGCACCCGCTCCAGCATCTCCCAGTCGGAGAACCAGTCGGCGAGCATCATCTCCATGACCGTGCGGTCTTCCATCTCCTTGATGTCGGCGCCGGCGGCGAAGGCCTTTTCCGAACCGGTGATCAGGATCGCGCCGACACCGGGGTCGCGGTCGAGCTCGGCGGTCAGCCGGACGATCTCGCGCATGACCTCGGAATTCAGCGCATTCAGCGCCTTCGGCCGGTTCAGGGTGAGGATCGCGACGCGGCCCTCCCGGCTGGTGAGTACGACCTTGTCTTCGCCCATCTGTCCTCCTCTTGCGGGCCCTGCCCGCTCTCGGCTCTGCGATATGGGGCGACGGTCCGGGCTGCCGTCCTTGGCAACCCGGCCGCCGCGGTCGCGGTCCTATTTCGGGGCCATCCGGATGGCGCCGTCGAGGCGGATCGTCTCGCCGTTGAGCATCGCGTTCTCGGCGATGTGGACGACTAGCTTGGCGTATTCGTCGGCGGTTCCCAGGCGCGACGGGAATGGCACCGCGGCCGCCAGCGAGGCCTGCACCTCTTCCGGCATGCCGGCCAGCATCGGCGTCTCGAAGATGCCCGGCGCGATGGTCATCACCCGGATACCGGTCTGCGCCAGGTCGCGGGCCATCGGCAGCGTCATGCCGGCAATCGCCGCCTTGGAGGCCGAATAGGCGAGCTGGCCGATCTGGCCGTCGAAGGCGGCGACCGACGAGGTCGAGACGATCAGGCCGCGCTCGCCGTCGGCGTTGAGCGGGTCGCCCTCGGACATCAGCTGCGCCACCTGCGACGCCATGTTGAAGGAGCCGATCAGATTGACCGCGATCACCTTCTGGAACAGCGCCGGATCATGCGCCGCGCCCCGCGAGATCGTCTTGCGGCCCGCCACGATGCCCGCGCAATTGACCAGAATGCGCGGCGTGCCGATCGCCTCGACGGCCAGCCCCAGTGCCTGCCGGACCGATTCGGAATCGGACACGTCACAGCGCACGAAGACGCCGTCGATCTCGTCCGCGACCGCCTGCCCGGCCTCCTCGTTGAGGTCCAGCACCGCGACCTTGGCCCCCTTGGCGGCCAGTGCGCGGGCCGTGCCGCGCCCGAGACCCGAGCCTGCGCCTGTCACGATCGCCGGTGTCGTCGTTCCGATATCCAAGCATTCCTCCATGCGTTGCGGGACGAGGCCGCTCAGATGCGGCGCCTCGCCTCTTGGGATGTGATCTATTGCCGTAGCCCCGCGCGTTCCGCGGCGAAAGCCGGAAATGTCGCCGGCGCGCGATCTTTCCCGCTTGGCTTCCACCCGGCCGCGCCACGTCGTATGCACGGCAGCGATCTGTCACAGGAGTCCGGCATGTCCCGTACCGTTTACGTCAATGGCGCCTACGTCCCCGAGGAAGAGGCGACGATCTCGGTCTTCGACCGCGGCTTCCTGTTCGCCGACGGCGTCTACGAGGTCACCACTGTCCTGTCTGGCAAGCTGATCGATTTCGGCCCGCACATGAAGCGGCTGGCGCGCTCGCTCGGCGAACTCGACATGCCCTCGCCGGCCAGCGAGGAGGAATTGCTGACGATCCACCGTGGGTTGGTCACCCGCAACGGCCTCAACGAGGGCCTGATCTACATGCAGGTGACCCGCGGCGCCGCCGATCGCGACTTCATGTTCCCGCCGAAGGACACCGCGCCGTCCCTCGTCCTGTTCACACAGGCCATGGTTCTGCGCGACAAGCCGGCGGCGCGCACCGGCATCCGCATTGCCTCGGTGCCCGACCTGCGCTGGGCCCGCCGCGACATCAAGACGGTGCAGCTGCTCTACCCGTCCATGGCCAAGATGGAGGCCAAGTCGAGGGGCGCCGACGACGCCTGGCTGGTCGAGGACGGCATCGTCACCGAAGGCTCGTCCAACAACGCCCATATCGTGACCGCCGACGGCACGCTGATCACCCGCGATCTGTCGCATTCGATCCTGCACGGCATCACCCGCGCCGCGGTGCTGAAGCTGGCGGCCGACGACGGCGTCAAGGTCGAGGAGCGCAGCTTCACCCTCGAAGAGGCGAAGAACGCCAGCGAGGCCTTCGTCACTTCCGCCTCCACATTCGTCATGCCGGTGGTCGAGATCGACGGCCAGCCCGTCGGCACCGGTACGCCCGGCCCGATCGCCAGGCGCCTGCGCGAGATCTATCTCGCCGAGGCCGACCGCTCCGCCATCTGACGGCCTCGGGACGCGGGCCGCTCGGCACGTCGCCGGTCGGTGCCGCGACCGCCAGCGACGCCGATGATCAGCTTCGCTTTCGTTTCTTGCGCTTCGGTTTCGTTTTGCCCATGATCGCTCCGTCACGGGAGGAGTGAACCATGCTGTCGGACCGGCAGACGCAGATACTCGAAAGTGCCAAGCGCAGCGGCCGCGTCTCGGTGGAGGAACTGGCGGCACGCTACGACGTGTCGGTCCAGACCATCCGCAAGGACCTGAACGACCTTTGCGATCAGCGGCTTCTCGCCCGCGTCCATGGCGGCGCGGTGCTGTCCTCCGGGGTCGAGAATGTCGGCTATGACGCCCGCCGCACCATCGCGGCGGACGAGAAGGGCGCGATCGGCCGGGCGGTTGCCGATCTCGTGCCGGACCGCGCCTCGCTCTTCGTCAATATCGGCACCACGACCGAGGCCGTCGCCCGCGCCCTGCTGCGCCATGCCGGGCTGATGGTCATCACCAACAACATCAACGTCGCCACCGTCATGCGGCCCTATCCGGAGATCGAGGTGGTGATCGCCGGCGGCGTCGTGCGTCGCTCCGACGGCGGCATCGTCGGCGAGGCGGCGGTGGATTTCATCCGCCAGTTCCGGGTCGATTTCGCCGTCATCGGCGTGTCGGCCATCGATCCCGACGGCTCGCTCCTGGATTTCGACTACCGCGAGGTGCGCGTCGCCCAGGCGATCATCTCCAATGCGCGCCACGTCATCCTGGCGGCAGATTCGTCCAAGTTCGAGCGCAGCGCCCCGGTGCGGATCGGCCATCTCGACCAGGTCCACACCTTCGTCACCGACGTCGCGCCCGACGGAATCCGCCAGATCTGCCAGGAGCGCGAGGTCCGTCTGATCGAGGCCGGCCGGCGCGATCCGGCCAAGGCCGACGCCGCCGCGTAGTTTTCGTTTGACGTTCGGTTTGGTTTCGTAATAGCCTCCTGATATTCGCAATCGCAACCTCGAATGTTGCGGTGCGAAGCCTGGGGAGGCTCTTCTGGATTACGACGTTTTCATCATCGGTGGTGGAATCAACGGCTGCGGCATCGCCCGCGACGCCGTCGGCCGCGGCTACCGGGTCGGGCTCGCCGAGATGAACGATCTCGCCTCCGGCACGTCCTCCTGGTCGACCAAGCTGGTGCATGGCGGCCTGCGCTATCTCGAACATTACGAATTCAGTCTCGTGCGCCACGCCCTGATGGAGCGCGAGGTGCTGTGGAGCATCGCGCCGCACATCATCCGGCCGCTGCGCTTCGTCCTGCCCCATCACGACGGCCTGCGCCCGGCCTGGCTCCTGCGCCTCGGCCTGTTCCTCTACGACCATATCGGCGGCCGGCGGAAGCTGAAGGCGACGACCACCGTCGATCTCGACGGGCCGCTGGGCGCGCCGCTGAAGGACGATTTCCAGAAGGGCTTCGAATATTCCGACGCCCGCGTCGACGACGCCCGCCTCGTGGTCCTCAACGCCCGCGATGCGGCGGCGCGCGGCGCCGACATCATGGTCCGCACCAAGGTGACCGAGGCGCGGCGCGACAAGGACGGCTGGGTCATCGCCCTCCACGATCAGGAGACCGGCGCGGTCCGCTCCGTCACCGCGCGTTTCCTGGTCAATGTCGGCGGCCCGTGGGTCGACGCCATCATCCAGAACGCCATGGGCCGCAACGGCGCCAACCACATCCGCCTCGTCCAGGGCTCGCACATCGTCACGCGCAAGCTCTACGACCACGACCGCGCCTACATCTTCCAGAACGCCGACGGGCGGATCATCTTCACCATCCCCTACGAGGACGACTTCACCCTGGTCGGCACCACCGACCAGGATTACGAGGGCGACCCGTCGCAGGTGACGATCAGCCAAAGCGAGATCGACTATCTCCTGTCGGCCGCCAGCGAGTATTTCGCCAAACCGGTCGTCGCCGAGGACATCGTCTGGACCTATTCCGGCGTGCGCCCGCTCTTCGACGACGGCGCCTCCAAGGCGCAGGAAGCCACCCGCGACTACGTCCTGAAGGTCGAGGGCGACAATGGCGAAGCGCCGGTCCTCAACTGCTTCGGCGGCAAGATCACCACCTACCGCGTCCTGTCGGAAGAAGTACTCGGCAAGATCGCCCATCATCTCGGCGCCAAGGGCAGGAGCTGGACCGGCGACGAGCCGCTGCCGGGCGGCGACTTCGCCGTCGACGGGGTCGGCGCGCTGGAGACGGCGCTGCGCCAGGCGGCGCCCGAGCTCGACGCGGCGACGATCCACCGGCTCGTCCGCTCCTACGGCACCGACGCGGCGACATTCGCCAGGACCGGTGCACTCGGCCGGGATTTCGGGCACGGTCTCTACCAGGCCGAGATCGACTGGCTGATCGCGGAGGAATGGGCCCGCACGGCAGAGGATATCCTGTGGCGCCGCACCAAGCTCGGCCTGCGCTTCAGGGCCGACGAGACGGATGCACTGGCGCAATATGTGACGCAGCGACAGAATGAACGGAGGACGGCCGCCGAATAGAACCGGCGCGTCTGGGAGGACACATTGCTCGAATTGCAGAACGTCAGCCGCAGCGTCGGCGGCGAAAAGCACATCATAGACGTCTCGCTGACCCTCGACCGCGGCTCGCTCAACGTGCTGCTCGGGCCGACGCTGGCCGGCAAGACCAGCCTGATGCGGCTGATGGCCGGCCTCGACGCGCCGACGTCGGGCCGCGTCGTCATGGACGGCAAGGACGTGACCGGCGTGCCCGTGCGCAAGCGCAACGTGGCGATGGTCTACCAGCAGTTCATCAACTACCCGACCCTGACGGTCTACGAGAACATCGCCTCGCCGATGCGCATCGCCGGCAAGTCGGCGGCAGAGATCGAGGCCGCCGTCCAGAAGGCCGCGGCGCTGATGAAGCTGACGCCCTTCCTCGACCGCACGCCGCTCAACCTGTCCGGCGGCCAGCAGCAGCGCACGGCGCTCGCCCGCGCCCTCGTCAAGAATGCCGAACTGGTGCTGCTCGACGAACCGCTGGCCAATCTCGACTACAAGCTCCGCGAGGAACTGCGCGAGGAACTGCCGAAGATCTTTGCCGAGACCGGCGCGATCTTCGTCTACGCCACCACCGAGCCCCACGAGGCCCTGCTTCTGGGCGGGCGCACCGCCACCCTGTCGAAGGGCCGCGTTACCCAGTTCGGCGAGACGCCGGACGTCTATCGCCAGCCCCATGATCTCCTGACCGCGCGCACCTTCTCCGATCCGCCGCTCAACGTCATGGCCTTCACCAAGGCCGGCGGCCGCTTCACCTCGTCCAACGGCGTCGTCTTCGAGGCCGCGCCGAGCCAGGCCGGCCTGCCCGACGGTCGTTATCTCGGCGGCATCCGGCCCCATCACCTCACCGTCGAGACCGGCGACACCACGGGGACCGTCTTTCCCGCAATGATCAGCCTGACCGAGGTCACCGGCTCGGAGACCTACATCCACGCCGAGGTCGGCGAGGACCGGATCATCGCCCTCGTCCACGGCGTGCGCCGCCACGAGACCGGCGAGACCATCCGCCTGTCCTTCGATCCCGCCAGCCTTCTCGTCTTCGACGAAGCGGGCAACGCCGTCGCGGCGCCCGCCCGACACGCGGCCTGAGGAGAACGCCATGGCCCGCATCCGCCTCGACCATATCCGCCACGCCTATTCGCCGGCCCTCGCCGCGGCCGACATCTACGCCCTGCGCGAGGTGCACCACACCTTCGACGACGGCGGCGCCTATGCGCTGCTCGGCCCGTCGGGCTGCGGCAAGACCACCCTGCTCAACATCATCTCCGGCCTGCTGACCCCGTCCGAGGGCAGCGTCCTGTTCGGCGACGACGACGTGACCATGCTGACGCCCGAGGCGCGCAACATCGCCCAGGTGTTCCAGTTCCCGGTCATCTACGACACCATGACCGTACGCGAGAACCTCGCCTTCCCGCTGAAGAACCGGAAGGTGCCGGCCGCCGCGATCAGGACCCGCGTCGAGGACATGATCGGTCGCATCGGGCTCGAGGCCAAGGCCGACCGCAAGGCGCGCGGCCTGACCGCCGACGAGAAGCAGAAGATCTCGCTCGGCCGCGGCCTGGTGCGCTCCGACGTCAACGCCATCCTCTTCGACGAGCCGCTGACCGTCATCGACCCGCACATGAAGTGGCAGCTGCGTTCGGAACTGAAGCAGCTCCACCGCGAATTCGCGATGACCATGGTCTACGTCACCCACGACCAGACCGAGGCGCTCACCTTCGCCGACAAGGTCGTCGTCATGTACGAGGGCGAGGTCGTCCAGATCGGCACGCCCGAGGAACTGTTCGAGCGGCCCCAGCACACCTTCGTCGGCTATTTCATCGGCTCGCCGGGCATGAACGTCCTGCCCTGCCGGATCGACGGCAGCGACGCGATGGTCTCCGACATGCGCATCGCCCTGCCCGGCGGTCGCGCGGCTTACGCCGTGGGGGCGAAGACCGAACTCGGCATCCGGCCGGAATTCGTCACCATCGTCGACCGCGGCGACGGCGACGCCGTGCCGGTGACCATCGACAAGGTCGAGGACGTGGGATCGGAGCGCATCGTGCGGGCCCGGCTCGGGGAGCATCCGCTCAGCGCCATCGTGCGCGAAGGCGTCGCGATCCCCACCGACGCGGCCATGCGCTTCGCGCCCGACGCGCTCAATCTCTATGCCGATTCCCGGCTGGTCGGACGGGTCTAGGAGAACGCACATGGACAAGACCTGGAACAACAAAGCCTGGTTCATGGTCATGCCGGTGCTGGTGCTGGTCGCCTTCTCCGCCGTGATCCCGCTGATGACCGTGGTCAATTACGCGGTGCAGGACACATTCGGGAACAACCAGTTCTTCTGGTACGGCACCGACTGGTTCGAGGAGGTGCTGACCTCGGCGCGCTTCCACGACGCCCTGATCCGCAACCTCGCCTTCTCGGCCATCATCCTGGCCATCGAGGTGCCGCTCGGCATCCTCGTGGCGCTGGCCATGCCCCGCAAGGGCATCTGGGTGCCGGTCTGCCTCGTCCTGATGGCGCTGCCGCTGCTGATCCCGTGGAACGTCGTCGGCACCATCTGGCAGGTCTTCGCGCGGACCGACATCGGCCTGTTCGGCTACACGCTCGCCTCGCTCGGCCTCGACTACAATTACGTGCAGGACCCGTTCGACGCCTGGGTCACGGTCATCATCATGGATGTCTGGCACTGGACGAGCCTCGTCGTCCTGCTGTGCTACGCCGGCCTCGTCTCGATCCCTGACGCCTATTACCAGGCCGCCAAGATCGACGGCGCCTCGCGCTGGGCGGTGTTCCGCTTCATCCAGCTGCCCAAGATGGGCCGCGTGCTGCTGATCGCCGTGCTGCTGCGGTTCATGGATTCATTCATGATCTACACCGAGCCCTTCGTCGTCACCGGCGGCGGACCGGGCAACGCCACGACCTTCCTGTCCATCGACCTGGTGAAGCTGGCGCTGGGCCAGTTCAACCTCGGCGAGGCGGCGGCGATGAGCCTGATCTACTTCCTGATCATCCTGGCGCTGTCCTGGGTCTTCTACACCATCATGACCAATGTCGGCACCGAGCGCCCGATGAAGGGAGGCGACAATGACTGACACCACGGCAAACCGCGACGTCGTCGAGGCACCGGGCGCCGGCGCCATGCCGCCCACCGGCCGGTCCGGCGAGGCCATCGCCCGGCGCAGCCGCAAGGCATCCGGCGGCTTCCGCTGGAAGGCGCTGATCCCGATCCTCTACATCGTCTTCCTGCTGCTGCCGATCTACTGGCTCGTCAATATGAGCTTCAAGACCAATCAGGAGATCCTGAGCGGGCTGACTCTGCTCCCGGAAAACCCGACCCTGCGCAATTACACGGTCATCCTGACCGACCCGTCCTGGTACAACGGCTACATCAACTCGATCATCTATGTCGTTCTGAACATGGTGATCTCGGTCTCGGTGGCGCTGCCGGCGGCCTACGCCTTCTCGCGCTTCCGCTTCCTGGGCGACAAGCACCTGTTCTTCTGGCTGCTGACCAACCGCATGGCGCCGCCGGCGGTGTTCGCCCTGCCCTTCTTCCAGCTCTATTCGGCCTTCGGCCTGATCGACACGCATATCGCCGTGGCGCTCGCCCACTGCCTGTTCAACGTGCCCCTGGCGGTGTGGATCCTGGAAGGCTTCATGTCGGGCGTGCCGAAGGAGATCGACGAGACCGCCTATATCGACGGCTATTCCTTCCCGCGCTTCTTCTTCAAGATCTTCACCCCGCTGATCGCCAGCGGCATCGGGGTCGCCGCCTTCTTCTGCTTCATGTTCTCCTGGGTCGAGCTGCTGATCGCCCGCACCCTGACGGTGACCGACGCCAAGCCGATCTCGGCGATCATGACGCGTACGGTCTCCGCCTCCGGCCTCGACTGGGGCGTGCTCGCCGCGGCCGGCGCCCTGACCATCATTCCCGGCGCGATCGTGATCTGGTTCGTGCGCAACTACATCGCCAAGGGCTTCGCCCTGGGGAGGGTGTGATGCGCATCACCGCACCGACAGCCAAGACGGAGGCCCGCCGATGATCGACCTCAGCTGGATGGCCTGGACCTGGCCGACCGCCACCTTCTTCATCGCGATCTTCGCCATCATCGCCCTGATGGGCGTCTGGGAGAAGGTGTCGCCCGGTGGCAATCCCCGCGTCGGCATCCTGCGCTTCGAGACCACCCGCGGCGACCGGCTGTTCGTCTCGCTGCTCGGCTCGGCCTTCATCTGCCTCGGCTGGCTGTGGGGCGTCGACCTGCCGCTCTGGTACGCCCTCGGCCTGTGCGCCGTCTTCTTCGTTCTGGTTTTCCGGCTCGTCTGACGGGCCGGAACCGGGCCACACCGCGTCGTCGCCGGTCGACGCGGACATGCCCATCGCTCGCACCGGCACACACTGGGAGGACATTCGACATGATGAAACGATATCTGATGGGAACGGCCGCCACGATGGCGATCGCCCTGGCCGCAGGTCCGGCCATGGCCGACATGGAGGCGGCCAAGAAGTTCCTCGACGCCGAGATCGGCGATCTCTCGACCCTGTCCCGGGAGGAGCAGGAGAAGGAGCTGCAGTGGTTCGTCGACGCCGCCGAGCCGTATCAGGGCATGGAGATCAAGGTCGTCTCTGAGACCATCACCACCCATGAATACGAGTCCAAGGTGCTGGCCCCGGCCTTCACCGCCATCACCGGCATCAAGGTCAGCCACGACCTGATCGGCGAGGGCGACGTCGTCGAGAAGCTGCAGACGCAGATGCAGTCGGGCGAGAACATCTACGACGCCTACATCAACGATTCCGACCTGATCGGCACCCATTGGCGCTACCAGCAGGTGCGCAACCTGACCGACTGGATGGAAGGCGAAGGCAAGGAGGTCACCAATCCGGGCCTCGACCTCGACGACTATATCGGCACGTCCTTCACCACCGCGCCGGACGGCAAGCTCTACCAGCTTCCCGACCAGCAGTTCGCCAACCTCTACTGGTTCCGCTACGATTGGTTCAACGACGAGAAGAACAAGGCCGACTTCCAGGAGAAGTACGGCTACGAGCTCGGCGTGCCGGTCAACTGGTCGGCCTATGAGGACATCGCCGAATTCTTCACCGGTCGCGAGATCGACGGGAAGAAGGTCTATGGCCACATGGACTACGGCAAGAAGGACCCGTCGCTCGGCTGGCGCTTCACCGACGCCTGGCTGTCCATGGCCGGCAATGGCGACAAGGGCATCCCGAACGGCGTGCCGGTCGACGAATGGGGCATCCGCGTCAATGAGCAGAGCCAGCCGACCGGCTCCTGCGTCGCGCGCGGCGGCGACACCAACGGCCCGGCCTCGGTCTACGCCATCGAGAAGTATCTCGACTGGCTGAAGGCCTACGCCCCGCCGGAGGCCCAAGGCATGACCTTCTCCGAGTCCGGTCCGGTCCCGGCCCAGGGTGCCATTGCCCAGCAGATCTTCTGGTATACCGCCTTCACCGCCGATGCGGTCAAGGAAGGCCTGCCGGTGGTCAACGAGGACGGTACGCCGAAATGGCGCATGGCCCCCTCGCCGCACGGCGTCTACTGGGTCGACGGCATGAAGCTCGGCTACCAGGACGTGGGCTCGTGGACCCTGATGAAGTCGACCCCGGTCGACCGCGCCCAGGCCGCCTGGCTCTACGCCCAGTTCGTCGGCTCCAAGACCGTTGACGTGAAGAAGGCCCATGAGGGACTGACCTTCGTGCGCGAATCCACCATCCGCGACGAGAGCTTCACCGAGCGGGCTCCCGAACTCGGCGGTCTCGTCGAGTTCTACCGCTCGCCGGCCCGCAAGCAGTGGTCGCCGACCGGCACCAACGTGCCGGACTACCCGAAGCTGGCACAGCTCTGGTGGCAGGCGATCGGCGACGCGTCCTCGGGCGCCAAGTCGGCCCAGGAAGCGATGGACTCCCTCTGCGCCGAGCAGGAAAAGGTGATGGAGCGCATCGAGCGCGCCGGCATCCAGGGCGACATCGGTCCCAAGCTCAACGAAGAGCAGGACATGGAGTACTGGGTGGAGCAGGCCAAGGCTAACGGCACGCTGGCGCCTCAGCCCAAGAAGGAAGACGAGAAGGAACAGCCGATCACCGTCAATTACGACGAGCTGGTGAAGAGCTGGGCCGACGCCAACGCGTCCAAGTAACCGTCTGACATCTGAGAAACGAAGGCCGGGGTCAGCCCCGGCCTTCTGCCATCGTGAACACCAGCATCCAGAAGGGGACGGCATGTCCGGATACGTTCTCGCCATCGACCAGGGCACGACGTCGACCCGTGCGATCGTCTTCGACGATGGCTTCCATATCCGCGGCCTCGGCCAGCAGGAATTCCCGCAGCATTTCCCTCATTCGGGCTGGGTCGAGCACGATCCCGAGGATATCTGGTCCTCGACGCTCGCCACCATCCGCACGGCGCTCGCCGACGCCTCGCTGTCGGCCTCCGACATTGCCACCATCGGCATCACTAACCAGCGCGAGACCACGCTGATCTGGGATCGCGACACCGGCAAGCCGATCCACAACGCCATCGTCTGGCAGGACCGCCGCACGGCCGAATTCTGCCGCAAGCTGGTCGCCGACGGCCACGAGCCGGAGATCACCCGCAAGACCGGGCTTTTGATCGACCCCTATTTCGCCGGCACCAAGATCGCCTGGCTGCTCGACAATGTGGACGGCGCCAGAACCCGGGCCGAGGCCGGCAAGCTCGCCTTCGGCACCGTCGACAGCTTTCTCCTGTGGCGCCTGACCGGCGGCCGGGTCCATGCCAGCGACGCCACCAATGCCTGCCGCACCATGCTCTTCGACATCGAGGCGCATGATTGGGACGACGACCTCCTGCGGCTCCTCAGGGTGCCGCGCTCGCTGCTGCCCGAGGTCAAGGATTGCGACGCCGCCTTCGGCACCACCGATCCCGGCCTCTTCGGCGCCGCGATCCCGATTTGCGGCATGGCCGGCGACCAGCATGCCGCGACCCTCGGTCAGGCCTGCTTTCAGCCGGGCATGCTGAAATCGACCTACGGCACCGGCTGCTTCGCGGTCCTCAATACCGGCGACACCAGGGTGCCCTCCTCCAACCGGCTCCTGACGACGATCGCCTATCGGCTGGCCGGCCGCACGACCTTCGGCCTCGAGGGCTCGATCTTCGTGGCCGGCGCCGCTGTGCAATGGCTGCGCGACGGCCTCGGCCTCGTCGAGCGGGCCGACCGCACCGGCCCGATGGCCGGGGCCGCCGACGACGCCCAGGAGGTCTACATGGTGCCGGCCTTCACCGGCCTCGGCGCGCCCTGGTGGGACGCGGAGGCGCGCGGCGCGATCTACGGCCTGACCCGCAAGACCGGCCCCAACGAACTCGCCCGCGCCGCCCTCGAATCCGTCTGCTTCCAGACCGCGGACCTGCTGTCGGCGATGAAGAAGGACTGGACCGGCGCCTCCGACACCATCCTGCGCGTCGACGGCGGTATGGTCGCCTCCGACTGGACCATGCAGCGCCTCGCCGACATTCTCGACGCCCCCGTCGACCGTCCGGTCGTCCTGGAGACCACGGCCCTCGGCGCCGCGTGGGTCGCCGGACAAAAGGCCGGCGTGTGGCCCGACATGGCCGGCTTTGCCGAACGCTGGAACCTCGAACGCCGCTTCGAGCCGCGCATGGATGCCGTCACCCGCGGCCGCAAGCTCGCCGGCTGGGCCGACGCGGTAAAGCGGACCCTGAGCTGAGGCGTTCGGCGCGCCGCTGGACACGCGGATATCCCGATATTAGATTACAGGATATCCTCGCGGATCGGAGCACGACCATGGCGCTCTACGTGAAAGACCCGGAAGTCGGCGAACTCGCCGAAAAGCTCGCCGCGCTGACCCAGACGACGAAGACCGAAGCCGTCCGGCGCGCCCTCGCCGCCGCACTTGAACGCCACAAGCCGGAACCGGGTCCCGGTTCGGATACGGAGCATGTGACGCCCGGAGCACGGCGGATCCTCGATCAGGCCGCCGCATTGCGCGAGAAATATCCATCTGGAGGTCACGGGCTGCCCGTCACCCAGGAATGGATCGACAGTCTCTACGAAGACTGATGTTCATCGATGCCTCGGCAATCTGCGCGATTCTGGCGGGCGAAGCCGATGCCGTGCAACTGAGTGCGCGCATGGATCGGCACAACCGCCGCCTGACGTCCGCTTTGGCCATCTGGGAAGCATCGGTCGCGTTGTCGCGTATCCGCGGCGTCGATCCACAGATTGCCCGGCGGATGGTCGACGAATTCCTCGGCGATCAGTCGGTCCGGATCGTCGCAATCGAGCCGGGAACCGCCGCGATTGCCATCGACGCCTATGCCCGCTACGGCAAGGGCCGGCATCCGGCGGCGCTGAATTTCGGCGATTGCTTCGCCTATGCCTGCGCCCGCCATTTCGACGTGCCGCTGCTCTACAAGGGCAACGACTTCGCGCGGACCGACATCGGCGCCGCCTGAGCGCCCGTCCGCCGTGCAGCCAGGCAATGCGATGCGCCTCACCCGTTGACCTTTGCCCCGCGATCCGGTCTGTCGTCAGCCGAAACGGCGCCACACCCGGCTGCCACTCACAACATCCCGCAAGAGATTCGCCATGGCCACCAAGGACATCGTCTATATCGCCCTGTTCGCCGCCCTGATGGCGGTGCTGGGCGTGTTTCCGCCCCTGATGATCCCGGCGCTCGGCATTCCGATCACCGCCCAGTCCATGGGCCCGATGCTGATGGGCGGCATTCTCGGCGCCCGGCGCGGCACCCTGTCGATGCTGCTCTTCCTCGCCCTTGTCGCGGTTGGCCTGCCGCTGCTGTCCGGCGGCCGCGGCGGGCTTGCGCCCTTCGTCGGACCGTGGTCGGGCTTCATCTATGGCTGGCTCGCCGCAACCTTCGTCATCGGCTGGCTGACCGAGCGGTTCTGGAACCGCCTGTCCTTCCCGCTCGCCTTCGTCATCGCGGTCATCGGGGGCATCGGCATCATCTATCTGGTCGGCATTCCCTGGTATGCGGCGATGTCGGGCATGGGCCTTGTCGAAGCCTTCGTCGGCTCGGCTGTCGCCTTCATTCCGGGCGACCTGGTCAAGGCCGGCGTCGCCGCTGCGGTGATCATCGCCGTGCGCCGCGCCTATCCGCTGATCGCGCCCCGGGCCTCCGCCCGCTCGGCCTGACCGGCAACATGCGGATGGCCGCCTCGTGATCGCCCTGACCGGCGTCGCCGCCGAACGCGGCGGCCGCCGCGTCCTGTCGGATCTGGACCTGACCCTCACCGAACGCCGGATCGCCATCGTCGGCGCCAATGGTTCCGGCAAGAGCACCTTCGCCCGCCTGCTCAACGGGCTGGTCGTGCCCAGCGAAGGCAGCGTCACCGTCGACGGCTTCGACACGAAGTCGAGCGGCAAGGAGGTGCGCCGGCTGGTCGGCTTCGTCTTCCAGAACCCGGACAACCAGATCGTCTATCCGACCGTTGCCGAGGATATCGGCTTCGGCCTGAAGGGGCGCGGGCTGGACAAGCCGGCGATCGCCGCGCGGGTCGCCGCGACGCTCGACCGCTTCGGCCTGACCGGCATGGACGACCGCCTCGCCCATGAACTGTCCGGCGGCGAACGCCAGATGCTGGCGCTGGCCGGCGTCATGGCGACGGCGCCGCGCTGGCTGGTCATGGACGAGCCGACGACGCTGCTCGACCTGCGCAACACCCGCCGTGTCATGGACGCGGTCGCGGCGCTGGATCAGCATGTCGTCTTCGTCACCCACGATCTCGACCTGATCGCCGGCTTCGACCGGGTCCTCGTCTTCGAGGCCGGCTGCCTCGTCGCCGACGCGGCGCCGGCCGAGGCGGTGGCCGCCTACCGGGCCATCGCAGGATGATCGCCGGGCTTTACCGGCCCGGGACCAGTCCGGTCCATCGCGCCCGCGCCGGCGACAAGCTCGCGGCGCTGCTCGGCCTCGGCACGCTGCTCTTCGCCATCGCCGATCCCCGGCTTGCGGCCGTTGCTCTCGTCGTCACGATGGCCGCCCACGGCCTGGCGCGCATTCCGGCCCGCGTTGCCTTTGCCCAGATCCGCCCGGCCCTGTGGATCCTCGGCATTCTCTTCGCGGTCCAGCTCTGGCTGGTCGGCCTCGACGCCGCCCTTTTGCTGGTCCTGCGCTTCGCGACGCTGATCCTCGCCGCCTCGCTCGTCACCCTGACCACCCGCACCGCCGACCTCGTGGCGGTCATCGAATGGGCGCTGTCGCCACTGGCGAGGCTGGGCGTCGATGTGGCCAAGGTCGGGCTCGCCATTTCGCTCGCCATCCGCTTCATCCCCGCCGTCGCGGCGATCGTCGAGGAGGTCCGCGAGGCCCAGCGCGCCCGTGGCCAGGACCGCAGCATGATCGCGCTGGCGGTGCCGGTGATCATTCGTCTCCTGAAGATGGCCGACGAGATCGCCGAGGCGATCGACGCCCGCTCCTGACGGGAGAAATTCCCGTTATGCGATAGGGCGTGACGGGCCGCATCCGGACGCGCTAGATGAAGCGGGGCACGCGAAGGATCATGGGAGGATCGTTCATGCGATGGATTCGGGCGACGCTCTGCGCCGCACTGGCTCTGGCGCTGTGGACCGGTTTCGCGGCAGCCGAGAACGACGCGGCGCATGCACCGGTTCGGATCGGCGTTCTGAAATACGGCACCGTCAACTGGGAACTCGATGCCATGAAGCGCGCCGGGCTCGACGCCGCCAACGGCGTCGATGTCGAGATCGTGGCCTTCGCCGGCGAGGACGCCTCGACCGTGGCGCTGCAGGCCGGCTCGGTCGACATGATCGTCTCCGACTGGCTGTGGGTGTCGCGCCAACGGGCGACCGGCGCCGACTTCACCTTCGTGCCCTACTCCACCTCGGTCGGTTCGCTGATGATGCCCGGCGACAGCGTCATCACCGATCTGGGCGACCTGACCGGCAAGACCATCGGCGTCGCCGGCGGACCGCTGGACAAGAACTGGCTGCTGATTCAGGCGCTCGCGAAAAAGGACCACGGCACCGATCTCGCGGCCGAGAACGACATCGCCTATGGCGCGCCGCCGCTCCTGGCCGAAAAGGCCCGCACCGGCGAGCTCGATGCCGTCCTCAATTACTGGCACTACGCCGCCCGGCTGGAGGCGCAGGGCTTCCGCACGCTGATCTCCGGCACCGACGCGGCGATCGCCATGGGCACCGCCGGTCCGGTCGCGTCGATCGGCTGGGTGTTCAGCGAGGCCTTTGCGAAGGACCATCAGAGGGCCGTCGAGGGCTTCGTTGCCGCCGACAAGGCAACCAAGCAATTGCTGGCGACCTCCGACGACGCCTGGGACGCGCTCAAGCCGCTGATGAAGGCCGAGGACGACGCGACCTTCCGGATCCTGCGCGATCGCTACCGCGAGGGCATCCCGGGCCGCAGCGGCGCCGACGAGGCCGTCGACACCGCCAGGCTCTACGAGGTCCTGGCCGAGATCGGCGGATCGAAGCTGGTCGGGCCATCGGACACGCTCGTGGAGGGCACCTACTGGACCGGCGACGGGAATGGCTCCTGACGCAACCACCGGCGGTCGCGGCAAGCCCTCGGCCGGCATCGCCCCGGCGCTGGTGACGACGCTGTCGCTCCTCGGGCTTCTGGCCGCCTGGTGGATCGCAGCGGTCATCGCCGACAGCCGCGTCCTGCCGACGCCGCCCGCGGTCTTCGACGCCTTCTGGCGCGATGCCGTCACCGGCGAGCTCTTCTACCATCTCGCCATGACGCTGATGCGCGTCGCCGCGGCCTTCGCCATCGCCATGATCATCGGCTCGGCCATCGGCGTCGGCCTCGGCATGGACGCCCGCGCCGATCGCTTCTTCGATCCGTGGCTGATCCTGTTCCTCAACATCCCGGCGCTGGTGGTAATCGCCCTCGCCTATATCTGGTTCGGGCTGAACGAGGCCGCGGCGGTCGGGGCGATCGCGATCAACAAGATCCCCAATGTCGTCGTCACCATGCGCGAGGGCGCCCGCTCGCTGGATCGCGGCCTTTCGGAGATGGCCTCGGTCTACCGCTTCGGACGCTGGCGGACCCTGCGCGACGTGGTGCTGCCGCAGCTCCAGCCCTATTTCGCCGCGGCCTCCCGCTCCGGGATCGCGCTGATCTGGAAGATCGCCCTGGTCGTCGAGCTTCTCGGCCGTTCCAATGGCGTCGGCTTCCAGATCCACCTCTATTTCCAGCTCTTCGATGTCGCGGCGATCCTCGCCTACACCCTGGCCTTCGTCGCCATCATGCTCCTGATCGAGTTCCTGCTTGTCCAACCCCTCGAAGCCCATGCCACCCGCTGGCGCGCCCGGCCCGCTTGACGTCGCCATCCGCGACAAGGTGTTCACGACGATCGACGGCGTCCGGCTGGCCGCGATCGACGCGGTCGCCTTCACCGCACCGCCGGGCAGCTTCACGACGCTGATCGGCCCCTCCGGCTGCGGCAAGACGACGACGCTGCGGGTCATCCTCGGGCTCGACCGCGATTATACGGGTCATGTGCGCCTGCCCACCGCCGACGGTCGCATCGCCGCCGTGTTCCAGGAACCGCGTCTGCTGCCCTGGCGCACGGTCGAACAGAACGTCCGCCTTGCGCTGCCCGAAGCGCTGGCGGGGGCCGATCTCGACGCCCTGTTCGAGACGTTGGGCCTTGCCGCCATGCGCGGCCGCTATCCCGGCGAACTCTCGCTGGGACTTGCCCGCCGGGCGGCGCTGGCCCGCGCCTTCGCCACCGAGCCGGCGCTGCTGCTGCTCGACGAGCCCTTCGTCTCGCTCGACGAGGCGACGGCCAACCGGCTGCGCGCCCTGCTCGTGGAGGTGTGGTCGGCCCGCCCGACGACGGCGCTGATGGTCACCCACAATCTGCGCGAGGCGGTGGAACTCTCCGACCGCATCATCTTCCTGACCGAGCGGCCGGCACGGGTCCGGGGCATTTACGACATCGACACGCCGCGATCCGAGCGCGATGCCGTCTGGCGCGACGCGGCGATCCGGGCGATCGACGCCCGCTTTCCGGGCGTTCTCTAAGGCCGCAAAGGGCGCCACACGCCTAGCTGCCGGCGGCCGCCGCTCCGGCCGGAACGGCGACCAACTCGAAGCGGATCGTCACGGCCTTGTCCAGATACTGCCCGGTCGGATCGTTGGCGACGCCGAGATCGAAGGCCGTCCGGTCGACCGTCGCGCTCCCGGTCACATGCGCCGTGCCGTTATTGTTTCGCTCGAAGCGGAAGTGGACCGTCACCGGCAGGCTCTTTTCCTTGATCGTCAGCGTGCCGCCCGCTTCATAGCCAGCTTCCACCGCGCGGAAGTCGCCGAGTTGCAGCGTCACGGTCGGGTGCGTCGCGCTGGCAAAACCGTCCGCGCCCTGCACCTGCGGCGCAACGAAACTGTTGTCGACGGCGATTGACGCCGCATCGATGGCGATGCTGGCCTCGGCCAGATCCAGCGCCTCCGGGGAAAAGCGCACATCCGCCTGCCACGTGCCGATGGTGCCGGTCAGCGTCTTGCCCGAAAACTGCGTCTCGAAGCCGAGCTGGCTTTGCGCCGGATCGACGATCCAGTCGCCGCCGGCTGGGCCGGCGTCGGGCGCTACCATCGCGCGGTCGGCGCGCGTCGCCTCTGCCGCGACGAGAGCGTCGGACTGGCCGGCCACAAGCCCGCCGCCGAGCGCCGACAGCACGACGGCCAGCGCGATCGGGATTGCGATCAGCCGGGTCTGCGGTCGCGCCATGCCGTGATGCGGCAGCATGCGCGAGAAGGATGGGACCGCGTCGACCAGCGAATGCTTCAGCGCCCCGGCCACATGCAGGACCAGAAGCCCGAGAAACGACAGCGCCAGCCATTTGTGCGCAAAGCCGAGAACATCCTCGAGCGCGGCGGCGTCCATGCTGGGGAGAAGCGCGGCCACCGGCAGATGCGGCCATTCGAGGCTGTCGATGAGGAAGAGATAGGTCGGGATGCCGGCCGCAGCCGCCGAGACCAGCAGCCAGCCCGACAGAGGCACGAACAGCATCAGGGCGTAGAAGGCCAGATGGACCAGGCCGGACGCCGCCCGTTCGGCGCGCGAGGTGGTCGGCGCCAGCGCCGGCGGCGGGTTCACCAGTCGCCAGGCGATCCGCGCCAGCGTCAGGCAGAGCACCAGGATGCCGATGGTCTTGTGCCACTGGAAGAGCGCGAAGCGCAGCGCGTCCGGCATGGCGTCGAGATGCACCATGGCAAGGCCGACGGCGAGCTGGAACAGGATCGCCAGGGCGATCGTCCAATGCAGCAGGATCGCACCGCTGGTGTAGCGCGTATAGGCCGCAGACCAGCCGGCTGTCGGGGACACGCTCATCTGACGCTCCGTGGCGGGAAATGGGGAATGACGGGAGGACCGGCGAACGACCGCACGACCGCCCGGCTCGCGGGCGGCGTCTGACGTAGGGGATCGTGCGGCCGCGGGTGGCGGGACGCGAAAGCGCCCCGCCTTCAGGCGATCAGGACTGGGGAACGAATTCCGCCTCGATCTCCAGCAGCACCTCGGCAGCGACCGGCCCGGCCAGCGCCTCGATGCCGTATTCGGTCCGGTCGACGGTCATCGCACCGGAAAAGCCGACGACCGGCTTCTGCGACATCGGATGCGGGTTGAGGGCGGTGTTGAAGGTGACGTCCAGCGTCTCTTCACGGGTCTGGCCGTTCAGCGTCAGGTCGCCGGTCACCGTGCCGGTGTTCTCGCCGGTCAGCTCGATCGACTTGGACACGAAGGTGATCTCGGGGAACTTCGCCGCGTTCAGGAACATGTCGCTGGCGATCTCGGCGTCGAAATCCTTGTCGTCGGCCGGATAGTTCGTATCCACCGAGGCCGGGTCGATCGTCGCGGTCAGGCTCGACTGGGCCGGATCCTCGGAATTCAGCTCCAGCGTGGCCGAAATCGTCGAGAACCGGCCGATATAGGTCGACAGGCCGAAATGCTTCACCTTCCAAAGAACATTGGTGTGCAGCGGATCCGCGACATAGGTTCCGGCGGGCACGTCGATGCTCTGCGCATGAACGGATCCGGCAAGGCACAGTGCGGCAACGGTGGTCAGCAAGAAACGCATGGAAACTCCTCTGGGACAGAAAGCCTCTGGGGCTGGCGGTACACTACGGATTTTCTGCACTGCAAAAAGACGCCACCGCCGCGACAGACTGTTCAGGGGCATTCCCCAGCGCAGCCGCGATCCGGGATCGTGGCGACGGATCGCGCGGTGTCGCCCGAGACCCCGCTTGCCGCTTGACCTCTTCGCGCCTGCGTCGGACTTTCGATCCCATGAACACGATTCGATCCGTCTGCGTCTATTGCGGCTCCTCCGCCGGCCGCGATCCCCGATATCTCGAGAGCGGCCGACGCCTTGGCGAGGCGATCGGCGCCGCCGGCATGCGCCTTGTCTATGGCGGCGGCACGCGCGGCATCATGGGTGCGGTCGCCGAAGGCGTGATCGCCAAGGGCGGCGCCGTGACCGGCATCATCCCGCGCTTCCTCATCGACATGGAGGCGACCGAGAGCGAGCTGACCCGGCTCGACGAGCTGATCGTCACCGAGGACATGCACGCCCGCAAACACCAGATGTTCGAGCGCTCGGACGCCTTCGTGGCCCTGCCCGGCGGCATCGGCACGCTGGAGGAGCTGATCGAGATCCTCACCTGGAGCCAGCTCGGCCGCCATGCCAAGCCGGTCATCGTCGCCAATGTCGGCGGCTTCTGGGACCCGCTGTCCCGGCTGATGGACCATATGAGCGCCGAAGGCTTCCTCCATACGGCCCATCAGGTGCGGCCGATGGTGATCGACGACGTCGATGCCATCGTTCCGGAACTGGTGGCGGCTCTGGCCGGCGACGACACGCATCGCCGCGGCCGGGCGGAGATCGTCGAGAAGCTCTGACGCCGGCCGCCGCGGCCCCACGGACTTACGGCTTATCAGCCCGTTCACAGGACCATGCGCCCGCCCCCGGACCGCCGGCGGCGGGCGCCTTTGCTTGCGTCGCGGCGCCTGCGTCCTACATCGAACGCAAGGCGGCGCCCGGCCGCACCCCATTCCTCCCCGTCACACGACCCGAGAACGACAAGGACACGCCGCATGGCCGAGAAGCGCTCGACCCCGAAGATCGAGGTGCGTACCGCCGAGAAGAGCGACGTCACCGACATCATCGCCCTCTCCTCCAAGGTCTTCAAGGACGACGCGCCCTACACGCGCGGCATGATCCTCGGCCAGCTCTCGGCCTTTCCCGAGGGCCAGTTCGTCGTGGTCTACGAGGGCGAGATCGTCGGTTATGCCGCGACCATGATCCTGGCCGAGGAAAAGGCGCTCGGCCAGCACAGCTGGGGCGAGGTCACCGGCGGCGGCTATGCCGCCATGCACGACCGCAAGGGCGAATGGCTCTACGGCACCGAGGTCTGCGTCGATCCCGACCGCCGGCGCCTGCGCATCGGCAAGCGGCTCTACGACGCCCGCCGGCGCCTGTGCCAGGATCTCGACCTCAAGGGCATCGCCTTCGGCGGCCGCATGCCGGGCTATCAGCGCCATGCCAAGAAGTTCGGCTCGCCCGAGGCCTATCTGGAGGCGGTGAAGGCCAACGACGTCAAGGACCCGATCGTCTCGTTCCACCTGAATGCCGGCTTCGAGCCGCAGGGCCTCCTGAAGAACTATTATCCCGGCGACAAGGCGTCCGGCGGCTACGGCGTCCTGATGCTGTGGCGCAATCCCTATTACGATCCGGCCCGCGAGGAGCAGCCGGTCAATCGCGGCAATCCCGACATGGTGCGCATCGTCACCGTGCAGATGAAGGCGCGCAAGATCGCCCAGCCCCAGGATTTCTACGACGCGGTCGAATATTTCGTCGAGGTCGCGTCGGAATACGGCGGCGACTTCGTCGTCTTCCCCGAGCTCTTCACGCTGATGCTGCTGTCCTGCGAGCCGGAGGAGCTGAAGCCCGACGCGGCCATCCAGCGGCTGACCGAGCACACGCCGGACTTCGTCGAGCGGCTGAGCGAGATGTCGATCCGCCGCAACATCAACATCATCGGCGGCAGCCACGCCACCAAGACGGACGACGGCGACATCCAGAATGTCGGCTATGTGTTCCTGCGCGACGGCTCGGTGCACGAGCGCGAGAAGACCCACCCGACACCCAACGAGCGCCAGTACTGGCAGATCAAGGGCGGCGATCCCACCGACACGATCGAGACCGACTGCGGCCCGATCGGCATCATGATCTGCTACGATTCCGAGTTTCCGGAAGTGGCGCGCCGGCTCACCGACCAGGGCGCCCGCATCCTGTTCGTGCCGTTCAACACCGACACCCGCCACGGCTATCTGCGCGTGCGCTATTGCTGCCAGGCGCGGGCGATCGAGAATCAGTGCTATGTCGTGACGTCCGGCATGACCGGCAATCTGTCGAATGTCGACAATCTCGACATCGAATACGCCCAGTCGGCGATCTTCACCCCCTGCGACTTCCCCTTCGCCCGCGACGGCATCGCCGCCGAGGCGTCGGAGAATGTCGAGATGGTCACCGTCGCCGATCTCAACCTCGCGACGCTCAACTGGGCCCGCTACGAGGGCTCGGTGCGCAATCTGCGCGACCGCCGGCTCGACCTCTACAAAGTGCGCTGGTCGGACGGCGGCTGAGCCGTCCGGCTCACGCCGTCTGCGGGGTGAGTGCGGCGGCCCGCCGCCGCGCCCGCCCGTTGCGGAACAGCGCCACGGTGTAGAGCACCACCGCGCTCCAGATCAGGCAGAAGGCGACCAGCTGCCAGTTCGTAAACGGCTCGCCGAAGACGAAGACGGCGGTCAGGAACAGCAGCGTCGGCACCATGTATTGCAGGATGCCGATGGTCGAGTAATGCAGGAGCCGCGCGCCGGCGGCGAACAGCATCAGCGGGATCGCCGTCAGCGGCCCGGCGAAGATCAGCATGCCGGCCACGTAGCCGCCCGTCATCACGTGGTTGTCGCCGGGCAGGAAGGCCAGGAGCAGCACGCTCGGAACGGCCAGCAGCGCCACCTCCAGGAAGAAGCCCTCGGTGGAGCCGACCGGCACCATCTTGCGGAGCAGCCCGTAGGTGCCGAAGGAGAAGGCCAGGACCAGCGAGATCCACGGCAGCCCGCCCGCCTTGATCGTCAGGATCACCACGGCGATGCCGGCCAAAGCAATGGCGGCCGCCTGCAGGCGGTTCGGCCGCTCTCCCAGGATCACCGCGCCCAGCAGCACGTTGACCAGCGGATTGATGTAATAGCCGAGCGCCGCGTCCAGCGCATGGCCGGAGGCGATGGCGTAGACATACGTGCCCCAGTTGAACGAGATCAGCGAGGCCGTCACCGCCGCCAGCGCCAAGGTCCGCCACTGGGTGAAATACCGCCAGACGCCGCCCAGCAGCCCCTGCCACCACAGGACGAGCACCGCGAAGGGGATCGCCCAGATCACCCGATGCGCCACGATCTCCAGGGGCGAGACGTGGCTCAGGAGCTTCATGTAGATCGGGAGGACCAGACCCCAGATCGCGTAAGCGCCAAAGGCATAGAAAAAGCCCTTGTTCGCGCTGCCGGCGGCTTGCATGGATGTGCTCGATACTAAGGGTGAGTGACGGCTTCCTGTATCAGAGCCGCCCTCGTCTCGACACCCGCTTTCTGGTGATCGGACCGATCGCGAATGCTGATCGACATGGGCCCGGCGGGGTCAGCCCTGCCGGCCGAAGCGGTCCGTTGCCCGGATCAGCCGGTCGAGAATGCCCGGCTCGTTGAAGGCGTGCCCGGCGCCCTCGACCAGATGCAGATCCGCGTCCGGCCAGCCCTTGTGGAGTTCCCAGGCGATGCGGGCCGGACACGGCATGTCGTAGCGCCCGTGGATGATCTCGCCCGGAATGCCCTTCAGACGATGCGCATCGCGCAGCAGCTGCCCCTCCTCCAGCCAGCCGGCGTGAACGAAGAAGTGATTCTCGATCCGCGCAAAGGCGATGGCGAAATGCGGATCGGAGAAGTCGGCCGTCAGTTCCGCCGAGGGCATCAGCGTGATGGTCTCGCCCTCCCACAGGCTCCAGGCCTGTGCCGCCGCAAGCTGCTCGGCCGGATCGTCGCTGACGAGGCGGCGGCGATAGGCCATCATCATGTCGCCCCGCTCGGCAGGCGAGATCGGCGCGAGGAAGCGCTCCCACTTGTCCGGGAACATCTCCGAGACGCCGAACTGGTAGTACCAGGACAGCTCCGCCTTCGTCAGCGTGTAGATGCCGCGCAGCACCAGCGCGTCGACCCGCGCCGGATGGGTCTCGGCATAGGCGAGCGCCAGGGTCGAGCCCCAGGAGCCGCCGAAGACCAGCCAGGCCTCGGCCCCGACCATGGCGCGCAGCCGCTCGATGTCGGCGACGAGATGCCAGGTGGTGTTGGCCTCGAGCTCGGCATGGGGCGTCGAGCGGCCGCAGCCGCGCTGGTCGAAGAGCAGAACGTCGTAGATCGCCGGGTCGAACAGGCGGCGATGGGCCGGCGAGCAGCCGCCTCCCGGCCCGCCATGCAGGAACACCGCCGGCCGGCCGCCCGGCGTGCCGCAGCGCTCCCAGTAGACCCGGTGTCCATCGCCGACATCCAGCATGCCATGGGCGTAGGGCGCGATCTCCGAATAGAGGCCCTTGAGGCCGGTCGGGTCGTTCATGGTCGTTCCTGTTCCTCGGCATCCGGGCGATCGGGATGCTGGTGCGACACGATCTCTGCCAGAAACGGATTGGCGGCGATATCGGCGTCGGTCGATCGCACGGGCAGATCGCTGAGCCGGGCCGTATAGGGCAAACGCGCCTCGACCCCGAACTGGATCGTCGGCGCGATGGCAGCCGGGTCGTCGAAGGCGCCGATGGCCAGCGCCATTCCGTCCGGCGCCTCGTAGGTCAGCGGCGTCCCGCAGGTCTCGCAGAAGCCGCGGACCACGTGGTTCGACGAACGGAACCGCGCCGGCTCGCGCTTCGTCCATACGCAGCCGCCCTCCGGCACCGACACCAGCGGCGCGTAGAAATTGCCGAACGCCTTCTGGCACATGCGGCAATGGCAGATCGACGCCTGCCCCAGTGTCCCGGTGATGCGAAACCGCACCGCGCCGCACTGACATCCGCCCGAATGACCCATCCGCCCTGCCCCCAATGCCCCGTCCGGCGCCCGAACGCGCTGCCGCAAGAATAGACCCGCGCCCGCACGTCTCCAACAGGCAGACGCCAAATGTGGCCCGCCCCCGAATTACAACCAATAGAGGAAAACAGAGTTGCCCTCTTAGGTTGTATATACAATGTTACGTCACGTAATGATTGCAGCGCAAGGGAGGTGGAACGGCATGTCCGACATATCGACCCTCCTCGACACGCTGGGCGCCTGCGACCCGACCTTGCGCATCGGCGTGGTGGACGGCACCCCCGACCTTGCCATCCCCGCCCTCGCCGACGCGCGGCTCGATCTGGAGCCCACGATGCGTATTGCCGAGGCCCACGGCCCGGACGCCCACGGCACCGAAATCTGCAGCGTGCTGTTCGACCGCGAGGGCGGCCTGGCCCGCGGCTGCAGCGGCCTCATCCTGCCGGTGTTCTTCCCCGATCCGCGCCCCGCCTACATGGCGCCGCGCGCCACCCAGACCGACATCGCCCGCGGGATCTACATGGCGGTCGAGCGCGGTGTGGCGATCGTCAACATCAGCGCCGGCCAATTGTCCTCGACGCCCGAAGCCTCGCGCCATCTGGAGGACGCGCTGGATCTGTGCGAGCGCAAGGGCATCCTCGTCGTGGCCGCCACCGGCAATGACGGCTGTGCCTGCCTGCATGTCCCGGCCGCCGTTGCCAGCGTTCTGGCGGTCGGCGCGATGGATGCGGCGGGCCGGCCGTTGCAGAGCTCCAATTATGGCGCGAGCTACGGCGCCAACGGCATCCTGGCGCCCGGCGACGGCCTGACCGTCTCGAGCCTGCGCGGCGAACGCGTCCAGCGCAGCGGCTCGAGCTTCGCCACCGCGGTGGTCACCGGGGTCGCCGCACGGCTGCTGTCGGCCGCCCTGCGCGCCGGCAGGCCTTTCGGCCCGCTCGACATTCGCCGGATCCTCATCGAGACCGCCCGCCCCTGCGATCCGCAGGCCGATGGCGAGTGTGCGCGGGTTCTCGCCGGACGGCTCGACGTTCGGGGAGCGATCGAACGCCTTCGTCAGACACTGGAGCCGGAGCTGGAGGGGGCGGTTTTCCTCCCGCAATCCGGGAACGACCAAGCTGGGAGAGAGCCAATGATCAGGGAAACCCTATCCGTCAGCCCGTCCGCGGCGACCGTGTCCCCGCCCGGACGATCCGGCATCGCCGGCGCCGTCCTTCAGTCCGACTGCGGCTGTGGCTGCGGCGGCAAGAAGCAGGCGGCGCAGCAGGAACTGGCCGCCGGCGCGATGGCCGACGAGGACGAGTTCGACGAGGACATGCTCGCTTCGGGCGACGATGGCGGGGACGACGACGGCGACGATGATGTGGACGTGGCGGGCGCCATGCAGTCGGCCCGTCCGGTCCGGCGGCGGCGCGGCGCGCTGGCGCAGGCCGCCGAGGTCCGGCAGTCGAGCGTGACGCAGCAGGGCTGCGGTTGCGGCGGCGCGGCGAAGGAGCCGCAGAAGGTCTACGCCATCGGTTCGGTCTGGTTCGATTTCGGCAACGAGCCGCGATACGACGCCATCGTCCAGCGCATGGGCGACCCCGTTGCCGCCAACACGCCGGCGGCGCTGATCGACATGCTGAAGAGCGATCTGTCCTTCGCCACCGGCATCACCTTCATCCTGATGCAGGAACAGATACCGATCTACGCCATCACGCCGGCCGGCCCCTTCGCCCAGGAGGTCTATGCCGACCTGCTCGACGCCATGCAGACCAGCCTCGACAACACCGGCGACCTGCAGCGCGTGGCGATCCCGGGCTTCGTCCACGGTTCGACGCGGCTGATGAACGGCCAGATCCTGCCGGTGATCTATCCCGACCCGCGCGGCATGAGCAAATGGAAGCCGATAGAGCTGGTCAACGCTGCCAAGGCGGCGATCGGCGACGAGAGCGTCAGCGACGACTCCATCTTCAACTTCCTCGTGCGCACCTATGACGAGCTGCGCAATCTGGGCATCAGCCCCGAGGACCGCGCGATCAACTTTGCCGCCACCAATGCCTATCAGGGCGCCAGCGTCTTTGCCGACGGCATGCACCGCGGGCTCGAGCTCTACAGCATCACCGTCGCACGCAGTCCGATCTGCCGCCCGGATTCCGATTGCTGGGATGTGCAGATGACGATGTTCGACGCCGAGAACGAGCGGCGCGCTGCCCGCGTCTACCGCTTCACGGTGGATGTCAGCGAGGTGCTGCCCGTCACCGTCGGCGCCGGCCGCAACTGGAGCGTCCCGCTCAGCGCGTTGACGTGAATCCGGGGCCTGAGCCCCGGTGAGTTCGCCATATCGAATCTGTCAGCCCGCCGGGTGTGACAGCGCACAGCCCGATGCGCAGCGCATCGAGGCACTTTCGAAGGAGAAGATGATGATGAGATCCCCGACACAAGCTGCACCGGTCGACCGCACACCCGGCGGCCGCTCTGCGGGAACCGCGGCAGCCAGCCAGTCGGCCTGCTGCGTCCGTGTTCTGGGCAAATGCGTTCTGGAACTGCCCATCTGCCCCTGAAGCGATGATCGGGAGGACGACACCATGAGATTGCCCATGCAAGCGTCTCCCGTCATGCGCGGCCAGCCTCTCTTCATGCGAAGCGAGGGTGTTCGCCAGTCGGGTTGCAATGTCCTCGACTGGGTCGTCTGCGGCGCCACGGTCGCCGCCTGCGCCCCAGCCTGCGTGGCTGGCCCGGCCACATGCGCACTGTGCATGGGCGCGGCGTATGATCGCTGCAAGAACTGCCTCTGAAAGCAGGCGCCGGGGCGGTTGGCTCCGTCGCTCAGGCCGGGCCCGGAACGCATCCCGATATGCGCTCGAGAGACATCTGCAACGCGTGTTTCAGATGCGTTTCCTCGGCAAGGAGTCACGAGCGGTCCAGGCTGGAGCCCGCAACCAGCCTCAAGACGATCGAACCAGCAAGGTCACGAGACCTGTGCATTCCCCGATTGCGGCAACGAAAGGAGAAGTCATGATAGTGTCCCACCATGTGGTGTAGCTGACGGCGATGGCCGTGCGGTTCCGGCCAAGCCGGATTGATCAGCGTGCCACGGCTGGCAGGCTAACGAACGGATCATCGCTCAGGGGAGCGACGGATTCCAGTGTCATGTACCTGGCCCGCTGAACCGCCCACTCATCATTTTGCTCGAGCAGCAGCGCGCCGACGAGGCGCTGGATGGCCTCATCGTTGGGAAAGATGCCGACGACGTCGGTGCGCCGCTTGATCTCGCCGTTCAGCCGCTCGATCGGATTCGTGCTGTGCAATTTGGCCCGATGATCCCTAGGGAAGGTCATGTAGGCCAGCACGTCGGGCTCGGCCTCGTCGAGGATGGCAGCGAGCTTCGGCACCTTTGGCCGGATCTGGTCGGCGACGGAGCGCCATTGCTGGCTGGCGGCCTCTGGCGTCTCTTGGGCAAAGGCGGTGGCGATGAAGGCGGAGACGACACGACGGCCGCTCTTGCCAGCATGGGCCAGGACGTTGCGCATGAAGTGCACGCGGCAGCGCTGCCATGTCGCCGTTAGCACCTTGGTGACCGCGGCTTTGATGCCCTCGTGAGCGTCGGACACGACGAGCTTCACGCCGCGAAGGCCGCGTCGGGTCAGCTTTCTCAGGAACTCGGTCCAGATCGGCTCGGCTTCCGAGGTGCCGATCTCCATGCCGAGAACCTCACGCCGGCCATCGGCGTTGACGCCGACGGCGATGATCACGGCAACCGAGACGATGCGGCCGCCGCGGCGGACCTTGAGGTAGGTGGCGTCGATCCAGAGATAGGGCCAGTCGCCTTCGATCGGCCGCTCCAGAAAGGCTTTTACCTTGCCGTCGATCTCTTCACACAGCCTCGACACCTGGCTCTTGGAGATGCCGGTCATGCCCATCGCCTTGACCAGGTCGTCGACCGAGCGCGTCGAGATGCCCTGGACATAGGCCTCTTGAATGACGGCCGTCAGGGCCTTCTCGGCCATGCGCCGCGGCTCCAGAAAGCCGGGAAAGTAGCTGCCCCTGCGCAGCTTTGGGATGCGCAACTCGACTGTGCCGGCTCTCGTCTGCCAGTCCCTGTCGCGGTAGCCATTGCGCTGGGCGAGGCGCTCGGCACTCTTCTCGCCATAGCCGGCGCCAGTCGCGGCACCGACCTCCAGTTCCATCAGCCGCTCGGCGGCAAAGCCGATCATCTCGCGCAGCAGATCGGCATCAGGGGTCTTCTCCAGAAGGCTGCGCAGGCCCATCATGTCATTGGTCATCAGGGGATCTCCGGTTGCAGTTAGGTCTCGCAACCCAAGCCTAACCGGAAACCGCTGGTGACCACCGCGCCGCCAATCTCGTCCTACAGCGCGATGAAAGGCGCGGACGAGATTGGCGACGCTATCGCCGAGCTACACCACCTATGGGGACACGACCGAAGTCATCATGAGATCCCCCATGCAAGCGGCTCCGGTCATGCGCGGAGCGACCCTCGTCACGGATTCGGGCGGCGTCGGCCAGTCCTTCAGCTGGCGATGCCTGCTGAGGTGTGGCGTCAAGCTCGCCCGCTGCGCCCCGCAGTGCATTCCGAACCCGCTGAGTTCCGGCTGCATCAGCTGTCTCGGCTCGTCCTACAACACCTGCAAGAATTGCTTCTGACGACACCGGCGATCGCCGGCCCATCCGACCGGGCCGGCGGTCGCCCCGCAACGCACCCTTTGCGTTGCCCGGACGGACACCACCGTCCAAGACCCGCCGCGTGCTTCGCCGTTTGCGAACGCGCCCCCGCATGATCCCCTCGACAGGGAGGCTCAGACGATGGACATGCCGCGTCAGGCGAAGCCCCAGCCTCGCAATTTCATGCAGGAACTCGTCGGCCGGCAATGGGCGCCGACGGCCGAGGACCGCAGCGTGCCCGAAGCGCTGCGCCTGGAGGAGAGCACCAAGCCGAAGCGCCGCCGCAAGAAGGCGGACGGCGCATGCCTGCGCCAGCTCATGACCTTTTCGGTCGGCTGAGGCACACCGTCCCCGCCGCCAGGGTCACAATTCCTTTGCGAAGCGCTCCGTCGCTTTCAGGAGTTCGTTCAGGATGCCCGGCTCGGCGAAGGCGTGGCCGGCACCCTCGACCATGCGATAGTCCGCCCGCACCCAGGCCTGGGCCAGCTGCCAGGAGGTGATCGCCGGCGTCACGACGTCGTAGCGCCCCTGCACGATGACCCCCGGAATGTCGGCGAGCCGGCCCGCATCGCGGATCAGCTGCCCCTCCTCTAGCCACAGATCATGGTAGAAATAATGGTTCTCCAGCCGGGCGAAGGCGATCGTCGCGTCCGAGACGGGGCCGCCGGACGCCGGCTCGCCGCCCGGCGCGGTCCGCAGCATGACCGTCGCCGATTCCCAGCCTGTCCACGCCCGCGCCGCCTCGGCCCGCACCGCCCGGTCCGGGTCTGTCAGGCGCTTGCGATAGGCGGCGATGATGTCGTCCTGCTCAGCCGCCGGGATCGGCCCCAGGAGATTTTCCCAGCGGTCGGGGAACAGCCGGTTGGCGCCGCCGTCGTAGAACCAGTCGAGCTCGGCCCGCCGGCCCGAGAAGATGCCGCGCAGGATCAGCCCCGAAACGCGCTCCGGATAGGTCTCGGCATAGGTGAGCGCCAGCGTTGCGCCCCAGGAGCCGCCGAACATCAGCCAGCGCTCGACGCCGATCAGTTTGCGCAGCCGCTCCAGATCGGCGACCAGATGCCAGGTGGTGTTGCCCTCCAGCTCGCCGAGCGGGGTCGAGCGTCCGCAGCCACGCTGATCGAACAGCAGGATGCGGTAGCGTTCCGGATCGAACAGCCGCCGGTGCTGGGGCGACGCCCCGCTGCCGGGCCCGCCATGCAGGAACACCACCGGGATGCCGCGCGGATTGCCGCACAACTCGTAATACAATTCGTGCCCGTCGCCGACGGCAAGGCGTCCGGTTTCATAGGGATCGATGGCGGGATAGGGCTTGCGCGTTGGTTCACTCATTCCCTGCCTTGTAGGGCAGACTACACCGCTTGGCATCGGGACGCGCCGATGAATTCTCGACGAGGGATGGGGAAGCAACAAGTGCCGAGCCGACTGCGGCACCCGCTGCCGTCACGTCATGCCCAGCGGCTCCGCGACGCCCAACCGCCACCGCCAGCTCGCCAACCCCGCTGGCGGTGCAACGCCCGCTGTCACCAAAAAGGGCGCCAGCCTCCCCGCCGCGTCATCCTCGGGCTCCGACCGGAGGATGACGCCGTGGGTGGGATGAGTGCAGCGGATGGATGGCGGGCGTGACTGCCCGGCAGCGCATGAGCAACCGCGCGAGTGACGGAACACCCCGCCGTCCCCGCCCCCCGTCGCCGCTGCTAGCGCTTCATCTCCCACGTGGTGATGCGCTCGCCGGTGTCGGGGTCCTTGCCGTCCTTGAGCTGGATGCCCTCGGCGAGCAGCTCGTCGCGGATGCGGTCGGCCTCGGCGAAGTTCTTCCCCCGCAGGAGATCGAGGCGCTCGGCGATCCGGGCGGCGATGGCGTCCGCCGGAACCGGCGCGGCCAGGTCCGACGTCGCGGCGAGATAGCCGGCCACGTCGATCCCGATCAGGTCGAGGCTTGCGCGCAGCGCGGCCGGGTCGCCCTTGCGCAGCGCGTGCAGTTCGGCGATGGCGGCGGCACTCGCCAGATCGTCGGACAGGGCGGCGAGAAAGCGTTCGCTCGGCGCGGAGGGCGCCACGTCGGCCACGGCCCGCGCCCAACCGGCCAGCGCCTCCTCGGCCTCCTCCAGACGCTTCACCGAAAAATCGATCGGCTCGCGATACTGGGTCATCAGCATGGCCAGCCGCAGCACGGCGCCGGCCCAGGACCGCCGGCCGAACCTGTCCGTGTGCAGGAGGTCGTGGATGGTGACGAAATTGCCGTCCGACTTCGACATCTTGCGGCCCTCCAGCTGGAGGTAGCCATTGTGCATCCAGACCTGCGCCATCGCCGCGGTGCCATGGGCGCAGCGGGACTGGGCGATCTCGTTCTCGTGATGCGGAAAGATCAGGTCGAGCCCGCCGCCATGGATGTCGAAGGTCTGGCCGAGATAGGCCTCGCTCATCGCCGAGCATTCGATATGCCAGCCGGGACGGCCCTTCGGCATGCCGGTGCGGCCCGAGGCCTCCCATGCCTCGCGGCCCCAGGGCGCTTCCCAGCCCGGCTCGCCCTCTGACGACAGCTTCCACAGGACGAAGTCGCCCGGATTGCGCTTGTGGCCTTCGACCGCAATGCGCGCGCCGGCCCGCTGCTCGTCCAGCTTGCGGTTCGACAGCTGGCCGTAATCGGCCATCGAGGTGACGTCGAACAACACTTCGCCGCCCGCCTCGTAGGCATGGCCCTTCTCGATCAGCGTGGCGATCATCGACACCATGTCGTGGCCGTCGCTGCGCCCGGTGACGAAATCGGTCGCCCGCGGCTCGTGATCGGGCGGCAGACAGCCGAGCGCCGCGACGTCGGCGTGGAACTGGTCGGCCGTCGCCTGCGTGACCTTCGCGATCGCCGCGTTCAGCGGCAGGTCCGGATAGTCCCGCGCCGCCCGCCGGTTGATCTTGTCGTCGACGTCCGTGATGTTGCGCACATAGGTGACGTGGTCGGCGCCATAGAGATGGCGCAGCAGCCGGTAGAGCACGTCGAAGACGATCACCGGACGGGCGTTGCCGATATGGGCGTAGTCGTAGACAGTCGGCCCGCAGACATACATGCGGACATGCCGGCCGGCCTCGGCCTTCCCCGGATCCTGCCAGTCGAGCGGCCGGAACTCCTCCTTGGCGCGCTTCATGGTGTTCCAGAGCGTCAGCCCCCGAAAGCCGTCGTCCATCACTCGTCCCCGGTCGTCTGCATGGTTGCGGAGGCTCTCGCTAACGCCATTCGGCCCGGCTGACAAATCGCGGCGTAGGGCCGCGCCGATGAACCCCACGGTTCATGACAGCCCGACATGCGGCTCGATCGAAATCACTCGGCGCAATTTCGTTCGCCAGGCGTAGCAAACCGGAAATCTTCCGGTCGCCTGGAACCCTTCCATTGTGTCGCGATTGCCACTGTGAGACCCAAACGCAAGCGACGCCCCGAGGTTTTTGTTTCGGTTCAGAGTTCGCCGCTAATCTGGCGCAATCGGGGTCATTGGTTGCGGTCCCATCCAGCCGACGAGACATGGCAATGAGCAGCAGCAACAGTATCGAATTTCGTTCCAAGAGCGAGCGCGAGCGCGACATCCACCTGGAGCGCAATTACCGCGAAATCGGCAACCGCGCGATTGCCGCGGCGAGCCAGTCCTGCTGCAAGCAGAAGCCCGTCGAGACGCGCCGGGACAGCTACGCCGGCGCCGACCTGGCCGCCGCCCACTAAGGCGACGGACGCGGACCTCAGAGGTCCGCGCTCATCAGCAGCGTGATGGACAGGAGTGCCATCACGGCGGCGATCGAAACGTCCAGGATCCGCCATGCGGCGGGTCTGACGAAGACGGGCGCAAGCAGCCGCGCACCGTAGCCCAGCGCCACGAACCACACCGCCGAGGCGATCATCGCCCCGCCGGCATAGGCCGTGCGCTCGCTCGCCTCGCCATAGCGGGCCGACAGGCTGCCGAGCAGCATCACCGTATCCAGATAGACATGCGGGTTGAGGAAGGTCAGCCCGAGCACCACGCCGATCGCCGCTCGCCGGCTCATCAGCCGTGCGCCACGGACTGCCATCGCGTCCGGATGGAACGCCCGCCGCAGCGCCAGCACAGAATAGACGGCGAGGAAGGCCGCGCCGCCCAGCGTCACCAGCCGCACGATCTCCGGCGCACCGGTGATCAGCGTGCCGAGCCCGGCAACGCCGGCTGCGATCAGCGCCGCATCCGCCAGCGTGCAGACCAGCACCACCGCCAGCACGTGGTTGCGCGCCAGCCCGCGCTCGAGCACGAAGGCGTTCTGCGCCCCGATCGCAACGATCAGGCCAAGACCCAGTGCAAAGCCCCGCGCCCCGGCCGCAAGCAGTTCCATTCAGCTATCCGTCGCCGATCGAGAGCAGGACAGCCGCCTCAATGGGCGGCGATGAACGCGGTCAGGATTTCGCGCGCCGCGAGCAGATCGCGCTTGTCGATCATCTCGGCCACCGTGTGGATGTAGCGCGTGCCGACGGCGATGCCGACCGCCCGCGCCCCCGAGGCCGCCTGCTGAACGGCGGCGCCGTCCTGCCCGCCCCGGGCCAGGATGGTGCGCTGGAAGGCGATGTCCTTGGAGCGGGCCAGCGCCTCGATCTCGCGCACGAGGTCGATGTCGGCGATGAAGGAGCCATCCTTCAGATGCAGGCCGAAGCCCTTGCCCTGCACCGTGGTGCGGTCCTTCTCCGGCACGCCCGGCGTGTCGCAGGCGAGCGTCGTGTCGACGCCGATGCCGATGTCCGGCTGCACGCCGAAGGCGGCCGTCTTGGCGCCGCGCAGGCCGACTTCTTCCTGGGCGGTGAAGGCGACCGTCAGTTCGCAATCATGGGTCTCGCCCGCCTCGACCAGCTTGCGCACGGCTTCCAGGCCGAGCCAGCAGGCGATGCGGTTGTCCAGCGCCTTGGAGACGATCTTCTCGCCCATCTCCTCGAAAGGCTCGTTCATCACCACGAAGTCGCCGACCTGCACCATGTCCTTCGTCGCCGCGCCATGGCCGATGTCGACGAAGAACTCGTTCGGCTCCGGCATCTTCTTGCGCTCTTCTGCCGACTGGATGTGGATCGGCTTGCCCTCGGCATTCATCACGCCCTTGAAGTCGCCGTCGTCGGTGCAGACGAGCACGCGGCGCGAGAACAGATTGCGCGGATCGAAGCCGCCGACCGGGTCGACGTGGATGAAGCCCTTGTCGGTGATGTGGCTGACGAGGAAGCCGATCTCGTCCATGTGGCAGAGCAGCATGACCTTCTGCGGCTTGTCGCCCTTGCCCTTGCGGGTGCAGATCAGCGAGCCGAGCGTATCGACGCGGATCTCGTCGAACAGACCCTCCGCCTCTTTGGTGATCAGGTCGCGCACGCGGTGTTCGCGGCCGGGCACGCCGGGGGTTTCGCACAGACGCTTCAGAAGATCGGTGTTCACGGGGCTATCGTCCTGTTGGAAATGTCAGAAGAGCGAGGGCTGGATCAGGCCGTCGGCCCAGCCGTCGTCCGGTTCGGACGCGGCCTCCACCGGCAACTGGATATCGGGGCCGGTATTGGCAACCTTGTTGACCTTGTCCGACACCCGCACCGGCTCGAAGAAATCGTCGTTCGCGGCGGTGAGTATGTCGCCGACCGAAGCAGGATCGTGGCTCCGGCAGTCCAGCCAGCGGTCGTGATCCTGCGGCGCCACCACGACCGGCATCCGGTCGTGGATCGGCGCGATACCCCGATTGGCGGCCGTCGTCAGGATGGCGGCGGTGTCGATCTCGCTGCCGTCCGGCGCCAGATAGGTCTCCATCAGCCCGGCAAAGGCGAAGGGCCGGCCATCCGCGGGACGCAGGAAATACGGCTCGGACTTCGCCTTGCCCTGCCGACGCCATTCGTAGAAGCCCGTCGCCGGCACGAGGCAGCGCCGGTAGCGCATGGCGCCGCGAAAGGCGTTCTTCTCGGCGGCGGTCTCGGCCCGGGCGTTGATCAGCAGCGGAAACGCCGTCACATCCTTGACCCAGGAGGGGATCAGGCCCCATCGCACGATCAGCGCGGTGCGGTTCGGCAGATTCGCGCCGGGCCGCTCGGGCTGGCCGCCGATGGCGATCAGGATCGGCTGGGTCGGCGCGATGTTGTAGCGTGGCGGAAACGGATCGAGCTCCGCCAGCGCCAGCAGCGCGGCGACGTCGTCCGGGGGTGCCGTGAGAGTGAAACGTCCGCACATGCCGGCTGTTGAGCCGCAGCGCCGGCGTCCTGTCAAGCGGGTCGCCGCCGATCCGGCAGGTGGACCGAAGAGGAACCTTGCCCATGCCAGAGACCAGCCCCCGTCCGCTTCTCGGCGTCTCCTGCGGCCTCGTCGGCGGGGACCGCCTGCTCCTCGTCGAACGCGGCCGGTCGCCCTTTGCCGGCAAGCTCAGCCTGCCCGGCGGCAAGCTGCGCTTCGGCGAAGTGGTCGCGGCCGCCGCGCGACGCGAACTGGCCGAGGAAACCGGTGCGGTGGCGGACAATCTCGCCTTCGTCACGCTGCACGAGGCGATCGACCCGGATTTTCACGCGGTGATCGCGGTCTTCGGCGGACGGCTGACGGCCGACAGCGAACTGGCGGCGGCCGACGATGCGGCGGCCCTGCACTGGCTGGCCCTGCCCGACATCGAGGCCGCCGACGCGGCGGGCTGCACGACGCCCGGTCTTTACGATGTCGCACGGAAGGTCCTCGCCACCTGCGCGGAAAACTGACACACCGGGGCAACGAACGGCGCGCGATTCCTGTTGCCCGAAAGGCGCAGGCGCGGGAGATAAGCGGCCGGGCATCGGACCGATCGTTGCAATTGTCTTAACGAAGGACGAAACATCGGCCATGCGTCGAATGATGATAGCCGCGACGGCCGCACTGGCGGTCTCTTTCGCCGGTTCCGTGGCGGGCGATCACCGGGCGCTGGCCCAGGAGAGCGCCCCGGCGGAGACCGCGCCGGAAGCTGCAGCGCCGCGGGGCGAGGCAACATTCCTGAAGCCGCTCGGACGGCTGGCGTCGATCCTCGGCTCCATCCACTTCCTGCGGACCCTGTGCGGCGACACCGACGCGGCGATCTGGCGCCAGAAGATGGAAGAGCTGCTGGCCGAGCAGGCGCCGGGTGACGCCGACCGCCGCTATCTGATCGGCAGCTTCAACAGCGGCTACCGGGCGTTCGAATCGACCTATCGCGAATGCACCCCCGCCGCACGGGTCGCGGTGAACCGCTATCAGGGCGAAGGGGTCACTCTGGCACGCGAAATCAGTGCCAGATACGGGAATTAACCGATGATTAACGGTTCGGAAAAACGGCGAGACTGTTCGCGCCCGGATCGTGCTAGGACCTTAACGGGACGTGAAGCCGCATGGCTGGAATTGAGGGAATCGGAATGATCGATTTGCAGAGCGCCGAACTGGACGAAATGATCCAGGCCGAAAAGAAGCAAGTCGCATTCGAGTATCACAACGAAGCCTGGGCCGACGGCATTTCCGACGGCATCGAGGCCGAGATCCTCGCCGAGACCGCTATCGCGACCGCCCTCACCGAGCTGGTGCGCCGCCATGGCGAGGACGATGTCCTCGAAATGGTCGAGACGCTGCGCCAGCGCATCGAATATGGTGAATTCCGTCCCGACCGGATCATCCAGTAGTCTCTGCCCTCCCCGCGGTCCGGATATTCCACCGCACCCCATCGTCCAACGCAGCGGAGGTCCGTCGTGCCGACGCGCCTGACCCTTGCCCTCAGCACTGCTCTCTTCGCGCTGGCGACATTCGTCGCGGGCGACGCGCTGGCGTTGTCGCAGATCGATCCCGTCGAGGGCCGCTCCGGCTCGCGTGAAGGCATCATCGCGGTGCCGCTGCCGCCGCTGACGGATGCGCCGGTCAGCGAGACGGAGACCGGCCGGCCGCAGGGACCGGGCGAAGGTACCGATGCCGGCGAAATGCCGCTGTCGCCGGAGGACGAGGTCGAACCGGGCGACAGCCGGCCGGCGCCCGCCGAAGGGCCCGAGCGCCGGCGTGAACCGAGGCCCGCCGGCGAGGCGCCGGCCGATGCGACGGATCGTCCCGGTCCCGACACCCCCCGCCAGGACGGGGCGCGTGCACGACCGGACGGGGCAACCACCAATTACCAGGCCGACCGGTCGCCGAGCGCGGCCCTCGCCTCGGACGTTGCCTATGGCGATGCCGGGCTGCCGCGCCCGGTCCGCGACCTGCGGGCCCGGCTGATGGCCGTCGCCAGAAGCGGCGAGATCGAGAAGCTCGCGCCCTATATCGAACGCGGCGACCACGGCACGGTCCTGTCCTTCGGCCAGGGCGGCGAGGACCCGATCGCCTTCCTGAAATCAGCCTCCGGCGACGGCGAAGGCATCGAGATCCTCGCCATCCTCCTGGAAGTGCTGCAGTCGGGCTATGCCCGGATGGAGCCGGACACCGACAACGAGATCTATGTCTGGCCCTATTTCACCCAGCAGCCGATGGATTCGCTGACCAAGCCGCAGCTTGTCGAGCTGTTCGAACTGGTGACCGCCGGCGACTACAAGAACATGCGCGAATTCGGCGCCTACAATTTCTACCGGGTCGGCATCTCGCCGGAGGGCCGGCTGGAATTCTTCGTCGCCGGCGACTGAGCCTTTAGCGTTCCTGGCTGGTCAACCGGCCTTCGCCGCCATCAGCCGTTCGAGCTGCGCCGCCGTCTCCTGCGCCCCCATCGCCCGGGCCGCGCCCAGCGCGTCGACACCGTCCGCGGCGCGGGCGTTCAGGTCGGCGCCGCGCTCCAGGAAATAGTCGACCATCTCGGTGCGGTTGAACATCGCCGCCATCATCAGCGGCGTGCGCCCGTCCGGCCCGCTGCCGTTGATGGCGGCGCCATGGTCGAGAAGCAGCCGCGCGATTCCCGCCTCGCCCTTGAAGGCGGCGCCGGCCAGCGGCGTCTGGCCCCGGTCGTTGACCAGCGACGGATCGGCGCCGCGTTTCAGCAGCAGTTCGGTCAGCTCGACATGGCCGTGATAGCTCGCCAGCATCAGCAGACTGTCGCCCTTCTCGTTGCGCAGATTGGGCGGCAGGCCCTTGTCGAGAAAATCGGCCATGGCGACGGCGTCGCCGCCGCGCGCCGCCTGGAAGACCATGGCGGCCAGCGCCAGCGTCTCCTCGTCGAATTGTGGGGCGGGGCCGTTCGCCTCGTCCTGCATGGCCGTCTCCTTGATCCGTGGCGTCTGCACCGTGCGGACTTAGGAAGTCGCCGGCAGATGCCAAGCCATCGAACGACCGGTGGTCGCCGACCGCCTCAGCCCTGGCGGCCGAGCGGCGCCAGGGTCTCGACGAACTCCACCGGCTCGCCGGTCGACGGCGCGACGAGCTCGCCCTCCCACATGGCCCGCCGGCCGCGCACCAGCGTGCCCACCGGCCAGCCGGTGACCGCCTTGCCGTCATAGGGCGTCCATTGCGAGCGCGAGCCGATCCAGTCGTCGGTGATGGTGGCGTCGCGCTTCAGATCGACGATGGTGAAGTCGGCGTCGTAGCCGAGCGCGATGCGTCCCTTGCGCGACAGGCCGAAGATCCGCTGCGGGCCGGCCGAGGTCAGGTCGACGAAACGGGCAAGCGACAGGCGGCCATTGGCGACATGGTCGAGCATGATCGGCACGAGGGTCTGCACGCCGGTCATGCCCGAAGGCGACTTCGGATAGATTGCAGCCTTTTCTTCCAGCGTGTGCGGCGCATGGTCGGAGCCGAGGACGTCAACGACGCCGGCCGCGATGCCGTGCCAGATGCCGTCGCGGTGCCGCGCCTCGCGCACCGGCGGGTTCATCTGCAGCTTGGTGCCGAGCCGGCCGTAATCCTCGGCGCTCATGGTCAGGTGATGCGGCGTCGCCTCGCAGGTGACGTTGCGCTTGTGCAAGGCGAGATAGACGATCTCCTCGGCCGTCGAGATGTGCAGGACGTGGATGCGCGCACCCACCTCCTCGGCAATGCCGACCAAGCGCTCGGTGCATTGCATCGCCGCCACCTCGTCGCGCCAGACCGGATGCGAGGCCGGATCGCCCTCGACCCGCAGATCGGCGCGGTCGCGCAGCCGGAACTCGTCCTCGGAATGGAAGGCGGCGCGGCGGCGGGTGCGGCGCAGGATCTCGCGCACGCCGTCATCGTCCTCGACCAGCAGCGAGCCGGTCGAAGAGCCCATGAACACCTTGATGCCGGCCGCGCCCGGCAGCCGTTCCAGTTCGGCGACGTCGGCGGCGTTCTCGCGGGTGCCGCCGACCCAGAAGGCGAAGTCGCAATGCATCCGGTGACGGCCGCGCGCCACCTTGTCGGCGAGCGCCTCCTCGCTGGTGGTCAGCGGATTGGTGTTCGGCATCTCGAAGACGCAGGTGACGCCGCCCAGCACCGCCGCGCGCGATCCGGTCTCCAGGTCTTCCTTGTGGGTGGCGCCCGGCTCGCGGAAATGCACCTGGCTGTCGATGACGCCGGGCAGGATGTGCAGCCCGGTGCAGTCGATCACCTCGCCGGCCGATGCGGCGTCCAGCGTGCCGATCGCGGCGATGCGGCCGTCGACGATACCGACGTCGCGCGCACCGGCGCCGTCCTGGTTGACGACGATGCCGCCCTTGAGAACCGTGTCGAAGGTCGCGGCGTTGCTGGCACTCGTTCCCATGGCGTCGTTCCGTGCTTGTCCCTCTGGAGTGCCCGGCTTACGTAAACAGGCAGGATCACACAAGCGAGCCGTCCATGCCCTATGCCCGCCTGCCGGAGCGCAGCCTCCTTGCCGTCACCGGGGAGGCCGCCCATCATTTTCTGCAGAACCTCGTCACCGCCGACCTCGACAGTCTGGCCGACGGCGAGATGCGCCCCTGCGCCCTGCTGACGCCGCAGGGCAGGATCCTGTTCGAATTCCTCATCGGCAAACAGGCCGACGGGCTGCGCATCGACGTCGCCGCCAGTGCCGCCGCCGATCTGAAGAAGCGCCTGACCCTCTATCGCCTGCGCACCAAGATCGGCATCGAATCGTCCGACCTGCCGGTGCTCGCGGTGTGGGAAGAACCCGACCTCACCGCCGCCGAACTCTATGCCGATCGGCGCTTCCCCGAAGGCGAGATGGCGCGGCTCTACGGCGCCCCGCCGGCGGAACTCATAGAGGCCTCCCCGGACGATTATCGCCTGCGCCGCATCCGCGGCGGCATCGCCGAGGCGGAGACCGACTATCCCGGCTCCGACGTCTTCCCGCATGACGTGCTGTTCGACCAGAATGGCGGCGTGTCCTTCCGCAAGGGCTGCTTCGTCGGCCAGGAGGTCGTCTCGCGCATGCAGCACCGCGGCACCGCGCGGCGGCGGCTGATGCTGCTGGCCGGCGAGCGGCACCTGACGCCCGGCTCCAACATCGAGGCCGGCGGCAAGACCATCGGCACGGTGCTGTCGGCCGACGGCACCGAAGGCTTCGGCTTTTTGCGGATCGACCGGCTGGCCGGCGCCCTGTCGCGTGGCGAGGAATTGTCGGCGGACGGCGTGCCGGTGACGGCGACGATCCCGCCCTGGGCCGGCTTCGCGCTGCCCGAACCCGCCGGCGCCGACGGCGAGACCGCCGGAAGCGAGGCATGAGCCGCACCGACGCGAAACCGCAGCGGGTCTGGCAGCGCATGCTGTCGGGCCGCCGGCTCGACCTGCTCGACCCCTCCCCGCTGGACATCGAGATCGAGGACGTCGCCCATGGTCTGGCGCGCGTCGCCCGCTGGAACGGCCAGACCCGTGGCGATCACGCCTTTTCCGTCGCCCAGCATTCGCTGATCGTCGAGGCGATCGTCGCGCGCCGCGAGCCCGATCCGCGCTGGTGCCTCGCTGCGCTGCTACATGACGGCCCGGAATATGTGATCGGCGACATGATCTCGCCCTTCAAGAGCGTCATGGGCGGCGACTACAAGCTGGTGGAAAAACGCCTGCAGGCGGCGCTGCATCTGCGCTTCTCGCTGCCTGCGACGCTCCCCGCCGCCGTCGAGAAGGCGATCAAGGCCGCCGACCGGCTGTCGGCCTATCACGAGGCGACGCTGCTCGCCGGCTTCGACGAGCGCGAGGCGGCGCAGTTCTTCGGCAAGCCCGGCGCGGCGCTGCTGGACGCGGCCGATTTCACCCCCGTTCCGACCGCGGCGACGGAAGCCGCCTTTCTGAAGCGCTTCGCCGAACTCGACGCGGCGTTGGCCGTCGCCGCCGGCTCGGGCGACCGGCTGCAGGCCAAAGCGTCGCGGCAGGGGTGACAAGCCCGCCTGCCGGCGCGATATGTGGACCCATGTCCTATCTCGTCGTCTCGTCCCTCGCCGAACTGCCCGCCACGGTCGCCAGCCATGGCGCGCAAGATCTGGTCACGCTGATCAACGCCGACACGCGGGTGGACCGGCCTTCCGGCATCGCGCCGGACCGGCATCTCTTCCTCGGCTTCAACGACATCGCCGAGCCGATCGAGGGGCTGACGGCACCGACCGTCGACCATCTCGACCAGTTGCTGGACTTCGGCACGCGCTGGCGCCGCGACACGCCGCTGGCGGTGCATTGCTGGGCCGGCATCAGCCGCTCCACCGCCGCCGCCTATATCCTGGCGCTGTCGATCAATCCGGATCTTCGGGAAGAGGCGCTCGCCAACGAGCTGCGCAGGCGGGCACCGTCCGCCACCCCCAATCCGCGCCTTGTCGCCCTGGCCGACGACAAGCTGCAGCGTGGCGGCCGCATGGTCTCCGCCATCCGCGCCATCGGCCGCGGCGAGGACGCCTTCTCCGGCACGCCTTTCATATTGCCGCTGACGCTCTGATCCAGGAGCGGTGGGGTCAGCCCCGCGGCTTGTAGACGTGGTCGGGCCCCGGGAAACTGCGACTGCGCACCTCGTCGGCATAGTCCGCAATGGCTTGGCTGGCGGCCTCGCCGAGCACGCCGTAGCGCTTGACGAAGCGTGGCACGCGCGGCGTCAGGCCGAGCATGTCTTCCAGCACCAGGATCTGGCCGTCGCAGGCCGCCGAGGCGCCGATGCCGATGCTGGGCGCCGCGATCGTCTCGGCCAGCGGCTCGACGATGCCTTCGAGCACCACGGCAAAGGCGCCGGCCGCGCTGACAGCCTTGGCGTCGGCGAGAATGCGATCGCGCGCGGCGTCATCATGGCCCTGGCTGCGAAAGCCGCCCATGGCGTTCACCGCCTGGGGCGTCAGGCCGACATGAGCCATCACCGGAATGCCGCGCTCGGCGAGGAAGGCGATGGTCGGCGCCATGTGCTGGCCGCCTTCCAGCTTGATCGCGCCGCAGCCGGTCTTCGCCATGACGGTCGCGGCCGAGCGAAACGCCTCCTGCGGGTACGCCTCGTAGCTGCCGAAGGCCATGTCGACGACGATCAGCGCCTTCTCGGTCGCCGACACCACGGCCCGGCCATGGGCGATCATCAGCTCCAGCGAGGCGCCGAGGGTGGACGCCATGCCGTGCTCGACCATGGCGAGGCTGTCGCCCACCAGGATGAAATCCACATGCGGATCGACCAGCGCCGCCATGGTCGCGTTATAGGCGGTCAGGGCCACGATCGGGGTGGCGCCCTTGCGGCCGCGAAGGGCGGGCGCTGTCAGGCGGGTCGTTCGAACCGGCGTGCTCATGCCGCTTGGCTCCGTCGCGCTTTTTCCGCGACCCGCTGGTCGATCAGCAGCACGTCGCCGAAGCGGGCGGTCACCAGGATCACCACCGGCCGGTCGTCGATCGCCGTCACCGCGTCGAGGCTTGCCGCGTCGCGAATGTCCAGCGAGGCGAGATCGGCGCGCGGCTCGGCGGCGATGATCTCCCGCATCGCCGTCAGCACCGGCTCCGGCTCGGCGGCACCGGCCCGCAGCAGCGCCTCGCCGCGGTCGAGCGCCCGCGCCAGCACCACGGCCGCGTCCCGGTCCTCCGGCGTCAGCCGCACATTGCGCGACGACATGGCGAGACCGTCCGCTTCGCGCACCGTCGGCACGCCGACGATGGTGATCGGCGACGACAGATCGGCGACCATGCGGCGGATCACGGTGAGCTGCTGGTAGTCCTTCTCGCCGAAATAGGCGCGGTCCGGCTGGACGATGTTGAACAGCTTGGTGACCACCGTGGCGACGCCGCGGAAGTGCCCGGGCCGGGCCGCGCCGATCAGGATCTGGCCGAGCGGCGCGAGATCGACGGATGTCTGCAGGGGCTGCGGATACATCTCCGCCACTGTCGGGGCGAACACCTGGACACCGGCGAACGCCGCCAGTTGCGCAAGGTCGCGTTCCAGATCGCGCGGATAGGCGTCGAGATCCTCGTTCGGCCCGAACTGGGTCGGGTTCACGAAGATCGTCACCACCACCATGTCGTTCTCGGCGCAGGCCCGCTCGACGAGCTTCAGATGGCCGGCATGGAGATAGCCCATGGTCGGCACCACGCCGACGCTCTCGCCCCGGGCCCGGCATTTCGCCAGCGCCGCCCGCATCGATCCGATCTCGCTATGTACCTGCACGCAGTCCTCCCCACCGTCTGGCCGCGGCTTTTATCGTCTGCGGCGCGCAAGCGAAAGCCGTCGCAACCGGTTGCAAGACCGGACTTGTGCGTGACCGATCAGCGAGGGTGATCGCTGCGATCACGGAAACGCGGTTTCACGGGCGCTGCGCCGGGTCTAGTAATGGCGGCGAACCGATGCGGGGATGACGAGATGAGCGCGACGACGACGACCTCGAGTGCCGACCGGACGCCATGGCTGGCGATTGCCGCCGGCTGCCTGATCGCGCTCCTGACCTTCGGGCCGCGCTCGGCGATCGGTTTCTTCCAGATCCCGATGCTCGCCGACAATGGCTGGAGCCGCGAGGATTTCGCCATCGCCATCGCCATCCAGAACCTGTTCTGGGGCGCCGGCCAGCCGCTGTTCGGCGCCATCGCCGACCGCTTCGGCACCGCCAAGGTGCTGGTCCTGTCCGGCTTCCTCTATGCCGCGGGCCTGGCCATCACCGCCGTCGCGCCCACGCCGCTCTGGCTGACCATCGGTTCGGGCGTCCTTGTCGGGCTGGGCGTCGCCGCCGGCTCCTTCGGCATCGTCCTTGCGGCCTTTGCGCGGCGGGTCTCGGCCGAGCAGCGCTCCTTCGTCTTCGGCCTCGGCACGGCAGCCGGCTCGGCCGGCATGTTCGTCTTCGCGCCGCTCAGCCAGGGGCTGATCGACCGCTTCGGCTGGTCAGATTCGCTCCTGGTCCTGTCGGCGATGATGCTGCTGGTGCCGCTCTTCGCCTTTGCCCTGCGGGGCAACAGCCGGACCACGCGCGGCCATTCCAGCCTGGTGGCGGAGATCGAGCAGACCATGGGCGCCGCCCTGCGCGAAGCCTTCGCGACCAGGAGCTACGTGCTCCTGACCACCGGCTTCTTCGTCTGCGGCTTCCAGGTCGCCTTCATCACCGCCCACTTCCCGGCCTATCTCGCCGACAAGGCCATCGCCCCGGTCTGGGCGGTCACGGCGCTGGCGCTGATCGGTTTCTTCAACATCATCGGCTCGATCGCCTCGGGCCTCATCGGCCAGCGCTATTCCAAGCCGCATTTCCTGGCGCTCATCTATGTCGGCCGGTCGATCGCGGTGACGATCTTCCTGCTGACGCCGATCACGCCGCTGACGGTGGTGGTCTTCGCGGTGGTCATGGGCCTGTTGTGGCTGTCCACAGTGCCGCCGACCAACGCCCTCGTCGCGATCATGTTCGGCACCCGCTATCTCGGGCTCCTGGGCGGCCTGGTCTTCCTGTCCCACCAGATCGGCTCGTTCCTCGGGGTCTGGCTGGGCGGCTACCTCTATGCCGTTGTCGGCTCCTACGATCCGGTGTGGTGGCTCGGCGTCGGCCTGGGTCTCGTCGCGGCACTGGTCCACTGGCCCATCAGCGAAGCGCCGGTGGTGCGGACGCCGGTTCCGGCCTGAGCCAGACAGCCACCTGCGACTAGGCGGCGACGCCGATCTTGCGCAGCGCCGACAGGAAGCCGGCGCGCGCATCCGGCACGTCGATCCCGCGCGGCTCGTAGACGTGACGCCCCAGGAAATAGCCGGTCAGGCGATACCCCGCCGCCAGGGATTCCGCGTCGCTGGCCGTGGCGGCATCGGCGAGGAAGGCGGGCAATGTCAGCAGCTTGTCGTGCCACGGCGCCCCGGCGTCGCGGCTGACCGCCCGGCCGGTGCGCGGCGAGACATAGGCGAGATCGTCGCGCTGACCGGTCGCCGCGCAGCGCTCCAGATCGAGGCCGAAGCCCAGCTCCTCCAGCAGCGCGATCTCGAAGCGCAGCATCAGTTCGGCGACGAGTTCGGGCCGGTCGAGATGATCGACGATGATCTGCAGCCCGTCATAGAGCCGCGCATGGGGATCGCGCTCGGCCAGAAGCCGCAGATGCGCCGCGACGAGCTGCACGCCGTTCAGCCCGACGCCGGATTCCATCAGCCGGGCGGCGCGCAGTTCCAGCGGTTCGAGGACGAAGGCACCCATATGCTCGTCGAGCCGGGCGCGCCAGTGGACGGCGACCGAATTGCCCGGCTGCAGCACCGGCTGCTGCTTGCGCGAACGCCCGCCCCGCACGAGGCCGAGATGCCGGCCCCGCGCGCGCGTCATCACCTCGGCGACGACACTGGTCTCGCCGAGGCGCCGCACGCCGAGCACGATCGCTTCCTCACGCCATTCCATGTCACATCAGCGCCGCAGCGCACTCCAAACCGGTCCGCCACGACGGCGGTGACGGCCGCAGGCGGTCAGCTGGAATAGTCCAGCCCCATCTCGCGGTAGCGCTCGGGATCGTCGCCCCAATTGCCGCGCACCTTCACGAACAGGAACAGATGCACCTTCTGGTCGGCCGCTTCGGTGATCTCCTTGCGGGCCGCCGAACCGATCGCCTTGATGGTCTCACCATTATGGCCGATCACGATGCGCTTCTGGCTGTCGCGCTCGACATAGATGGTCTGCTCGATCCGCACCGAGCCGTCCTGGCGCGTCTCCCACAGCTCGGTCTCCACATGCGAGCTGTAGGGCAGCTCCTGGTGCAGGCGCAGATACAGCTTCTCGCGGGTGATCTCGGCCGCGAGCTGGCGCAGCGGCAGGTCGGTGATCTGGTCTTCGGGGTAGTACCAGGGCCCTTCCGGCAGTGCCTTAGCCAGATAGTCCATCAGGTCGCCGCAGCCCGAGCCGTTCAGCGCCGAGATCATGAAGATCTCGTCGAAGGCCACGCCGCGCTCGGTGATCTGCTGGGTCAGGCCCAGCAGCCGGTCGCGGCGCATCTGGTCGACCTTGTTGAGCAGCAGGACCTTCGGCTGCTTCACATCCTTGAGGCGTTCGAGAATGGTCTCGACCTCCTCGTTGATGCCGCGGTCGGCGTCGATGATCGCCAGGACGATGTCGGCGTCGCGGGCGCCGCTCCAGGCGGTGCGCACCATCGCCCGGTCGAGCCGGCGTTTCGGCGCGAAGACGCCGGGCGTGTCGACGAAAACGATCTGCGTGCGATCGCGCATGGCAATGCCGCGCACCAGGGCCCGGGTGGTCTGCACCTTGTGGGTGACGATCGACACCTTGGTGCCGACCAGCTGGTTGACCAGCGTCGACTTGCCGGCGTTGGGGGCGCCCAGCAGCGCCACGAAGCCCGAGCGCGTCGGTCCCTCTGCGGCAGGCGTCGCGCCCGCCTCGGTCGTGTCGATGCCGGTCGTGTTGTCGTCTTCGGTCAATTGTCGTCCTTCCAGACGGATTCGCGAATGAGCACCGCCGTGGCGGCCTCCTGTTCGGCAATGCGGCGGGACCGGCCCTGCCCGTCCGCGGGAGCAACGTCCGGGATCGAGACCCGCACGGTGAACAGTGGATCATGGTCGGGGCCGGAGCGCTCGACGATCTCGTATTGCGGCGTCACGGGCCCGCGCGTATGCGCCCATTCCTGCAGCGCCGTCTTGGCATCGCGGCGTGCGGCGACACTCTTGCCGAGCCGCCCGCCCCAGTAGCGCACGATGAAGTCGCGCGCCGTCTCGAGCCCCTCACCCAGATAGATAGCCGCGATCAGCGATTCCACCAGATCGGCGCGAATGCTCTTGGTGCGATCGCTCTTCAGCTTCTTCAGGTCGCCGCCATGACGGACGAACTCGTAGAGACCCAGCTCGTCGGCGATCTCGGCGCAGGTATCGGCACTGACCAGCGAATTCAGCCGCAGCGACAACTCGCCCTCGTCGGCACCGGGAAACATGTCGAACAGCTTTTCGGCGACGACAAGGCCGAGCACACGGTCGCCGAGGAACTCCAGCCGCTCGTAGCTGCGTTCGCCCTCGCCCTTGCCGCCCTTGCTGGAGCGCAGGCTGGAATGGGTCAGAGCCCGCTCGAACCGCGCCTTTTCATGGAACGTGATGCCGATCCGGCTTTCGAGCTCCTCGAGCGGCTTGTCCGCCTTCAGCCGAGCCATGTGAGGATGCGGCCCGGCCGCAGGTCGGTCGGCCATTTCCAGATTTCCAGCGGGGACACGTCGCCCTCCACGGAGAAGAAAATCACCTGGGCCTTGCCGACGAGATTCTCGAACGGCACGTAGCCGACGTCGAAGCGGCTATCGAGCGAGTTGTCGCGATTGTCGCCCATCATGAAGTAATGCCCCTCGGGCACCACGAACTCGCGGGTGTTGTCGCCAGCCGAATTCGGGCTGAGGTCGAGCGTCATGTAGCTGACGCCGTTCGGCAGCGTCTCGCGGTAGCGCGGCACCGGCGTGCCGTCCTCGGCAACGAAGTCCTCGACCTTCTCGCGCTCGACCGGCTTGCCGTTGATGGTCAGCACGCCGTCGATCACCTGGATGCGGTCGCCCGGCAGGCCGACCAGCCGCTTGATGTAGTCGACGTCTTCCTCGCGCGGCTTGCGGAACACCACCACGTCGCCGCGGTCGGGCTGCGAGGCCATGACCCGGCCGTCGAACAGCGGCGGCGACAGCGGCATCGAATATTGCGAGAAGCCGTAGCTCCATTTCGACACGAAGAGATAGTCGCCCACGAGCAGCGTCGGCATCATCGAACCCGATGGAATCGAGAACGGCTGGAACAGGAACGTGCGGATGACGAGGGCGAGCAGGAGCGCCTGCACGATCACCTTGAGGGTCTCGCCGATCCCCCCGGATTCCCTACGTTCGGCCTTCTCGACCATGCTTCGCCTTTCGTCGCCCTGTCGCAGCGCGGCAAAGCCGCCCGCGCCTTCTACCGGCTCGCTCCGACAGGAGCAATCCGCTCTGCGTCAAACTTCGCGCCGCGCAATGGCGCGTCCCGCCGCCGGCGACGCGGCGCCCCGTCAGCCCGCCCGTCCGGCGTCACCCCCGGCGGCGCCCGGGGCGCGCAGACCGCGCGGCGGCCGTCCGGCAATGATCTGGCGGGCGCGGCGCCGCTGGAAACTGCGCGCCATGAAGAACACCAGCGCGTAGCTGGCCAGCCCGGCGATCAGGCCCAGCGGCAGGCTGCCGACCAGCATCGGCTTCACCACCGGATCCCAGATGGCGATGAAATCCATGTGGCCGAGGGCCGTGCCGAGCCCTTCGGGCGATTTCTCGTGCACCGGCGGCGCATGCAGCATGAACTGGCCGGTTTCGTAGGTGATGCCCCAGATAAGCGGGAAGGTCAGCGGATTGCCGGCCGCCGTTCCCAGCGCCGCCGCCGCCATGTTGCCGGCGGTGACATAGGCGATGGCGAAGGCCAGCAGGAAGTGGAAGCCGATGAACGGCGTGAACGAGGAGGCGACACCCGCCGCCACACCGGCGGCGATGGCGTGCGGCGTCGCGTTCAGCCGCAGCACCCGCTTGCGCAGGTAGCGGAAGGAGCGGCGGAACGAGCGGCGCGGCCACAGGATCGTGCGGACCCGCGCTGCAAAATTCTCCGGCTGGCGCCGCCTGAACAACATTCCGGTCGCATTCCCCAATCCGCGTCAGATCGCGGCGATCAGTCTTGCCTGCGCCCGGTGCGGGAAAGCCGCATGGTCTCGCAGGCGTTGGTCCCGCCCGGTCGGCTACAGGTTGCGGCTACCCGGCTTGACCGGCGGAATTGCGGCCAGTTCCGGCGGCAGCGCGTCGGCCGGATAGGCCGGCACCTCGTATTCGGCCAGCGCGATCAGCGGCACGCCGACATCGACCTTGCCGGCCGAGCGGTCGATGATGCAGGCCGCCGCCAGCACCTCGGCGCCCAGGCCCCGGAGGCACTCGACGGTCTCGCGGATCGACAGGCCCGTGGTGACGATGTCCTCGACGATGACCACGCGGTCGCCCGGCGAGATCTCGAATCGCCGCAGCCGGAACACGCCGCTCTCGCGCTCCACCCAGATCGCCGGCGCGCCGAGATGGCGGGAGGTCTCATAGGCCGGGATCAGCCCGCCGATGGCCGGGCCGACGACATAGTCCGGTGCCGGCGACACCTCTTCCCGAATACGCTCGGCCAGCGCCTTGCACAGCCGCTCGGTCAGATGCGGATGCATGAACACCCGGGCCTTCTGCAGGAATACCGGACTGCGCAGTCCCGAGGTCAGGATGAAGTGGCCTTCCAGATAGGCGCCGGCCTCGCGGAATATCGCGAGCACTTCCTCACTGGTCATGAACGGGTCTCCTCGGCTGCTGTTGCAGCGGTTCGATACGCTGGCTGGCCGCCCGGCTCAACCGTTGACCCGCACGACTTCCGAGACGCAGGGCTTGGCGCGCAGCTGACGCAGGGTCTGGGTCAGGTGCTGGATGTCCCAGACTTCCAGTTCCAGTACCATCTTGGTGAAGTCCGGCGCCGTGTTGACCATCGTCAGATTGTGGATGTTGGCGTCGTTGGCGGCGACCGTCTCGGCAATCTCGGCCAGCGAGCCCGGTTCGTTGATCGCCGAGATCATGATGCGGGCGGGAAAGCGCTCGTTCATCGCCTCGTCGATGTCCCAGCGGACGTCGATCCAGCGGTCCGGCTCCTCGTCGAAGGCGATCAGCGCCGGCGACTGGATCGGGTAGATGGTGATCCCCTTCCCCGGCTCGATGATGCCGACGATGCGGTCGCCCGGCACCGCGCCGTCCGGGCCGAAGCTCACCGGCATGTCGTCGCCGGCGCCGCGGATGGGAATCGCCTTGCCGCCCTTCTTCGACTTCTTGGAGCGGCCGGGCACCCGGAAGATCATGCCGGCGGCAGTGCGCAGATTGACCCAGCCGTCCTCTTCCCGGTGCGCCGACTTGCGGGTGACGCGGCTGTCCTGGAAATCCGGATAAGCCGCCCGCACGACGTCCGCCGAGTTCAGCTCGCCGCGGCCCACGGCCGCCAGGGCGTCCTCGACCTCGCGCTGGCCGAGCTTGGCCAGAAGCGGCTTCAGCGCGTCGCGCGAGAAGGTCTTGCCCGAGCGGGCGAAGGTGCGTTCGAGTATCTGCTGGCCGAGGCCCGAATATTGCCGGCGGATGGCCGCGCGATTGGCCCGGCGGATCGCCGAGCGCGCCTTGCCGGTCACCGCCAGATTCTCCCAGGCCTGGGGCGGCGTCGCGCCCTTGGCCCGGATGATCTCGACCTCGTCGCCATTCGACAATTCGGTGACGACCGGCATGATCCGGCCGTCGATCTTGGCGCCGACGCAGCTGTCGCCGACATCCGTATGCACCGCATAGGCGAAATCGATGGGCGTCGCGCCGCGCGGCAGTGCGATCAGCCGGCCCTTGGGGGTGAAGCAGAAGACCTGGTCCTGGAAGAGTTCGAGCTTGGTGTGCTCCAGGAACTCCTCGGGATTGTCGCCTTCTGCCAGAAGCTCGATGGTGCGCCGCAGCCAGCCATAGGCGTTGGAATCCTTGGACAGGTGGACGCGCTGGTCGCCGTCGCCCTCCATGTCCTTGTAGAGCGTGTGGGCGGCGACGCCGTATTCGGCGACCTCGTGCATCCGGCGGGTGCGGATCTGCAGTTCGACGCGCTGGCGCGACGGGCCGACGATGGTGGTGTGGATCGAGCGGTAGTCGTTCTGCTTCGGGGTCGAGATGTAGTCCTTGAACCGGCCCGGCACCATCGCCCAGCTGCGGTGGACGATGCCCAGCGTGCGGTAGCACTCCTCCTCGGTCTCCACGATCACCCGGAAGCCGAAGATGTCGGAGAGCTGCTCCAGCGACAGCGCCTTGCGCTGCATCTTGGAGAACACCGAATAGGGTTTCTTCTGCCGGCCGCTGACCGTGGCCACGATGCCGTTCTCGCGCAGGCGGTCGGTCAGGTCCGTCTCAATGCTGGCGATCCGCGACGCATGGCGCTGGTTCAGCTCTTCGAGGCGCGCCGAGATCGTCTCGTAGGCTTCCAGATTGACATGCCGGAACGCCAGGTCCTCGAGCTCCTCGCGCATGTCGTGCATGCCCATGCGCCCGGCGAGCGGCGCATAGATGTCCATGGTCTCCTGCGAGATGCGGGCCCGCTTTTCCGGCGCCATGTGGCCGAGGGTGCGCATGTTGTGCAGGCGGTCGGCGAGCTTGACCAGAAGGACGCGGATGTCGTCGGCGATGGCCAGGAGCAGCTTGCGCAGGTTCTCCGCCTGCGCCGCCTTCTTGGAGACGAGGTCGAGGCGCTTGAGCTTGGTCAGTCCCTCGACGAGTTGGCCGATCTTGGGGCCGAAATGCTGGTCGATTTCCTTGCGGGTGGCGTCGGTGTCCTCGATCGTGTCGTGCAGCAGCGCAACGGCGACGGTCGCCTCATCGAGATGCATCTCGGTGAGGATCGCGGCGACCTCCAGCGGATGCGAGAAATACGGATCGCCGCTCGCACGCTTCTGGGCGCCATGCTTCTGCATGGCGTAGACATAGGCTCGGTTGAGAAGCGCTTCATCGAGATCGGGCTTGTAGGCCGCCACCTTCTCGACGAGTTCATATTGCCGCATCATGGGATTGGGGATCGGGTCCGCAAAGAGAAAGGGGCGCGCCGTCAACGACGGCACGCCCCTCAATATAAGACTGTGAGGCCGCCGACCGAAAGTGCCGGCATTCCCAAAAGCTTAATAATCGTCGGTCTTTTCCGGCGGGACCAGGCCCTCGATGCCGGAGAGGAGCTCTTCCTCGGACATCCGGTCGAAAGACACCGGCTCGTCGTCGCCGGCCTCGGCGGCAGCGGCGATGCTGCGGGTCTCGGTCGGGGCCGCGGCGGGCTGCGGTGCCGGCTCCGGCTCGTCGACCTCGACATGCTTCTGCAGCGAATGGATCAGGTCTTCCTTGAGATCGCCGGGCGACAGGGTCTCGTCGGCGATCTCGCGCAGCGCGACGACCGGGTTCTTGTCGTTGTCGCGATCGATGGTGATCGGCTGACCCTGGGAGATCTGCCGGGCGCGATGGCTGGCGAGCAGGACCAGCTCGAACCGATTGTCGACCTTATCGACGCAATCTTCTACGGTGACGCGGGCCATGCCTGTCTCCTGAGTATCTGAAATTCGAAGAGATGAACGCGTCGCATATACCGTTTGGCGGCATACGGCAAGGGTCCGACGCTGCTCTATCCCCTGCCCTCGTTGACAGCGCCGCGGCGGCCAGAATAAGCGAAGCGCAACTCACCGGCCTTCGCCGACACCGGCCTGAAACGGCCGGCCCGCAGACCCTCGTGCCGCCTGCGCTCATCCTGTCGAGCCTGCGGATGCGTGCCCTCACTCATGCGAGAAAACAGCCATCCATGTTCGATCAACGCGAAAAGATCGCTCTCTTCATCGACGGGGCCAATCTCTATGCGGCCTCGCGCGGGCTGGGCTTCGACATCGACTACAAGAAGATGCTGCGCAGCTTCGAGGCCCGCGGCTATCTGCTGCGCGCCTATTATTACACCGCCCTTGTCGAGGACAACGAATACTCCTCGATCCGGCCGCTGATCGACTGGCTGGACTACAATGGCTACCGCGTCGTCACCAAGCCGGCCCGGGAGTTCACCGATGCGAGCGGCCGCCGCCGGATCAAGGGCAACATGGACATCGAGCTCGCGGTCGACGCGATGGAGCTGGTCGACACCGTCGATCATTTCGTCCTGTTCTCCGGCGACGGCGACTTCCGTTCGCTGGTCGCGGCCCTGCAGCGCAAGGGGCGGAAGGTCTCGGTCGTCTCCACCCTCACAAGTTCGCCGCCGATGATCTCCGACGATCTGCGGCGCCAGGCCGACCATTTCATCGAGCTCGCGAACCTCAAGGCAGAGATCGGCCGCGACCCGGCCGAGCGCGAGGCGCGGATCGCCCGCCGCATCGAGGCCGAGGAAGCCGCCGCGGCCGTCGAAGAGGACGACGATTATTAAGCCCCGCCATCGCGCCGCGCCCTTCGTCGACGCTCCGGATCGAAGAATGAGTTCAACGCCTGCGCCCGAAAACCTGCCGGCGGAGCCGTCCCGCGACTGCCCGCTCTGTCCGCGGCTCGTCGCATTCCGCGAGGAATGGCGGGCAAAGGAGCCGGACTGGCACAATGCCCCGGTTCCGACCCTTCTGCCACCCAGCGGCGCCGGCGCGGTGCGTCTGCTGATCGCCGGCCTGGCGCCGGGCCTGCGCGGCGCCAACCGCACCGGCCGGCCATTCACCGGCGATTATGCCGGCGACCTTCTCTACGCGACGCTGGCGCGCTACGGCTTTGCCAATGATCGTTTCGCCGCCCGCACCGACGACGGGCTCGAACTGATCGACACGGCGATCGTCAATGCGGTGCGCTGCGTGCCGCCGCAGAACAAGCCCGTCGGCGCCGAGATCAACACCTGCCGGCAGTTCTTTTCGGGGAGGATGGCGACCTTTCCGAAGCTCGCGGCGGTCGTGACCTTGGGCCGGATCGCGCATGACTCGACGGTCCGCGCGCTGGGCGAGCGCCCCTCGGCGGCGCCCTTCGGGCACAACGCCCATCACATGGTCGGCGGCATCGCGGTGTTCTCGAGCTATCACTGCTCGCGCTACAACACGAATACCGGCCGGCTGACCGAGGCGATGTTCCACGACGTGTTCGAGAATGCGGCGGCGTTCCTGAAGCGCTAAAGGCCCGCCCCGCGTGCCGCGATCGCGCCTGCGCGTCAGCGCCCGGCGGACAACCAGGCGGCGACATCGGCCGCGTTCCGGTCGGGTGGGAACACCGGATAGAACACCTTGTCGATGCGCCCCTCGGTGATGACCATCGCCATGCGCTTCAGATACAGCCCGCCGTCGATTTCGAAGAACGGCAGGTCGAGGGCGCGGCGCAGATCGCCTGCGGCATCCGACAGAAGCGGATAGGGCAGATGCAGCCGCTCGGCCGCCTCGCGCTGCTCTTCGGGCGTCTGGGTGGACAGGCCGAACACCTGTGCGACGCCGAGCGCCTGCAATTCGGCATGATGGTCGCGGAAGCTGCAGCTCTGGGGCGTGCAGCCGCGTGCGCCGGGGAACGCGTTCCAGCCTTCGGGCAGCGCCGCATCCGGCCGTCCGGTCATAGGATAGACATAGAGGACGAGGCGGCCGGGCAGACGCGACAGATCGATCTGCGTGCCGTCCGTTGCCGGCAGCGGCTTCGCCGGCAGGCGCGTGCCTTCCAGATGCGCGGCCCCGCCGTCGTCGGTCGGCGGCGTCAGATCGTCCGGCAGTCTCGACACGTCGACCATCCGCCTCTCCCCTGGCTCAGGCTTCCTTCAGGATCCGCTGCTTCTGGCGGTTCCAGTCGCGTTCCTTCATGGTCTGCCGCTTGTCCGGCGCGTTCTTGCCGCGCGCCAGCGCCAGCTGCAGCTTGGCCACGCCGCGATCGTTGAAATAGATGCGCAGCGGCACCAGCGTCATGCCGTCCTTCTGGATCGCGCTCGCCAGCCGGCTGAGCTGGGTACGATGCACGAGGATCTTCCGCCGCCGCTTCGGCACATGGTTGAAGCGGTTGGCCTGCAGATATTCCGGCAGGTTGGAGTTGATCAGCCAGAGCTCGCCGCCCTCTTCGCTGGCGTAGGACTCGGCGATCGACGCCCGCCCCTCGCGCAGCGACTTCACCTCGGTCCCGGTCAGGACGAGGCCGGCCTCCAGCGTGTCGAGGATCTCGTAATTGAAGCGGGCCTTGCGGTTCTCCGCCGCAACGTTCGAGCCTGCCGATTTCTTCTTCTTCGCCATTCAAACCTCGCGCGCGGCCCGGCCGCGCTCCTCTCGCCCCATGATATAGGGGCGAGACGGCATGGTTTCGACCGTCGCGCGCCGGCAGATCAGCCGATCAGGCCGGCATGCTTCAGCGCCGCGTCGATCGTGCGCTCGGTGGATTCGTCGATCGGCACCAGCGGCGAGCGCAGCCGGTTGCCCAGCTTGCCGAGCTTCGACAGGGCGTACTTCACGCCGGTCGGGTTCGGCTCGATGAACAGCGCCTTGTGCAGCGGCATCAGCTTGTCCTGGATCTCCAGGGCCTTGGCGTAGTCCCCGGCAAGGCAGGCCGACTGGAATTCGGCGCCGAGCTTCGGCGCGACATTCGCCGTCACCGAGATGCAGCCCTGGCCGCCATGGGCGTTGAAGCCGAGCGCCGAGGCGTCCTCGCCGGACAGCTGCAGGAAGTCGGGGCCGCAGGTGATCCGCTGCTCCGACACGCGCTCGACCCGGCTGGTCGCGTCCTTGACGCCGATGATGTTGGAGAAATCCGCCGCCAGCCGGCCCATCGTCTCCGGCGTCATGTCGATGACCGAGCGCCCGGGGATGTTGTAGATGATGATCGGCAGCGACACCGACCGGGCGATGGCGGCGTAATGGGCGTAGAGGCCCTTCTGGTTCGGCTTGTTGTAATAGGGCGTGACGACCAGAAGCCCGTCGGCACCGGCCTTCTCGGCGAACTGCGCGAGCTCGATCGCCTCGACCGTGTTGTTCGAGCCGGCACCCGCCACCACCGGCACCCGGCCGCGCGTCGTCTCGATGCAGATCTCGACGATGCGCTTGTGCTCGCCATGGGTCAGCGTCGGGCTCTCGCCCGTCGTACCGACGGGCACCAGACCGTGCGAGCCCTCGCCGATCTGCCATTCGACGAAGGCCGCGAACGTCGCCTCGTCCAGCGATCCGTCTTCGGCGAACGGCGTCACCAACGCCGGCAGCGAACCCTTGAACATGCTCTCTCTTTCTCCCCACATGCCGGACGCATCGAACGGCGGCACGCGCTTCGTCTCGTGAATGTCATCTGGCCGACGACCGTCGCCCGCTGGACCACCCGAAGATGGCGTGCCGGAAGCTGCAATCGGTCCGGGATCGCGGCACCATATTGAAGCGGTCGGGGCGAAACAAGCAGTGCCCGCAGGCCGTCCCGCCCGAAGCCTCGTGACTGTTGCCGGTAACGGCGCTTTAATCGTGGTCGTGAGAGATTTGCAAACCATTCCGGCAATCCGCCTTGCCCCGATCGCAACGGTCACAGGCAGCGGCGATTGCGAGCGGAAGTGGCGGGGCCCGGCAGTCCATCTGCCTCGGTCCGGACGTCCAGAAGGTTGGCCATGACAGCACAGAATCTTGCGCAGCGGCTCGTGATTGCAGCGGTGATCTCCGCCATGACGGCCACGTCCACACTGGCCCAGGAGGCCGTGTTGCCCCTGCTCGGCCCGTTGCCGACGTCGCGTCCCGCCGTGCACGCGGCCGGCGTTCCGATGGATCCGTGGCGCTTCGGCCGAACGGTCACAGCACCCCAGAACCCGGCCCTCGCCCAGGCCGCCCCCGCGGCAACCCCGGCCGGCGCCAGCGCCTTCACCGCCTCGATCGCGGCGATGACGCCGCGCCTCGGTTCGGTGCAGCCGATGCGCGGCGAGTTGAAGGACGGCCTGCAGGCACTCTCCGACCGCAACGCCCAGAAGGCCCGCGCCATCCGCGAAGGCATGGTGCCCGGCTCGCTCGATCGTCACATCCTGTCATGGGCGATCGGCCTGACCGGCGGCAAGGACGTGCCGGCCGCCGAGATCGCCCGCACCGCCACCGAGCTTGCCAACTGGCCCGGCACCAAGACGTTGCGGATCAATAGCGAGAAGGCGCTCTATCGCGAGCAGCTGCCGGCGGGCGAAGTGATCCGCGCTTTCGGCAACGGCAAGCCGGAAAGCCCCGAAGGCGCGATGGCACTCGCCCGCGCCTATCTGGCCGCCGGCGATGCCGGCCGTGCCAAGGCGCTGGTGTCGCGGGTCTGGCGCGAGGAACGCCTCGACAAGGATGTCGAGCGCCAGTTCCTGTCGAACTTCCAGTCGCTTCTGTCGCGGGCCGACCACAAACGCCGCATGGATATGCTGCTCTACGCCGAGCGCGTGACCGATGCCGGGCGCGTCGTCGGCATGGCCGGCGCCAAGGCGCTCTTTGCTGCCCGCGCCGCGGTGATCCGCAACGAAGGCAATGCCGCCAAGCTGTTGTCGGCGGTGCCGAAGGCCGAGCGCGCCGATCCCGGCTACCGCCTCGCGCTGATCGAGTACAACCGCAAGCACGACAAGGTCGAGGAAGCCGCGCAGCTCCTCATCGACGCCCCGCGCGACGTCGATGCGCTGGTCGATCCCGACGCCTGGTGGAACGAGCGCCGCATCGTCGCCCGCGATCTCCTCGATCTCGGCAAGCCGAAGCTCGCCTATCGCGTCGCCGCCATGCATCTGGCCGAAAGCGCCTCGGAACAGGTCGAGGCCGAGTTCCACGCAGGCTGGATCGCCATGCGCTTCCTCAACGACCCGGTCACTGCGCAGCGCCATTTCGCCCAGATCGTGCAGATCTCCAGCATGCCGCTGTCGCTGTCGCGCGGCTATTACTGGCTGGGCCGTTCGGCGGAAGCCGGCGCCTCGGGCTCGGCGGCCAGCTATTACGCCAAGGCCGCGCATTATCCGGCGACCTATTACGGCCAGCTGGCGGCTGCGCGCCTCGGCCGCAAGCCCGAAGCGATCAGCTTCCCGCGCCCGAGCGACGCCGAGCGCCGCCGCTTCGAACAGCGCGAGGCGGTCCGCGCGATCCGGCGCCTGGAGGAGATCGGCTCCGACTGGCGCGCCGACAGCCTCTATCGCGCGCTCGCAGACGAACTGGAGAGCCCGGGCGAACTCGCGCTTCTCTCGGTCATGGCCGAGCGGCGCGGTGACCATCATCTGGTGCTGCAGGTCGGCAAGCTCGCCTATTGGCGCGGCATCGACGCCCCGGCCCTCGCCTTCCCGATCGGCGTGATCCCGGCAAGCGCCAACATCTCGGCGGCGGGCAAGGCGCTGGCCTACGCCATTGCGCGGCAGGAGAGCGCCTTCAACCCGAAGGCCCGGTCATCGGCGGGCGCGCTCGGCCTGCTGCAGCTCATGCCGAACACCGCCAAGAGCGTCGCCCGCAAGGTGGGCGTCAGCTATTCGCCGGACCGGCTGACCAGCGATCCCGGCTACAACGCCACTCTCGGCGCGCATTTCCTCGGCGAGCAGATCGCCGATTTCGGCGGCTCCTACGTGCTGACCTTCGCGGCCTACAATGCCGGCCCGCGGCGGGCCCGCGAATGGATCGAACGGTTCGGCGATCCGCGCGGCAAGCCGCTCGATCAGGTCGTCGACTGGGTCGAGCGCATTCCCTACACCGAGACCCGCAACTACGTGCAGCGGATCATGGAGAATTACGGGGTCTACAAGATGCGCCTCGGCGCCGGCTTCGACATCGAGCGCGACCTGCGCTTCGGCCGCGGCGGCTGATCGCCGCCGCTTGCAGCCCCTGACATCGCAGGCGCGCCGGCCTCAGCCGGCCGCCCTGCCCTGTGACAGGGCACGGGCCTGTTCGACCCAGGCCTCCCGGCCGATCCGGCCGCTGAAGCCGATCGCCGCTTCGATCGCCGCGATCTCGCTCTCGCCGAGCGCCGCGATCTGGTCGTAGCGAAAGATGCCCTGCTCGAACAGGAGACGCTCCACCGTCGGGCCGATCCCCTTGATCTGCGTGAGATCGTCCGGCGCATGCGCGCCCGCTCCAGCGTCGGTCACCGACCCATCGACGGCCCCGACATCAGGCGCCGCCTCGACACCTGCATCCTTGCCGCCCCCACCGGTCGAGCTGTCTGCGTCCGGGTCCGGCTCCATGTCCGCGCTCGCCGGCGCGCCGCGCAACGACGCCGGCCCTCCGGCCGTGCGGAACGCGGCGACATAGGTCCCGTCATCGGCGGTCACCCGCGTCAGGGCCGGCGGCACGGCACTGCCGTCCTCGACCATCCCGGGCGTCGCTTCGCCGCCGTCGAGATTGGCATAGTCCACCGTCCTGAAATCCTGGTCGAAACGCTCGGAACGGTGCTTCACCGCCAGCGGATCGGCCGGTATGCCTTCGCGATCGGCGAGATCGGGCGTCGGCGCATCGGGATGCGGCCCGGAGAACGCGATCCGTTCGCCAGGCAGCTGCGGCATGGGATCGGGAACGCGCCCGGCCTCGCCACCCCGGATCACCTCCGCCGCGATGACGCTGCCGCCGAAATTCGAGAAGACACCAGACTGGCTGGGTTCGGCCGGACGCCTCTGGTCCGGCGGCGGCGGGCTCCAGGTTGAATGCATGCGCCGCTGACGCGCGCGGTCCTGGGCGATCGTCGCCCGGTCCTGCGACAATCGGGTGTAGTCCACCGAGCGGAAATTGCGGTCGAAGGGTGCGGCCCGGTGCTTGGCGGCGAGCGGGTCTTCCGCCGGTAGCGGTGCCGCAGACTTGGGCGCGGCGTCAGGTTTGGCGACAACCTCTGCGTCCGAGGAGCCTGCGCCCCCGGCGTTCGATGAGGACGGCACGTCCTGATCGGCAACGCCCTGCGCGTCGGTCTTGGGCGCAGCAGGTGCCGGCCCCGCCGCAGCATCGTCGACGGCCTCGGCCGCGTCTGCGCGCGCGGAGGCCGGTGTCTCGGCAGGTTGGGAGGTCTTGTCGTCCCTGGGCCCTGTGGGCCCTGCCCGGCCGCTGTCGCCGCGAAGAAGGCGGGACAGTCGGGTGAGACCCGCGGTCGTGGCGGCAAGCACGATCAACTTGCCAAGGAAGGACGTCATCTGGCCGGCTCCGCAGTCGATGAAGATGCGGGACTAGCTAGTGGGAGTGTGCAGCGCGGCAACCGCCGGTCGCCGGACCGGGGTACTAAACCGCTGCACGGACGTCTGCTGTGACTGTCACGTCCGCAAACAAAAAGAGCCCGGCGCGAACGCCGGGCTCTCTAGACGATATGTCTGCTCTATTAGAAGGAGCGGACGAAGCGGAGGAAGCCCGCCGTCTGGTCGAGCGAGTTATCGACGAAGCCGTTCTGGCCGTCGAAGTCGATGTTGGCGTAGGAGATCTCAGCCAGCATGTCGAAGTTGTTGGTGATCTCGTAGCCGACGTTACCGACCAGCTTGTAGTACTCACCATCGCCACGGTTCGAGAAGGTGGTGGCGTTCGTGTAGCGGTAGGTGTCGAAGGTCTCACCGTAGACACCCGAAACCGCAACGCCGAGCTTGCCGAACTGCTGAGCGTAACCGGCGCCGATCTGCCATTCGACCGGCAGCGTCCCCGTCAGGAGGTCGAGCTGGGTGCCGAGCGTCGCACGATTCGAGAACAGGCCGATCGTGGAGTAGCTCGACGGATCGAAGGCGTAGGAACCCTCAATCTTCAGCTCGGAGTCGGCTGCGATCAGGTCCGTGAGGGACAGACCGGCCTTCAGAGCGAAAGCACCGTCATCAGTGGTTGGGTCGATACCGCTCACGAAAGTCGCCGAAGCAGGGACGATCACACCAGCGCTGTTAACCTGCAAGCCCGAAGCAGCAGCAGCAGTGAACGAAGCCGGAGTCAGGAGACGACCATCAACCTGCTCGTCATAAGAACCAGCAAGGTAGACCGAACCCCAGCCACCGGCATAGGCCAAGCGACCCACGACGTCCGGTGCGAAATTGCCCGTTGCATCATCTTCGAGCGACAGAGCGGCGGTGAAGCCGTTTGCAGCGTAGGTGTAGGAGATGCGGTTGGTCTGGTAATCACCAACCGGCAGGTCCGTGTCGGTCAGCAGGCCGTCGCCCTCGGTCCACAGGGTATCCAGGTAACCCATGGTCAGGCCACCGAGCTGGATGAAGCCCATGTCCATGTTGTAGCTGGCGTCGTTGCTGTAGGCGCCACCGGCGTTCTGAGCCTGGACGCGAGCGTAAGCGCGCAGAGTGCCGAGCTCGGTCTCTTCACGAGCGTCGAAATTCAGGCGGACGCGGACCACGGAGCCGGCCTGATAGTTGTCGCCATCAGAGTTCGTAAGCAGATCGTTGCCGAAGTCGTCTTCGATGCCGCCAGCGACGTTGTACTGGAAGCGTACGTAGCCGTTGATCGACAGGCAGGTCTCGGTGCCCGGGATGTAGTAGAAGCCCGTGCCGTAAACGTCGCAAACGCGAACGTAGTCGACCGGCTCCGGAGCAACCGGCATAATGACGTCCGCAGCGCGGGCGCCGGAGACTGCGACGAGAGCCGCAGCGGAGCCGAGAAGAAGGCTCTTAATGTTCATGTCCTGACCTCCAGTCATTTTTTATAGGTTAGGGTTGGGCCTTATACGAAGGACAGCCTTCCCTGCCCCATCCCCTGTGCGAAAGTCCGAAGCGAATGCCCCCTCGATCTCTCTGTGGCGACAATATCCACCAGCGTTCTGGATGCAATCGCCTAAATGCCACATTGGGGCTTCTGGGGTGCTTTGGACACACCCCTGTTGCGGGGATGCCACTTTTTCATTCACCACTTGTTAAGAAACGCCGGCTTGCAGGGGTTTGCGGCCTTCGCTGACGCCCCTTGCCCGGGGCTTTGCAGGGTCGTGGGCCGCGCGAAACAGGCCCTCCAAACCGCTTTTGCCCCTTCGCGGCCCGAAATGCGGCGCGGGTGATTCCCGCCCCGAAGCGGTCTGCCAGCGGGTCAGAGTCGGAAGATCGGCGCCCCGAGGTCGCGGAAGTCCCGCTCTCGGCAGGTCAGGACGATGATCTGCAGATCCTCTGCCGCCTTCTGCAGGACGAGATGCATCCGCTCCAACCGCTTCTCGTCCGTATTGACCAGCGCGTCGTCAAGGATCACCGCGGCCGGATGCCCGCCCTTCTTCAGGACATGGGCCAGCGCGATGCGGGTGACGACCGCCACCTGTTCCCGCGCGCCCGCCGACAGGCGGCGGAAATCCTCCGCAACGCCGGCCCGGTGCAGGCTGCGGATTTCCAGCGTGGTGTCGTCGAGCTCGATCTCGGTGCCGGGATGGATCAGCTTCAGATACGGCGCGACCTGGGTCTTGATCGGCCCCAGCCAGTGCTCGCGCGCCTCGCGCTGCGCGCCGATCAATGTGCTGTGCAGCAGACGCGAGGCGTCGGCTTCGAGCTGGAGACGCGAAAGCCGCGTCTCCAGCGTGCCGATCTCGCCCTCGAGGCGGGCGATCTCCTCGCCGAGGCCGGCGGCGCCCTGGGCACGCAGTTCGCCTTCCAGCGTCAGCGCTTCGTCCTTCAGCGCCGCCATGTCGCGGCGGATCGATTCGAGTGCCTTCCTGCGCGTCGTCAGGGTAAGGCGCACCGTCTCCGGATCGGCGTTGTCGCGTTCGCGCTGGCGCATCGCCGCAACGGCGGCCTTGGCCGAACGCTCCAGCTCGGCGGCCGCCAGATCGTCGGCCAGTGCCGTGCGGGGCCGGACGGCTTCGGCTTCGGCAAGATCGCGGCGCAGGCGATCGGCCTCCGCCCGCCGGAAACCGGCTTCCGATTCTGCCGCGGCAATCCTGGCAAGACTGCCGGATGCGGCCCGGCGCACCTGCTCCAGCTCGGCGCCGGCCGCGTCGAGGCGCCGGCGCGCTTCCTGGCGGATCTGCCGGATGCGCTCGCCGTCCGCCGCAACCGGCCCGGCGCTTTGCTCCCCAGCTTCCGGCGATGCTGCTGCAACGCGCGCGAGGTCGCTTCGCAACTCATCCAGCGCCGAGACTGCCTTCGCCACGCCCTCGGGCAGAAGCGCTGTAAGCTGCCGGGTTAGCGCCACCGCCTCGATCCGGCGCTCTTCGGCGACCCTGGCGCGGGCGCGCGCCGCATCGGTCGATTCGACGCCGAAGCGTTTCAGGAGGGCCGCGCGCTCGGCCGCCGACGCTTCGCTTTCATGGCGCAGGGTCTCGGCGTCGCCGCCGGGCTCCACCACGATCCGGCCGAAGCCGTCGAGCGTGAAGCCGGTGGGGACCGTCACCCGGACGGCGGCGCCGGGCGCCACGGCCTGCCCGGCCGGATCGGTGACGCAGGCATCGCCTTCCGGCTCGAACCGGATGGTCGGTGCAGCCACCGACAGGCGGACCGCGGCATCGCGCACCCGCTGGTCGGCCGTATCGAGGGCCTTGATCGCAGCCGCGTCGATCGCCGAGGCGCCGTCGGGCCGGCGCAGCTCGGCGAGGCGCGCGTCCAGCATCCGGCCTTCCGTCAGGCGGCGCTCCAGCGCAGCGATCTCGTCGGTCAGGCGCTTCACCTCGGCGCGCGAACGCTGCGCCTCGTCGGCGGCGTCGGCCTGTTCGGCGCCCAGCCGCGCGGCCTCGCGCGCTGCTTCCGCCCGCTCCAGCCCGGCCCGTTCCTCGACACCGGCCGTCCGCAATTCGTCGAGGGTAGCCGCGGTCTCCCCGGCCACCCGCGCCGCCTCGGCCACGGTCGCCATCAGCTTTTCGCGTTGGGACAGGCGCTCGGCCGCCGCATCGCGCCGCGCCAGCGCATGCTGCACGTCGCGCTCGGCCTCGCCGCATTCCCGGTCGAGGTTTTCCGCGCGGACCGCCGCCGCTTCCGCCGCCTCGAGCGCCTGCTCGGCCTTCGGCAGGGCGGCGTCGCGCTCATAGGCGCGCAGCTTGCGCCGGCGCTCCTCCAGCCGGTCGAGCCGATCCTGGAAGTCGCGCCAGAGCGCCGTCTTGGCGGACAGCTCGTCGCGCAGCTCGGAGAGACGCTCTTCCGTCTCGCGCACCGGCGATGACCGGGCGACCTTCAGCGTCTCGGTAAAGAAGCGGTCCTGCAGCGCCTTGGCGCTGGCGATCAGGCTGCGCCCGCGTTCGCCGCCGAGAATCTGCCCCACCTCGCCTTCCAGCGAAGCCGTCACCGCGTCCCGGCCGACACCGACGTCGAGACCGCCGGTCGAACGCCCCTGCTCGACCCACAGCAAGCCGAAGGCGCCCTGGTGCTTGTCGAGCTTCGGCTCGCCCGCGCCCGGATGGGTGAAGCGGAACAACTCGGCGAGATGCTCTTCCACCGCGTCGCCCGACAGCGTGCCGCCGGCCCAGACGAGTTCGGCCGCCGGCCGCTGCAGGAAGGCCTTGGTCAGCGTGTAGCTCGTCCCGTCGATCTCGAAGCCGACCTCGACCTCGGGCCGTGCCTGCCGATCATAGGGTCCGAGCGCCTTCACCGCCTCGCCGCCAGCCCGGTGCTTCTGGAAGAAGGCGGCGCGCAGCGCGGTCAAGAGCGTCGACTTGCCGGCCTCGTTGTCGCCGACGATGACGTTGAGCCCCGGCTCGATCAGCGGCAGTTCGGCCGAGCGGATGCCGGCGAAATCGGTGAGGCGAAGCGACTTCAGATACATGGCTCAGCCCTTCGCCGCGCCGGAGCCGTCGGCCGCGGGGCCCAGCAGCCGGCGGTGCTCGACATAGGCCATGCGCAGCGCCAGCTGCGCGGCGGCGCGCTCGGGGTCCTGCGGATCGGCGGCCCGTTCGCGCAGCCGGTCGATGGCCACGCGCACGAAGCCGCCGACATCGATCAGGTCGAGATCCTCTGCATCCGGCTCGTCGATCAGCCCGGCGTCGCGCAGCCGGAGATCGAAAAGCCGCGCCGACCACTCGCCTAGCGCCGCGTCCAGCCGCACCCGCTCGCGCAGCGGCAGGCTGCCGGTCAGGGTCAGGTCGAGCAGCGTCTCGCCGGGACGGGTCAGTTCCGCCAGTGCCGCGTCGAGGCCGTCGATGGCGCCGTCGAGCCGGAGTTCCATCGCGCGCCAATCGAAGCGGGCGGTGCGCACCCGCTCGATACGCGGCGCTGCGCCCGGCCCGTCGATCTCGACGATCGCCACATGGCCGGGCTCGTTGGCCGGATAGTGGTCCGGCTCGGGCGTGCCGGCATAGACCGTGCGCAGCGCGATCTCGACGAAACCGTGCCAGTCGCCGAGCGCCAGATAGTCGAGCCGCGCCCGTTCGGTGCGGTCGTCGGCGATCGGATTGCCGGATTCGGCCTTGGCCGGCAGCCGGTTGGCGACCGAGCCGTGAGCCAGCCCGATGCGGACGGCGCCGGACGTCTCGGCATGGTCGAACCAGGCTGTCAGATCGGCGCCCTCGTGGCGGCGGGTCAGCGGCGCCGGCAGGATCACCGCCGCGCCGTCCTTCAAATCGATCGGCTCCGGCCGGTCGGCGATGACCACCGAAGCCTGGCCGCTGCGCCGACGCAGCCGCGTCCAGACGGATTCGCTCAAGGCCGCATCGTGGTTGCCCGGCAGCATGATCCAAGGGCCGGAAAAGCCCGCCATCGCCTCCATTGTCCGGTGCAGATCGCGGTCGGACACCGTGTTGTCGTCGAAGGCGTCGCCCGCCACCAGCACCGCGTCGCAGCCGCGCGCCTGCGCCAGCGCGGCGATCCGCGCGACCACGGCGAAACGCTCGGCGCGCAGCTCGCCGCGGCGGTCGGCCTCGAACTGGCCGAAGGGCTTTCCGACCTGCCAGTCGGCGGTATGGAGAATCCGGATCAAGGGCTTGGCGCGGTTGATTGAATCGAAGGGCGAGGCTGGCGTTCGCAGAACGTGCTGCCCGAGTGCCGGCCGATACGCAAGGTTGCGGCGGCGGAGCCTGGGTCCATCAACCACTTTTCACCGGCGGCATGCGCGCGGAGTGCGCCCGGGTGACTCAACGGGAACGAGTCGCCGCCCGCGTCCGTTCTACCGGCGCGGCAGTCTGTCTTGTCTGGAGTATGTGCATGGCGCCTCGTCCCATCTGGAAAGGCCAGATCCGGCTTTCCCTCGTCTCGATCCCGGTCGAGATGTTCTCGGCCACACAATCCGGCGCCTCGATCAGCTTTCGCCAGATCCATCGCGAGAGCGGCAAGCGCATTCATTACGACAAGGTGGTGGACGGCATCGGTCCGGTCGACAAGGACGAGATCGTCAAGGGCTACGAGGTCGGCAAGGACGACTACGTGTTGCTCACCGACGAGGAGATCGAGGACGTCAAGATCGAGACCAAGAAGACGCTGGAGCTCGTCCAGTTCGTCGACACCTGCTCGATCCCGCCGCTCTATTTCGACAAGCCCTATTACGTCGTGCCCCAGGACGAGCTGGCGGAGGACGCGTTCCGCGTCGTGCGCGACGCCTTGCGCCAGGCCAAGAAGACCGGGCTCGGCCAGCTGTCGCTGCGCGGCAAGGAATATCTCGTGGCGCTGCGCCCCTGCGGGCCGGGCCTCCTGCTCGAGACGCTCCATTACGAGGACGAGATCCGCAAGTCCGATACGATCTTCTCCGACATCTCCGATGCGGAGACCGATGGCGATCTCCTCGACGTCGCGACCCAGCTCATCGAGAAGAAGACCGCCCCCTTCGATGCCTCGAACTTCAAGAACCACTACACCGCGGCGCTCAAGGCGCTGATCGCCGAAAAGCGCAAGAAGGGCGGCAAGGCCCGCGTCACCGTCGAGGACGACGAGCCGGCACCGGCCAGCAAGGGCAGCAATGTCGTCGACCTGATGGCGACCTTGAAGAAGAGCCTCGAAGGAGGCGGCGGCGGCGAGAGCGGCGAGAAGAAGGGCACCTCCAAGTCCGGCACGTCGTCTGCCCGCGGCAGCAAGGCCAAGACCACCGCCAAGTCGCGCAGCACCAAGGCGAGCGGCAGCAAATCGACGAAGTCTGGCTCGACGGCGAAAGCCCCCAGCAGCCGGCGCAAGAGCGCCTGACGGGTCGCGGTCATGGCAGCAAAGAGCGACGCCCTGCTCGAAACCTACCGGCAGAAGCGCGACTTTGCCAGGACGCGCGAGCCCAGCGGCTCGGAGGCGGAGAAGATCGCCGGCGACGGTCTGTTCTTCTGCGTCCAGAAGCATGACGCCACGCGCCTTCACTACGATTTCCGCATCGAGTGGGAAGGCGTCCTGAAGAGCTGGGCGGTCACGAAAGGACCGAGCCTCGACCCCGCCGACAAGCGCCTGGCGGTGCGCACCGAAGACCACCCGATGGACTACGGCACCTTCGAGGGCACGATCCCGAAGGGTGAGTATGGCGGCGGCACGGTGATGCTCTGGGACCAGGGGACCTGGGAGCCGCTGGAGGATCCCGACGAAGGCTTTGCCAAGGGCAGCCTCAAGATGCATCTCGAAGGCGAGCGCATGCGCGGCAACTGGGCGCTCGTGCGGATGAAGCCGCGGAACGGTGAGAAGCGCGAGAACTGGCTGCTGATCAAGGAGAAGGACGAGGCGGTCGATCGCCGGCGCAATCTCCTGAAGGCCGACAAGAGCGTGAAGACCGGGCGCAGCATGGCCGCCATTGCCAAGGGCGACGACGTCTGGGACACCGACCGCACGGCCGACGACGAGAGCCATAAAACGAGCGGCAAGAAGAGCAAGGCGACCGCGGCCAAGGCAAAGCCTGCCGCGAAGGACAAGAAGCCGTCGGCAAAACCCGCCAAGGGCAAGGCCGGCGAGCCGCTGCCCATGCCCGCCTTCTCGCCGCCGCAGCTCGCCACCCTCGTGGATACGGCACCGGCCGGGCGCGACTGGGTCCACGAGATGAAATATGACGGCTACCGCGTGCTGATCGCCATCGGCGACGGCAAGGTCAGCTGCTGGACCCGCAACGAGCAGGACTGGACCGAGCGCTTCACCGGCATCGCCGAGGCCGCCGCGACCCTGAACTGCCGCAGCGCGCTGATCGACGGCGAGGTGGTCGCCTTCGACGCCGATGGCGGCACCGATTTCTCCACCCTCCAGAAGCATCTGTCGGAGGGCGGCCCCCTCTCCTGCTTCTGTTTCGACCTCCTGCATCTCGATGGCGAGGATCTGCGCGACCAGCCGCTGACCGAGCGCAAGGCGGCGCTGCGCGATCTCCTCGACGGCCACGAGACCCAGACGCTGCTCTACAGCGAGCACATCACCGGCAGCGGCGAATCCGTCTTCAAGAAGGTCTGCGCCTCCGGCCATGAAGGCATCATCGCCAAGCGCGCCGACGCGCCCTATCGCGGCGGCCGCTCGCGCAACTGGCTGAAGGTGAAATGCACCCGCCGGCAGGAATTCGTCATCGGCGGCTGGAAACCGTCGGACAAGAAGAGCCGGCCGTTCTCCTCGATCCTGCTCGGGGTGCCGGACGGCGACACGCTGGTCTATCGCGGCCGTGTCGGTTCGGGCTTCGACGAGGAGGCCATGGCCGATCTGAAGGCCCGCTTCGCCGATCTGGCGCGCAAGACCTCGCCCTTCGCCGAACTCGCCTCCGATGTTAAGCGCGCCGCCCGCTTCGTAACCCCCACTCTGGTGGCCGAGATCGAATTCGCCGAGATCACCGCCGACGGCTCGATCCGCCATGGCGTCTTCAAGGGACTGCGCGAGGACAAGGAGGCCGGGGACGTGACCGACGAACGGCCGACATCCGCTCCGGCGTCGGGGCGCAAGGGCGGCAAGTCCGCCGCGAAGGCGACTCCGTCGCCGCAGAGCACCGGCGCTGCGCCTGATCGGGTGGCCGACGTGCGGCTGACCCATCCCGGGCGCGTCGTCTTCGAGGGCCAGGGCGTCACCAAGGGCGACCTCGCTCTCTATTACGAGAAGATCGCCGACCGCATGCTGGCCCATGCCGGCAACCGGCCGCTGTCGCTGGTCCGCTGCCCGCAGGGGGGCGACAAGCGCTGCTTCTTCCAGAAGCACGACAGCGGCGGCTTTCCCGACGCGGTCGAGACCGTCGCCGTCACCGAGAAGGACGGCAGCAAGGCCGATTATCTCACCGTCGGCAGCGCCGCCGGGCTCGTCGGCGCCGTGCAAATGAACACGCTCGAATTCCACATCTGGGGCGCCCACAACGACAGGCTGGAAAAGCCCGACCGGCTGGTCTTCGACCTCGATCCCGACGAGGGCCTCGATTTCGGCGACGTGAAACAGGCCGCCTTCGACCTGCGCGACAGCCTCGCCGATCTCGGCCTCACGACCTTCGCCATGGTCACCGGCGGCAAGGGCGTTCATGTCATCGCGCCGCTGGAACGGCGCCAGGGCTGGGACGATCTGAAAGCCTTCGCCCGCGGCTTTGCGCATCTGCAGGCGCGCGAGGAGCCGGACCGCTATGTCGCCACCATGTCCAAGGCCAAGCGCACCGGAAAGATCTTCATCGACTGGCTGCGCAACGAGCGCGGCGCCACGGCCATCGCGCCCTATTCCACCCGCTCGCGCGCCGGCGCGCCGGTGGCGACGCCCGTTACCTGGGACGAACTCGCCGAGCTCGACGCTGCCAATGGCTTCACCCTCGACACGGTGCTCGCCCGCCTCGACGAAGCCGATCCGTGGGCCGACTACGATACGGTGCGCCAGTCGCTGACCAAGCCGATGCTCAAGGCGGTCGCCGAATGAGGCGCCGCTGCCGCGCTTGATTCCCGCCCTCCGCTGACGCAGTTTCGCTGCGCATCAGCTCGGGAGGTTGCCCATGCCCATTTACGCGCTCGACGAAGACCGGCCGGAACTGCCGGAAGACGACAGTGTATTCGTCGCGCCGGGGGCGCATGTCATCGGCCGGGTGCGGCTCGGCCGCAACGTCGGCATCTGGTTCGGCGCCGTGCTGCGCGGCGACAACGAATGGATGACCATCGGCGACGACACCAACATCCAGGACAATTGCACCCTGCACAGCGATGCCGGCTTTCCGCTGACCATCGGCGCCGGCTGCACCCTCGGCCACGCCGCCATCGTCCATGGCTGCACCATCGGCGACAATTCGCTGATCGGCATGGGCGCGACAGTGCTCAACGGCGCCAAGATCGGCCGCAACTGCATCGTCGGCGCCAATGCGCTGGTGACGGAGGGCAAGGAGTTCCCCGACAATTCGCTGATCGTCGGCGCGCCGGCGCGGGTCGCCCGCACGCTGGACGAAAAGGCCGAGGCGGGGCTCAGGCTGTCGGCCGAGCATTACGCCCGCAATGCCCAGCGTTTCGCCAAGGGCCTCGTCCCGATCGAGCCGGGCAACGCGAAAACGCCAAAGGCCTGACCGCCCGGCCCGGCCATCGCCGCCGGGCCGCCTGTCTGCCGCGTCGTCCCGCCTTGCGACGGCTCGTCCCATTCCCGTCCGGAGTTCCCCATGCCGCTCTTCACCGATCTCGTGCGATCGCTGCCCGCTTCGGTGCCCTTCGTCGGGCCGGAAGCGCTGGAGCGGCAGACCGGCGTCCGCTTCAAGGCCCGGCTCGGCGCCAATGAAAGCGTCTTCGGCCCGTCGCCGAACGCCATCGAGGCGATGACGCGGGCCGCCGCCGACAGCTGGGGCTATGGCGATTCCGCCAATCACCACCTGAAGGAGGCGCTGGCGGCGCATCTCGATCTCGCGCCGGACAACATCATGGTGGGCGAAGGCATCGACGGGCTGCTCGGCCTGCTGGTACGTCTCACCTGCGAGCCCGGCGACCGCGTGGTCACCTCCCACGGCGCCTACCCGACCTTCAACTACCATGTGGTCGGCCACGGCGCGGCGCTGGACTTCGTACCCTATCGCGACGACCGCGAGGATCTCGACGCGCTGATCGCGCGCACGCGCGAACTGAAGCCGAAGCTCCTCTACGTCTCCAATCCCGACAATCCCACCGGCTCTTGGTACGAGGCGGCGGAGATCGAGCGGCTGATCGACACGGTGCCGGCGGAGACGATCCTCGTTCTCGACGAGGCCTATGCCGACATGGCGCCCGCTTCGGCCCTGCCGGCGATGAGCGTCATGCGCCCCAATCTCCTGCGCTTCCGCACCTTCTCCAAGGCCTATGGCCTCGCCGGCGCGCGTATCGCCTATGCCATCGGTGAAGCGGAGACGATCGTGCAGTTCGAGAAGGTCCGCAACCATTTCGGCATTTCGCGTGTGTCCCAGGTCGGCGCGCTCGCGGCGTTGCGGGACCAGGACTATTTGCGCCGGACGGTGGAGAAGATCGTGGCCGCCCGCGGCAGGCTGGCGGAGATCGCCACGTCGGCCGGGCTGATCCCGCTGCCGTCGGCGACCAATTTCGTCGCCATGGATTGCGGCGGCAACGGGGCCCATGCCCGCGCGATTCTGGAAGCCGTGATCCGGCGCGGCGTGTTCATCCGCATGCCGGGCGTCGCGCCGCTCGACCGGATGATCCGCGTGACTGTCGGCCGCGACGAGGATCTGGCGATCTTCGAGACCGCGCTCGGCGAGGCGCTGGCGGAAGTGGGCCGGCCCCGGACGGCCTGACGGCGGCCGCCGCTTATGTCAGAGGCGGGGCGCCGATGCGCCCGATGCCGTGGAGACGCGTCGCGCGTGATCAGTGACGGGTCATCCACTGGCGCGCGGCGCGCAGCGCGGCGGCGACCTCGGCCTTCGACATCTGGCTGGCGACGTCCTGCCGGTGATAGGCGGCCGCGTCCGAACCCTTGCGATCGGCGAGATTGAAATACATGTGGGCGGCGACGAAATCGACCGCGCCGTCATGGCCGCAGGCCGCGCGCATGCCGAGGTCGAAGAGGATGTCGGCGTCAACGAACACCGCGCCGCTGGCCGAGATGTCGTCGTAGTTCTGGAAGTCGATGCGAGCCATTGTCTTTCGCGTCCCTGTCGCTGTTGATCGGCTGCTGTCCGATGGGCCGAGAATGACCGCGACGACTGAAGGGGTGCTTAAAGTTTGCGATTAATTCGAGATAAATGCGTGTGAGCATTTGGCTCGGGAAAGTGCGCTCAAGCTCCTGAACCATTGAGACAATCAGACCTACGGACGGGCCCGTGCCGTATCGGAAGATTCACGACGCGCTAACCGTGCCGTCGCATTCCATGCCTTTGCGGCAGATTTTCCGCCTTCGGACACATCACCGATTTCCCGCGTCCGGCAGGAGCGCGAGCATTGCCATTTGCAGCGGCTTGTTTACTCTTACGTGAAGGGAAGCGTCACGGTGTCGAGGAGGATGCCGGCTTGCCCTGATGGGGAGCGAGAACATGAAGCGACTGATACTGGCGGCCGCGCTCGGCCTGGGCATGGGCGGCATCGCGCACGCCGATCCAATCGAGGGCAACTGGAAGATGCCGTCCGGCTACAATGCCAAGATCGCCAGCTGCGGCGGCGCCTTCTGCCTGACCTACACGACCGGCCCCCACAAGGGGAAAACCTTCGGTCAGATGCAGCCAACCGGCAAGGGCAAATACGCCGGCACGGTCACCGACTACACCAAGGGCGGCAAGGAATATTCCGGCAAGGGCGCGCTCTCCGGCAACACGCTGTCGGTCTCCGGCTGCGTCCTCGGCGGCCTGATCTGCCGTTCGCAGAGCCTCACCCGCCTCTGATCCGGCCCGGCGGGCAGGCCTCCCTGCCCGCCCGTTCCGCGCACCGCGTGGCGGCGCCACCGGCATGCGTTCATGCCCGTCGTCCACGGCGGCGTATCGTCCGCGGCAACCCTTGGCGCGGCAGCGGCGTTCTGTCTGTTCGATCCTGAACAGACCACGGAGCCCGCCATGAAGACGATCCTCATCGCCGCTGCCGCCGCCATGGCGCTCGGCACCTCCGCATGGGCCGCCGAGCCCATCGTCGGCAAATGGCGCGCGCCGGGCGGCGGCATCGTGCAGGTGTCGAGCTGCGGCGGCGCCTATTGCGCCGAGGTGATCTCCGGCCAGCACAAGGGCAAGTCCGTCGGCCGCATGACCGGCAGCGGCGCCGATTACGAGGGCGAGGTGACCGATCCCCGCGACGACCGCACCTACAACGGCAATGCCGTGGTTAAGGGCGGCAAGCTGGAACTGACCGGCTGCGCCCTCAAGATCTTCTGCAAGACGCAGGTCTGGGTGAAGCTCTGAGCCGCGCCGCCTGATCGGCACCGGCAGACGACCACCGCCGCGCCGCAACGCTGCCCCGTTCGCGGCCCCTCATCCGCTCGCGCCCGGCCATCCGAGCCGGGCGCGTGTCAGCCTCGCTTCAGCGCCATGTGCAATTGTGGCGAAAATGCTGTAGGGCGGCACCATGATGACACGAATGACCGCGCTGACGGTCCTGATCGCCGGGATCGGCACTGTGCTGAGCTTTCTGGTGCAGGACATCGGCGAGCGCCCCGGCAGCGCTTTCGGATCCCTGACCGGCGACGATTGCGATTATCGCCGCGGCATCGTCTGCCCGCTGGTCCGCGATCCCATCGTTCTCCAGAACACCACCGGCGGTTTTTGAGACCCGGCGTCTTCTCGCTGCCGTGACAGCCGGTTAGACAGGGGCATGACCGAGATCGTTCCCGCCCCGGCCGAGAGCCGCATCGTCACACCAGAGACCGCCGAACGCCGCCCGTACTGGGATGCGCAGGAGGCCGTCGAGGAAGTCATCCGCCTCTATGGCCGCTCCGTCGCCTTCCTGTCCGACAGCTTCGACGCGGTGCTGAAGGACGGTGATCTCGACCATCGCTACCGTGCCTATTATCCGGAAATCTCGCTGGCCACGACGACCCATGCGCGGGTCGATTCGCGCCTCGCCTTCGGCCATGTGCCGCGCCCCGGCCGCTACGCGACGACGGTGACCCGGCCGGATCTGTTCGAGCGCTACCTGGTGGACCAGATCGCGCTCCTGATCCGCAATCACGGCCAGCCGGTGCTGGTGGGGGATTCCACCACGCCGATCCCGCTGCATTTCGCCTTCGGCGAAGGTACCTATGTGGACGGCAGCATGGCCGAACGGCTCGACCGGCCGCTGCGCGACGTCTTCGACGTGCCCGATCTCGAAGCCACCGACGACCGCATCGTCAACGGCAACCACGAGACCGGCCCCGGCGAGGAGATGCCGCTGGCGCCCTTCACAGCCCAGCGCGTCGACTATTCGCTGCACCGGCTGTCGCACTACACCGCGACCCATCCGGCGCATTTCCAGAACTTCGTCCTGTTCACGAACTACCAGTTCTACATCGACGAATTCTGCATGATGGCGCGCGAGATGATGATGCGCGGCGGCGATGGCTATGTCGAATTCGTCGAGCCGGGCAATGTCGTCACCAGCCCCGGCGAGGCCAAGCCGCATCAGGGCGTCGCCCCGTCCCGCCTACCGCAGATGCCGGCCTATCACCTCAAGCGCGCCGACGGCCACGGCATCACCATGGTCAATATCGGCGTCGGCCCGTCCAACGCCAAGACGATCACCGACCACATTGCCGTCCTGCGCCCCCATGCCTGGCTGATGCTCGGCCATTGCGCCGGCCTGCGAAACAGCCAGGAGCTGGGCGACTACGTCTTGGCCCACGCCTATGTGCGCGAGGATCACGTCCTCGACGCCGACCTGCCGGTCTGGGTGCCGATCCCGGCCTTGGCCGAGGTGCAGGTGGCGCTGGAGAAGGCCGTCGAGGAGGTCACCGGCCTGTCCGGCTACGAGCTGAAGAAGATCATGCGCACCGGCACGGTCGCCACCATCGACAACCGCAACTGGGAACTGCGCGACCATCGCGAGCCGGTCGAGCGCCTGTCCCAGTCGCGGGCCATCGCCCTCGACATGGAATCGGCGACGATCGCGGCCAACGGCTTCCGCTTCCGCGTGCCCTACGGCACCCTCCTCTGCGTCTCCGACAAGCCGCTGCACGGCGAATTGAAGCTGCCGGGCATGGCCACGGAATTCTACAAGCGGCAGGTGGCCCAGCATCTGCGCATCGGCATGCGGGCGCTGGAGCTGATGTCGGAGCTGCCCTCCGAGCGGGTGCATTCGCGCAAGCTGCGCTCCTTCTTCGAGACGGCGTTCCAGTAGGCACCATGGCAGGGACCGGAACGACAGACGCGCCGTCGCGCGGGCGAACCGGCGGTCGCCGCTGGCTGCGGCGGACGCTCGCGGCACTGGCTCTGGTCTGCGCCCTGCCGGTCGTCGCCGGATTCTTCGGCGGCAGCGTCGCCGCCTTCGATTCCGTCGGGCATTTTCGCGCCCATCTGTCGGTCGTCGCGCTGCTCGCCGGGGTCGCCACGCTGATCGCCGGCCCGGCCATACCGCGCATCACCGGCGCCCTGGCGGTCGCCGCGGCACTCGCCGGCTTCGTGACGGTGGCGCCCTATGTCCTGCCGGACAGCACACCGATGGCCGCCGACGCCGTCGAGGGGCGGCCGACCTATCGCCTGCTGCAGATGAATCTGCGCTACGACGTTGCCGAGCCCGCCGAGGCCATCCGCCGGATCGCAGCCGAAGCGCCGGACATCGTTACGCTGCAGGAAACCGGCCGCGACTGGCAGGCCCGACTCGAAACCCTGTCGGCCACTTACCCGCATCAATTCTACTGCAGCGGCCCCTTCGCGCAGGGCAATGTCGCCATCCTGTCGAAGCGCCCTTTCGTCGACGAGACCGGATATTGCGACGTGGAGAACGGTTTTGCCGCACGGCGCATCGATTTCAACGGCACCGTCGCGACCATCGTGTCCCAGCATCTGCAATGGCCCTGGCCCTTCGGCCACTGGCGCCAGCTGGCGGACTTGCAGGAAACGCTGGGGCTGCTCCGAGGCCCGGTGCTAATCGCCGGCGACTTCAACGCTGCGCCGTGGAGCGCCGCGCTGGAAACCTATGCGGCGGCCAGCGGCACGACACCGGTGACGGGCATCGGTTTCACCTGGCTCTCGCGCGCCCTGCCGGGAGCGCTGGCACCCTATATCGGCCTGCCGATCGACCATGTGCTGGCAACACCCGGCATCGTGATCCGGAAGCTCGGCACGCTGGCGCCCACCGCCTCCGATCATATGCCGATCGCGGCGACCTTCAGTCTGCCCGCCGCAGCACCGGCCGCCCCGGACACCCCGCAGGCCGCCGCGCTGTAGCCTCGGCGGCCGTTTCGGCACCGACATCACCTGAGAGACCGGCCCCTCGCCACCCGGCGGGGCACCCGGTTGATGTCCTGGTTCGGGTCCTCGATGGCCTTGGAGACCCCGTGATGATCCCCTCCCTTACTGCGGCGCGACCGACACCAGGATCTCGTTCAGCGCCTGCGTCCGCTGCGCGATGACGAAGGCCCGGCAGGACGGGTAGGACAGGTGGCGGCCGATGGAACCGTATGCGGCTGGATCCAGATAGAACAGGCAGGTGCGATCGCGATAGGTGAGCCATGCCCGCTGCTCGTCGCGCAGCATCGGCTGGCCCTCCTCGGGAAGTTCCGCCAGGAGCGCCCGCCACGCCGCGTTGAGGCGCGCATCCTCGCGCTCCATCCACGCACCGCCGCAGACGCCCATCTCCGGCATGCTGGCATCGGCCTCGCGCAGGCACGCATCATAGGCGTCGTCGGCGCGCGCCGGCAGCGCCAATAGCTGTAGGGCCAGGAGGATCAGCGGCAAAGCCAGGCGCATGGCGGGCTCCCCTTCACGACGTGCAACACCGCGCCGTTCCGCGCGACGCGACTCCTACATCACCTGATAGACCGGCCCCTCGCCACCCTGCGGCGGCACCCAGTTGATGTTCTGGTTCGGATCCTTGATGTCGCAGGTCTTGCAGTGGACGCAGTTCTGGGCGTTGATCACGAACTTCTCCTCGCCGCCCTCCTGCACCCATTCGTAGACGCCGGCCGGGCAGTAACGCTGCGACGGGCCGGCATAGACCGCGAATTCGGAATCGTGCTGCAACTGCGGGTCCTTGACCTGCAGATGGACCGGCTGGTCCTCCTCATGATTGGTGTTCGACAGATACACCGAGGAGACCTTGTCGAAGGTCAGGACGCCGTCGGGCTTGGGATAGTCGATCTTCCTGTGCTTGGCCGCCGGCTCCAGGCAGGCATGGTCGGGCTTGCCGTGCTTCTGGGTGCCGAAGAAGGAAAAGCCGAACAGCGAGTTGGTCCACATGTCGAGGCCGCCCAGACCGATGCCGAGCAGGGTGCCGTATTTCGACCAGAGCGGCTTGACGTTGCGCACCGGCTTGAGGTCGCGGCCGATCGCCGAGGTCCGCCATTCGTCGTCATAGGCCGACAGCACGTCATGCGCGCGCCCCGCCTTGATCGCCTCGGCGGCCTTCTCGGCGGCCAGCATGCCCGAGGTCATGGCGTTGTGGACGCCCTTGATCCGCGGCACGTTGACGAAGCCGGCCGAGCATCCGATCAGCGCCCCGCCCGGGAAGACCAGCTTGGGCACCGACTGCCAGCCGCCCTCGGTGATGGCGCGCGCGCCATAGGCGATGCGCTTGCCGCCTTCCAGGAGTTCGGCGATGTCGGGATGCGTCTTGAAGCGCTGGAATTCCTCGAAGGGTGACAGATACGGGTTCTTGTAGTTCAGGTGGACGACGTAGCCGACATAGACCTGGTTTTCGCCCAGATGGTACAGGAACGAGCCGCCGCCGGTACCGCTGTCCAGCGGCCAGCCGAAGGAGTGCTGCACCCGGCCCGGCTTCGACTTGGCCGGATCGATCTCCCACAATTCCTTCAACCCGATGCCGAACTTGCCCGGCTCTCGCCCTTCGTCGAGGCCGTAGCCGCGGATCAGCTGCTTGGCCAGCGAGCCGCGCACGCCCTCGCCGATCATGACGTATTTGCCCATCAGCGCCATGCCGCGCTGGTACATCGGGCCGGGCTCGCCGCTGCGGGCAACACCCATGTCGCCGGTGGCGACGCCGATCACCGCATTGCTGTCGTCGTAGAGGATCTCGGAGGCCGCGAAGCCCGGATAGATCTCGACGCCCAGCGCCTCGGCCTTCTCGGCCATCCACTTGCAGACAAGGCCCAGCGAGACGACGAAATTGCCGTGATTGTTCATCAGCTTCGGCATCAGCGCATTGGGCAGGCGGAACGAGCCGCTGGCGCCGTACAGATAGAACCGGTCGTCGGTGACCTTGGTCTTGATCGGCGTCTCTTCCTCGCGCCATTCCGGCAGAAGGACGTCCAGCGCGGAAGGGTCGAGAACGTTGCCGGACAGGACATGGGCGCCGACCTCGGCGCCCTTCTCCAGGACCACGACGGACAGTTCCGGATCGATCTGCTTCAGCCGGATCGCCGCCGACAGACCGGCCGGCCCGGCGCCGACGATCACCACGTCGAATTCCATCGACTCGCGTTCGGGCAGGGTCTCGGTCTGGCTGGCGGTATCGCTCATCGTCTCTGGGTCCTTTCGGTGGCGCGGGCAGACGCCGCGCATCCTCGTACACGTTCGCACCGGGTGCAGTCGTCCCAAGACTAGGGCACGGGCCTGTTTGGACGAGTTCTAGCCTGATTGACCTTTCCGTCAAACAGCCGGCGTCGTGCCGATCGTCGCGGACGCCCTGGCCCTTGACGCGCCGCCCGCGGGCGGATCAGACAGGCCCGGCCCGACACAAGGAGACCGGCTTGAACGCGCTCTATCTCGGCATCGCGATTCTCTGCGAGATCGTCGGTACCACTGCCCTCAAATCGACCGAAGGCTTCACCCGGCTCGCACCCTCGCTGGTCACCGTGGCGACCTATGTGCTCGCCTTCTACTTCCTGTCGCTGCCGCTGCGCACCATGCCGGTCGGCATCGTCTATGCGATCTGGTCGGGCACCGGCATCGTGCTGCTGGCGCTGATCGACATCTTCTGGTTCCGCGTCACGCTCGACCTGCCGGCCCTTCTCGGCCTGGCGCTGATCGTCGGCGGCGTGCTCGTCATCAACCTGTTCTCCCAGTCCCTCGGACACTGAGGCGGCCGTCGCGCCGCGCGGAAAAATCGGCTAGGGAATGGCCATGAACGCCGAGCCCCATCCCATCGACCGCGAGGCGGCAATCGCCCTCCTCGAATGGTACCGCGCCGCCGGCGTCGATGCGGTGACCGGCGAGCACCCGCGCGACCGCTTTGCCGAGACCCAGGCCGAGATCGCCGCCCGCAAGGCCCGGCGCGGCCAGCCGGCGGGCGTGGCTCCGGCAGCGACAGGCGAGCCCCCTCGCCCCGCGCAGGAAGCGAGGGTCGCCCCGGCCAGGACGCCGCAGCCGGCCGAGGAGCCCGGCTTCCCCGCGCCGCGCATCGCCGTGCCCGACGACATCGCCGTCGCCGACGCCCGCGAACGCGCCCGCTCGGCGACGACCCTCGCCGAATTGCGGGCCGCGCTCGACGATTTCGACGGCTGCAATCTGCGGATTTCGGCGCGCTCGACGGTGTTCGGCGACGGCAGCGAGACCGCCGATGTGATGCTGGTCGGCGAGGCGCCCGGCCGCGAGGAGGACACCGCCGGCGTGCCCTTCGTCGGCCGCTCCGGGCAGCTTCTCAACCGCATGCTGGAATCCATCGGGCTGGAGCGCGAGGCGGTGCGGGTGACCAACACGGTACCCTGGCGCCCGCCCGGCAACCGCCCGCCGACGCCGGCCGAAACGCAGATCTGCCTGCCCTTCGTCCAGCGCCATATCGAACTGGTGGCGCCGAAGATCCTGGTCTGTCTCGGCTCGCCCTCGGCCAAGGCAATCCTGGGGGCACAGGAGGGCATCCTGCGGGTGCGCGGCCGCTGGACGACCTACAGCTTCGGGCTGGAGCAGTGCGACGCCATCGACGCAGTGGCGATGCTGCATCCGGCCTATCTGCTGCGCCAGCCGGCCCAGAAGCGCCTCGCCTGGCGCGACCTGATCGCCCTGCGCGAACGTCTGGCACAGAAATCGACGGCGGGCTGACGCGGGACCGGGCCGCCGCACGAATCGGCGGCGAAAAGGCACTCGCCAAATCGGTGCGAAACGCCTAGCTCTGCCCGCGAGGCAACGCGCCGCATCGACCACACCGTTCCGGGGCCGTCCCATGCCACTGCAGATCCTGCCGATCGCCGCACTGCTCGCATCGACCTTCTTCCTGATGGCCGGCGCCGGGCTGATGGGCATTCTCCTGCCGGTGCGCGGCTCGATCGAGGGCTGGTCGAGCTACCAGATCGGTGCCTTCGGCACCTCCTACGCCATCGCCTTCACGATCGGCTGCTTCGTCATGCCGATGCTGGTGCGCAGCGCCGGTCACGTGCGCACCTTCTCCAGCCTCGCCGCCCTCCTGGCGATCTCGGTGCTTCTGAGCGGCGTCCTCATCGACCCCATCGCCTGGATCGTCTTCCGGGCCATGGCCGGCTTCGCGCTGGCCGGCACCTACATGGTCGTCGAGAGCTGGCTCAACGAGCGGGTGACCAACGAGAGCCGCGGCAAGATCTTCTCGATCTACATGGTGGTCACCATGGCGGCGATGATGGGCGGCCAGTACGTCATGCCGCTCAGCCGGCCCGAGCTGACCATCCCCTTCATGCTCTGCGCGATCCTGTTCGCGCTGGCGGTGATCCCGACGGCGCTGTCGCGCGCCGCCTCGCCGAAGCCGCTCACCAGCGTGAAGATCGATGTCGGCCTGATCTTCCGCAATTCGCCGGTCGCCGCCGTCGGCGTGCTCTTGGCGGGCATCATGTCCGGCGGCTGGAACAACATGGCGCCGGTGTTCGGCCAGAAAATCGGCCTGTCGACCACCGAGATCGCCACCCTCGTCGTCGTCGCCATGGCCGGCGGCATCGTCTTCCAAGTGCCGCTCGGCCGCTTCTCCGACCGGATGGACCGACGCTTCGTGATGACCGCGGCCGGGCTGATCGGCTTCGTCGCCGCCGTCCTCGGCGTCTATGTCGACGTCATGCCCTGGGGCTCGAGCGTCTATTTCGTCGTCGCCTTCATCCTCGGCGGCATCGTCTACCCGTCCTATTCGCTGGCCGTGGCACATGCCAACGACTACGCCGCGGACGAGGATTTCGTGAAGATCTCCAGCGGCCTGCTGATCCTCTACGGCGTCGGCACGATGGTCGGCCCGATCTATGCGGCATTCCTGATGGAGAGCTTCGGCCCCGAAGGCATGTTCCAGGCGGTCGGCACCTCGGCCGTCGCCTATGCCGCCTATTCCTACTACCGGACCTACCGCCGCGAGGCGCTGCCGGTGGACGAGCGGGCCGACTTCCAGACCGTGCCGCTGGCCCGCACCCAGACGCCGACCAGCTTCACGCTGGATCCGCGCGCCGAAGCCTCGATCACCGCCGAGGAGGAACTGGCGGCCAGCGACGAGGCCGAGGCAATGGCCAGTGCCGAAGCGGAGGCGGAAGCAGAAGCGGCGGAGGCTCAGGCAGCAGCGGACAAACCAGACCGCGATGCCGCTGCCGCGCGCCCTGTCGAGCCCGTCACCCCGCCGGACGACAAGGCCGGCGGTATCTGAGCGTCAGGCGCTGACGCCTGTTCCCCGGCCGGCCTGCGCGAGCATCTTTGCCGGGCGAAAGCGGGACCGGTCGAACGTCTCCGGGCCTCGAACCCACACAAACGAAAACGGGCGGCCGTCATGGCCGCCCGTTTCGCGTTTCGGACCTGCCCGGCGGTCAGCCGATGCGACCGCCGCCCTGCTTGGTGATGGCCACCACCGACGGACGCACCGGCATGTTGTCCTTGAAGTCGGGCCAGCGGGTGGAGAGATCCTCGTAATAGGACGGCCGGCCGAAGCCTTCCCAGTCCTCGCCGCCATCGGCCGGGTGCTGGACCGCCACGAAGGCCGTCTGCATGTCCGGCAGGATCAGCGGACCGCACATCTCGGCGCCCACCGGAACCCGGAAGAACAGCTTCGACGTGCCGCGGGCCGCGCCCTCGGTGTCGACGGCGAAGAGCCCGTCGGTGCGGCCCGTCGCCTTCGGCGAATTGCCGTCGGTGGAGACCCACAGCCGCCCCTCGGCATCGACCGCGCAATTGTCCGGCATGCCGAACCAGCCGTTCTTCGTCGTCTCCGTGGAAAAGGTCGCGCCGACCTCGGCGACCGAGGGGTCGCCGCATTGCAGCAGGACTTCCCACGTGCCCTTGGTGGCGGCGAATTCGCCCCCGTCCTCGGCGATCTCTATGATGTGGCCGAAGGCGTTCTTGGCGCGCGGATTGGCGGCATCGGCCTCCTCGCGCTTGGTGTTGTTGGTCAGCATCACGTAGACGCGGCCATTGGTCTCGTTCGGCTGGATGTCCTCGGGACGGTCCATCTTGGTCGCCTCGAGGAGATCGGCCGCGCGCCGGGTCTCGATGACCACGTCGGCCTGGCTTGTAAAACCGTTCTCGGCGGTCAGCTTGCCTTCGCCGAAGACCAGCGGCATCCAGGTCAGGGAGCCGTCGTCCTCGAATTTCGCGACATAGAGCGTGCCCTCGTCGAGAAGGTCCATGTTCGCGGCCCGGTCGTCGGGGTTGTAGGTGCCCGCGGTGACGAACTTGTAGACATAGTCGAAGCGCTCGTCGTCGCCGAGATAGAACACCACCCGGCCATCCGGCGCAACGATCGACTCGGCGCCTTCATGCTTGAAGCGTCCGAGCGCCGTGCGCTTCTTCGGCACCGAGTTCGGGTCCTCGACATCGACCTCGACGACCCAGCCGAAGCGGTTCGGCTCGTTCGGCTCCTTCGAGACGTCGAAGCGGTCGTGGAAATTGCCCCATTCGTAGCTGCCGTCCGGCACGCCGTAGCGCTCGTAATTCTGCGCTTCCCGGTGATCGGCCGGCAGTTCGCCGACGAAATAGCCGTGGAAGTTCTCCTCGGCCATGATGTAGGTGCCCCACGGCGTGACGCCGCCGGCGCAATTGTTGATGGTGCCGAACACCCTGGTGCCGGACGGATCGGCCTTCGTCTGCAGCCGGGCGTGGCCGGCGGCCGGGCCGCGCAGTTCCATCTCGGTTCCGGCGGTGATGCGGCGGTTCCTGGCGCCGTCGGTCACCACCTGCCACTTGCCGTCCTGCTTGCGGATCTCGACGACGGTGCCGCCATGGGCCGCCATCTCGATGTCGACCCGCTTCCGGTCGGCCGCGGCGACCGTGAGCTTGTCGCCCTCGACCTTCACGATACCCGGGAACATCAGGTGTTCGTTGGTATATTCGTGATTGACGACGAGCAGGCCATGCTCCGACGAACCGTCGATCGGGATGAAGCCGACATAGTCGTTGTTGTAGCCGAACTGGCGCGCCTGGGCTTCCGGCGTCTGGTTCGCCGGATCGAATTCCGGCGAATCGGCAAACAGCGGATCGCCCCAGCGCAGCAGCACGTCGGCATCGTAGCCTTCGGCGATGTGGTGCATCTCGTCGACGCCGGCCTCGACCTCGGTGAAGTCGAATTTCGAGCCGGCGGCGCCTTCGGCATGGGCCTCGTCGGCGGCCATCAGCGCCAGCGGGCTCACCGTGGCGGCGATCGCCGTGGCGGCCATCGAGCCGCGCAGGAAGTCGCGGCGCGAGAACCGCGTCGCGATCACGTCGCCCATGGTGCGGTTGTCGGTCGGGTTCAGACCGTCGCCATCGGCCTCTTCGAGCTGGCTGGTGCGGAATACCACACGGCTTGCATGTTCGTTCATCGACGCCCCCTGATCTTGCGAAATCCGGCACCGTCCAACTTCTGGAACGGTTCCAGCTTCGCATAATCAGGCAACGTCACAAGCCGATGACACGTCATCGTAGAAGAGCGCGGGCCTGCCCCGGCGGGCGCCTCAACCCGTCGGCGGAGTGACCCGGCGGGCCCGCGAGCGCTCCAGCCCCAGCCGGTGCTCGCGCCAGATGATGAAGATGCCGGCCGACACGACGATGGCTCCGCCGAGAATCGTCGTGCCGCTCGCCGCCTCGTCGAAGATCACGTAGCCGATGATGATGGCGAGGATCAGCGAGGTGTATTCGAACGGCGCGATGGTCGAGGTGTCGGCGTAGCGGTAGCAGGCGGTCAGGAGCAGCTGGCCGACGCCGCCGCACAGGCCGGCGAGGATCAGGAAGCCGGCCTGCTCCCATGTCGGCACCACCCAGCCGAAGAAGATCGACAGCGCCGCCAGCGCCGACGAGGTCAGCGAGAAATAGATGACGATGGTGGCGGTCTTCTCGGTGTGGACCAGCCGGCGGATCTGGATCATCGCGATGGCGGCCACGGTGGCCGAGACCATCGCCGCGGCGATGCCGATCGCCTCGCCATCGGCCAGACCGTCGCTGCCGAGCGACAGTTTCGGCAGGGTCACGACCATGATGCCGATCAGCCCGACCAGCACGGCCGACCAGCGGTAGAGCCAGACCACCTCCTTCAGGAAGATCGCGGCGAACACCACCGTCAGCAGCGGCGCGCCATAGGTGATGGTGATCCATTCGGGATAGGGCAGCCGCGTCAGGGCGAAGAAGCCGAACCCCATGGAGGTGACGCCGATGACGCCGCGCCAGACATGGCCGCCGAGATGGGTCGTCGTCAGCGCCGTACGCAGGTCGCCGAGCCAGGCCAGATAGATGACGACGGGCACCAGCGCGAAGAACGAGCGGAAGAACACGATCTCGCCGGCCGGAATGCCCTCGGCCCCCGCCTTGATGGAGGTCTGCATGCCGACGAAGACCACGACGGAGATGCATTTGAGCATGATGCCGAGCATCGGATTGGGCGAGGCCGCGTCGCCGGGCACCTGTGGCATTCGTCCCCTCTGACCGCCGCGCCCCTTCGCAGGCACCGGCATCGTCGATCATGCGTTTCTGTCATCGCCCGGCCGACCGTCTCGCGGACGACCGGGCGACGTTCGGGACCCTAGCGGGCGGCCTGCAGCGCTTCCCAGACCCGCAGCGGCGTCGCCGGCATGTCGATATGGGCGACGCCCGCCGGCCGCAGCGCGTCGACGACGGCATTCATCACCGCCGGGGCCGCGCCGATCGTGCCGGCCTCGCCGGCGCCCTTGATGCCGAGGGCATTGGTGGTGGACGGCACGTTGCGGGTCTGGAAGTCGAAATACGGGAAGTCCCAGGCCCGCGGCATGGCGTAGTCCATGAAGCTGGCGGTCACCAACTGGCCGGTCTCGTCATAGACGGCGTTCTCGATCAGTGCCTGGCCGATGCCCTGGGCGACGCCGCCATGGATCTGGCCGGCCAGAAGGATCGGGTTCACCGTCACGCCGAAATCGTCGCAGATCGTGTAGGACAGAAGCTCGGTCATGCCGGTCTCCGGATCGATCTCGACCTCGCAGACATGGGTGCCGTTCGGATAGGTCGCCTCGTCCTGCTTGAACTCGCCGACCGCCTTGCGATCATCGTCGGACTTGGCCGCCGCCGCCAGCGCGGCGAAATCAATGGCCCGGTCGGTGCCGACGATCCGCGCCTCGCCGCCTTCCAGCTCGATGTCTGTCGCGGCGGCTTCCAGTTCGTCGGCGGCCAGCTTCTTCAACTTCTCGGCCAGCGACTGGCTGGCCCGGCGCACCGACACCGCGCCCAGCGGGATCGAGCGCGAACCGCCGGTGCCGCCGCCGGTCGGGGTCTCGTCCGTGTCGCCCTGGCGCACGTCGATCCGGTCATAGTCCAGCTTCAGCGCCTCGGCGACGAACTGGGCATAGGCCGTGGCATGGCCCTGCCCGTTGGTCTGGGTGCCGATCTTCAGCTCGATCCGCCCCTCATGCGTCAGTTCCACATAGGCCGGCTCCGAACCGGGGAAGGCGCAGGCTTCCACATAGGTCGCAAAGCCGATTCCGCGCAGCTTGCCGTTCTTGCGGGCCGCGTCACGCCGGGTCTCGAAGCTGCCCCAGTTCGCGCGCCGCAGGCCGGCGTCGAGATGGCCGGCGAAATCGCCGGTATCGTACAGGCGGCCGATCGGGGTGCGATACGGCAGCTGATCGGAGCGGATGAAGTTGCGCTTGCGGATCTCGTCGCGCCCCAGGCCAAGCTCGATGGCGCATTCGTCCACCAGCCGCTCGATCAGATAGGCCGCTTCCGGCCGCCCGGCGCCGCGATAGGCGTCCACCGGAACCGTGTTGGAATAATAGAGGTGGCAATCCACGTCGATCGCCGGGATATCGTAGAGGCCGGTCGCCATCGACATGCCGAACCACGGGATCATCGGCCCGAACTGCGAGGCATAGGCGCCGAGATTGGCGTGCAGATCGATTTTCAGTGCCAGGAACCGGCCATCGGCGTCCATCGCCATCGAGCCGGTGACGATGTTGTCGCGGCCATGGGCGTCGGTCACGAAATGCTCGGTGCGGTCGGCGGTCCACTTGACCGGCTGGCCCAGCCGCTGCGCCGCGACCAGCACCAGCGCGTGCTCGCGATACAGGAACGCCTTGGTGCCGAAGCCGCCGCCGACGTCGCGGGTGACGACGCGGATCTTGTCCTTGCCGACCTTCAGGACGCGCGTCGCCAGCGTGTCGCGCATGCCGTGCACGCCCTGGCTGCCGGTGGTCAGCGTGTAGCGCTCGCTCTCGGCGTCATATTCGCCGACCGAGGACCGGACCTCCATGTAGTTGCAGACGAGGCGGTTCTGCACGAGGTCGAGGGTCGTGACATGCGCCGCCTGCGCGAAGGCCGCTTCCGTCTTCTCCCGGTCGCCCTCATGCATGTGGCCGGCGATGTTGCCGTCGCGATCGTCCCAGGCCAGGACATGGCCGGCCTTGGCCGCCGCCAGATCGGGCACAGCGTCGAGCACGTCGTAGTCGATCTCGATCAGCTCCGCCGCGTCGCGCGCCTGGATCGCCGTCTCCGCGACGACGAAAGCCACCGCGTCGCCGACATGGCGCACCGTGTCGCGGCACAGCACCGGCGCATCATGGGGCCGGAACGGCTCGCCGCCCACCTGCTTGGGGCTGGCGAGGCAGGGCACCTCGCCCAGCTCGGCGATGTCGGCATGGGTCAGCACCATGCGCACGCCCGGGGCGCTGCTCGCCGCTTCCAGATCGCCGATGGTGAAGCGGGCATGGGCATGCGGCGAGCGCACGACGGCAGCGTGCAGCAGGCCCGCGCGGGTCTCGTCGTCGGTATAGTGGCCCTCGCCCCGGATGAAGGCGTCGTCTTCCTTGCGCAGCACCGACGCGCCGAGGCCAAACTTTGGGGTCATGACGTTCATGGGAAAGCTCCTTCGACGCGAACCGATCGCCGTGGACAGGACCCGTTCGCTACGGGAGGGTCGGCCACATTGGTATTAAACATCACTTATTGCTTCCGGCGCAGCCCGTCGAGGGTGGAGGTTGCCGGCCCGCCGCATGTGCCCCTCCGCCGCACGCGATTGGCAATCTGCGGTTTCCGGTCTAACTGCCGGGAAAATCAGGAAAGGGAAGCCCATGCTGCGCATTGAAGACGGCCAGACGATCCGGCTGGAAGATTATCGCCCGACCGATTTCATCCTGCATTGCGTGGACATGACGGTCCGCCTGTTCGAAGGCCGGGCGGAAATCGACACGCGGCTGGTGCTGGAGCGCCGCGAGGGCGTGGCCGAGGATGCGCCGCTGGTGCTGGACGGCGACGAACTGACCCTGACCGGCCTTGCCCTCGACGGTGCCGTGCTCGAGGCCGACGCCTACACGGCGACGCCCGACCGGCTGACGATCCGCCAGGCCCCGGCGCGCGACCGCTTCCTCCTCGACATCGCCACCCGCACCGTGCCGGAAGAGAACACCAAGCTGATGGGGCTCTACCGCTCCAACGGCATCTGGTGCACCCAGTGCGAAGCCGAGGGCTTCCGCCGCATCACCTATTTCCTCGACCGGCCCGACGTGCTGGCGCCCTACCGGGTCCGCATCGAGGCCGACCGCACCGCCGCCCCCGTCCTCCTGTCGAACGGCAATCCGACCGAGAGCGGCGATCTCGGCGACGGCCGCCACTACGCCGTCTGGGACGACCCGTTCAACAAGCCGGCCTATCTCTTCGCGCTGGTCGCCGGCGATCTCGATTCCATCCGCGAACCCTTCACCACCGCCAGCGGCAAGCCGGTCGAACTCGCCGTCTATACCGAGAAGGGCCGCGCCGGGCAGGCCGGCTACGCCATGGACGCGCTGAAGCGATCGATGGTCTGGGACGAGCGCCGCTTCGGCCGCGAATACGACCTCGACGTGTTCAACATTGTCGCCATCGCCGACTTCAACATGGGCGCGATGGAGAACAAGGGCCTCAACGTCTTCAACCACAAATACGTGCTGCTCGATCCGCAGACGGCGACCGACGCCGACTATGCCGGCGTCGAGACGGTGATCGCCCACGAATATTTCCACAACTGGACCGGCAACCGAATCACCTGCCGCGACTGGTTCCAGCTCTGCCTGAAGGAAGGCCTGACGGTCTATCGCGACCAGGAGTTCAGCGCCGACGAACGCTCCGCCACGGTCCAGCGCATCGGCGCGGTCCGACGCCTGAAGGCGCACCAGTTCCCCGAGGATCAGGGCCCGCTCCAGCATCCCGTCCGGCCGACGGAATACAAGGAGATCAACAACTTCTACACGGCCACCATCTATGACAAGGGCGCCGAGATCGTCCGGATGCTCGCCACCATCCTCGGCGAGGATGGCTTCCGGAAGGGGATGGACCTCTATTTCGAGCGCCATGACGGCGACGCCGCCACGATCGAGGATTATCTCGCCTGCTTCGAGGCGGCCACGGGCGTCGACCTCTCGCATCTGGCGGTCTGGTACAACCAGGCCGGCACCCCGACCCTGTCGGTGCACGAGGACTACGATGCCGGCACCGACCGGCTGACCGTCACCCTGCGCCAGTCGCTCGAGCCGGGCGCCGCCGGCACGAGGACCGATCCGGTCCATATTCCGATCCGCTTCGGCCTCGTCGGCTCCAACGGCCAGGACAAGGACGCCGTGCCGACCCAAGGCCCGGACGTCGAGGGCGACGTCATTCACCTGACCGAGGCCGAGACGACGCTGGTCTTCGAGAATCTCGGCGAGCGCCCCTACCTCTCGATCCTGCGCGACTTCTCGGCCCCGGTGAATCTCGACTTCGCCCAGAGCGAAGCCGACCGGCTGGCACTGGCACGGCTCGATCCCAACCTCTTCAACCGCTGGAGCGTTCTCAACGATCTTATCGGCGAGGCGATGGTGCGCGCCTGCCGCGCGGGCGGCAAGGAGACCGCCTCGCCGCTGCCGGCGGAGATCGTCGACGCGGTGCTGGCCACTGCCGCCGATCCCGCGCTGGAGCCCGCCTTCCGGGCCCAGGCCCTGGCCCTGCCGGCCGAACCGGACGTGGCGCGCATGCTCGGCCGCGACGTCGACCCGCAGATCGTCCACGACGTGGTGGACGCCGCCCGCCGGGCCATCAGCACCGCCGGCGTGCAGGTCTTCGAGCGACTGGCCGCCGAGATGGCGACGGTCCAGGCCTTCTCCCCCGACGCCGAAAGCGCCGGCCGGCGCGCGCTCGCCAATGCGGCGCTCGCCTATCTGACTGCCGCCACGAACGACCCGGCGGCGGCCGAGGCGCAATATGCCAGCGCCTCCAACATGACCGACCGCCTCGCCGCGCTCGGCATCCTCGTCCATCGCTTCCCGGATGCCCCGGCCTCGCAGGCCGCGCTCGACGATTTCTACCGGCGCTTCGAGACCGACGAGTTGGTTCTCGACAAATGGTTCGCGCTGCAGGCGACGGTGCCGCGGCCCGCAACGCTGGAGACGGTGATCGCCCTCACCGGCCACGCCAGATTCTCGATGCGCAACCCGAACCGCGTGCGCGCCGTCATCGGTACGTTCGCCGCCGGCAACCAGCTCGCCTTCCACCGTCCCGACGGCGCCGGCTATCGCTGGGTGGCGGAGCGGCTGGTCGAGCTGGACCGCCTCAATCCGCAGATCGCGGCGCGCATCGCCACCACCTTCCGGTCGTGGCGCAGCTTCGAGCCGACCCGCCGCGGGCAGGCCGAGGCGACTCTACGGCAACTGCTTGAGACTGAACATCTTTCGACGGATCTTGGAGATATCTTGGGAAGGTCTTTGAAATGACTCGTCAATTCGTTGACTCCCAGATTTCGCCGCAATTCCACGCTGGACAAGGTGATTCGCATTTGCTCAATTGGTAATGATTCGGATCGGCGGCGTTCCTGATCGTTAAGATGCGGTTTACGAGGGGTGAGCATGCGAGCGGACGCGTCCAACGCGCCGGCAGGGGGACTATTGTCCCGATTCGAGGCCCTGCTGACTGCGCGAACGGAAATTGCGGGACACGCCAAGATGTTGGCGGCCCCGGCCTACCGACAGCTTCTGCGCTCCGAGAAGGCGCTTCGCCGCTCGATCCCCATCCTCATCGTGTCCTTCCTGGCGCTCGCGGCGGTCATCCGCCTGGCGACCCTCGTCGAGGAGCGGATGGCACTGGAAGAGGGTGCCGTCCGCGACCTGACCATCGCCACCGCGCTGATGCGCGCCGAGAGCCACGCCATCGAGGCTGATGGCGACGGCGTCGCACTCGCGGCGGATCTTCTCGCCAGCGCCCTGCCCGCCGAACTCCTGCGCCACGGCCGCTTCGCCGTGGTCAGCGACAGTGACGGCATGATCGTCGCGGCCATGCCCGGCTTCGAGAACCTCGTCGGCGGCGACCTCAAGCGCCTGATCGGCGAGCACCAGGAACTGCTGATGTTCGGCGAGCGCGCCGGCGTGCAGGACACCCGCTTCGGCAGCGAACCGGCCCTCGTCGCCAGCGCCCGCCTCGCCGACAATCAGGGCATCCTCACCTTCGTCCAGCGCGAGACGGACCTCCTGTCCGAATGGCGCCATTCGGTCTCGGTCAACGTCACGCTCTTCGCGCTGACCTCCACGATCATGCTGGTCGTGCTCTATGCCTATTTCCGCCAGGCGACGCGGGCCCAGGACGCCGACGCGCTGTATCTGGAAACCCATCAGCGGGTCGATACCGCCCTGTCGCGCGGCCATTGCGGGCTCTGGGACTGGGACATCGCGCGCGGCCGCATGTACTGGTCGCGCTCCATGTACGAAATTCTCGACCTCTGCCCCAGGGACAGCGTCCTGGCCTTCGGCGACATCGCGCCGCTGATGCACCCCGACGACGGCAGCCTCTTCGAGGTCGCCCGGCAGGTCGCCGCCGGCAAGATCACCAGCCTCGACCGCGTCTTCCGCATGCGCCACCGCGACGGCAGCTATGTCTGGCTGCGGGCCCGCGCCGAGGTGTCGCGCACCGCCGAGAACGAGGTCCACCTGATCGGCGTGGCCGTCGACGTGTCCGAGCAGCAGGAACTGGCGCGCCGCACCGACGAGGCCAACACCCAGCTCAACAACGCCATCGAGAACATCTCCGAGACCTTCGTCCTGTGCGACAGCCAGGATCGCCTGGTCCTGTGCAATTCCAAATATCGCGAGACCTTCGGCCTGACCGAGGCGGACGTCGCCCGCGGCACGCCGCTGGCCACCGTCATGGCCAAGGCCCGCAAGCCGATCGACAGCCATGCCGTGACCAGCCCGACCTTCGCCAGCGGCGAGCGCGCCTCCGAGGCGCTGCTGCCCGACGGCCGCTGGCTGCTCCTGTCGGAGCGCCGCACCGCCGACGACGGCTTCGTCTCCATCGGCACCGACGTCACCCAGCTCAAGCTGCATCAGGCCCGCCTGTCGGATTCCGAGCGCCGGCTGATGGCGGTCATCGACGATCTGTCGATCGCCCGCCGCGACGCCGAGCGCAAGGCGGTCCAGCTGACCGAGATGAACCAGAACTACGCCGCCGAGAAAGAGCGCGCCGAGACGGCCTCCAGCGCCAAGACCACCTTCCTGGCCAACATGTCCCACGAGCTGCGCACGCCGCTCAACGCCATTCTCGGCTTCTCCGAGATCATGCGCCAAGGCACCTTCGGCCCGATCGGCTGCCCGAAATACGGCGAGTACGCCGAGGACATCCACCAGAGCGGCCATTACCTGCTGAAGCTGATCAACGACATCCTCGACATGGCCAAGATCGAGGCCGGCCGCCTGGTCCTGAACCACGAGACCGTCGACCTCAGCGAGATCGCCACCGAGACCGGCAAGATCATCGAGGTCCAGGCCGACCAGAAGGCGATCTGCCTCGACGCTGACGTGCCGGAGCGCATGGAGCTGACGGTGGACCGCCGCGCGACCAAGCAGATCGTGCTGAACCTTCTGTCCAACGCCGTGAAGTTCACCGACAATGGCGGCACGGTGAAGATGAAGCTGCGCACCGTCGGCGACGCGGCGCTGATCACCATCGCCGACAACGGCATGGGCATTCCCCGCGCCGCGCTGAAGAGCCTCGGCAAGCCCTTCGAGCAGATCGAGAACGAGCTGACCCGCACCAACAAGGGCACCGGTCTCGGCCTCGCCATCGCCCGGTCGCTGGTGGCGCTGCAGGGCGGCCGCATGCGGATCAGCTCGCAGGTCGGCGAAGGCACCATCGTCGCCATCCGCCTGCCGCTCACCCCTGCCCCGGCACAGACCGAAGCCCTCGACACGGCCGCCGTCGCCTGACGCCGCCCGCGGCAACCGGGCGTCGGCACGACCGCGCCCGCAGCCCTGCCGGGATCAGTCCCCGATAGACAGCCAGACGGCCACGCATCGCGCGGCCGACATGGCAGAGGGCGTCGTCAGCCCCCTTGCGCCGCGGTCGCGGCATCGGCCGGCGCCGTGTCGCCCTCGCCCGAGGCCGGCAGCAGCGTGTTGAAGGCGTGCCGCACCCGCGCCGCCGTCTTGGCGAGCAAGGGCGCCACCTCGCCCGGTTCCTCCAGCCCCAGCGCCCGCGTCAGCCGGTCGGCCAACCCGGGTGGCAGATCCTCGATCCGCTCGACCCCGGTCGGGCCGAGCCGCAGGATCTGGATGACCGACGTATAGGTCCGCATCGCGCCCGGCAGGTCCACCGGCGCTCCGTCGGCATCCACGGCCGCGAGATCGGACGCCGCAAGAACGGACACGGTCGGACTGCCGACGAGGTCGGAATCGGCTCGCCCGGTCAGCAAGGCCCATTGCGCCAGGAACTCCAGATCGATCAGGCCGCCCGGGATCAGCTTCAGATCGAGCGGACCCTTGGGCGGCTTGTCGCGGTCGAGCCGCGCCCGCATGTCGGCCACGTCGCGGCTGGTGGTGGCCTCGTCGCGGGCCTCGCCGAGAATCTCGCAGATGGTGTGGCCGACCTCGTCGCGGAACTGCGGATCGCCGGCGATCGGCCGCGACCGGGTCAGCGCCATGCGCTCCCAGGTCCAGGCGTCGGTCGCCTGGTAGCGGCGGAAGGAATCGATGCGGGTCGCCAGCGGCCCCATGTTGCCCGAGGGGCGCAGGCGGAAATCGACCTCGTAAAGGATGCCCTCGCGCATCTGCACCGTCAGCGCCGCGATCAGGCGCTGGGTCAGCCGGGCGAAATACAGCCCCGTGGCGAGCGGCTTGTCGCCGTCCGATTCCTCGACATCCGGGTCGTGGTCGTAGAGCAGGATCAGGTCGACGTCGGAGCCGGCGGTCAGCTCGCAATTGCCCAGCCGCCCCATGCCGAGCAGCGCCATCCGCGCGCCGGGCACCCGGCCATGCTTCTCCGCGAAGGCATCGCCGACCGCGTTGAGCGTGGCGTTCAGCACCACATTGGCGATGTTGGAGAAGGCCGGCCCCGCCTCCCCGACGTCGACGACACCGCTGAGCAGACGCGCACCGACCAGGAAACGCTGTTCGGAGGCAAAGATCCGCAGCCGCGCCAGAATATCCTCGTAGCCGTTCGCCTCCGACAGGAAGCTCGCCAGCCGCTTCTCCATCATCGCGCTCTCGGGCACCTCGTCGAAGAAGGCGGGGTCGAGCAGCGCGTCGAAGACATGCGGGCGCGCCGCGATGGTCTCGCGCAGCGCCGGGGCGGAGGTGATGATCAGCGCCAGCAGGTCGAGGATGCGCGGGTTGGAGGCGATCAGCGAGAAGAACTGGATGCCCGCCGGCAGCCCCGCCAGAAACGTGTCGAAGGCGGCGATCGCCCCGTCCGGGTCCTTGGCGTTGGAAAACGCCGAAAGCAGCATCGGCAGGCCCGAGGCCAGACGCTCGCGCGCCGTCTCCGAACGGGTCGAGCGATAGCGGCCGAAGCCCCAGCCGCGCACGATCCGCGCGACGTCTTCCGGCCGGGCAAAGCCCAGCTCCTTCAGCCGCGCCAGCGCGTCGGGATCGTCCTCGCTGGACAGGAGCCGCTTGGAGACCGCCTCCTCGCCCTCTCCCGCATCGCGCTCGCGGCCGTCGTTGAACAGGCTCGTATAGTGCCGGTCCACACGGCGCAGATGCGACAGCAGCGCCTCGGCGAAGGCCTCGCGACCGGCAAAGCCGGCCAGCCGCGCAATGCGCTCCAGCCCTTCCTCGTCCTCCGGCAGCGTGTGGCTCTGCTCGTCGGCGACCATCTGGATGCAATGCTCGATCCGCCGCAGGAACCAGTAATCCTCGAGGAGGTCGCGGGCCGTATCGGCGGTGATCCAGCTCCCCTCGGCCAGTTCGTGCAGCGCCGCGTCGGTGCGCCGGCTGCGCAATTGCGGCGCCCGTCCGCCGGCGATGAGCTGCTGGGCCTGGACAAAGAACTCGACCTCGCGAATGCCGCCCCGGCCGAGCTTCACATTGTGGCCGCCGACGGCGATGTCGTCGAAGCCGCGATGGCGATCTATGCGGGTCTTCATCGCCTGGATATCGGCGATCGCCGCGAAGTCGAGATATTTGCGCCAGACGAAGGGCGTCAGCTCCTGGAGGAACGCCTCGCCCGCCGCCCGGTCGCCGGCGATGGTGCAGGCCTTGATCATGGCGGCGCGCTCCCAGTTGCGCCCCGAACCCTCGTAATAGCTCATCGCCGCATCGGTGGAGATCGCCAGCGGCATCGCGCCCGGGTCGGGCCGCAGCCGCAGATCGGTGCGGAAGACATAGCCGTCGGCGGTCCGCTCGCCGACGATCCGCACCAGCCGCCGCACGATGCGCGAGAAGGTATCGACCGATTCGCTCGGATCGGCCGCCACCGACTGCTCGGGATCGAAGAACACGATCAGGTCGACATCGCTGGAATAGTTCAGTTCGCGCGCGCCCAGCTTGCCCATGCCGAGGACGAACAGGCTGCATCCGGCCTCCGGGTCGGCCGGGTCGGGCAGCACGATCTTGCCGCTCTTGTGGGCCGCGATCAGGCAGAAGCGCAGCGCCGTGGCGACCGCCGCTTCGGCCAGCTGCGACAGATCCTCGGTGGTCTCCTTCACGCTCGCCGCGCCGAACAGGTCGCGCAGCGCGATCAGCAGCGAGACCTCGCGCTTGATCAGGCGGATCGTCGCCATCAGCGCCGTTTCGCCCTGTTCCGCCACCTCCATGTCGCGCAGTTCGCCGATGCGCTGGGCGATTCTCTCGCGGGCCGGCGCGTCGAACAGCGCGTCGAGCCATTCGGGATGCTGGAGCATCTGGGTGTTGAGATAGGTCGACAGGTCGAGCACCGCGCCGAGCCGCGCCACGTCCGGGCCGCCCCGCGCGAGAAATTCGCCGAGCCGCGCCAGATCCTGCGCCGCAGCCGCCTTGCTCAGGTCAGTGAGCCACGCCTCCGCCTTGCCGGGATCGAGCGGCGTCGGGGCAATGTCGCCGCCGATGCCCAGATCGCTGTCATGCTCTTGCGCCGTGTCCTGTTTCGCCATCGGCGACCGTCTTTCCATCCTGAGGAAACTCCAGGACCACTCTAAGGCCCGGAGCCGCATCCTCAAGCGCGAGACGTCCGCCATGCACCCGCGCGATCGCCTGCACCAGCGACAGGCCGAGGCCGGACCCCGGCAGCGACCGGCTCTGGTCGAGGCGGTAGAAGCGCTCCAGCACGCGCTCGCGCTGGTCGGCGGGCACGCCGGGACCATTGTCCGACACCGACAGCCGGCAGACGCCATCGGTCAGTTCGAGCCGCACGGCGATCCTGGCGCCGCCACCATCCGCAACGCCGTATTTCAGCGCATTGTCGATCAGGTTCGACAGGGCCTGGGCGATCAGTTCGCGGCTGACGGACGCCTGCACCGGCGCGCTCGGCGTAAAGACCAGCGTCGCGCCCGCCTCCTCGGCGAGCGGCTCGTAGAGTTCGCAGACATCCGCGACGATCTCGGCGACGTCGACGCGGGTCTTGATGACCGGATGCGATCCCGCCTCGACCCGCGAGATCATCAGCAGCGCGTCGAAGGTGCGGATCATCTGGTCCGCCTCGGAGATCATCCCCTCCAGGACGGTGCGCGTTCCGGCGGCGTCGACATCGGCCGACAGCGCCGCCTCGGCGCGGTTGCGCAGGCGGGTCAGCGGCGTCTTCAAATCGTGGGCGATGTTGTCGGAGACCTGACGCAGGCCTTCCTGCAGCAGGGCGACGCGGGCAAGCAGCGTGTTGAGATTGTCCGACAGCCGGTCGAACTCGTCGCCCGTCCCGGTCACCGGCAGACGCTCCGTCAGGTCGCCGGCCAGGATCCGCGCGCTCGCCCCCGACATGCGGTCGAGGCGCTGCAGCGCCTGCCGTCCGACAAGGAACCACGCGAACAGCGCCGCCGCCCCCATCAGCGCGAAGGCCAGGATCAGTGCGCTGCGCACGATCTGGCGGAAGCGTTCCTGCTCGGTCTGGTCGCGGCCGACCAGAACCCGCATGCCGTTCGGCATGCTGACCACCTGCGCCACCGCCAGATGGTAGCGGTCGCCCGGATCGTCGGCGAAGCGCTCGTAGCCGAAGGGCTGTTCGGTAAAGCCGCCCTCGTCGAGGACGCCCGCCTGCAGGCTCTCCACATTGCCGGCGAGGATCCGTCCGGTGGCGTCGGTGACGAGGTAGAGCGAGGCGCCCGGCTGGCGTGCGCGGCGGTCGATGGTGCGCACCAGCCCGGCGATGCCGGCGGCGTCGTAGATCTGCGCGATCTCGCCGATTTCCTCGTTGATCGCCGCCCGGCTCTGGTTCTGCAGGATGCTCGACGCCGTCGCGGTGACATAGAAGACGAGGATCACCGCGGCGACCGAGAACAGCAGGAAATACACCGCCGACAGCCGGACGGCGGTCATCCGCATCAGGGCCTGCAACCGCGCCATCGGGGCTTACGCGTCGCTGCGCATGATGTAGCCCGAACCGCGCACCGTGTGCAGCAGCGGCGTGTCGAAGTCGCGCTCGATCTTGGAGCGCAGCCGCGAGATGTGGACGTCGATGACGTTGGTCTGGGGGTCGAAATGATAGTCCCAGACATTCTCCAAGAGCATCGTGCGCGTCACGACCTGGTTGGCGTGCTTCATCAGATATTCGAGCAACCGGAACTCGCGCGGCTGCAGCACGATCGGCTTGCCGTTGCGGCGCACCTCGTGGGACAGCCGGTCGAGCTCCAGGTCGCCGACCCGGTAGCTGGTCTCCACGTCCTTGCTGCCGCGACGCCGTCCCAGCACCTCGATGCGCGCCAGGAGCTCGGAAATCGCGAAGGGCTTGGCGAGGTAATCGTCGCCGCCCGCCCGCAGGCCAGTGACCCGGTCGTCCACCTGCCCCAGCGCCGACAGGATCAGCGCCGGCGTCTCATTGCCCTTCTCGCGCAGGCCCGAGATGATCGACAGGCCGTCGCGCCTGGGCAGCATGCGGTCGACGACGAGCACGTCGTAGCTGCGGCTGTCGGCCATGTGGAAGCCGTCGTCGCCATCGCCGGCATGTTCGGCGACATGGCCGGCCTCGCGCAGCGCCTTGACCAGATAGGCCGCGGCTTCGCTGTCGTCTTCGATGATCAGGATTCGCATGGGGTCGGGCAGCGTTGCGGGGCTCGGGGAGAAGGACATCTCGGTTTCTCCTATGTGAACCATTCGGCGCAAAAGAAAAGCGGCTGACCGATCCTCTGAGCCAACAACCACGTGGTGGAGGGCGGGAGCCAGTACACGGTCGTCATGGATGACGGTACGGAGTACGACGCCGAGCTGATCGGCACCGATCCGCGCACCGATCTCGCGCTGCTCAAGGTCGACGAGAGCAACACCAAGTTCACCTATGTCGAGTTCAGTGACGACGACGCCGTGCGCATCGGCGAATGGGTC
>NZ_CH672387.1:585179-1250656 GCF_000153465.1 Aurantimonas manganoxydans SI85-9A1 | reverse complement strand
GCCCTCCCGGAACCGTCCCGAAGCGGCCGCCGCCTCGATGCGCCGGGTCAGCTCGACCTTGAGGCTGTCCGGCGTCCAGCGATCGCTGAACCCGCACGTTGAAGAACAGGCGGGCCCGCGCCGGAATGACATTGACCGACCCGTTGCCCGTGTCGATCGAGGTGATCTCCAGGTTGGAGGCGGGAAATTCCGCCGATCCCGCGTCAAGCGGTTCGTCCATCAGCGCCTCGGCGATCGCCGTGAGGGTGCGCAGCGGATTGTCGGCCAGATGCGGATAGGCGACGTGGCCCTGAACGCCCGTGATGCGCAGCTCGGCCGACAGCGAACCGCGCCGGCCGATCTTGATCATGTCGCCCATCGCCGCCGGATTGGTCGCGCCGCCGGGGGAGAGGGCGAGGCCCGAAGGCCTCGCCACCGTCGTTGGAAGGATCAGCTCTTGGCGATCGGCAGCGCCACGAAGCGGTTCTGCCCGTTGGTCTGGAGCTGGAACAGCGCCGCCTTGCGACCGGTTTCTGCAGCGGCGTCGATCGCCGACTGCACGTCCTTCTGGGTTTCGACCGTCTCGCCATTCACCGCGATGATGATGTCGCCGGCCTTGATGCCCTTCTCGGATGCCGAGGAATCCGGCTTCACGTCGGTGACCACGACACCCTCGCCGTCTTCCGACGGGGTCAGGGTCAGGCCGTAGCCCGACAGCGACGACGGATCGACCGGAACGCCCGAACCACGGGCCGAGGCGGCCTCGTCGAGGCTGGACAGGTTGCCCAGTTCCACCGACACGTCCTGCGCCTTGCCGTCGCGCCAGATGGTCACGTCGACCTTGGTGTCCGGGCGGTAATTGCCGATCATGCGGGCCAGTTCGCGCGGACCGTCGACCGTCTCGCCGTTGACCGCGGTGATCACGTCGCCGGTCTTGATGCCGGCCTTGGTCGCCGGGGTCTCGTTGTCCGGCAGGGTGACGATGGCGCCCTTTTCCTGGTCGAGGCCGACCGCCTCGGCGATGTCGTCGGTGACCGGTGCGATCTGCACGCCCAGCCAGCCGCGCTCGACACTGCCGTCCTCGCGCAGCGACTGGATAACATCCTTGGCCACCGAGGCCGGGATGGCGAAGGCGATGCCGACATTGCCGCCCGACGGCGAGAAGATCGCCGTGTTGACGCCGATGACCTTGCCGTCGAGACCGAAGGCCGGACCGCCGGAATTGCCGCGGTTCACCGCCGCGTCGATCTGCAGGAAGTCGTCATAGGGGCCGGCGCCGATGTCGCGGCCACGGGCCGAAACGATGCCCGCCGTCACCGAGCCGCCGAGGCCGAACGGGTTGCCGACAGCCACGACCCATTCGCCGATGCGCACGGCGTCGTCGTCACCGAACTCGACATAGGTGAACTTGGTGTTGCTCTCGTCGACCTTGAGCAGCGCGAGATCGGTGCGCGGATCGGTGCCGATCAGCTCGGCGTCGTACTCCGTACCGTCATCCATGACGACCGTGTACTGGCTGCCGCCCTCGACCACGTGGTTGTTGGTTACGACGAAGCCGTCGTCGGAGATGAAGAAGCCCGAGCCCTGGCCCATGCGGGTGCGCGGCTCGCGATCCGGGCGCATGCCGTTCGGGGCGTTGTCGCGGCCCGGCACGTCGAAGAAGCGGCGCAGCGGGTGATCTTCCGGCAGGCTGTCGAAGGGGCTGCCCATATCCGGGCCACGGCCCTGTGACATGGTCGGAGTCACTTCCTGGGTGACGCGGACGGAGACGACGGCCGGCGAGACCTTCTCCACCACGTCGGCAAAGCCGAAATTCTGGACCGGTGCCTCGACCTTCACCGGCTCGGCGAAGACCGGCACGGTATTGCCGACGACGCCGGTCAGCGCGACGCTGGCGACGCCCGCGGCCAGAACACCGGCAATCAGACCGCCACGCTTCGTCTTGTTCGCATCGTTGCGCATTGGAAACCCTCTTCGATTGGTCTTCGATCCCTGTGGCGCCGGCACGGGCCGTGCGCCATCGATGGATGCCAATCTAGGGATTGCCAGATTACGGGACCTTTTCGGGCGTGTGACATCTTCGTAAGGTTGCGCATTGACGCCCGGCACCGTCAGCCGCGCGAGCGCGTCACCTCGGCGATCGCCGCTTCCTCTTCCGGCGAGAGCGCCGTCGGCGCCGTGGCCTGCCGGCGGCCGCGCACCGTCAGAACCGCGAAACCGATGCCGGCCAGCAGCACCACCACCGGCGTGCCCCACAGCGCCAGCGTCGCCCAGTCGAAGCGCGGCTTCAACAGCACGAACTCGCCATAGCGCGAGACCAGATAGTCGATGACCTCGTCATCCGTATCGCCCGCCACCAGCCGCTCGCGCACCAAGAGCCGCAGATCCTTGGCAAGATCGGCATTGCTGTCGTCGATCGACTGGTTCTGGCAGACGAGGCAGCGCAGCCCCGTCGATAATTGCCGCGCCCGCGCCTCCAGAGCCGGATCGCTCAGCACCTCGTCGGGCGTCACCGCGAAAGCCGGTGCCGCGCCCTGAGGCCCCGCGATCAGGAGAACGGCGAGCGCGAGGCTCGCGGCGATGGCGCGCCAGCTAGGCCGGCTCACGCTTCGGCTCCCGCCGCCAGCTGCCGCTTGCGGCTGCGCGCCGGCGCACCGACCCGCAGGCGCCGGTCGAAGAGCGATACCGTACCGCCCACCGCCATGAAGATCGCGCCGATCCAGATCAGCGTGATCAGCGGCTTCCACCAGACGCGCACGACGATCGACGCACCGTCCGGCGAGGGATCGCCCAGCGAGATGTAGAGCTGCGAGAACCAGCTTGTGTGGATGCCGGCCTCGGTCGTCGGCATCTGCCGCGCCGGGTAGAAGCGCTTGGCGCTTTCGATCTTACCGGCGTCGAGACCGTCGCGGCGCAGCGTGAACGTGCCCACCTGCTCCTCGTAATTCGGCCCCTGACGCTGCTGCGCGCCTTCGTAGCGCACCTCGTAGCCGCCCGCGTTCACCGTCTGCCCGGCCCGCATCGCGGTCACGGTCTCGGTCTGGAAGGCCGAGGTGGTGATCACGCCGAGCACCGTCACGCCGAGGCCGAAATGCGCCAGCACGGTGCCGAAGGCCGAGCGCGGCAGGCCGCGCATGCGGGCAAGGCCCGTGCGCCAACCGACCTTGGCGAAATTGGCCCGCACGAACAGATCGGTCAGGGCGCCGACCATCAGCCACACCGCCAGGCCGAAGCCGAGCGCCGCGAGGATGCGCGTGCCGGAGGTCAGCGCCACGGCGATCAGGATGGTCAGCATCGCCGCGCCGATGGCGAAATACAGCCGCTGCGCCGCAGCCAGAAGGTCGCCGCGCTTCCAAGCCAGGAGCGGGCCGAACGGCACGGCAAACAGCAGCGGCACCATCAGCGGACCGAAGGTGAGGTTGAAGAACGGCTCGCCGACCGAGATCTTGGCACCGCCCAGGACTTCGAGCACCAGCGGGTAGAGCGTGCCGACCAGCACCGTCGCGGTGGCGGTCGTCAGGAACAGGTTGTTGACGACCAACGCCCCCTCGCGGCTGATCGGCGCGAACAGGCCACCCGCCTCCAGCGACGGCGCGCGCAGGGCGAACAGCGCCAGCGATCCGCCGATGAACAGGCACAGGATGGCGAGGATGAAGACGCCGCGGGTCGGGTCGGTGGCAAACGCATGCACCGAGGTCAGGACGCCCGAGCGCACCAGGAAGGTGCCGAGGAGCGACAGCGAGAAGGTCAGGATCGCCAGCAGGATCGTCCAGATCTTCAAGGCTGAGCGCTTCTCCATCACCAGCGCCGAATGCAACAGCGCGGTGCCGGACAGCCACGGCATGAAGGAGGCGTTCTCCACCGGGTCCCAGAACCACCAGCCGCCCCAGCCGAGCTCGTAATAGGCCCAGTAGGAGCCCATCGCGATGCCGGCGGTCAGGAACACCCAGGCGGTCAGCGTCCACGGTCGCACCCAGCGGGCCCAGGCCGCGTCGATGCGGCCGTCGATCAGCGCGGCAACGGCGAAGGAGAAGGCGATCGAGAAGCCGACATAGCCGAGGTAGAGCAGCGGCGGATGGATTGCGAGACCGATGTCCTGCAGGATCGGATTGAGGTCCTGCCCCTCCATCGGCGCCGGAAAGACGCGGGTGAACGGGTTCGACGTGGTCAGGATGAACAGCAGGAAGCAGGCGGTAATCCAGGCCTGCACCGCCAGCACATTGGCCTTCAGGCTGGCCGGCAGGTCGCGGCCGAACAGCGCCACCAGCGCACCGAACAGGCTGAGGATCAGCACCCACAGGAGCATCGAGCCCTCGTGGTTTCCCCACACGCCGGTGACCTTGTAGAGCATCGGCTTCAGCGAATGCGAATTCTCGAAGACGTTGAGGACTGAAAAGTCCGACGTCACATAGGCCGCCGTCAGCGCCGAGAACGACAGCATCAGGAGAACGAAGCCACCGGTCGCGGTGATCGTGGCGGTTTCCATCAGCCGGGCGTCGCCGCTGCGCGCGCCGATCGCCGGCAGCACCGATTGCACCAGCGAGAGCGACAGCGCCAGGATCAGGGCGTAATGGCCGATCTCGACGATCACGAGCCGGCCCCCGACGTCTGCGTCACCACGGCCTCGGGCGTATCCTGGCTCACCATGCCCTTGCCGTCCTCCCAGAGGCCGCGTTCCTTCAGATCGTCGACGACCTCCTTCGGCATGTAGGTCTCGTCATGCTTGGCCAGCACCGTGTCGGCGACGAAGATGCGGTCCGGCCCCAGCGTGCCTTCGGTGACGACGCCCTGCCCCTCGCGAAACAGGTCCGGCAAGAGTCCCGTATAGGCGACCTCGACGCTTTCCAGCGTGTCGGTGACCTTGAAGCTGACATGCTGCGAACCGTCGCGCACGACCGAGCCGGATTCCACGAGACCGCCGAGCCGGATGCGCTGGCTCTGCGCCGGAGCCTTGGCGACGATATCGCTCGGCGAATGGAAATAGGCGACGCTGTCGGACAGGGCGGTCAGGACGAGTGCGGCCGCGCCGCCGATGACGACGAGGATCGTGGCGATCGAGGCGAGGCGCTTCTGCTTGCGGGTCATTGTGTCTGCGTTTCTCCCTCGGCGGTCAGCCCAAGCTCGTCACCGAAAGCGGCGATTTCCCGGCCGGCGGCGGAATCGGCGGCAAAGGTCTGGCGCGCCGTGCGATAGGCCGCGCCGGCCGCCTCGCTGTCACCAAGCACGGTATAGGACCGGATCAGTCGCTTCCATCCTTCCACATCGTTGGGGTTGGATTCCAGCCGGGCGGCCAACTGCGACACCATGCCCTCGATCATCGCCTGGCGATCGTCCGCCGCCATGTCGGCTGCGGCGGCGATGTCGGCCTCGCCCGGTCCCCGCGGCGGCGTGACCGGGTCGGCGTCCGCCGTCGCGGTGGCCGGCGGTGCTTCACCGCGCGCATCGGCGATCGCCGCATTGGCGATCTCCAGCCAGGGCGCATCCGGCGGGCTCATCTCGACGAGTTGCGTCCAGGCGATCGCGGCCTCGTCGCGGCGCCCTTCCTGCGACAGGTTCAGCGCCAGAAAGAACTTCGCCGGCAGATGCGCGGGATTGGCGGCCTCGGCCCGCTCGAAGGCCGCCTGCGCCTCGTCCGTCACCTCGCCGCTGGCGATCTGCGTCAGCGCCTCGCCCAGTCCGCTTTCGCGGGCGGCCGACGAGCCGTTCAGACGAATACCGTTGCGAAAGGCCTCGGCCGCATCCTCGACACGGCCGATCCGCAGATAGATCGGCGCCAGCACGTCCCAGCCGCGGCCATCCTCCGGCTCGGCGCGCAACCGTTCCTCGGCGCCCGCGATCAGGGTCTGGATGTCGCCGGGGCCGCTCGTTGGCGCGCTGCGTCCGGCCAGCGGCAAATCGGGGCGCCCCGCGCCGCCGAGCTGGGCATACAGCACCACCGAGCCGATCGGCACGAGGAGCGCGACCGCGACGATGGCGGCCAGCGTGCGCGGCCGCTGCCACGACGCGGTGCCCGCCTGGCTCTCGCTCTTGCCGCGATCGGCCGCCCGCAGCAGGCGCCGGCCGATCTCCGCCCGTGCGGTCTCGGCCTCGGCCGGCGCCATCGCGCCGCGTGCCACATCCGCGTCGAGCTCGCGCAATTGCGCCGAATAGACTTCCACGTCGTGCTCGGCACGGCTGGCCAGATGCTCCTGCCGGGAGCGCAGCAGCGGCCACAGCGAGAGAAGCGTGACGGCCGCCGTCATCACGGCGGCAATAAACCAGAAGATCATGCCATCCCTATACTCACGGCGACGGCCAAAGGAAACGCGGCCTTCGGCCTCGTCCGCCCTCTGCGGCAAAGCAGGTCGGCCGCGCGCCGCATGATCGTCAGACGACCGGCTTCCAGAAGCCGCCGGCCGTCCGGCAGGCGGTTCCCACCGCCTTCACCGCCGGCGATTCGCCCTGGAACACATGCGAATAGCCCCGGCAGTCCTGCGAACCGACGCGGTAGAGCTGCGTCGGCACGACCTCGCCGCTGTAACCGTCGGCGTTCCACGCGACCGGCTGTCCGGCCGTAGCGAAGTTCAATGCCTGGAATTCCGCTTCCAGCGCCCGCGCGCGGGCGTCCTCCGGCAGCGTCCGGCCCACCGGATCCTGCCCGATCAGCCCGCCGTCCAGCGCCGCGACGCCCTCGGTCGGCGGCGACAAAGTCCCACCCCCGAACCCGGCGCTCAGGCAACCGGACACGGGAAGCGCCAGAACCGGAACCAGGAGCTTCAAGACAATGCGCATATGATCCATCCGAATACGGCAGGCCCGTCGCAAGACTGCGCCAGGGAAGGCCTGTCGGAGATCATGGGTCTTGCCCGGCATGTCAAGCGGCGAGGCCGCCCGGCGCGCGGGGAAGCGTCACCGTGGCTTTCAGGCCACCCAGTTCGGAGCGGCCGAGATCCAGGACGCCCCGATATTCGCGCACCATGTCGAGAACGATGGACAGGCCCAGCCCGCTGCCGGGCGTCGCCTCGTCGAGCCGCGTGCCGCGCTTCTTGGCCTCGACGATCTGTTCCGCCGTCAGCCCCGGCCCGTCGTCCTCGATGCTCACCGAGACGCGGTCGGCGCCCGTCGCCTCGGCCGAGACGCGGATGCGGGCCTTCGCCCATTTCCCGGCATTTTCCAGCAGATTGCCGGCGATCTCTTCCAGATCCTGCTTCTCTCCGGCAAAGACCAGATCGGCCGCCGCCTCTGCGTCGAAATCGAGATTGATCCCCGGATTGAGCTTGGCGACCACCCGCACCAGCCGCTCCAGCGTCGGCGCCACCGGTGTGCGGAACACGCCGCCCTCGCTCTGCGCCGCCACCCGCGCCCGGTCGAGATAATGCTGCACCTGCTGGCGCATCCGCTCGGCCTGGTCGCCGATAACACGGCCGCGCTCACGGCCCATCGCGCTCGCCTCGTTAACGAGGACGGCAATCGGCGTCTTCAGCGAATGGGCGAGATTGCCGACCTGGGTGCGCGAGCGCTCGACGATGCGGCGATTGTTGTCGATCAGCGCGTTCATCTCGACCGCCAGCGGCTCGATCTCGATCGGGAAGCGCCCCTCCAGCCGCTCCGCCCGGCCCGTCCGTACGTCGCTCAGCGCCGCACGCACCGCCCGTAGCGGCCCAAGCCCGAACAGGATGGCGAGGCCGTTGACCAGCACCGTCCCCAGCCCTACGGCGCCGAGATAGAGGGTGAGGATGCGGTCGAACTCGCCAATCTCGGCGGCCACGACGCTGGCATTGCCCATCACCCGGAACCGCGCCGCATGGTTCTGGCTGTCGAGCACGACCTCGGTCTCGATGATCCGCAATTGCTCGCCGTCGAGGCCGTCGGCATCGTAGCTGCGCCGATAGGCGGCGTCGAAGGGCACCTGTGCGGTCGCGGTCGGCGGAACATCGAGGATCCCCAGCGAGCCGGAGCTCAGCCGCCCTTGCGTGTTGGCGCTGGCCGGCACGACCTCCCAGTACCAGCCCGACAAGGGCTGCAGGTAGCGCAGGTCGCCGAGATCGGGCGAGCCCGACAGATAACCGGAATCGCCGACGCTGACGCTGTTGACGAGATTGTAGAGCTGCGCCGTCAGGAGGTCCTCGAACCCCTTGCGCGCGGTCCGCTCGTACAGCGTCGAGATCAGCCCGCCGGCCACCGCGAAGGCGACGATCGCCCACACGCTCGACAGCAGGATGACCCGGGCGGTGAGCGACCTAACCGCCGGTGCCGCCATCATGCATCCTGTAGCCCTGCCCGCGCACGGTTTCGATCAGCTCGGCGCCGCCGAGCTTCTTGCGCAGCCGCCCGACGAACACCTCGATCGTGTTGGAGTCGCGGTCGAAATCCTGGTCGTAGAGATGCTCGATCAGTTCGGTGCGCGAGACGATCTGGTCCTGATGGTGCATCAGATAGTCGAGCAGGCGGTATTCGTGTGAGGTCAGCTTCAGCGCCGTGCCGTCGAGCGTCACCCGGGCCGCCCGCGTATCGAGCCGCAGCGGCCCGCAATGGATCTCCGAGGAGGCGTGGCCGGCCGCCCGGCGGATCAGCGCCCGCAGCCGCGCCAGCACTTCCTCCACATGGAACGGCTTGGTGACATAGTCGTCGGCGCCCGCGTCGATACCGGCGACCTTGTCGCTCCAGCGGTCGCGGGCGGTCAGGATCAGCACCGGCATGGTGCGGCCGTCGCGCCGCCATCGCTCCAGCACGCTGATGCCGTCCATCAGCGGCAGGCCGACATCCAGCACCACCGCGTCATAGGGTTCGGTATCGCCGAGAAAATGCCCTTCCTCGCCGTCCATCGCCTTGTCGACCACGTAGCCGGCGCCGTTCAGCGCCTCCACGAGCTGGCGGTTCAGTGTCTGGTCGTCCTCCACGACGAGTATCCGCATGCGGATCGTCCCTTCTCTGCAATTCGTCCGGCATCACTCAAAGCCGGATGGTGCGCTTGCCCGGCTGGACCCAGCGCTGCCGGCTTACGGGCGAATGGTCACCGTCGTCTTGCGCGGGCGGCCGCCGTCGGTGCCCGGCACCAGCACCGTCACCACGCAGACCGTCTGGCCGCCTTCGGTACGCGTCGAGACCGACAGCACTTCGCCGCCGGTCTGCGCCGCGGCCTTGGACCCGGCGCTCGAGCAGTCGGCCTGGGCGAAGCGCACCAGACCATCCGTCACGGGCGCCGCCCGGCGGACGTGCACCGGCCAGTCACCCGCACCGTCACGCGCGGCGACCGGCCCGGCGCCCAACGTCAGGGCGGCGAGAAACACAAGAAAGATGGTACGAATTCGGGTCATGGATTGCCCAGCTAGATCGAGACGCCACCGGCCACAGACATGGCAGCCGACCCCTTCCTAGCAAGGTCTCGCTGAACCGCCCATGAATGATGCCGGTTCGCGTGCCGATTCCGGCAAGCTCCGGCACCACCGGCGCACCGAACCGCCACGCACCCGGCACGGACGCGTGACGGCTCCGCCAGTAGCCCCGCCGCTATCGCAGGGTCTTCTGCGCCGCCAGCCGGCCGAGGATCGCGACCACCGCGCCGATCGCCGCGGCGCCGTTGGTCAGCGACAGTATCAGCGTCTCGCTGGTGGCCGCATCGATCTCGACGCCGACGATCCCGCCGACGCCGGCGACCAGCGCCACCAGACCGCCCCAGATGCTGCGCGACTGGTACCAGGGTTTTGCATCGCTCATCTCGCGTCTCCTCCTGTTGCCTCGAATTGCCGGGTCAGCCCGGACGGATGAAGGTCTGGGCGGATGGCGTCCCATCGCCCCAGACCGGGCTCTTCTGGGCGACGGTCACCGTGACCGTCGCCGGCAGCGCGCCGAAGGCGGCGTGCTGTTCCGCCGCAGGGACCGCCAGCGCCGGCAGCTCGGCCTGCCGGGAAAGAACCGCCCCCGTCCCGTCGCGGATCTCGACGCTGTAGAGTTCGCGTTCCTCGCCCAAAGGCACGTCGAGCCCGTCCCAGCTATCGCCGCCGATCCGCGTCCGCCGGATCCACACCAGCGCCAGCGCGCCGTCCGGCTGGAATTCCGCGCGCAGATGCACCGGCGACAGCGGCCGCACCGAGCGTGCCCCCAGAACGGCCGACAGGGTAACGACCGCCGGATCGTCGGCGAGCCGGCCGAGCGGCGAGACGCGGATTGCCAGATCGCGCCCGACCTCGCCGATGCCAAGACCCAGCGCTTCGCAGGCCGCGTCGAGCAGCACGAAGGCCGCCCCCGGCGCGGCGCCCGCCGCCATCGCATCCTCGGTGCCACCTTGCGCCCGCAGCAATCCGCTCAGATCGAAGACCTGCGGCGCAGTTTCTGCGGCATTGGCGAACTGCAGCACCTCCCAGGCGCCCGACATGCTCTGCACGGCGCAGAGATTGCCGCCATCGAGCAGCGCTTCCTCGCCGATCGAGGACAGCGCCCCGCGATGCAGCCGCACGACCAGCCGACGCCCCCGGTCGAGCACGCCGCGGGGGCCGGCTTCCAGCGCTTCGATCAGCGTCCCGGTCGTCGCCGCGCGGGTGGCGATGCTGCGTGTATCGAAGCCGTCTCCCGTACGCGACACGCCGACGGCATAGCCCGCGAAAGGCCTCGCGTGGATCGCGAAGCGTGCCCCGGCAATGGCGTCGCCGCCCTCCGGCAGCGGCAGGTCGAGCAGATGCACCAGCGGCCGCGAGGCGCCGAGTGGCACCAGCGGGTCGGGCCCCGGCGGCGGCTTCCCTTGGTCGGGATAGGCGCGACGCCGGGGCGGCAGCAGCCGCGCTTCCATCTGGCGGGCGAGCCCCGTCTCGATCCGGGTGATCAGCCAGGCCCCGTCCCGGCCGTCGAGCCGCACCGTGTCGCCGGCCTCCAGCGCCAGGTCCGATGTCGCGGTCCCGAAGCGCGCGGTCTCGGCATGGCCGCCCATTTCCGCCAGCATCGCGGCCGCCAGCTCCCGCGCATGGGCCTCGTCCAGCACCACCGGCAGTTCGACGATCTCCTTGCGCGGCCGGTCGGCGCTCGCCCGCACCGCCTCGGCGGCACTCGGCTGATAGGCCCGCGCCGGATCGAGATAGCCCAGCGAGACCTCCTGCGCCCGCTCGCTCGCATCGGCCCGGCGCAGTTCGACATAGGGGCCCTCCCCGTCGGCAAATGCGGTGATCCACGCTTCGGGCCGCAGCCGCGCCAGCGAGCGCAGCACCAGCCGGCCCGCCGCCACATGGCCGACCGTCCCGGTCAGCCGCATCAGCTCTTCCAGCGCCTGGCGGGCCGAGCCCGGACCGCCCGCAACGAAGCCGGTCACGACCGCGTCCACTGCCGAAACATCGAAGTCGGTAATGCCGTGATCGCGCAGGATTGCCGCAAACAGCGCATCTGCCGGGGCGTTCGCCAGCCGGCCGCTCAGCCAGTGGCCGCGCCGCCAGTTGTCGCCATCGGCCCAGACATCGGACCGCTCGGGAAATGCCGGATAGGGTCGCGCATCCCATGTCCACAGATGCGCCCTTATGTAGCAAACGCACCAAGGACCGCACGATGAGACTGGCAGAGACTCCACAACTCAAAGAAGGTCGGGTTAGTTGGGCGCCATGCGTTTCATCTGGTTCGTCCTCAAAATGCTTACCTATGGGTGGACGCTCTTCGGCGCCGCGAGCGCCGTGGTCGGAGTCGCCGGTATACCCGACGATATCGCGACATGGACAAGGTGGATCGACGCTATGGTGAGCGATCCCACAGTGATCTGGCTTGCGGAGTATGCCGTGGCCATCGCATCCTTCATAAATCAGCTATGGGTTCGTGTGGCTCTCGTCATAATAGGATGCGTCATCTTCATTTGGCCGGCTCGGGAGTTCTGGCGCGCCCGTCACCGACTGATTTTTTGGGTGAGGAATAAATTGGAAGATAAGGTCTGGATTACCCGTGAGGACGCCATCGAACTGGTATCCAACTCCGATTGGGCTTTAGCGCGAGAGCCAACAATCACGATATTTGACCGCTTAAACTCAAATATGCTTCGGCAAGGGATGACCCCAGCCGAGAAGCTGAACTCTAAATTTCTCCGTTTGTGCGAGATGATGCTTGAACAGTTTGAGGATCATTATGACGGAGTCACCAAGGAAGACGACGGCCATAAACTAATCTCTGAAGGTGATCTTCGCGACCATCTGAAACGAGCGTACGATAAGGACGTGATCGAAGAATTTGGGAAGCTGCCAAACCCTTATTAATCTAGGCGTATCGCGCTCGACCCGATAGCTTCGTAGCACGCAGCCATGAAGGCCGCTGTGAACTTGCCGCGCGAGAGCTTGTTGCGGATGTTCACCTCCTTCTCCTCGACACCTATCGCCGCGAGCTTCTCAACGAGCTGGGCATAGGTCACGCCCTTTCGTTTCAATTCGGCCTTAAGGATATTCGCTACGCGGGTTTCGTAATCCGTATGCTCTGCCATCGACGTATCGTCTCCGATAAAAAATGTATCGCAAACGATAGATATGCCCTTGCATCCAGTACGTCAATGTACTACATCCATTACATAGGTAATGGAAACGATGACAATGGCACAGCACTTTCTTCTCTCCGCAAAGGCCCGCACCCTTTCTATCCGCGCCATCTACAAGGCCGGCGAGGAAAAGGCTTACGAGCAGTTCCGTTCTATCCGCTGGGCCTCCACCAACGGCCAGGCTGTTTGCCCCCGCTGTGGCTGCGTCGATACCTACGAGATCACCACCCGCCGCCGCTTCAAGTGCGCTGCCTGCCATCACCAGTTCTCGGTGACGAGCGGGACGATCTTCCATTCCCGCAAGATGGGCTTCACGGATCTCCTGGCCGCGATCGCGCTGTTCGTGAACGCCGTTAAAGGCATGTCTGCCCTGCAGATGAGCCGCGATCTCGATTGCCAGTACAAGACGGCCTTCGTTCTCTGCCACAAGCTGCGCGAGGCGATGGCTAACGAGACGGCAGGCTTCACGCTGGACGGAGAAGTCGAGATCGACGGCGCCTATTTCGGTGGGTCCATCAAGCCGCAGAACCGCAAGGAAGACCGGATCGACCGTCGCTTGAAGGAACACCAGACCGGCACCCGCCGCGTCGTCATCGGGCTTCGCCAGCGTGCGGGACGCACCCTGACCTTCGTCCGCAACTTTGAGCATGAAGGCGTGCAGATCGCGCGCGATCTCGTGGCTTCGGCTTCGACCGTGTTCGCTGACGAAGCGACCCATTGGGACGTGTTGGAAGCCTTCTTCCCCACCGAGCGCATCAATCACTCGGAAGCCTACAGTGAGGGTCACGGCAAGCACACGAACTGGGTGGAAAGCTTCTTCTCCCGCCTGCGCCGTATGGTCGCCGGTCAGCACCACGGCGTATCGCCGAAGTACCTCGCAGCCTACGCCTCAAACGCCGCATGGTGCGAAGATCACCGTCGTCGCGACAACGGCTGCAACGCCGTTGCGTTGGTCGGCAACGCGATGCTCTCGCCGGTCAGCCGGTCGTGGTGCGGGTATTGGCAAAAATAGCCTGTCAATGAATTGTTAATTGACTGGTGCGTAGATTACATACATATGGTGCATATGAGCGAGCCCCAGCAACACACCGTCTCTGAGCTAAACACCTTTCGCCGGCACGCGGAGGTAGCTGGAATGTCACAGGATGACATCGACCGACTGACTGACTACCTATCAAAAAATCCCGCTGCCGGCGACGAGATAAAAGGTACGGGTGGATGTCGAAAGGTGCGGTTCGCTCTCGCGCGCAACACCAAGGGCAAGAGTGGCGGAGTCCGCACGATCACTCTATTCACAGGGCCAAATCTGCCTGTCTTCCTGATAACGGTTTTTGCGAAATCGAAAAAGGTGACGCTTTCCAAGGCGGAACGTAATGGCCTGAAGAAGCTTTCAGATCTCATAGTCGCCGACTATTCGAGACGAGTTATGCCGATCGCGGCAGGAGATACAGGATGAGCAAGGAAGTTTTCAACCAAATAGCCGAAGGTTTGGAAGAAGCTCTTTCCGTCACGCGTGGCGAGTCTTCGCCTTATCGCCTTTACGTTCCTTCGGAAGTTGATGTTAAGGCCATTAGGTCCAAGACCGGCTTTTCTCAGAAGGATTTCGCTTCGACGTTTGGGTTCGGGCTCGACCAGCTTAAGCAGTGGGAGCAGGGAAGATCGCGCCCCGTACAGGCGCACCGTGCCTATCTCCTGCTTATCAACGATAGGCCAAAGGAGATGGTCGAAGCCCTGCGCGAGATCAACATGCATAAGTTTGATGATGGGCGCCGAAGGGCAGTAGGCTAGCACACCAATTGATTGACCCCGCTTCGGCGGGGTTTTTCGTTGTGAAGTTAATTTCACTGACCGCCATACGTCGTATAAAGTACGGCAGCCATACCTCAGCCCTGTAGCCGCCACACCCTCGCGTCCCCATCCCAGCCATCGCGCACCACCCCGCCTTGCCGCTCCAGCCTGTGCAGCATCTTCCGCACGGCTGACAGGATGGCTTTCGGGTCCGGCTCGTGGTCGTCGTGCAGCTTGAACAGGGGCGCTACCGCCTCCGCAAGCTGGGTGGTCGTGGCGGCGCCAGTAGAGCGCAGCGCGGCGAAGATGGCCCGATGCCGCGCTAGAACGTCCGCCCGCTTTGCGCGGGGCGTGGTGGCCCGCTGCAGGGGCTTCACCTTGTGACCGTCCGTTACGCCGAACATCGCCAACACGGCGTCTAGATGGCCTAGATCGCGATCCACTGCGGCCAGGTGCTCGACGGCGCGGACGCGCTCGCCTGCCATCTCGGCGCGTTTCGTAAGCAGCCCAGCTATGGTAAGCTTGTAGCTGTCGGTTCGGGTGGCGCGGTGCTTTCGTTCCATGCGCCCATTATCGCGCTAGTCGGCTGTTCCGCCTACCTTTTCCATGGTGCATCTGCTACATAAGGGCGCACAGATGAATGGCGTCCGGCGCCACCATTCGCCTGCCATAGACCGGCGAGACCGGGTTGGCCGCCGCGTCGAAGACCGGCGAGGCCGGGTCCCAATGCTCCAGATGCGCTTCGACGAAGCGGCGCTGGGCGAGATCGTCACGGCCACCCGCCGAGAAATGCGGCGTGTAGCTCTCCGATGATTTCGGATCGACGAAGACATTCGGCTGGTTGGCGCCCTTGTCGATCGCCGGGCAGCCGAGTTCGGTGAACCAGATCGGCTTGCCCATCGGCAACCAGGGCGATGTTCCGGCGATCTCAACGCCGCCGCGCCGCTCGACATGCGGGTTCGCCCACCACCCTGCCAGATCCTTGGCGCGATAGACCCAGGGCTTGCCATGGGCACCGTCGGTGATCGGCGTGCGCAGCCCCGCCCCGCGATCACCCGCGCTGGCATAGTACCAGTCGAAATATTCGCCGCCGGCGATGCCGCCCCGCAGGGCCGCCCGGTCATACTGCGAGGGCGTTTCATCCGCCGCCGCATCCTCGCTTGCGTCCCGCAGATCGGCGAGCGGCAGGTAATTGTCGATGCCGACCACGTCGATCGCTGGCGAGGTCCAGAGCGGATCGAGATTGTAGAAGACGTCGCCCGAACCATCCGTCGGCTGGTAGCCGGCATATTCGCTCCAATCGGCTGCATAGGTGACGACCGCGCCCGGCAGCATCCCCTTCACGGCTTCGGCAATCGCGATCAGACCCTCGACAAAGGGAAACGCCCCGGTCTCGTCCCGAAGGCGGGTCAGGCCGCGCATTTCCGAGCCGATGACGAAGGCGTCGACGCCGGCCAGGGCCGCCAGCGCCGCCTGGTGGAAGATCATCCGGCGATACGACCATTCCGCCGGCCCCGAATAGACGACCTCTCCGCCCGCGACGGAGAAATGCTCCGGCCCCGCCGTCCCGAGAAAGGCCGCGATGGCGGCGCGGGCCGCCGCCGTGCCGTCGGTCGAGCCGGCCCGGCCCGGTTCCAGATCCAGAGTCATCCGGCCGCGCCAGGGAAACGCCGCCTGTTCGCCTGCGCCATAGGGATCGGGCAGACCGTTGCCCGGCGGCACGTCCATCAGGACGAACGGATAATAGGTGACCGCCAGCCCCCGTGCCTTCAGATCGGCGATCGCGCGCAGCACGCTCCGGTCGCTCGGCGTGCCGCCGAAGGCCGGCCCGCCATCGACGCGGCTGACCAGCCGTGCCCCACCGCGACCGACGCCGCCCGCCCGCCAGGCCTCGGTCTCGTCGCGCGTGCCGATCTCGATCCCCGGCCGCAAAATGCAGTGCCCGGCCCGCAGATCGTCGCCAAACCAGGACACCACCAGCGCCGCCCGCTCCAGCGCCGGGCACAGTGTCTCCAGCTCGTCCAGCGACGCGGTCCAGTCACTCGGTCCGAACAGCATGTTGCGGTTGACCAGCCGATCCTCGCCCGGCCCCAGCCGCTCGCGCACCGGCAGCGGATCGAGCCCGTGCTCGCTGGCGCCGGGAATGATGGTGACGGCACGGATCTGCGTTTCCATCTGCCCGACCGGACGCAGGATCTCGCAGGTGATCTGCGGCAGCCGGTTGCCCCAGCGTTCCAGCGGCAGCCGCTTGAAGACAAGATAGGCTAGGCCCCGATAGGCCGGCGCGTTGCCCGCTCCCTGCCGCGCTTCGATCAATGGATCGGGCGCCTGGGTCTCGTTCCCCGGATAGACGCGGTGGACGATCTGCTCGCGGTCGATTTCCTCGCCATCCGCCCAGATCCGGCGAATGCCGGCGATCGGCCCCTCGCACAGGCCGACGGCGACATTGCCGTAATAGCTGTAGGTCGTGCTCTCGACCTTCGGGCCGCCGCCCTTGCCGCCGCGGCGCTCGGTGGCCGAATCCTCTTCGAAGCGCGTCGCCCAGATCACCTGCCCCGCCACCCGCGCCGTGCCGTAGACCCGCGGAATGCCGGCGCCCTCGTCGGCGCCCATGATCCGGCTCTCCGTCAGGCGCGGCCCTTCCGTCCGCTTCGTCGTGCCGAACAGCGCCGCGTCGATCGAGGCGCCCGCCAGGGCACCGGCCGCGCGGCCGAGCACCGCGCCGAACGGCCCGCCCAGAACGCCGCCGACGAGACCGCCGGCCGCCTGCAACAGGATCGTCGCCATGGTCTACTCCGGAAAGCGAAAGGCGCCGGCAATGCAGCGCGTCCAGGCATGCGGCATCGGCGAGGAAACGACCGAAGCCCCCTCATAGGCGTGGATCAGCCGATCCCCCGCATCGAGAATGCCGCAATGGGTGGCCGGCGCGCCGACCCGCCAGCGAAACAGCAGGGCGTCGCCGGGCCGGGCATCGGCGCGGGCGATCTCCCGCAGATGCCGCCGCGCGCCCTGCAGCAGCCGGTCCGGCCCCGAACGCGTCACCCAGTCGACCCGGTAGGGTCCCGGATCCTCCGGTTCGGCGCCATGCAGCTCGCGCCAGACCCCGCGCAGCAGGCCGAGGCAGTCACAGCCGACGCCCCGCCGGCTGCCCTGATGGCGATAGGGCGTTCCTAGAAAACGCCGCGCCGCGATCAGCGCCGGCGGCAACCGCGCATCGGCGGCCGGCTTGCCGCCATCGGCATCAGCCTCGCGCGGGTCCACCTGCACCGGGCTCATGGCACCACCGGCGCGCCGTCATGGCGCCCGTCGCTCTTGGCAATCGCCAGCGCCGCATCGCCGCCCGGCATGTGCGGAAAGCCGCGAAAGTTCACCGCATTGCCGAACCGGTCGCGGCAGGTGGCAAAGCGCTTGTCGCAGCCCTGCACCACCCGCACCGCGTCCCCCGGCGACGGCGTGACCCCCAGCGCCTCCGCCAGCACCAGCGTGACCGTCCCCTCGTCGCCCGTCATGGCCGAGACGATGTCGGCCCCGAGCCCCTCGGCCATTCCGCCCAGCACCGTCAGCCGGCCGTTCTGGAACAGCGTCGGCGCACCGCCGAGCGTGCCGTCGACGACCATTCGCGATCCCTCGCCGCCCACGACAGTCGTCTCGATGGTGTAGGGCGCCGCCGAGGCCGAGAAGCCGCAGCGCGCATCACCGAACACCGCATCGCATCGCCGCCGGTAGATCCGTCCGCGCACCCGGTCGAGCTGCGCCGCGACGCCCCGCAGTTCGGCGGCAAATCCGGTCTCGCCGCGCTTCACTTCGCCCAGTTCCGCGACGTCGATGAGGACGTGATCCTCCGGGCTCTGCCAGTTGACGACGAAGGTCTCGATCCGCGCCGCGTCGTAGCGACCTGCCCGAATGTCGGCCTCGTCGATGGCAGCGGAATCCAGCGCTCCCTCAACCTCGCGGCTGGCCGCCGCCAGCCCCAGCATCTCCTCGGCCTCGCTGCCGCTCAGCCCCGTCGCCGCCTCGAAGCGGGTTCCAGCAAGAACCAGCGCCGCATCGTGATCGGTGAAGCCCAGCACCACGCCGTCCCGGCGGGTCAGGCGCCAGCAATGGACGAGCGTCGTCTGCGGTCCCTGCAGATGCGCCGCCAGCTCCGGAGAAACCTGTCTCATGGGCGCACCTCGATCAGCGGGATGGACGGAATTTCCCCGGCTTCGAAGGCCGCGACGTTCACGGTCAGCTGGTCCATGTCGAACCGCACCGGCACGTCGAAATCGTAGCCGGCGGTGATCGCCGCGCCCTCGGCCGGCGGGGCGGCGAAGGCGACGATCCCCGTCGCCGGGTCGACGGCCATGCCTACCGCGACCTCGCTGCCGTCCACCGCGATGCGGACCGTGTCCCCGGCCGGCTTGGCGATCGGCCGGACATAGGCCTCGGTGCCCAGGCCATAGCGCTTCACCAGCGCAAACTCCGTCGTCACCCCGTCGCCCACACCGATCGCCTGGTCGAGGGCGCTCGGGCTCCCCCCATAGGCGCAGGACCGCCAGTCCAGCGGATCGCGAAAGCGGAACCCCGTCGGCCGGCCCCGCCGCGCCTCGAAGAAATCCAGCACCGCCACGAGATCGGCGAGGCTGCGCACGCCGGACCCCGCATCGTAGCGGCGCACGGAATGGCGATGGCGCTGGTTGCGATGCTCGAAGCCCGTCGACAGCCGCACGATCTCCGTGCGCCGCTCCGGCCCGCCGCTGGTCCCGAAGGACACGCGCAGCGGAAACCGCGCCTCGCTGAAGGCTTCGATCGCCATGGTCACAATCCCCGCCGGCCGCGGCTGGCGGCCCGCGCCAGCATCGCCTGGATCTGCGCCTCCGACCGCCGGAAGCTCGTTGCATCGGGCGTCGTCACGTTGAAGACGATGGACGGGCCGGCCGGCGCACCGGTGCTCGCCACCCCCAGCGTTCCGTCGGCGCCGCGCTGCAGCGGCAGGATCGCCTCCGCCCCGGCCTCGCCCATCAGCCCCAGCTTGCCGGCCGTCGAAAAATAGCTCGGCGCGGCGACCACGCCGCCCTTGGCGAAAGGCACGATTCCGGCCGCGGCGGGCACGCCGCCCCCACCGCCCAGCCCGCCCAGCGCATTGCCCAGCATGTTCGACGCCAGGTCCGTCAGCGGCTTCAGCGCCGCATCCAGCGCGATCGTCGAGATCCGCTGGCCGAGCTGGCGCAGCACGCCGTCGAGCGAACGCCCGCCCGTCACCGCGCCCTTCATCGCCGACGCGATCGCCGAGCCGAAGGAATTGGCGCGCTGCGTCAGGGCCCCCATTGCCTGCTCGAACCCGCTGGTATCGGCGACGATCGCGACGTTCATCGTCTCGTCCGGCTCCATCCTTTCACCTCGTCAGTTCGAAGAATCCCGGTCGGGAAAGCGCCGCATCAGGGCGGCCAGCGCAGCGCGTTCAGGCGCCTCGCCCGTCACGGCGCCGAAGGGCGCCAGCGCCGCCGCCAGTTCGCGCGGCGTCGCGGTCCAGAAGGCGCGCGGCGACAGCCGCAGCAGGCCGAGCCCCGCCTGCATCGCCTCGGTCCAGGGAAACGCCGTGCCGGGCGCCGGTCGATCCGGCACGGCGTTCAGGGGTTTGGCGGGGCCGGCTCCGGCTCCCCGTCCGGCGTGCCGAAGGCCGCGGCCAGCAATTGCGCGGCAACAGTCGCGGCACCCGCCGCCCCTCCGTCGATCCGCATGGCCGCCACCTCGGCCTCGCTGACATCGGCGCCGCCGCCGCGCAGGCCCGCCGCCAGGATCCGCGTCAGGTCGCGGGCCGACAGCCGGCCGGTGCCGAAGCGCTCCACCAGCCCGGCCAGACTGTCCGCCGCGAAGGCGTCCTCCAGTTCGGCCAGCGCCCCCAGCGTCAGGCAGAGCGTGCGCTCGCGCCCGTCGATGATCGCCGGCACCTCGCCGCGATGCCGATTGACCGCCATCGTCAGACCGCCGCGAAGGCCAGCGCGCCGGCCGATTCCAGCGTCGCCTCGAAGGTGATCTCGCCATTGTGCTCGCCGGCATATTCCAGCGCCGTCAGCTGGAATGGGCCGGTGATCGTGCCGAATTCCGGGATCGCCACCTGATACGGCACGATGTCTCCGGCGAAGAACACCTGCCGCAGGCTGGCGTCCGAGGCGGCATCCTTGAAGATGCCCGATCCCGACAGCGAGGCCCGCTGTACCCCCGCTCCGCCCAGGAGTTCCCGCCAGCGGCCGGCGCTCTCGGCGTCGGTGATGTCCACGGTCTCGGCGTTGAAGGCGATCCGCCGGGTCCGCAGCCCCGCCACGGTGACGAAACTCCCGTCCCGGTTCTCGTCCATCTTCAGGAGAAGATCCTTGCCTCTCTGTGCGGCCATTCGCGTCGTCCTTTCCGCCCCGGTGCCGGTCGGCTCCGGCCAAAGAAAAAGGCGGCCCCGAAAGACCGCCCGTGTCGATGTCGCTTGAGTGGCTGCGGGACCCCGTGCCCCGCGCCGGCTGGCCGTCAGGCCAGCGGTTCGGTCACCGCCCGGAACCGCAATATGCCGTGATAGGTGGCCGAGTCCGGTTCCTGCCGTGCCTCGGCGAACTGCAGTTGCAGATTGACCAGGTGATGGCCCTCCAGCGGCAGATGCGCGTCGTTCAGCCGGCCGGCCACCTTGTCCATGATCTCGTAGGTCTCGGCCTTGCCGCCACCCTTCGCCCAGACATGCAGGGTCAGGATGTGTTCGGAGCCGTCTTCGGTCCCGGTCGACCAGTCCACCACCGCCGTGCGGCCAAGCGTCAGATAGGGAAAGCTTGCATGTTCCGGTCTCCGGTCGAACACTTTCGGCCCGCCCAACAGCGATGTCAGCGATGGGTCTGCGGTCAGCGTCTCGAAGATCGTCGTCTGGAGTTCGGCACTGGGATGCGCCATGTCATCCTCCTCGCTCACGGATGTCTACAAGATGATATATGGCGTGCCCGTGCGTCCGCCAGACGAACTGCAACCTCTTATTCCTCGTCGCGCACTAGTGATCGCGCCGGCCCGCAAGTTCAGACCGTCGCCGGCGAACCCTGCGCATCACGCGGATCGCCGCCAGGGCCCGCATCGCCATCGTCCAGCGTGCCGAAATGCCGCGGCATGTTCGAGGTCGACGGCCAGCTCCCCGCCGGCACGGTCGAGCGCGGGCGCCCGGGCTGGCGAACCGCGCGCACCAGCCGTTCGAGCGGCAGGCGGCTGCGCAGCCGCCTGATCTCCGCCGAAATGCGCATCAGGCCTCCTCCTCGCACCGGCACACCAGAAAGCGCCCCGTCTCGTCCGGGTCGTGCACCGAGGCGATGACGAGACGCCGCGTCCCGACGCCGAAGGCCCGCCCGCGCATCACCTCCTCGCTCGAACGGCAGATCACCCGATGCGTGATCGTCGCCTCGTGACGGTCGAACCGCTCGCGTGCCGCCACGGACACCGGCTCCACATGCACCGACAGCTCCCGAAGCTCCGTCCAGTTCGTCGCCGCGCCGCCGGCGCCGTCCGGCTCCGCTTCGGGCGCCAGCAGCACCGCGCGCTTGCGCAGCAGCCCCGGATCGAGGAACAGCGGCGCCATCAGATCCGCACCCGCCGATAGGGCGCGATCAGCGACCGCGCGAGCTCCGGCATCACCGCCGGCTGTTGCCCGGGATCGACCGCCGCCCGCATCTCGTAGGACGCCGCCGCGATCACCAGCAGCGCGGTCCGCAGGTTCTCCGGCACCGCACCAGCCGCAAACCCCGCCTCGAACTCCACTTCGACGCCGTTCACCGCTGCCGCCCGCACGCCCGGCGACACCCGGATCGCCTCCACCCCCAGCGCCCGCTCGACGATCGCCTCGCCCGCGTCGAACATGACGGGCACCCCGCCCGACGCGTAGGCGGTCACGCCAGTGATCGCCCCCAGCGGCCGGCGCGCGATCTCCACCCAGCCGTCGGCCGGCACCGGATCGAGCGCCAGCCGGAATGCCCGCTGCACCAGGACCAGCCCGGCCATCGCCTCGATCGTCTCGCGCGCCGCGCGGATCAGCGCAGCGATCAGCTCGTCCTCGTCGTTTCGGTCGATCCGCGCCCAGGCTTTTGCCTCGGCCACGCTTGCCGGCTCCTCGGCCCCGCCGAGCCCCAGATCGATGATCGTCATCCGTCCCTCCGCCAAAGCAAACGGCCGGGCGTCTGCCCGGCCGTCATTCGTCTCGCCCTTCAGCCCGCCCGTCAGGCGGCGAAGTCGAGGAACTTGGCGGCGTCGAAGTCCTGGATGCCGCCGCCGACCCGCTTGGTCGTGTAGAAGAGGACGTAGGGTTTGGCCGAATAGGGATCGCGCAGGACCCGCACGCCCTGCCGGTCGACGACCAGGTAGAAGCGGCCGAAATCGCCGAAGGCGATCGCCTTCGCGTCCGTGGCGATATCCGGCATGTCCTCGGCCTCGACCGTCGGAAAGCCCATCAGCGTCGCCCGCGCCCCGGCGCTGGCCGGCGGCTGCCACAGATAATTGCCGTCGCCATCCTTCAGCTTGCGCACGCTCGCCTGGGTGCGGCGGTTCATCACGAAGCTGGCGTTCTGCCGGTAGCCGGCCTTCAGCGCATAGACGAGGTCGAGCAGGCTGTCGGCCGCCTCGCCCGGCGCAAAGCCGCCGTCGGCGCCGGTCGCCACCGTGCCCACCGATCCCCAGGCCCAGGCGCCCTCGTCCACCGTCGGATAGGTCATGAAGCCCTTCGGCTTGGCCACGCCATCGCCATTGACGAAGGCCGCGCCCTCCTGCGCCGCGAAGGCCTGTTCGACCTCGTCGCCGATCCAGCGATCGATATCCACCGCCGCATCGTCGAGCAGCGCGTTGGTCGCCGCCGGCATGGCGTAGAGTTCCATGGTCGGAAAGGCGAGTTCGGCGAGCTGCGGTGCGGTGGTCTGCGGCCGGGCATCGGCCTCGCCCACCCAGCCGGTCTGCGCGCCGTCGATCGCGAAGGGCTTCTTCAGGACGGCCGCCGACACCATGCGCACCGTCGCGATGGCGCGGATCGGCGAGATCGCCGCCAGCCGCCGGCCGATCTCGGTCTCGGTCTCGTCCGGCACCAGGAAGCCGCCATCGGCGCCGGTCAGGCTCGACATCGCCTTTTCCTCGAGCCGTCGCAGCCCCTGCTCGTCGCCGCCGCGCACATAACGCTCGAAGGCGCTGCGATGCTCGCTCGGCCCGGCCGCCGGCCGGCGCTCGCCGCCCAGCGCCGGCCGCGCCTCCTTCAGGATCAGCCGCTCGACACGCCGCTCCTGTTCGTCGAGGCTCTTGGAAATCCGGTCGACCTTTTCCTCGGTCAGGACGTCGGCGCTCATGCGCTTCTCGATCTCGCCCAGGCGCTCGTCATTGGCCTCACGAAAGCTCTCGAAGGCCTGCATGAATTCGTGAAAGGCCGCTCCGGCCTCCGGCGCATGCGCCTTGGTCTCGAGGGACGGATGGGAATGGTCGCTCATGCGGATTCTCCGTTTCGCTTCAGAAGAGTTCAGATGTCAGGCCGCAAAGCCGGTCGCGGCCCGGGCGCGCCGCGGGGCGGCATGACCCGCCGTGCTGGCCACGCCGGCCAACAGGCGTGCCCGCTCCTGCATCGGGAAGGTCACCAACGAGACCTCCCACAGATCGATGGTCACCAGCCGCCGCCGGGCCGTGCCGACGCCGCGGCGCGCCAGTCTGGTGCGAAAGCCGATGGACAGGCCGTCCAGCGCCCCCGCAGCGATCAGCCCGGCCGCCTCGCGCCCGGCCGCCGTCGCCAACGCCAGGGCGCCCTCGACATAGAGGCCGGTGCGATCCTCGCGCACATGGTGCCAGCGTCCCACGGGCCGGCCGGGATCGTGCTGCCAGAGCATACGGATACCGGCCATGCCCCGGCGCAGGACCGAGGCGGCAAAGGCGCCCGGCTCGATGATGTCGCCGGCGAGATCGGTCTCGCCGAAGATCGCCGCATAGCCGCGGATCGACCCGTCGTCGGTCACGCCGGGCCCCGTGCGGGCGCGCAGCCCGCCGGTCATCGCTTCCTCCACGGCCGGTTCTCGCCGCCGCGGAACAGCCCGTCTGCAAAGCGCGACAGCACGCCCAGCGCCCACCAGGCGAACAGGCTCGCCGAGGCCGACCCCATCAGCGCCAGCTCCAGGGCGCTCAGCGTCTGGCCGAGGTCGAGATGCTCGGCCAGCATCAGCCCGGCCGGCGGACCGAACACCACGCCGGTCACCATGCCGATCAGGAAGCGCGACGCCGCCTCGCGCCGGCCCTTCGGCAGCAGATAGGCGACCGAGATGGCCGACCCGGCCACCGCGCCGAGAATTTTCGACGCCCAGAGCGCCAGAACGGACACGGGTTCGACGTTCATCGGCACCTCCATGAAACGGTCGCGCGCCGGCCGGCCCGCTCTCACGGACCCCGGCACATGTCATGTCTGTCGATTGCAGAAGACGCCTCGGGCGCTTCCCGAGCCGCCGGTAGCCGGCTTCCCCCGCAGCGGCAGCGCCCATCCGGCTGGCGGCCCGCGCGGGAAAACCGCGCACGCCCCGTCAGCAGTCGGGCGCGATCAGGCGATCCACCACAACACGGCGCCCCAGAACAGCAGGCACACGAGCAGCAGGATCAGCCCGGCCCTGGCGCAGCCAATGGCGCCATCGTCGTCTTTCACGGCGGGCTCCTCTCGCATTCATCGAAGCCGCGACACTGCAGCTACAGACAGGCACGAGAAGGATGGCCGCATGGTTTCCACGGGCTTACCTCGCCCGGTGGTTAGCAAGGTCTTAACCAAGCATCGCGATTGCGCCGGGACGCCTCACCCCTCGGCGCCGTACCCCACCGCCTCGCGCTTTTCCGAGCGCGACAGGAAGTCTGCCGTCCCGACCCGCGCCCACAGCGCCTCGCGTTCGGCGCTCAGCCCCTCGACCCGATCGAGATCCTGCGCCAGTCGCAGGTCGGGCGCGCCGAAATGGCCGCCCAGCCAGTCGCCGATCGCCCCGGCCAGGCGGCCCGCCAGCGGCAGCACCGTCAGGCGGAAGAAGGCGCGGTTGGCCTCGGCGTAATTCGCATAGGTCAGGTCGCCGGGGATCCCCAGCAGCATCGGCGGCACGCCGAAGGCCAGCGCGATGTCCCGCGCCGCGCCGTTGCGCGCCTCGATGAAATCCATGTCCTTGGGCGATAGCGCCATCGCCTTCCAGTCGAGCCCGCCTTCCAGCAACATCGGCCGCCCGGCCCGCGCCGCCCCGGCATAACCGCTTTCGAGCTCGGCCTTCAGCCGGTCGAACTGCTCGGGCGCCAGATTGCCGCCATCGGCCGGCTGATAGACCAACGCCCCGGACGGCCGGGCCGAATTGTCGAGCAGCGCCTTGTTCCAGCGCGACGCCGCATTGTGCAAATCGAGCGCCGTCTGCGCTGCCGCCAGCGGCGAATAGCCCGCCGTTTCGGCCAGCGGATGGAACAGCCGCACGTGCAGGAGCGTCGCCGGCCGCTCGCCATTCCCCTCGGCGGCGATCCGGCGCACCGCGTGGCCGGCGCGATATTCATAGGCCTCCGGCCAGCCGTCGCTGCCCTCGACGATCCGCACCCGGTCCGGTCGCAGCGCATGCAGCGCCCGGATCTCGCCGTCGATGCCGGTCGCCTCCAGATAGGCGTTGCCCGACAGGAGCAGATGCCCGCACAGGGTCTCGGTCAGGCTCTGGCCGTCGCTCGCCAGGTTCGGCCGGCGCAGGAGGTCGAGGATCGGATGCGCCGTGATCTCCCGGCTGCCCTCGTAGAGCAGCATCGGGATCGCCGCCGCGGTCTCGGCGATCAGCCGGACCGAGCGATAGACCACCGGGTTCTGCATGAAGCCCGCCCGCGCCAGCCCCTCATAGCCGCGCTCGCTCCACCCGCCCGGATCGCCGCCGCCGGAAAACACCAGCGCCCCGCCGGCAGACCCCACGCCCTTGCGCTCCCCCGGAGCCGCCGCACGCGCACCACTCCCGCCGCCGAGCCAGTCGGCGATCCTCGTCTTCAAGCTCATGATGGTCTCCGCAGCGTCGATCACGGCGCGCCAGGCGTCATGCTGACAACAAAAACCCCGCCGGAGCGGGGTCACAGAACTCGGATAGGGGCGACGCTTCGCCCGCCTTCAATCGGCCATCGACGCCAGGATATCCTGCGTGGGCAGGATCAGCTTCAACGGACTGATCTTGGTCGGCTGAAACCCCAGATTCCGGTAGAATTGCGCGGCCTCTTCGTCGAGCGCGTCCACCACGACCGCGCGAAACGCCACCGCCTGCGACGCCGAAGCGGCATTGCGCAGCGCATTGGCCAGCAGCGCCTTCCCGATCCCGTGTCCGTGGAGATCCTCATGCACCGCCAGCCGGGCGAGAAGCGCGATCGGAATCTCCACCGGTGTGCCGTGCGGCCGCTGCGAACGCGGCACATCCTTGCGCAGGATCATCCCCGCACACAGCGCGTAATAGGCCCGCACATGCATGTTCGCGTCGCGCACCACAAAGGTCCGCGTGTAGTTCGCGCTCTGATTATGCAGCGCCATGTCCGACAGCCATTCGTCCAGGCTCGGCTTTCCGCATCTAAAATCCGAAAAGTCGTGGCTGTCGGTCAGTGGCTCTGGGGCGAAGAGCCCTAATGCTCGGAAGTCGCCCACTGGCTACCGCTCCGAAGCAGGGAGGCCAGTTCCGGATGTACCTTCGCCGGCTGGGAAATCGTCTCCGCGATCGAGTCGAAGAGCGCCGCGTCGAGATGCAGGAACCGCTGGTCCATGAGTTCCTTCTGCGCACTGGACGTCGCGGCCTCGATGACGAAACTCGACAGGCTCTTGCCGCACGCCTCCGCCGCGCGCTTGATCAAGGCCAGTTCGTCGCTCTTGATCCGAACGTTGAGATTGTTCTCTTTCTTCGAGGCAGTCATTCCCGGTCCTCATGACCCATTCGGTAAAGACGTCGTGCGGCGTCGGCGACGGCCATCAGGCCTGCTCGCAGCCGTATTGACAATGTATGGACAGGCAACGGTCAAAGCAACACTGCCTCCCTCCCGGTGACATCTACCGACGCCGTTCAAGCCTCAAAGCCCGCGCACCCGCGGGTCGCGCACCGGCCCGGTCAGCGCCGTCACCGCCCAGACCAGCGCGTCCAGCCGGTCGGGCGAGCGCCCGCCGCTCAGGCCGTCCGGGCCGAAATCGGCCATCTCGTCTTCCAGTTCGGGAAACCGCCCCGCATGGCGCACCCGGCCCTGCTCGTAGAGCGCCGCCACCGGCTCGGCCCGCAGCCATTTGCCCCGCGACGCCCGCACGGCGCGGAACGGCACGCTCGGCGCACAGGCGCGGATCACCGCCTCCACCATGTCGCCGCCCTGGTTCACCTCGGCGACGATCCGGTCCGCTTCCAGCCGCTCGAACAGCGCCACGGCGGCGCCCGCCCATTGATGCGGCTTGGCCCCGCGCCGGCTCGCATCGGCCAGCACATAGATCGTGCCGTCGGCCGCATGGCCCGCCGCAATGATACCGCAGGCGTCCGAACGCGTCGTTGCCGTGGCCGGCGGATCCACCGCCACCACCACCCGCCGCAGCTCCGGCGCAACGCGCACCCGCGCCGCGTCGATCGCCGCCACGTCGAACAGCGCGTCCTCGCGCGCCTCCAGCATCAGCCCTTCCAATTCCTGCCGGCCGAGCCGCGATCCGCCATAGCGGGCCTCCATCGCCGCCAGGAATCCCGGCGCCAGATTCGCCGCGTTCTCCGCCGTGCGCATATGCGTCGATGCCGTCCCGGCATCCGCCATCAACTGTTTCAACAGCGGGATCGGCCGCGGCGTCGTGGTGAACAGCGCCCGCGGCCGCACCCCCAGGCGCAGACCGAACTGCAGATTGTCGAAACACGCTTCGCCATGCACCCATTTGGCGAACTCGTCGCCCCAGGCCGCATCGAACTGGTAGCCGCGCAGCGCGTCAGGGTCCTCCGACGAGAACACCTGCGCGATCGCCCCGTTCGGAAACACCAGCCGTCGCCGGCTCACCTCATAGACCGGCCGCCCCTCCACCGAGGCCGCCACGATCCCGCTTTCGCCGGCGATCATCACCTCGCGCGCATCCCCCAGGGTTTCGGCGATCAGCGCGATACGGCCATGCGGCCGCGCGGCGATCGGCGGCGCCCCCGCCGCCATCGCCCGCACCCATTCGGCGCCGGCCCGGGTCTTGCCCGAGCCGCGCCCGCCGATCAGCAGCCATTGCCGCCAATGGCCCGGCGGCGGCAATTGCGAACGCCGCGCCAGCTGTATCCAATGCGGCGAAGCGCTCGCCAGCACCGGTCCCGGATACTCGCCCGACAACTCGGCCCCTTCCGCCTGATATTCCGCCTCCGACAGCAGCGGCAGCGCCGCGTCGTCCGCTGCACCCCCGGCTCCAACCTCCGAACCGCTTCCACCCCCGCCCGCAGCGCCAGCGCCACCATCGCCGGCCGACGCCTCATTCCCGTCAATCCCGGCCGCTGCGCCCGAGCCCGTATCCGTCCAGTCCGCCCCGCCATCAGCGCCTTCGCCGCCGCCGCCCTCTCCCGTCGCGCCAGCCCGCCGCCCGCCGGTCATGCGCCATCCGTCGCCGCGGACGGCCCCGCCGGCCGGTCATCCGCCGGTCGCGGATCGCCCGCATAGGCACCGTCAGCATCGAACAGGGTTGCGCCCTCGCGCCGCCGCGCATCGAGGCTGCGCAGCCGCGACAGAAACTCCGCGCGCAGTCGGGCCGTCTCCGCCGCGTCCGCGTCGCCGCCTTCCACCGCCAGCCGTTCCAGCCGCTTCAGTTCCAGAAGCTTTTCCAGGGTGCGCGCCGCCTGGCCGATGCTCTCCACCCGCTCCTTGGCGCTCGCCCGACGCGGCGCCGGCGCGGTCTCACCGCCAGCCTTCGCCGGCGCCCGCCGCTTAACCCCGTTGGCGGTCGCCGCCCTGGCCGCATTGGCCCGCGCCGCACCGGCCGCCCGCGATAAAGGAATATTGTCCGAGAGCTCGGCCTGCAGCGTCTCGACCTCGCGCCGCAGCAGCACGAACAGGCGCTCCGACAACAGCTCCGCCATGCCGCGCCTGCCCCCGAGCCCGTCGCCGACGATACCGGCCACCAAAAAGGGCGCCGGGGTCAAACCCCGCCGCCCGCAATATCTCGACTGTATCTGAACCCTACACGACCACCGTCACGCCGTCAAGGACTTTTTTCCTAATTATATACGTGCCAAAACAGGACTGATTCGCTTTGACGGAAGTGCGTGAAAGGCCCGAAAGCGAAGTGACTGAAGAGATGGTCGAGGCCGGCGCCCGATACGCTGAGGCGATGATCGGCGGGCTAACGACCGTCTCCGTGATTTATGAGGAGTTCGCGAGAGAACTACTCTCGCTCTCGCTCGGCAAATGCGATCCCTTTGAGCTTCCTGATAAAGCTCCACAACGCGCTCAGTAGGTCGCTAATCTCTTGGATTATGCGTAGGAGTTCCGGCTGCAGCGGCTTGCCAGACAGCCGGTTCGGCTTGCCAAGGTTGTCCCCGCGAATGACGGTGACTTCGCTTCCGCCATCGTTCAGGGATATTCCGATACGGCCGTGCACGACGCTATTCCGATGGCTCGACACGTCGTTCGTTTTGGCTTGAAGCCGGCCCAACTCTCTCAAAGTGTCCGTGTGGCCGCTTAGCGAGACGCCGGCCACTTTCATCACCAAGTCGCGCTGGGCTTGGCCTGTGACGAATATCTTAAAAATGGCGTTCGCCTTCTCCTGGGGTGTATCCGCCATTAGCTGCAGGTAAATCTGGTGCCAAACGTTATCGACCTCATTCCAAGAGGTGGTGACCTTCCCGATAAGCTCGAACTCGGGGAAGAGGATCATGGCGGGCTCCGGCGATCAGAAGCGAGACGAGGTTCTGAAACGCCTCCTAGAGACGCCTCCCCAGCCTAAGGGCGGAAAGAAGGAGAAGGAAGGCGAGCAGAGGCCTTCTCCGAAACAGGAGTAGAAGGCAGCCATCTGGCGCGCTACCCTCCCCGAAAATGCGGGGGCGGTTTTGATACGGTATAAAAATTCGACTTTCGAAAGCACGCTGGTAGACCTTGACGGCGCCAGTTTTGAGGGCTGCGTGTTTCGCAATTCGCGCATGCGGTACAGCGGCGGCGTCCCACCCTCAATGGTGAGTTGTCAGTTCTATGACAGCGCATTTGAATTCGCGGGGGCAGCCTCGGATACCATCTCCTTCATGAGGGGCATTTATCACGGCATGGGAGCCGGCGGCAGAGACATCATTGAACAGACATTCGAGGCCATTCGGTCTGTTCGCGACCCAGCTACGGTCGGCAAGGACGGCACCGAGATGGCGAATGTCTGACGCTGGCGAGACGGGAACGGGCGTCATTAAGGGGTCCGAAATCCACGGCCCTAGTCGGCCGATAATGGAGGCTCCTGCGCAAAGATTTACAATGCCAGATGCTGTGGATTGGCACATGATTCTTGATCAAGAGCTAGATCAGTTATCTCGTCCAGAAACAGGTGTGATCGGATCGATAGGTTTCGTCGGCCTCGGGGCAGCTATAGGCCTAGTCCCGGCTTTCTCTGATGTCATGGGAAATGTTAATGCAGATCGGCTGGAACCGCTGACGGGTGGCGAAATTGCTACTCTTCTCATCCTACCCGGAAGCTTTATGCTGGCTGTTGTATGCTTGGTGATTTTTGCAATAAGCGTGTGCCGAGATAAGGCCCTGACAGGGGTTATCAAGGCTCGGAAGAAGCAGTCTATGCCTGCTTCTTCCTCTGCCGCAGGAAGCATCGCGCCTTCTGCTTAAGCGTGCGCGGCTTTACCAATCCGCCGATAGGTCAGGCGTTTGCCTCCAATGCCTGCAGCGGCGCGGTCGCCGCGCTCTACATTGGCCACACCAAGACGGGTGCGGTTGTTGTAGCGGAAGTCGAATTCCGCAAGATAGCGGTGCAGATGGGCCTCACCGCAGTGGTGATAGACGCATTTCATGCCGCGCTTAAAGATGCCGAACACGTCTTCGATGCTGTTGGCGTGGATCGCAACGCCCTCGGCATAGCGGCAAACGACGAAGTCAGGAGCAAGCGCTTGGCCGCGCCCGCCCCCCCTAAGCCGCATCATCCATCGGGTTCTCGCCCGGCCAGGCCGCCAGATGGTCCTCGTAATCCTCCAGCGCCATGCCGGCCTCGCTGACCGTGCGGCCGCGCACCGAGACGCCGGCCTGGTGCACCGTGTCGGGATCGCCCGAGACCAGATGGTGCCACCAGTAGAGATCGCTCCCCTCCGCCACCAGCCGGTAGGCGCAGCTCGGCGGCAGCCAGCCGATCGAGCGCACCGTCGCCACGTCCAGCGACACGCAGTCGGGCACCGTCGCCTGCCGGTTGTCGTAGTCGCGGCAGCGGCAGCTCTCGCCGTCCAGAAGCTGGCAGCCGACATTGGTCCAGGCGATCTCGCCCGTGTCCCAATCCTCCAGCTTGTTGAGACAGCAGCGCCCGCAGCCGTCGCAGAGCGACTCCCACTCGTGGGGGGTCATCTCCTCGAGGCTCTTGGCCTGCCAGAAGGGCTTGTTGCCGGAATCACGCATGGTTGAAATGTCTGCACTTCCTCGCGACTTTTTCATGATCTCGACGTATAGGGTACAAGCACTTCCTGATGAAGGGACGTCGCGTCGCGGCCGCAGATGCGTCGCGGGCGCGGGGTCCGGCCGAGACTGACAGGTTGACCTTGGACGAAACTCCCGAAAAACGCCGGCGGCGCAGGCAGCCCTCGCGACTGATCGAGATCGACGCCTGGATCGACTCCAGCCTTTGGCGCTCCTTCCATGCCTTCGCGGCGTGGTGGGAAGGCGTCACCGTGTTCTCCCGCAAGTTCCGCGTGCGCGGCTTCAACCGCTTCCTGTTCGAGGTCATGGGCGAAGGCCTGACCCTCGGGCTCGCCGGCTTCGTGCTGCTGCTGGCGCTGGCCCAGCCGGCGATGAAGGTGACGGCGAAGGGCCTGCCCCAGGAAACCGACTATTCCGTCCAGTTCCTCGACCGTCATGGCGACGAGATCGGCCGCCGCGGCGTGCTGCGGGCCGCCGCCGTGCCCATCGACGAGATGCCGGATTCCTTCATCAAGGCGGTGCTGGCCACCGAGGACCGGCGCTTCTTCGAGCATTGGGGCATCGACTTCTTCGGCCTCGCCCGCGCCATGTCCGAGAACGCCCGCGCCGGCGGCGTCGTCCAGGGCGGCTCCACCCTCACCCAGCAGCTTGCCAAGAACCTGTTCCTGTCCAACGAGCGGACCATCGATCGCAAGATCAAGGAAGCCTTCATCTCGATCTGGCTGGAGTCGCATCTGACCAAGCGCGAGATCCTCGCCATGTATCTCGACCGCGCCTATATGGGCGGCGGCACCTTCGGCGCGGCCGCCGCGGCGGAATTCTACTTCGACAAGAACATCCGCGATATCTCCATGGCCGAGTCGGCCATGCTGGCCGGCCTGTTCAAGGCCCCGGCCCGTTACGCGCCGCACATCAACCTGCCGGCGGCGCGGGCCCGCGCCAACGAGGTCCTGACCAACATGGTCCAGGCCAATTTCGTCACCGAGGGCCAGGTCGTCGCCTCCCGCCGCCAGCCGGCCGTCGCCGTCGACCGCTCCTCCACCCAGTCGCCGGACTATTTCCTCGACTTTGCCTTCGAGGAGGTGCAGCGCCTCGCCCGAGAGGCCGGCCTCAAGCAGCGCAGCTTCCTGGCCCGCACCACCATCGACATGCGGCTGCAGCAGCTCGCCGATGAATCGGTCGAGTATCATCTGCGCCAGTTCGGCACGAATTACGACGTCGAGCAGGGCGCCATGGTCGTCATCGGCGAGGATGGCGGCGTGCGCGCCATCGTCGGCGGTCGCGACTACGGCGTCTCCCAGTTCAACCGCGCCACCAACGCGCTGCGCCAGCCGGGCTCCTCCTTCAAGGTCTTCGTCTACGCCGCCGCCATGCAGGCCGGCATGACCCCGTCCGACACCATCGTCGACAGCCCGATCACCATCGGCCGCTGGTCGCCGCAGAATTACGGCCGCTCCTTTTCCGGCCGGGTCACGCTGGCCAATGCGCTGGCCCGCTCGCTCAACGTGCCCGCCGTCAAGCTCAGCCAGAAGGTCGGCATGGACAATGTCACGGCGCTGGCCAGGGAAATGGGTGTCGAATCCCCGCTGCGCGGCGACAAGACCATGGCGCTGGGCACCAGCGAGGTCACCGTCCTCGACCAGGCAACCGCTTATGGCGTCTTCGTCAATGGCGGCATGGATTCCCACCGCCACGCCATCATGCAGCTGATGGACGCCTCCGGCCAGACGATCTGGGATGCCCGGCGCGACATGCCGCCACGCAAGCGCATCCTCACCGAGGACGCGACCAAATCCATGAACGAGATGCTCGTCGCCGTCTCCGAGCGCGGCACCGCGCGCCGCTCCCAGCTTTCCATGACCCGCGTCGCCGGCAAGACCGGCACCACCCAGAGCTACCGCGACGGCTGGTTCGTCGGCTACACCGGCAATTTCACCGCCGCCGTCTGGTACGGCAACGACAGCTTCCGCCCGACCCGCAACCTCACCGGCGGCTCGCTCCCGGCCATGACCTGGCAGCGTTTCATGGAGACGGCCCACAAGAACATCGAGCTGAAGCCGATCCCGTTCATCGACGATCCCTTCCCGGCAGAAAAGCGCGAGGTCGCCACCAGCGACGGCGAGGCGCCGCCGCCCGAGGGGCCGCAGATGCTGTCGCGCGCCGCCCAGGCGGTTCTAGACGACATCGTCGAGCGGCTCGAAGCCCTGCCGCCGCTCGAACCCGAGCAGCTCGCCGCCGCCAGCGCGTCCGGCCCCCCCGCCGCGACGCAGCGCTAGACCGCCATCGGCCTTTCCGGATCTGACCGCCCATGCGTCTTGCGCTTCTCGTCCTCATTGCCCTGTCGATCGCCCTCGGCCTCGGCGGCTGGTCCGCCGACTGGGCGCTGAAACGGTCGACCGAGATCGGCACCGTGTCGGTCGGCCCATGGCAGGCCAATCCCTTTGCCGGCGCGCCCGACGCCGATCCCTATTCCAAGGCCCGGCTCGCCCGCCTCGGCAATCTCACGCTGGGCATCGGCGAAGGCATCCTCTTCACCGCCGACCAGGACGGCGCCGGCAATGCGCTGCGCCGCCAGTGCAATTACCGCCTTGTCGGCCAGACGCCGCCGGCCCGCATCTGGACCCTGGTGCCCTTCACCCCGGAAGGCCGGCTCATCGCGCCGGCGGCCGGGCGCAATGGCTGGCTCACCTCCAACAACCTGATGCGCGAGGAAGACAATTCCTTCGCCATTGCCCTCGGCCCCTCGGCCCGCTCGGGCAACTGGCTGGCGACCTCAGGCACCGGTCCCTTCACCCTCGCTTTGGCGCTCTACGACACGCCGGCCAGCGCCTCCACGGGCGTCGATAGCCTCGCTCTGCCCAGCATCACCCTCGAGACCTGCTATGATCGCTAGGCTGCTCTACGCCATCGTCGTCGGCCTCATCGGCGCCGCGCTAGTGCATATCGTGGTGATCTTCGCCATGCCGCATCTGGCCGAGAACAATGCCTGGGGCCGCTTCGCCAGGCTCGGACCGCTCAATGAGACTGTCCGCGTCGAGGCGCTGCGCAGCGCCGGACCCGACACCATCGCCCCGATGCCCGGCTCCGATCGCCACGACTTCGCCTTCGTCGATCCCGCCTTCGTCAATGCCAGCTGCCGCTTCTCGCTCGCCGACGGCCCGGTGCGGATGATTGCCAGCTATGGCCCGACCACCTTCTGGTCGGCCTCGATCTACGATCGCAGCGGCGACAATCTCTACAGCATCAACGATCGCTCCGCCGTCGACGGCATCTTCGACCTTCTGGTCGGCACCCGCGAACAGATCGTTGACGCCAATGCCGACATCGACAGCGGCGACGACACGACCATCCCGGTCGAGGTCGATCTCAGCGAAGGCTACATGACCATCCGCGTGCTGGTGGACGAGGAGAGCAAGCGCCCCGCCGTCGAGGAGTTCATCGGTTCGCTGGCCTGCCGCCCGCTCGGACCGGTCACCGCCAATCAGCCGACCGCCAGCCGCGACGGCTGATCGCCGTCTCCCTCACCCGGGGACGCCGCATGGGACGGCCCGCTCTGCTCCGCACGCTGGTTCAAGGTGATCGACCGACGCCGAACCGCTGCGATCAGGCCTGCCGCTTCATCACCACGGCGCGCTTGCCGGCCCGCTCCGGAATCGCTTCCCGGCGCACGCAGGGCAGGAGAATGATCTGCGCCGTCGCGCGGCCGCCCGGCACGACCGGCCGCGCCCGCTGATATCTGTCCGACTTGCTGTTCAGGTTCACAATGACTGCCATGGTACGATTCCTCGTCCAATGGAGCACGGCAACATCCAGTATCTGGCGCTGTCGACCCGGGGGCTGACCATCGCGCATCGATCCCGATCCGGATGATCCTGATACCGGCGCGTTCGTCATTCGCGCCGTCCGCAGGGCAGCAGACCCTACGACAGTTAACAGCTTGCTAATGTTTCTTAGCTAATCCTTCCACCCGGCGAAACCAAAGGTCAACCATACGGGAGCCCCATGAAGGACGTCCTGCCGCGCATCTACCGTTCCCTCGAAAAGGACATCCGGCGCGGCGGATTCGACACCATCGTGACGGCTGCGACCATGAGCTTCCTGACCCAGCGCGCGCCCGGCAAACGGCAGCTGCGCGAATTCGGCGATCTGGTCGCCTCGGCCTGGCCCCAGCTCGGCGCCGACACCCTGCGAACGCTCGCCCAGTCCCTCGCCTCGGCGCCCAACCTGCCCGTCGGCATCGTCGATCGCATTTGCTGCGCCCCGCTCGATATCGCGGCGCCGTTCCTGCGCGCCAGCCCGTGCCTCGAAAGCCGGCATCTGGAGGCGCTGGCCCAGCGCCCGGATGCTGCCCTCCACGCCATTCTCGCCGAGCGCCAGGCTGCGGACGCTGCCCCCGCCGCTTCGGCCCCCATCGCAATTCCCGACGCCCCGGCGAAGCCGGCAACCCCGCCCGTCGCAGCCCAGCCCTCCGCCCCTGCGCTCGTGCGCCCGGATGCCGCCGCAGCTGCCCGCGCCGAACTGTTCTGGCTGGCCCGCCCCGGCCGTGCACCGGCGACACCGGCCGCGCCCAAGGCAGCCGAGGCACCGCTTGCCACCTCGATCTCCGGCCTCGTCGCCGACGCCAGAGCGGGACGCATCGAACGCTTCTATGCCGGCCTCGGCCGCATGCTGGCCCTCGACGCCGCGACCCTTTCGACGATCGCCGACGACGCCAGCGGCGAATGGCTTGGCCGTGCGCTGAAGCTATTGCGGGCCGGCCCGACCGATGCCCTCACCGCGATCATGCTGGTCAAGCCCCGCATCGGGGCGGATGTCGCGGCCTTCGAGGCGATGAAGACGATTTATCGTGGGCTGGACGCCGACGACTGCCGGTCGCGCCTTGGCCTCGCAAGGGCGCGCATCATGGTCGACGCGCCGGCGCTGCAGCCGCAATCGGCCGATCTGGTGATCCGTCCGGTCGCCGGTGCGCCGCGGCGCAGCTTCGGCCGCCGCACCCTGCCGCCGGCCGTCGAACGCTCCATCGGCAAACGCTGAGGCCAATCGGCCGCTACGCTATTCCGTGGCGAGGTCGATGAAGGCTTCGGGGTCGCGGGTCTCGATCTCCACCACCCAGAAATCCGGGTCGAAGCGGGCCTCGCGGGCCAGCCGCGCTTCCAGCGCCGCCTCGTCCGCCGCCGGCTCGAGAACGAAGCGGCGCTCGCCGCTTTCCTCGTTCAGGCTCTGCGGCGCCGGCCCGTACAGCTGGAACGCTCCGCCCGGCTGCCGCGCCACGATGAAGATCGCGCCGGCCTGATCGGCGCCGCGGCGCGCAACCACGGCGAAGTCGCCGGCCGCAAACAGCCGGCGCACGAGCTGCGCGACATGGAGTTCGCTGGTTATCCGCATCGGCGCGCGCGACCGCTCACTGGATCGCGCCGATCTCGATCAGCCGCTCCAGGATCCGCGGGTCCGGCGCGCCGGTGACTTCCAGCCCTTCCAGCGCCTCGAAGGTGCGGATCGCCTCGCGGGTGCGCTCGCCGGGAATGCCGTCGGCCGAGAGTTCGGCGACCTGCGCCGAGGTCAGCCCGGCCTGGATCCGGCGCACCAGCTCGCTGTCGCTGAGCTTGCCGATCTCGGCCTGCAGGGCGTCGTCGGGTGCGTCGGTGGAATTGTCGGGGACGTTCTGCGGAATGCCCCGCATCCGCTCCTCGATGCTGGCGATGGCGTTCGGTCGCGGCGACGGGTTCGGCGCCTGCGCCGTCACCTGCCGGATCTGCGACAGCAGCAGCGGCGTCGCCGCCCCATCCGTCGTCAGGCCGTGGCGGCTCTGGAACGTGCGGATCGCGGTGTCCGTCGCCGGGCCCGGGCGGCCGTCCACCGGCGCCTCGTAGATCCCCGCCTCGGCCAGCGCGGTCTGCACCTCGCGCACCAGCGGCACCGGCATCAGCGCCGGGTTGTTGCCGGCCACGCGCGTGCCGCCGCCCTTGCCCGGCTCGCGCGTCGCCAGGAACGGGCTCGGATGCGGTCCCGGCTGGTGCATGGCGTTGATCGCCACGCCGCCGAACAGGATGGCAAACCCGGTCAGGCCCGCCGACAGCGCCGGACGACGTGCGAGCGCACGCGCCACACCCGCCGCGCCGCGGCGGGTCAGGGCCAGAAGCGTCGTGCCCATGCTAGGCCGAGCGGCGCGCTTCGAGGGTCTGCGGGGGGAGATTCGTTTGGGTGCGGGCATCGCTCAGAGCTACGACATTTTCCTTGAGGTTTGGTGTGGATTCGGCGCCTTCGACATAGACCGCCGGCAGGCGGACCGTCACCATGGTGCCGACGCCCGGCTGGCTGCGGATCGTCATGTCGCCGCCGTGCAGTTCGGCCAGGCCCTTGACCAGCGACAGGCCGAGGCCGGTGCCCTGGTAGCGCCGCGTGGTGCCGGACGAGACCTGTACGAAGGGCCGGCCCAGGCGCTCGATATCGCTTTCGGCGATGCCGATGCCGGTGTCGCTGACCGAGAATTCGACCATCGCGCCGACCCGCCGGCTTTCCAGCGTCACCACGCCGACCTCGGTGAATTTCAGTGCGTTGGACAGGAGGTTCAGGAGGATCTGGTGGCAGGCTCGCCGGTCGGCGGTGATCTCCTCGTCACGGCAGCCGGGCCGCACGTCGAGGCGCAGATCCTTGCGCCGCGCTTCCTCGCGCACGACGTCGACGGCCAGGTCCATCGCCTCGCCCAGCCCGAAGGCTTCCGGCACCAGCTCGTAGCGGCCGGCCTCGATCTTGGACACGTCGAGCAGGCTGTTGACCACCGACAGGAGGTGCTGGCCCGACTGGCGGATCAGCCCGACATATTCCTTCTGGCGATCGCTCTCGAAGCCGCCGAAGAATTCCTGGTCGAGAATGTCAGAGAAGCCGATGATCGCGTTGAGCGGCGTGCGCAATTCGTGGCTGACTGCCGCCAGGAACTGGCTCTTGGCCGCCGACGATTGATTGGCCGCATCGAGCGCCGTCTGCAGGTCCGCCGATTCACCTGCCGCGTTCGCCGCGACGGCGACGGCCACGTGCACGGCACCGGTCTCGGCGCAGCCGCGAAGACGCAGCCCTGCCGGATGATAGGTCCCGTCGCCGCGGCGCAAGCGCGCTGCCGCCGTGACGACCTGCGCCGTGCGCCGTGCATCCGCCAGCGCCTGCAGGAAGACCACGCGGTCGCCGACATGGACAAGGTCGACGAGGCTGCGGCCGGTCACGGTGTCGCGCTCCTGCCCGATGCCGGTCAGCGTGGCGGGCGACACCGCGGTCACCATGCCGCGGGCGTCGAGCGAGATCAGCGCCGCATCCAGGAGGCTGGCCGCGTCGTCGATCGACGGACCGGCGACGGCCGCAGCCGAGGTCGTGGCGGCGGCATTGGAGTTGGTCGAACGCCGGGCCAGCCGGAGGACGAGCGTCGCGCCGTAGCACAGGATCAGGGCCGCCGAGGCGGGGTCGAGACCGGCGGTGAAGACCGGCGGACCGACGGCGAGCAGGCAGGCCGCAAAGACCAGGGTCGACCCGGCCAGCGCCGCAGCCAGTCCGCGGCGGCCGGCGATCAGCAATTCGGCCGGCAGGATCGCCAGCAGGATCAGCCAGGCAGCCGAGGAGGATTGCGCGAACAGGGCGCCCCAGCCGATCAGGCCGGCGACGAGCGTGCCGCCCAGCCAGGTCGCATGGTCGATGGCGCCGGTGGAGGACAGATAGGCCGCGGCCGCCAGCGCCATGCCGGCGACGATCAGCGGCGCCGCCACGGCGAGAATGCCGGACTGGAGCAGTGCCAGGATGGGCGATGCAATCGCGGCGAGCAGGCCGGCGCCGATGAGGCCGCCAATCGCCAGCGCCTGCACGCGGCGCTCACCCGCGTCGCTGACGGAGTTCGGAACGAGAACATCGAGCCGTTCGCCGATGAGAGACAGCGCACCACCGGCCGGTGTTCCTGTCTGTCGCTCGTCCAACGCCTCGGTCATACAAGAACTCGCACTCACATTCAGGCCGCCGGGCGTCGAGGACAATTCGAGGTCCGGCGGCGGTCGACCGTGATAATGCGACCGACGGTTTAAGGAAGCCATAAACCACGGCTTTTCCCGTTGGCGTCGCCATCGGATACCCGGCACAGCGCAGATTCGGACATCGTCCGTCTTCGCTTATGGTTAACGCTTCCTTGCGCCGCCCGATGCCCGCTTCGCCGGCCATCCGATCCATAGCGGCGGTGGATAAGGGACAATTTGAATCAACTACGCGTCGCAGTTTCAACGTCCCCTTGGAACGGCCGTGGCATGGTGGCGCTTATCGAACGACCGGTCGACCAGGACCGGATGCATGCTCTGCCATTTCGGGGATTGAAATGATCCGCTTCATCATCAGATCGGCCTTCCTGCTCGGCCTCGTCGCGCTGTTCCTGCCCAGCGGCCAGAACGACGGCGACGACGCAGCGACCGGCATCGATCCCTTCACCGCCATGATGGGAGCGCAGGCTGCGATCGCCGACATCTGGGGCTTCTGCGACCGGGCCCCCGCCGCCTGCTCGGCCGGTGGCGATCTGGTGCAGTTCGCCGGCGACCGGATAGGCGACGGCTTCGCCCTCGCCTATCGCACGATCCAGGGTCAGTCCGGCGAGCCGGCCACCACCGACATCGCCGCCGTAAAGGCGCCGGCGCCGCAGCACCCCGTTCCGGCCAGCGCGATCCCGGCCGGCAGCCGCCCGGACGACATCGTCACCGGTGCCGTGGCGCAGGTTCTGGAACTCGCCCGCCCGGCAACGCCCGGCCGCACCGCAAAGCCGGCCACCACCACCTTCGCCATGCCGGCGTTGGAGGAGACCCGGACGGTCGCCAGCCAGCCGCGTCCCGACGCCGCCGTGCCCGCCGCCGCGACGCCGGCCCGTCTGCCGATCCCGCAGCCCGCGCCGCGCGCCTGACGCCCTTCCTCCAAGATCGCATCCCCGCCCGGGCCTGACATCGCCGCCTGCTGACCTTATATCGCGACGAGAGCGGTCCCACGGCCGTATCGGGCCAGACCGGAGGCGGAATGCAGACGATCGAAGACATCACGGCGGATTTCGAATATCTCGACGACTGGGAAGACCGGTATCGTTACCTGATCGAGCTCGGCCGCGCCCTGCCGCCGATGCCCGAAGGCTCCCAGACCGAGGAGAGCAAGGTCCGCGGCTGCGCCAGCCAGGTCTGGCTGGTCAGCGAATCCGACACGGCCAATCCGCCGCACCTGACCTTCCTGGGGGATTCCGACGCCCATATCGTGCGCGGTCTCGTCGCCGTGGCGCTCGCCTTGTTTTCCGGCAAGACGGCGCCGGAGATCCTCGAAGCGGATGCCGAGGCGACCTTCCTGCGTCTGGGCCTCAAGGATCATCTCAGCCCGCAGCGCTCCAACGGCCTGCGCTCCATGGTGGCGCGGATCAAGGACGACGCCCGGCAGGCCCTCGCCGCCGCCTGAGACGTGCGTCGTCGCGGACGGCCCCTGCCGCGACCGCAACGGCCCCGCATCCCTCACCCATCCGCCGGCTGATCGCCGCCACCTTGCGCGCCGCCGATAGTCGGGCGCGAATCGGCGGTCCCCCACCGGCGAATGCGCCCCTCGCGGTGGCCCGCCTGCCGATCCAGCCCGTAATGCCGCGCCAGAACGCCGAGCCCGGCCTTCAACAGAAGCTTGGCGGAGCGAACCGGCCATTGCCGCTCCCGCTCGATCGTTTCCAGCCCCTTCAGGAAACAGCAGAAGTCGAGCAGCACGCCGGAGAGTTCCGGCCCGACCGCGCCGATCGCCGCGTCCACCCGCCGCCGCGCGTCGATCGCCGAGTCCGAGACGTCCCCGCCACCGCGGCTGCCCTGCCCGCGCGGCTGCGCGTCCCAGCGCTGGCTGATGCCCGGCATCAGTTGGCCACGGGTGAAATGGCCACGCAACCGCTCGCCGGCCTCGACCTCCTGTGCCGTCAGAAACGCCGCGCCGTCCCGGCCCCTGCGCCTGGCGAGGCGCGCCAGCGGCGATTCGTCGTCGTTGAACGCCGCCTCTCCGCGTCCGCTGCCGCGCTGGAGAGCGGCCCGGATCGCCGTGCCCAGCCGCTCCAGCCGTTCGATCACCGCGTCGAATTCGGCATCGTCCCGCCGATCCTCGATCCGCCGCACCGCATAGGCGATCGTGGTGCGGTCGCGGCCGAACGGCCCGGCCATGCCGGTCAGCGGAATCTGGAAGACCACATGGGCGAGATACATCGCCACATGGCGCGCCTCGCAGATCGGCGCGATGGCCCGGGTCGGCCGGTCGATGTCGCAGACCGGCACGTCGAGAAAGGTGCTGGCGATCTCCCGCGCCAGACGGCAGCCGAGCCGCGTGTCGATCGGCGGAACGCCGTCGCGGGCGGGCTGCAAGTCGATTGGCGCCACCGCCGGGACGCCCGGCAGGCCGCCCCTGTTTGACGAAATGTCTCCGCTTCTGGCCGGGATCTGATCCTGCATCGCTGCCTCCAGTGTTTCGGGATCTCCCCCGTTCTTAGGCCAGACGGGATCGATTGTGGAAATTATTCCTATCTTGTCGCACCCGACCTCAGCCGCCGGATTGACCGTTCAGGCCGTAACACTGGTCTTCGGGCAAAACCGCACAGGAATTTTTTCCCCGCCATCGCGCAGGCACCTCAGGCTCATGCGGACATCCGTGGAGGACATCCGCATGACCCCATCCTTCGACCGCCCGGCGTCGCAGCGTCGGCTCGAGGCGGCCGCCCGCAGCTACGTCGCGGCGCGCCGGCGAGGCGCTGCGGACCGCGCCGCCCGACGTCAGCTCGCGGCGTTGCTGCGGCCGTTCGCGCCCCCATCGGCCTCGCTCGACGCAGCGATCGCGGCCGACGAGCCGAGCCTCATTCCCGAGGGGCAGCGACAGGAGATACTGTCGCGTCTGGCCGCCGAGCTTCGCCATCTGGCGCTTCTCGCGCGGCGAGGCCACCGCGCCTACGACCTCAACCGCCATCTGAACGCAAAGCGACTGGCGCGCTGGCTCGGCGGCGCCGAGAGATGGCTTCCCGGTCCCGCTGCGCCCGGTTCCGGCCGCGCGGCGAACGCCCGGTTTCGCCGTGCCCGCCGGTGCCGATCCGTGCCCTAGAGGAAGGCCCCGACAGACAAAAACCCAACGTTCGCAACACAGATCGCCGCGATACTAAGCCTCGCGTAGTATAGCTTGACACCCTACCGATGGCTGGCCACAACATCGGACCTGTTCTTGATCGGGTGACTCACCGGGCACCGGCCCTGGGGCCCGATCGAAAGCGAACGATCTGGGAGGATCACCGAATATGCAGAGTTTCACGCGCCTGCTGCTGGCCGGCACCGCCGCGGCCGCCGTTCTCGTACCGGCGACCGTCAGCGCACAGGAAGTGTCCAACGACGTCGTCAAGGTCGGCATTCTCAACGACCAGTCGGGCGTCTACGCCGATTTCGGCGGCAAATGGTCGGTCGAGGCCGCCAAGATGGCGATCGAGGATTTCGGCGGCACGGTTCTCGGCAAGCCGATCGAGATGGTCTCCGCCGACCATCAGAACAAGGCTGACATCGCCTCCAACATCGCCCGCGAATGGTACGACGTCGACAATGTTGACGCGATCATGGAGCTGACCACCTCGTCGGTCGCGCTGGCGGTCCAGGGCCTGTCCCGCGAAAAAGAGAAAATCACGATCACCACCGGCGCGGCGACCACCGAGCTGACCGGCGGCCAGTGCAGCCCTTACGGCTTCCACTGGGCCTATGACACCCACGCTCTGGCGGTCGGCACCGGCGGCGCGCTGGTCAAGGCCGGCGGCGACACTTGGTTCTTCCTCACCGCCGACTATGCGTTCGGCTATTCCCTCGAGGAGCAGACCGGCAATTTCGTCAAGGAGAATGGCGGCGAGGTCCTCGGCGCGGTCCGCCATCCGCTCGGCACCACCGACTTCTCCTCCTTCCTGCTCCAGGCCCAGAGCTCGGGCGCCAAGGTCATCGGCCTTGCCAATGCCGGCCTCGACACCGCCAGCGCCATCAAGGGCGCCGCTGAGTTCGGCATCGTCCAGGCCGGCCAGCAGCTCGCCGGCCTGCTCTTCACCATCGCCGAAGTCCACGGCCTCGGCCTCCAGGCCGCACAGGGCCTGAACCTCACCGAAGGCTGGTACTGGGATCAGAGCGACGAGAACCGCGAGTTCGCCAAGCGCTTCATGGAGCGCACCCAGCGCATGCCGAACATGATCCAGGTCGGCACCTACTCGGCCGTCACCCAGTATCTGAAGGCCGTCGAGGCGGCCGGCACCGATGCCACCGACGCCGTCGCCGAGAAGATGCACGAGCTGCCGGTCGAGGACGTCTTCGCCAAGAAGGGCACCGTTCAGGAGAACGGTCGCATGGTCTACGACATGTACCTCTTCCAGGTGAAGGCGCCGGACGACTCCACCCAGCCGTGGGATTACTACAACGAGATCTCCACCGTGCCGGGCAACGAGGCCTTCCTATCGGTCGAGGATTCGGGGTGCGATCGTCGCCAGCTTCCCCAAGTAGGACGAACACGGGAACGGGGGGGGCGCCGCGGGTGTACGCCCCCGTTCCGCTTTCTGGCCGGCTGCCCGATTCCGGGACAAGTGCCTGAAGTTTCGGCTTGCAGTCATGGGGTTTGGCCGATCCAATGCAGTTGCGCGGCAGCCGTCACGGGGAGGTGACGACCGCGTTCCAAGGGAGGAATCGCTTTGATGACCATGAAGACCAGTCTCGTCGCCCTGTGCGCTGCCGGCGTCGCGGCCACCGCTGCCCTTCCCGCCGCGGCCCAGGAGATTTCCGACGACGTCGTGAAGATCGGCATCCTGAACGACCGCTCCGGCGTCTATGCCGACACGGCGGGCGAAGGCTCCGTCGTCGGCGCCCGCCTCGCGGTCGAGGATTTCGGCGGCACGGTTCTCGGCAAGCCGATCGAGATCGTCTCGGCCGACCACCAGAACAAGGCCGACATCGGCTCCAACATCGCCCGCGAATGGTACGACACCCAGAATGTCGACGCGATCATGGACCTCACCACGTCCTCCGTGGCCCTCGCGGTCCAGGGCCTGTCGCGTGAGAAGAAGAAGATCACCATGACCACCGGCGGCGGCTCGACCGAGATCGCCGGCGGCCAGTGCAGCCCCTACGGCTTCCACTGGGCCTACAACACCCGCGCCCTGTCCCAGGGCACGGCCGGCTCGCTGGTCAAGAACGGCGACGACAGCTGGTACTTCGTCACGGCCGACTACACCTTCGGCGATTCGCTCCAGGGCGAGGCCACCAAGGTGATCGAGGCCAATGGCGGCGAAGTGCTCGGCGCCGTGCGCCATCCGCTCTCCACCACCGACTATTCCTCCTTCATGCTGCAGGCGCAGAGTTCCGGCGCCAAGGTCGTCGGCTTCGCCAATGCCGGCCTCGACACGGCGAACGCCGTCAAGGCCGCCACCGAGTTCGGCCTCGTCCAGTCCGGCCAGAAGCTCGCCGCGCTGCTCTTCACCCTGGCCGAGGTCAACGGCCTCGGCGTCGAGGCGGCCCAGGGCCTGAACCTCACCGAGGGCTGGTACTGGGACCAGAGCGACGAGAACCGCGAATTCGCCGACCGCTACATGAAGGCCTTCGGCAAGATGCCGAACATGATCCATGTCGGCACCTATTCCGCGGTCCTGCAGTATCTGAAGGCCATCGAGGCCGCCGGCACCGACGAGACCGAGGCGGTCGCCGCCAAGCTGCACGAAATGCCGGTCGAGGATCTCTTCGCCAAGAACGGCAAGGTCCTGGAGAACGGGCGCATGGTCTATGACATGTACCTGTTCGAGGTGAAGACGCCGGAGGAATCCACCGGCCCCTGGGACCTCTACAAGGAGGTCGCCACCGTTCCCGGCGACGAGGCCTACGGCACAGTCGAGGAAAGCGGCTGCGACGTCTCGTCCTTCCCCAAGGGTTGATCTGACAGCGGACGCCGGCCGGCCATGCGGGCCGGCGTCCATCCCGGCAATGCGTTTTAACGCCGACAGGAGTACCCCGCGCCGATGAGCGTATCCCCGCAAGAGGCGATTCTGTCCGCCCGCGGCCTGACCAAGGAATTCTTTGGCTTTACCGCCGTCAATTCCGTCGATCTCGACGTGCGCGAAAACACCATCCACGCGCTCATCGGTCCCAACGGGGCCGGCAAGACGACGGTCTTCAACCTTCTCACCAAGTTCCTGACACCGACATCGGGCACCATTACCTTCCGCGGCAAGGACATCACCAAGGTCAAGCCGGCCGACGTCGCCCGGCTCGGGCTGGTGCGCTCGTTCCAGATCTCGGCGGTGTTCCCGCATCTGACGGTGCTCGACAATGTCCGCGTGGCGCTGCAGCGCAAGGCGCATCTCGGCACGCAGTTCTGGCGCTCCAGCCGGGTGCTGCACACGCTCGACGATCGCGCCCACGAGCTGATCGAGGCGGTCGGCCTCGCCGAATACGCCAATCTGGATGCCGCCGAACTCTCCTACGGCCGCAAGCGCGCTTTGGAGATCGCCACCACCCTCGCCCTCGACCCGCCGGTGCTGCTCTTCGACGAGCCCATGGCCGGCATGGGCATCGAGGACATCGGCCGCATCTCGGCCCTGATCAAGCGCATCGCCAGGGACCGCACCGTGGTGATGGTCGAACACAACCTCAACGTCGTGGCGGATCTCTGCGACTACGTCACCGTCCTGGCGCGCGGCGAGATTCTCGCCGAAGGCGACTACGAGACGGTGAGTTCCGATGCGCGCGTGCGTGAAGCCTATATGGGAAGCGAAGATGATTGAGGCCCCGGGCCGCCCGCAGGGCCCTGCCCTTCTCGAGGTGCGCGATCTGCACGGATGGTACGGCGAAAGTCACGTCCTGCACGGCGTCTCGCTGGATCTGCACGAAGGCGAGACGATCACGCTGGTCGGCCGCAACGGCGCCGGCAAGACGACCACCCTGCGCGCCATCATGAACCTTCTGCCGAGACGCGAGGGATTGATCCGCATCGCCGGCGCCGACATGATGAAGGTGCCGGTCCACCGCACCGCCTATTCGGGCATCGGCTACGTACCGGAAGAACGCGGCATCTTCGCCACGCTGACGGTCTCCGAGAACCTCATGCTGCCGCCCACCGTGGCGCCCGGCGGCATGAGCATCGAGGAGATCTACGACCTTTTCCCCAACCTTGCCGAACGCCGCGACTCGCCGGGCACCAAGCTGTCCGGCGGCGAGCAGCAGATGCTGGCCATCGCCCGCATCCTGCGCACCGGCGTCAAGATCATCCTTCTCGACGAGCCCACCGAAGGGCTCGCCCCCGTCATCATCCAGCGCATCGGCGACGTGCTGATGGAGCTCAAGAAGAAGGGCATGACGCTGCTTCTCGTGGAACAGAACTTCCGCTTTGCCCGCAAGGTCGCGGACCGCTTCTTCCTGATGGAGGACGGCCACATCCTGGAGAGCTTCCCGACCTCCGAACTCGATGCCCGGATGGACCGGCTGCACGAAGTGGTGGGAGTGTAACGCGCCATGACCATGATCTTCGGCATTCCGCTCCCGGCGCTGCTCGGCCAGTTGCTGATCGGCTTCATCAACGGCTCGTTCTACGCCCTTCTGAGCCTCGGCCTCGCGGTCATCTTCGGCCTCCTGCGGGTCATCAACTTCGCCCATGGCGCCCAGTACATGCTCGGCGCCTTCACCGCCTATCTGGTGCTGGCCTATACCGGCCTCGGCTTCTGGCCGGCGCTGATCGTCGCCCCGCTCATCGTCGCCATGCTCTCGGCGGTGATCGAGCGCACCATGCTGTCGCGGCTCTACGACCTCGACCATCTCTACGGCCTGCTCTTCACCTTCGGCCTGGCGCTGATCATCGAGGGCACTTTCCGCTATTATTTCGGCGCGGCGGGCAATCCCTATCCGACGCCGGCGCTCCTGGCCGGCGGCACCAATCTCGGCTTCATGTTCATGCCGAACTATCGCGGCTTCGTCGTCGTCGCCTCGCTGGTCATCTGCATCTCCACCTGGCTGCTGATCGAGAAGACCCGGCTCGGCGCCTATCTGCGGGCCGCGACCGAGAACCCGCAGCTCGTCCAGGCCTTCGGCGTCAACGTGCCGCTGCTTCTCACCCTGACCTATGCGCTCGGCGCCGGTCTCGCCGGCCTCGCCGGCGTCCTGGCCGCGCCGATCTACCAGGTCAGCCCGCTGATGGGCTCCAACCTCATCATCATCGTCTTCGCCGTGGTGGTGATCGGCGGCATGGGCTCGATCCTCGGCGCCATCATCTCCGGCTACATGCTGGGCATCCTCGAGGGCCTCACCAAGGTGTTCTATCCCGAAGCCTCGAACATCGTCGTCTTCGTCATCATGGCGATCGTGCTCATGATCCGGCCCGCCGGCCTGTTCGGGAAGGAGGCGTGACATGACCAGCCTGGATCACACCAGCGAGATCCGCACCGAGGGGACCGACGGCACCGCCGTCGCTTCCGGCCGCAAGCCCGGCCAGCGCGACCTGTCGACCATCGGCTTCGTCCTCGCCGGCATCGCCGTTGTCGGCCTGCTCGTCGCGCCGTTCTACGTCTATCCGGTCTTCATCATGAGCGTGCTCTGCTTCGCGCTCTTTGCGACCGCCTTCAACCTCTTGCTCGGCTATGTCGGGCTCCTGTCCTTCGGCCATGCCGCCTTCTTCGGCGGCGCGGCCTACTTCACCGCGCACGCCGCCAAGGTCTGGGGCTGGGAGCCGCTCTCGGCGATCCTGCTGGGCGCCGGCGGTGCCGGCCTGATCGGCCTTCTGGTCGGCTATCTCGCCATCCGCCGCCAGGGCATCTACTTCGCCATGGTCACGCTGGCACTGTCGCAGATGATCTTCTTCATCTTCCTGCAGGCACCCTTCACCCATGGCGAGGACGGCATCCAGGGCGTACCGCGCGGCTATCTGCTGGGCGTCGTCAATCTCAACGACCCGCTCAACATCTACTATTTCGTCCTGGCGATCTTCCTGTTCGGCTTCTTCGCCGTCTGGCGCATCGTCCATTCGCCCTTCGGCCACGTGCTGAAGGCGATCCGCGAAAACGAGAACCGCACCATCTCGCTGGGCTACAGGGTCGAGCGCTACAAGCTCGGCGCCTTCGTCATGTCGGCCGCCATTGCCGGCCTCGCCGGCTCCACCAAGGCCATCGTCTTCCAGATCGCGACGCTGACCGACGTGGCCTGGCAGATGTCCGGCGAGGTCGTGCTGATGACCCTCCTCGGCGGCATGGGCACGATCTTCGGACCGGCGATCGGTGCCGCCCTCGTCGTCACCATGCAGCATTATTTCGCTTCGATGGATTTCCCGGTCACCGTGATGATCGGCATCATCTTCGTCCTCTGCGTGCTGCTCTTCCGCCGCGGCATCGTCGGCGAGGCCATCCGCCTCATCCGCCGATAGCGACAAACACCCAGCGGGGCCGGCCATCGCGCCGCCCCGCTGGCGTGACCGCCACATCCGGCATCATCTTCCGGCTGCCAGCACGCGCAGAACGCTGCCCGCCGACCCCCCGCCGGTGTCTCGCCGCTCAGGGCCACGCCGGCCCCGTCTCAGTCGAGAAACACCCGCGAGCGCGCCGCGGCGCCCATCGCATCCACCACCGAGATATCGACGAAGCCCGGCTCCAACGGCTGCCAGCGCGCCTGCCGCTGCAGCGCGTCGCGGGCCACGGGGCGGCCGTCCACATACCAGGTGAAGGGCGGCTGGCCGTTCCTCACCTTCAGGAACAGCTCGCTCCCGGCGCCCGAGACGAGCCCCAGTTCCACCTTTGCCGCATCCGGCGGAAACACGATCTCCGGCTTCAGCCCGCTCTGGGCGAGATCCGCGGCCCGGCCGACCCGGCGCATAGGCGGCGGCAGTCCGCCGCCGGCCGAGGCGAGGATGCCCGGCGGCGGACCGGCGAGCCGCGTCACCGGCCCGATCCGCGCAAACACGTCGCGCATCACCGGCACGGCGGAATCCTGGCCGACGAGCCCGGCCACCGGCGCCCCGTCCGGCCGTCCCAGCCACACGCCCACCACGTGCCGCCCGTCATAGGCGATGGTCCAGGCGTCGCGGTAGCCATAGGAGGTGCCGGTCTTGTAGGCGATCTCGCCGGGCGAGCCCTTGGTGGTGGTCGAGGCGCCGGCGAGGATCGAGGTCACGTACCACGCCGCCTGCGGCGAGAGGATGCGCTTGCCCATCGCCGGCTCGGCGCTCCGCTCCACATGCAGCGGCATGGCAACGCCGCCATTGGCGAGCCCGCCATAGATCCGCACCAGATCCTCCAGCGTCAGCCCCAGCCCGCCGAGACCGATGGCCAGCCCCGGCAGCGACCGGTCGCCGAGCTCGGGCACGGCGCCCGCCCGCCGCATGCGATAGACCAGCCGCGATGGCCCGACCGCCCCGAGCAGCTCCACCGCCGGCAGGTTGCGCGACAGTTGCAGCGCCCGCCGCGCCGTGATCACCCCCTCGAACTCCCGGTCGAAATTCTGCGGCGTATAGCCGGCGAAGCCCCCGGGTGAATCGTCGACGAGGCTCTCGGGATGGGCGATTCCGCGCTCGAAGGCGAGGCCGTAGATCAGCGGCTTCAGCGTCGAGCCCGGCGAGCGCGTCGCCCGCGTCAGATCGACGAAGCCCTGGCGCTCGCGGTCGAAGAGGTCGGGTGAGCCGACCTGCGCCAGCACCTCACCCGTCGCCGCATCCGCCACCAGCAGGGCCAGGCTCACCGGCTTCTTCAGGCCTTGCGCCTTCTGGCGCGCATAATCCTCCAGCCGCGCCTGCAGGGCCTTGTCGATGGTCAGGTCGATCCGCGCCGCCTCCGGCTTTGCCTGGTGCAGCCGGGCCGAGGCATGGGCGGCGAGCATCGGCAACGCCCGGCGGCCGGTCGGCATCGCCTCGCGCATGGCGCGCTCCGCCTCGCGGTCGCTGATCAGCCCCAGCGTCGCCATCCGCGCAATCACCCGGTCCCGGGCCGCCTTGGCACGGTCCGGAAACCGGTCCGGCCGATAGCGTTCGGGCGATTGTGGCAGCGCCACCAGCAGCGCGGCTTCCGCCGCCGTCAGCCGCTTCGGCTCTTTCCCGAAGAAGCTGAGCGCCGCTGCCCGCACGCCCTCCAGATTGCCGCCATAGGGGGCGAGCTGCAGATAAAGCGACAGGATCTCGGCCTTGGTCCGGCTGCGCTCCAGCGCAAGCGCGAAGAGGATCTGCTCGGCCTTGGCGGCGAGACTGCCCGTCGGCAGGCGGCCCAGCAGCCGCGCCACCTGCATGGTCAGCGTCGAACCACCGGACACGACCCGCCGTTCGGCCAGCGACTGCCACGCCGCCCGCACGAAGGCGACCGGATCGACGCCGCCATGCTCGGCAAAGCGCCTGTCCTCCCAGGCGACCAGCATTTCCAGATAGCGCGGATCGACGTCGCCGGCCCCGGCGGCCAGCCGCCAGCGCCCGTCATCATTGGCAAAGGCCCGCAGCAACGCTCCGTCGCGGTCGCGCACCTCCACCCCGGTCGTCGGGATCTCGATGACGGCGATGCGCGCCGTCACCGCCCGCTCGAAGGCCGAATAGCCGGCGCCGAGGATCGCGATCGCCAGCAGGAGGCCGAGCAGCCCCAGTTGCGCCAGACGGCGCCGCGCCGACATTAGCTCATCTCCCTGACGCGGAGGCCTGCCGGATCGCGCCCGGCCTCACCGCAGCGGACCGATCACCGAGACGTTCGCCTCGTCGGTGCGCCCGCGTCGGCTCGGATCGTACATGTTCTGCACCAGCGCCGCCGGGTGGACGAACTCGCCCGGCGAGACCGCCCGCACGATATAGGCGAAGCGCCTCGTGGCCGTGTCGCCGTCGCCTTGGTCGATCGCCGCCAGGAAGCGCTCGGCCCGGAACTCCGTATGCGCCGCCTCGCCGGTCAGCTGCAGCCAGTCCAGCGCCGCCACGTCGCCGCCGCGCAGGATCGCCGGATTGTCGATCTCGAAGCCCGCCGGCAGCGAGTCGTCGACCATCAGCCGTGCCGGTCCCGAATCGAGCAGCGTCACCTCCAGCACCGTGACCAGCCGCTCGCCCTGCCCGATGGCCGACGGATCGGCCGGATCGCCGTCCAGCGTGTAATAGCGCCGGTCGATCGCATAGCCGTCCGATTGCGCCGCCGGCGCGAACTCCGGCACGCCGCGCAGGGTGATTTCGGCCCGCACCGGCTCTGCCGCGCGGTTGGCGATGTCCAGACCGCCGCTGATGTCGGCGGCCGTGAAGGCCGCCGCATACGGCCCGTCCACGTCGCGCCCGCCCACCGTCAGCTTGGGCAGGCTGCGGTCGAGCAGCGCATGCGCCGCCAGCAGCGACCAGGAATCCTCCTGCGTGCTGGTGAAGCGCTGGGTCCGCCGGGCATCGTTCACCTGCCGCACCAGCCCGTCGAAGGAGACCCCGTCGATCGCCGTCTCCAGTCCCAGTGTCAGGATCGCCGCGTCGTCGCGCAGCGGCGTGCCGTAATCGCCCCGCTGCGAATTCAGCAGCGGCGAGCCGATCGCGTCGTCGACCGCGGCGCGGAACACCCGCTCGGCCCGCACCCGGTCGCCATAGAGCGCCAGCGCCGCGCCGATCTGGGCCTTGGCGAGCGGCGTCCTGAAGTTCGCCAGCTCGTTGTCGGCGTAATAGCGCAGGTCGCCGATCGCCGCCCGGCCGTTGCGCGCCAGCACATAGCTCGCATAGGCCACCGGCCCGAAGTCGGGCGCGTCCGGCAGATAGGCGAGGCTGTTGCGCAGATTGTCGATGGCGAGGTTGAAGCCTTGTTCGGGCACCGTGTAGCCGGCCTCGCGGGCCCGCGTCAGGAAGTCCGTCACATAAGCGTCGAGCCAGAGGTCGCCGTAATCGGGCCGCCAGAGGCCGAAACTGCCGCTTGACGACTGGTTGGCCAAGACGCCCGCAACGGCGCCGTCGACCCGCGTCTTCACGTCCTCGACCCGGTTCAGCCCGGCGGCGAGGATGGTCGGCTCCAGATAGACCAGCGGCATTGCCCGGCTGGTGATCTGCTCGGTGCAGCCATAGGGATAGACGTCGAGCGCCCGTACCACGCCGGCCACGTCGAACTCTGCCGCCCCGGTGACGCTCAGCGTCGCGGTGGCCGTGCCCGGCAGGAAGTCGGCGAACAGGCCGCGGTCGAAATCGAAGCGCCCGCCATTCGCCGCCAGGGTCACGGCGCTCTTGTCGACGGTCTCCGGCGCGATCGAGCGCACCGGCAGCGTGACGCGCTTCGACAGGATGTCGCCATTCGGCAGCGTCAGCGCCACCTCCAGCGTGCCGTCGCCGACCGCCGCGCCGGTCACCGGCATCAGGAAGGTCTCGCGGCGGCCCTCCACCAGATCGAAGCGCCGCGGCGCGGTGTCGTCGAAGGCGACGATCCCCTCCGCGCCCGATACGGCCAGGCTGGCCGCGCCGGTCGGTCCCTCGACATGGGTCACGTCGATGGCGATGCGCGAACGGTCGCCCGGCGCCAGGAAGCGCGGCTGGTTGACCGCGATCACCACCGGGTCGCGCACAACCATGGAAGCATTGGCCTCGCCCACCCCGGTCTTAGACCAGGCCAGCGCCATCAGTTTCAGCGTGCCGTTGAAGTCGGGAATGTCCAGCGGCACCGCCACGGTCCCGTCCGCGCCGACCGTCACCACGCCGGAGAACAGCGCGACCAGCGCTTCCATCGGCGGCGGGCTGTCATAACTCGCCCCGGCGTCGCCGCCCGAGCGCACGCTGCCCGGCGCGCCCTGCATGCGGTCGATCAGCTTGGAATAGAGGTCGCGGATGTCGACGCCGAGGCGCCGCTTGCCGAAATAATGGCCGCTCAGCGACGGCGGCTGGAAGCCGGTGATGTTGAGGATGCCCTCGTCCACCGCCGCCAGCGTCAGATAGGCGGTCTCGCCCGCCACGACGCCGTCGACCGAAACCTCCACTGTCATCCGCTGCCGCGGCTCGGTCTTTTCGGGCGCCGCGATGGCGACCTGCAGCGCCCGCTCGCCCGGATCGACCTCGGCATGGGCCAGCCCGATCGCCCGGCCCGGCATCCGCTTCTGGTCGAGATCCATCGGCCGATAGACGATCGCCGCGATATAGGCGCCCGGCCCCCAGTCGCGGGTCACCGGCAGTTCCACCGTGCCGCCCTCGGCAGCGATCTCGGCGGTCTGCCGCGTGATCACGCGCTCGTCCATCACCAGGACTTCGGCGGTTCCGGCAAAGCGCGGCTCGATCCGCACGACGGCCGTATCGCCGATCCTGTAGCGCGGCTTGTCCAGCGACACCCGCGCCATGTCCGGCGTGTCGAGCGCGGCGGCCGCCACGTACCAGCCCGCCTCGAAGCCGGCGCTCGCCGGCACCGCCGCACCGGACGGATCGCTCAGCACCAGCTCGTATTCGCCCCATTCCACCGGCAGCGACAGGGCTGCCGGCGCCTCGGTCCCGACATCGACCGTGCCGCTGGCAACGCGCTCCGTGCTGCGGACCGGCTCGTAGTTCCAGTTGCCCCCCGTCGCGTACCACTGGAAGCGGGTGTTCACCTTGTTGAGGACCCAGTCGACGCCAGCCTGCGCCATGCGCGCGCCGTCGGCATCGATGGCGATCAGGTCGAAGCCGGCCTCCGCCCCCTCGCCCACCGTCCCGTCGAAACGCGGCTTGATGCCGAGACGCGGCTTGGCGCCGGCCAGCGGCAGGTCCAGCCTGCGCTCCACCGGCCGTCCGCCGGTATCGATCACCCGCACCTGCAGCGCGGCGGTCACCGGCTTGGTGGTCGCCGGCGCGGGGAACGGGTCGAGCCCGATCGTCGCGTCGCCCGCTTCGTCGGTCTGCGCGCCATTGAAGGGCTGGCGCAGCGCCGTCGTCTCGTCGCCGGCCAGCCCGAAGCGATAGCCCGGATAGGCATCGAGACTGTCGGTCGCCGTCAGCACCGCCTCGCCGCCGACCTCCAGCCCGCCGGCCGGGGCGCCGAAAAGGTAGCGCGCCGCCACCGCGATCACCGGCGGCGCATCGGGGTCGAGCGCCTCGGCCTGCGTCGTCAGCTCGAAATCGATCTTCTCCGGCTCGAAATCCTCGACGATCACCGTCGTCTCGGCCAAAGCCGGCTGCTTGGGATCGGTGTGGAGGGCGACCTTCCAGACGCCGCGCATGGCGCCCGCCGGCAGGTCGAGGCCGAAGGCGAAACCGCCGGCACCGGCATCGGCCACCTGCCGCCGCCGATGCTCGACGCCGTCGGGCCGGGTCACGATCTGGGTCATGGTCAGGCCCTCGACCGCCGCGCCCGTGGCGTCGCGCATCGTGCCGGTGAAGAACGCCGTCTCGCCGGTGCGGTAGATGCCACGCTCGGAGGTCAGGAACACGTCCAGCGGCCCGGCCGGCGCCCGGCCGTCCACGCCGCGATCGGTCAGGTCGAAGGGCGTCTGGGTCAGGTCGAGGAAGACGAAGTCGTCTGTCGCCCGCGCCGCCGTCAGAAGCGCCGGCCGGTCGCCGCCGGTGCCGCGCAGAAGACCCGCAGGCAGCCGCGCATGGCCGGCCGCGTCGGTCGTCGCCGTGCCCAGAACCTGGTTGTTGGCGGCCACGAGATCGAGCCTGATCCCGGCCATCGGATCGGCGCGGCCCAGCGAGCGCGCGAAGACATGGAAGCCGTCCTCGGCGGCCAGGCTGGTCAGCCCGATATCGCTGACGACGAACCACTGGGTAGCGAAGCTGTCCTGATATTGCGGGCCATTCTTTGCCTTCGCGGTCAGCACATAGACCCCGGGCTTGATCTCCGGCACGATCTCAGACACCGGGATCGCCGTCGTCACTTCGCCGTTGGTCTCGCGCACCACGCCGACGGTGCCGGTCCACACGTCCTCGCCGGTCTCGGTCGCCACCTCGGTGATCTGCCACTCGGACAATTGCTGCAGCAGCCGCCCGTCGGCGATTGCCCGAGACAGGGCCCGGTCGCCGATCCGCTGCAGCCGCGCCTCGATCTCGTCGGTGTTGATCGTCGTCACCGGGATCGTCGCCTCGCCGCCGGCCGGCAGCACATAGGCATTGGTGGCAAACCGCACCGAGGGGTCGCGGTCGCGCACATAGACGCTCACCTCCGCCGAGCGCGACAGCGTCTCGCCATCGATTGAGCGGATGCCGGGACGCGCGACGATGCGGTAGCGCTCGCCGTGCTTGACGCCATCGATGCAGATCTGCGACCCGCTCGCCGTCACCGGCAGGGTCTCGCCGCCCTCCACCTGCACGAAGTCGCCGGCATTCTCCGAACTGGTCAGCTGGCTCGACAGCGCGTCCGAGAAATTCAGGCAGATGCGCGGGCTGGCCGCGTTGTTGTCGACGCTGTTGTCGACGATGCGGAAACCGTGCGCCGCAACCACCGCGTCGAGCGCCGACCGCACGTCGCCGGTCTCCGCCAGGGCGAGGCTTTCGCGATAGGCCTTGATCGCCTGCTTCCAGTTCTGGGCCGCCTCGTAGGCGCGGGCCAGCGTCGCCAGCGCCGCGGCGCGTTCGTCGTCATGGCCGGCGGTCAGATAGGCGTTGATCGCTCCCGCCTCGCGCAGGCGGTTGTTGGCGGGCTGCTCGCCATATTGCTCGGGCGTGTAGGCGAGCGCTGCATCGGCGATTCCCTGCCAGGCGTAATGCGCCAGCGGCGCGCGCTTCAGCGCTTCCCGCCATGCCCGGATTGCTTGCGGCTGGGTCAGCGCCGTTCGCGCGAGGCCGGCAATCTCCAGCGCACTCGCATCGCCGAACCGGATGCTGCGGTCCTCATTGGCGATCTCCAGCCGCAACTGCCTGGCATCGTCCAGCGTCGCCGCCGACAGGAACGCCAGATCCGCCATGCGCGCCTCGACGCTGTCGGCGTCGATCCCGGCCTCGGCCACCACCTTGCCGGACACGGCTCCGGCCACCGTCCGCAATTCGCCGATCGCCTCCTTCAGGAAGCACCAGCGGCTGTTGGTATTGAGGGTGAAGGCCTGGCAGCGGTCGTCGGCGAGACAGGTCGCGGTGCACTGGTCGAGATCGACATCCTTGAGGATGTCGTAGTCGCGGCCGAAATAATCGGCGCCCTCGGTGGTGATCACCCGGCGCCCGTCTTGCGCAAGGGAAGGCATCAAGGCCTGCCCCGAAGACAGCAATGCGACCGCCAAAACGAAGAAGAGCCTGCCGAAACCGCGCATCGAATGCTTCTCCCCGGCGGACGTCCGCCGGGTTCATCCTATGCCGAAGACTTGATCCACACCAGTGGATTCCGGCGAGACGTCCGATGGCGACGTCCCGCCGGAGTCAGGCCGGTTTCAGCCCGCCAGACCCTGCAGAAGGGCCCGTGCCCGGCCGATCTCGTCCATGTTGATCGTATGGCCGGGCTCCGGATAGAGCACCGCCGTCACCGCCGCGCCGCGGGCTTTGTAATGCGCAATTGTCTCGCGCACCCGCACGGCCGGAATGAACGGATCGCGCTCACTGCAGCCGATGAACACCGGCAGGCCATCGAGCCGGCCGGTCTCCTCGCGCCCCTCCACCGACGGCCCGATCAGGCCGCCGCTGAAGCCGAGCACGGCCGCGACCCAGCCCGGATGGCGGGCTGCGAATTCCAGCGACAGGCAGGCACCCTGCGAGAAGCCGGCGATCACCACCTTGTCCGCCCCGATCCCCGCTGCGTCGAGATCGGCGAGGATCGCCGCGATCCGGTCCAGCGCGGCGCTCAGATCCGGCTCGTTCGCGTCGAGCGGCTCCATGAAGGGGCGCGGATACCATGCCCCGCCGCGGGCCTGCGGTGCCAGATAGGCGATGTCGCCGAGACCGATCGCCCCGGCGATGCCCAGAATGTCCGCCGCCGTCGCGCCGCGCCCGTGCAGGCAGACGACGACCCGGCTGGCGCTTTCCAGCGGCGCCCCGGCATGGCCGAGATGATGGCGGGCCAGAAGCGCGTTCGAATCCTCGGGGGTCATGTCCTGTCCTTTCCCTGGCGGTCGAGCGGCTTCAGGCCGGCTTCGATCTGCGCCCGCTTGGGCTCGAGGAACGGCGGCAGCGACAGGCTCTCGCCGAGAGTCTCCATCGGCTCGTCGACAGCAAACCCCGGCCCGTCCGTGGCGATCTCGAAGAGCACCCCGTTCGGCTCGCGGAAATACAGCGAGCGGAAATAGTACCGCTCCACCTCGCCGCTCGACGGCACGCGGAAGCCGCGCACCCGCTCGGTCCAGGCGTGCAGTTCCTCCACGTCGGCCGCGCGGAACGCCACGTGGTGCACGCCGCCCGCACCCTGCCCGGCCGCCGGCAGCGACGGGTCCACCGCCACGTGCAGTTCGGCGGCCGGTCCGCCCTCGCCCATCTCGAACACATGCACGCTGGCGCCGTCCGCTTCATAGGTGCGGACTTCGCGCATGTTCATCAGCTCGGTCAGCACCGGCGCGGTACGGGCGAGGTCGGGCACCGCCATGGTGATAGGCCCAAGGCCGCGGAACTGATGCTTGGCCGGCACGCTGCTCGCGTCCCAGGGATTGGCCTCGCCGGTGCCCCCGTCGTCGATCAGCCGCAGCCGCTGGCCTTCCGGGTCCTCGAAGTCGAGCGAGGCCCGGCCATCCAGCTCCGTGATCGCGCCAGTCGCAACACCGGCCTCCGTCAGCCGCGCATGCCAGTAGTCGAGGCTGGCGCGGCCGGCGATCCGGAGCCCGGTCCGCGAGACCGCATGGTTGCCGCGCGTCTCTCGCTGGGCCGGCCAGTCGAAGAAGGTGATGTCGGTGCCCGGCGTCGCCTTCCCGTCGGCGTAGAACAGGTGATAGGCGCTGGTATCGTCCTGGTTGACCGTCTTCTTGACCAGCCGCAGGCCCAGAACCTCCGTGTAGAAGCGGAGATTGCCGGGCGCATCGGCGGTGATGGCTGTCAGATGATGAATGCCTTTGAGGGCAAGGGTCATTGTATTGCTCCGTTGCAAGAGATCGCTCGGGGCAAGATAAGCGGCCTCGGCAGGACAATTGAAAGGGCGCCGTTCGTGACGAATCGTTTCTCTTTGTTGAACGGCCGTCGTCCGGATGCGAACAGTGCCCTGTCGTCCATCGGGGCTGTTTGCCCCCTTTCCTCTGTTCCCGGAGGCTGCCCATGACCAACACCGACCTCGACCCCATCCTCGACGCCATTGCCGCGCGGCGGGGCACCGATCCCCGTCGCCTCATCGTTGCGCTGGCCGGGGCGCCCGGCTCCGGCAAGAGCACCATGGTCGAGCATCTGCGCGATCGGTTGAACGATGCGTCGCCACCGGCCGCTGGGGCCGGCACCACCACGCCGGGGATCGCCGACATCCTGCCGATGGACGGCTTCCACTATGACGACCTCGTGCTGGACGCGCGCGGCCACCGCCCCCGCAAGGGCGCACCGCACACATTCGACGTCGACGGGCTGACCGTCACCCTCGACCGGCTGAAGGCCGATGACGGCCGCGCCGTCGCCGTGCCGGTCTTCGACCGCGCCATCGAGATCGCCCGCGCCGGCGCCCGCATCATCGCGCCCTCGGCCCGCATCATCCTCGTCGAGGGCAATTACCTCCTTCTCGACGACCCGGCCTGGGCGCCTTTGCGCCAGCGCTTCGACCTGACGGTGATGCTCGCCGTCCCCGAGCCGGTCCTGCGCCGCCGGCTGAAGGATCGCTGGCTCGGCCACGGCCTGACCACCGACGCCCTCGTCACCAAGCTCGACGGCAACGACCTGCCCAATATGCGGCTGGTGCTGGAGCGCAGCGTGCCGGCGGACCTGACCGTGGTGAACGACGGCTGAAGCCGCGCGGGCGACCGGCGCCCTGCCGGCTGCCGCTCACCGCCGGTCAGGCGCAGCGCCACATAGACCCAGCCCGCCAGGGCCCGGCCCCGGCGACGCCCGCCTTCATCAGGCGCTCCGCGAACCGTATTCGCGCCAGAAACAGCTTGCCCGTGACGGCGAGCGCCCAGGCCGCGCCCCGGAGGGCGTAATAGGCCAGATCTCCGGGCCGAACCGCAGCCAGCCAGACGACGGGCCCAGCGTCAGGACCACGAGCACGGCCAGCGATAGCCGGTGATGAAAATGCGGCGAGGCGACGGTGCCTGGCTGCTGCGGACCGGCCATGTCTCACCTTGCGTCAGATATCACGTCAGGCGTCTTCCATCTTAGGTTGAATTGCTGTATATTGCCATCTTGTGTTGATTCCGCCCAATGTAATTCCTGCCCGTTGCAGGCTCGCGTCTGGCGAGCGGCCCCGCAGGGACCGTTCCATCGATGCCGGATACGAAAGCGGCCCCGCCGGGCGAACGGATCGGCGTTCCCCTGCGACATCTCCACGGCGTCCACGACAAGGGAGCAGTGACATGACCGACCTGCAGAAGGGCGAAGACACCGATGTGAAGGCCCTGCAACAGATCTTGACCGACCCGGAAGTCCGCAAGGCCCTGGAGGCCGAGCCCGAAGCCACGATGGAAAGGCTCGGCTTCGATCTCGACGACGAGGCGCGGGCCACCCTGCACGCCAGCGACCAGCCCGAACTCGCCGTGGCCGCCGTCCCCGCGGTTCTGGTGAGGGTCGCCACCAACGGCACCCGGCCGGCCGTCCGCGTCGCGGTCTCCAGCTCGACCTTCGCCGCCACCCGTGGCCGCGCCGCCGAGCTCGATGCCGAGCGCGACCGCAACAGGTAGGACGACCCAGCTATCGCTGCGCCGGCCCCACCCGCCCGCCGCCACGGGCGCCGGCACCTCCCAGACGCGTCGGCGCAGCGACGTAACACGAGCGCGGCCGGGATCGAGCGCGACCGCAGCCATCCTCAACGCACCGCGATCACCGGGACGATGGCTGCGCCGATCTCGGCGACTGCGGCGTTGCGCGTGCTGAAATCTGCCGGCGAGTCGGACAGATAGATCGCCACGAAGATCGGCGCACGCCCCGGCGGGGTGAGCATCGCCACCAGATTGCGCGTATGGGTTTGTCCGCCGCCGGACTTGTCGACGACCTCCCAGTCCTTGGGCGTACTGGCGCGGATCAGCTTGCCGGTCACGCCGCCATGGCGCATCCATTCGCGCAGTTGCTGGCGCGATGCCGGGCGCAATCCGTCCCCGACCAGCATGGTCTCCCAGCTCGTCGCCATTGCCTTCGGGCTGGTCGTGTCGCGCGGATCGCCGGGGGCGAAAATGTTGAGATCGGGCTCGGTCCGGTCGAGCCGGGTCACCGCGTCGCCGATGCCGCGCAGGAAGGCGGTCACCGCCTGCGGACCGCCGAGGCGGTCGAGAAGCAGGTTCGCGGCGGTATTGTCGCTCATGTCCGCCGTCGCCAGGCAGAGTTCGCCGATCGTCATCGTGCTGCCCTGCCGCGTCTCGGTCACCGGCGCATAGCTGAGGATATCCTCCGCCCGGATCTTCACCGGCTCGTCGAGCGCCAGCGCTCCCTGTTCGGCCTGCTCCAGCACCGCCCCGCACAAAACCGACTTGAAGGTGCTGGCCATCAGGAACCGCTCGTCTTCGCGGTGCCCCCACTGCCAGTCACTGCCGCTGTCGCGGATGAAGATGCCGATGCGGGCATCCAGCCGCTCCTCCAGCCCCTGCACCGTGTCCGCAAGGCGCGCCGTGGCGTCCTCGGCTCGGACCGCAGGTCCCGCGCACAGCGCGACCATGACCACCGCAGCCGACAGGACCGATCGACGTGATACCGTCCGGCAAAAACTCTTCATCTTCATCCCCACGCAATACTCGGTTGCCTCTGCAACCGTTGGACAGGGGCGATCAACGGCCGGCTTGTGTCGAAATGGAGGCGGAACGCTGCGCGCGTGAGCGCCATCCACAGGCCGATGGGTGACCCTAGAACTCGATCCCCAGCTGCGCCTTCACGCCCGAGCGGAACGGGTGCTTGATCATTTCCATCTCGGTGACGAGGTCGGCGAAGTCGATCAGCTCGTCCTTGGCGTTGCGGCCGGTGATGACGACATGCTTCATCTCCGGCTTGCCCTTCAGGAATTCGATCACCTCGGCAAGGTCGAGATAGTCGTAGCGCAGGACGATGTTCAACTCGTCGAGCAGCACCAGCTTGTGCTCGTCGTCCATGATCAGCGCCTTGGCCCGCTCCCAGGCGGCCTTCGCCGCCGCGATGTCGCGCTGCCGGTCTTGAGTCTCCCAGGTGAAGCCGTCGCCCATGGCGGTCATCGTCACCTGGTCGGGAAACTTTTCCAGCACCTTGCGCTCGCCGGTCTCCCACTTGCCCTTCACGAACTGCACGACGGCGACCTTCATGCCGTTGCCCAGCGCCCGGAAGACCAGGCCGAAGCCGGCCGTCGACTTGCCCTTGCCCTTGCCCGTATGGACGATGACGAGCCCCTTCTCGATCGTCTTGGTGGCGATGATCTTGTCGCGCGCCGCCTTCTTCTTCTTCATCTTCTCGGCGTGCCGGGCGTCGAGCTCGGCGTCCGACATGCCGTCGGTGATCTTGGGTTTGTCGTTCATGTCAGGCCTCCCCTGCGGTCTGTGTCTGGTCGCCGAAGATCTTGGCGTAGAAGATGCGTTCCTCGCCCTCCGGATAGTCCGGCAGCCGGCCGAAGGGGCGATAGCCCATGGCTTCGTAGAAGCCGGGCGACTGGAACGAATAGGTGTCGACCCAGACGCCGCGCAGCGCCGCGTCGCGCGCGATCGCCTCGGCCCGTTCGACCAGCCGCCGGCCCAGCCCCGCATCGCGATGGCGCTCGGGCACCGCCAGCACCTCGATATGCAGCCAGTTCCAGTAGATCTGGGCGATCAGGCCGCCGTCGATGCCCGCCGCATCGCTCAGCGCCAGCGTCAGGAAGCGCGGCGACATGGCGAAATCGGCACGCGTCGCCAGCTCCGCCAGCGGCGCCACGATGCGGCTGCGCGTCTCGTCGTCGGCCATCTCCACTTGGCGGATGTCCATGCGCGCGCCTCCTGCGGTCCGTCATCCGGCACCCAGCTCCGCCCGTGCGGAGTTCGAGCGCGGTATCCATAGGCCCCGGTCGATCGCCTCGGCAAGCTTGTCGCACATCTCGCGATAGGCGCTCGCATTGTTGTCCAGCATGAAGTCCCGCACGGGCTCGTCCACCACGAAGGCCCGGTACACCGCCTCGAAATGATGGTCGCGCACCGCGCCCGTGGTCGCCGAGAAGGCGAAGAGATAGTCCACCGTTGCGGCGATCTCGAAGGCGCCCTTGTAGCCGTGGCGCATGACGCCGGCGATCCATTTCGGATTGACCACCCTGGCCCGCACCACCCGGCCGATCTCCTCGTCCAGCGTGCGCACCACCGGCCGCTCGGGCCGCGAATGGTCGTTGTGATAGACCACCGGCCGGTCGCCCGAGACCTGCTCGACCGCCGCCGTCATGCCGCCCTCGAACTGGTAGTAATCGTCGGAATCCAGAAGGTCGTGCTCGCGGTTGTCCTGGTTCTGGACGACCGCCTCGATCCCCGACAGCCGCTGCTCGAAGCCGGCCCGGTCCGCCTCGCCCGCGGCATCCGCCCCGTAGGCATAGGAGCCCCAGACGATGTAGCTCTCGGCCAGATCCGCCCGGTCGTCCCAGCCCTTCTCGTCGATCAGCGCCTGCAACCCCGCCCCGTAGGCGCCGGGCTTGGAGCCGAAGATGCGAAAGCCCGACCGCCGCGCAGCCTCGGCCTCGTCGACGCCGTCGGCTACCAGCGCCTGCCGCTGGGCCCGCATCCGCTCCGCGATCGGATTGTCGGCCGCCTCCTCCTCCAGTGCTCCGATGGCCCGGATTGCCCGGTCGAACAGCGCGATCTGGTCGGGGAAGGCATCGCGGAAGAAGCCCGAGATGCGCAGGGTCACGTCGACCCGCGGCCGGCCGAGCTCGGCCAGCGTCACGATGGCGTAGCCGGTGACCCGCCGCGAGGCCCGGTCCCAGACCGGCCGGGCGCCGATCAGCGCCAGCGCCTGGGCAATGTCGTCGCCGCCGGTGCGCATGTTGGAGGTGCCCCAGGCGGTCAGCCCGATCGATCGCGGCCAGTCGCCCTCGTCCTGCAGATGCCGCGTCACCAGAAGCTCCGCCGAACGCCGGCCGAGATCGTAGGCCGCCTCGGTCGGCACGGCGCGGGTGTCGACGGAAAAGAAGTTGCGCCCGGTCGGCAGCACGTCCGGCCGTCCCCGCGTCGGCGCGCCCGACGGTCCCGGCGCAACGAAGCGGCCGGCAAGCCCGGCCAGAAGTCCCGCGATCTCCGCCGGGCCCGATCCCGTCACCGCCGGTGCCAGCCGTGTCTCGACCTCTGTCAGCACCGCCGCCGTTGCGGTCCAGCCGGGCTCGGCCGCCGCCTCGCCGGTGACAAGCCGCGCCGCCAGCCATTCGATCCGCTCCACCGTGTCGCCGGCCGTGCGCCAGGCGTCGGCCGACAGCTGCTGAAGCACGTCGGGCCGCGCCCCGGTCCAGGGTGCCGCCATGTCGCAATCCAGCGGATCAAAGTCCTCCTCCTCGCCGCCATCGCTTCCCAGCAGATCCGCCGCGATCGCCCGGTGCAGCGAGCCGTCGCCCGGCGCACTGCCGCGCGGCAGCCGGGCCAGCGCCACGGTCAGGTCGGTCAGCAGCCGGCCTTCCGGCGCGACGCCGAACACATGCAACCCGTCGCGGATCTGCATCTCCTTCAGGTCGCACAGATAGGCGTCGAGCTTTTCCAGCGCCGTATCCTCGGCCTCGCCTTCCGCGATGCCGGCATCCTGGTCGAGACCGATGTCGCGGACGAGATCGAGGATCTGGCCCTTCAGCAGCTCCAGCCGCCGCGGATCGCTGCCGGCCGCCTCGTAATATTCGTCGACCAGCGCCTCCAGGTCGCGCAGCGGCCCGTAGCTTTCGGCCCGCGTCAGCGGCGGCGTCAGATGGTCGATGATCACCGCGCTCGTGCGGCGCTTGGCCTGCGTGCCCTCGCCCGGATCGTTGACGATGAAGGGATAGAGATGTGGCAGCGGCCCGAACACCGCCTCGGGAAAACAGGCCTCGGATAGGGCCAGCGCCTTGCCCGGCAGCCATTCCAGATTGCCGTGCTTGCCCATGTGGATCACCGCGTCGGCATCGTACTGCGTCCGCAGGAAGGCATAAAGTGCCAGGTAATTGTGCGGCGGCACGAGGTCCGGCGAGTGGTAGGTCTCCTTGGGGTCGATATTGTAGCCCCGCGCCGGCTGGATGCCGACCAGCGTTTCGCCGAACCGCGCCAGCGGCAGGGTAAACGCGTCCCGGTCGGCCAGGAAGAACGGATCGGCCTCCGGCGCGCCCCAGCGCTCCGTCACCGCCGCCCGCACCGCCTCCGGCAAGCCGTCGAAGAACACGCGATAGGTCTCGAGCGCCAGCGTCTCGCGGATTTCCCGCGCCGCCGTCCCGGCATTGGTCGGCCCGGCCATCAGATGATCGATCAGCCGGTTGCCCGTCGCCGGCACATCGGCGACATCGTAGCCGGCCGCTGCCATGGCGCTCAGGGCGGTGATGGTCCCGGCTGGCGTATCCAGACCGACGCCGTTGCCGAGCCGCCCGTCCCGGTTCGGGTAGTTCGCCAGGAGGATCGCCACCCGCCGCGCCTTTGCGGGCTTGGTCCGCAGCCGGCCCCAGCGCGCCGCCAGTTCGGCGACGAAATCCACCCGGTCCGGCAGCGAGCGATGCGCCACGATGTCCGTCTGGGTCAGCGCATCCCAGTCACCCGCCGACTTGAAGGCGATGGCCCGGCCGAGCACGCGTCCATCCACTTCCGGCAGGGCGACATTCATCGCCAGATCGCGCGCCGACAGTCCCTGCGACGACGTCTCCCAGGCCTCGCGCGCGCCGCTCGCCAGCACCGCCTGCAGGACGACGGCCCCGCCTTCCTCCAGCACCGTCGGCACCCGCTCGCCGCCGGGCGACGAGACGGCGAAGCCGGTCAGATTGACCACGACGTCCGGCGCCCGCTCGGCAAACAGCGCCCGCAGGGTCTCGATCGACACCGGGTCCTTGAGGCTGGAGACATAGACCGGCAGGACGTCGAGCCCCTGCCGCGCCATCGCCTTTGCCAGCGCCTCGACGGGCTCGGTCTGGCCGCTCTGCATCAGCGCCCGGTAGAAGACAATCGCCGCCAGCGGCCGCGTGCGCGCCGCCGCCACTGATTCGCGGGGGAAGTCCGGGTGCAGCGCCGGAGCGACTGCCGGCCGCGACGCCTCCGCCTCGACGCCCGCCAGTTCCAGCCTGCCCGCCTTCAGGAGCGGCTGCGCCTCCGGCGGCCAGTCCCCGTTCGACAGGACCGCGCCCAGCGCCTGCAGGAAATTCTCCGCATTCGCCGGCCCGCCCTCGACGAGATAGCGCCACATCCGGTCGCGCTGGCCGGTTTCGAGCGTGTTGTAGCGATCGAGCCCCGGATCGGGCTTGTCGTCGCCCGGCACCACGACCAGATGGCCGCCGGTCGCCTGGGCATTGGCCAGCAGCGCGTCCAACCCGTAGGGCCAGTAGGCCGCGCCGCCGAGAATGCGTACCACCACCAGCTTCGCATGGCGCAGCGTCCGGCCGACATAGGCGTCGACCGACATCGGGTGCTTCAGCCGCAGGAAATTCGCCAGCCGCAGCGACGGGGCAGTTGCGCCCAGCCGTCCGGCGGCACCGGCCAGACCCGCGATCTCCGTGTCGGCGGCCGACAAAACGACGATGTCGGCCGGCGTCTGGCCGAGATCGACCGCCTCGCCGCCATCGTCGATCGTGCCTTTCTGGGCAAGGAGGAGATGCACGAGACTGGGCCCTACTCCGCCGCCGCCTGCGCCGCTCCGTCGGTCAGGGCGCGGATGGTCGCCCGGATCGTCCCGCAGGTCGCCGCGTCCAGCCCGTCATGCAGGCCGATGACGACCAGCCGCGTGGCGCGGCTCTCGCCCTGCTTCCAGGGCCGGTCGAAATAGGTCTCGATGCGCTGGCCGACGGCCTGCACGACCAGCCGCATCGGCTTGCCCGGCACGTCGGCAAAGCCCTTCAGCCGCAGAATGTCGTGGCCGGCGATGACCGCCGACAGCCCCTCCGCGAAGGCCTTCGGATCGGCGACCTGTCCGGCCTCCACGACGAAGCTCTCGAACTCGTCATGGTCGTGATCGTGGCCCTCGCCTTCATGGTGGAGCTCGTGATGCGACTTGCGATCCGCGATCAGATCCTCCGTTCCGGCGGACAGGCCCAGCAGGACGTCGGTCGGCAGCACGCCGCCTTCCGCCGTGACGATCTTCACGGCCTCGGCGCACTGGCTGTCGATCTCGCCGCGCACCCGCTCCAGCGTCGCCGCGTCGACGAGGTCGGCCTTGTTCAGGACGATCAGGTCGGCCGCCCGGATCTGGTCCTCGAACAGCTCTTCCAGCGGATTGTCGTGGTCGAGGCTCTCGTCGGCGGCCCGCGCCGCCGCGACCTTCGCCTCGTCGTCGGCAAAGCGTCCGGCGGCAACGGCCGCGGTGTCGATGACCGTCACCACGCCGTCCACCGTCACCCGCGTCTTGACCTCGGGCCAGTTGAACGCGGCGACCAGCGGCTGCGGCAGCGCCAGCCCCGAGGTCTCGATGACGATGTGATCGGGCAGCCGGTCGCGGGCGAGCAGCTTGGTCATGGTCGGGATGAAGTCGTCGGCGACGGTGCAGCAGATGCAGCCATTGGTCAGCTCGACCACGTCGTCCTCGGTGCAGGTCTCGATGCCGCAACCGGTCAGGATGTCGCCATCGACGCCCAGATCGCCGAACTCGTTGATGATCAGGGCGATCTTCCGGCCGCCGGCATTCTGCAGCATGTTGCGGATCAGCGTCGTCTTGCCGGCGCCGAGAAAGCCGGTGACGACAGTGGCTGGTATCTTCTGCAAGGCTTCAACCTTTCAGGGTGAGCGGCAGGCCGGCGGCGACGAAGATCGCCTCGTCGCATGCGGCCGCGACAAGTTGGTGGAGACGCCCGGCGTGGTCGCGGAAGCGCCGCGCCATGGCGTTTTCGGGGACGATCGACAGGCCGACCTCGTTGGAGACGAAGACGATCAGCCCCGGCGGCCGGCCCTTCAGGCAGGCCACGAGCCGGTCGGCCTCCGCATCGACGTCGCGTTCGGCGAGCATCAGGTTCGACACCCAGAGCGTCAGGCAGTCGACCAGCAGCGCCCGGTCCTGCGCCGCCTCGCCTTCGATGGTCGCGACGAGATCGAGCGGCGCCTCGACGGTGCGCCACGGCGCCGGCCGACGCGCTTTGTGCGCGTCGATCCGGGCGGTCATTTCGGCGTCGAAGGCCTGCCCCGTCGCGATATAGACGGGGACGCGGCCGCTCTCGCCGACGCGGCGCTCGGCGAAGGCGCTCTTGCCCGAGCGCGCGCCGCCGAGAACGAGGACGAGGCGGTCGGTCGCGCCGGCCTCAGCCGGCAAGACCGGCGATCGCCAGCAGCTGCTCGCCGAGGATCATCGCCCCGGCACCGGCGACGACGCCGCCCGACACTCGCAGGCCGAAATTCTCGCGGGCGGCCAGGCCGCTGCCGAGGAGCCGCACGGCGATGAAGCCGGCCGAGACCGCGACGACATACTGGATGGCCGCAAAGCCGATCAGATAGGCGACGACGGCGCCGGATTCCGAACCGACCACCGCTTCGCCATAGGCATAGCCGTGGAACAGGCCGGCGACGGCGAAGAGCGAACCGATCGCGAGCATGCCGTAGGAACGGCCGGACAGGGCGAGGATGCCGATGCCGGCGACCGACAGGGCGACGACGAATTCGGCGGCCGGCAGATCGAAGGCCATCAGATGCAGCAGCGTGCCGGCGACGGTGGCGCCGATGAACAGGAGCGGCGCGGCGAAGCGATGCGCGGTCAGCGCGGCCAGCAGGCCGACACCGATGATGAAGGCCAGGTGGTCGAGCCCGATGACCGGGTGGGCGAGACCCGACAGTAGGCCGTCGGCCATGCTCTGCGGCGCCATGCCACCACCGGGGTGGTGAGCGAAGGCCGCGGTCGGAATCAGGGACAGCAGCGCCGTGACGGCGAAACGATTGCGGAAAGGCATGAAGACAACTCCCGTGTCCTGTTGGAACGGACGCGGATAGTCCTGGAAAACCGGCGTTTCCCCGATACTCCGCGGCACGACGGCCGCCGGATCGAAACACAGGTCCTGAAGGAACATCCCGTCCCGTAGACGTCGCACGTGGATGGCAGGTCTCCTGGCTCGCGGGTCGTCGGTCTTCGCCTGGCCTTCCCGGAGACATCTCCAGTGGCTTTGGCCGGTTCCGCTTGGCCTGACGGCCCGACGCATCCCGGTGGTGAAGACCTCGCCGCTCTACAGTCGCGGGGTCGGCTGCGATATGGGCCCCCTGTTTGGGTCGGCCCGTCGCATTCCCTCTTCGCCCCTGCCGCGTGGCAGCGGGGGAACCATCCTTCGACGGACCCGGCGCAAGCGTCGAATCCGATCACCTCGCAGACTAGCGATCGGCCGGCGCGACGCAAGCCAATTTACCGTAGTGTCTCAGTTTGTATACGCGGCTCAAGCTGCGCCCTTCAACCGGCGCTCGCTTCCGGTATGCTCAGTGGAAAGAAAGGGAGACGTAATGACCCGGGAAGATTTTAGGAAACGGCTAGCAGAGCGAATTCATCATGAGTGCGCTGAAGGCATTCCAAGGAATGACGGCACTAGGGGCCCGGTGATCGACGACATTGACGCCGCGAAAATTGCAAACCTATTTTTCAGCGAGCTTGGCAAGACCAATCTGGCCCTCTGCGAAAATGGGGCGAGTAAAAATGCCGACAGGACCTAGAGGTGCTATGAGGCCTGCCGTTGTGGTCGGCAACGCCGTTCGCCTAATGCAGTTCGCGACGGCTAGTAACCGGAATACCTTACGGTCGAGGACAGTAAGATCAGGCTGTGCAAGAGATGGGGCCAGGGTACTGTCGCTCGCGCAAAGAACATGACTGCCAGAAGTGCATCAGAGCGCGCAAGGACCGCATCGCAGATGATCCCGATATTGCTTCGGTAAACACGTCCTATTTGGAACAGCAGAAGCTCACCATGCGGATACCAACGCACCGGCTAACGCATTCTCCAAGAACTCGAGAACCACATGCAGGTGGCATCACTCTACACCGCTTGGCATAGCTGCAACAGCATTCGCAAGACGCTAAAAATATCGCCAGCGATGGCCGCTCGCATTACCGCAATTCTACGGTCAATGGACGGACCTTGCCGAGACGATGGAGACAGTTGTGCCCAAGCGAGAACGGCGTGGGTCTTACAGGGAGAATGCCCGAGTGCGAAAACCCCGCCAATTGGCGGGGTTTTGCAAATCAGAAACCCGGATCGTTTTCTCTTGTCATCCTTGACCTCCCTCGGTCTATGATCACCGTAGGTTCACGCCTACACATATGCAAACACGTAAATCATTGCCATTGAAAAAAAATTAATGACTCCTGAATACGCGATTCTCATCGTGGCAGCGCTTGCAACGACAGGCTGGCTTTATGCGGCGCGGCGTGCACGTACGCTAGCGAAAAAACAGCATACGATTAATGTAATTCTGCAAACGAATTTTAACGCACGTTTTCTTGAAGCGCGCGCGAAAATCGCGCCTCATCTAAAAGCAGGAAAATGCCCACCCGACATTTTGAATGGGGCAGACGAGGATCTCCGTGCGAATTTTCGCGATATTTTGAATCACTACGAATTTGTTTCCGCGGGACTCCGCAACGGTGACTTTGACGAAAAACTCGTAAAAGACAGCGAGCGCGGAACGTATGTTGCCCTTTACACCTGTTGCGAAGCTTACATATGGCACCTCCGCGATGGGCGGAAACGCATGACGATTTACGAGCATTTAGAGTGGGTTCATCGGCGCTGGCATAAAAAGCCACCGAATGCATTTACTCGGGCTGTCGAGCGGGTTCGCGGTCGTCCGTTCTACGGGAAGCTCGATGCGGAACGCGACTGACCTATAACAGCATCCACTCTCGAACTGAGATACTACAAAATTCGCCACACGGCCGGGATCTGCATGCCGTGCGCGGCGCGAACGCAAAAGGCCCGGCCGCAGTTTCCTGCAGCCGGGCCTCGATGCATGTCAGGCGCTCGGCTCAGCGCGCCGCCGACTGCTCGCAGGCTTCCACATGCTTGGCCAGCGCCTCGTTGGAGAGGATCGCGCTGATCGTGCGGATGTCGCGGTTCTGGAACTTCGGCGTCTTCTGCAGCTCCTTGAGCCGCTCGAGCATGGTCACTCGGCTCATGGTGTTCTCCTTCTTGCCGGTTCCGCGACGGGGATCCCGCCGCGGGTTGGGGCGGGCACCGTCAGGCGGCCCGCACGCTCGCGGTCACGGGAATCTCGATGTCGACCTCGAGGGTCGAGACCTGTTCGCCGCGATCCATCTTCACGATCACCTTCTCGCGGTCGACATGGACATGCCGTGCGATCACCGCGAGAATCTCCTCGCGCAGGAGCCCGACCAGATCGGAATGGCCGACCGTCGCGCGCTCGTGGGCGAGCAGGACCTGCAGGCGCTCGCGCGCCATCGGCGCCGAGCTCTGCTTGCTGAAGAAACTGAAAAGGCTCATGCCGCTCTCCGTCCGAAGATCTTGCCGAACAGGCCGCGCTTCTCCCCCGGGATCACCATGGGAACGGTCTCGCCGGCCAGGCGGCGCGCGGCGTCGGTGTAGGCCAGCGCCGGTGCGCTGCGGGCGTCGCCCAGCGTGACCGGCGTGCCGAGGTTGGACGCGCGCAGCACGTCCATCGATTCGGGAATGATGCCGAGGAGCGGGATCGACAGGATCTCCAGCACGTCCTCGACCTTCAGCATGTCGCCGCGCTCGGCCCGGTTCGGGTCGTAGCGGGTCAGAAGCAGGTGCTTCTCCATCCGCTCGCCGCGCTCGGCCTTGGCGGTCTTGGCGTCCAGGAGACCGATGATCCGGTCCGAATCGCGCACCGAGGAGACTTCCGGGTTGGTCACGACGACCGCGACGTCCGCATGGCGCATCGCCAGGGTCGCGCCGCGCTCGATGCCGGCCGGGCTGTCGCAGATGATCCAGTCGAAGGTCTCGCGCAGCTCGTTCATGACGATCTCGACGCCTTCCGACGTGAGATTGTCCTTGTCGCGGGTCTGCGAGGCCGGCAGCAGGAACAGCGTCTCCAGCCGCTTGTCGCGGATCAGCGCCTGCGGCAGCTTGGCGTCGCCCTGCACCACGTTGATCAGGTCATAGACGACGCGACGTTCCGCACCCATGACCAGATCGAGATTGCGCAGACCGACGTCGAAATCGACCACGACGGTCTTCTCGCCCCGCTGTGCCAGTGCGGCGCCGAGCGCTGCCGTGGAGGTCGTCTTGCCGACGCCTCCCTTGCCCGAGGTCACCACGATTACTTTTGCCATCTCGTTCTCCTGTATGCTGGTCGGCCGCCGGCTAGACCAGGATTTCCGTCTTCAGCGTGTCACCGTCGAGCCAGACCTGCACGGCCTGTCCGCGATGTGCAGGATTCATGTCGTCGGCCATCTTGTAGAGGCCGTCGATCGCCAGAAGCTCGGCCTCGAGCTTGCGGCAGAAGATGCGGGCCGAGGCGTTGCCGACCGAGCCGGCCATCGCCCGGCCCCTGAGGGTGCCGTAGACGTGGATCGAGCCGCCCGCGACGATCTCCGAACCGGACGCGACGGAGCCGAGAATGGTCACGTCGCCTTCCGGGAAGATCACCGACTGGCCCGAGCGCACCGGCTCGTGGATGATGATCGACGGCATCGCCCGGACCGGCTGCGGCTCGGGCCGCGGGGCCGGCGCTTCGGCCTTCGTGGCAGGGCTGGCCGGCGCGCTCGCGGGAGCCGGTGCGGCCGGCGCCTCGAAATCGTCGGCCGGGCGTCCGCCCTTCATCGCCGGCGGCATGCCGAAGCCGAGCAGCGAGGCGCGGGCGCCCTCGATGCCCATGATCCGGACACTGCGCTCGCCGAGTTCGCCGATCAGTTCCTTCAGCTGCGCCTGGTCGATGTCCAGGCCCTCGACGTCGAGAACGATGGGACGACCGAGGAAGAAGCCGGTCGAACGGGCGGCCAGATCGTCGAGGCGAGCCAGCCAGCTGTCGAACGGCAGCTCGGGGGACAGCACCAGCGCGAGGAAGGAGCGGCCCTTGAGGCGGATCGGACGGGTGTCTGTTAGCGCTTTGGTCATCTGCGTTAATTTTCGGTTGCTGGGCGATCTAATCGGACGTCGGTTAACCGGAGATTAAGCCTCAAAGCCTGCGCCGGGCTGACGCGGACACGGCGATTTGCCGTGTCCGGATACGGCCCCTGCGGGGCTATGACGTCCGTGTGGCCTTGCGATGGCAGCCGCTTTCGGCCATGACGCCGGGGCAGGGTCGGCCCTTAAGACCGGGGCCTGCGGCCACAGACACGGGGACTTGCCATGATCACCGGACGGATGTTCGCCACGCTCGCAGGGGCCCTCGGCCTGTTCGCCGGGCTCGCCACGCCGGGCCTCGCCCAGGAGCCGATCACCCTCGGCGAGATGAACAGCTACACCACCCTGCCCGCCTTCACCGGTCCCTATCGCAAGGGCTGGGAACTGGCGCTGGAAGAGATCAACGCCGCCGGCGGCATCGACGGCCGGCCGGTCGCGGTCGTCAGCCGCGACGACAATGGCAAGCCCGCCGACGCCATCCGCATCGCCGAGGAATTCGTCGCTTCCGACGACGTCGCGATCGTATGGGGCGGCTTCTTCTCCAATGTCGGCCTCGCCCTCACCGACTTCGCCAAACAGCGCCAGGTGCCGTATCTGGCCACCGAGCCGCTGGCCGACGCCATCGTCTGGTCGCAGGGCAACCGCTACACCTTCCGCCTGCGCCCCTCGACGGCCATGCAGGCCGCGATGCTGGCCGAAGAGGCCGCCAAGCTCGACGCCACCCGCTGGGCGACCATTGCGCCGAACTACGCCTATGGCACCGATGCCGTCACCGCCTTCAAGGCCGAGTTGAAGAAGCGCAAGCCCGACGTCGAGTTCGTCGGCGAGCAGTGGCCGCCCCAGGGCAAGCTCGACGCCGGCCCCACCGTGCGCGCCCTTGAAGCCATGAAGCCCGACGCGATCTTCAACGTCACCTTCGGCGCCGACCTCGCCAAATTCGTCCGCGAGGGCGACATTCGCGGCCTGTTCGACGGCCGCGAGGTTGCCTCGCTCCTGTCCGGCGAGCCGGAATATCTGGAGCCGCTGGGCGCCGAGGCCCCCGAAGGCTGGATCGTCACCGGTTACCCCTGGTACGACATCGACACGCCGGAGCATGACGCCTTCCGCAAGGCCTACGAGGCGAAATACGGCGAGCATCCCTATGCCGGCTCGCTGGTCGGCTACAACGGGATGAAGGCTCTCGCCGCCGCCCTGACGAAAGCCGGCGCCACCGACGCCGACTCGCTCATCGCCGCCTTCGAGGGCCTCGAGGTTCCCGACGCCCCGTCCGGCGCCTTCACCTTCCGCGAGGCCGACCACCAGTCCACCATGGGCGCCTGGGTCGGCCGCACGGCGGTGCGCGATGGCCAGGGCGTCATGGTCGACTGGCGGTATGCCGACGGCGCCGACTACCTGCCGTCGCCCGAGGACGCCCGCAAGCTTCGCCCCGCCGAATAGGCCGGCCGCACAGGCAGCGCACAGACGCGAGCGCGCGGTGACCCCTCCGGTCGCCGCGCGCTGGCGTCCATCCCCAACGAGGAGACGGTGTTGACGACGCTCGGCTTCGTATTCGCCCAGCTCCTGGCCGGCCTTGCCGACGCGTCGTCGCTGTTCCTGGTGGCGGCCGGCCTGTCGCTGATCTTCGGCGTCACCCGCATCGTCAATTTCGCCCACGGCTCGCTGTTCATGCTGGGCGCCTATGTCGCCTATTCGGCCGTCACCTGGCTGCCGACCGGCTTTCTCGGCTTCTGGGGCGGGATGCTCGCAGCGGCGGTCGCGGTAGCGCTGATCGGCGGGCTGATCGAGATCGTCATCCTGCGCCGGCTCTACGCCTCCGCCGAACTCTACCAGCTCGTCGCCACCTTCGGCGTCCTCCTCGTCATCCAGGATGTAGCGCTGGCGATCTGGGGTCCGGAAGATCTGCTCGCGCCCCGCGCCCCGGGCCTCGGCGGCGCCCTGCGGATCTTCGGCGAGCCGGTGCCGCAATACGACCTCCTTTTGATCGCCGCCGGCCCGGTCGTCCTCGCCGCCGTCTGGCTGGTCCTCAACCGCACCCGCTGGGGCACCCTGGTCCGCGCTGCGACCGAGGACCGCGAGATGACCGGCGCGCTCGGTATCGACCAGGCGCGGCTGTTCACCACCGTCTTCATGCTCGGCGCCTTCCTCGCCGGCCTTGCCGGCGCCCTCCAGACCCCACGCGAGGCGGTCAGCCTCGCCCTCGATCTCGACGTGGTGGTCGAGGCCTTCGTCATCGTCGTCGTTGGAGGGCTCGGCTCGATCGGCGGCGCCTATGCGGCGGCAATCCTGATCGGCGTCCTCAATGCCTTCACCCTCCTGTGGTTTCCGACCCTTGCCACCGTCCTGCCGTTCCTGGTGATGGCGGCGATCCTGGTGGTGCGGCCCTACGGCCTGTTCGGCCAGGCCGCCCTCGTTGCGCCGGCCCCGGCCGAACGCGGCGCCACCCTGCGGCTGCCCGGCCGCATGGTGACCATCCTCGTCGTCCTCGCCGTTGCCGGATTCGCGCTGCTGCCGCTGGTCGAATCCGGCTTTGCCCTGATCCTGCTCACCGATTTCTTCGTCGCCGCGCTCTTTGCCGCCAGCCTGCAGTTCTTCATGGGCCTCGGTGGCATGATCTCTTTCGGCCACGCCGCCTTCTTCGGCCTCGGTGCCTATGGCGCGGCGCTGGCCGCCACGGCTCTCGGCCTGCCGATGTTCGCCGCCATGGCGCTGGGCGTGGCCACCGGCGGCCTCGGGGCGCTGGTCATCGGCTGGTTCTGCGTGCGGCTGTCCGGCGTCTATCTCGCCATGCTGACCCTTGCCGGCGCCCAGATCCTCTGGGCCGTCGCCCTGCAATGGCAGGATGTCACCGGCGGCGACGACGGCATTCTCGGCGTCTGGCCCGACCGCTTCGCCGCCTCCCGCACGGTCTACTACCTGATCGCCCTTGGCCTGTGCGCCGTCGGCCTCTTGCTGATCCGCCGCATCGCCCATGCGCCCTTCGGCTATCTCCTGCGCGCCACCCGCGACTCGCCCCTGCGCGCCGAGGCCATCGGCCTCGACGTGCGCGGCCGCCAGCTCGCCGCCTTCGTCATCGCCGGCCTCTTCGCCGCGCTTGCCGGCACGGTCTTCGTCTTCGCCAAGGGCAGCGTCTTTCCCACCATCCTGGCAGTCGGCCAGTCCGTCGACGCCCTGCTGATGGTGCTGATCGGCGGCGTGCAGGCACTGTCGGGTCCGATCGCCGGCGCCGCGATCTTCGTCGGCATCGAGGACTGGGTTGGCCGGCTGCCCTATTGGCGGTCGATCTTCGGCGTCATCATCCTCGCCGTCTGCATTCTGGCGCCCCAGGGCATCGCCGGCGGCCTGCGGTCGCTGGCCGGCCTCGCACGCCGCCGCGCAGCGGCGCCTTCCGGAGCGCCGGCATGAACGCGCTGGAGATCCGCGGTCTGAGCAAGACCTTCGGCGGCGTCGTCGCGGTCGACGACGTCGGCTTTCACGTCGCGTCGGGCGAGATGCTCGCCCTGATCGGCGCCAATGGCGCCGGAAAATCCACCACCTTCAACATGCTCAACGGCCAGCTGCGCCCCGATCGCGGCTCGGTGCGGCTGTTCGGGTCCGAGATCGCCGGCCTGCCGGCCCGCCGCATCGCGCGGCGCGGCGTCGGCCGCACCTTCCAGATCACCCAGACCTTCACCTCCATGACGGTGCGCGAAAACCTGCAGACCGCCCTTCTCGCCCATCGCAATCGCCGCTTCGACTTTTTCTCCCGCGCCGTCGCCGCCGAGCGGGTCGAGGCCGACCGGCTGCTCGCCATTGTCGGCATGTCCGAGGCCGCCGACCGCCCCTCCGCCGAGCTTGCCTATGGCGACGTCAAGCGGCTGGAGCTCGCCGTCGCGCTGGCCGCATCGCCGCGGCTTCTGCTGATGGACGAGCCGACCGCCGGCATGGCGCCGCGCGAGCGCACCGCCCTGATGGCGCTGGTGCGCGGCATCGTCGAGGACACCGGCCTCAGCGTCCTCTTCACCGAGCACGACATGGATGTCGTCTTCGCCCATGCCGACCGCATCGTGGTGCTCAACCGGGGCGCCGTCATCGCCGAAGGCACCGCGGATGCGATCCGCGCCGACCCGACGGTCCGCGCCGTCTATCTCGGCGGCGGCGCACCGGAATCAGTCACTGAACAAGTCTCGCCAAATGCTTGAACTGCAAGCGATCGACAGCTTCTACGGCGACGCCCATATCCTGCACAGCGTGTCGCTGACCGTGAACGAAGGCGAGATCGTCGCCCTTGTCGGGCGCAACGGCGCCGGCAAGTCCACGACGCTGAAGAGCGCCATGGGCCTCGTGCGCCCGCGCCGCGGCTCGGTGCGCTATCGCGGTGCCGACATCACCGGCCTGCCGCCCTACCGCATCGCGCGGCTGGGCCTCGGCTACGTCCCGGAAGACCGGCGCATCTTCAAGGATCTGACGGTCTCGGAGAACCTCGAGGTCGGCCGCCGCGTCGCCGCCGATGCCGACACCCCATGGACGCCGGCGCGGCTCTTCGACCTCTTCCCCAATCTCGGCGAACGTCGCGGCCAGAAGGGCGGGCGCCTGTCCGGCGGCGAACAGCAGATGCTCAGCCTCGCCCGCACCCTGATGGGCAATCCGCGGACCCTGTTGCTCGACGAACCCTCCGAGGGCATCGCGCCGGTCATCGTCGACGCCATGGCCGCGGCGATCCGCGACCTCAAGCGCGAAGGCCTGTCGGTGCTTCTGTCGGAGCAGAATCTCGGCTTTGCCCGCGCCATCGCCGACCGTGCGGTGATCATCGAGACCGGCACCGTCCGCTTCACCGGCAGCTTCGCCAAGATGGAAGCCGATCCCGACATCGTCTCCAGCCACCTCGCCGTCTGAGCAGCCCGGCCCTGTCCGCCGGCGCGGTCAGCCGCCGTCGCCGAAGCCCGCGCCCTGGTGCTCGCCGAGCTTCGGCGCGGGCCGCTCCAGCGACAGTTCCGCCTCGCCATAGGTGATCGGGCTGCGCACGCCCGCCATGCCGCCCGGCGCGATCTGCATGCCGCGATGGACGATCTGCGGATCGGCGAAGACGTCCGCGACATCGTTGATCGGCCCCGACGGCACGCCCACCGGCTCCAAAGCGGCCAGAAGATCGTCGCGGCGCCAGGCGGCGATCGCCCCGGCCAGAATCGGCGTCAGCGCGTCCCGGTTGGCGACCCGCGCCTCGTTGGTGGCGTAGAGCGGATCGTCCGACAGCTGCGACAGGTCGAGGACGGCGCAGAGCCGTGCGAACTGCCGGTCGTTGCCGCAGGCGATGATCAGATGGCCGTCGGCCACCGGAAACACCTGATACGGCACGATGTTGGGATGGGCATTGCCGAGCCGCGACGGCGCGGCGCCGGTGGCGAAGAAGTTCAGCGCCTGGTTGGCGAGGACGCCGGCCATGCAGTCGTAGAGTGCCATGTCGACATATTCCCCGCGCCCGGTCCGCTCCCGGTCGGCCAGCGCCGCCTGGATGGCGATAGTGCCGTAGAGTCCGGTGAAGATGTCGGCGAAGGCGACGCCGATCTTCTGCGGCTCGCCCGCCGGGTCGCCGGTCAGGCTCATGATGCCGCCCATGCCCTGGATCATGAAGTCGTAGCCGGCCCGGCCCGCATAGGGGCCGTCCTGGCCGAAGCCGGTGACCGAGCAATAGACGAGGCGCGGATTGATCGCCTTCAGGCTCTCGTAATCGAGGCCGAACTTCGCCAGCCCGCCGACCTTGAAGTTCTCGATCAGCACGTCCGCCTCGGCCGCCAGCGACCGCACCAGTTCCCGCCCCTCCTCGGTGCCGAAATCGGCGACCACCGAGCGCTTGCCGCGGTTGCAGGCGTGGAAATAGGCCGCCGTGCGCTCGCCGTCCCGCTCGACGAAGGGCGGCCCCCAGCCGCGGGTGTCGTCGCCCGCCGGGCTCTCGACCTTGATCACGTCGGCGCCGAGATCGGCGAGCGTCTGGCCGATCCACGGGCCGGCCAGGATGCGGGCGAGTTCCAGGACCTTCAGTCCGGCATGGGGTGCGTGCGTCATCCGGTCGGCGTGCCGCCCGGCGCCGGCGCTGTCAAGCTGCACCAGCGCCGCTCGCCCCTGCTCCGAGGGCCGCTCCGCAGCCGCGCATGCCGATTGACGAGGGACTTCGGGCCAACAACACCCCGGACTTACGCTGACACGCTAACAGCTGACATTCAAATTCAACTGATGCGCCCAAGCATTCGGAATACATCCGTTCCTGCAGGTCCTTCATTGCGGGGAAACCGCAGATGATCGACCCGTTCGAAGTCGTCGGTCAACGCGCGCCGCTCCTGGCAGCGGAGGCGCTGTCCTCAGTCCACGAAGGCGCGTTCGACGACGAAGGTGCCGGGCTTGTTGTTGGCGCCCTCCTCGAAGCCGCGGGCTTCCAGCAGCGCTTCCGTATCCTTCAGCATCGCCATGGAGCCGCAGATCATCGCCCGGTCGGTCTCGGGGTTGAGCGGCGCGATGGCGAGATCCTCGAACAGCTTGCCGTTCTCGATCAGCGTGGTGATCCGGTGGCCGCGCGTCTCGCCGTCGCGGGTCGCGCTGGCGTGGAAGATCAGCTTGTCGCCGATGAACTCGCTCATCAGCTCGTCGGCCTTCGACGTCTCCACCAGTTCGCGGCCATAGGCCAGCTCGGCGTTGCCGCGGCAGGTCTGGGTCAGGATCACCTGGTCGAACTTCTCGTAGGTCTCCGGGTCGCGGATCACCGAGGCGAAGGGCGCGATGCCGGTTCCGGTCGAGAACAGGAACAGCCGCTTGCCGGGCTTCAGCGCGTCGTGGACGAGCGTGCCCGTCGGCTTCTTGCGCATCAGCACCGTGTCGCCGACCTGGATCTTCTGCAGATGCTCGGTCAACGGACCGTTCGCCACCTTGATGGAGAAGAACTCCAGCTCCTCGTCCCAAGCCGGGCTGGCGATGGAATAGGCGCGATAGACCGGCTTGGCCGCGTTCGGCAGGCCGATCATCACGAACTCGCCCGAGCGGAAGCGGAAGCTCTGCGGCCGGGTGATGCGGAAGGCGAACAGGCTGTCGGTATAGTGCGTGACCTTGGTCACCGTCTCGGCAAAGACGCCGGCGGGAATCGGGAAGGCAGGCTCCGGCGAATGCTCCGGCTGTTGGGCGAGAGAACTCATCAGGCGTCGTTCCTTTTCATGGTCCGCGACCGCGCGAGACGGCCTTGTCCGGTGCGCGCGACGACAGATGCCGCGTCACGATTGATCGGGTCCCGGCTGTCGGGAGAATGGCAGGCCGGACAGCATCCTTGCCCCGTGCCTACATCGCAGTCGTGCTGGAAGATAGAACCCCGCGTCCCGCAATGCAGCGTCGCACGTTCCAAATATCGGCATTGTTCGGGGAAAACATTCGCCGCAGGCGCCATGCGGCGCGTGCGTCCGTCCTCCCCTCAGTTCAGGTTCGCCGCGGCTCGCGCCTCCGCCATCTCCTCGAGGCACGCGACCCGCGCGCTCGAACAGGCAAATCCCGCGATCACGCTGCGCACCACCCGCGCGCCGACCCCGGTCAGGTCGAAGCCGCGATCCGAGCGCAGCCATTCCGAGATCACCCCGCTCACCGCGCAGACATAGGCGGTGGCCGCTTCCTTCGGCTGCCATTCGTGCTTCAGCTCGCCGCGGATCTGCACTGCGGCGAAGATGCCGGTGATCGCCTTGTGCATGGTGGCCTCGGCGTCGGCCCGGCGCAGCATGGCGTCCTGCATCTCGCCGACATATTCGCAGCGGAACAGGAGAATGGTCAGAATCTTGCGCGTCCGTTCGTCGCGCTCCAGATGGCCGAGCGCCTCCAGCGTGTTCTCGTAGAGGTCCTGCAGCGACCGCCGGCCGGCACAGGCCTGCTCGTCGAAGAATTCTTCCTGGGGCAGCTTCGCGCGCTCCTGCATCGCCCGGAACAGTTCGAGCTTGTTGGAGAAGTGCCAGTAGATCGCACCACGCGTCAGGCCGGCGCTCGCGGCAATGTGCCCGAGGGTCGTCGCCGCCACACCGTTTTCGTAGAACAGCGTCTCGGCAGCGTCGAGAATCGCCTCGCGCGTCTGCAGGGCATCCTGCTTGGTGCGTCTCAAGTCCGTGCCTCCCTTGCTGCGATACATTTATGGATGTATGTATGCTGCAATGCAAGAGAGCGGCGGCATGCCCGGCCGGAAAAAGGTTTTACAATGCGCGGACTTAACCTGATTTTGCGCATGACGGCGTGCGTCGGCGTCTCGCTGGCAGCCGCGAGCGCAGCCTTCGCGCAGGCCGGTGGCACCCCGCCCCCGCCGGCCGTCACCGTGCAGACGGTCAAGACCAAGAACCTGCCGGTCACCTACGAATATGCCGGCCGCGTCGCCTCATCCCGCGAGGTCGAAGTGCGCGCCCGTGTCGGCGGCATCCTGCTCGAACGCAATTTCGACGAAGGCTCGCGCGTCGAGGCCGGCACGCTGCTGTTCCACATCGACCCGGCAACCTACGAGGCGCAGGTGGCGCTGGCCAGGGCGCAGGTGCTCCAGGCGCAGGCCCAGCTCGGGCAGGCCAAGCGGACCGAGGCCCGCGCCCGGCAGCTGGCCCAGAGCGGCGCGTCGAGCCAGGCAACGCTCGAGGACGCCGTCTCCTCGCGCGAACTCGCCGAAGCGCAGGTCGCGGCCGCCGAGGCGCAGTTGCAGACCGCCACCCTCTCCCTCGACTATGCCACCGTCGAGGCGCCGGTTGCCGGCGTCACCAGCCTGGAACAGGTGCCCGAGGGCAGCCTTCTGAGCACCGGCGACCTGCTGACCCGCATCAGCCGCCTCGATCCGGTCTATGTGAACTTCTCGGCTGCCGACAGGGAAGCCGCCTCCATCCGCGAACTGGTCGAGAGCGGCCAGTTGCAGGGCGCCTCCTCGCCGTCCGACCTCACCGTCACGCTGATGTTCGGCGATGGCGAGACCTACGGCGAGACCGGCACCATCGACTTCACCTCGACGACGATCGATTCGCAGACCGGCACGATTCTGTCGCGCGCCGTCCTGCCCAATCCCGAGAGCCGCCTCCTGCCGGGCCAGTTCGTGCGCCTGCAGCTCGAGGGCCTGTCCATTGAGAACGCCATCGAACTGCCGACCGAAGCGCTGATGCAGGGGCCGCAGGGCACTTTCGTCTACACGCTGAACGACGAGAACCTGGCCGAGGTCAGGCCGGTCGTCGTCGGCCGGGAGCTCGACGGCTCCATCGTCATTTCCGAAGGCCTTGCCGATGGCGACAAGGTGGTCATCAAGGGCGTCGTCAAGGTTCGTCCCGGCGCCCCCGTCGATCCGCAGCCGGCAGCCGCGAACGCCGATGCCGCCGGCAGCGAGTCCGATGCGCAGGCGACGGACGCCCCCGCCGCCGAGGCAGACCCCGCAGTCGACGCTCCCGAGCCTGCCGCGGCTGACGAACCCGCCGCTGCGGACCCCGCCAATGAGGCCGATGGCGAACAGCAGGGTGCGATCGAGCGCGCCGTCGACGCGGCGAACGACAAGGTCGTTGCCGATGCGGGAAGCACGTCCGGCGAAACCGGCCGCACGGATGCCCCGCCGGTGCCGCTGACCGCCCTGCCCGATGGCGCCGACGCCCGCCGCGCCACCAGCGACGGCGACGCTTCGGCGGAGTCCGCCCGATGAATGCGCGGTTCTTCGTCGACCGGCCGATCTTCGCGGCCGTCATCTCGATCCTGATCACCCTCGGTGGCCTGCTGTCGATCAGCGCGCTGCCGATCGAGCAGTATCCGCAGCTGGTGCCGCCGCAGGTCCAGGTGCGCGCCTCCTATCCCGGCGCCAGCGCCGAAACCATCGCCCAGACCGTCTCCGCGCCGATCGAGCAGCAGATCAACGGCGTCGAGGACATGCTCTACATGCAGTCCACCAACTCCTCGACGGGCACGGCGACGATCACCGTCACCTTCGCCAGCGGCACCGATCCCGATCAGGCGACGATCAACGTCAACAACCGCGTCCAGCAGGCCAATGCCTCGCTGCCCGAGCAGGTCCAGCGTCTCGGCGTCACCGTCGCCAAGCAGAACTCGTCGATCCTCGCGGTTCTGACCATGTCGTCGGAGGACCCGCGCTACGACGCGACCTATGTGTCGAACTACGCGCTGCTCAACGTCCTTGACGAGCTCAAGCGCCTGCCGGGCATCGGCGAGGCGCAGCTCTTCGGGGCCCGCAACTATTCCATGCGCATCTGGCTGCGGCCCGACGCACTGGCCTCCTACGGCCTGACGCCGGGCGACGTCGCCACCGCCGTGCGCGACCAGAACGCCCAGTTCGCCGCCGGCCAGTTCGGCGCGCCGCCCACCAACACCGACCTCGCCTTCACCTATTCGGTGACCACTGCCGGGCGTCTGCCCGACGCCGAGGCCTTCGAGAACATCATCCTGCGCTCCGACGAGAACGGCTCCTCGCTGCTTCTCAAGGATGTCGCGCGGGTCGAGCTCGGCGCCCAGGATTACGGCTTCAACGCCACTTATAACGGCACGCCGACGGTGCCCATCGGCATCTACCTGCAGCCCGGCGCCAACGCTCTCGACACGCTGAGCGGCGTGCGCACCCGTATGGAGGAGCTCTCCGGCTCCTTCCCCGATGGCATCAGCTTCGCCATTCCCTACGACACCACCAAGTTCATCGAGGCCTCCATCGAGGAGGTCATCATGACCTTCATCGAGGCCATGGCGCTGGTCTTCGTCGTCGTCTTCATCTTCCTGCAGAGCTTCCGGGCGACGCTGATCCCGATGCTCGCCGTCCCGGTGTCGATCATCGGCACCTTCGGCGTGCTGCTGGCGCTCGGCTTCTCGATCAATCTCCTCACCCTGTTCGGGCTCGTCCTGGCCATCGGTATCGTCGTCGACGACGCCATCGTGGTCCTGGAGAATGTCGAGCGGATCATGACCACCGAGGGGCTCAACGCCAAGGACGCCACCGCCAAGGCGATGACCGAAGTCGCCGGCCCGGTGATCGCCATCGTGCTCGTCCTGTGCGCCGTGTTCATCCCGGTGGCGTTCCTCGGCGGCCTCGCCGGCACCATGTACCGGCAGTTCGCCGTGACCATCGCCGTCTCGGTGGTGATCTCGGGCATCGTCGCCCTCACCCTCACCCCGGCGCTCTGCGGCCTTCTCCTGAAGCAGGGCCATTCCGAGCCCTGGGCGCCGTTCCGCTGGTTCAACACGGGCTTCGACAAGCTGACCAACGCCTATGGCGCCGGCGTTGCCTTCATCATGCGCCGGGCCGTCGTCGCCCTCGTCCTGTTCGCCGGCATCGTCGGCGGCAGCTACTATTTCTTCCAGACGATCCCCGGCTCGCTAGTCCCCGACGAGGATCAGGGCGTCAATTTCGCCATCGCCATCCTGCCGCCGGCCGCCTCGCTGGCGCGCACGACGGAGGTGATGGAGCAGGTCAGCGCGAATGTGCGCGAGCATCCGGCGGTCGCCGACGTCGTCGCCTTCGCCGGCTTCGACCTCCTGGCCGGAACCCAGAAGTCCAGCTCGGGCGTGGCCTTCGTCACGCTGAAGGACTGGTCGGAGCGCGAGGACCCGTCGCTCGACGCCCGCAACCTCACCGGCCCGATCATGGGCATGAATGCCGGCATCCAGGACGGCATGGTCCTGGCCTTCAACCCGCCGCCGATCCAGGGCCTGTCCACAACCGGCGGCTTCGACCTGTTCGTGCAGGACCGGCAGAACCGCGGCTCCCAGGAACTGGTCGCGGCGACCAGCGCGCTGGTGGCGGCGGCGGCCGAGCGGCCGGAGCTGGCCGGCGTGCGCACCACCTTCTCGGCTAACGTCCCGCAGTACCAGATCGACGTCGACCGCCAGAAGGCCAAGGCGCAGGACGTGCCGATCTCGTCGATCTTCGAGACCATGCAGTCGACCTTCGGCTCGCTCTATGTGAACGACTTTACCCTGCTCGGCCGCAACTACCGGGTCTCGCTGCAGTCCGAATCCGACTTCCGCGAGAAGCCGCAGGATCTGCGCTTCGTCTACGTCAAGGCCAACAACGGCGCGATGATCCCCCTCGACGCCCTCCTGTCGGTCGAGCGCATCGTCGGCCCGGACCTCATCGAGCGCTTCAACGCCTTCACCGCGGCCAAGGTCTCGGGCGGCCCGGCCCCCGGCTATTCGTCGGGACAGGCGCTGCAGGCCATGCAGGAGATCGCGGCCGAAAAGCTGCCCGACGGCTATCAGGTCGCCTGGACCGGGTCGGCCTATCAGGAGATCGCCTCGGGCGGCACCGGGCTCGCCGCCATCGGCTTCGGCATCCTGATGGTCTTCCTCATCCTGTCGGCCCAGTACGAACGCTGGTCGCTGCCCATCGCCGTGCTTCTGGCGGTGCCCTTCGCCATGTTCGGCGCGCTTCTGGCGATCTGGCTGCGTGGCCTCGACAATGACGTCTACTTCCAGATCGGCCTCGTCACGCTGGTCGGACTGGCGGCCAAGAACGCCATCCTGATCGTCGAGTTCGCGGTGCTGAAACGCGAGGAGGGTCTGTCGGCCTTCGACGCCGCGCTGCAGGGCGCCAAGCTGCGCTTCCGGCCGATCGTCATGACGTCGCTCGCCTTCATCCTGGGCGTCGTGCCGCTGGCGATCTCCACCGGCGCCGGCTCGGCCAGTCGCCACTCCATCGGCACCGGCGTCATCGGCGGAATGCTCGCGGCGACCTTCGTCGCGATCTTCTTCATCCCGCTGTTCTACAAGCTGCTCGCCCGCAAGCAGCCGTCCCGCGGCAGCCACGCGGCCCCGACCTCCGGCGACGATGGCGCAGCGACGCCGGCACCGGCGCCGGCCGAATAGCCTCCGGCCCGGCCGTTCGCCTCGCGAACCGGTTCATCCCACGAAAAAGGCGGCGCGCCTGGCTGGCGCGCCGCCTTTTTGCCGTGTGAGCACAAAGCATTGCCGGATGGTCCGGAATCGATCTCTCAACCGTTTCCGCCCCGCGCGATCACGCCTCGGCCGGCACCTCCAGCTTGTCGAGCGGGCACGGCTGATCCTTCTTGTCGCATTTGCGCCGATAGACATGCGCCCAGCGATCGTAGCGCCCGGCCCTGACCAGCCGCTCGGCAAGGGTGCGGAAGAACGCCTTCTTCTCGGCCTTGCCGTCCAGCCGCTTGAACCGCTTCTTTTCCGGCTTGGTCATGGCGCAGCCGATGCAGCGGCCGCCATCCTTGTATTTGCAGATATCGATGCACGGGGACGGGGCATCGGCCCAACGTTTGGCCACGGGCGCTCCTGTGATGGTCGGATGGCGAAGGGACGAATGACGCGGCGGTCCCGATCCGGCCTGCGGCACTTCCCTTCCATTCCCGGTCTGCTATGAATAGATGAAAGTGGTTGTCAAGTTTAGAACGGTTCGAGACGTCGGGTGCGATTCCCTGTCGCGGGTTCCCGGCGCGGTCTTCTTACAGAACGCGGTTGCCTGAATGTCTGCACTGCCCCTGCCCGAGACTCTTCCCTCATCCGGGCGCGCCCCGGCGCGAATCCTCGCCTTTCCCGGCGGCAATTGCCCGACGGTCCGTCCCGCCGCGCCCCAGCTCACCGATGCCGAACGCGACGAGCTGAATCGCCTGCGCTGGTTCGCGCTGCGCAGCCGGCTCGCCCCGAAGCCCGATCTCGAACGGGCCTGCTTCCTTCTCGCCGGCGAGGAGAACGTCTCTCTGGAGCGCTTCGCCATCGCCTTCTTCCGCGGCCTGTCCGGCCAGAGCCTGCGCGAGATGGTGTTCTACCGTCCCGGCGCGAAACAGGCCTCGGACGACGAGATCTGGCTGTTGCGCCTTCTCGCGGTGCTGCGCGACGGCGAGAACGCCGCCGCCGGCGCGCTGGTCGCCTGGCGTGTCCGCCCCGAGGGCCGGCGCTGGCTGCGCTTCCTTGCGGCCTCGCTCGCCCGGGCGCTCTGACACGAATAATCGCATGGGACCGATTGCCGCGACCTTGTCATGAACGGCTTCCGAGGCTAGATTAGAATTATTCTAAGACACCACAAAGGGACCGGAGACCATGGGACTAGTAGCAGCCAAGATCGAGCCGACGGCGAAGGAAGAGATCGTCAACGGCCTCACCCAGTCGCTGGCCGAGACGGCCATCGCCACGCTGAAGGCCCAGAACTTCCACTGGAACGTGACGGGCATGTCCTTCGGCGCCCTGCACGCTCTGTTCCAGGAAATCTACGAGGATCACTTCGAAGGTCAGGACACGCTGGCCGAGCGCATCAAGGCGTTCGACGCCCATGCCGAGGGCCGCTACTCGGTCTATCTGGAGCGCAGCGCCATCGAAGAGCATGACGGCCGCACCGACGCGCGCACCATGGTCGAGATCCTGATGCAGGATCAGGAGACCCTCTCCTCGACCCTGTCGGCGCTTGCCGAAGTCGCCGACCAGCATGGCGATTTCGCCACCAACGACCTGGCGACCGCCCGCATCGAGCAGCACGACAAATTCGCCTGGATGCTGCGCGCCCATCTGAAGACCACCGCCGCCTGAGGCGACCGTCTCGCCGCCCTTACCGGCGGCGGACACGTGACGTGAAAAAGGCCCGCCGGAGATCCTCCGGCGGGCCTTTTTATATATCTCGACCGTGCTAGCGCGGCCCGGTTCAGGCGTCGTCGCCCTCTACCGGAATCGGACAGGGAACGCCCTCCCGCTCGCATTTGCGCCGGTAGGACATGATCCAGAAGGCCGGATTGCGCGCCGATTCCTGCAGCCGCCCGATCAGCGTCTCGATGAACTCGCGCTTCTGCTCCGCACCGCCCGACGACGGGAAGGCCTGCTTTTCGGCCTTGGTCATCGAGCAGCCGACGCAGCGGCCCTGTCGCTTGTATTTGCAGATGTCGACGCAGGGAGACGGTGCGGTGGTCCAGGCGGCGTCCGCGGCGTCGGTAACCTTGGTATCCATGAAGAGGGCTGGCCGCTGTTTGACGAAATGGCGGGTGACGGCCGGCATATAGGCGCGCCGCCGCCATCCTGCCAGCGGTCTAGGGCGACCGGCGCGCCATCCATGCGCCGGTCCCGTCAAACGATCGCCGGATGCGTATCAGCTCGCCGCGGCGAGCCCGTGCACCGGTTCCATCAGGCCGAGCCGCCGGCGCATGAACGCCTTGTTGCCCAGGAGATCGTCGATCGTGTAATTGCCCAGCGCCCCGAGAAACGCGTTCAGCGCCTCGCGCAGGGCCGAATTGAGCTCGCAGCTCTCGATCAGCGGGCAATCCACGGCGCCGGTCTCGAAGCACTCCGCCAGGGCGAAATTCTCTTCGGTCACTTCCACGACATTGCGCAGATTGATCGCCGCAGCCGGCCGCGCCAGGCGCACGCCGCCATTGCGCCCGCGCACGGTCTCGACCATGCCGGCCTCGACCAGCGGCTGCAGGATCTTGAACAGGAACAGCTCCGACGCCGAATAGGCTGCCGCGATGTCCTTGATGCGACTGAGCTGTCCGCCATTGGAGGCGCAGTACATCAGGATCCGGATCGCGTAGTTCGTCTGGCGGGTAAGCCGCATCAAATCGTCCTCGACCATCGTCGCTGGTTAACTTCCAGCGAACCCAATCTAGAACGATTCCAGCATCATGAGAAGGGGAAGCGGGAACCGCGCATCCGCGTGGCCCCGTTTCGTCCCGTTTCGGCGCCGCGAGCGCGGCGCCCTGCGCCCTATTCCGCGGCCTGTGCGGGTGCCTCGGCGGCCGCCGTCGGAATGTAGTTGAGGATCGGCGCCAGCCACCGCTCGACCTCGGCGACCGGCATGCCCTTGCGCGCGGCATAATCCTCGACCTGGTCCCGCTCGATCTTCGCAACCCCGAAATAATAGGAGTCCGGGTGTCCGATATAGAAGCCGGACACCGACGAGCCCGGCCACATGGCAAAGCTCTCGGTCAGTTTCACGCCGGTGGTGGCCTCCGCATCGAGCAGTTCGAACAGCGTCGTCTTCTCGGTGTGGTCGGGCTGGGCCGGATAGCCCGGCGCCGGCCGGATGCCGGCATAATCCTCGCTGATCAAATCTTCCGGCGTGAAGGTCTCGTCCGGCGCATAGCCCCAGAATTCCCGGCGCACCTTCTCGTGCATCCGCTCGGCAAAGGCCTCGGCGAATCGGTCGGCCAGCGCCTTCACCATGATCGACGAGTAGTCGTCGTTGGCCTTGGCGAAGCGATTGGCGATCGCCTCCTCTTCGATCCCGGCGGTCACCACGAAGCCGCCGACATAATCAGCCTTGCCGCTGTCCAGCGGCGCGACGAAGTCGGCCATCGCCACGTTCGGCCGGTCGCCGCGCTTGGTCAGCTGCTGGCGCAGCGTGTAGAGCGTCGCCAGTTCCTCCTTGCGGTCGTCGCCGGTGAACAGGCGGATGTCGTCGCCCACCGAATTGGCCGGCCAGAAGCCGATCACGGCCCGCGGCTGGAACCACTTCTCGGCGATGATCTGCTTGAGCATGGCCTGCGCGTCGTTGAACAGCGACCGCGCCGCCTCGCCCTGCTTCTCGTCCTCCAGGATGCCCGGATAGCGGCCCTTCATCTCCCAGGTCTGGAAGAACGGCGTCCAGTCGATGTAGCGCGACAGCTCTTCCAGGTCCCAGTCCTCGAAGACCTGCTTGCCGGTGATCGCCGGCTTGACCGGCTCGTAGGCCGCCCAGTCGCTGACCTGCGCATTGGCGCGGGCCTTGGCCAGCGGCAGCCGCTTCTTGTCGCGTTCGCCCTTGCGATGCGCCTCGGCGACCTTCTGGTAGTCGGCCTTCACGCCCTCGATATAGGAGCCGCGGGTCTCCTCGGAGAGTAGGTGCGAGACCACGCCCACCGCGCGCGAGGCATCGGTGACGTAGACCGTCTGGCCCCGGTTGTAGCCCGGGTCGATCTTCACCGCCGTATGCACCTTGCTGGTCGTCGCCCCGCCGATCAGCAGCGGGATGTCGAAGCCCTCGCGTTCCATCTCGGCGGCGACATGCACCATCTCGTCGAGCGACGGCGTGATCAGGCCGGACAGGCCGATGACGTCGACCTTCTCCCGCCGCGCCGTTTCCAGGATCTTGGCGGCCGGCACCATCACGCCGAGATCGATGACCTCGTAATTGTTGCAGGCCAGGACCACGCCGACGATGTTCTTGCCGATGTCGTGGACGTCGCCCTTCACGGTCGCCATCAGCACCTTGCCGGCGTTCGAGCGCTCGTCGGTGCCGTTCAGCCGCTTCTCCTCCTCCATGTAGGGGAGAAGATGCGCCACGGCCTGCTTCATCACCCGGGCCGACTTGACCACCTGCGGCAGGAACATCTTGCCGGCGCCGAACAGGTCGCCGACGATGTTCATGCCGTCCATCAGCGGCCCTTCGATGACGTGCAGCGGGCGGTCCGCCTCGAGGCGCGCCTCTTCGGTGTCCTCGACGATGTATTCGGTGATGCCGTTGACCAGCGCATGGGCGATGCGGTCCTGGACGCTTTTCTCGCGCCAAGTCAGGTCCTTGGCCTTGGCCTCCTTGCCGCCGGCACTGCGCCAGCGCTCGGCCAGCTCCAGCAGCCGCTCGGTCGGGTCGACGCCGTCATCGCGCTTGCGGTCGAGAACCACGTCCTCGCATGCCTCGCGCAGCTCCGGATCGATGGACTCGTAGACCGCCAGCTGGCCGGCATTGACGATGCCCATGTCCATGCCCGCCTGGATGGCGTGGTACAGGAACACCGCGTGCATCGCCTCGCGCACGGCCTCGTTGCCGCGGAACGAGAAGGACAGGTTCGACACGCCGCCGGAGATGTGCGCGCCCGGCAGGTTCTGGCGGATCTGGCGGGTCGCCTCGATGAAGGCGACGCCGTAGCCATTATGCTCCTCGATGCCGGTGGCGATCGCGAAGACGTTCGGATCGAAGACGATGTCCTCCGGCGCGAAGCCGGCTTCCTCGGTCAGGAGCTTGTAGGCGCGACTGCAGATCGAGACCTTGCGCTCCAGCGTGTCGGCCTGGCCCTGCTCGTCGAAGGCCATGACCACCACGGCGGCGCCGTAGCTGCGCACCAGGCGCGCCTGCTTGAGGAACGCGTCCTCGCCCTCCTTCATGGAGATCGAGTTGACCAGCGCCTTGCCCTGCACACACTTCAGACCGGCCTCGATCACCTCGAACTTGGAGGAGTCGATCATCACCGGAACCTTGGCGATGTCGGGCTCGGCCGCGATCAGGTTCAGGTAGTCGATCATCATCTGCTTGGAGTCGATCAACCCCTCGTCCATGTTGACGTCGATGATCTGGGCGCCGTTCTCCACCTGGCTGCGGGCCACGTCGAGGGCGGCCGGCAGATCGTTCGCCTCGATCATCTTGCGGAAGCGGGCCGAGCCGGTGACGTTGGTCCGCTCGCCGACATTGACGAAGGGAATCTCCTTGGTCAGCGTGAACGGCTCCAGGCCCGACAGGCGCATCAGCGGTGCGATGGTCGGCACCTTGCGCGGCTTGTAGCGTGCGGCCGTCTCGGCCACCGCCTTGATGTGGTCCGGCGTCGAGCCGCAGCAGCCGCCCAGGACGTTGACGAGCCCTTCCTCGCAGAATATCTCGACCTCCTTGGCCATCTGTTCCGGGCTCTGGTCGTATTCGCCGAATTCGTTCGGCAGGCCGGCATTCGGATAGGCGCAGACGAAGGTGTCCGCCGCCGCCGAGATTTCGGCCAGATGGTCGCGCATCGCCGCGGCGCCGAGGGCGCAGTTCAGGCCGATGGTGAAGGGCCGGCCGTGCCGCACCGAATGCCAGAACGCCGTCGGCGTCTGGCCCGACAGCGTGCGGCCGGACAGGTCGGTGATGGTGCCGGAGATCATGATCGGCAGCGTCACGCCCTTTTCCGCGAAGATCTCCTCGCAGGCGAAGATCGCCGCCTTGGCGTTCAGCGTGTCGAAGATCGTCTCGATCAGGATCAGGTCGGAGCCGCCGTCAATCAGACCGCGCAGCTGCTCGCCATAGGCGATGCGCAGATCGTCGAAGGTCACGGCCCGGTAGCCCGGATTGTTGACGTCCGGCGAGATCGAGGCGGTGCGGTTCGTCGGTCCGAGCGCGCCGGCGACGAAGCGGCGCTTGCCGTCCTTCTCCTCGGCGCGGATGCAGGCGCGCCGGGCCAGCCGCGCGCCGTCGCGGTTCAGCTCGTAGACCTGGTCCTCCATCTGGTAATCGGCCTGGGCGATCGTGGTGGAGGAGAAGGTGTTGGTTTCCAGGATATCCGCGCCGGCCATGGCATAGGCGTAGTGGATGTCCTCGATCGCCTGCGGCTGCGTCAGGTTGAGGAGATCGTTGTTGCCCTGCAGATGACATTCGCAGGCGCCGAAGCGATGCCCGCGGAAATCGTCCTCGCCGAGGCCCAGAAGCTGGATTTCGGTGCCCATGGCGCCGTCGAGCACCAGGATGCGCTCGGAAACCGCCTTGCGCAGCGCCCTGGACGCCTCTGCCGGCGAACGGCCTTCGGTCATCGCCCCGAAAAGCTTGTCGGACGTCTCTGTCATGGCTTCACCGTTTCCTTGTCGCTCCGCGGCAAATCACATAAACATATCCTTATGTCAATATTTGCCACGGCGTCGGCCTGTCTGCGCCCACCCTTACACCATGCCCGCGACGGATAGAATTCGAGGGGGTGGGGCAGATCGTTGCCCCGCGCCCGACAGACGGATGACGGCTTCGGCACTGGTCGGCGTCAGGCCTGCCCCGCCACACGACAAATCGACGGCAGCACCGCATGCGTCGACCCCGGCAGGAGAGCGACATCGACCGCCACCGCAGCGTCCGCATCACCCCCGCCCTCCGCAAAGTACGCACCCCACCTCCCCACTCGGCGTCATCCTCGGGCTCCGACCCGAGGACCCATGCCAAACCGCCCCAACCGCCGCCACGCCGCAGACCGCGCCCCTCCCCCGAAACGACACCGCCACCGCAGAGGAATGGGCCCTCGGGTCAAGCCCGAGGATGACGGCGTTAATGTTTGCGCCCTCGTCTGACAGACCAACGACGGCTTTGGCGTTGGTGGGCGTCAGCGCTCGCCCCACCACACGACAAACCGACGGCATCGCCCCATGCGTCGCCCCGGCAAGACAACGACATCGGCCGCCACCGCAGCGTCGGCGTCACCCCCTACCTTCACAGAAAACACACCCCACCTCCCCACTCGGCGTCATCCTCGGGCTCCGACCCGAGGACCCATGCCAAACCGCCCCAACCGCCGCCACGCCGCAGAACGCGCCCCTTCCACTCACGAAGCGACAGCGGCACCGCAGAGGAATGGGTCCTCGGGTCAAGCCCGAGGATGACGGCGTAGCTGTTTGCGTCCTCGCCTGACAGGCCAACGACGGCTTCGGCGCTGGTGGGCTGTCAGGGCTCGCCTCTCCACACGACAAACCGACGGCATCGCCGCATGCGTCGCCCCGGCAAGACCACGACATCGTCCGCCACCGCAGCCGCCGCGTCACCCCCGGCCTCCGCAGAAAACGCACCCCACCTCCCCACTCGGCGTCATCCTCGGGCTCCGACCCGAGGACCCATGCCAAACCGCCCCAACCGCCGCCACGCCGCAGACCGCGCCCCTCCTCCCCCGACGCGACAGCGGCACCGCAGAGGAATGGGTCCTCGGGTCAAGCCCGAGCAACTGTGTGAGTATGCGTCAAGGGGTGGCTGGGCGCGGCTGATATTCTCCGGTTCGGATTGCCACGTTGAGCGTGACGAGGAGCTTGCGGGCGATGGCGATCAGGCTGAGCTTTGCTGGTTTGCCGGCGGTCGTCATGGTGGCGAAGAGGGCCTTCCACGGCGTTGTTCGCACGGCGGCGAGCGCCGCCATGTAGAGGGCGTCGCGCACGCGCTTGCGGCCACCCTGGACGCAGCGTCTGCCGCGCAGCAGGCCGGAGTCCCGGGCAATGGGGGCAAGCCCCGCCAGGGCGGCGATCGCCCGGCGGCTGACGCGGCCGAGTTCGGGCAGGCTGGCCAGCAGCACCGAAGCGGCGACCGGCCCGATGCCGGGAGCTGCGCGCAGCACGCGGCGCTGGCGGGCCAAAGCGGCATCGGCCGCGACCGTCGCCTCGATGCGGCGCTCGATGGTGCGGATCTGCGCGTCGAGGAGGGCGATCACCGCGAGGAGACTTTCGGCGATGCACGGCTCGCTCATGGTCCGCAACCGCACCCGCTCGGCCTTGCGCATTGCGACGAGCTGGTCGCGGCGGCTGACCAAGCCCTGCAGCGCCAGCCGCGCGGGCGCCACCTTCTCCGTCGGCCGCAGCGCCAGAGCCGTGCCGTAAAGGGCCAGCATGCGGGCATCGACCGCATCGGTCTTGGCCAGAAGGCCGGCCGACCGGGCGAAGTCGCGGGCGCGGCGGGGATTGGCCCGGTGGAACACCAGGCCCGCCGCCTCCAGGGCACGGATCAGCGGCTGGTCGAACGGCGCGGTGGCCTCGATCACGACGAAAGCCTGCCGCCTTGCCGCCAAGGCCGTCACGGCAGCGATCCCGTCGGCATCGTTGGTCAGGCGTCTGGCCCGCCCTTCGGGATGAGCAAAGACGTCGAGATGCGCTCCAGAGATATCGATACCCAGCACGGTCCGGTCTATCATCATAAGTCCCATCCTTGTCCTGCGGGCTCGGCGCTGTCACGCCGGCCCCGGCAACTGTTCGGGGTGGATGACGAAAGGCGGGCGGCGAACCTTGCTCGGGCACGGTCTCCAACGACCAAGGATGACACGGTGCGCTGCCCGCCGATCAGCCTCTCCAATTGCAAGAGGCCGTCAACAGACAAGGATGACGGCGTTGGTGAAATGGGCACCACGCCGCACAAACCACGACGTCAGCCTTGCACAAGCTTCAGGGCGTACCCATCTGTGTGTGGTGCAACGCGTCCCTGACTTGTCAGGTCGATGCGCCCAGGGTCTTCAGCTTTTCGTCCGACCACGGATGTACTGGCGAGTCGAAGAGCGAGGCCCGCACATTGTCTCTCGCAGACAACGCGGAGCCGCCGGGCGATGTCCCTGGCGGCTTTTTCGTGTCTGGAGCCCTGAGGCGCCGCCCTCAGACGGACGGCATCCCCCGCGGCCGAGCCCGCGCCGCATCGCCGAAGAGCAGCGTGTCCAGCGCCAGCCGGCCGCCGCCGAAACACATCAGCGTCAGCGCCATCGCCGCCCAGGGCAGATGGAAATTCGCCCAGCCCTCCGGCACGGTGATCTGGATCACCGCCGTCATCACCAGGAGCGCAAGCGCGGCAAAGCGCGTGCCCAGCCCCAGCACCAGCAGGATCGGCAGCACGATCTCGGCGATCCCCGCCAGATGCGCGCTCAGGATCGGCGCCGGATAGGCGTATTCGGCGCCCAGAATGTGCAGCTTGAACTCCTGCGTGAACAGATAGCGCGCGCCGCCCGACAGCTGCAGGAAGCCGTCCCACTTGGTCAGGCCGGATCTGTAGAACGGCACCGCCAGCGCGACCCGCAGCGCCAGCAGCGGCAGGGCCGCCGGAACCGCGCCCAGCGCCGCCTCGGCACGGATCAGCAACTCACGCATCCTGTGTCTCCCTGTCGCGAAAGCCGGTCACGGCGCCCAGATCGATGAGCGCGATCAGCGCCTCGCCGAAAGCGAACCTCCGGTCCGCGTCGACAGCCACCCAGGCCGCTTCCGCCGGACTGGCCCCCGCCCACAGCGCCGCCACGAAGGGCACGTCGCAGGGCGGCAGAATGGTCGAGTGCAGTTCCGCATCTGGCCGCGTCACCAGCACCGCCTCGCCGTCCCAGCGTTCGACCGGACGCACCGGCTGCTGCTGATGGTGCGACCAGATCGTGCCGACGGGATACGCCGAGCGCACCAGCCGCACGGCCGGATGCAGCGCCAGCGTCGTGGCATCGAGCCGCGACGGGTCGAGCCCGGCAAGGCCCGCCCGATCGAGCGCGTCAGACTCGGCTGCGTGATAGGCCTGCGTCAGCGCGACCTCCAGCCGGGCGACATCGGCGAGATAGGGCAGTCCCTCCGCCGGCGCGAAACCGGCGACGAAGTCCGCAAACCCATCGCCGTATTCGAGCATCACCGGCGAGGCGGGCTTCTCGGCGGCGACATAGGCGCGTGCCATGATCTGGAAGAAGGCGTCGCCGACCAGTTGCCGGACCACGGGAAACGCCTTTTCCAGCGCGCCGACCAGCCCTACATGAACATTGTTGCGATAGACCGCGAAGCGGCGGGCGTCGCGCGTGCCGCGATGCGTCGTCAGCCCCGCCGGCATCTCTGCACCCGCCGCGGTCAGGGCGGCGATGAAAGCCTGCGCGCCCATCGTCGACGCGGTGCCGGCCACGGCGCTCATGCCGCCGACCGGACGCGGCGATCCGCCTGCCGCGCCTCGGCCTGGGCGTCCTCCACCCGCGCGACCTCGTCCATCAGCGCCGCGAAGGGCGGCACGTCGTTGTCCCATTCCACCAGCGTCGGCAGCGGGCCGCTCTTTCGCAAGGTGTGCCGGTAGAGCGCGAAGACGTCGGGCAGCACCGGCGCGTTATGCGCGTCGATCAGCAGCCGCTCGCCGGCATCGTCCACCGTCTCGTCATAGCCGGCCAGATGGATCTCGCCGACCCGCTCCAGCGGAAACCGGTCGATATAGGCAAACGGGTCGAGGCCGTGATTGACCGCCGACACCATGACGTTGTTGACGTCCAGCAGCAGTCCGCAGCCGGTGCGCTCGGAAATCGCCGTCAGGAAGTCGATCTCGTCGAGGCTGGCTTCGGAAAACAGGAGATAGGTCGAGGGGTTCTCCAAGAGCATCCGCACGCCGAGCGTCTCCTGCGTCTCCGCCACATGTGCGACCACCCGTTCCAGCGTCGCCGGGGTGTAGGGCAGCGGTAGGAGGTCGTTGAAGAACACGCTTTCATGGGTCGACCAGGCCAGGTGCTCGGAAAAGCTTGCCGGCCGGTAGCGGTCGATCAGCGCTTTCAGCCGCGCCAGATGCGCCTGGTCGAGGGCGCCCTCGCCGCCAATCGACAGGCCGACACCGTGCAGCGACAGCGGATAGCGCGCGGCGATCGCCGTCAGGTAACGATGCGGCGGACCGCCGGCGCCCATATAGTTCTCGGCATGGACCTCGAAGAAGCCGACCGCCGGGTCCGTTTCCAGAATCTCGCCGGCATGTTCGAGCTTCAGGCCGAGCCCGGCGGCAGCGGGCAAGGGCGATGTGTCCGCCACCGATAAGGCGGTCTTGCGATGTGACGACATGGGTGGAGCCTCCCGGATACCAGCGTCGGGGGAAGGCCCGACTTGCCGGCCGGGCCTTCCGGTCAGGGCCGTGTCAGCTCGGCACGTCGCGGGTCAGCGGCTCGGTCGAGCCCATGCGGTCGCCCGGCACGTCCATGGTTTCGCAGGTCCCAGCCGGCACCGCCTTCCAGGCATTGCCCTGGTAGTCGACGCTGGACGTGCCGGCGCAGGTCGTGCCCGGGCCGGCGGCGCAGTCGTTCTGGCCGGCCAGCGCCACGCCGTAGCACTTCACCGTATCCTTGCTGTCCTGCGCCGAAGCCGGCAGCGCCGAGGCGGTCAGGGCGGCGGCAAGCGAGCCTGCCAGTGCGAGATTGAGAGAGCGACGGTCCATGAAATCCTCCTTCGAGACCTTTGATCGGGCGACACCTTTGCCGGTCCCGCCTCCCTGTGTTCGCCCTCGCCGCCCGGTTCGTTACGCCCTCTCGACCATCACCATCATGTGAACCTTTTAGCGCCCTGCCAGCGGAAAAATTCGCCATGCTGCGAAACATCCCAGGCACTGCGCGCGAAGGACCAGACATGAAGCCTGCCTCGCCCGTCCGGCCCGGACGACTGGAATCCCTCTTGATGGCGGCCAACGCCGGCGACGACGGCGCCTATCGTGATTTCCTGCAGGAGGTCGCGGGCCTTCTGCGCGGCTTTGCCCGCGCCAGGGCGCCGGTCCATGCCGGCGGCTTCGATCCGGAGGATCTGGTCCAGGAGATCTTGATGGCGGTGCATCTGAAACGACATACGTGGCGCGAAGGCGAGCCCGTGAAGCCGTGGCTCTTCGCCATTGCCCGCCACAAGGCGATCGACGCCTATCGCCGCGAGGGCCGGCGCGTCAATCTCGACATCGCCGACTTCAGCGACACGCTGGACGACCCCGCCACCATGCCCAACGCCAAGGCCCACGACATCTCCCGCGCGCTCCTGTCGCTCGCCGGCCGCCAGCGGGAGGTCGTCGCCTCCCTCTCCGTCCATGGCCATTCCATCACCGAGACCGCCAGCCGCCTCGGCGTCACCGAGGGCGCCGTGCGGGTCGCCTTCCATCGCGGCCTCGCCGCGATCGCCGCCAGATTCGGACGGACCTGACGCCATGCAGACCGACACCCTCATCGCCACGCTGGTCGCCGACCGCCGGCGCACCGCGCCCGAGACAGGCCCGTCCTGGCTGCTGCTCGCCCTCGTTGCCGCGGCGCTCGCCGGCCTGGTCTTCTTCACCGCCATCGGTGTCCGGCCGGATTTCGCCGGCGCGCTGCAGACCGCCCGCTTCGACTTCAAATTCGTCGTCACCGGACTGCTTGCCGTCACCGCGATCGTCACGATGCGGGCGTTCTCGCATCCCGGCGAGCCACTGCGGCGGCTGTGGTGGCTGGCGCTGCCCGCCGGGGTGATGCTCGCCGCCGTCCTTGCCGAGCTGATCGCCCTGCCGTCGGACGCGTGGATGGCCTATCTCGTCGGCTCCAACGCGCTGATGTGCCTGACCGCCATCCCCTCCATGGGCGCCCCGGCATTGATCGTCTTCCTGTGGGCCCTGCGCCGTCAGGCGCCGACCCGGCCGGCCCTTGCCGGCGGGCTCGCAGGCCTGGCCGCCGCCGCCGTTGCCGCCATCTTCTATGCGGCGCAATGCACCGACGATTCGCCGCTCTTCGTCGCCGTCTGGTATCCGCTGGCCGCCTCGGCGCTGGTCGCCGCCGGCGCGCTTCTGGGCTGGCGGCTGCTGCGCTGGTAGCGCCTTCGGCGTAGCGGCGCCTAGCCTCGCAGCCTCGCAGCCTCGGGGCGGCGCCCCTTTACATCGCCCCATCGCTCACGTTGAACACGGCGCATGGGCGCGGGATGCAGCCGCGCCGTTCCAGATGAGGCGCCTACGATGACCGCAATTGTAAACGCCGGATCGTCTTCCGGCACCCGGCTTCCGACCTTCGCCGATGTCGCCACCGCGCGCGAGCGCATCGCCGGCATCGCCCACCGCACGCCGGTCCTGACCTCGCGCTTTGCCGACGCGCGGACGGGCGCGACGCTCCACTTCAAATGCGAGAACCTGCAGCGCGCCGGTGCCTTTAAGTTCCGCGGCGCCTGCAACGCCATCGCCGCCCTGCCCGAGGACGCGCGCCGGCGCGGCGTCATGGCCTACTCCTCCGGCAACCATGCCCAGGCGATCGCGCTGGCCAGCCGCATCGAGAACGTGCCGGCGACGATCCTGATGCCGGCCGACGCCCCGGCCATGAAGGTCGCGGCGACCCGCGGCTACGGTGCCGACGTCATCACCTACGACCGTTACAGCGAGGACCGCGAGGCGCTCGCCAACACCGTCGCGACGGATCGCGGCCTGACGCTGATCCCGCCCTACGACCATCGCGACATCATCGCCGGTCAGGGCACCGCGGCGGCCGAGCTCTTCGCCGAAACCGGCCCGCTCGACATCCTGCTGGTCTGCCTCGGCGGCGGCGGCCTCCTCGCCGGATCGGCGCTGGCCGCAAGCGAACTGTCGCCCGGCTGCCGGGTCATCGGCGTCGAGCCGGAAGCCGGCGACGACGGCCGCCAGTCCCTGGCCAAGGGCGAGGTCGTCCGCATCGACGTGCCGCGCTCCATCGCCGACGGCGCGCTGACCACCCATCTCGGCGACCTCACCTTCCCGATCATCCGCGACCGGGTGGATTCGATCGTCACCGTGCCCGACGCGGCGCTGGTCGACGCCATGCGCTTCTTCGCCGAGCGCATGAAGATGGTGGTCGAGCCGACCGGCTGCCTTGCCGCCGCCGCCGCCTTCACCGGCGCGGTGCCCTGCGAAGGCCAGCGCGTCGGTGTCATCGTCAGCGGCGGCAATGTCGACGTGGCGAGCTACGCCCGCTTCCTCGCCGACTAGGCGCCCCGTCCCGCCGACACCGGAGCCACACCTGCCGACCGCGCCTCACTGCGCCCGTCAGCCGCCGATGCCGCCCGAAGCGTCCGGCCAGCCCTCGTGGCCGATCAGCGGCACGAAGGCGACCATCTCGAGCAGGATGTCGTCGAATTCCGTCGCCGAGCGCCGGGCGATCCGGCGCAATTCCTGGCCCTGCCGAGTCCGGCCGACCGGGATCACCAGCCGCCCGCCGATCGCCAGTTGCGCGCGCAGCGCCTCTGGAACCGTCGGCGCGGCCGCGGCCACCAGGATCGCGTCGAAGGGAGCGGGGCTTTCCAGCCCGCGGGTGCCGTCGCCGACGGTCACCGCCACATCGTAGCCGAGCGCCTGCAGCCGCGCGCGCGCCGCCTCGCCCAGCGCCGCATCGCGCTCGATCGAGCAGATTGTCGCGCCCATCTCGGCCGCGACGGCGGCGGCATAGCCCGAGCCGGTGCCGACATCGAGCACCCGGTCCCCCGGTGCGATCGCCGCCGCCTCCAGCATCCGCGCGACGATGTAGGGCTGCGAGATCGTCTGCCCGCCGCCGATGGACAGCGGGCCATCCATATAGGCGGACGACGCCAGCGCCTCCGGCACGAAGGCCTCGCGCGGCACCCTTCCCATGGCGTCGAGCACGCGGCGGTCCGAGATGCCGTGGCGCACGAGCTGGTCCTCCACCATCCGGCGGCGCAGTTCCTCGCTCATCGGCTCTCTCCCTGGTTTGCGGTCGCCCTGGCGCAGCACGTTCCTTGCCTTGTCGCCGCTCCGCTGCCGCCGCTTACGACACCGGACTGAGCACGATCTTGCCGCGCACATGGCCGGTCTCGATCCGCTCATGCGCCGCCGGCAGGTCGGCGAACGCCATGGTCGCGATCTCCGGCGGCCGCACGGCGCCCGAGGCGACGAGTTCAAGGATCCGCGTCAGATGTGCCCGGTCGCGCCCGACATGCGGCCGCACGATCCGGATGTCCTCGGGCGTCGCCATGTCGGCCGGCCCCGGCGCGATATGCACCAGCAGGCCGCCGGGCTTCAGCACCGTCAGCGAGCGACGATGCACCTCGCCGCCGATCGTGTCGAACACCACGTCGCAGTCGGCCACCGCTTCCTCGAAGGACGTGGCAGTGTAGTCGATGACGCTGTCGGCGCCGAGATCGCGCAGATAGTCGTGATTGCGCGCGCTGGCCGTCACGAACACCTCTGCCCCGACATGCCGGGCATATTGCACGGCGAAGCTGCCGACGCCGCCGGCCCCGCCATGGATCAGGATCCGCTGGCCGCGGGCGAGCCGCGCCACGTCCTCCAGCGCCACCAGCGCCGTCAGCCCGGTCAGCGCCAGCGCGGCGGCCTCGACATGCGACAGCGCCTCCGGCTTGCGGGCAACGAGCCCCGCCGGGAGCGCGATCTTGCCGGCGCAGGCGCCCTCGTGCCCGCGGTCGAGCACCCCGAAAACCGCTTCGCCCACCGCGAAATCGGTGACGCCCTCACCCAGCTGGGCGACCGTGCCGGAAAAATCCCGGCCGAGCGTCAGCGGAAAGCCGATGGTGTCGGCCCCCGGCGAGCGGCCGGCCCGCAGCTTGGCATCGGCCGGATTGACGCTCGCCGCCGCGACCGTGACCACCACCTCGCCCGGCCCCGGTGCCGGATCGGGAACCTCGCGCAGCATGAGGCTGTCCGCCGGTCCGAATTGATCGATCTGCCAGGCCTGCATGGCTTGTCTCCCCTCAATTGCGCCGATGTGGCGACGTGCCGAAACTCGCGGGCGCGCCACTATCCCGCAAGCGACACCGCCTCCTCGCGCTCCCGCCTCGTCACCCCTTATGGTCCTCCGCCCGCAAGAAAAGAACCGGCGAGACGCTTTCGTCTCGCAACTTTCCCGCCTATCACTTCATCAGGCAACCTGACGGATTGGAAGACAGATGGCGCATCCCGTGACCGCTCGCGAGAACCGGCTGAAGACCCGCGTGGCGGCGGGCGAGAAATCCTTCGGCGTCTGGCTGCAAAGCGCCAATGCGACCACGGCCGAGATCGTCGGGCTCGTCGGCTTCGACTTCGTCATCATCGATCAGGAGCACGGCACCGGCGACATCCAGTCGGCGATCGACATGATGCGGGCGCTCAATGGCACGCCGACCACCGCCATCATCCGCGTGCCGGCCGCCGATCCCGCATATCTGAAGCGCATCGTCGATGCCGGCGCCGAGGCCGTGCTGGTGCCCATGGTCAATTCCGCCGCCGAGGCCAAGAGCGTCGTCGACGCCTGCCTCTACACACCCTTCGGCCAGCGGGGCAACGCAGCCGCCGTGGTGCGCGGCTCGCGCTACGGTCTGGTGCCGGACTATGTCGCCACCGCCCATGAGCGGCTGCTGGTCATCCCGCAAATCGAGACCGTCGAGGCCGTCGCCAATGCCGAGGCGATCGCCTCGGTGCCGGGCGTCGACATGGTGTTCATCGGCCCCGCCGACCTGTCGGGCAGCGCCGGCATGCCCGACCAGACCGGCGCCCCCGAGGTCGAGCGCCTGATCGCCGAGGCCGAAGCCGCCGTGCGCCGCGCCGGCAAGCCGCTGGCCACCGTCCCGCGCCAGGGCCGTAGCTGGCAGCAACTCCTCGGCGAGGGCTACGCCGCCGTCGCCTCCGGCAGCGACATCGCCTGGCTGCGCGATGCCGCCCTTGCCCAGGCGAAGGAGTGGCACGATTTCGCCGGCTGACCGGCGCTCTGCCGGCTGACCCTGCCGCACGCAGCTGTGCGGGCTTCCCGAGCCCCCGCCTCCGCAGCGGCGACAGGCATCAATCCCCGTCGGTCTCGCCGGCCGCAGTCGGGTCCGGTCCCGGAACATGCAGCCCGGCCAGCAGGCTGACGAGCTCGGCCTGCCGCGACAGGCCGGTTTTCATGAACACCGCTTTCAGCTGCGAGCGAACGGTCTCCGGCGAATTGCCGGAAATCCCGGCCAGCGTCTGGATGGTGCCGCCCCGGGCGATGCCGCGCGCGACGCGGGATTCGGCCGGCGTCAGGTCGAACAGTCCTTCGATGATGTCCGCCGAGGGCACCTCGCGGCGCGTCACCGGCGTGATCAGCAAAACCGCCGAGGCCGAGAAGAAGATGTCCCGCGCCGCCAGCCGCACCGGCACCAGATGGGCGATCATCGGCGGATGCCCTTCGCGCGCCGCCAGCGGGATCGAGCGCATCGACCGCGCCCTGCCTTCCGAAAGAACGGCTTCCAGCAGCGCATCGGCGCCCGGATCGCTGAAGGCGACGCGCTTGCTGCCGTCGCGGATCACGTCGGGGATCAGCGCCTCGAACAGCCCGTTCGCCGCGGCGATGCGGTGTGACAGCGACAGCACCGCGCCCGGCAGGCCGACGAGACCGAGCATTTCCGTCGCTGCGCGCGCCCGCTCCAGTTCCAGCCGGCCGGACAGGACGGCGGCCCGCGCCAGATGCGGCCGCAGCGCATCGAGCTTGTCCACCGCGGCGCTGTCGAACGGGCCGTCGTCATAGCGGCGTTCGAAGGTGTAAAGCAGCTTGTCGCCGGTTGGCACCTTCACGGCGCTTCCCGCACACCAGCCATAGCCGCGGGGCCACAGGAATTCGGTGTACATCGGCTGGGTCGCGAGTTCGGCCCGCGTCATCACGTCGAACTCGGTGATGAACCCCGGATGGGTGGACGCCAGCCCGTGCGGCGTTCGTGTATCCAGTTCGGGACGGCCGAGTGCGGCGAAGTCAGCGAGCAGGTCGGACATCATCTGCGAGCCGACCCAGCGCATGCCGTCCGGATGCAGGTCGAGCAGCGCACCTCCGCAGCTTCCCACCTCTTCGGCGATGTCATGGAGAATGTCGGGCCAGAACTCGCCGACGAAGGCAGCCTCGTAGATCCGGTCGACGAGATCCGTGTCATCGCGTGGCATGCTCCGCTCCGTCCGATCACCGAAAGGCAATCAGAGGCTACGGACTGCATCCTGAACGTGCAATAGAAAGTCCGTCGAGGCCTTCTCGTGCCTTACGCCTCCCCCTCGCGTGCGACGACCCGCAGGACATGGTCGCCGAGGAAATCCGGCGTTTCCGGATCGAAGCAGACGGTCGCGATATAAGGGTACTCGTCGGCGAACGTCCTGAGATCGCCTCCCGCCGAGAAGAGCAGCGTCGGGATCCGCCGGCGTCGGAGCACGGCGACCACCATCGGCAGATACCGGCAACCAGCATCGACGCCGACCACGGCCACGTCATAGTGCCGGCGCAGAAGGTAGCTCAGCTTCGCCGGCAGACTGATGCAATCCGCCAGGATATCCCGCCCGAGGAGAACGTCCTCGATGAACGCCGCCACCAGCGGGTCGTCGACGACCACCAGCGCCTCCAGGCCGGACATCCTGCCGCCGAAACTGCCGGCCCCGTCCATCATCTTCTGGCGCCCGCGATCGTCTCAGCGATCGGTGACCGACGCAGGCTGCGGATGCGGCGATGTCTCCCTGAGGACCACCGGCTCAGAACCGGGGCGCCCGCTTCCGCCTGATGCATGATCTTGCCCCTCCAGTCGCGCAGACGCTTGTCCGCATTGGCCCCATGGTCCCGCCGGCCGGCCGTCTCCGCATCCCCCGTTTGAGGTATGCGGCCCACATATCGGCTGCGTTGGCCCGCATGCGGGTCGGCAGAACCAGCCTCGGGCAGCGAGGCCCTTGGGATCTTGCGCCTCGCATACTGAAAGCTGCCGCAACGTCGCTTGACAGGCGCGTCAGAAGGTGAAAAATTTTACGCGTGCTGAAAAGAGCCGCACAGGCCGGACAGCCACATGGGGGGAGCGAAACATGATCGCCACGGCTGCGCCGCCTCGTTTGAGCACCGCTCCGTCTCGCCGGACGCCGGGTGTCGCCCTGCCGATCCACCATTGCATCGACCGCACAGCCCCGACGCCATCTCGCAACCGCGCGCCATCCATCGCCCGGCGCCGTGTTCGCGCGACCGCGGCAGGTTCCGCGATCGCCGCCGCAGCCAGCAGGGCGACACCGACGGGGGCGCTCCGCAGCTAACGTCAGCATGAGGCCGGCATGCAGATAACGACACGGCCAAAGAGGAGGAGACACAGCCATGTATGACAGGGAAAAGGACCTGATCGACTCATTCGTCAGGGGCCGGCTCGGCCGGCGCGAATTCCTGAAGCGGATGGGCTATCTCGGCATCGGGACGTTCGCCGCGTCGAGCCTGATGGCCTCGGCCGCCACCCGCGCCTTCGCGCAGGCCTCGGACTTCGACTGGATGAAGCACAAGGGCACGTCGCTCAAGCTGTTGCTCAACAAGCATCCCTATGCCGACGCGATGATCGCCGACATCGAGGCTTTCAAGTCGCTGACCGGGATGGATGTGACCTATGACGTCTTCCCGGAGGACGTCTATTTCGACAAGGTCACGGCGGCGCTGTCCTCGGGCTCGTCCGAGTACGATGCGCTGATGACCGGCGCCTACATGACCTGGACCTACGGTCCGGCCGGCTGGATCACCGACCTCAACGAATACATCAAGGATCCGGAAAAGACCGCAGCCGCCTGGGACTGGGAGGACTTCCTGCCGGGCCTGCGCGCCTCGACCGCCTGGGACGGCACGCCGGGCTCCGAACTCGGCTCCGGCGACGCCAAGCAATGGTGCATCCCCTGGGGCTTCGAGCAGAACAACCTGTCCTACAACAAGACCATGTTCGAGAAGGCCGGCCTGGAGCCGCCGAAGGACATGCCGGCGCTGCTCGCCGCCTGCGAGAAGCTCAAGAGCGTCGACGCCAATGTCTATCCCATCGGGGTGCGCGGCTCGCGGTCCTGGGCCACCATCCATCCCGGCTTTCTCTCCGGCTACAGCAATTTCGGCGAGAAGGACCTGATCAACAATGGCGGCGTCCTCAACGCGGCCATGAACACCGACGGCTCCAAGGCCTATCACCGCGACTGGGTGAAGATGATCCAGGATTACGGGCCGAAGAACTGGTCGACCTACACCTGGTACCAGGTCGGCACCGATCTCGGCGCCGGCGCCTCGGCGATGATCTACGACGCCGACATCCTCGGCTATTTCATGAATGGCGGCGACAACAAGGAAGCCGGCAACATCGCCTATGCGCCGATCGCGCCCAATCCGGAGGCCGACGCCCCCACGCCGAATGTCTGGATCTGGTCGCTGGCCATGTCCAACTTCTCGCAGAACAAGGACGCCACCTGGTACTTCATGCAGTGGGCGTCCTCGAAGGAGCACGATTTGTTCGGCGCCCGCAAGATGGACTTCGTCAATCCGGTGCGCGCCAGCGTCTGGAAGGACGCCGAGTTCCTCGAGCGCATCCAGTCGAAATATCCGGGCTATGTCGACCAGTTCGAGGTCTCGTCGCCCGGCGCCAAGATCTACTTCACCCCGCAGCCGCTGTTCTTCGACGTGACCACCGCCTGGGCCGCGATGCTCCAGCGCATGGTCGCCAACGAGGTGCAGGTGGACGAAGGCCTCGACCAGCTCGCCGCCAGTATCGACGAGCAGCTCCAGCAGGCCGGCCTGCAATAGCCCCCGCGGGCCGCGCCGCCGGTCATGGCGGCGCGGCCCGTTCTTCCGCAGCGAACCGAACATGATCCGGCGGCCCGTCTGTCGGCCAACGGGGAGGCATGGAATGACGCCAGCACAGGAGACAGCAGCCAAGCGTGGCGGCGGCGCCACCCGGCGCCGGCGGCGCACGAACTGGCTCCCCTATCTCCTCAGCATGCCGGCGCTCCTCGTGACGGTCTGGATTCTCATCCCCTTCCTGACCGCCATCTATTATTCGCTGCTGCGCTACCGGCTCAGCCTGCCGCAATTGCGCGGCTTCATCTGGTTCGACAATTATCTGCAGTTCCTCACCGACGCCCGCTTCTGGGGCACGGTGCAGGTCTCGCTGACCTACACCGTCCTCACCGTCGTCATCGAGCTGCTGCTCGGTCTCGGCATCGCGCTCCTGCTGCAGCGCCCGACCCGCTTCAACAATCTTGTCTCGATGCTGCTGCTGCTGCCGCTGATGGTCGCGCCGGCGCTGGCGGCGCTGATGTGGAAGCTGATGACAAACCCGAATTTCGGCGTGCTGAACTATCTCGTCAGCCTCGTCGGCTTCACCGATTTCCGCTGGGCTTCGAGCCCCTCCTCGGCGTTGTTCACCGTGGTCCTCGTCGACGTCTGGGTCTACACGCCGTTCATCATGGTGCTGCTTCTGGCCGGGCTGCGCTCGCTGCCCAAGCAGCCTTTCGAGGCGGCGGCGCTGGACGGCGTGCCCAAGAGCTTCGTCTTCTTCCGCATCACCCTGCCGATGCTGATGCCCTACATCCTGACCGCGTCGCTGTTCCGCATGCTGGAGTCGATCCAGCAGTTCGACATCATCTACGCCATGACCCAGGGCGGCCCCGGCAACACGCTGACCGTCTTCCAGGTCGAATCCTACCTGCAGTTCTTCCAGTTCACCAATGTCGGCCGCTCGGCGGCCCTGCTCATGGTGCTCTGGGCGATCACCTTCGCCCTGTCCAACGTCTTCGTGAAGAACTGGCTCCGGCTGCGCGAACGCGCGCACGGCAACGTTTAGAGGTCACCGAGCATGGATCACGTCGGCCCCATCGAGCGCACCGTCAGGAACGTCCTGATCACCCTCGTCCTGATCTTCTTCATGTTCCCGATCGTCTGGATCGTGCTGATGTCGTTCCAGACCAACGAGCAGGTACTGCGCATTCCCCCGAGCCCGTTCTTCGAGCCCACCCTCGTCAACTACACGGCGCTGATCACCGGCAAGCTGCGCACCGCCGCCGGCTCGCTCGACATCGCCTTCATGAGCAATCTCTGGAACTCGGTGATCCTGTCGGTCTCCTCGGTCGCCCTGTCGCTGGTGCTGGGCGTGCCGGCGGCCTACGCCTTCGCCCGCTACAAGTTCCGCTTTTCCGAGGACATCGCCTTCACGCTCCTGTCCTTCAAGTTCGCGCCGCCGCTGCTCGTCCTGTTGCCCCTGACCCTCTATTTCCAGGCGATCGGCCTCGCCAACACCTATATCGGCCTGATCTGGGTCTACCAGCTGATCACCCTGCCGCTGATCCTGTGGATCGTGCGGGGCTATTTCGAGGACATCAGCCCGGACATCGAGGGCGCCTACCGCATCGCCGGCCATTCCTGGGCCCGCACCTTCAGGAAGATCGCGATCCCCCTCGCCATGCCGGGCATCGCGGCGGCCGCCCTCCTCTCCTTCATCTTCGCCTGGAACAACTTCGTCTTCGCGCTGGTGCTGGCCTCCGCCGACAAGCAGCCGGTCACGGTCGGGGCACTGGCCTTCGTGACCGCCTCGGGGATCCAGTACGGCCAGATCGCCGCCGCCATCGTCCTGTCGATCACGCCGACCCTCGCCCTTGCCCTGTTCGCCCAGCGCTACCTCGTCGAAGGCCTGTCGCTCGGCGCGGTGAAGGGGTGATCGCGTGGCCACGCTGACCCTCGACCACGTCACCAAGCGCTTCGGCAAGGACATTGTCCTCGACGACATCTCGCTCGCCGTCGCCGACGGCGAGACCGTGGCGATCTTCGGCCCGTCCGGCGCCGGCAAGACCGTCCTTCTGCGCATGATCGCCGGAATGAGCGAGCCGGAGGAAGGCGATCTCCTGATCAATGGCGAGGACATGATCGGCGTCGCTCCCGAGCGCCGGGCGGTCGGCATGGCGTTCCAGAACTTCGCGCTGTTCCCGCACATGACCGCCTTCGAGAACATCGCCAGCCCGCTGCGCGCTCACCGCACGACGAATGCCGAGGTCGCCGAAAGCGTCGATGCGATCGCCCGGCTCCTGAAGATCGAGCATGTGCTCGACCATGCGCCGCGAGCCCTGTCCAACGGCCAGAAGCAGCGCACCGCCCTGGCCCGCGCCCTCGTCGCCGCGCCCCGGCTGCTGCTGCTCGACGACCCGCTGCGCAATGTCGACGCCAAGCTGCGCTTCGAGATGCGGCTGGAGCTGCCGCGGCTCCTCGAACGCTTCGGCTCGACGGTTCTCTACGTGACCCAGGACTACCGCGAGGCGATGGCGCTCGGCCACCGCATCGCGGTGCTGATGGATGGCCGCTTCGTTCAGATCGGCACGCCCGAGGAGATCTATCTGCGCCCGGCGACGATCGCGGTAGCCGAGCTGTTCGGCGACCCGGTGATCAATCTGTTCGAAAGCCGCGTCGAGTCCGGCCTGCCCGATGCCAGCGTGGCCATCGGCAAGGCCCGGCTGCTGCTGCCTCCCGGCTATGCGGGCATCGCCGGCCGGCCGGTCACCGTCGGAATCCGCCCCGAGCATCTGCGCTTTGCCGGCAGCGAAGGGGATTCCGGCACCCTGTCGGCGCGAGTCGCCGCCATGCTGCCGCTCAACGACCGGCTGGTGCGCCTGCTCGTCACCGAGGACGGCCACGAATTCTACACCTCGCGCGACGCCGGCCGGCAGGATCTCGGCGAGGGCCGGCCCTGCGTCGTGTCCGCCGACCCGGACGCGATCCTGCTCTTCGACCGCGCCACCGGCCGGCGCATCGCACCGGAAGGCCTGGAGGGAACGAGATCGACATGAATGCAGCCGTGTCCCTCCGCTCCGTCAGCAAGGTCTACGCCGCCAGGGCGAAGAACCCGATCTACGCGGTGCGCGATGTCTCGCTCGAGATCGAATCCGGCGAGATCGTCGCCCTGCTCGGCTCGTCGGGCTGCGGCAAGACCTCGACCCTGCGGATGATCGCCGGCTTCGAGGCGGTGACACAGGGCGAGATCCTGATCGGCGACCGGCCCGTCCACAGCTTGCCGCCGGCCCGGCGCGGCGTCGCCATGGCCTTCGAGGGCTATTCGCTCTACCCGCCGCTGACCCTGCGCGAGAACATCGCCTTCGCCCTGAAGTCGGAGAAGCTCGGCGCCGCCGAGACCAGCCGCCGGGTCGACGAGATCGCCAGGCTGCTCGAACTCGGGCCCCATCTCGACCGCTACCCCTCCACCGTCTCGGCCGGTCAGCAGCAGCGCGCCAGTCTCGGCCGGGCCCTGGTGCGCAAGGCCGATCTCTATCTTCTCGACGAGCCGATGGGCCAGCTCGAGCCGCAATTGCGCGCGGTGCTGCGCGGCCGGCTGAAGCGCTATCTGCGCGAGCACGGCCTGACCGCGATCCTGGTCACCCACGACCAAACGGAGGCCAATGCGCTGGCCGACCGCATCGCGGTGATGGAAGGCGGCGTGCTGCAGCAATTCGCCTCCCCCGCCACCCTGAAGAACGAGCCGGCCAACCTCTATGTCGGCACGTTCATCGGCGAGCCGCCGATGAACGTCTACCGCGTCACCCCAATTGTCGAAGACGGTCGCGTCTCCCTGCGCGAAAACGGTGAGGAACTGTTCGGCTATGCCGCGTCCGAGCTCGGCGACGGGCTCGTCGGCCTCCTGTCGGCGCGCCGCGAGGTGGTCGTCGGCGTGCGGCCGGCCGATGTCGCCATCGGCTCCGGCGGGGCCCCGGCGAAGATCGTCACCAACCAGTGGATCGGCGACCAGACCCATCTGGAATCGGCCTTCGGCGGCGGCGTCATCGTCGCCACCCTCGACAGCCGCTTCGCCGGCACGGGCGGCGATGCCCTGACCGTCGACGTGCCGGCCGACCGTCTGCACGTCTTTGCCGCGAGCGGCGAGGCCCTGGCCCACGGCCATCGCCTCGCGGCGGGAGAGGCTGCCTGATGGCCAGGGCGCCCATCCTCATCGGCATCGACGCCGGCACCTCGGTGATGAAATCCGTCGCCTTCACCACCGATGGCGAGCAGATCGCGGTCGCCGCGCGCAAGAACAGCTATGTCTGCGTCGAGGATGGCGGCGTCGAACAGGACATGACGGCGACCTGGGCCGACGCGGTGGCAACGCTGCAGGACCTGACGGCGCAGCTCGGCCACCGCGCCGCCGCCATCGTCGCCGTCGCCATCACCGGCCAGGGCGACGGCACCTGGCTGATCGATGCGGGCGGAAAGCCCGTCGGCCCGGCCTGGCTCTGGCTCGATGCTCGCGGCGGCTGCATCGCCCGGGACTTCGCCGCCAGCGAGCGCCACCACGCCCATTACAAACACACCGGGACCGGCATCAACACCTGCCAGCAAAGCGTCCAGATGCTGGTGATGAAGCAGCGCCATCCCGAGCAGCTAACCCGGGCCACCACCGCCTTCCACTGCAAGGATTGGCTCTATTTCAACATGACCGGCGTGCGGGCCACCGACCCGTCGGAAGCCTCCTTCACCTTCGGCGATTTCCGCACCCGCCGGTACAGCGACGCCGTCATCGCCAATCTCGGCCTTTGCGACGAGGCGCGCCTCCTGCCGCCGATCGTCGATGGCCGCACGCAGTCCCATCCGCTGACCCGCGAAATCGCGGACCTGACCGGGCTTCCGGACGGCGTGCCGGTCGTTCTCGGCTATGTCGACATCGTCGCGACCGGCGTCGGCAGCGGCCTCGTCGGCGAAACGCCCGGCACCGGCTGCTCCATCCTTGGCTCCACCGGCGTCCACATGCGCCATGTCCGCAGCGCCGACGACGTTGTCCTCAACTCCATGCGCAGCGGATACGTCATGCCCCTTCCCACCGGCGACGGCCTCGTGCAGTTCCAGTCCAACATGGCGGCGACGCTCAACATCGACTGGATCGTCGGGCTGGCGTGGAAATTCCTGCAGAGCGAGGGCGTCGAGCGCGACCGCGGCCAGTTGATGGCGCATCTCGACGACCGGGTGCTGGCGGCTAGGGCGGTCTCGGCCATCTATCACCCCTACATCTCCGAAGCCGGCGAGCGCGGCCCCTTCATGGAGCCGCTGGCCCGGGCCCAGTTCACCGGCCTGCATCAGGCCGCCAGCTTCGACGATCTGATGCGCGCCGTCTTCGAAGGCCTCGCCTTTGCCGCGCGCGACTGTTTCGAGGGCGCCGGCGGCGTACCGCCAGCGATCACTCTCACCGGCGGCGCCGCCCGCTCCCGCGCCATGCGGCTGTTCCTGGCCAGCGCGCTGGGCTGTCCGGTGCGCAATGTCGAGCGCGAGGAAGCGGGCGCGGCCGGCGCGGCGATGATCGCCGCCGTCAGTTGCGGCATCTATGGCTCGATCGAGGAATGCACCGCCGTGTGGACGCGGGACCGTCTTTCGGAGCCGACCCTGCCCGACGCCGCGCTCGCGCCGCTCTACGACGAGGCCTTCGGGCTCTACCGCGACATCCGCGAACAACTGCCGCCGATCTGGACCCGCCTCGCCGCGCTCCACGATCTGGCCAACCGCGCAGGGAGGGCCGACTGATGGCGCCGCGCATCGCGATCATCGGCGACAATTTCATGCTGCCGGAAATCTTCGCCGAGGCCATCGCCGCGGCCAGCCCGGCGACGCCGGACATGGCCCTGCACCGGCTGCCCTGGCCGGACGAGCCGATGGAGCACGGCTACGCCGTGCAAGGCATGGATGGCCTCAAGGAATATCAGGGCAGCGCCGAGGCGACCCTGGCGATGATCGGCGAGGCCGACCTGCTGGTCACCCATCTCGCCCCCCTGTCGCGCGACATGTTCGGGCAATTGCCTCGGCTGAAATTCGTCGCCGTCTCGCGCGGCGGCCCGGTCAATATCGACATGGCCGCGGCCCGCCAGCGCGGCATCCTCGTGGTCAACACCCCCGGCCGCAACGCCAGCGCCGTCGCCGAATTCACCCTCGGCGCGATCCTCGCCGAGACCCGCAACATCTCCCGCGGCCACGACGCGCTGCGCGGCGGCGACTGGCGCGGCGACCTCTACCGTGCCGACACGACCGGCCGCGAATTGTCGGAGATGACTGTCGGCGTGGTCGGCTACGGCGCCATCGGCACGCGGGTCGTCCGGCTTCTCAAGGCCTTCGGCTGCAGGATTCTGGTCGCCGATCCCTATGTGCAGCTGTCGTCGCAGGACGCCCGCGACGGCGTCGAACTGGTCGCGCTGGAACGCCTGCTTTCCGAATCCGACGTCGTCACCCTGCATGCCCGCGTCACCGAGGAGACCACCGGCTTCATCGACGCCGCGGCGCTCGCCCGCATGAAGCCGGACGCGACCTTGATCAACACCGCCCGCGGACCGCTGCTCGACTACGACGCCCTGACCGACGCGCTCGGCCGCGGCCATCTGCGCGGCGCCATGCTGGAGACCTTCGCCGTCGAGCCGGTCCCGGACGACTGGCCGCTGCTCAGGCTTCCCAATGTCACGCTGACGCCGCATATCGCCGGCGCCTCGCTGAAGACCGTCAAGATCGCCGCCGATCAGGCGGCCGAGGAGGTGCGCCGCTATCTGGCCGGCGAGCCGCCGGTCAACCCCTGCTGATCCCCGCGCGGCGGGCCCACAGGCTGCAACAGGAGAGACGATGATGCGCGACGCGAACACCCGCAACGGGGCGGCCTGAGACCGGCACCATGCGCGATCTGGGCACCGTGGACATTCTGGTCATCGGCGGCGGCGTCAACGGCGCCGGCATCGCCCGCGATGCCGTGGGCCGGGGCCTGTCCGTCGTCCTGTGCGAAAAGGACGATCTGGCGGAGGGCACCAGTTCGCGCTCGGGCAAGCTGGTCCATGGCGGCCTGCGTTATCTGGAATATTACGAGTTCCGCCTGGTCCGCGAAGCCTTGCGGGAGCGCGAGGTGCTGCTGCGCGCCGCGCCCCACATCATCTGGCCGATGCGCTTCGTCCTGCCCCATTCGCCCGAGCAGCGGCCGGCCTGGCTGATCCGGCTCGGGCTGTTCCTCTACGATCATCTCGGCGGCCGCCGGAAGCTGCCGGGCACCCGCAGCCTCGACCTGCGCACGGCGCCCGAAGGGGCGCCGATCCAGGACCGCTATCCCAGGGGCTTCGAATATTCCGACTGCTGGGTGGACGACGCCCGGCTGGTCGTCCTCAACGCCCTCGACGCCGCCGAGCGCGGCGCAACGATCCTCACCCGCACCGCCGCGGTCTCGGCGACGCGCGACGGCGATCTCTGGCGGGCGACTTTGCGCGGCGAGGACGGCGCGGACTGCAGCGTCGCCGCACGCGGCCTCGTCAACGCCGCCGGTCCCTGGGTCGACGCGGTGCTCGCCAATGTCATCCGCGCCAACGCCACCCGGCGGGTACGGCTGGTCAAGGGCAGCCACATCGTCACCCCGAAATTCTGGGACGGACCCCAAGCCTATCTCTTCCAGAACACCGACAAGCGGGTGATCTTCGTCAATCCCTATCAGGGCGACAAGGCGCTGATCGGCACCACCGACCTCGCCTATCGGGGCGATGCCGGCGACGTCGCGGTGGAGGAGAGCGAGATCGCCTACCTTCTCGACGCGGTGAACCGCTATGTGAAGACGCCCCTGACCCGCGCCGACGTCCTCCACGCCTTCTCCGGTGTGCGCCCGCTCCTGGAGGACGACGCCGACAATCCCTCGGCGGTGACCCGCGACTATGTCTTCGACATCGACACGGCGGACGGCGCGACACCGATGCTGTCCATCTTCGGCGGCAAGATCACCACCTACCGCGAGCTCGCCGAGCGCGGGCTCGACCGGCTGAAGCCGTTCTTCCCCGCCATGGGTCCCGCCTGGACCCACGACGCGCCGCTGCCGGGCGGCGACATGGCCGATGCCGATTTCGCGGTCTTCGAGGCCGGGCTGCGCGCCCGCTATCCGTGGCTGCCCGCCGCCCTCGCCCATCATTATGCCCGGCTCTACGGAACCCGGACGAGCGTGCTGCTGGCCTCCGCGACGCGCCTGTCCGATCTCGGCCGACATTTCGGCGGCCATCTCTACGCCCGCGAGATCGACTATCTGGTCAGAACCGAATGGGCGAAGACGGCGGAGGACATTCTCGACCGGCGGACCAAGCACGGCCTCGACCTCACGAAGGACGAACGCCGGGCTGTGCGCGACCATCTTGCTGCCGAGCACGGGGACGCGGCTCCGGACACGGCCGGACTGCTGCTTCGCGACGAGACGATGGGAAAAGCCATTGACTGATCGCCCACCCCCCGAGCCCGGCGGCGCGACCGTGGACGCTATCGCCGCCCTTCGGCGCCTCTCGCGCGACATCGGGCGCGACCGCACCCTGACCCAGGCCGCCGGCGGCAACACCTCGCTGAAGCAAGACGGCATCCTCTGGGTGAAGGCGTCCGGCACGTGGCTCGCCGAGGCGGAAACCCGCGACATCTTCGTACCGGTGCGGATCGCCCCGCTTCTGGAGGCCCTGCGCACCGGCGATGCCCGCGCCGAGAAGGCCACCGACTTCGTCGCCTCGGAGCTGTCGGACAGCGCCCTGCGGCCGTCCATCGAGACGGCGGTTCACGCCGCCATGCCCCAGCCGGTCGTCCTGCACGTCCATTGCGTCAACACCATCGCCCGGGCCGCCCTCGACGATGGCGAGGCCCGCATCACCCGGCGGCTCACCGAGGCCGGACTGGCCGGGCGCTTCGCCTATATCCCCTATTGCCGGCCGGGCGTTCCCCTGGCCCGGCAGATCGCCCGCATCGCCTCCGAGCGGATCGACATCGTCGTCCTCGGCAATCACGGGCTCATCGTCGCCGGTACCGACATCGCCGATGCCGCCCGCCGCCTCGATGTTGTCGTCGCCGCCCTGGCGATCCCGCCACGCCCGACGTCCGAGTTGTCCGAGACGGCCGCCCTGTCCGAGCTGGCTGCGGGGACGCCCTATCGCCTGCCGGGCGACGCGACAGCCCATCATCTGGCCCGCGACCCGGATTCCTTTCGCGTCGCTCGCGCCGGGCCGCTCTATCCCGACCACGTCATCTTTCTCGGCGAGATGGTCGCAACCGTCACCCCCAAGAAAGCTGCCATGGCGGAGTTCCTGGCCTCCTGGCAGGCCGCCCCCGGCGACGCGCCGAGCCTGCTGCTGGTGCAAGGTGCCGGCGTTCTCGTGCACGAACGGCTCACCGCCGGCGGCGAAGCGCTGGTCGGCTGCCTCGTCGACGTCGCCGCCCGCATCCCCGCCGATGCCGCCCTGAACCCGCTCACCACCGACGACATCCACCATCTCACCCACTGGGAAGCCGAAACCTACCGGCAGACCCTCGACCGGCCGGGCGCTGCCGCACCGGGTCCCGGCGCCGCATGAGCGAGCCGCCCGTTGCCCTCGGCATCGATGTCGGCACGTCCGGCGTCCGCGTCGCCGCCCTCGATGCGGCGGGCGACATGGTCGCCGGCGAAGCCCAGCCCTTCGCGCCGGAGGCCGACCGCGCCGCACCCGACATCTGGTGGCAGGCCACCGCCACCTGCCTCGACCGCCTGCGCTCCGCGATCTCCTTCGAGGCCATCACCGGCCTTGCGGTCGACGGCACCTCCGGCACGATGCTGGGGCTCGACGCCGATGGTGCGCCGGTCGGCCGGGCGATCATGTACAATGTCCCCTGCCCGGATGCGGCGATCGTCGCCGCCATCGACACCGCCGCACCGTCCGACAGCCCGGCCCGCGGCGCCAATTCGGCGCTCGCCCGCGCCATCGCGCTGATGCGCCGGCCGGGCGTCGTCCGCGTGCTGCACCAGGCCGACTGGATCGCCGCAAGGATCGCCGGCTTCACTGGCGTCAGCGACACCAACAACGCCCTGAAGACCGGCTACGACCCGGTCGCCGAAACATGGCCCGACTGGATCGAAGCTGCCGGCATGCCCGTTGCGGCGCTGCCCCCGGTGGTCGCACCCGGCACCCCGGTGCGCCGGCTCGGCAGGGCCGCCTCCGAACGCTTCGGCCTGCCGCCTGACGCGTTCCTCCATGCCGGCACCACCGACGGCTGCGCCTCCTTCCTGGCGACCGGCGCAAGCGCGCCCGGCGACGCCGTCACCGCGCTCGGCTCGACCCTCGTCCTGAAACTCTTCTGCGACCGGCCGATCAGCGCGCCGCAATACGGCATCTACAGCCACCGCCTCGGCGATCTCTGGCTCGTCGGCGGCGCCTCCAACTCGGGCGGCGCCGTGCTGCGGCACTTCTTCGCCGATGCCGATCTGGCCCGGCTGACGGCGCAGCTTGCCCCGGACCGGCCGACCGGGCTCGACTATTATCCGCTGCTGACGCCCGGCGAGCGCTTCCCCGTCAACGACCCGGCCTTCGCCCCGCGCCTGACACCGCGCCCGCAGGACGATACGATTTTCCTGCAGGGGCTCCTCGAAGGCATCGCGCGGATCGAGACGATGGGTTATCGCAAGCTCGACGCACTCGGCGCTCCGCCGCTTCGCAGTGTCCGCTCGGTGGGCGGCGGCGCCGTCAACATGGCCTGGACTCAGATCCGCCGGGCCATGCTGGGCGTGCCCTTCCTGCCGGCGCGGGCATCGGATGCGGCGGCGGGCACGGCCCGTCTCGCCCTCGGCAGGAACGCCCTCCCATGACCGGTCACGCCATGCAGTTCGACAGACTTCGCGACATCGCCGAAAGCTACGACGCCTTCTTCCTCGACCAGTTCGGCGTCGTCCATGACGGCACCGCGGCCTATCCCGGCGCGCCCGAGGCGGTTGCAGCACTGGCCGGCCTCGGCAAACCGGTGCTGTTCGTCACCAATTCCGGCCGGCCGGCGGCCTTCAACGAGGACCGCCTTGCCCGTCTCGGCATCGCGCGCAGCCTCTATCTCGCCTGCGTCACCTCCGGCGACGTCGCCATCGGTCTGTGCGAAGACGGCACCATCGCGCTGCCTCAGGACCGCGAGATCCGCTGCCTGACCCTGTCGAGCCCCGGCGACACCAATCTGTCCGACCGGCTCGGCTGCCGCGCCGTCGAGGCGGCCGAGGACGCCGATCTGGTGGTCATCGCCGGCAGCCAGGCCGACCGCATCGCCATGGCCGATTACAAGGACCGCATGCGCCCCGCCGCCAGCCGCGGCGTGCCCTGCATCTGCACCAATCCCGACCGCCAGATGCTGACGCCGCAGGGCCTGGTGCCGGCCGCCGGCGCGATCGCCGACCTCTATGCAGCGCTCGGCGGCGAAGTGACCTTCGTCGGCAAGCCCTATGGCGAGATCTACGCCGCGGCCCATGCGCTGATCGCCGACATCCCGCCGTCACGCATCCTCTGCGTCGGCGACAGCGTCGACCACGACATGGCCGGCGCCGCGTCCTTCGGGGCAGCCAAGGCGCTGGTGCGCACCGGCATCCTCGCCAGCGCCGACGACGAGACGGTCGCCGCCCGGATCGCCGCGGAAGGCGTCACCGTCGACCACCATCTCGCCAGCCTGCAATGGTGAGCCGGCGATAGCGCCGCGCCCCTCGCATCGCGGCGAAAGACGCATCTCAGCCGGCGATGGCATCGCGCGATTGCAGGCCGTAGCTGCCGAACCCCTCCAGCACCTCGGCGATCTCGGCATCGCTGAGGATCACCGGACCGCCCGGCAGCAGCAGGCTGTGATGATATTGCTGGGCCAGCGTCTCCAGCTCGACCATCCGCCACATCGCCTTGTCGAGATCGCTGCCGATGGTGATGGCGCCGTGATTGGCGAGCAGGCACCCCGTCCGCCCGTCCAGCGCCGCCAGCGCTTCGCGGGACAGCTCTTCCGTGCCGTAGCGCGCATAGCCCGAGCATTTCACGTCGGTGCCGCCGAACACGGCGACCATGTAGTGGCAGGCAGGGATCGCGCGGCGGGTCATCGCCAGCGTCGTGGCGAAGATCGGATGGGCATGGACGACGGCGCCGGCATCCGGCCGCGCGCGCAGGATGTCGCGGTGAAAGCGCCATTCGGTCGACGGCTTCAGCGGCCCCGACCAGTCCGACCCGTCCCCCTCCAGCGGCACCGAGACGATCATCTCCGGCGTCAGCGCCTCATAGGGCGTCGCGCTCGGCGTCAGCAGCATCGCATCGCTATGGCGCGCCGAGATGTTGCCCGACGTGCCCTGATTAATCCCGTTGCGGTTCATCTCCAGGCACAGATCGATGATCTGCTGCCGCACCGCCCGTTCGCTGTCGCGCATTGCCCCCTCCCTCTCGATTGTCGCCCGCTACCCGGCACCAGAGCCGGGCTAACCGCCCTCACCCGGCGGCGTTCTCCGCCAGGATCGCCCGCGCCGTCACCTCGTCGGTCACCAGCCCGTCCAGGAATCCGCTGCGCAGCAGCGCCAGGATCGGCGACACCTTGTCCGCCCCGCCGGCCAGCGCCACGACCCGCGAGGCCCGCAGATGGTCCAGAGTCGGCGACAGCGCCCGGGCGCTGACGGCCTCCGCCACCGGCTGCCCTTCGGCGTTGAAATAGTGGCCGAGCAATTCGCCGACCGCCTTGCCCGCGCGAATCTCGCCGATCTCGTCCGAGCCCACCAGGCTGGCGGTGAACAGGAACGCGTCCTCGGTCACGTCGCCGATGCCGGCGAAGACCAGCGGCGCCGAACAGGCGAGGTCGAAGACTTCCCCGACGCCCGGCTGGCTCAGCAGCACCGCCTTGTCCTCGGCCGTGTTGGCGAAGGTCGGCAGCGGAATCTGGAAGGCCTCCGCGCCGGTCTTTTCCGCCAGCCGGTGGATCACGTCGTAGGGATTGGCGGCAAAGCGCCGGGTGAAACCGCCGAGCACCGAGACGAAGCGCGTGCGCCCGGTCGCCACCGCCGGCATGGCGTCGACCGCCGCCGCCAGGGTGCGGCCATGGCCGACGCCGATCAGCGCGTGTTCGCCGCGCTCGATCTCGTTCTTCAGGAAATTCGCGCCGGCGATCCCCAGCACCCGCAGCGGCAGCGCCGTCTCCTCGCCGAGATCCGGCGCCACGCTGCAGAATTCGAGCCCGAAGCGCTGCCGGATCGTCTCCTCCAGCTCGAGGCATTCGGCCACTTCCGCATCGACGAAGACCCGAACCAGCCCGTCGCGATTGGCGCGGGCGATCAGCCGATGCGCCTTGATGCTGGTGACGCCGAGCCGCTTGGCGATCTGGCCCTGGGTCATCCCGCCGGAAAAATACAGCCAGGCGGCCCGCGCCGCGAGACCGGCCTCCCCGTATTCGTCATGGCGGTGTGGCGCGTCGTTCGGCACGGCAGTCTCCCGGTTCCGCGGACATCGCCGCACGCCATTCCACGGATCACGCAGCGTCGCTGGAGCTATCCACCGCCGCCGCACGCCCGGCAACCCTCGGCCTCCGGCGCCTGCCGCCGACTGCACAGAATCCTAGAGGCGCGCCCGCAGAATTGCAAAATATTGCGTCACGTGCATAGATTTTCATGCCGCTGCGAAAACCGCTGGCGGCTGCGGGCATACGAGACGCTCATGGCCTTCACCCTCTCGATCAGCACCAATCCGCTGGTCAATCGCTATGCCGAGCCCGAGGATCTGATGACGGTCGTCGCCGACGAGATCGGCATCGGCCATCTTCAACTCACCCATGAATTCCTCAACCCGTCCTGGCCTGCCGGCACGCTCCGGCCGCTCGTCGCCCGCATGGCCACTGCGGCGGCCGCCAATGGCGTCTCCGTCACCTCCCTGATGACCGGCCCCTATGGGCGCCTCAACCATTTCGGCCATCCCGACCCGGGCGTGCGCGCCTATACCATCGCCTGGTTCAAGACCCTCGCCGACATCGCCGCCGATCTCGGTTGCCCGGCCATCGGCACACAATTCGCCATCATGACCTACCGGGATTTCGACGATCCCGACCGCCGCGAGGCCCTCATGCGGGCCGCCCTCGACGGCTGGGCCGATGTCGCCGCCCATGCCGCCGGACGCGGCCTGACCTGGATGTTCTGGGAGCCGATGTCCGTCGGCCGCGAATTCGGCCACACGCTCGACGCCTGCGCCGCGCTTCAAAGCCGCATCGCGGCGGCCGGCCTGCCGATCCCGCTCAGACCGATGATCGACATCGACCATGGCGACGTGACCTCCCCCGACCCGGCCGACACCGATCCCTATGCCTGGGCCGAACGCTTCGCCGCCGCCTCGCCCATCGTCCACGTCAAGCAGAGCTCCATGGACAAGGGCGGCCACTGGCCCTTCACCGCAGCCCACAACGCCAATGGCCGCATCACGCCGGAGCGGCTTCTGGCCAGCCTGCGCGCCGGCGGCGGGCAGGACAACGAACTCTGCCTCGAACTCGCCTTCCGCGAGCGCGAACCCACTGACCGCCAGGTCGTGGCCGCCCTCGCCGAATCCGTCGCCCACTGGGCCCCCTATGCGGACACCGGCCTTGCAGGCGCCGCAAAAGATCGCGTCCCGTCGCGCGCCTGACCGGCAGGCCGCCTGCCCGATTTCCCCCTTGCGCTCGCCGCCGCCGCCACGGGCGATCGGCCGTACATGAGCCGCCGCGCGGGCGCCCCCGCGTCACGCCAGGTCCCGCCCCTGCCGGCAGGGGCGCCACCACCTGTCGGAGCGCCCATCTCGTGGACTTTCCGAAGGGCCGCTCCATAAGTAACTGACCAATGACGCGAAACGGAGCTCGATCGACCATGTCAGGCATGCGACCGCAGGAACGCCTCTGGATTTTCCCGAAGGTCAATCGCCCGGTCTTCCTCGTCTCCGCCCTGCTGATCGTCGCCTTCATCGTCTTCGGCGCCATCTTCAGCGATTTCGCCAACACGATCTTCACCGGCGTCCAGGGCTGGCTGACCGGCTATCTCGGCTGGGCGATGATCGTCCTCGTCAATGTGCTGCTGGTCTTCGTCGTCTTCCTGGCGCTCGGACCCTTCGGCGACGTCCGCCTCGGCCGTTCGGACGAAAGCCCGGAATATTCGCTGTTCTCCTGGACCTCCATGCTGTTCAGCGCCGGCATCGGCATCGGCCTCATCTACTGGGGCGTCGCCGAGCCGATGTACCATTTCTTCGCCCCGCCGAACGCCGAACCGGAAACCGTCGCCGCCGCCCAGGAGGCGATGGCCATCAGCTTCATGCACTGGGGCTTCCACGCCTGGGCGATCTATGCGGTCGTCGCGCTCGCTCTGGCCTATTTCCACTTCCGCAAGGGCCTGCCGCTGGCGATCCGCTCGGCCCTGTTCCCGCTGATCGGCGACCGGATCTACGGCCGCTGGGGCGACCTCGTCGACATCATCGCCGTCTTCGGAACGATGTTCGGCATCGTCACCTCGCTTGGCCTCGGCGCCATCCAGGTCAATACCGGCCTCACCCAGCTCTTCGGCGTGCCCGAGCATGTCGGCGTCCAGATCGCCATCATCGCAGCCATCACCGCCATGGCCACCATTTCGGTGGTCGCCGGCCTCGACGGCGGCATCAAGCGCCTGTCCAACATCAACATCGTCCTGACGCTGCTCTTCCTCGCCTTCATGGTGATCGTCGGGCCGACCCTGTTCATCCTCGACAGTTTCGTCGGCAATTACGGCTATTACATCAGCCGGCTGATCCCGCTGGGCACCTGGACCGAGAGCTGGCGCGGCGGCAACGCGGCCGGCGACTGGCAGAACAGCTGGACCATCTTCTACTGGGCTTGGTGGATCAGCTGGGCGCCCTTCGTCGGCGTCTTCGTCGCGCGCATCAGCCGCGGCCGCACGGTGCGCGAGTTCATCGTCGGCGTGATGTTCCTGCCCTGCACGATCATGTTCTTCTGGTTCACCGCCTTCGGCGGCACCGCCATCTCGATCTCGCTGACCGGCGATCCGGCGCTGATCGAGGCGACCAGGGAGAATTACGCGAACACCATGTTCGTGCTCCTCGACTACTTCCCCTATTCCGGCGTCACGTCGCTCTTCGCGACGGTGCTGATCGTCATGTGGTTCGTGACCTCGTCCGATTCGGGCAGCTTCGTGATCGACATGCTGACTGCCGGCGGCGATCCCAATCCGCCGAAGATCCAGCGCATCTTCTGGGCGGTCTCGGAGGGCGCGGTCGCCTCCGTGCTGCTCCTCGCCGGCGGCCTGGGCGCCCTGCAGGCGGCGGCCGTCATCGCCGGCTTCCCCTTCGCTGTGGTGCTGTGCCTGATCGCCTGGGGCCTGATGCGTGCCCTGCGCTGGGACGACCTCATGGTCCACCGCCACCGCCAGCGCTTCCGCAGCGATGCCGAGGCCGAGCACAACATGGGCACCGAAGCCCACGACGCCTATGCCGAGCTCCCCTCCGCCGGCGAACCCGACGCCCCGCCGCCATCCTCCGCCGTGCCAGCGGAGTGATGGGCGAAGGTCGCGGGACGTCATCGTCCGGCTGCTAAGACAGGTGGGAGTGCCACGCGCACCCCCACCTGTCGGCGCTCGGACTGTCTGCCGTCAGTGCGACCCGCTGGGCGGACCGCCAGACGGCATAGCGTTTGGACGGCCGCGACTCAAAACGCCGCCACCAGTCGAATTCACTTGGGAAAGTTACGCGGGAAGAATGGTAGCGGGAGAGGGACTTGAACCCCCGACACGCGGATTATGATTCCGCTGCTCTAACCAGCTGAGCTACCCCGCCACGGAGCGGATCGTCGCAACGACCGCTCGGAACGAGGGCGGATATAGGAGAGGGCGCGGACGCCTGTCAATGCCTTCGCTGAGCTTTCGCCCAGGAAGCCGCGATGCGGTGGCGCCGGGCCCCTCGGGCCGCAGGTTTCCACGCCCTGCGGCGCGCTTGGCCGTGCCCGACTTGCGAGGCGTCCGCCGCTTCGCTAGGTCGAAGCCATGTCAGCTGAGGTCCATGCCATGTCGCCAAGAATCGCCGTCGTCGGATGCGGGCAATGGGGCCAGAACCATATCCGCACCCTGGCCGAGATCGGCGTGCTGGCCGCCGTCGCCGACCGCACCCCGGACCGCGCCGCAGCCTTCGGCGAGCAATACGGCGTTCCCGCGCTCGCGCCCGACGCCGCCATCGCCTCCCCGGACATCGACGCCCTCGTCCTGGCCCTGCCCGCCTCGGTGCATGGCGTCACCGCCCGCGCCGCCTTTGCCGCCGGCAAGGACGTCCTGATCGAAAAGCCGATCGCCCTCGACCCGGCCGATGCCGAACGCACAGCTGCCGCGGCGCGCGAGGCCGGACGGCTCTTGATGGTCGGCCATGTCCTGCGCTTCAACCCGGTGTTCCGCGCGCTCTGCGACGAGGTCGCCGCCGGCCGCATCGGCACGCTGCGCCACATGATCTCCACCCGCATGGGCCTCGGCCGATTCCTCGGCATGGACGTGGTCTGGGACCTCGCCCCGCACGATCTGTCGATGGTGCTGCATCTGGCCGGCGCCCATCCGGTGGATGTCTCCTGCCGCCGCCGCACGGTGCTCAGCGACGAGACCGACATTGCCGACATCGTCATGGACTTTCCCGGCGGCATCGGCGCCGAGATCCACGTGTCGCGTGTCTCGCCCTATCGCGACCGGCGCTTCTCGGTGATCGGCACCAGGGGCATGCTGACCTTCGACGATCTGGCGCCGGAAGGGCAGAAGCTCGCCTTCTACGCCCACACGGTGTGGCGCACGGACAATGCCTTCGCCTTCGAGAACGCCCCGGCGCAATATCTGGAGACCGAGCCGGGCATGCCGCTCGATCGCGAGTTGCGGCATTTCATCGAGTGCATCGGCACGCGGGCCGAGCCCGAGACCGGCGCCGACGAAGCCGTCGAGACGGTGAGGATTCTGTCCCTCGCCTCGCCGCTGGCGCGCACGCCCGGCTGACTGGGAAGATGATGGCCGGCGGGGAAACCTGTCGGTCCTTCGCCCGCCTGAGCGCCTGCCTGCGTGATCGCGCCTATTCGGCGGCCAGCACCGGTGCGGCGCGCTGCGCCCTCTGCGGCCGGTCGGTCACGCTGATCACGCCGCCGCCCAGCACTTCGGCGCCGACGCCCTCGCCGCGATAAAAGACGCAGGCCTGCCCCGGCGCGACGCCGTCCTCGCCCGAGGCCAGTTCCACCGTCCAGACGCCGTTCTCGACTTGGATGCGCGCCGGTGCCGGCGGCCGGGTCGAGCGCACCCGCACGAAGATTTCCTCGTCAGCCGCTGCCATGTCCGCCGGATCGGTGCGGCCCAGCCAGTTGACGTCGCGCAGGGTCAGGCGGCGCGTCGCCAGCGCCTCGCGCGGGCCGACGACGACCTGCGCCGTCGCCGGGTCCAGCGCCACCACATAGAGCGGGTCGGCCGCGGCGATGCCGAGCCCCCGGCGCTGGCCGATCGTGTAATGCACGATGCCGGCGTGGCGGCCCAGATGCCGGCCGTCCAGATGGACGATGTCGCCGGGCTCGCTGGCTTCCGGCCGCAGCTTGCGGATGACGTCGCTGTAGCGGCCCTTGGCCACGAAGCAGATGTCCTGGCTGTCGGGCTTGGCCGCGACGACGAGCCCGTGCCGCTCGGCCAGCTCACGCGTCTGCGGCTTGGTCAGCCCGCCCAGCGGGAAACGCAGGAAGTCGAGCTGCTCCTGGGTGGTGCCATAGAGAAAATAGCTCTGGTCGCGGTCGAGATCGGCCGGCCGGTAGAGGCTGCGATGGGCGCCGTTCTGGCGGCTCTCGATATAATGGCCGGTCGCCAGCGCGTCGGCGCCCAGATCCTGCGCCGTCGCCAGGAGATCGCGGAACTTGACGGTCTGGTTGCAGGCCACGCACGGGATCGGCGTCTCGCCGGCCAGATAGCTGGCGGCGAACGGATTGATCACCGCCTTGCGGAACCGGTCCTCGTAGTCGAGCACGTAATGGTGGATGCCCAGCGTCTCGGCGACGCGGCGGGCATCGTGGATGTCCTGGCCGGCGCAGCACGAGCCGGCGCGCCGGGCCCCCTCGCCCGCATCGTAGAGCTGCAGCGTGATGCCGACGACGTCGTAGCCCTGCTCCTTGAGGATCGCGGCCACGACGGAGGAATCGACACCGCCCGACATGGCGACGACGACGCGCGTGTCGGCGGGTGGCTTCGGCAGATCGAGACTGTTCGACATCGGCCACTCCGGCAGCGTGTTCGAATGGACGGGATGCGGGGTACGGGAATGCCCGCTTCTACCCGCAGGCGGGGACCGAATGCAAAATCCCTGTGGCGGCAGCATGACGGCGCGCCTGACTCGCCGCGCCTGAAAAACTTCGCCGCGGCCGTCGTTTTCCGCCTGCGCGGGGCGTGGATCAGGGCTTGCGGCGGGACAATACGGGTTTTCCGAGGCGACTTTTCGCGCGCTCAGGGCGAAAAAGCCGGGATTCGCAGACAGTTGGCCAATTGCTTCAAACTGTTATCGAAACCTTACGCGACGCTTGACGGATTTTTTAGGAGCGGCGTTCTAGGTTGGGGCTCGATTAGGTCTTGAGTGTTGTAGAGAGTACAATGACCGATCAGGTTAGACCACGCGTTAAGTACGTCATTGGCCCCGACGGCAGCCCGTTGACGATTGCCGACCTGCCGCCATCCAACACCAGACGTTGGGTCATCCGCCGCAAGGCCGAGGTCGTTGCCGCCGTGCGCGGTGGCCTCCTCAGTCTCGATGAAGCCTGCTCGCGGTACACGTTGACCGTCGAGGAGTTCGTCTCCTGGCAGATGTCCATCGACCAGCACGGGCTTGCCGGACTGCGCACCACGCAGATCCAGGAATACCGCAAGAAATCCGACCTTCACTGACGGTCGGATCGGGCCCCGCCTCGTGCGGGGCTCTCAGCGCCCGGCTCCAGCCGGCCGCAATCGATTCATCCGCGGCCGGCTCACGGGCCCGTGCCGTCGCCGATCGAATCGCCGGAAATCCCGTGCGCACGAATCCGCCGGTCCGATTCCCGCTCCCCTCCCCTTGCGCTTTCCGCCCGCCTGTTTGCCGGCCGTTCGCCTGAGTGCGCCCGCCTGTCGCGGCGCCGGCGCGTGGCCGATCCCCGATACGGAAAATGCCAGGCCCGCCGATCTGGCGTCCTGGCACTGAGATCACGCGGCCTGTCGAAAACCGGGCCGGCCGATCACCGCCCCCGTCGCCGCGCGGCGCCAGGGGCTGAGTGAAAGATTGCCGGCGCGGTTCGCGCCGACCGGTCGCTTGTCAGCCGACGGCTTCGCGGCGATCGTCGTCGCCGTCGCGCTGTCCGTCGCGCATCTCCAGCTTCTCCGCATGCAGCAATTCGGCCTCGGCCTCTTCCAGCGCCAGCTTCGCGGCGTTGATCTGGGTCCGCAGGTCCTGGACCGAATTGGTCAGGTTGTCGCGGCGCGAGCGCGCCGCCTTGGCGAAGGTCGGATAGGCGAAATGGGTGATATCGGTAATCCCCGCCTTCTTTTCCTCGTTCGAAATCTGATGATCGAGTTCGGCCGCCATCCGGGCGAACTCCCCCATCATCAGTTCGAGCTGCTCGAGCTGACGACGCTTCTCGCTGACCTTGAAACGCGTCAGTCGCACCAGGTTGTCACGCTTCATCACTCAAACTCCAGATGACGGGCTCCGTCTGACGGCCCGGAAAAGATGCGGCGGACGGTTTTGGGCAAGCCTCGTGGGCTATGCGTTTAACCGTCTGTTTACGCGCACCATTAATCATAGGGGTGAGGATTTAAGGCTGGGTAAACCGAACGCACCGACTTTGGCAGATCGCCCGAACAGGCGGAACACCGGGGTCAGACCAAGGCAAACCAGGTCTTTCATCGAACGACGGATGCCCGCGACCCGACCGACCGATCGGATTGTGAGCATTTGTTAACCACTTCGTGCCACTTTTGGGCCGAACTTTAGACAAACCGGGGCCATGCCGTTTACCCGAATCGGCAGGGCTGGGCTAAGAGGATTTTCTGATGCGCGTTCTTTTGATCGAAGATGACAGCGCGGTCGCGCAGAGCATCGAGCTCATGCTCAAGTCAGAGAGCTTCAACGTCTATACGACCGATCTTGGCGAAGAAGGCGTCGACCTCGGCAAGCTCTACGACTACGACCTCATCCTTCTCGATCTGAACCTGCCGGACATGTCGGGCTATGAAGTCCTGCGCACCCTGCGCCTGTCCAAGGTGAAGACGCCGATCCTGATCCTCTCCGGCATGGCGGGTATCGAGGACAAGGTGCGCGGCCTCGGCTTCGGCGCCGACGACTACATGACCAAGCCGTTCCACAAGGACGAGCTGGTCGCCCGCATCCACGCCATCGTCCGCCGCTCCAAGGGCCATGCCCAGTCGGTCATCAACACCGGCGACCTGACGGTCAATCTGGATGCCAAGACGGTCGAAGTGAACGGCCAGCGCGTGCATCTGACCGGCAAGGAATACGCCATGCTGGAGCTGCTCTCGCTGCGCAAGGGCACCACCCTCACCAAGGAAATGTTCCTCAACCACCTCTATGGCGGCATGGACGAGCCCGAGCTGAAGATCATCGACGTCTTCATCTGCAAGCTGCGCAAGAAGCTGGCGACGGCCACCGAGGGCAAGAACTACATCGAGACGGTCTGGGGCCGCGGCTACGTGCTGCGCGAGCCGGAAGTCGCCCGCGGCGCCGCCTGATCGCGCGCCCGGCTTTCTGATCGCGTCCCCGATCTTTCGGGACCTGTCTTCCAAACGGCCTGCCCGGTTCCCCGCGGCGGGCCGTTTGGCATTCGGGCCTGGCTGTTTTCGAGCTGGTTGTCGAGGATGGCCGACGCCATGCGCGGCCACCCCCCGCAGCCGCAGCTCACGCGGCGGAGGCCGAGGCGCCTTCCGCGCTGGTGCCGGCGGACTGGACGAAGGGCGTCAGCCAGCCTTCCAGCGCGCTGCGATCGAATGGCTTGTAGATATAGTCGGTGACGCCGGCCCGGCGCAGGCGCGTCATCAGGCCGAGATTGGATTCCACGATCGAGGCGAGGATCACGGTCGGCCGGCCCTCCGCCTCGGCGCGCAGATGGCGGACCAGCTCGACGCCGGCCGGATCTTCCGCCGACGCCGCGACGATCACGATCTCCGGCAGGCCGTTGGCGGCGACCCACGCCTTGGCCTCGTCGCCCGAGGCGACCCCTTCCACCGTCAGTCCCATCTGGAACAGGATGCGCGACGCCACCTTCCGGATCACCGGAGCCGGATCGACGATCAGACAGCTCTGCATGGGTGCTCACCTTTCCTGACGGGGCCCGGACAATCCGTCCGGAACACCTTCGTGGTGGATCAGTCCTAGCGCAGCATCTTTGCTGTTTCGTTCAGGAACAGGGGTAACATTACCTAAACGGCGCGTCTGTCAGGCCACCGTGAACAGAACCGAGCCCTCGGTCTTCTCATGCGCGACGGTCAGGCCGGATTCCTGCGCCAGGAACAGCGTGTAATAGGGCTGGATCGTCTGGGCATCCATCGCCTCCTGGGCCACGTCGCCGTTGAGCAGGGCCATCAGCCGCGGCTGGATGCGAATGCGGTCGCCGGTGGCGCGCACCGTGGCGCGCGGCGGATCGATCGATTCGATCACCACCTTGATCTCCCCGCCCCGGCTGATCGAGGCGTTGGCCAGGACGATGAGGTTGAGGATGATCTTGACGAAATTCTTGGCCACGTAGCCCGGCTCGCCCTCCCAGACGATCGCCGCCTTCTCGTGGTTCATGTAGCCGTTGGCCACAGTCTTGGCGTCGTTCAGGTCGATCGTCGCGGTCTGCGAGCCGGCGGCGCCGAAGGCGATGCGGGCGAACTGCAGCTTGGCGACGGCCGATTTCAGCGAATGGCGGACCAGTTCCATCGATTCGGGATCGTTCGGCATGTCGTCCAGCAGTTCCAGGCCACTCTGGATTCCGAACACCGGCGAGATGATGTCGTGGCACAGCTTGCTGGACAACAGCGCGGCGAGATCCGCAGCCGACAGTTCGGGAAGGGTTGTCATGCAGGAGGTTCCGTTCGATCGAGCCATGGGGAGCCGACGGCGAATCAGCCGTCTCGCTTTGGCACAAAGCATGGGTTCCTGCCCGGAATCCGTCAACCGAGCCGCGTGATCGTGCCGCCGCGACACGCACTTTGCGGGCGTTAGGCGATTGGAAAGCATGTTTTGGTCAAATGCCGGATATCGCGTCGCAAGCGGGTACCGGGTCGGTCGCCGATCGCCCGTGCCCGCCCTGTCGAAAGGAACCGAACATGAATGCCATTACAGGGGCGGTCCGCAGTCTCCTCTTCGCTGCCGCCACCGCATTCCTCGTCGCAGGCTTCGGCGCTGCATCTCCCGCTCACGCCCAGGCCGGCACCAGCGGCTACAACACCGACGAGGTCATCGCCACCGGCCATAAATTCTTCGGCACCACCTCCGGCAGCCTCGCCCAGGTCGTCGAGCAGGCCTTCAAGAAGTTCGGCCTGCCGAACGGCTACATCCTCGGCGAGGAAGCCGCCGGCGCCTTCTTCGGCGGCCTGCGCTTCGGCGAGGGCACGCTCTTCACCAAGAATGCCGGCGAGCACCGCATCTTCTGGCAGGGCCCCTCGCTCGGCTTCGATGTCGGCGGCGATGGCGCCCGCACCATGATGCTGGTCTACGACCTGCCCTCGGTGGAAGCCGTCTATGGCCGCTTCGGCGGCGTGTCGGGCAGTGCCTATCTGGTCGGCGGCCTCGGCATGACGGTGCTGACCCGCGACAACATCGTGCTGGTGCCGATCAAGACCGGCGTCGGCGCCCGTCTCGGCGTCAATCTCGGCTATCTCAAGCTGACCCCGATGCCGACCTGGAATCCCTTCTGAGCCCATCACCGCGCGGCGGCCGGTCAGCCCGGCCGCCGCAAGCGTTGCCCGATGACCATACCGGACCGTGAATCGCGCACCGAAAAGCCCGGGCCTCGGCCCCTATTGTCGCTTCGTGCGTTATAAGGGTATCCGAAAGCCCCCAGCGTAGGTCCCCATGATCGCCTCCGGCCTGATATTCCTGTTCGGCTTTTTGGCCGCTGCCCTGATCGCCCTGCTCGTGTCGCCGATCGTCTGGCGCCGCGCCAAGCGACTGGCCCGTCGCGAGTTCGAGGCGACGATTCCCGTCAGCGCCAACGAGATTCGCGCCAGCTACGACCATGTCCGCGCCCAGGCCGCCATGGAATCCCGGCGCCGCGAGATGGAGGCGCATGCCGTCCGCGAGAAGGCCGCGCTGGAGCGCGCCGAGGCCGGCCGCGTCGCGGTCGAGAACGCCGATCTGCGCGGTCGCAACCGCGTCCTCACCGAGACAGTCGCCCAGAACGTCGCCGATCTGAAGGAGCTCTCCGCGGCCCTGGAGGCCCGCGAGCAGGACTATCGCAAGCTCGAGGAAGAGCTGCGCGAGACAATTCACGACCTCGACCTGCGCACCGAGGAGATGAACGCCCTTTCCGATCGCTTCCGCGACCTGACCGGCATCGCCGAGGACCGCAAGCTGAGCATCGTGTCGCTGGAGACCCGGCTGGAAGAAGCCCAGGACGAGGTCCGCTCGCAGGAGCGCATCGGCCGCGAGCGCGACAATGCGATCGACCGCCTGCGCAGCCAGGTCGGTCCTCGACGCAGCTGCAGAAGAAAAGGCGACCGCCCGCAAGCTCGAGGAAAAGATCATCCGCCTCACCGCGCGCCTTGCCGACCAGGACGAGCGCCTGTCGCTGCACGCCGGCGGCCGGACAGTCTCGACGACGCGGCTGACACCGTTCTGCCGCAGGCGACCCGGTCGCACGACACATCCCCGGACGACATCGACCGGGCTTCGGTCGTGGCTGCCGCTGCCCCGGTCAGCGCCGAGGCCGTGCGCCGCCAGCTGGAAGAACATCTCGACCTGCCGGCCCATCCGCTGGGCGAGGACGACGACGAGGAAGCCCTGCGCGAACGCATCAGCGACATCGCCGCACGGGTGATCCACCTGACCGGCAAGGCCGAAGGCCCCGATTCCGTCATCGAGCGCATTCTGGCTGCCGACGATTCCGGCCAGACCGGCACCGCCGAGAGCGGGCGCCCGACGCTGGCCGGTCGGGTCCGGCGCCTGCGCGCCGAGGAATCGAAGACCAGCGGACAGGCCGCCGAGTAGCTCGCGCCTGCAAGCGCATCACCGCCTGAAAGACCAGCCGCCCCGCGCGCCGCCGATCCACCATCCGGCATCTCGGCCCTTGGCCCTTGGCGCCCCGCTAAGCCGCCGTGCCCTCTCCGGCAAACAACCGGTGCAGGACGATCGCCGCCGAGGTCGCGACATTCAGGCTGTCGAGCCCCGGCGCCATCTCGATCCGCACGGTCTCGACCGCGCGCATCAGGTCCGGCGACAGCCCCTGCCCTTCGGCGCCGAGGCACAGCGCCGTGCGCCCCGCCGTCACCAGCCCGGCCAGCGGCGTCTCGCCGGCCGGCGACAGCGCGAGGACGCGGTAGCCCGCCGCCCGGCACGCCGCGACGAGGCTTTCGCCCGTCCCCTCCCGGCACCAGGGCACCGTCAGGGCCGTGCCCACCGACACCCGCAGCGCCTTGCGGTAGAGCGGATGGCAACTGGTCGTGTCGCAGAGCACCGCACCGGCGCCGAACGCCGCCGCATTGCGGAAGATCGCACCGAGATTGTCGTGGTTGGAGAGGCCGACGGCGATGATGATCGGCCGCCCCCCGGCCGCGGCGATGGTGTCCGCCGCCGACGGCCGTGCTCCGCGCTCCGCCCCATGGGCCAGCACGCCGCGATGCACGGCAAAGCCGGCAATGCCGTCGAACACCGCCTGGTCCGCCACATGGATGGGCGCATCGCCCGGAAACCGCGCCAGCCGCTCGGCCAGTCCGGCCAGCCTGTTGCGCAGGATCAGCAGCGATGTCGGCCGGAAGCGCCGCGACACCAGAAGCTGGTCGAGCACCACCGTGCCCTCGGCGATGAAGCCCTCACGGCCGACGAGATCGCGGTCGCGCACATTGCGAAACGGCTCGACCCGCGGATCGGACGGGTCGTCGATGGCGATGGTGGAAAGCGAAACCGGCATGGGAGGCGTCTGACCAGTCGGAAAGGAGCGCAACAGCGCCCGGGGCGGATGGCGTATCGCCGTTCGCCGCATCGGGCAAACCGGCAGGCCGCATCGCCGGCATCAGTCCGGCAGTTCGAACTGCGATGTGCCCGAGGCCTTCTCCATCTCAAAGGTCACCCGCGTTTCCTTCCACTCCTCATAGGGCGCGTCCGGGGCACGCAACGGCAGGCAGCGCTTCATCGCCCTGACCGCCGCGTCCCGCAGCGTCCGTTCGACGGCATTCGCCGGCACGTAGTCGGTGCTGGCCTTCACGAGATCTGCGTCGGGCGCGAGTTGCAGGACGAAGGTGATGGGCCGGACCGAGGTGGCCTTCTGTGCCGACGGCGAGGTCCAGCACCGCTTCACCTGCGCCTCGATGCTGGCGACCGGCTTCTGGGCCGAGGCGACCGTCGTGGTGAGGCACAGGGCGAGTGCCAGTGTGAGAATCTTCCGGCCCATGGCTGCGGACAATCGGTTTTCCCCGTTGCGATGACGATACAGACAGCGTCCTACCACGCCGCCGCCCACGTCAGCGAGCGACGAACTGGCGCGCCCGGACACGAGAGCGGGAAGCGCCGGCCAGATCGATCAAGCCCTGAACAAGCAAGGCGCCGGTCAGCACCCGGAAACGTCAAACGCCGCTCGGCCACCGATAATGCTGCAAGGAAAATGTTTGTAGATTGGAAACCGGCAAACACTGCAACCACCCGACAGGGGGAGTGGTACGCCCAAGGGGAATCGAACCCCTGTTTGCGCCGTGAGAGGGCAAACCCTGCGGCGCAGGCCTTCCCCGGCTGACGCAGGTGACGTGCATAACACCCTGTTATGCATGGCTTCAGGCCGCCGCCGGTGCTATCATCGTCAGACACCTCACCCGCGTCTCTGTGGGACGGTCTGTGGGATGATAGGGACAAGCGATGCCTTCTGCAGAAACTGACACACCCGCCAAGCGGGCGCGCCTCGCACCCCGCAAGAACCCATACTGGACCGGCGTCGGTGGCGGACGCGGCGGCGTCAGCCTGGGCTATCGCAAATCGGCATCCGGTCCCGGCGTTTGGATCGGAAAGGTTGTGATCGACGGCCGGCGCGTTGAAGGCCGTATTGGCCCGGGCGACGACAAAGGCGCCGATGCGGGAATGACGTTCCGCGCCGCTGTCGCCGAGACCCTAGCCTGGAGCCGCCAGCAATACGAAGCCATCGCCGCCGCCACAGATGCCGGCGGTTCACACACGGCACCGACGGTCAGATCGGCGATCGCGGCGTATACAGCGGCGCGGATCCGACGCAACGCGAAGGATGGCACCGGCGCACAGCGCAGGCTGGCGCGGCATGTTCTTTCAGACAAGAGGCTCGCCGACTTGCCCTTGCAGAAGCTGCGCGCTTCAACGATCGAAGCCTGGCGCGACCGTCTTCCCATCGCCGAGCCGGACGCCGAGAAAATCAGCAGCGACAGCCGGCCGTCTATCAGCCCTTCGACGGTCAACCGGCTCCTGAACGACTTCCGTGCGGCCCTGAACGCTGCAGCCGAAAAGCACCGGCGCGAACTGCCCGCCCATTTGCCCGGCGAGATCCGGGTCGGAACGAAGGCGATGCCGGCGCAGTCGAATGCCCGAAAGCAATTCCTCACCGACGACGAAGTTGCCGCACTGATCGATGCGGCGTTCGCCGTGGACGAAGATGGCGACTTCGGCCGGCTCGTTCTCATGCTGGCGGCAACCGGCGCCCGATACTCTCAGGTTGCCGATATTCGTGTCGCCGATCTCCAGGTCACGAACGGCCGCGTAATGGTCCCGCGATCGAAGAAGGGAAAGAAGGCCGCGACGGTCGGCAGGATTGCGGTTCCGCTATCCTCGGAGACGATCGCACGGCTCCGCCCCGCCTTGGACGGTAGGCCCCTCGATGAGGCGCTTCTTACCCGCCGGCATATGAAGCAAGTCGCGGGCGCGGAATGGGAGCGCGTCGGCCGGCGCTCGTGGAAAGATAGCGAGATGGCCCGGCCCTGGGCCGCAACGAGAAAGGCTGCCGGCTTGTCGGCCAGCGTCGTCCCCTACTCCCTTCGCCACACATCCATCCTGAGAGGACTGCGTGCCGGACTGCCTGTGCGGCTTGTCGCCAGCCTCCACGATACCAGCGTGGCAATGATCGAGGCGCACTACAGCGCCTACATTGTCGATGCCAGCGAGGAACTGGCGCGCCGGGCAATGCTGACGATGGGGAGCGGGCCGGCGTTTGCCGAGGCGGCCGAATGACTGGACCAGTCGATACAGAGCCAACTCGCGATGACGACGGCATTGAAGATATACCGTCTCCGCCGCAGCGAACGAAGGCCGGTACGTCCGCAGTCGACATTGTAATGAACCTGCTTCGCCGCGATGAACTTGCAAGGCGCCACGCTCCGGAGCTTTTGGCTCAGAACGGCGGACCAGCAATACCGACTGATCGCGAGGCGGGGCACTCGCCGAAAATTGTGTGGACCGGCGTCACCTATACCCTCGCATATGACCTCGCCGTCGAGCTGTTTCGCTACACGCAGAGGAAGGTTGAGGAACACGATGCGAACCGCGTTCGCGCTTGGCTTCGCGATCCAAGCCGGTCGCGGATGCCCGGTCGCTGGCCAGATCCTGAGGAAACGACCGAAGCGTTCGAGAGTCGGCGGCAGCGCATACGCGAGTGTCTAAGCGGAGACGAATTCGCCGCGGCTATAGAGAAGCAGAAGGAAGCCGCACGGAAACGTCGGGCCGCAGCCAATGCGCTCGCCGCATTTCGGCGGAAGGCCCGGCGCCTCAAACGGAGATAATGGTCACGAAATCCGTTCTGAACAACGACAGACAGTCAGCGGCATCACGGGCATGATCGGCCTCGCAAGAACGTCAGCGAGGACGGAAGAACATGAGCACCGCAGCGAAGGCGCAGAACACCGAGGCGAAAGCGAAGTGGCTGGCGGCCACCGTCGGCACTACCGACATTCCCTGGTCCGACCGGCCATTTCAGACAATGCAGAATGGATCCAAGCTGACCGGCGTGTCGATTGCGGCCCTTTACGGTGCAGCGGCTGAAGGTCGTCTCGCCTTGAAGCGTTTGCGCGGTCGGACACTGATCGAAACCGCGAGCCTCATTTCCTTCATGCAGGATGCCGAAGCCTGGACGCCTTCTGGCCGAACCCGGCAGGCTGTTGCCAAGCGCGTCGAGGAAGCCCGTTCTAGCTGGGCCAACGTCTCCTGACTTCCCGGCACCGGCGCCTGACCACTTCAAACACCCGACCCGACCCTCACGAGCATAGCGACGACGCGCACAGCCTGGAACCGGGCAGCCGTCGTCAACCGAAACAAAAACGACGCCATCGGGGGCAATCCGACGGCGCCGCAAAAATAGGCTTTTGTGATGGGTCTTTCTGCGACAGAAATTCGTCCTGCGCAAGCAGACGCCAATTCCTCTACGGGCGCGGCCGCGTGCTCGAAGCCGCTGACGGCCGTGGTTCCAGGCGCGGCACCGGGAGCTGTGACCAAAGTAGCGCTGGAAGCCATTCGCCGCGAAAAAGAGCGCCTGGTGAATGCCGGCCTGTCGAAGGATAGGGCCGATGCCGATATTCTGTGGGCGCTCGGCGCAGGGCACTCCGAGAGCAACGCCGTCTTTTCGAGGCAGGCGGCACCAACTGGAAAGCTTGCCACCTGGCTCGCGCAAGTCACGTTGTTTGACGTCGTCCCTGACGCCCCAGCGGGTGGCGATGCGTCAGTGAGCGTTTCATTCGGTGGGCACCTACGCGACAACACAGCCTCGCCGCAGACAATGACGTGGGCGCAGTTCTGCCGGATGGTCACGCGACACCAGCACGGCGAAAAAGACGGGGCGTACATCACGCCCGCGATCTTCGCCGGCTCGAGACGGGACGACGCGGACGCCGAAAGCATCGACGTGCTGGCCTTGGACTTTGATAGCGGCGCCAATCTCGAAGCCATCGTAGACGCTATTACGCGCCAGGGCTGGACGGCAGCCATCGCGTCGACCCATTCGCACCTCACGACCGAGACACGCGTTAAGAAGAGCGCGTGGGAAAGTTGGTGCGCGGAACACCCGAACGTCGGTGCCGAAGAGTTTCTCATCAGCAAGAAGGCTCGCGCGCCGGCCGCTTGCGAGGGCGCCGCGTTCGATCGTGCGGAGGGATCAGAAGTCATTCTTCGGCACCAACCGTTGCCGAAGTTCCGTGTCTTCATTCGCCTTGCACGTCCTTGGAAGGCCGCTGAATACCCCAGCCACTCTGAAGCCGAGTTGGAATGGACCCGGCTCTACCACGCTGTCGGGAACGCTATTGGGATCCCGTTCGACGTCAGTTGCTCGAACACCGGACGGCTCTTCCTCCTGCCCCGGTTCCCCGTGAGCCGGAAGCCGGTCTCTCGCGTCCTTCACGGCGCGCCGTGTGACGCACACGCTCTTGCGGGCACCCTGCCGCCGGGCGAGGCCGTGTCACGCTCCACGGCTTCTTCGCAGACCGCGTCCAGATCGCGTTGCCGCCATTGAATATGTCGATCCGCGGACAGGGGAAGTCCTGGACATCATCGAATGGTCCCGATGCTACGGCCGGCGTTTTCTTGTCGTGGAAGCCCTCCACGCGCGCCGCCCCGACGTGTTCGCAAACAGGGTCTCGGAGGTACGCCACCACATTTTGTGCCCCTTCGAGCACGAACACACTGAACCGGGCATGGACGGTGCGACCTTCGTGACCAACGCAGGTCAAGGGAAGGCCGAAGGCTTCACGATCCACTGTCGGCACGCGCACTGCGACGGCCGGGACCGGGCGGCGTTCGTCCGGCAAATGCTCGCGGATGGTTGGCTCGAAATAGCGGATCTTACGGACCCGGTCTATCTGCTGCCAGAACCGGATGCAGCCCTCTCCGCCGTGGAGCGTCTGAACCAGTCGCAGGCGGTCGTCACCGTGGGGGGAAAAACGCTGGTGCTCACAGAAGAGCGCGGGCGCGACGGGCGCATGATCGTCAATTTTGCCCGTGTGCGCGATCGCCGAGACTGGCACGCGAATGACCGCGTTGTGATCAACGAAAAATCCGCCCCCGTCTTCGACCTATGGCTGAGTAGCCCTGAGCGGCGCCAGTTCACCAATGTCGCCTTCGAACCCGGCGGCTGTCCCGCAGATAGTTACAATCTTTGGCAGGGCTTTTCGGTGCAGCCCGACCCGACCGCCCGCTGTGACCGCTTCCTCGCTCACTTACGAGACAACGTCTGCCGAGGCGACGAGGACAACTTCCGCTGGTTGCTGGGCTGGTTCGCGCAGTTGGTTCAGCAGCCTGGCGTGAAGCCCGGGGTAGCTGTCGTACTTGGCGGCGGGCGGGGCGTGGGAAAAACGATCGTCGGGCAATACGTGGGCGCCCTGTTTCCCGCCAACTACGTCACCGTCGCACAGCCCCGGCAACTGGTGGGCAATTTCAATGCGCACCTCAGCCGCGCGCTGCTGATCCAGGTCGAAGAAGCATTCTGGGCCGGCGACAAGGCTTCCGAGGGCGCCCTGAAGAACCTGGTGACCAGCGATACACGCATGGTCGAACCCAAAGGGGTGGATCCCTTCCCCGTGAAGGATTGCGCGAGGCTCCTGGTTACCTCCAATGAAGACTGGGTAGTGCCGGCGGGGCAGGACGAGCGCCGCTGGGCGGTTTTCGATGTCGGAGACGGCAACAAGCAGGACCACGATTATTTCGGTGCGCTGGCGGCCGAGATGGCGAACGGGGGATTGGCCGGTTTGCTCGCCGTCCTCCTGAGTTTCGACCTTTCTTCGGTGGACGCGCGATCACCCCCTGTCACGACGGCGTTGCTCGAGCAAAAGCTGAACTCGCTTCCATCGATGCCGAAATGGCTGCACGCTTGCCTGCGGGAGGGTGCCTTCGACGCCTCCGCGGACTGGCCTGCAGAGATCAGTTGTAGGAGACTGTACGACCTTTACCGACAAGCCACCGCCAGCGACCGCTACGCGCGACAGTTGGGCGCGGAGCAGTTCGGGAAAGCGCTGCACCAGATTTTTCCTTCCCTTTCGAAGAAGCGGCCGCACAGCACCGGCCCCCGCCCGTGGGTGTACGAGGTCCCGGATCTAGAAACTTGCCGGGCCAGCTTTGACAACTGGATCGGACAAAACGTCCGGTGGGACGCATGAGCGGGGCGCTTGCGTGGACTGTGTGGACGCCCGCGGGATGCTGGAAGCCTTGTAACACAGGGGCCGTCCAAACAGTCCAAACAGTCCAAGGTTCTAAAAAGCTGGAGATACGAGATACCGGAAGAGAAAGGGATCGTCCCCTAACGCAAGGGATAGGGCCTGAAAAGAAAATCGGCTCGATTTCCTTAGACTGTTTGGACGAAGGACATTTCCCGATGTTTTTCAAAGGGATAGAACGTCCACGCACCTTGGACCGGATTTGGACTGTTTGGACTATTTGGACTGCCGGAAAAGCTGGATCGAGAGCGCAGCAAAACGCCGGGAGGCGCGACTATGCGTAGGAGCGCGACCATGCCGCCAGCCGCGATCCTGCGCGAATGCTTCGATTACGATCCGTTCACCGGCGCGCTGACCTGGCGCGTCCGACCGGTGGCGCACTTTCAATCGCAGGCCCGCGCTGAGTGGTGGAACCGCCGGTGGGCGGGCAGAGAGGCGCAAGGTTCGCTTTGCAGCCGCTATGGTCACCGGCAGGTTACGTTCACGGTTCGCCGAACGACTTACAGGATCCTCACCAACCGGCTCGCTTGGGCGCTCGTTCACGATAGATCGCCGATCGGCGACATCACGCGGTGGGATCCGCGGACGGGATCAAGCACCCCTGACAATCTCAGGCAGTCGACACGGTCGCAGACGGCACGCGACAGCAAACGACGGAAGCCCGGCTTGAAGGGTGCCTACCGCACCAAGAACGGCAAATGGCATTCGCGTGTATGGGTTGGTGGCAAGCATCGCCATCTCGGCACCTTCCCGACAGAGCAAGCCGCGCATGACGCATGGGTGCTGGCGAACGTGAAGGTCGCCGGCCGGTTCTTCAATGCGGGCTATCTGACCGTTTTCGACTGACGCCGGCCGGGCAAGTTGCGCGGACAACGGGTATCAGGATACCGTTATAACGTATCAACTTGTGAGGATTGCACCGATGCCGTCGAAGACGGGCCGTTTCACACCCCGCGAAACGATGTTCGCCGAGCGGTTCGCGGCGACTGGCGATGCTGTCTACGCGGCAGAAAAGGCCGGCTACTCCTCTCCGCGGCAGGCCGCATCACAGAATGCGAGGATAGTGTCCCACCATGTGGTGTAGCTGACGGCGATGGCCGTGCGGTTCCGGCCAAGCCGGATTGATCAGCGTGCCACGGCTGGCAGGCTAACGAACGGATCATCGCTCAGGGGAGCGACGGATTCCAGTGTCATGTACCTGGCCCGCTGAACCGCCCACTCATCATTTTGCTCGAGCAGCAGCGCGCCGACGAGGCGCTGGATGGCCTCATCGTTGGGAAAGATGCCGACGACGTCGGTGCGCCGCTTGATCTCGCCGTTCAGCCGCTCGATCGGATTCGTGCTGTGCAATTTGGCCCGATGCTCCCTAGGGAAGGTCATGTAGGCCAGCACGTCGGGCTCGGCCTCGTCGAGGATGGCAGCGAGCTTCGGCACCTTTGGCCGGATCTGGTCGGCGACGGAGCGCCATTGCTGGCTGGCGGCCTCTGGCGTCTCTTGGGCAAAGGCGGTGGCGATGAAGGCGGAGACGACACGACGGCCGCTCTTGCCAGCATGGGCCAGGACGTTGCGCATGAAGTGCACGCGGCAGCGCTGCCATGTCGCCGTTAGCACCTTGGTGACCGCGGCTTTGATGCCCTCGTGAGCGTCGGACACGACGAGCTTCACGCCGCGAAGGCCGCGTCGGGTCAGCTTTCTCAGGAACTCGGTCCAGATCGGCTCGGCTTCCGAGGTGCCGATCTCCATGCCGAGAACCTCACGCCGGCCATCGGCGTTGACGCCGACGGCGATGATCACGGCAACCGAGACGATGCGGCCGCCGCGGCGGACCTTGAGGTAGGTGGCGTCGATCCAGAGATAGGGCCAGTCGCCTTCGATCGGCCGCTCCAGAAAGGCTTTTACCTTGCCGTCGATCTCTTCACACAGCCTCGACACCTGGCTCTTGGAGATGCCGGTCATGCCCATCGCCTTGACCAGGTCGTCGACCGAGCGCGTCGAGATGCCCTGGACATAGGCCTCTTGAATGACGGCCGTCAGGGCCTTCTCGGCCATGCGCCGCGGCTCCAGAAAGCCGGGAAAGTAGCTGCCCCTGCGCAGCTTTGGGATGCGCAACTCGACTGTGCCGGCTCTCGTCTGCCAGTCCCTGTCGCGGTAGCCATTGCGCTGGGCGAGGCGCTCGGCACTCTTCTCGCCATAGCCGGCGCCAGTCGCGGCACCGACCTCCAGTTCCATCAGCCGCTCGGCGGCAAAGCCGATCATCTCGCGCAGCAGATCGGCATCAGGGGTCTTCTCCAGAAGGCTGCGCAGGCCCATCATGTCATTGGTCATCAGGGGATCTCCGGTTGCAGTTAGGTCTCGCAACCCAAGCCTAACCGGAAACCGCTGGTGACCACCGCGCCGCCAATCTCGTCCTACAGCGCGATGAAAGGCGCGGACGAGATTGGCGACGCTATCGCCGAGCTACACCACCTATGGGGACACGACCAATGCGAGCAACCCAGCGATCGCCGCCGAGTGCCGCCGCCTCGTCGCGGACCAACTCGCAACGCAAACGTTGCCGGCCGCATCGCGCCGGCACCTCGCATTGCTGAACGACGACACGGTGACCGGGCAGGTTCTCATTCGCGGCATCGAACTCGCCTACAAATACGGGCTGGCGTCTCCCGACGGCGCCGAAGGGAAAGAATTGCACGAGATGACCGGTGACGAGCTTCAACGCGCATTGCACCGGCTGCGCCAGGAGGCAGCGGAACGGACCCGCGTCGTGATCGAGCATGTGCCGGACAGTCCGAAGCCCGCGGCAGGGGCTGGCGTTTTCGATTGAGATGGAAGGCGCGGCGCATTCGCCTGCAGCCATATTCCCGCCTGCACGGCCGACTTGATCGCCTACGCCAAGACGGATCGATCGTTGCCGGAATTCCGGCTTCGGCCAGTCTGTGCAAATTCTGCACGAACTCGATATGGGATTTCCCGCATCGACCAAGTGAACCGCTTCCAAACCGGAAGTGGTTCCGCCGCGGCGACGATCCCCGTCGAACGCTGCCGACGCCGGCGTAATCCTCTACGCGAAGACGCCCGCCATAGCCGCCGAACGACGTTCCTGAAGTTCCCGTTCCTTCCGAATGCCATCGCGGACACGGGAGACGGCCGCAGCCGTCCACCGGCCGCGCCCCGATGGCGTCGGAACGCCCTCGGCTTCGAGCGCCGCCGCGACGGTGCGGAGCGAGGCGCTTCCTTCCGGGTCCAGCCGGGCCACGATCGGCGCCAACGCCGCCGCATGGTCCTGCGCCTTCGCCGAACGGACCGCCCGTGCTCGCGCCGTATCGTCGGCAGTGCCAGCGCGCCCACGGAAACCGCCAAGCTTCTGGCCCCGCTCCTTCGCCGCCTGCAATGCTGCTTTGGTCCGCGCCGAGATCAGCCCGGCCTCAAGCTCGGCAACCGCCATCATCTGTTGAAGCATGAAACGGCCGGTCGGACCTTCTAGCTGCGGCAGATCGCAGAACCGAACGTCAACGCCTGCGTCGAGGAGCCGAGACAGAAAGCCTTGCGACCGGGCGAGCCGATCGACCTTCGCGACCACGAGCGTGGCGCGGTGCGCCTTGCAGAGGGCCAGCGCCTCGGCGAGCGCCGGCCGATCGTCCCGGCGCCCGCTCTCGGTTTCCACAAACTCGCTGATCAGCTTCCAGTCGCCGCCGTTCAGGTAGGAGGCGACCGCGGCGCGCTGGGCTTCGATGCCGAGGCCGGACTTACCCTGCCGCTGTGTCGAGACCCGAAGGTATGAAACGAAGCGCCCGTTTGCCATGTCATCCGCCTGTACCGTTCTATGCTACGTCCGTTGCACACATTGATACACTGTCCGGTGCCGTGGTCAACTGCCTCTCCACCCAAAAGGAAAGCCCCGCGCGAGGGCCGGGCTCAATTCCGCAGTCGAGGACCGATCAATCGTGGTGAAGCCCCGCAAGGTTGAATTCCTGCCACCCTGCCTCCCGCAAGTCCGCCAGGAGAGCGCCGCGCCACCCGGGCCGGTTCGCGTCCAGCAGACGGGCGTAGCGTTCCCGCATGGCTGCGTCAGAATGGATCCAGATATCCTCGGCGTCAGTGAGGCACGTTTCGATCTCCCCACGACGCCCTCGTCTTTTGGCTGTGCTCAGCGCCTTCGCGATGCACCAGTAGCATCGGGCGTCAGTTTCGCGGCTTGGCTGGTGATCGATCATAGAAGGCTCCTTGCCAGAGTAAGAGTTGCAGCCTGCGGCGGGGCGCAAGCGTCGGTCAATCCACTTGCTATCAGCCGTGAGTGCGGACGCCGCAGACACATCCCCGGCCTGCCGGGACCGCGCCACCGCCCCCCGGGGCAGTCGGAACGGCGATCTCCCGGCGTTGTCCGGCGCCCACACCAAAATTCTGCCCCAAATAACTTCGGACAATATGTCCGCCACACCTCTTATTTCGACAGAAGAAAACGGCGGAACCGCACGCTATCCCAGCGTTAAACCACAACGCTCGCGCCGTTCTATGTGCTTGTTCTGAAGCTTTCGCTGAGGTATACTTACAGCGAAACCTTGAAGGTCAAACCGTGTCGGAAATTCAGGCGCCCACCTCAGAGCACAACGACCTGGTCGGCGACGTCCGGGCGCACCTGCGACTGGCGACTGGCGAGCACCTCGCCGAGATGCTTATGGCGGCCGCAGGGAACGCAGAGGAAGGCGCGGCGCGCCACGAGCCGCACCTTGACGACGCAGACCTCGCCGACCTTATGACGGCGCTTCGCGCGGCTCAGGCCGTCGCAATGGAGGAGCTTCCCGTGACATTCACGCGGGGCGAAATTCTCCTCGGCTTTCGCGCCATCGGTGCCCTTTTACGAGCTTGGAACCAGACGGCGGCACAGCGGTCGACGTGGTCCGACATTCTGGCCGACCGCCGAGACCAGGCGCGCATCTTGAGGAACTGCCTGCACAACGTCGTCCTGTCGGAGACGATCAGTCACCGCCTTGCGGCCCGGCGGCAGGCGGTGGTCGACGGTCTCGCCGAGTTCGGCGAGCCCTTTTACCCCGAAGCGCGGGCGCCCTCCGCGCACACAGTGTTCGACTGAGGGAGCGCGAAAATTGAGCGGCACGCGTTCCTTGATCGAAGTCCTTGAAGTCATCGCCGACGGCTTCCGCCTGGCGTCGGAAGGAGGCCCGGACGCCCTGCCGACCGGAATACTGGCGCTCCGATCGATGCTCGCTGCCGCCGAGATGCCAAACCGGGACGCCATGCCTGAGCGCCTCGTTTCAGAATTGGCCGCAGCCATCGCGGCCGCTGCACCGGCTATCGCTGACGCGGCAGAGCGACGGATCGCGCCTGAAGCAGTTTATCTCGGCATGTCGGCCGCCAGCAGCTTTGCGCGGCTGTTCGGCCAAACCCCCGCCGAAGTTGCAGCAACGGCCGACCTGCCGCTCGCCGCCGACCGCATCGACCATGCGGCGATCCTGGCCGACGAGTTGGACGCCTATTTCCGCCGTCAGCGGATCGAGGCCCGCGGTGACGTACTGCGCCGATCGCTCGCCATCCGCCGCGCCCTGAACGCCGAGCCGGTCGGCACCGCCCTGCACTGAGGAGAACCACCGTGGCCATCTACAACAACCCCGCGCTCGGACGTGCCGCAGAGAGCATAGCAAACCTCTTCGCGCCGCCGTCTGGTGCCGAGGCCGCCGGCTGGGCCAACGCCAATGCGAAGAACGCCGAAGCCAAGCGCCTCGCCGATTTTTACGCCGGGGCGCCGAACATGGACGCGGCGGCATATGACCGCGCCGGCCCTGCCCTGGGACTTTGGACGCCCAATCAGGGAGTGGGCGTCACCATGCGCGGGCAGGATCTCGACAGTTCCGACGCCCGCTATGGCGTCGATGTCGGCGCCACGACTTCGCGGACGAACAACGCGGCCGACAATGCCCGCGCCCTTGCCGAGCGCCAGATGCAGGAAGCCGGCCTGCTGGAGCGCCAGTTCGCCGAGCCGGTCAAGCTCGGCCAGGGCGAGACGGCTTTCCTTCCGGAGCAGACCGCAGGCGCGACCGGGCTTGCGCCGACGCTTGCCGGGACGCCGAAGCCGCTGTCGGAAAGCGAGGCGCTGGCCGAGATCATCATGCGGCAGGACGCAGGGACACAGGATCAGTTCGTCACTGACAGGTTCGCGCCCAGCGAGACGCAGGTACAAGGTCAGGAGCGCCGCCGCCTCGCCGCCGACGGCACCCTGGACGATCAGGCGTTGCTCGACACGATCCTCGGCGAGCGGTCGCCGGTGGAGGCGATCGGGCCGGACGGCCGACCGATCTACCTGTCGCCGGGCGCCGCCATTCGGACGGGCGCCGAACCGACGCCCTCCAAGCCGTTGGTTCAGGTGAACACTGCCGAGCCCGCTGACGGCGATCTCCGCAAGAAGCTGGACGAGAGTGAGGGCAAGCGGTGGTCCGATCTCCAGGCCGCCGCCGTCACGGCTTCGGGCCTGCAACAGGACATGACGCTGTTGTCGGAACTGATCGACCAAGCGCCGCAGGGTCCGATCACCGGGCGCTTGTCGGAGTATTTCCCGGAGGCGACGACGGCCGGCGCGGCGTTCCAGTCTGTCGTGAGCCGGGCGGCGCCCGGGCTTCGCGTGGAAGGCTCCGGTTCCACCTCCGACATCGAATATGCCGGCATGATGAAATCGCTGCCGCGCCTCCGCAACCGGCCGGAAGCAAACCGGCTGATTGTCGGGATGATGCAAGCCAAGGCCGACATCAACATCCGCCGCGGCGAGATCGTGAACGCCTACCAGACGGGCGAGATCGACGCCGCCGAGGCTCGGCAGCGTCTGTCGGAAATCAATTCGCAGTCGATCGTCTCGCCCGAGTTGCGGGCCATCATGGGCGGCACCGCAGAACCCGCCGAGCCTGAGGACAATGTCGGCGAGCCGGGGGCGCCGAGGGAGGGCGACATCGCCGTTAATCCTTCCACCGGCGAGCGGCTTATCCTTCAGAACGGACAGTGGAGCCCCCTCACGTGAGTAATACGCCAGCACTCCCCCAAGGATTTGAGATTGAACGCCGGGCAGCCAAGACAGCACCGGACAAGACCCCGCGTCTGCCGGCCGGCTTCCAACTCCAGACGCCGCCCACGGCAACGCCACAGGCCGCCGAGGGTCACCACCTGCGCCGCAGCACTCTTCTGCCGCTCGCGAAGAACACCCAGACGGGCGGCGTCGAATGGGCCGCGCCGCAAGTCGCGCTCGACATCGTGGACGCGATCATGCTGCCGGGCGATGTCTACCAGGGCAACGTCGATCCCCTGTCGGATGAAGGGATGTCGCGGACGCTGAATCTCGCTGGCATCGCCACCGGTGGCGCCCTGACCACGCCCACTCGAAAGCTGATCGATGAGGCCGGTCGCGCCGTGCCGAAGGCTGTGGTGCGTGGTCTTCGCGACGATGGCATCCCGGCCGCCGACGCCGGCCGGCGCATCCGGGAACTTGGCCCTGACGGCGTGGTCGCCGATCTCGGCGCCAATCTGCGCGACAAGACGGCCGCGATCGCCACGGCGCCCGGCAAGGGCCAACGCGTCATTACCGATCGGCTCCGCGAGCGCCAGCTTGCCGCGCCCGACCGGCTGACGGGCGCGCTTGACGAGACGCTCGGCGCCGCGCCGATCCCGTCCTACGTCCAGCGCAGCATTCGCGACGATCAGCGGGCGCTCGGCCCCGCTTACGAAGATGCCCTCGCCGGTGCCCAGGCGGTCGATACGTCGGCGCTGGCCGGCGGCATCGACGCGATGGTGCCGAACCTCCGCGGCAAGGCCCAGACGGCGCTCCAGAGCGTGCGGGGCATGTTGAATGCCACCGGGACGGGCGACCTTGATCCCTCGCCTGCAACGCTGTTCCAGGTCCGCCGGGCGATCGACGGAATGCTCAAGGACGAGGCCGACAGCAATGTGAGGCGAGTGCTCGGCGACGTTCGGGCGCAGGTGGACGGACTGCTGGCCGACGCGGCGCCCGGCATCAAGCAGGTCGACGCCCGCTATTCGGAACTGGCGAGGCAAGGCGATGCGGTCGACCGTGGACAGACCGTGCTCGGCAGCGGCCGCAACGATCCACGGCCGGCCGAATTGGCCGACGAGGCAGCGGCCGGCGCGGTCCCGTCCGGCGAGATCATCGGGCCGTCCGGAGTTGCCTTCCGTCTGCGCCAGGGAGCCCGGGCCGAGATCGACCGCATCGTAGGGACGAACCTGAACGACCGTGCGGCGCTGAACAGCCTGCTGAAGGGCAACAGCGATTGGAACCGCCAGCGGCTGACGACGCTGTTTGGCGCCGAGCGCACCGATCGGCTCTATAGGATCCTGGAGAACGAGCGGGCGATGGCGGACACGGAAAATCGGGCACTTACCGGATCGAAGACTGCCTCGCTCCAGGCCGCGCAGAAGGAGATCGACGGGCCGGCGAAGCGGCCGGGCGTCGTCCGATCGGCGGCGAACCTGAGACTAGGGGATGCCAGCGCCGAACTGATCGACGCCATCTTCGGCGGGGCGATCAATCGGCAGCGTGCTGGGCGAAACCTCGCGACGGCTGACAGCCTGATGAGCCGCGGCGACTTCCGGCGGGGTACGGCCGACGTGCCGCTGAATACCGCCCTACCCTACACGCTACTTCTCGATACGATCATGGGGGATAAGTGACGACGCTCACTAATCTGACGCGAACAAGGGCCTGCTGAAATCGCCTGCGTCACCGATACGGGCAAGTCATTACCGCCGTGCTTCAATGTCTCCGATGAGGATCGCCGCATTAGCGTGGACATCCCTTACCCGGTTGGGATCGGCATCTCGCTCCGGATTGCTGAACTCTCCACCCGTCACGCTTTCCAGTAGCTCAGCCCAGAGCTCATCAGGCGCAACGTCCTTGGCACCACGCTTTGCAATGGTCTCGAGACGCCGTTCGATCTGAATCTGCATCCCGTAAATTTCGGCTTCGTTCGACCTGATCCGGTTGCGGACTTTTTGCCGTTCACCCGTACCAGCATCTGCGCCGAGCCAAGTCGGAAGGGTGTTGCCGTCTAGCGCCCACGTTTCAGCGGAGAGTTTGGCGACAGACCGGATTTGCGAGATGAGTTCGTTTATGTTGCGATCGCGTTCGTCGGACCGCTGTTTTGCTCGCGTGAGAAGCCAACTGACGATTTGGTTCAGGATAGCACCGGCGAGCCCACCGAAAAGTGCAAACCACCACGGGGCGCTCATCCCTGAACCCATCGGCACTTGAAGCCCTTTGATGCAGAGAGGCAGATAGCTAGACAGCTAGCTGCCTCGGAGCAGGCTGCATTGTCGGAGATCGCTGCCCCTCCTCCTTGATGGCTCTTTCCGCCATCAATTTATATTTATTGAACCGGGGCTTCGTTACACGGAATTCGATGGTCCGGAGCACTGTCTCAGCCGAAAATCCTTCGTCACGAACCAGCCCACCAAAAGCCTCTTCAAGGAAGCTATTAAGGTAGGCTAAGGCCACCGTGTCCAAGACGACAACAAGCGGCTCGCCCGCCGCCAGAGCCGAACGCAAGCGTTCAACTAGGAATTCCTGGCGGAACTCCTCGCCACTGAAACGGCCGTGTCTCCGGTGCCGAGGGCCCGGGAAAGGAGAGAAGTCCTTGCCGATATCGATCATAAATTTGTCGGTCATTTCCGAACCTTCAGAACCGAATTATCCACTCGACAAGCGTACCGCCGACGCTTTCGGGAAGTTGCCGAATTCTAGGGTCCTCGTTGGGTCTAAATTCGTAAAAGCCTCGTCGGCTTAAAATAGTCAATCTCCCGTCGCCACTTTCATCCACGAACCTTTTCATCATCCCGAGGCCTTTTCCGCGATGACTGAGGCCGGTCATCGAGGCGGAGTGCTCGATTGCGTGCGCGATCACTTGGGAGTCATAACTGGGATTCCTTTCGTCGAACTCAACGCCGAAAACGCGCCAGAAGTGCGATGAAAAAGTTGGAAAGAAGCGCCAGTCTTTCAAAGTGCCCGCAATCGTTGCGCCTTGATCGTAGACCGCAGCCTGCATTTGCCGCTTGGCGAAATCGATCGAGGATGACATCCACCATCGACCGACGTGGGGGTACTGGAACTGGACCTTGTCCGTATACGCAGCGTGAACGACGTTCTCCATCGCTTCACCAATAGGCCCCGCGAAATCGAACATCGAGTCCGATGTTTCGACCCCACGCTCCTGAGCGATGCGTATGAGTTTCTGAAGCTGCAGACCTACCTTCTCCTGCTGGACGTCGGTGGTATCACTGATGAACGGAAGAATTATTCGATCTGCGTTGGAATCAAATTCAGGCTCGGCCTCGATTCCGAGAAGGTGAAAAAACCCGTTATCGCGCAAAACGCCTACGACTTCCGGCCGCCACTGCTCTAGCGCGACGAGGAAGAGGGTTCCCAGCCGATCAGCATCTTCCGTCACCAAGCGTCGAGCCCTATCGTACTCCGCCGCAAGCACCAGAGCGGCTGCTGGTGTAACCTCTGTCATTGGACGAAAATCGATGAACCTATTGATCCACCGCGGGGCCCCCGTCGACTGACCGTATGGGTTCACTCGGCGACGTAAGGCTCGCAACGCCGAGGGCGATATCCGCAAAAGTCGTCGCCGCAGCGAGTTGAGAAAGCTGACCACGGCGTCAGCATTTTCGCGGATACAAAATTGTGCCGGCGTAGCCATAATCGGCGAAGGCAGCAGCACTGACTGCCGTCCGTTCGACCCGTATATCCACCCGCCGCGATTTGACCGCTTCCTCGTCGGGTCTTTCCGCTTTGCCGACTCAGAGCGAGCCCGGTGCAGATGCCAAGCCTTCCTTCGCGCCGTCATCAATTTCATGAAGTAAGTTTCTCAAGATGACAGCGTTGCGAGAAGAGACGCCTCACGGCTCACAATGCGCAACTTGGCACGCAGAGCAGAAGGCGACGCAATTGAAGGAAATGGCACGTAGTACGACCGCCTCCGCAGAATCGGTACGCACAGCATTCCTCGCCTCTCATGAGACGTCAACGCTTGAGACCGCCTTCGGACTTGCTGTGTGGGAAAGGACTGTGGGACAAGGCCCCCAGAAGTCCTGAAACAGGCACCAACTCCTTGAGAAAGAAGTGGTGTAGCGCGACACATAGTTTGCATTCGACCCGATCCAGAAGGGCAGGAGAACCGGGCTTCTGCGGAGGCTTGCGACACATAGATCGGTTCTCGCGACACAACAGGGTGCATTTTTTTGGGACCGTCAGCTGGCCCTACCTCTGAGCGAGTGGGCTTCGGTTCAGGGATACGTGCCTGGGGTTCTCGAAAGAGAGCGCCGGGCGATCTCATCGGCGCACACGAACCCGGCGCCTTCGGTTGAAATTCGAAGCGTGGTCGCGTCTTTCTGTCTCAGAAATTGGATTTGATCGCTTTTAGGAACTGCGACCTGAAAAGCTTAAGCGATCCTGTAGGCATCGTGAAATCAGACGATCGCCGCCAGCGTGACAGAGCATCCGGCCTAGCCGAAGGCTGCAGCGGACGCCAAGTCAGCCAGATAAGCCCATTCAGTGGACTCTGCGCCGCCCGCATCCATCCCTGGGCTAAGAAACGGATCGCAACATCGAGCGAATCAAAAAATTTGTTACCTTTCGCACGCATTTATCATGGGGTGCGTAGCGATGTTCAAAGACGCATGGCGAATCTACCGAGCTTGGTGGCTGTATGTGACCACAGGGAATCATCGCGCCGCTATCGCACTGGCTAGGCTTTACGTAGATTGTCCGCCTCCCTTCAAGAGCGCTCAGCGGTGCCTGAAGGCAGCCGAGGCCGCTCTGTTCTCTGGGGACCCAGAAGCCTTTTATCTGGCGGGGAAGGCTCAGACCTATCAATATGCCACTGGAGCCGCTGACGAATCCGTTTTCCATAAAGGATTAGACCGCCTCCTCACGGCATCGGAAAGAGGTAGCGGCGAAGCATCTTATCTGCTTGGAGACCTTTTCCAGAATAAGCAAACACCGGTATACGATTTGGAGATGAGTCTCCGGTCATTCAAAGTGGCTAGCGATCAGGGGAATCTGTACGCCAACGCCAAGATATCGTTTTTTATCTACAACGGAATTGTAGTTGAAAAGGATGAGCCGCTGGCAATGAGGATAATGATAGCTGATATATTAGAAAATCGCGGTAACAGGTATATTGAGCAATTAAACGCACATAATTTATACGCGCATCTCATGATAAACGACTTCAGCGCGGAAATCGTAGATTACTACAAAACGATGAATGTCTGGAACTACGTTGCCGATGCGGGGAAATGGTTTCAGTCAAACCAAAATAGCGGCAATCTTGAAATGTATAAGCGTGAGAACTTCGCGTGATTGCATACGGTATGTAGCGTGCGATTAGCCGACATGCTGGAGATCCGGTTGAGAGCGTGCGACTAGGACGATCGGAAACGATCGACCATGTCCTCTACCGCATCGACGGCGAGCGAAACGTTTGACCGTTGTGGGTAATGGAGCAGCGTATACGTCGTGTCGTATGCGCTGGCACTGACCGTGCACTCCACGCAAGATTCAGAGAGCCACACGCCGGCCCGATGGCTCACGGAATGCTTCACCCCAGGCGCCAAGTCCATAGCCGTCAGTGTCCCGGACGGGACCGCCACGGGTACGACATTTTTCGTTTTGAAGTAGAGGCCTGACCGGAATGCCGCGTCGGTGGACCTGGACGTTAAAATGTAGCCGTCACGAGACGTCACCAGGCATGACCTTGAAGAAGTGTATTCCATCCACCGGTGGCAACATGCGAGCAGCGATACCCCGTACAGCTGCGCGACCTTCGCCAGATCGTTCCAGTCTGGCTGGCTGTTCGCATCGATCCGCTCCCGAAAATGATCGAGTGGCATAAGGAGTGTCGCGGCAAACACATTGGCTTGCCGCTCGACTTCCCGGTACTCCGCACCTTGGCCAAACATGTCTTCGGTGGAGCACTCGATCCCATCGGGGAAATCAAGGCGATGCAGGAGGTAATGTCCGAATTCATGGGCGATCGTGAAGCGCTGCCTGCCCTCGGTTGTCGTGTCGTTGTAGAAAATTCCCCACCCCGATCGCCCCCGGGGCGCGGGCTTCAACATCCCCTCGAAACCTTCGATGTCTCCGCCCCTGATGGCAGTGACTGCGTCGCCCGGAAACCGTTGCGCCGAATATTCCCGAGCCAGTTTCGCGACGTCTATAGGATAGCAGTCAGCGTTGAATGCCCTGAGAACTTTGGTCAGGTCGAAAGCCCATCGTTCCGGCGTCATGGCATCTCGTCAGTCGTCCCAGAGGTCGATCATCTTCCTGATTTTGGACTTCGCGTCGTTGTCCAGTGACCGGTACTTCCTGAAGAAAGCACGATCAGTGGCATCTTCCTCCGAGACCGACGATTCGTCCACCGCCATCAGGAACTCGACAGTCGTGTCCAGCGCTTCCGCTATCCGCGCCAGCTTCTCGGCCGATGGCTTCGTCTCCGGGCGATTCTCGATTTCCCAGATATAGCTCCGGCTCGACCCACTCGCTTCCGCCAGCGCTTCCAAGGTCATCTTCTTCGCCTTCCGTAACCGCCGAACACGTTCGTTCAGAGCTTCCGGCATCGCACACCTCCAGAATCGGACATTGACCGTCCATTGCATTAAGTTCGGTATATCGGAAATTATGGGGTTGCATAGCGATAGTTGATAGCCCATATCACGTTCGGTACGCCGAATTTTATTTTATGGTTAACCGACTCTGATCGTTCTGAGGGCACCTCATTCAAGAGCACCGGAAAACCAGTCACGACGAGATGCAGGGAAGAGATCGATGCCAGCCTACTTCACCGTCTATCCCCTCGGGAACGCCGATACGAACCTGACCCGTTTTGCGAACAACGACCTCATGGTCGTTGACTACGCCGACCGGCGAGATCCGAACGATCGCTACGATAAGCGGATTGATCTGGCCGAAGCCCTCAAGGGTGAACTCGAGGACGCGGATCGCGATAGTTTCCGCGTCGCCGTTTTCACCCATCTGGATGAGGATCACGTCGACGGAGCCGGCGACTTCTTCTGGTTCGAGCATACCAGCGCCAAACAGTCATCGGACCGGGTCAAGATGGACGAGCTGTGGGTTCCGGCAGCTGCACTGACGGAGAAGAAGCTCCAGGACGATGCGCGTAGCATCTGGAAGGAGGCGCGATACCGCCTGAAGAATGGTAGGGGCATCAAGGTCTTCTCACGTCCTCAGGCACTCGCCGGTCTTCTCGCTGAGTGGGGACTCACGGTCGAGGACCGGGAGGACTGTTTCGTCGATGCCGGCCAGACGGTGCCGGGCTTCGATCTCGATGGCGACGAGCAAGCCGAGTTTTTCGTTCACAGTCCTTTCGCCTGGCGCCAGGACGACGGTCTCGTAGACCGGAACCAGAACGCAATCGTCATGCAGATGACTCTCCGGGATGGAGGGGAAGACAGCCACATCCTCCTCGGTGCCGACATCGAGCACGAAACCCTGTCGGAGATCGTCAGGACGTCACGGAAGTACGGGAACTCTGATCGCCTGGAATGGGACGTCCTCAAGCTGTTCCATCACTGCTCTTATCTCGCACTGTCCAGCGAGAAGGGCGACGATGTCACCGAGCCGGTCGAGGACGTGAAGTGGCTCTTCGAAGAGCTTGCTCGGCAGAAGGAGATCATCATTTCACCGAGCTGGCCGATTCCCGCAAAGGGCAGCGCCGAGGACGATGACAAGCAGCCCCCGCATCGCCAGGCCGCGAATTACTACAAGCGGATCATCAAGGACTCCGATGGCCAATTCATCGTGACGATGGAATCGCCCACCACCGCGAAGCCGAAGCCGACCAAGCTGAAGGTGACGTCGACGGGCGTCGCTGTTGTCTTGGCTGGCGCTCCGACGTCCTCAGGGGCCGCCACTTCTGAATCGTCTCGGGCGGGCTGAATATGTGGCGCCCAAAGAGCAGTGAAGAGGTCGACCGCACGTCGCTTAAGGCACCATTGGCGATCGCGTTCGCAAAGTACGTCGAGGAAAGTTGCGCCGACTTCGCTCAGCTGCGGGAATGTCGGCGCTATGCGAAGTCAGGTCGCGAGATTGTCTCTCTCGATTTGAAGATCGGCGTCCCGCAGCGTCCCGTTTACCCGATCCTTCCAACCGAGACGATATCGGTCGCCTTTTTCCCTGACAACGAGGGCGCGCCATGGGTCTTCGTTGCCCGGGAGGATTTCCCCGACACGCCCCATCAGAACCTGATGCCTGAAGGCGAGCCGAGCGCGCTCTGCATCGATGATCGTCCGTGGCAGGATGCCCGGGCCAATTACACCCCATCAGAACTCATGGGACGTATTGTCATCTGGTTCGACAAGGCTTGTCAGGGAGAACTGCACGGCACCGATCAGCCTTACGATCCGGTGTTTCTCTATGACAGCGCTCACGAAGTGATCGTGACATCGCAGGCCGAGCAAGCAATGGCTGACGGGGGACGACTGGATGTCTGGACGACCGATGACAGCCGCAAATATCTGATCGTGGTGCCATTCGATCGGGAACGCGACGCATCGGTGTCTACGGCCGGCCTGCAGGTTGTCTATGCCGAGGTCAGGCCCGACAAGATGTCGAGGATCAGACGAGCGCCGCAGAACCTGCGCCGGCTCGTCGAAATGCTCAAAGAACGAGATCTGGACCTCCTGCCCGCACTCCAGTCGGCCGTGGAGGATTGGTTGGCCCTTGCTCGAGAAGACAGGGACAAGGCCTGGAGCTTCTGTATTCTTCTGCATATGCCCCAGATCCACCCCCGTACGGGGGAGGTTGGCAGCACAAACCTCTCGGCCTTCTTGTGTGGCAGCAGTGGTGGTGAAATTGGCCAGGCGCTTGGAATTCTGGCGGCCAATGACAGCGATCAAGCGGGCGAAGTGCAGTATGTGCGTCTCTTCACGGCGAAACCGCAGGCGGCGGGACTGGAGACGATCGGAGTCTCGGTGGCTCCCGTTCACCTTCAGCTGAATGCGGCGAGAGCCACGATCATGTCGGGGCGAGAGGTGACGGTTACCCGCCGCGTCGCCATGATCGGAGCCGGATCGCTTGGCTCCAGCCTCGCCGAGATGCTTGTCCGCGAGGGACAGTTCCAGTGGACGATCATCGACGACGATTTCTTTCTCCCGCACAACGTCAGCAGGCACACCCTGATTGCTGACGATCTCGGCCGCTCCAAAGTCAGCCGACTTGCCAGCCGTCTTCATTCGATCCGTGGCGATGCCGATCTCATCCCAATCCACGAGAACGTTCTTCGGGGCGGACCTGACGGAAAGGCGGCCGGGGCGCTGGACAGTGCGGACCTGATCGTTGACGCCTCCGCCTCCGTGACGGTTTCGCGCTGGCTCGTGGACCGCCCTAGCACGCCGCGGGTTCTCAGTACCTTCTTCACGCCGGCGGGACGATCGGCAGTTCTGATGTGTGAATCTGCGGACAGGAAGGTGACACTCAGGGATGTCGAGGCCGTGTATCTGCGGGAAGTGCTGACCAATCCGAGTCTGCACGACCACCACCAGTCCGGACAGCAGATGCGCTTTACCGGCGCATGCCGTGCCCTGACCAATCGTATTCCGACATCCTCCGTCGCCGTGCTGAGTGGCTTGATCGCAGGGTCTGTGCCGGAAGCCTCGACCGCCGAAGACCCCGCTTTGAAAATCTGGACGATGCGGGACGACGGCGCGATCGACTGCCTCCCAGTTCCTGTCGCGACCGTTCGCGCAGAAGCCGCAGACTGGACCGTCTTGTTCGTTCACTCCCTGCTCGATGAACTCGTCGGAGAACGGAAGATCGCATTGCCGAACGAGACCGGCGGTTCGCTGATGGGCATGATCGATTACGAGGCGCGCATCATTTCGGTCGTACATGCGCTACCAGCGCCGAAAGACAGCGTGGGAACGCCGACCAGTTTCGAGCGAGGGAAGCGAGGTCTTCGTCGGCGGATTGACGACGCCCAGACTCGCTCCGGGGGTCAGGTCCGATACATCGGCGAGTGGCACTCGCACCCGGCCGGGCACTCGGCAGCGCCGAGTTCGGTGGACATGAAGCAGATCGAGGATTTGTCGGTCGCTCTGGAGATCGACGGCCTGCCTGCCGTCTCCCTGATTATTGGCGAGACTGATATCGGCTTCCTCATTCGAGAAGCTCATCATGGATGATGCGACGAGGAGCGTCTCACCGAGGATCGGTCTTGCCCTTTCAGGCGGTGGTATCCGTGCCGCCGTCTTCCATCTCGGGGTTCTTCGGCAGCTAGCCGAAGGCGATCTCCTGGAAGACGTGACTCAGATATCGACGGTGTCTGGAGGGAGTCTCGTGAGCGGCGCGATTTTCGCGCATGCGGGCGGGCGATGGCCCTCATCCGCCGATTTCCTGGGTAAGGTCTATCCTTCGATCAGGGAGATGCTGACGACGACAGACCTGTTCAGCCTCAAGGCTTTGGGTGTCAGAGGTGTTCTGCGCGAGAATGTCCACCTCGTTTCCGGAAGAGCTGGGATTCTCTCGCGCCTGCTCCACCAACGCTGGCGGATTCGGATGAAGATCTCAGATCTGCCGAAGTCGCCTCTCTGGCACATCAATACGACCTGTATCGAGACGGGCAAGAACTGGCGGTTCAGCCAGGAAGCGATGGGCGACTGGCAGTTTGGTCGTCGTTATTCCCCGGATGTGACGGTCGCCGACGCTATCGCCGCTTCTGCGGCCGTGCCGTACGTGATTGGCGCAATGCCACTGACGATTTCCCCGCAGGGATGGTGGCAGACGGATCCGGCGACGAAAGAGCCCATCCAGAAGGTCAAGCCAAGATATCGAAAAGTCCATTTATGGGACGGCGGCGCCTACGAAAACATGGCTCTCGAAGCCCTCTATAAGCCCGTCGAAGGACTGCAAAACTGTGATGCTTTGATCTGCAGTGACGCGTCCGGGCCTCTCGGTGAGCCGGAAACGGTTGCCAAGTCGCTGCTCGCGGGACGGTTGGCCTCGCCCCGCCTCTTTGACATTGCGAGCGACCAGATCCGTGCGCTGCGCTCTCGCGTGCTGATGAAGTCCATCGAAAGCAACGAAATCGAGGGCTATCTACTCCGGATCGGCGTCCCGGCGCGCAAATTCGGCCTCAGATCGCCCGAGACGGATGACTACCTCACCGACGCTGCCTGCGACTTGTGCCTCACCTATCCCACGACGCTGACGCAGATCGAGACTGACGACTTCGATCGCATAGCGCGCCATGGGTCCGAGGCGGTGCATCTGACAATAGGCACCCATTCGACAAACCCATACCTGAAATCGAGAGCAGTGCGGCGGCCTGGGCAAAACGGCGGGGAGACTTGATGACAATTCAAATCGATATCCACGATGTCGGCCATGGCGCATGCGCTGTCATCACCTGCGCCGACGGCTACCGGGTCATGATTGATTGCGGGAGGAACGAAAGATGGTCACCGTCGGACCATTACCCATGGAATTCCATCGGCGCACTCGCAATCAGCAATCTCGATGAAGACCATGTTGCCGACTTCGACAACATGGCTAGCGTTGTCGAGCCCGGACTGATCATCGCGAATCCATCGGTGGATTCTCGCACGCTTCAAGCCATCAAGTTCAGAAACGGTGGGATGGGCCGCGGGATCACGGCTTTCAATCAGATGCTTGTGCACCTGCAACCAGGCACATGGACCCATCGCGATCTCTATCGTAGCTGGCCTATTTTCCTCCGCTGGTATGTCGGCTGGAACAATCCTGCCGTTTTCCCCACCAGCACGAACAATCTCAGCTTGTTGAATATCTTCACCCACGGCCGATTCCGCATCGTTTTTGGGGGCGACCTCGAAACCGCCGGCTGGAGGAACCTTCTGGCAAATCCGGACATCGCAGCGGAACTGAGCAACTCGAGCATCCTGATCGCCTCGCATCATGGTCGAGAGAACGGGCAGAGCGACGAGGCGATGAGGATCATGGCGCCCGACGCGGTCGTTTTCTCGGACTCGGCAATCCAACACGGCACTCAGGAGAGCGCGGATGATTGGTACCGCTCCAGAGTTCCTGGGATTCAAGCTCTTCAGCCCTTCGGGCTGCCGCCTGATCGCCGTCATGTTTTCACCACCCGTCGTGACGGGAGCATGCGAATCATAGCTGACGAAGACGGAAGCTACAGCCTCACGACCAAGTCGGCCCAATTCCGCCGGCTACCGGGTGTGATCGATGTCGATCTGCGGCGATTCCTGACGGCGAGATCTGGCTAGCAATTCACAAAGGGAGACACGAATGCTCGGCATCATAAATTTCATATCGAACCTGCCTTACCGCTACAGAGTGCTCGACGAGGCTGGGGACGAGATCAGCTTAATCGAACGGGTCGTCGTCTGGTCGACGCCTTACGCCTGCTTTATGGCGGGGATTCTGCTGCCGGTCGGAATGGTCGGATCCACCGTTATGCAGCCAAGTGGTCACGGTCTGTCAGTGTTCGAAATAGTCGCCGAGAAGTTCGCCTCCATTTTCGCGATCTGCGCACTCGCTGGCTTGGTGGGGTTGGTGATGCTGGCGGCGTTGCTGGTCATCATGTCGATCCGTTTCCCGGATTAGTCGTCACGGATGTTGATGGCGCCTTGACGATCGCGCTCCGAAATGCGGATATGGGTACAGGAGCCGAGCGCCTGGGCTGCAAGCGACCCTGAAGACGGCACATACCCGATGTTCACATTCTACGGCTCTCTTTCAGCCGGCGCATGGTGATCGTGAAACGCTTGTGATTGCCATATCGACGCCGGCGAAAAGAGATCGCCATGAACATCCACAAGAGCTGCGTGGATCATCTCCGCGCTTTCTGCACGTCATCTGGAATTGGGCCGCTCAGCGCAGGACATGCGCATGAGTTCGTCGCGGCGTTTTGCGGCCATTCGACGGCTGCCGGCCTGCGTGCCGAAAAGAAGTGTGCGCTCGTCAACCTCCCAGAGGCTGATGTCATCATTCCCGACTATGCCATGATCGCATTGAGGATCAGCCAGATTCCAAGCTTGGCGGCTGTCGCACCGCATGTAGAACGGATTGTTCGCAGTCTCTGCGAACACCTCGTTTCTGAGGGGCATTTTACCGGGAAGGTCTGGGACGAGAGCGACCTAATCGACCTCGTCGAAAGTCACATTATCCCAGAATATGGCTCACAGATCTTGGACGGGCTTGCTGGGGAGATGGCCACCACGAATGCGTACTTCGAGGGGATCGACGTCAACGATGTTGAGATCCGAAAGTCCGAGGACGGCGTTCAGCTTATCATCAACGGAACTCTCGATGGTGAAAACGATCCAGACAAGCCGTTTACAGGGACATCGATTAAGTTTGAGGCTGTCGTGAATCTAGATTGCGTTGCTGGGAGATTCGGGTTTTCAGCGCCTGAAATTGAGTTGGGGGGCGAAGTCGATATGTCTGGCTACTACGACTGATACGCGTCGCTGCAGTCTTAAAAGGTTGCGGCATCGCCGTTTCTTAGAAACGGCTTCTTATGTTGACCCGTTTGGCCGAGGTTGACCGTGCGGTCTCCTTACTAAGGAAACTGGATGTGGTTGACCTCGACCTTCCGGAGCAGAAATCCTACCCTGGGACTGCGCTCACGCGAGGGCATTTCAGCCTGTCGAAGGCGTAGCGTATGCGTCCAGCCTGCAGTTTACGGCAAGTCGCTTGCGAATCATATTTTTTGATATCGTGACGATCAGAGCTGTTCAACATCGGCTCATGTATTGCCCGGATTGGACTGGATCGCACTGTGAGACGAGAACACAAAATAATCATTGCTCTTGGAATCACGGCTTCAAATTTTGTAATGTGGAGCGGTTCCTCCATCGCAGATGAGCTTAAAGCTCCACAGATATACGGCATCTGCATGGAGGAAGCAGCGGTAGAGTTCTCCGGAGATTGCTTCGGGCTTCTTGATACCGCACTGGCGGCAGAGGGACGCTGTAAGTCAGAGAAGCTTAGCGCTCAATGGTATTATGCAGAGAAAGATCGAGGAGTACCTGAGGGATTTACGCTTGCAGATAAATTCAGTGAGCTTGAGAGGAGCCGCGTCGCTGTTATGGTACTTCTTCACCGTAGGGCAAATCCTGAAATATGTGAGTGAGCGGTACTGTCATCGGGGAATTGGGTTTCCCTTTGTCATGAGCAATCTCTTTGATAAGAACGGATTCGGCCTCTGCTATTACCGATCCGGTTGATATTGCCCGGTGACATACTCGCCGATCTCAGGCCTCCAGAACAGGATGGTCCGGATCTTGGCATCCTCGAAGATCGGCTCGATGCCGGCCTGCTTCAGAGCCTTCTTCGCCTGATGCTTCTTCATCGACAGCGCCTCGGCGACCTCGCTAAAGCGCATGATCCGGCTCATCAACGCCTCGACGTCGGCCTGGCGAGCGACCCAGCCGAGCCGTCCTCCCCGACCATTGGTGACCTGCCGTGCTGGCAAGTGGCCGTCCTGGGCCAGCCGACAGAGAACCGCCTTGCCGTATCCGACGCGTGCGGCCGCAATCCGCAGCGCGATCTCGCCCTCCTCCATGGCGGACTGAAGCTGGTCGATCTCGGCCTTCCGGAACAGGAGACCGTCCAGGGACTGCGATCCGACCAGACGGCCCTTCCAAGCGATCCTGCCGGCATCGTGATATCCGACGAGGGCCGCGAACGTGACATGGCAGCGCCGGGCGATCTCTTCGATGCGGCATTCGTCCGGACCGGCGGCATCGACCGACACAGCGCCGGCCAGCATGACGTCCCGCATCGCCAGCACCTTCTTCCGGTCGAACTGGCGCCACAGGCCGTTCTGGCGCTCCGCCAGCAAGAAATCGCAGCCTGTCAGGTAATTTGCCCCGATGCCGAGGATTGCCGCGGTCTCGGTCACCGTCAGTGTTCTCCCTGGGCTGCCGCCCCTGCCCGGCCGTAGTCTCTCCGTCAGAAGCCGCGCTCGTGTCGGCAGAGCCTTTGCCGGAAACGTCACCTTGTCGGGCATGAGACCGTCCGTCTCCGGGCCAATGACGTTCGCCCGGCGAAGGTAGTGGCGCATGCTCTTTACCGAAATGTCGTACTCATGGGCGGCGCTGACGATCGAATGGACCATCCGCTTCGGCGGGTGACGCTGCAAGAAATGGCCGGTGGTCGACATCGGCAGCTTCGCGAAGGCCACCGCGCAGATCTCGTCCTTCACCGGCTCCCAGAACGAATCGTCGGTCCGGTCCAGACTCTCTCCAAGCATCCCCAGGATGGACTGAAGGCCGAAGCGGCGATCCCGACTGACACGGGCATCTTCGATCATCTCTTCGACCCAGGTCCTGAATCCGGCCCGGCCACCCTTGAGGATATCGAAGCCGTGGTCGTCGATCGTGTTGTCGATATCGGCCTCGAGAATACCGTTCCTGCGGACCTGGCCGGGATAGAGCGCCGAATATCCGACCAGCGTCGCCAGCCTGGCCGCCGCATGCCATTCGAGGTCATCGAGAAGGTCGTTGGGCGCATGCTCCGCGCCGGTTAGTCGACCGGAAAGATAGTGCTGGCGTTCCGAGAACGGCGCCAGAATGCGCTCGCTTCCCAGAACGTGATCCAGAAGCTTCTCGAGCCCGCGGGTGAAGTCGTTATAGGCGACGCCCTTCGGATACGGAGCCTCGACAAGCCGAAGGCCATGACGATCGCAGGCCGTGATCGGCCGGAGCCGCCATGTCACCCTCTCCCAGGCCCGTTCCACCGGCTCCAGCCAGTCGGGGCCATTCTTCAGGTCCTCCTCGATGCACGCCGCGCAGCCGGCCCACCAGGATCGCCGGACCAGATGCCGCGACACAACCTCGCCGCGGATCGTCGAAGCGCCCTCCTTCGCCCGATCGATGGCCCTGCTGGCATTCTTCTTCAGATCCGCCGCACGGCTCTCCGACACGCGGGCCAAAAGCTCGAGTGCGCCATCCCGGTCGCTGGAAATGAACGACGCCCGTGTCTCGAGGAACCCGGCAAGGGAATGAATGGTGGGCAGCCCGTTCGCGCTGGCAAAGCGAGACGCATACCCACCAGGCGTCTCCAGCGGGTGGAACGCCGGCCTGAGCGACCACGGCCTCACTTACGCCCCCTTTCCCGCGCCCCGGCCTGGTCGTCATTGACCAGAATGTCGTTCGCGGCGACGTAGGTCTCGAGTTCGGGGTCGTTCAGCCAGTGCGGTATCATTTCGTACCGAGTGGCAAGGAATGAGTTGTGATCGTCATCGCACCCGGTTCGCTTGCGAAGGGATTCCGCGAAATCCTCGACCCCGACAGTGGGTCGCCGCGCCATCAGTGTCTCCTCGATCGCCATGCGGATCAGCTTCTGGCAGCGACCGAACTGCTTGCCACCGGCGCAGATCAGGCGACGACAGAACTCATCGTCGCCGCCGTCGTCGATGGACAGCTCGGCTGCTCTCACCATCTGCGTCAGCAGCATCCGCACAAACGCCTGGTCCTGCTTCCGGTTGGGATTCAGGTTCGGCATCCGGACGATGACGTTGCGCCCCTTCGCCTGGTTGTCCGTCATGAGAAAGCGTTCGAACACCGGGATGCCGACGAATATGAAGCCGACCGGCCAGTGGGCGTCCTCCGCAAGGATCTTGATGGCGTCGCGGACTTCGATCGTGGATGCCGGTGCCTTGTGCCGAAGCGCATGCTGGGCCTCGTCAACGATGACGAGCGCAGTCTTCGAGCGCGGCAGATGGTTTCGCACGATCTGCCATGCGTTGTTGGCAGTTAGCTGGGTGTCGGTCTGCATCGCCACCTCCTTGAGAATGGAGATGGCGAGCTGACCGGGGGTGAAGGGGCGCGGCCCATTGATCCGGATGACCGGCCGCAGGGTTCTCCCCGTTAGCTCGATCGGTTCGGCCAGCCCCGACCGGTCCAGGCAATGCCGGATCATTCTCGACTTCCCCGAGCCCGAGCTGCCCAACAGGCTCAGGTACTCGAAAGGCTGCCTGCTCTTGCCCATCACCTGATCACGCGCCGCACTGATCCGCTTGGAGAACTCGGTCAGGAACGGATTGTCGCGCTTTTCGTGCGCGAGGTAGACGCTGGTCGCGGCATTGAGCCGTCGGCTGTAGTCCGGCGGAAGGACGTTCAGCGTTTCGAGTGCCTGACCGAGCGCCGCCGCGACGGCGTCGTCATCTTCCTCGTTCCGGTCGGGTGATACTTCCAGATTCCACCTTGGCATCACTCGACCCAGAATTCTTCGTTGTCGGAATCGTCGGCGGTGTCGGTCCGGTTGTCCCGGCGTTCGAGCATCTCGTCGACAGACGGAGACAGGGGCGGCACATCGCTCCCGGGAACGGCAGCCTTGCCATCGGCGGCGGCATCAGGCTCGACCGGCGGCTTTGCGCTGCGGGGCTTTCCGCCTTGCGACTTTGCGGAGCGGGGCCCTGCCACCTGTTCGCTGTAGATATCGATGCCAGGCGAATTCCGCCGGTCGAGCCACGCCGTCGTCGCGCTGGTCGCATCCCGACGCAGGCTGGCGATCTGCGCCTCGAGCGTCTTCTCGTCGACAAGGCCGGCACGGGCCGCCGAGTGCCGGACGAGACTGTTGATGTCGTCCAGCGCTTCCTGGATCCGGTTCCGGATTTCGATCGGATCGTCGACATCGAATGCCGGAAGACCGGCAGCCACAAGGTCAGCGAAGCTCGTCGCCAGCCGCTCGATCGACACGGCGCCGACGCTCGTCTCGACGGCCGTCGCCGTCCGCCAGATGCCCGGCGCGACCTCCACCGAGATCTCGGTCACGTCGCGATCGTCGACCCGCACCCGTACTTCGGTGCCGCGCTTGCGCAGCCAGATCTCGGTGAGATCCTGGCACTGGTAGAACGTTCCGAAAAGCCGGACGCCCTTCTTGCCGACGACCCGCTCAAACTGAACACCAAAGATCTCGCGCATCTGATGCTTCGGTGGGCAGATCTCGGCGCCGTGGACCCTCGTGAGGCGGTTCCACTCCGTGGCGGGCGAGCGCCCACCAAGACCGGCATGCGCCGATACGTGATAGATGTCGCAGACATAGCGGATCAGCGCCCGGTTCAGCTCCTCGCAGGTGATCGAAGCGGTCTTCTCCGCTTCGTAGTCACCCTTCTCCTTGGAGTTCGAGAACGTCCGCCCTTCGAACCGGGACACCAGCCCCATGTCGAGCGACCGGAACAGCCGTTCGATCTTGCCGCGGAACTGCGCCTTCCCGGCATTCGGCTTCAACGTACCGATCCCCAGCGAATGGGCTGCGGCCTGGAATTCGTGCGACTTGAAGCCAGCGCCCTTGTCGGTGAACAGGTTCTCCGGCTTGCCATGGGCCGCCCAGATGGTCTTTGCGCCAGCAGCCTTGCGGAGACTGTCCTTGTCCGTGACGATCCAGCGCAGACCCTCCAGGGCGCTGCGCGCCGAGGGAGATTCCGTCGTCAGATAGATGGAGAGGATGCACCGGGTGGCGCAGTCGATCGCCGCAGTCATCCAGCAGCGCGCCTTGGCCACCGTCGCCCGCTGCTCGTCATTCATCCGGGCCCAGAGTCCCGCATCGACGCAGAGGGTCATCAGATCGACCTTCCATTCGTCCATCTCCACCCGCTCCAGCGGGCGGGTCGCCATCGGGCCCTCGAAGGCAGGGGAATAGTTCCGACGTGCCCAGGCTATGCCGCGGCGGCCGGCCATCTTGTCATGCTCGTCGAGATCGGCGATCGCCCGCTCCAGCGTCCGCTTCGACGGAATGGTGTAGTGCGTGCCCCGCCGCTCGTTCGAGCGGGTCAGAATGCCCACAAGCCTCTGGTAAAGATGCGGGACGCTCGGCTGGGTCGGGCGACAATAGCGGGCCGCCATCCGGTCAACGAGGCGCTGGACGACAGGCTCCAGGCGCATCCTGCGATTGCCGCTTCTGTCGTAGTTCGGATTCAGTACCATCGGATCTCTCTGCTTTGCATAATTGAAAACCCAGCGACCGAGCTGCGACGGCGACGGATCGGCGAACCCCGACCTCGGGCCACCTCCCCGCTTCGCCCGCTGGCCGGGCTCCAGCTCCGGTCGATCGTCGTCCACGAACAGCTTGGCGATCAGAGCCACGGCTTCGGCCAGCCGCGGGGGCGACTTCTTCACCAGTCCCTGCTTGTAAAGATCGTTGAAGGTCTCGACCCAGCGCAGGCGATGCATCACGATCGCAACGGACTGCGGGTCCAGATCCGTCAACCTGGTGGCGCCCCGAGCCCGGCGCCTGATGGATTCGAGCGAGAAGTAGCCGCGATCCACCTCGATCTTTTCGAGGTGGAGGTCTCGCTCGAATTCCTCGAGCGAGACCTCCCTGGTTGCGCCGTTGGCGACATCCTTCAGGATGTACGCCATCTCGTTCGTCTCGACCCACTTGTGCTGGACGCCGTCGATCATGATGCGATCGTCGACGCCAAGCCGGTACCGCTGCACTTCCCGGAACGACCCGGTCACCTTCTGCTGGACGGTCAATGGACCGGCTCCCTATCGACGGCATGGACGAAGGCGTCGGTGTCGAGCCGAACCCCATGGGGGATCGCCACCACGCCGTGGGCGATGAGCCGGGCCACTGCCGAAAGGCAGCGATGACCAAGCCCCGTGTCGAGATCGACGTCGGCGATCTGGATCGGACCGTCGGCGTTCGCGATGCAGTCCATTGCGATCTCGTCGGCTTCGTCATCGGGCCAGTCGAGGGCCAGATTGATGATCCCCGCCCGCTGGACCTGCCAGGGAGCGATGTGATCCTCGGTGACGACGTGGAGATACGCATCCGCCAGCCTGGGATCGTCCTGGGCGAGGCGCTTCAGGATCTCCACAAGCTCGGCGTAGCGGGACGACCGCTTCGGCTTCACCGCGAAGAGATGCAGCGTCCCGTCGGCAAGCCAGACGCCGGCATCGAAAAAATGCCGCCGACGCTTGGCTTCCCGAACGTAGAAATACGGACCCAACTGGACAGCGACACGCCGGGCATCCGCCCGGGCCAGCGCCGTCGCCAAACCGTACATCTCCATGGCGCTCTCGATATGCGTCACGACACCTCCCATCACGTGGACCGTTCCCGTCACGGCACGGTCCGACGAAATCGCAGTCATGCGGCCCATGCTGCGGACAACTTCTAGATTCCGGCGGCGAGATGCCCCGGTTTAGATCCCCTCCGTCCTTCGGTCGCGACAGCCTTCTTACCGGCGTCGATGCTTGCTGCCTTCTGCAGCAGCGAAGCAGTACCGAACGACTTCTCCCGTTCGGCGAACTTGATAGAGTTGAACATCTGAAAGACCCCTGAAATATCTCGGTAAAGACAAGGTTCTCCCGTTCCCCGGACGCGCATGGCGCGTGCCGAAGGCTTGGAAAACCTACAGGGCTGTCAGGTCGAGACGCGCCGGATGGCGCGCTAAGCCATTCAGTCCCGTTTTCGCGGGCAGGCTTTCACTTTGGTCATGTGCTGGGACTCCAGGACAATAGATTGCGGGGCCAGATGCTGGTCAGCATCCGGGTGCGACTGCGACGACGATGTCCGAAGTGCGCTGGTTGCGTCAGATGACCGGAGCGAGGATCGCCCGGGCAAACGCCGCCGGCACACGGACAGGCCGTGGTATCGGTATGGCTATGCCTTTGGGACGATTGGCGATCATAAGGTCTCTGCTCCGATGCGGGGGCTCCGCAGATCGGAGCGCCCTCCCCGGCCATGGCGGCAGGGGGAAATTAGGATTCCACAAACTCAATGAGGATTGCTTAAGGAAATCGGTCCAATTGCGGACCAGAACTCGGAAAGCGCCGTCCTGCCGAGCACCCGCCGCTCCAGGGCGAGTTCGGCCAGCGCCTCGATGGCGCGCCGGTTGCGCATCGCCGCCAGCAGCGCGTCTGCATAGGCCAGACGGAGCCGCCGTTCGATCGCCATTTCCTCGACGCGGTCGACGACGCCGATGCGGCTGCCCAGGCCAAGGCGCCCCTCGATCATCATGACGAGCTTCGTAGACTGACCGAGATCGGAATCCGCCGTGCCGCCGGCGCCCGCCGACACAGAGCCAAGGATGACCTCCTCTGCCGCCCGGCCAGCAAGGTTGATCGCCAGCTGATCGTTCAGGTCGCCCAGAACCAGTTCGGTCTCCTGTCGCTCGAGGATCACCGCGCCGCCGCCGGAGGCGACGATCGACAGGCTGCTCGGGATCTGGCCCTGGCAGAAGATCGCCACGGCGTGCCCGGCCTCATGGACGGCGATCCGGCGGCGGAGTGCCTCGGGGCGATTGTCCGCAGGAAGCGCGACGGTCAGGAGATCGGATCCGGTCGGGCAGCGCCCCTGGCCCCGCGCCCGCTGCCGGACATCCCTCGCAATGCGGGCTGCGTCGGCGCCGGACGTCGATCCCGCAAGCGTGACGGCCGCAGGCTGGATCTCGTTCTCAGGGATCATCGGCAGATGGTGTCGAAGAATCTTCAGAAGATCATCCTCACGCGGCAGCCCGATATGGAACCGACGGTCGAGACGGCCGGACCTGACCAGCGCCGGATCGAGCCCCGTGTCGTCGTTGCATGCCGCCAGGACGACGACGCCTTCGCGCCGACCCGTGCCATCCAGGCATTCCAGGAGGCAGTTCACGATGGTCCGCCACCAGTCGTCACGGTGATGGCCCGACGACCGGGCCGGCACCGAGTCGACCTCGTCGACGAAGATGATGCACGGCGTATTGGCCGCCGCTTCCGAGAAGGACTTCCGGATCGCCCGGACGACGTCGCCCAGATGCCCCTCGCCGGTTCCCTGCCAGGCCGAATACGAGGTCGGGAAGAAGGCGACATCCGCCGACCGGGCCAATGCACTCGCGAACAGCGTCTTGCCGGTGCCCGGCGGGCCGACGAGCAGCGCGCCGGCGTCGACGTCGGTCCAGGGAATCCGACCGGCCTGATGATCCTTCAGCGCCGCGACGAGGCGGCGCCCCCACTGGCCGGCCTCGCCATAGCCATGCAGATCCTCGAGCCTGGGCGCCGTAACCCCGCCTGACGCCGGCTCCTGACGACCGAGGATCGCGGCGATCATCCGGAATGCTTCTTCGGTCGATGCCGACCGTCCCACCGCAAGGTCGATCCACCGCGGCTCGATCTTGGAGACCGCAATGTTCTCCGGCCACGGGCACGTGGATTCGGGAAAGGCGCGCCGAACCGCTGCCTCCAGTTCGCTCGCCTCGATCCGCGACAGGTCGATTTCCAGATCGGCGATCGCCGAGACCGCGCCGTCCAGCTCCTCGCCGATGGACAGCGCGACGATGGTGATGCCGGTCGACAGGATCGAGAGCACGTGCTGCGTCTTGTCCGCCGGCTTCTTGCGTTGCCAGGCGCGATCCCCGAAGTCGTCACCGGGAACATGCTGGTACCGGACGCCGTAGAGCATGAACTCGGTCCGGACTGCGTCCTCCAGCGCCATCGCGACGGCCTCGAAGGTGCAATGGCGCCATTCTGGCGATGCAATGCGCACGATGACGAAAGCCGGCTTTCGCCCCTCGACGCGGCGAACCAGGGCATCGGTGATCGCAGGGCGAATGCGATCGAAGAGCAGGCGCGTCGCCGGCGACAGCTTGGCGAGGCGGTCGTCGATCTCCCGATCGACCTCAGCCTGGGCTTCCTTCGCCTCCTTTGCCGTAAGTTCGTCGCCTGACGTTCCGTCGAAAGTCCGTTCCTTCAGGCCGCGGAACTTGCCGCGCCCCGCACTCATCGGACCGGCTCCACGCGGCTGTCAGGGCCGAGACGCTGTTCGCGCCAGTCGATCCGGATGACCCGCTGCAGCACCATGGCGATCACGGCGCCGATCGGCTCGGCGGATTCGCGCATGCCGGCGGCGGCCTCGACGAGGGTCGCCGATCCCGCGTCCTCGAGGTGGGCGACCAGCTGGATGCGATCGCCCAAGGGCACCATTCTCCGGGCATACCGGAGCATCTCACGGGCATTGGAGATGGCGGGCTCCGCCCGGATATCGCTCTCGCAGATGGCACTCCACGCGATGGACGCGTCGATCGGCGCCAACCCATCCAGACTGGCATCGAGGAGAACCTCCGATCCGCATGCATAGTGAACGAGGAAATCCGGCACATGCTGGAGGATCACGCCGTCGCCATCGACAAAGTCGAAGGCACGCGGCAGGCACTGCCAGGCTTCGACCTCATCATCGAGATCGAGGAGCAGCCCAAGGTCGCGGGCCAGCGACGATCGGAACAGCGGAAGGCCGACGCAGCGGACGGTGCCCGTCGGCAGATAACGGCGTGTGAATGCCTTGCGGCGGATCCGGCCAAGATCGACGGGATCGGAATGCGCGGCGAGGCCGCCCTCTCTCGGAAGGCGGATAGGCAAGTCGGAAATCATGGAGGTCGCTCCGGTGCCGCGCCATGGCGGCAAACGCTGTCAGCGCCGGAGGACGATGTCGTCTAACCCCGGCGGGTGATGGCCACGGGTTTCGCGGCCGACAGCAGAATGAGCGTCGCGTTCGTCATGGCGGGACATATGCAGAACGGATTGGAGTTCGCAAGTCCCTCATCTATCGTGATCGCGCACTACCGAACGGAATGAGACGGCAAGGTAAACGCTTCCTTATGAGCATCCGATGTTTCGCAGCATCAGCGATTCCAGGGGTTGTGTCCTAAGAAGCGCAACTCGCAGCGATTGTTAAGCATACCTTGGAATAGATTGGTGTGACGCGTAAACAGGGGTCTTTGTCGGTGGTGTCAGGCGGCGAATCATGCATGATTGCAAGATCGCTAGATATCCAGATTAGCGGAAACGTGGCGATGGCGGAAAATCGGGGTGGAGCAAAAGGTCGAGTGGACGGGCGGGAGAGCATACTTCTCTACCTCGACCCAGATCTGAAACTGGCTCTCAAAAAGGCCGCTCTCGATCGACGGTGTCACGTCTACGAGATCGTCGAGGAATTGGTTCGGGAACATTTGCAGATGCCGAAAAGCCAGGACGTTCCAGGAAGTACGAATGCATAACCGACCGATATGGATCGACGATTCTGTGGAAGCGCCTCTCTATAAAGCTGACATCGCAGGCGGCGCTCTGATGCTGCCAGAAAGCCGGCGTGTCGCTCGCCTGCTGATCGATGGTGTCGGCAAGGAAGAATGGCGTCGGAAGATCGAGCAGGAGAACATCCTGCAGAAGCGATCCCCGTCGACCGCGATCCGGCAGGCTAATCTCATCCGCAGTCGTCTGCAGTCGACGAACTCAGAGCTTTGGCAGCTCATCGTCGAGGGTCCGTCAACTGTTGCGACCCAGGCTCTGTTTGCGGCCGCGATCGAGCACAGCCCGCTTCTGGCTGATTTCCTTCCCGTGGTCCGCGCCCGCTTCCGCGTCCTCCATTCCGATCTCCCTCGTCGGATCTGGATCGACTATGTCGAGCGATGCCACGACGTCGATCCGCGGATGCCGCGTTGGGAAATCTCCACGATTGACAAGCTTGGCGACACCGCCTTCCGCATCCTTCACGAAGTTGGCTTCCTGACAGGCGGCCGGCGTAATCTTCTCCGGCCCGTTGGCATTGATCCGTCCATCATCAAGAACCTGAAGGCCTGGCATCACGACCGCGCCCTAGAGCGGATTCGGGTGTCGGCATGAACAATCTTGAGCAGCGCCTTGGGGCAATTCAGGCCAAAATCACGTCCAAGGAATTTCTGACAGGGCGTCAACTTGGTGGCGACATCCCCTACTGGATATTCGACTACCCGCCCGCAGACGAACTGCGAGTCCGTGAGCACGTCAATCATTTACTGCGGCGACTGAATAGCGACGCGTCCACGGTCAAGGCCTGTCACGTCGACCTCCTTGATCTCGTCAAGACGATGCTTGAGGGACGGCGTCTTCTCGACCGGGCGATCGAGATGCAGAAGAACAAGGGTAATGCGGCAGTCTCGAAGGCACTCGCCGCCGAGATGGACCCTGAGCGTATCGCCGATGCGTTCATCAAATCGATTTCGATCGAATCTTGCAGCTTCGTCCTCGTGACTGGCGTCGGCGCCTCCTATCCGCTGGTGCGGACGCACAGCCTCATGAACACGCTTCATTCGCGGACCGGTCACGTGCCGATCGTCTTCTTCTATCCTGGTCGCTACGACGGCCAGTACCTCCGTCTCTTCGATGCGACGCCGCACAGCGCCTACTACCGCGCCTTCCGGCTGGTGAGTGACTCCGAAGGATCAGAATGACATCCATGAACATCGCCGACCTTTTCGTCCGTCCGATCGACCGTCAGATCAACGGCGTCATCAAAGCCGATCAGGATGACGCCAAGAGCGTTTGGCAGGAGCTTGATGAATACGTCATCACGCAGGAGCTGGATCGCTATATGCGTGAGTTCCTGTCCGCCTACCTCGCCCCGGAAACCCTGAGCCGGAGCGGCGACGCAGCGTGCCGGAACGGTGTATGGGTGTCCGGCTTCTTCGGGTCGGGAAAGTCGCATTTCATCAAGATCATTTCCTACCTCCTCGAGAACCGATCGGTGGAGCAGGATGGGGTTTCAAAGACCGCGCTCGATTTCTTCAGGACGAAGATCGTCGACCCGATGTTCGCGGCCGACATCGAGAAGGCGACCCGCATTCCAACGGATGTCGTGCTCTTCAACGTCGACAGCAAGGCGTCGTCGAACGACGAGCGTGCGATCCTCCAGGTCTTCATTCGGGTGTTCAACGAGAAGCTCGGCTACTGCGCTGATTTTCCCTACATCGCAGACATGGAACGCTTCCTGGAGCGAAAGGGGAAGTACGAGGCGTTCAAGGCCGCCTTTGAAAAAGAGACTGGATCTCCCTGGATCGAGGAGCGTAGCGCCGTCCGATTCCATGAGGATGCACTGATTGGAGCAATCGCCGAGGTTTTGGGGAAACCCCGTACCGAAGCTGGCGAATGGCTCGACAAGTACGAAAAGGATTTCCAGCCAACTCCGGAGAACTTCGCGCACTGGGTCGCGGAGTATCTGGACCGCCAAGGCCCAGATCACCGTATCGTTTTCCTAGCCGACGAAATCGGCGGCTTCATTGGCAGAAACGGCAAAATGATGCTGAATCTGCAGACCATCACCGAGAATCTTGGAACGGTCTGCAAGGGCGGTGCATGGGTCGTTGTCACGTCGCAAGCCAACATCGAAGCGATCTTGGGCGAGATGCGGAGCACCGTCGAGGAAGACTTCTCCAAGATTCAGGGTCGGTTCAAGGCTCGCCTCTCGCTGTCGGGATCTCACGCGGACGAAGTGATCCAACGGCGCCTTCTCGGCAAGACCGAGCCGGCGAAGGATGAATTGAAAACCAACTTCGGGATGAATGGCGAGATCCTTCGCCACCAGGTCACCTTCCGCGACAACCGGATGACCCTTCGTTCCTTCGACGGAGAGGACGATTTCGTCCGCCATTATCCGTTCATTCCCTACCAGTTCCAGCTCGTCCAGAAGATCTTCGATGCGAGCCGCACCCACGGCATGACCGGAGCGCACCTCGCCAAGGGGGAGCGTTCGATGCTGGATGCCTTCCAGACGGCTGCCGTTTACAGTGCTTCCAAGCCTGTCGGTGCTCTTATCCCGCTTCACTTCTTCTACCCGGCAATCGAGAGCTTCCTGGAGGACATCGTCCGGCGCGCCATCAACGGCGTTCGGACGAACCCGTCGCTCGAGCCCTTCGACTCCGAGGTTCTCAAAACGCTGTTTCTCATTCGCTACGTCGACGAGATCAGCGGCAACGTCGACAATCTCGTCACCTTGTTCCTCGACAGGATCGACGCGGACCGCGTCGCGCTTCGTAAGGCAATCGAGGCCAGCCTCCGCCGCCTCGAAAGCGAGACACTGATCAGCCGGAACGGTGAGAACTTCTTCTTTCTGACCGACGAAGAGCGCGACATTGGCAAGGAGATCAAGGCGATCAGGCTGAATCCGGGCGAGGAGACCAGCTTGCTCGGCAATCTTATCTTCGATGACACGCTGCAGAGCGTCGACCGGGGGCTTTTCACCTATAAGCCGATCAAGAGTAATCTCGATGTCATGCGCTTTGTCGACGATGCACCGCGTTCGGCGCTGAAAGACAAGGCGATTCCTCTCAAGATCGTCACCCCTCTCGCTGACAACTATGAGGACTTCGCCGATGCGACGGTCACCATGCGCAGTCATGACGAGGTGCTCGTCGTCCTCGGCAATGAGAAGGACCTCGCTCGCGACGTCTACGACTATCTCAAGGTCGAGAAATACGCGACGCAGAAGATGGACGGCACGCAGTCGGAATCCGTCAAGCGGATCGTCCGGGCGCGCCAGCACGAGAACACCGAGAGGCGGAAGCGTCTCCACCAGACGATCGAGGCGCTGATCCGCGACGCTCGCATCTACGTCAACGGCCGGCGGCTCGATCCGAAGGCGACGACCGCGGACGCCATCGTCGTCGAGGCGCTCGACTATTACATAGCCAACACCTTCAAAAAGATCGGGCTTCTCGTTCACCTCTCCGAGGACCCGATCCGGGACGCGAAGGTCATCCTCGCGACCTCCGACGACACACTCGACCTGAAGGACGAGGATCCGAACAAAGCGGCTCTTGACGAAGTTCTCGACCATGTCGGCCTGATCGAAAAGCAGAGCAAGCAGCCCATCCTTTTCGACATAGCCGAGCACTTCAACAAGCGGCCTTACGGCTGGGGTCTGCGGGAAACCGCGCTCCTTGTTGTCAAGCTATTCCGGCGAGGTTCCGCGGACCTGCTGATGAACAGCGAGCGCCTCGACCGCAGCCAGCTTGCGTCCGAGATCGAGGGACAGAACAAATGGCGCAAGATCGTCATCCAGCGACGCAAGATGCTCGACGAGACAACGCTTCATAGCGCTCGCCAGCTGGCGAAGGACATCTTCGGCCGGATGCCGGGCGTCGGCGAGGACGCGATCGCCGAGGACATCCGGCTGAACCTGACGAACTGGCAGGACAACCTGAAGTCCTGGGGCGCGCTCGCCGACGACGGCGAGTTTCCAGGTAAATCGGCGATCGCGGAGATCGAGGGCATCATTGCTCCGATCATGCAGAAGCGTGGCAGCTACGAGCTAATCGAGGCCTTCGTCACCGCGAAGGCTGACCTCACCGGCCTCTTCGAAGACTACGAGGACCTGTCCGACTTCCATTCGTCGCAGCGGCCCGCTTGGGACCTTATGCGAAAGGCCGTCATGGACTTCGCCGTCAACGAAAAGGAGATCGAAAAGGACGAGGCGGCCGCCAAGGCTCTGACGTCGATCAAGGACATCCTGGCGCTCGAAGCTCCCTACTCCCGGATACAGGATGCATCGGCGCTGATCGCAACAGTGACCGAGGCGAACCGGATCTTGCTCGAGAAGCGCCGGAATCATGCCTACGGGATCGTCGATCCTCTGATCGCGAAGATCAAGGCGGAGCTGGACGATGTTTCGTCTGGGTCGGATCTGCGCAACCGTTCCCTCCATCCGATCCAGACCATCCGCAAGCGGATTGAGACCAGCCCGAGCATCTCTGCGATCTTCATGGCGCAGACCGAAGCGCGGGAAGCTTATGATGATGCCTTCGAGATGATCGGCAACTCGGTAATGAAGGTGGCGGAGCCCGTCAGGCAGCCCGAAACGGTTGGAGGGGGTCCTGAGGGCGGCGTGCCGTACGGAAAATTACCGGAACCTCCGGTGGTGGTATTCAAGCCGAAACGGGTCATTCAGCCGGCAAGCCTCGTCTCCGCAGATGGCTACCTCGAAAGCCAGGCGCAGGTCGACGACTTCATTGACCGCCTGAGATCGCGACTCTCCGAAGCCGTCTCCAAGAACGAACGCATCGAAATCCGCTGACCGGGAACTGTAGAGTATGAGCGTTGATCTTTCCCGCCTGAAGGCATACGCACCGCAGGCACGCAAGGACTTCCGCAAGGCCGTCATGGAGCGGGCGGCTCGAATCGGAATCACCGCCGGCGGCATCGTCGAGGCGCAGCGGCAGGGCGACGTCTTCGTCGTAGGCGGTACGGCCTACGACAAGACGTTCGGGAAGCAGCGCGACGCCCTCATCTCCAAGGTGAAAACCGAAGGTTTCGATCAAGCGATTGAGGGGATCGCCTACACATGGTTCAATCGCCTTGTCGCGCTTCGATTCATGGAGCTGCACGAATATCTCGATCATGGTTTCCAGATCGTCGGGCCCGGCACGGCCGGCGGAACGCTCCCTGAGGCTCTTGTCAACGCCGAGCTGTTGAACCTGCCGCGGCTTCCGATCAACAGCGTCCGCGAGATGAAGATCGCCGGTGACTACGAAGAAAAGCTTTATCGAGCGATCCTGATCGCCCAGTGCAATGCCCTCAGCGAGACCATGGGCTTCATGTTCGAGAAGATCGGCGATGCAACCGAACTTCTGCTGCCTGACAATCTGCTCGCGACAGACGGCCTCATCCGCAAGCTCGTGCAGAACTCGGACACAGCCTCTTGGCAGGATGTCGAGGTCATCGGCTGGCTGTACCAGTTCTACATCTCCGAAAAGAAAGATGACGTTTTCGACAAGCTGAAGAAGAAAAACATCAAGATCACTGCGGCAAACATCCCGGCCGCCACGCAGCTTTTCACGCCCCACTGGATCGTGCGATATCTGGTCGAGAACTCACTCGGTCGGCTCTGGCTTCTGAACAATCCATCTTCGAGGCTCGCCGAGAAGATGGACTATTACATCGCGCCTGAGGAGCCTGAGACCGATTTCCTGAAGATCGGTTCTCCCGAGGAGATTAAGGTCTGCGATCCCGCCTGCGGCTCTGGCCACATGCTGACTTACGCCTTCGACCTCCTGTACATGATCTACGAAGAGGCCGGTTACCGGGCTCGCGACATCCCGGCGCTTATTATCGAGAAGAACCTTCAGGGTATCGAGATCGATGACCGCGCTGGGGCGCTTGCAGCCTTTTCGCTGACGATGAAAGCTCGAGTGCAGGACAGCCGGTTCTTCACACGTTCAGCAGAGCCGCAGATTTGCGTTTTGGAGGACATTGTCTTCACCGAAACGGAGATGCGGGACGTCTCCGCCGTGGTGGGCAATAACTTATTTACGGACGAGCTGGGCGAGACGCTGGGTCAGTTCGAGCAGGCGAAGAACTTTGGCTCGCTGATCGTGCCGAAGCTGCGCGATCCGGCCGAGACGCTGCGGGTGGTCGAGGCGCGGGAATTCGGCGGCGATCTGCTGCTGAAAGAGGTGCAGGAGCGCGTCGTGGCCGTGCTGCGCATGGCCGAGGCGCTGTCGCCGAAGTATCATGTGGTGGTGGCCAACCCGCCGTATATGGGCGGGAAGGGAATGAATGGGAAGCTGGTTAACTGGGCCAAGGAACACTATCCCAACCACTATTCCGATCTCATGACGTGTTTCATGGACCGAGCGTCGATCCTTTGTTTAGAAAATGGTAAATGGGGGATGATCAATCTTCCGTCTTGGATGTTCCTAAGTTCATTTGAAGACACTCGACGCCAACTGATAAACCACCTAACAGTTGAATCGCTTTTGCAGCTTGGTCGAGGCATCTTTGGCTCCGACTTCGGCAGCGTTGCATTTGTAGTGTCGAAAAGGCAGCATTTTCCAGGACACAAGGGCACGTACCGCCGTCTTTTCGAAAGACATGTCGACGTTCGCAAACCCGAAACAATTCGTGACCTCTTCTTAGATCGGGATGTTGGCTATTTCCCCCTATCGCAGGAGGAGTTTCGCAAGATCCCGGGCCTTATTTTCGCATATTGGATTAGCGAAAAGGAACGTGATCTTTATTCCAGCGGCGAACTCTTAAAGGACATTTCTGCGCCGAGGAAAGGAATGGATACGGGCGAGAATGAACATTTCCTGAGATTCTGGCACGAAGTCTCCCAAGACCGCGCTGATCTAACGGGAGGACAGGAACAAGGCCGCAGGTGGGTCCCCTATAATAAAGGTGGAGAGTTTCGTCGCTGGTATGGCAATAGGGACATTGTCCTAAACTGGGAGGGCAACGGATCGGAAGTCAAGAGCCGCCTCACTTGGAAAAAGAAAAAGCCGACCATTCGGAATAGCAAGCACTTCTTTGAAGAAGGTTTCACCTGGACTACCGTTTCGTCGGGTGGATTTTCTGCTCGATATTCACCGAAGGGTGCAGTCTTCGACAACGGCGGCTGCACACTTTTCGCTGATTCTGATCTTTGGAAATTCGGAGCTTTCTTAAATTCCACTGTGATGAGCAGGTATCTTGAGTTCCTGTCGCCAACTCTCAACTTTCAGCCGGGCGATATCGGAGCGGCACTTTTTCCCAAGGCTGTGTTGCCGAAAGTTGCACCGGCAACGGCTCTCGTTTCATATGCCCGCGCCGACTGGGACGCCTACGAAACCTCCTGGGATTTCACCACGCTCCCGCTGCTCTCACTCGCTCACCGCGGCGAGACGATGGAGGACAGCTACGCAACGCTCCGCGACCATTGGCAGTCCATGACTGACGAGATGCAGCGGTTGGAGGAAGAGAACAATCGCATCTTCATTGACGCTTACGGACTGCAGGACGAGCTGACTGCCGAAGTGCCGATCGAGGAGATCACGCTCACCTGTAACCCCGCCTATCGCTATGGCGTTAAGGGGACGGAAGATGAGCGGAAGGACCTCCAGCAGCGGGACACGATCCGCGAACTCATCTCTTATGCCGTCGGCTGCATGATGGGACGATACTCGGTGGCCGAGCCGGGGCTCGTTTACGCCAATGCCGGAAACGTCGGATTTGATCCGAGTAGGTACGGCGGTTTTCATGCTGACGACGATGGCATCGTTCCGGTCACCGACGTCGAGTGGTTCCCTGATGACGCAACAACGCGCTTCATCGATTTCCTTCGACTGACGTTCGGCGAAGAGAGGCTCGGCGGGGACCTCGATTTCGTCGCAGACTCGCTCGAACCGAAAAGCAAGACGTCCGCTTCGGAGACGATCCGAAAATATATTTCCCGAGCATTCTTTAAGGACCATCTGAGAACATACAAGAACCGGCCGATCTATTGGCTATTTTCGTCCGGGAAGGAGCGCGCTTTCGAGTGTCTCGTCTATCTGCATCGGTACAACGAAAGTACCCTCGGCCGCATGCGGGCCGAATATGTCATTCCACTTCAAACCAAGATGCAGAATCGAATCCAGACGATCGAGGGCGAAATTTCTCGGGGAGATCTGTCGAGCGCTCAAATGAAAGCTCGCACGAAGGAACTTGCCGTTCTTGAAGCCAAGAAGGCTGAACTCGATCGTTTCGAAGCCAATCTTCGGCACGTGGCCGAAGAACGGATCGCGCTCGATCTCGATGACGGCGTGAAGGTCAATTACAGCAGGTTTGGCGACCTCCTCGCCGCGACGAAGCTGGTCTGTGGCACGAAGGACGAGGGCTGATGGATACCGATCGCATCCAGGTCGCGCTCAGCCGGTTCCTCGCTGAGAACAAGGTCGTCTTCTGGTCCGATCCAGAAAGAGAATTCGAGGATGTGCTGTCGTCGCTCGACGTGGGTGGCGCGACGGTCATTAGGGTGTCGAGATCGCCGGCTCTCGAAGCGAAACTGGCGATCGCCGCCGGCGCCGCCGATTCTCGGTTCCTGGTCTATGAGGATCAGTCTCGGCCGGAACCGGCCGACGATTGGCTTCTCGACATCCGCCTCTACGCGAAGGGCTTCGCTGCGGATCGCTCGACCCATATCCTTGAGGATCTCGGCCTACATACGCCGGCCCTGCGGGATCATATCGCGCAGCGAGCCAAGTTTTTCGCGAGCCGCGAGCGCCTGACAAGGTTCAAGCGTTTCGTCTCGCCGAAGGACAACGAGGTCGATATCGATCGGAAGATCATGGCGAACCTGCTCCGGCTGGACAACGCCGACTTCTTCGGCATCGTCATCGCGATTTTCGATGCCTTCCCGGACCAGTCCGACATTTCCCGCCCACCGGAGGTCTTCAGCGAATTCGCGAAGTACGATGTCGAGGAGTCCTTCTGGAGACAGGTCGATGCGGTGTTCGGATTTGCTGATCCACGTCCCTCGCTCGGAAACCTCCTGATCCGTCTTCTCGTCACCGACTTCACGCGAAAGCTGAATGGCAAAACGCCTAAGGCGCTCGAGCACCTGAAGCTTCGTGGGCAAGGTACGTCGAACACCGCCGTCTGCGTGGCACAGTGGCAGGACAGTCACGCCCGGCATTCGAGCTTCGATAGGCTTTCCGATGCGGTCTCTAACGCGATCAAGCTAGGGGATCATGTCGGTTCGGTCGATCCCGAATATCTCGAAGACACACGCACGTTCTCTCTGATCGAGCGGCGGCTCGCCTCCGGCCTCCGGAATCGGATCATCGACACCGATACCGCGGTCGACGTCGAGGAAGTCGCTTCCCTGTGCCGTCGGCGGAAGGACGGGTACTGGGCCAACGAAAGCCTGGGTGACACAGCACCTCGCAAGGCCTATGCGCGGACATACGACGCGTTGGAGTACGCGGCGCGCCTCTTCAGTCTGCGCGGCGCCTACGCCTCAGGCTTTTCGTTCGAGACGGTCGAGGAGTTCTGGCAGGCCTACGAAACCGACCTGTATCGGTTCGATCAGCTCTACCGCCATTTCTGCGAAGCTGCGGATCAGGTCGAGAGGCAGGGATGGGATATCCTCAAGACGCTTCGCCAGAAGGTCGAGGACGTCTATGGGAACGGATACGTCGCGAAGCTGGCGACCGCCTGGGGCCCATTCGCGGCAGAGATGATCAGCTCGAAGTGGCAGATCTCCGGCGTGCCAAGACAGTCGCGCTTCTACGAGAAGCGGATTGCTCCCATCGTGCAAGAAGACGACAAGCGGGCCATCGTTATCATCAGCGATGCCTTCCGCTTTGAGGCCGCAAAGGAACTCGCGGACCAGATAAACAGCCGCGATCGCATGGAAGCGAAGCTGACGACGCAGCTGGGTGTTCTTCCATCCTTTACCGCGCTCGGCATGGCCTCGCTTCTTCCCCACAAGGATCTCGCATTTTCAGGCGGGGTCGTCACCGTGGACGGGAAGTCTTCGAGTGGAATGAAGAACCGTGGCGAAATCCTCGCGAAGCACGGCGGTGGCGTGATCGGCGCGGAGGAACTTCATGCGATGTCCGTCGACGAGGGGCGTCGCTTCCTCAGGTCGAACAAGGTCGTCTACGTCTACCATAACCACATCGACAAGACGGCCGACGGCGGCGATGAGGAAAAAGCATTCGACGCCGTCCGCAGGACGATCAACGACATCACGTCGCTGGCGATCCGTATTCTCGGCAGCCTGAACGGAACGAACCTCTTCGTCACCGCAGACCACGGATTTCTCTACCAGGAGAGCCCTCCGACCAGCGTCGACAAGAACGCGGTCGAGGACAAGCCTGAAGGCGTCGTCTTGGCGAAGAAGCGCTATTACGTGGGCGCGAAGCTCGGATCGCATCCAGGTGCTTGGTCCGCTCCTCTCTCGCGCACTTCGGACGTCCGCGACGACACTGAGTTCTGGGTTCCGAAGGGCACGTCCCGCTTCCACTTCATGGGGGGTGCCCGCTTCCTTCACGGCGGCGCCATGCTCCAGGAAATTTGTGTGCCGGTCCTGCGGATCGCCTACTCGAAAGACAAGGATGCGAACGACGTAAAGTCCCGGCCGGTGCAGATCACCGTCCTCGGCGCGAATAACCGGATCACGACGCCGCGTCGCAGCTTCGACCTTATGCAGACCGAGCCCGTCTCCGACCGCGTTCGTCCGATGAGTGTTACTGTCGCGATCGTCGGCTCCGACGGGCGTCCGGTCTCGGATATCCAGAAGGTCACGTTCGACAGCAAGACGCCGACGATGTCGGAAGACTGGAAGCAGACCGTTCGGCTGACTCTGGCCGGGACGGCGTTCGATAAGTCGCAGCGATTTTTCCTCGTCGTCCGGAACGCCGAGACCAAGGTTCAGGAGTTGAGTCAGCATGTCATTATCGATCTCGCCATCGCCCGCGACTTCGACTGAGGTCGACGAACTCGTCGTTCGGCATTTCGGTGGCAAGGTCGTCCGCAAGGATCTGACCAAGCTCCTGAAGGAAGGTGCGAACGTCCCGGTCTATGTGCTCGAGTACCTGCTCGGCATGTACTGCGCGTCCGACGACGAGGCGACGATCCGCGATGGCCTGGAGAGCGTGAAGCGTATCCTTTCGGAGAACTACGTCCGCCCGGACGAGGCCGAAAAGATCAAATCGACGATCAAGGAGCGGGGCAGCTTCAAGGTCATCGACAAGGTGACCGTCAAGCTCAACGAGAAGAAGGACCGGTACGAAGCACTGCTCTCGAATCTCGGAGTGAAGGACGCCTTCATCTCCAGCGCCGACGTCCGCAGATACGAAAAGCTCCTCTCGGGCGGGATCTGGTGCATCGTGACCATGCACTACCTCTACGAGGAGGGCTCAAAGTCCTCGCCGTTCTCGATCTCGGATCTGAAGCCGATCCAGATGCCGAACATGGATATGCCGGAGCTTCTTGAGGGACGCTCTCACTTCTCTGAGGAGCAGTGGCTCGACGTCCTCTTGCGATCGACGGGCATGGAGCCATCGAACTTCGATAACCGGGTGAAATGGCACCTCCTTTCCCGTCTCATACCGTTCGTCGAAAATAACTACAATTGCTGCGAACTGGGCCCTCGCGGCACCGGCAAGAGCCACGTCTATAAGGAATGCAGCCCGAACAGCATTCTGGTGTCGGGCGGCCAGACGACCGTTGCGAACCTTTTCTATAACATGGCCAGCCGGGTCGTGGGGCTCGTCGGCATGTGGGACGTCGTCGCGTTCGACGAGGTTGCCGGCATCAGCTTCAAGGACAAGGATGGCGTCCAGATCATGAAGGACTTCATGGCGTCGGGCAGTTTTGTCCGCGGGCGAGAGTCAGTGGCCGGTTCGGCGTCGATGGTCTTCGTCGGCAACATCAACCAGCCCGTCGATACGCTGGTGAAGACCAGCCACCTCCTGGCGCCGTTCCCCGAGGCAATGATCGATTCCGCGTTCTTCGATCGCTTCCACGCCTATATCCCCGGCTGGGAGATTCCGAAGATGCGCCCGGAATTCTTCACCAACCGGTTCGGCCTCATCACCGATTACCTGGCTGAGTACATGAGGGAGATGCGGAAGAGGAACTTCTCCGACGCGATCGACCACTATTTCAAGCTCGGCAACAATCTGAACCAGCGGGACACGATTGCTGTCCGTCGCACGGTTTCGGGACTCCTGAAGCTTCTCCATCCCAGCGCCGACTACGACAAGGAAGCTGTCCGCCGCTGCCTCGAATATGCCCTCGAAGCCCGCCGGAGGGTAAAGGAGCAGCTGAAGAAGATCGGCGGCATGGAGTTCTACGACGTTCACTTCTCCTATCTCGATAACGAGACGCTGGAGGAGACTTTCGTGAGCGTGCCCGAACAGGGTGGCGGGAAGCTGATCCCGGAAAGCCAAATGAATCCCGGGACGCTCCACACGATCGCCGCTGGGGCGAAGTCGGGCCACCGTAGCCTGTATCGCCTGGAGGTGCAGACAACGACCGGCAGCGGGAAGTTCACCGTGTCCGGCCTGGGATCAAACCAGAAAGCCAAGGAGGCGCTCGGGATTGCCTTTGATTTCTTCAAGGCGAATGCGGGTCGGATCAGCGCGAGCACTCGGCCGAGTGACCACGATGTCCACGTCCACACCGTGGAGCTACACAATGCAGGGGCCCCGACGGCTATCACCCTCGCGGGATTCGTGGCCCTCTGCTCGGGCATCCTGAAGAAGCCGGTGCAAGGTCAGATGGTGATCCTGGGCGATATGAGTCTCGGCGGCAGCGTAGTGCCGGTTCAGGATCTCGCCGAATCGCTCCAGATGGCTTTTGACAGCGGGGCAAAGAAAATCCTGATCCCGATGGCCAGTGCTGCAGACATCCCAACGATCCCAGCGGAATTGTTCACCAAATTCCAGACGTCGTTCTTTTCGGATCCGGTCGACGCCGCCTTCAAAGCATTGGGGCTGAATTGAGTGCGATCATGAACAAGACGGAAGCCTTTGGGTCCTACGGTGTAAAATTGAAGAACGTCCGTTGGAGTTGGTCTGCAAAAGCAACGGACGACAGCTTGGTCGTTCTCACATTCTGGAAGGATAAGCTCCTCTTCGACAAGGCGACAAAGACATACTCCTACGACGATTCGGCATGGGAGGCTGCCGACGAGGTGAACCGACCCGGCAATTCCGAACGACGTGAATACATCAGGCTTGCACTTGCCAAACTAGGCGGAGTCGTCCGCGTGGTGGTCGCGACTGCGGAAGACACTAAAGCGAGGCCTCGGAAAATCGCGAGCGCTCATCCACTTCCGAGGGTTCTCATGAAGATCGTGGAATTCGACGACGAAACCGGACAATTCAAAGCACACAGCATTCCGACCCCATCACAATCGGCTGGAGGCTAAAACCGGCTTCCAGTTAGCCGCGGGCCGCAATGCGAAACCGCGCAATCGCGATGTTGAACGATAATGGCCGACACCTGACGGATATAGGCAGCAAGCGTTACAATCAATCCGAGTGATGATTCGGTTATGGCTGTACGATGGGTATCACATACGTCTTCGAAGACACGCTGGATGCAGTTCTTGAGCGTATAGACCGTACCGCGGCCCCGGGCGGGTCTGTGAAGCCGTCGTTCATCTGTCCGTTCTGTAAATCCGCCTTCCCGAGTGCAGGTGCCCGGCAGTTGCACGTAGCGAACCAGCACCGGCAGGAGCGGCCGGTCCTTTTTCTCAACTCTCAGGAGTGCCCTCGAGAAGTGAAGGTCCGCGGGCGAGCAATGTTTGCGCTGGCAAATGTGACTGACACAGCGATTGAAGTCGACGGCCAGGCCTGGATGAAGGTCGATAGGAGCGATCTGCCCCTTCTTCTTGAAGGACTTCGGGATAGGCATGTCCGGGTGCGGCTCGCGAATGGCTGCCAGCCCAACATGATGCCAACCGAAAGCGAGTATCGCCTCGATTTCCGCATTGCAGATGAGCAGGCCCTCATCGCGATCGAAAACGCTTTCGAGGAACACGTTCGCGGCAGAGGCATGACGAAGACGAACATGCGGTTGTTCGTCGAAGATGCGCGCTGCTCCGCGATTGGCAAGAGTTACGCCGAGGGACTCTACCTCTACACGCTCGGCCTGCTCCTGAAGGAAAACCCAGGTGAGGGCCAAGTGACGGCGTTCTCCGAATATCCTGAGCGACTTGCCCGGGCCTACGAGGCACTCCGGAATTTCGATCGGCCCCTCGCCCGTCTGATTTCCACGATCACTTCGTTCATGCTCAATGACCTGAGCGCGCTGACTGGGTCGAGCGGCTTCGCCGATCTGGACATCGCCTCGGACATGCTTGCCGGGAAATCCCACTCGTCGCCCGCTGAGGTTCGGGGCGTCGCCCCTCCGCGGATACCATGTCCCGTTGATCATGGGACGAGCAGAATGCTCGAAATGGCGAAGCGGTTCGCAAACTACGATCGTTGGAGCGACCTGATAGAGGAAGAGTGCCGAGAGGTCTCCTCCAGTCGGAATTTCGACCTCCGCGATCGCAGGAAGGTGCTTGCGTTCTGGGCGGTCACTGCGCTTCGATTCCGACGAAAAGACAAGGCTCAGGAGCCTCTGACGCAGATCGCCGGAATCTATCCCTTCGAGAAGTGGGCGGCCGGACACATGGCAGGTGCAAACGCATGAACGATAAAACGGCTCCGAAGAACCGTCACCGCGAAATGAGCAGGAAGCGAAAGTCGTCTCGGCAGAATGCCAGTCGGAAGAATGAGATTGCAGCCGACTTCGCTGCGGAGCGGCCAGATAGCACCAAGCCCCTCTTGAAGGATACCGATAAGCGCCGCCCAACCAAAGCTGCGCCGGAAGAAGAGGAAACAGCGGTTCGGAACGGGCCGCGTCCAGGCAGCGAAATGGAAATGGTTGCCGAGCTGGATGGTGCCGTGGCCAACGACATTGAGGCGAATAGCGATAGCCTCGATGAAGGTTCTTCGAGCAAGGCGGTTCAGACCGACGCGGACGCCACAGGAAGTGAGAAGAAGACTCGGGTAGAGCCTCTTCTGGCGGCTTGGTTCGGTCCGGAAAAAGTAAACATCGCAGCATTCCTGAAAGCGTTGAAAGCAGCCAATAAACGGCGCTTCGATCACGATGATACTCAGGTAGCAGAGGCTGCACAGCGGTCAAACGACCCTGACGGGAGCCGGCTTTGGGTGCTGGCAAACAACGCGTCGTCCGCACCAGCAGTGGAAGCTTGGGTCTGGCCTTATGTACGATTGAGAACCTCGGCGATCGTTGGCAGAGAGATTGATCTGTTTTCGGCGCCCCCCACGCAAATTCTTCGTCGCCTCATCGCAGGTGTCGGCCGATTGACGGAAAGTGACGAAGATCGGCAATCAGCGAGATCCTTGGAGACTGATCTGCGACTCGGGATCGCATGGCTGATCGAGAAGCGAGGCCTTGAAGTGCTTCCGGTCGTCGATGTTCTTAAGCACCTCTACGTCGAGAAGCCGAATGAGGCCGAGGTTCGAATTCGGCGAGCGATTACTCGCGGCACCATGTCGGAACTTCGCACCGCAGTCACGGCACTTGCCATGGCTGAAGACCGAGTTCGGAGTGCAGTGGCCGCACGGGATGACGAGCGAAATCAGAAAACGGATCTTCGGACACGTCTCGATCGGGAAGAAGCTCGCAATGCCGAATTGAGCCAGAAGCTCACGGGGTTGGAGCGTGAAAAAGAGGATATGGCCGCGCTTCTGGATCAGACGCGACTAGAGGCACGCAACGCCGACCAGCACGCAGGAAACGACATTGAGCAGTTGAAGGCAGATTTCCGGGTCAGACTGAAACGGGTCGGTGACTTCGTATCCGATGCTGCGGACGCCGTCGCGATCGCCGCCGAGGAAACGTCTGGTGTGGGCAAAGAAGCCATGGATGCCGCCGACGAGCGAATTCGCCAGATCCAGGCAATGATCGAGGAGATGGGGCGATGAGCGAAATTTACGGTATTGATTTCGGCACGACGAACAGTCTGATTACCAGGATCAGTAACAAGCGGGCGCTCCATCTGCTCAATCACGAGACCAGGCCGCACCCTTCGGTCCTCTGGTACCGCGGTACTGAGGTTGTTGTCGGTACCGATGCGCGAAACAGCTTGGACCTTGACGAAGGCGGCGCCCCTCCCGGCTTCGTGCGATCGCCCAAGATGCATCTGCGTCAAGGCACACCGATATTGGTCGACGGCCGATCGATCGATCCCTCGGACGCGATTGCAGAGGTTCTGCGGTACCTCGTCAAGGATGCCTCCAGATCACGCGAAGGACGGGACGGCGCCAATGTTCGCCAGGCTGTAATGACGATCCCCGTCAACTTCGGCGGCCCTGAAAGACGAGCCTTGCGCGCAGCCGCGAGCAAGGCTGGCATTGGCGTCGTCCAGTTCGTCCATGAGCCCGTCGCGGCGCTATACGCTCATCTTCGATCACTGGACAACTTCGCACGTGAGGTCGCCCGAATGGGCGATCGAAACATGCTTGTCTTCGATTGGGGCGGTGGGACCCTCGATCTGACGCTTTGCCGCATCCAGGGCGGAACGATCCACCAGATCGAGAGTCTCGGCGACAACGAGGTAGGTGGAGACCGGTTTGACGAGCGACTCCGGAACCTGATTCGGGCGAAACATGGTCAGGCACGGGACATCGACGATGTTGTTTCCCTCGAGCATCCCGGGATGGGGGCGAAGCTTCTGGCCGAGTGCGAGAAGCTGAAGATTGCCTTGTCTCAGCCTGGCACGACAACCGGTCGAATCATTGTCAGGGACTACCTCAACCTGCCAGGCCCGGAGCGGAACCTAGTTCAGACGATTACGATCGAGGAGTTTGAGGACGCCAGCCGGCAGATCGTCAACCGTGGATTGGCGCTGGTGAACGCGATCCTGGAAAAAGCTGGGCTCGAAAGCCAGGACGTTGCTCTTTGCCTCGCAACAGGTGGGATGGTGAACATGCCCGCTATCCGAAACGCCCTCGCGGAGTATTTCCCGGGTCGGTACAACGCTCCTGCGAACGGTGACAGGATTATCTCGGAAGGTGCCGCTTGGATCGCTCACGACGCCCTTCGGCTTCGCCTGTCGAAACCCATCGAAATTCTCAGCGCCGACAGTTCCGGTAGAGGCACCTATCACACCCTTGTTCCCGCTGGGACGGAACTGCCGATGGAAGGCCAGGTCTTATCGGCGCCGAATTCAAGGCTGTTCTGTACCGATCCAACGGAAGGCGTGGCTTGCATAGAGTTTGCCAAACCGGTTGCCCCCGGACGGGTGCCCTCCACCGCTCCCCGGGTTACGCTGCACTCTGTCAGTGTTGCCGTGGATCCAAAAGCAAACCCATTGATCGAGCGAGTTACCTGCAATCTAGAGATCGACCATGATTACGTTGCCAAGGCCGTTCTTCGCTCTCTGGGGCGAAAGGATACCCAGCAGATCGAGTTTCACGATCTCGATTTTGCTCTTTCGCTGCCGATAGACCGACCAGACCTCGACGATGAAGAGGATGAACCGCTCCCACCGGCGTCAAAGAAGCCGTCTGTCGGGCCTGACTTGATCAGAGTCCGGGATGTGAATTTGGCTCAGCGTACGAACGTGGCACTGGACGTGAAGGGGGATAACCGAACAGACCCGTATTGGCGAGTGGTTCCGGGCGATCTCGTAGATAGATACAAGCCGAATCACTTCGACACTCGTTCGGACACAGCCTCACCGCGGCAGCGAGAGGAAAGGCTGTTCTACCAGCCTTGTGTGCATTGTGGACGATCGATTTCGGTGATCATGGCCGATGGCCCGATCGAATCATGCCTGGGAAGGGTTGAATGTCGGACCGGCTGATTCCCGGCCCAGAGAAATCAGAATCACTATTCGCTCTGTCTAAGTACGTATCCCAGACCCCACCTGCCAAGGAATCCGTTCTCGGCAGGCAGGAAAACAACAGCCGCCCGACCGTTGCACGTTATGCGAGGAATTTTCCCGTCAGGCGGGAAGAAATGCGTTCTTTGGGGGTGAATCAGCAAACTATGTGTCGCGAGACAAGTGGTACGCCCAAGGGGAATCGAACCCCTGTTTGCGCCGTGAGAGGGCGCCGTCCTAACCGCTAGACGATGGGCGCTTGCTGGTGAGCGAGGATATAACCGGGCGATTTGCTCGATGCAAGGGGGACATCGGGCAAATTCTGCGAACTATTGCGGCAGCGCGTAGCGGGCCGTGATGCTGCCGTCGGTGAGCGACACAAGGTACAGCGAGACCTCGGACCCGTTGCGAACGCGCAGGAGCGCCTGCTTGCCGTCGAGCGAGCTTTCCAGCACTTCGCTGCCCGCCGGCAGCGCGATGGTCGTCTCGATGCCCTCCAGCGGCCCCGGCCCGCCCATGGTGCGGTAGACAATGGCCGCCAGCACGGCCATAAGCCCGATCGTCATGATCCCGATCGAGACCACCAGCAGCCGCACCATCTTGCGCCGCAGCCGTTCGGTCGCCGGGTCGAGCGGCTTTTCGGTGTCGTCGTTGTCCTCGATGCTCATGGCGCGTCCGGTCGGTCTGGCGGCGGCATCGTCCCGAAGGATGCATCTGACCTCGGGACGGGACACCGCATTGAGAGGGATCAAAATGCCTGTCACTCCAGCGGATCGGGCACTGTGATGGTCGACATCGCTCCTACAGGGCCGCAAGCCGCCGACACAAGCCGCTTTCTGGTCGAGGACGACCGGGCCGGCATCCGGCTCGACGCCTTCGTCGCCGCCGCCAGCGACGGCGCGCTGTCGCGCAGCCGCGCCCAGGCCCTGATCGCCGACGGCCAGGTCACCGTCGACGACGTCACCGTCACCGTCGGCAAGCGCAAGCTGGTGGCGGGCGAGATCGTCGCCGTCGACATTCCGCCGCCGTCCGATCCCGAGCCCCTGCCCGAGCCGATTCCGCTGACCATCGTCTTCGAGGACGAGCACCTTGTCGTGATCGACAAGCCGGCCGGCCTCGTCGTCCATCCGGGTCCGGGCAACTGGACCGGCACGCTGGTCAACGCGCTGATCCACCATTGCGGCGACAGCCTCTCCGGCGTCGGCGGCGTCAAGCGGCCCGGTATCGTCCACCGTCTCGACAAGGACACCAGCGGCCTGCTGGTGGTGGCCAAGTCCGATGCGGCGCATCAGGGCCTTGCCGACCAGTTCGCCGCCCATGGCCGCGACGGCCGCCTGTCGCGCGCCTATCTGGCGCTGGTCTGGGGCGTCCCGCTGCGCCCCAGCGGCACGATCGACGCGGCGCTCGGCCGCTCCACCACCGACCGCGTCAAGCGCGCCGTCGTCGCCGCCGACCGCGCCGACGCCCGCCATGCCGTCACCCGCTTCAATCTGGTCAAGGCCTCGATGCTGGACGACGGCATCGCGTCGCTGGTCGAATGCGTGCTGGAAACCGGCCGCACCCACCAGATCCGCGTCCACATGGCGCATATCGGCCATCCCCTCGTCGGCGACGACGTCTATGGCGCCGGCTTCCGCAGCAAGTCGCGGCGGCTGGAGGACGACGCCCGCCATGTCGTCGAGCGCTTCGATCGCCAGGCCCTGCACGCCTTCCGTCTCGGCTTCGTGCACCCGGTCACCGGCGAGGATCTGGCGTTCCAGGCCGATTTGCCGGCCGATATGGTGGAACTGTGCGCCGCCTTCGGGATTTCTACAGGGTAAGACCCGTTGCCGAGGCCATTGGTGAGCGTTCGCGAACAGATCGTTCAGCGCGCTGATCCCATGATTTTGCCGTGCAATCGGCCGGGGTAATCCCCATATCTGAAAGGTGCGGGCAGGCGCAGGCGGCCCGCACACCGACCGGCTTTCGCGAAAAGCGGTCGTCTGCAACGATGGAGGGCGCACATATGGCCCAAGCCAATCTCCCGAGCATCTCCTCGGGCGAAGCCGGCCTCAGCCGGTATCTGGAAGAGATTCGGCGGTTCCCGATGCTGGAGCCGCAGGAAGAATACATGCTGGCGAAGCGTTACGCGGAACATGACGACCGCGACGCGGCGCACAGGCTCGTCACCAGCCATCTGCGGCTCGTCGCCAAGATCGCCATGGGCTATCGCGGCTACGGCCTGCCGATCGGCGAAGTCGTGTCGGAAGGCAATGTCGGCCTGATGCAGGCCGTCAAGCGCTTCGATCCGGAGCGCGGCTTCCGTCTGGCCACCTATGCCATGTGGTGGATCAAGGCCTCGATCCAGGAATACATCCTGCGGTCCTGGAGCCTCGTGAAGATGGGCACCACGGCGAACCAGAAGCGGCTGTTCTTCAATCTTCGCAAGATGAAGAGCCGCATTCAGGCGCTGGACGAGGGCGATCTGCGCCCCGATCAGGTCTCGCAGATCGCGACCAATCTCGGCGTGTCGGACGAGGAAGTCGTGTCGATGAACCGCCGCCTGTCCGGCGACGCCTCGCTCAACGCGCCGCTGCGCGCCACCGAGGGCGAATCCGGCGAGTGGCAGGACTGGCTGGTCGACGACAGCGAGACGCAGGAAGACCTGCTCGCCCGCAACGACGAGCTCGACCAGCGTCGCGGCATGCTGCAGCAGGCCATGGGCGTGCTCAACGATCGCGAACGCCGGATCTTCGAGGCCCGCCGCCTCGCCGAGGATCCGCTGACGCTGGAGACCCTCTCCGGCGAGTTCGAGATCAGCCGCGAGCGGGTGCGCCAGATCGAGGTACGCGCCTTCGAGAAGGTCCAGAAGGCGGTGCGCGACACCGCCGACGCGACCAACCGGGCGCTGCGCACGGTCGAGCAGCCTGCCGCCTGACCGGAGGCATCAGCGAAAATAAAGAAAGGGCCGGTCCGCAATCCGCGGGCCGGCCCTTTTCGTAGGATGCACTTCCTGCGGATGCCGCGGCCCGCAACCGTCCCCGCCGTCAGGCGCGGCGGCGGTCAGGCACGGCGGGCAATGCGCGTCAGGTCTTGGCCTTCCAGGCCTCGATCGCTTCCTTGAACACCCGGTCACCCGGCACGCCCTTCTCGATCGACATCAGCGCTCGGCGGCCCGAGGCATAGGCGATCGGAATATCGATCCACTGCTCGTTCTGCAGGAGCGCCATGTTGTTCTGCATCGCCTGTTCGAGATTGTTCAGGGCGATGATGAAGAAGCCGTCGGAGATCTTGCCCGCGACCCCGATCAGCGGCTCGCCGCGCGCCTGCTCGGAGGGCTTCAGGGCCAGCCGCTGAACGTTGGCGACACTGCCGCCGGCAAAGTTCTCCGGCGTCGTGAACAGCAGCTCGATGACATGGCTGGCCGGCAGCGTCGGGTCCGCATTGCGCCGGATGGTCATGGTCATCTTCAGGTTTTCGTCCGGAATCTCGGCTTCGGCCCGGATCGCCGGCTCGGGCGGCTGCCCTTCTGTCGGCGACTCATTGACCACCGACCAGACGACGTCGCCGCTTTCCTGCGTGCCCGGCACCGTCTCGGTGCGCTCCTGGTAGAACACCGCGTCCTGCGCGACGCCCACCCCGTCCTCGGACGGATCGACGGCGGCGACCTCGGTCTCCCCGGCGGCCGCATCCTCGGCCGGCGCGGCGTCGGGCGTCTCCGCCGCGGTCTCGGCTGGCGTCTCCGCTGGCGCGCCAACGACTTCGGGATTCTCGCCGATTTCGCTGGCAACGGTCGGGCTGCCCGAGAGGTCCGGCGTCTCCACCGGCGAGGCGGCGGCGATGTTCGTGCCCTCGTCGAAGGCGTTCGGCGCGACCTCGGCCGGGCCCTCGTCGACTTCGGTGCCGTCCGGCAGCAACCTCTGGGTGAACTGCCGCGTCGATTCCCGCGCGGGCGTCGTGGTCTCCGGCGCGGTCTCGCCCTCGGCGTCCGGCGTTTCGGCTGCCGGATCGACCGCGGCGACGCCGGTCCCGGCCTCGTCTGTCGGCGTCGGCGCGGGCGTGCCGTCGGCGTTATTCGTGGCGATCGTCTCCAGGCCGGCCGGATCGACCAGCATCGCCTGGATGTCCTCGCGATACATCCAGCCGGCCGTTCCCAGCCCGCCGAGGATCAGCACGGCGGCAACGGCCGTGATCGCACCGCGATTGCCGGCACCGCCGGACTTGCGACGCTGGCGCGCGGAGTAGCGCGGCGCGGTCAGGTCGGCAGCGGGGATCAGGTCGTCGTCCGAGCGGATGCCGGCCGGCAGCCGGTCCTCGTCGTCATGGGCATCGTCCGTCCCGGCAACGGCGGGACCATCGCGACCGCTCTCCTGCGACGGCACGATGAACGGTGCCCCCACGGCGGCGGGACGGGCCCCGCCCTCGGGCTCTTCCGCGGAGACCGGGAAGAAAGGCGGCGGATCGCTGCGCCCGGCATCCTTGGCCGGTCCCGGCCTTGCCGGCGAAGCCGCGCCGGCGCCGGCCCCCTGCGGCTTGGTCGCGGACGGCGTCGGGGTGGCGGGCGTCTCACGCTCCCAGGCCGAATGCGTGTTGGCCCCGCCGGCGGCATCAGCAGTTGGGCGTCCACCGTCGAAGGACGGTTCGATGCGGCTGTCCGGCTGCGGCGCGCGCGGGCGCTCGGCCGGCGGCGTCTGCGGCCGTGGCGGCTCGGACGGTCGCAGGTCGGACCGCGGGGACATCTCCTTCGAAGCTGCTGCCGGCGCATCGGCAGGCGCAGACGCGGGCGGCGCTGCGACCGGCGCGGCCAGTGGCGCGGCCGCTGCCGCTGGCTCGCCAGCGTCGCCATCCGCTTCGGCGCCCTGGTCGAGATAATGCTGCTCGGTGCGCGCGATGGCGTCCTCGAGCGCCGACTGGCGTGCGGCGACAACCTCCTCGGCAAGAGGAGGATTGGCCGCCTGGATCTGCCGCTGGATCGCCGCGCGGGCTTTCTCGTAGACCTTCGCTCGCATCTGCGGCGTTGCGCGTGGCAGGCCATCGATGGTCTTGCGAAGTACGCCGCTCAAATCCGCCATGGATCGCAGTCACTCACTCGTCTTGATTTCGGGTGCGCCGGCGCCGGGACTCTAGTCCTGAAACGGATCGCGAACAAGTATTGTGTCGTCGCGCTCCGGCGAGGTTGACAGAAGCGTGACAGGCGCTTCCACCAGTTCCTCGATGTGCCTGACATACTTGATCGCCTGGGCAGGAAGATCGGTCCAGCGGCGCGCGCCGGCCGTGGTGTCGCGCCAGCCTTCCAAGGTCTCGAAGATCGGCTCGATGCGCTGTTGCTCGGCAAGACTTGCCGGCAGATAGTCTATCGTCTTGCCGTCGAGTTTGTAGGCAACCACGATCTTGATCTCATCGAGGCCGTCCAAGACGTCGAGCTTGGTCAGGGCGAGGCCGTGGATGCCGTTCAGGGCGACCGCCTGGCGCACCAGCACCGCGTCGAACCAGCCGCAGCGGCGCTTGCGCCCGGTCACGGTGCCGAATTCGCGGCCCTTCTCGCCCAGGAACTGGCCGATCTCGTTGTCCTGCTCGCTCGGGAACGGCCCCTCGCCGACCCGCGTCGTGTAGGCCTTGGTGATGCCCAGCACGAAGCCAAGGCTCGACGGGCCGAGGCCGGAGCCGGCCGCGGCCTGCCCGGCCACCGTGTTGGACGAGGTCACGAAGGGATAGGTGCCGTGGTCGATGTCGAGCAGCGTGCCCTGCGCGCCCTCGAACAGGATCCGGTCGCCGGCCTTGCGCCGCTGGTCGAGCAGCCGCCAGACACGGTCGATATAGGGGGTGATCTCGTCGGCGACCGAGGTCAGCTCGTCGAGGATCGCCGCCGGGTCGATCTCGCTCTGGCCAAGGCCGCGCCGCAACGCGTTGTGATGCGCCAGAAGCCGCTCGATGCGGCCCGGCAGGCTCTCGGGATTGGCGAGATCCATCACCCGGATGGCGCGGCGGCCGACCTTGTCCTCGTAGGCCGGACCGATGCCGCGGCCCGTCGTGCCGATCTTGGTGCCGGCGGCGCTGGCGTTTTCGCGGGTGGCGTCGAGTTCGCGGTGCAGCGACAGGATCAGCGCCGCATTGTCGGCGATCCGCAGCGTCTCTGGGCTGACCGACACGCCCTGCTCCTGCAGGCGGTTCTTCTCCGCCACGAAGGCATGCGGGTCGAAGACCACGCCATTGCCGATCACCGACAGCTTGCCCTGGCGCACGACGCCCGAGGGCAGCAGCGACAGCTTGTAGGAGACGCCGTCGACGACCAGCGTGTGGCCGGCATTGTGCCCGCCCTGGAAGCGCACGACCACGTCGGCCCGCTCCGACAGCCAGTCGACGATCTTGCCTTTACCCTCGTCTCCCCACTGGGAACCGACGACGACGACATTGGCCATGATATGTCCTTCTCGCGAATGTTCGCCCCGCACCCTGCTGCCGAAGGCGCGCGGACTATAGTCAAGCGCCCGGCACGAAGCGAGGCGGTCCTGCGGCGGACTTCCGACAATTTGGCCCGACATGCAAGCTGCGTGGCGGCGCGAAATGCCGGCCGCGCCACTCGTCAGCGAACCTTATTTTATCCGCCCCTCTAGGCGCATCGTCCTCGCGCGCGTAAACGCGAAGCATGACGTCCTATTTCCGTAACGCCTATCTCGTCCTCGGCACCGTCGCCCTGTTCTGGGCCGGCAACGCCATCGCCGGCAAGCTGGCCGTCGGCCACGTCTCGCCGATGCTTCTGACCCTGATCCGCTGGACGCTGGCCTGCCTGTTCGTGGCGCCCTTCGCCTGGGGCGACGTGCGCCGCGAATGGCCGGAGATCCGGCGCAACCTGCCCTTCCTCTTCGGCCTGGGCGCGATCGGCTTCACCTGCTTCAACGCCATCTTCTACCTGGCGGTGAACTATACCAGCGCCATCAACGTCACCATCGAGCAGTCGGCCATGCCGCTGATCGTCTTCGTGGCGAACTTCCTTCTGTTCCGCACCGGCGTGACGCTGTTCCAGATCATCGGCTTCAGCCTGACCCTCGTCGGCGTCGCCCTGACCGCCTCTCACGGCGAATTGTCCGCCCTGCTCGCCCTCGATCTCAATCGCGGCGACGCACTGATGATGCTCGCGGTGCTGATCTATGGCGGCTACACGGTGGCGCTGCGCTTCAAGCCGAAGCTGCACTGGCGCTCGACGATCTTCGTCCTCGCCCTGTCCGCCCTCGTCGTCTCGGTGCCGCTGGCCGGAATCGAATGGGCCATGGGCCATACCCAGCTGCCCGACACGTCCGGCATGACCGCGGCGCTCTATACCGCCATCTTCCCGTCCCTGCTGGCGCAGGTTCTCTATATCCGCGGCATCGAGCTGATCGGCCCCAACCGGGCCAATCTCTTCGTCAATCTCGTCCCGATCTTCGGCGCCATCCTGGCGGTCCTGATCATCGGCGAGGAACTGCACGCCTATCACGTGGCCGCCCTCACCTTCGTCCTCGGCGGCATCATGCTCGCCGAGCGGGGCGCCGCCCGCGCCCGCAAGGCGAGCGAGGCGTAAGCGACGCCCCGCCAGAATCGGGGCGCCGCGATCCTGCTCTCAGGCCTTTAGACGGTCGCTTCGGCAACGTCGAAGCGCAGCGGCTTGGCGCTGATGATCTCCTTATGGGAGAGCACCGTCTTCAACAGGTCCTCCGGCATCGGCGAATCCAGATACAGCAGCGCGATCGCGTCGCCGCCCGGACGGTTACGGCCGAGCTGGAAGTTGGCGATGTTGACCCCGGCGGCGCCGAAGGTCGTGCCCAGAAGGCCGATGATGCCCGGCGCGTCGTTGTTGGTCGTGTAGACCATGTGCTGGCCCACCTCGGCATCGAGGTTGATGCCCTTGATCTGGATGAAGCGCGGCTTGCCGTCCGAGAACACCGTGCCGGCCACCGAACGGGTCATCGTCTCCGTCGTCACGGTCAGCTTGATGTAGGTCTCGAACACGCCCGACTGGTCGCGGCGCGATTCCGTCACGTGGATGCCGCGCTCCTTCACCATGATCGGCGCCGAGACCATGTTGACGTCCGACACCTGGCTCTTGATCAGGCCCGACAGCGCCGCGCTGGTCAGCGCATTGGTGTTCATGCCGGCCACCGTGCCGTCATAGAGGATCTCGACCGAGGTGATCGGCTCCTCGGTGACCTGCCCGGCAAAGCCGCCGAGGATCTCGGCGAGCTTGACGAAGGGCGTCAGGATCGGCGCTTCCTCGGCGGTGATCGACGGCATGTTGATGGCGTTGGAGACCGCGCCGCGGACGAGATAGTCCGACATCTGCTCGGCGACCTGCACCGCGACGTTCTCCTGGGCTTCCGAGGTCGATGCGCCCAGATGCGGGGTGCAGACGACGTTCTCCAGGCCGAAGAGCACCGAATCCGTCGCCGGCTCGGTCTCGAACACGTCGACGCCGGCACCGGCGACCTTGCCTGACTTGATCCCCTCGGCGAGATCGGCCTCGACGACGAGACCGCCGCGGGCGCAATTGATGATGCGCACGCCGTCCTTCATCTTGGCGATCGCCGCCGCGTTGATGATGCCCTTGGTCTTGTCGGTCATCGGCGTGTGCAGGCTGATGAAGTCGGCGCGCTTGAGCAGCTCGTCGAGCTCCACCTTCTCGATGCCGAGCTGCGCGGCGCGCTCATGCGACAGGAACGGGTCGAAGGCGACGACGCGCATCTTCAGGCCGACGCCGCGGGTCGCGACGATCGAGCCGATATTGCCGCAGCCGATCACGCCCAGCGTCTTGCCGGTGATCTCGACGCCCATGAAGCGGTTCTTCTCCCACTTGCCGGCCTGGGTCGAGGCGTCGGCGGCCGGAAGCTGGCGGGCCACCGCGAACATCATCGCGATGGCGTGCTCGGCGGTGGTGATGGAATTGCCGAAGGGCGTGTTCATCACGATGATGCCCTTCCGGCTGGCCGCCGGGATGTCGACATTGTCGACGCCGATGCCGGCGCGGCCGATGACCTTCAGATTGGTCGCCGCCTGGATCAGCTTTTCGGTCGCCTTGGTGGCCGAGCGGATGGCAAGGCCGTCATACTGGCCGATGATCTCGAGCAGCTTGTCCTTGTCCTTGCCGAGATCCGGCATGTAGTCGACCTCGACGCCGCGGTCGGTGAAGACCTGGACGGCAGTCTTGGAAAGCTTGTCGGAAACGAGAACGCGAGGTGCCATGGGAATGGTCCTTTGATTGATGAGCGACGCGGTGGTCCGGCGTCGCGAAAACACTGAATGCTGTGAACTGGAACGAGGCCGCCGCCCCTCGCCCACATGCGGGCGAGGATGGTCCGAAGGATCGGGCGACGCGTCGCAAGAGGCCTGAACGAGGCTCGCTGCGCGACGCTCCGTCCCGGATCCTTCGCCCTTCGAGCCCGGAGCAGACATCCCTCCCCCATCAGGGAAGGGAACGATCCGCGACCGGATCAGGCTGCCTTGGCGAGCTCGGCCTTCTGGGTCTCGAAGGCCCATTCGATCCACGGCATCAGCGCCAGGACGTCGGAGGTCTCGACCGTCGCGCCACACCAGATCCGCAGGCCCGCCGGCGCATCGCGATAGGCGCCGATGTCGAGGGCGACGCCCTCCTTCTCCAGGAGCGAGACGACCGCCTTGGAGAAGGCGTTCTGCGCATCGTCGGAGAGATTGGCCACGGCCGGATCGGCGAAGGTCAGGCAGACCGACGTGTTGGACCGGGTCGCCGTGTCGGCGGCCAGGAACGCCAGGAAGGGATGCGTGTCGACGAAGCTCTCGATGACCGCCAGGTTCGCGTCGGCCCGTGCCTTCAGGGCCGGCAGGCCGCCGATCGACTTCGCCCAGCCGAGCGCATCGAGATAGTCCTCGACGCACAGCATCGACGGCGTGTTGATGGTCTCGCCCTTGAAGATGCCCTCGATCAGCTTTCCGCCCTTGGTCATGCGGAAGATCTTCGGCAGCGGCCAGGCCGGCTTGTAGCTTTCCAGCCGTTCGACGGCGCGCGGCGACAGGATCAGGACGCCGTGCGCCGCTTCACCGCCGAGCACCTTCTGCCAGGAGAAGGTCACCACATCGAGCTTGTCGTAGGGCAGGTCCTGGGCGAAGGCCGCCGAGGTCGCGTCGCAGATCGTCAGGCCTTCGCGGCTCGCCGGGATCGCGTCGCCGTTCGGCACGCGCACGCCGGAGGTCGTGCCGTTCCAGGTGAAGACCACGTCGCGGTCGAAATCGACCTCTGCGAAATCCACGATCTTGCCATAGGGCGCCTCGAAGACGCGGGCATCGTCGAGCTTGAGCTGCTTGACCGTGTCGGTCACCCAGCCGGCGCCGAAGGATTCCCAGGCCAGCATGTCGACGCCGCGGGCGCCGAGCAGCGACCACATCGCCATCTCGACCGCGCCGGTGTCCGACGCCGGCACGATGCCGATGCGGTAGTCGTCCGGCACGCCGAGAACCTCACGGGTCTCGTCGATTGCCTGCTGAAGCTTGGATTTTCCGACCTTGGCGCGATGCGAGCGACCGAGCGCGGCATCGTTCAGTGCGTCGAGCGACCAGCCGGGTCGTTTCGCGCAGGGGCCGGAGGAAAAACGGGGATTGGCCGGACGCAGGTCCGGCTTCGCGGTATGTGCCATCTAAGCTACCCTCACAGATAGAAGCGCCTCGTTGGGGAGGCGTGTCCCGCGAATGGCGCTACTCCTGCGGCCGGCACCCGTCAAGCACATTCGGGCCGCGCGCCCGCCCGTCCCCCGCCCCGTCCCTGCCCCGAACGCACAAACGGCAGGCCCCGCAAGGCGCCTGCCGTTTGTCCATGAACTTGTTGTGACGTGTCGCCTACCAGAGCAAATAGCGGATCGCGGCCTGGACCGAATGGCGCTGGAAACCGTCATCCTCGGCGCTGAGGCCAAGCTGGCCGTTCGCCGCGACATCGCCCGAATAGCTGTAGGCGTCCCCGCCATCGACATCGAGGAAGCGGTAGCCGAGATCGACCTTCAGGTTCCGCGAGATGTCGTACGAGACACCGGCCATCAGCGAGTAGGCGAAGCGCCAGCTTGAGCCGCCGTCGTAGGCCCCCTCGCTGTTGTAGAAGCTTCCGACGCAGGCCGCCCCAGCAAGCGTGCAGCCATCAGACACGTTGACGTCGTCGTACTTGACCTTCACCGCACCGGCACCCGCGCCGACATACGGCGTGAAGCCGACGAAGGTGCCGAGATCGGCATAGGCATTGGCCATCAGTTCCAGGCCGGTCGCGCTGGCGCCGGATGTGGAATCGCAGAAGGCCTGGCCGCCGGCGCCACCGGACGCAGTCGCGCTGTCGAAGCAGGCACCGATCCGGTCGCCGCCGTCGAGATCGGCCGACCAGTAGCGCGCGGTCAGGTCGCCGCGGAAATAATCGGTGAACTGGTAGCCGAAGCCGACGCCGAAGGAGCCCGCTCCATTCAGCTCGAATCCGTCAGCGAAGTCCGGGCGGTATCCGCTGCCGTTGACGTCGACGTCGGACTGGAAATCGTAGGAGACATCGCCGCGCAGATACCAGCCGCTGCCGATCTCGACAGGCTGCACTTCCGGCACGTCCTGGTAGATCGGGGTCTCGTAGATGGGCGGAAGGTCGGCGGCGCTCGCCACCGGCATGGTGAAGCCGATCAGCGCGGCACTGGCCATCAGTTTGGTTGCAAGGTTCATGGAGCCGCTTCCCGTTGCAGTCTTTGCTTCACGAGAAGTGCGGCACCGCACCCCTCGTCTCACCCGATCCTGCCGCACAAAGATTAACGCCCGATTAACCCTGTTTCTTAACCGTAAACCTTTACGAAGGTTACGATCGCCAAGGCGATGACCGCCGCGACTGCGCGCACGAAAAAGGCCGCGGCCCGAAGGCAGCGGCCCGTCTCATGCACGGCCGTTGCCGGCCAGCTTACTTGTAGATCGGTTCTTCGTAGATCGGCGCCGGCTCTTCGTAGAGCGGGGTCGAGGCGTAGATCGGCTCGACGCCCTTGCCCTTGCCCTTGCCGAAGCCGCCGCCCCCACCGCCGAACTCGTAGCGCAGGCCGGCGCGCACGGCGTGGATGTTGAAGCCGTTGTCGCTGCCCTGGACGCCGGAAGCGCCGAAGCTGCGGTCTTGCTCGTCAAAGGCGAAGGCGTCGCCGCTCGAGATTCGGGTATAGCGGTAACCAGCGTCGAACTTTAGCTTGTGGGTGATGTCGACGCTGGCACCGGCCATGAGGGACGAGGCAAAACGCCAGGAAGATTCGCCTTTGTGGACGCCCTTGTAGATGCTCGTCTCGCTGCCGCAGAGGCCGCCATCGCAGGAAATGGTGTTGTTCATGTCATCGTATTTGACGTGGGCAAAGCCAAGACCCGCGCCGATATAGGGCGTGATCTTGCCATAGGTTCCGACGTCAACGTAGGCGTTGGCCATCGTAGTCCAGATCGACGCCCGCGAAGAGTCATCGTAGCGGCAATTGTTATTCGTCGGGTCAAGACCGTACCCGATCTCGACGAGATAGGCACACTTGCTCGAACCGCTTACACCAGTCCGCATGTAGTCGACAGTCAAATCCGTGCGAAAGTGATCGCTGACTCGGTAGCCGGCGCCAATGCTGAAGTTGGCCGAGTTCTTCAAGCTTATCTCGTCGTAGTGCTCGGTGCTGTCAATTCCCCGGACCCAATCATCGTCATACGCTTCGGGCGACGTATTACCGATGTTGTAGAAGTCGTAATAGCCGTCGGTCTTGGACTTGAAGACGTAGCCGACGTCACCGCGCAGGTACCAGCCGCCCGTGGCGACTTCTTCCACGATCACCGGGGCCGGCGGCGGGAAGTAGGGCTGCTCCTCGATGATGTCGGCGGCCTTGGCGAAGCTGCTGAAGGATGAGACCGCGCCGATCAATGCCACGGTCGTCAAAAGGCGAGATTTCATTGCTCTCATCTCCGATTCGATCCGGCGGCCGGGATTGGCAGACGCCGTTACCTTAACGAAGACGGTAAATCGGAATGGTTAATACGAAGTTTAAGGAATAGCCGGCCTTCAGAACTTGGTGACCTTACCTTACGCTGCGGTCTGCTGGAGCGCGCCGAGGATGTCGTCCACCACCGCGTTGACCAGCCCGCGATCGTCGCCCTCGGCCATCACCCGGATCAGCGGTTCCGTCCCCGAGGCGCGGATGACCAGGCGCCCGCCCTCGCCGAGGCGATCGCGCCCGGCGCTGATGGCGTCCTGCACGCGCTGGCGCTCCAGCGGCGCGCCGCCCGAATAGCGGAAGTTCTTGAGGATCTGCGGTACCGGCTCGAAACGGCGGCAGACCTCCGACACGGTGCCGCCCTTGCGCTGAACCACCGCCAGCACCTGCAGCGCCGCCACGAGGCCGTCGCCCGTCGTGCCGAAATCCGACAGGACGATGTGGCCGGACTGCTCACCGCCGACATTGTAGCCGTGCTGGCGCATGTGCTCGACGACATAGCGGTCGCCGACCGCCGTGCGCGCCAGTTGCAAATCGTGATCGGACAGGAAGCGCTCGAGGCCGAGATTGGACATCACTGTCGCCACGATCCCGCCGGCCGCCAGGCGCCCGTCCTCTGCCCAGCTCTCGGCGATCACCGCCATCAGCTGGTCGCCGTCGACCACCTCGCCGCGTTCGTCGACGATCAGCACGCGGTCGGCATCGCCGTCGAGCGCGATGCCGATGTCGGCCCGCACTTCCTTGACCTTCTCGATCAGCGCCGCCGGCGCCGTCGAACCGCAATTGCGGTTGATGTTGGTACCGTCCGGATCGACGCCCAGCTTGACGATCTCCGCGCCGAGCTCCCACAGGACATCAGGGGCCACCCGGTAGGCCGCACCGTTGGCGCAGTCGATGGCGACGCGCACGCCCTCCAGCGACAGTTCGCGCGGCAGCGTCCGCTTGGCCGCCTCGATATAGCGGTCGTGGACACCATCGATGCGCTTGGCCCGGCCGAGGCCGTCACCCGTCGCCAGCCGCGGCGTCAGATCCTCGTCGAGCAGCGCCTCGATGCGCAGCTCCAGCTCGTCGGAAAGCTTGTAGCCGTCCGGCCCGAACAGCTTGATGCCATTGTCCTCGAACGGATTGTGCGACGCCGAGATCATCACGCCGATATCGGCGCGCAGCGACCGGGTCAGCATGGCCACCGCCGGGGTCGGCATGGGGCCGAGCAGGAACACGTCGACTCCAGCCGCCGTGAAGCCGGCCACCATGGCGTTCTCGATCATGTAGCTCGAGCGCCGCGTATCCTTGCCGATCACGACACGGTGCCGGTAGGAGCCGCGCTGGAAGACCAGGCCCGCCGCCATGCCGACCCGCATCGCGACCTCGGCCGTCATCGGGTGCCGGTTGGCCGTGCCGCGAATGCCGTCCGTGCCGAAATAGCGTCTGCTCATCACCTGACCCCGTCTGTTCCTGTTCTGCCGGACCGTCCGTCCGGTGGCGGCTGCCGCGCGCGGCGTCGCCCGGCCCGGACGCCGTCATGGACGGTCTCGCGGACCGGGACGAGCGCGCTGCGCCGTTCCCTGTCGTCATACTCTCGCATCAATGGATTGCGGAGACGTTGCCTGCAACCCCGCCGGTGTACGCGGCGGCTGATGCCGACCCCGCAAAAAAAAAGGAGGAGCGGCCGTGAGGCCGCTCCCTTAGACTGTCTTGCGATCCCGCCGGAGCGGACCCCGAGTGATCAGGTCGGCTGCGGCTCCAGGCTGTCGCCCGCCTCGCCCGCACGGGAATCCGGCCCGCGGCTCGAACCGGCCTTGGGCACCGCCGATCCGCGCGACGGCGGCGTGTCGTCGCCCATGTCGCGGGCCAGCGGCTTGCCGGCCAGGAGGTCGCGGACCTCGTCGCCCGAGAGCGTCTCGTATTCCAGGAGCCCCTTCGCCAGGATGTGGAGCTGGTCGATATGGGTGTTGAGGATGTTGCGCGCCTTGTTCTCGGCCGTCTCGATGATGCCGCGCACCTCGGAGTCGATCAGCCGCGCTGTGTCCTCGGACATGTGCTGCTGGTGCGCCACCGAATGGCCGAGGAACACCTCGTCCTGGTTGTCCTTGTAGCGCAGCCGGCCGAGCTTGTCGCTCATGCCGTATTCCATGACCATCGCCCGCGCCATGTTGGTCGCCTGCTGGATGTCGTTGGACGCGCCGGTGGTGACGTTGTCGAGCCCGTAGATGATCTCCTCGGCGGCACGGCCACCGAAGATCATGGCGAGACGCGCCTCCATCTCGTTCTTGCGCATGCCGTAGCGATCGCGCTCCGGCAGGTTCATGGTCACGCCCAGCGCACGACCGCGCGGGATGATCGTCACCTTGTGCAGCGGATCGTTGAACGGCTCGATGATGCCGACGAGGGCGTGGCCGGCCTCGTGATAGGCGGTCAGCGTCTTCTCTTCCTCGGTCATGGCCATCGACCGGCGCTCGGCGCCCATCATGACCTTGTCCTTGGCATCCTCGAATTCGAGCATGGTGACGAGACGCTTGGAGCGCCGCGCCGCCATCAGAGCCGCCTCGTTGACGAGGTTGGCGAGATCGGCGCCCGAGAAGCCGGGCGTGCCGCGGGCGATCGTCCACAGATTGACGTTCGGCGCCAGCGGCACGTTGCGCACATGCACCTTCAGGATCTTCTCGCGGCCGCCGACATCCGGGTTCGGCACCATCACCTGCCGGTCGAAGCGGCCCGGGCGCAGCAGCGCCGGGTCCAGCACGTCCGGACGGTTGGTCGCGGCGATCAGGATCACGCCCTCGTTCGATTCGAAGCCGTCCATCTCGACCAGAAGCTGGTTCAGCGTCTGCTCGCGCTCATCGTTGCCGCCGCCCAGGCCCGCACCGCGATGGCGGCCGACCGCGTCGATCTCGTCGATGAAGATGATGCAGGGGCTGTTCTTCTTGGCCTGCTCGAACATGTCGCGGACACGGCTGGCGCCGACGCCGACGAACATCTCGACGAAGTCCGAACCGGAGATGGTGAAGAACGGCACGTTGGCTTCACCAGCCACCGAACGGGCGAGCAGTGTCTTGCCGGTTCCCGGGGGGCCGACGAGCAGCACGCCGCGCGGGATCTTGCCGCCCAGGCGCTGGAACTTCTGCGGCTCGCGCAGGAACTCGACGACCTCTTCCAGATCCTGCTTGGCCTCGTCGACACCGGCGACGTCGGCAAAGGTGACGCGGCCATGGGCCTCGGTCAGGAGCTTAGCCTTGGACTTGCCGAAGCCCATCGCCTTGCCGCCGGCACCGCCCTGCATCTGGCGCATCAGGAAGATCCAGACCGCGAGGATCAGGAGGATCGGGCCGAAGGACAGCAGCATCGACCAGATCGGGTTGCTGTTGTCACCCGGAGGGCTGGCATTGATCTGGACATTCTGGGCCTCGAGCCGCTCGACCAGCTGCGCGTCTTCCGGCGCATAGGTCTGGAAGGGCGGCGAGGAATCCGAATATTTGCCGCTGATGCGCTGGCCCTGGATCGTCACGGCCTCGACACGGCCGGATTTCACGTCGGACAGGAACTGCGAATACGGGATGTCGCGGGCGCCGGCGGTTTGCGAACCGTTCGAAAACAGCTGGAAAAGCGCGATCAGCAAGAGAGCGATGATCGCCCACAGCGCGAAGTTTCGAAAGTTCTGGTTCATCGATCTTCCTGGAATGGACGCCCGAAGTCACGAGGACGATTGGCTCAAAGATAGGTGCTGCCCCCCTTCTTGCCAACAAGGTCAGGCGGTTTTGCGGCAATTTGCACCGGTTGGCGGCGCAGGGTGGTTACCGCGGCTTTGCACTCGGCCCGGCCCGGTCGTCCGTTGGCGGCGGCAGATCGCGGGTCAGGCTCCAGCCGACGAGCGACCGGATCGCCAGCAGCGGCGTTCCCGCGGCGACCTTGCCGCCGAGCTGTGCGGGGATGGCGACAAGGCTATCGCCGGCAACGAGCACGGGCAAGGTCTTCTCGACCGGATTGCCGCGCCCCAGATCGCCGAAGGCCACGAGCCGCGCCCCGGAATGTGAGGGCCCGGCACCGGCATCCACCACGAAGCGACCGTCGAAGACCAGGTCTCCCGCCGTCGCCGCCAGCCCCGCGATCCCGGCCCGCCCGTATTCGCGCATCAGGGTGATCGTTTCGCCGGGCACAGCCCGCACCCCGGCCAGCGTGCGGGCCGCATCCGATTTGCCGCGCAGCGCATCCAGCAGCCGGATCGTCGCCGGTCCCTCGGGACCGTGCCCCCTGCCCCCGACCGCCGCGACGGCGCGTTGCAGGAAGGTGAACGCCGCATCGTCGCCAAGGCGCCGCAGCGCATTCCGGCTGATCTCCAGCGTGCCGGCGTCCGTCAGGCGAAGCTCACCCGCCGCCTGCATCGCGGCGATGGCGTCGCCGAGCCCGGCCTCCAGCGCGTCGCGCTCCGATCGATGGCCCGCGATTCGCGCCCGCAGCGCGTCCCGGTCCAGCGCGCCCGCCGCGATCTGCCGGCGAAGCTGCACCCGGCGCGACGCCGGATCGTCGTTGGTCGGGTCCGCGACGGCCGGCAGGCGATGCGCCGCCACGCTTGCCTTCAGCCGGTCGCCCGCCACGTCAAGGAACGGCCGCGCCAGGACGAGATCCGACGCCAGCGACCGCACCGGGCGCATGCCTGCCAGCCCGACGACCCCGGCGCCGCGTTCGCGCGCCATCAGATGGGTCTCGCACTGGTCGTCTTCGTGATGGGCGGTCAGGATCACTGTCGCGCCGAAGCGCCGGGCCGCATCGGATAGCAGCGCGTAGCGGGCCTCGCGGGCCGCCGCCGCAATGTTGCCGGTCCGAGCCGGCGCGTCCCAGCGCAGCGTTTCGTGGCTGATACGGAAGCGGGCCGCAACGCCCGCGACGTAGCGCGCCTCGGCTGCCGAAGCGTCGCGCAGGCCGTGGTCGACGGTGGCGATGTGGAATCGGGTCTGCGGCAGCGCCGCGGTGCCCTGCAGGGCGATGGCCGCGAGAACCAGCGCCAGCGAATCGGGGCCACCTGACACGGCAAGGATCGCGCGGTCGCGGGAGCCTGTCAGGGCGGCCGCCTGATGAAGCGAATGGGTCAGGAGCTCGGCAAGGGCGAGCCGGTCGAACGGCGCGGCGTCGGGCCGGGCGCGGGGAATGCCCAGGCGCAGGCCGCGGCGGTCCGCTGCAGGTGTCAGCAGTTGGCCGACTTTTCCTCGCTCGCCAGCTTCTTGCGCACGTTGCTGCTCATCTGCGGGTAGCGTTTGGCCACTTCCTTGTAGGTGATGCACGCGGTTTCCCGATTGTCGAGCTTGGCCAGCGACATGCCCAGCTTCAGCATCATCTCCGGCGCCTTGCCGTTCTCCGGCGCGCTCTTCTGCGCTTCGAGGAACACTTCGGCCGCGTCGGCGAATTTCTGCTGCTGGTACAGGCTCTCGCCCAGCCAGTAGCGCGCGTCCGGCGCATCCGCGGCGGTCGGATAGGTCTGGGCATACTGGCGGAAGGCCTGCTCGGCGAGCTGATAATCGCCGGCCAGGAGGTAGTTGTAGGCCAGGTCGTAGGTCTCGCCCTGCCCGCCCGGCGTGATCGCTGCGACGGTCTCGGAGCCGCCCGACGGCGCGCTGTCGCCAAGGCCGGGCACGCCGGTCTGCAGATTGGTCGTGTCGAGCGCCCCGGTGGCAAGTTCGCCATCCTCCAGGAGACGACCGATGTCGTCTCCTGTCGCGGCCTGCTGGCTGTCGCCGGGCTGCTCGGGCATGGCCGATCCGGCGTCGCCGCGCTGCTCGTTGACCGAGGTGCCCGCCGCACCGCCGCCGCCGCCCTCGAGCTGCTGGAAGCGGAACTCGTTGTCCTCGAGCTGCTTGCGCATGTCTTCCTGGGTGCGCAGCAGCTGGAAGCTCAGCTCCTCGACCCGGCCATTCAGCCGGCGGACCTCTTCCTCGAGCTGGTTGATGCGCACGCTGACGTCGCCGGCCTGCGCCATGCGCACGGGGGCGGTTCGCGTCTCGGCCGGCGCCTGGCGCGCTGCGCCCGGCGAGGACTCGCCGAAGAGCCCCGGCAATTCGAAGGCCGACGCCCCGCCGGTCGCGGTGCCCATCAGGGCCAGCGCCGATACGGCAAGGATCGTTTGTCGAAACATCATGAACACAGTTCCTCGACGGCTGGAAACGGCAATGGCCGCCGCGGCGCGAACGCAATGGTTCGAGCAGCGACGGCGCGGTTTCCTAGCATGGAACGAGGCAGTTCGGCCAAAGTTGGGCAGCGCCCCGCTTTCGCCGTGGATGCCGCCGGTCGCAAAGCGAACCGGCGACGATCCCTCAGGCCGATCAGCTGCCGGCGCCACTCAGAACGGTGACGGCGCGGCGGTTCTGCGACCAGCACGAAATGTCGTCGCAGACGGCGACCGGACGTTCCTTGCCGTAGGAGATGGTGCGCATCCGGTTGGCCGGGACGCCCTGCTGCACGAGGTAGTCGCGGGTCGCGGCGGCGCGGCGTGCGCCCAGCGCCAGGTTGTATTCGCGGGTGCCGCGCTCGTCGGCATGGCCCTCGATCACGATCGAGTACTGCGAATACTGGTTCAGCCAGCGCGCCTGCTGGGTCAGCGTCTGCTGGGCGTCGGCCCGCAGCGAGGTCGAATCGGTGTCGAAGAACACCCGGTCACCGACATTGACGGTGAAGTCCTGGGTCGAGCCCGGCGTCGCGCTGCCATAGGCGCCATTCGCGCCGTTGGCCCCGTTCAGACCGAGACCTGCCGCGTTGTCCGGCAGGGCGTCCTTCTTGCTGGCGCAGCCAGCGACCGCCAGGCTGGCGACGACGGCGAATGCGATGCGGCTCTTCACCCCGAAAATGCTCCGGCGCATGGCCAGCTCCTTTGAAAACGATAGGTTTGGGTTACGCGACGTTTACCCTGACGCCACTTAACGACACGTAAAAACGGCGGCGCTTCGGCGCGCCCGACGCGGCTCATCCCGTTGAATTATCGCCCGAATGAGGCCGCCGCCGGGCACCCGCCCGGTTTCCGCCATGTTGCGGCATTTCCGCAACATTCACGCCATAATCGGGCCCCGGGCTTGCCCGGGGCTGGCCTCGCGGCGGCCCTATTCGAGCGACGGCGACCAGGCCGGGTCCGAGGCGTAGCTCGGGGTCGGGATCTTCTGCTCGTTGTAGCCGGTCAGATCGATCGAATAGAGCTGCGGTCCGCCGCCGCCCCGCTGGTCGCGGAAGAACATCACGACGCGGCCGTTCGGCGCCCAGGTCGGCCCCTCGTTGTGGAAGCCCGAGGTCAGGATGCGCTCGCCCGAACCGTCCGGCCGCATGACGCCGATCTGGAACTGGCCGCCGCTCTGCTTGGTGAAGGCGATCAGGTCGCCGCGCGGCGACCAGACCGGGGTCGAATAGGAGCCGTCGCCGAACGAGATGCGCTGCTGGCCCGAGCCGTCGGCCCCCATCACGTAGAGCTGCTGGCGCCCGCCGCGGTCGGATTCGAACACGATCCGGCGCCCGTCCGGCGAATAGGACGGCGAGGTGTCGATGGCTGTGGTCGAGGTCAGCCGGGTCGTCGCCCGCGAGCGCAGGTCCATGGCGTAGATGTTGGCGTTGCCCTCCTGCTGGAGGCTCATGATCACCTTCTGGCCGTCCGGCGAGAAGCGCGGCGAGAAGGTCATGCCGGGAAAGTTGCCGACGATCTCGCGCTGGCCGGTCTCCAGCTGCAGCAGGTAGACCCGCGGCTCGCCATTGCCGAAGGACATGTAGGTGACCTCCTGGCGGCTCGGCGAGAAGCGCGGCGTCAGCACCAGCTCGCTGCCGTCGGTCAGATAGCGCAGATTGGCGCCGTCCTGGTCCATGATGGCGAGACGCTTGACCCGCTTGTCCTTGGTGCCGCTCTCGGCGACGAAGACGATGCGGGTGTCGAAATAGCCCTTCTCGCCGGTCAGCCGCTCATAGATCGCGTCGGCGATGATGTGGGCGACCCGGCGCCAGTTCTCCGGATTGGTGTAGAACTGCTGGCCGTCGAGCTGCTGGCCCGCGAAGGTGTCCCACAGGCGGAACTCGACGCGCAGCCGGCCGTCGGCCTCCGGCGAGACCCGGCCGACCACCAGCGCCTGGGCGTTGATGACGGTCCAGTCCTTGAAGGACGGCGTCGTGTCGGTGGTCAGCCCGGACTGGATGAAGGCCGCCCGGTCGATCGGCGCGAACAGGCCGGAGCGCTTCAGGTCGGCCTGGACCACGTCGGAAATCTGCTTGCCGATGCCGTCGGCCGACTGGAAGTCGGTGATGGCGATCGGCAGCGGCTCGACATTGCCCTGGGTCACGTCGATCTCGACCGCCGCGGCGGCCGGTGCCAGTGCCACGAAAGCGCCGGAGATCGCCATTGCGATCACGAGCGCGCCCTTGATGATCATCTTCATGTCAGACCTTCAACTGCGGTCGGAGACCTGCGCCGGCCGTCTGGCCGCGCCGCTCCTGTTTGAACTGGTACGGAAAATCCCCCGGCAGGCTGGGCCGGGGAATCGATCTTCCCTCGTCCGCTTCCTACCATCCAATAGGGGGATTGTATGGCGTCCTGCCGCAACGGCGACCGGTCGGCCTGCGTTTGGACCGGCGATCCCGCGGCCGGATCATGGTCGAAACCGGGTCGCCGCACCGTCGCCATCAGAACATCTGGCTCGGATCGAAATTGACCACGACGTCGGCCCAGGTGTCGTACTTCTCGGCCGGCAGATTGTAGGGCGCGCAGCGCTGCACGGCGCGCAATGCCGCTTCGCCCGCCACCCGCTCGATCATCGAGCCGCCGCCGCCGCCGATGATCTGCGGCCGCGCTTCCAGCTCGCCCGACGGATCGAGCCGCATCTGGATCGAGATCCGCAGCGAACCGGCTTCCGACACGCCCGAGGGCGGCGACCAGCAGCGCTGGATCTGCCCGCGCAGCGCGTCGAGTTCGCTCTGCGAAAGCTTGCCGCCGGTCTGACGATCGGTGCCCAGCGAGGCCTGCTGGTCCGAACGCTTGGCGCCGCCGCCCGCCGACTTCTCCTTGTTCAGAAGCGCGGCGATCTGGTCGGCGTCGAACTGGCTCTCTTCGGGCGTGCGCGTTTCGGCCTTCTTGGTCGGCTCGGGCTTCCTCGTCTCGACCGGCTTGGTCTCGGCGACCTTCGGCGCGGGCGCCGGTGGCTTCGGCTTGGTCGCCGGCACCGGCACGTTCTGCGGCACGGGATCGGGTTCCGGCGCGGCCTCGGCCTCGGCGATCGCCTGCTCGACCGGATCGGGCTGCGGCGGCGTCACTTCGGCGGGCTGTTCCGGCGTCGGCTCGGGCTCGGGCTGCGGCTCCGGCGGGGTCGGCGCGGGCGCGGGCTCCGGCTCCGGCGCGGGTTCGGGCTCCGGCGTCGGGGGCGTCGGCTCGGACGGCTGGGCGGCGGCCGCTTGCTCGGTCGGGGTCGGGCGCTTGATCGGCGTCGGCGGGGTGGCGAGATCGGTCTCGTTGTCGCCGACATTCTCGGCCGGCATCGGCAGCGTCTGCGGCGTCTCGGTCGGGTTGGGCGCCGGCGTCTCGGTGACCGGCGCGTCCTTGGCACCGATCACCGACTGCGAGAATTCCTCGATCGGCACGAGGTCCACCGGCAGCGATTCCACCGGCGCCATCTGCAGCGGCTCGGGCGCCGACAGGGACCACAGGCCCCAGGTCAGGACCGCTCCGTGCAGAAGGGTGGAAAGGACGACGCCGGACTTCATCGAAAGCTGGTTTCGCTCAAGCGTTTTCTTGATCGGTCACGAGACCGATGTTGCGGAAGCCGGCGGCCGAAATCCGCGCCATGACGCGCATCACCGTGCCGTAATCGGCCGAACGGTCGCCGCGCACGAAGATGCGCTCCTCGTAGCCGGCCTTGGCCACGGCCTGCAGCTTGGCCACGACCTCGTCGATCGGGATCACCGTGTCGTTGAGATAGACCTCGCCGTCCGAATTCACCGAGATGGTGATCGGCTGGGTGTCCGAATTCATCGCCTTGGCCTGGGTCTCCGGCAGCTCGATCGGCACGCCCACGGTCAGGAGGGGCGCCGCGACCATGAAGATGATCAGCAGCACCAGCATCACGTCGACCATCGGCGTGACGTTGATCTCGCTCATCGGCTGACGGCGGCCGCGGCCCCGACCGCGTCGCGACCCGCTGGAACGCCCGGTTCCGGCAGACATGCCCATCTGTCATTCCCTTCCCGGTCGCACGGACCGGCGTTTCACGCGCTCAGCGCGAGGACAGCTTCTCGTCGATCTGCCGCGACAGGATCGCGGAGAACTCGTCGGCGAAGGATTCCAGCCGCATGCCCAGCTTGCCGGCATCGGCCGACAGCTTGTTGTAGGCGATGACGGCGGGGATGGCGGCGACGAGGCCGATGGCGGTCGCCAGCAGCGCTTCCGCGATACCCGGCGCCACGACGGCAAGGCTCGTCTGCTGCGACCCGGCGATCGCCTGGAAGGAGGTCATGATGCCGATGACCGTGCCGAACAGGCCGACGAAGGGGGCCGCCGAGCCGATGGTGGCGAGGAAGCCGAGCCGCGATTCCAGCTCGTCCATCTCGCGGGCCAGGGTCACGTCCATCGCCTTGTCGATCCGCGTCTGCAGACCGAGCGGCGAACGGGCGCCCTTCTCGAACGACTTCTTCCACTCGCGCATTGCCGCGACGAACAACGCGCCCATGCCCGACGTCTTGCGCTCGGACAGGTTGTGATAGAGGTCCTCCAGCGACTGGCCGGACCAGAAATTGCTCTCGAACTTGTTGAGCTGGCGGCGGAACCGGCCGTAGCGCATCGACTTGTCGATGATGATCGCCCAGGTCCAGACCGAAGCAGCCATGAGCCCGATCATCACCAGCTTCACGATGAAGCCGGCCTGCCAGAACAGGTCCCAGAGGGACACCGAACCGGCGGCGTGTAGCGTTCCCTGAACGACGTCAGCGTCCATTCCCAGTCATCCTCGATATTCGGAACCGTCGGCAGCCCGCAGCGGGTGCGCGCCTTTCGGCACCGTCCCGCCCATATCGGCCCCGACATGCAGCAAATTCGGCCATTCGGCCGCGTAAACCCCTGATGCCCTTTCACAAGCGAATCCGGTGAAAGAATGGCGTGGTTCGGCTCAAATCCGATTCGCGTCATTGATGCACCGGTAGGGTTAACGAGCCGTTACCGCCCGCGCCGGGCCGGCCCGCACCTCACGCCTCGGCGGCGGGCTGCAGCAGAGCCTGCATCTCTTTGGGCATGCGCATCGGCTTGCCGCCGGGGGAGATCACCGCGACCTTCACCTTCGCCTCGATCAGCACCGCGTCGCCGCAGGTGATCCGCTGCGCAAGGACGATCCGCGCGCCGCCCAGAAGCGCCGTACGGGTGGTCACCGTGACCACATCGTCGATCCGCGCCGGCCGCAGGAAGTCGATGTCCATGTGCCGCACGGCAAAGGCCATCGGCGCGCCGTAGCGCCCGTCCATCAGTTCGCCGTGGCCGATCCCCTTCAGCCGCAGGAAGTCCGAGCGTCCCCGCTCGAGGAAGTGCAGATAGCGGGCGTGGTAGACGACGCCGGAAAAGTCGGTGTCCTCGAAATAGATGCGCACGTCGAGCGCGTGGCCGTCTTCGGTCAGCCGTCCGGCCAGTCCATCGGTCATCGCCAGCTCCTTTCGCATCACCGACGCGGCGCGCGCCGGTCGCCCGCCCCGTCCCTGCACTGTGTCACGCCTCTGTAACAGGCCGACCTCATAGACGCCCCATCCACGTCAAGCAAAAGGAACCGCCGCCGTGATTTCGCCGCTCCGCCTCAGCCTCGCCGCCCTTCTCGCCACCAGCGCGCTCGCCGCGCCGGCCACCGCGATGGCCGAGCCGGTGTTCCGGCGCATCGCCGCCTTCCCGGTCGCCCGCAACCTGCCGGCCGACATGCCCACCGAGACCGAAACCTCCTCGGAGATCATCGCGGCCAGCACCGATGGCAACACCCTGATCTACTCCGACAGCCCGGCCGGCGGCATCGGCCTGATCGACATCACCGATCCGAAAGCCCCGCAGCCCGGCGGCTTCCTGTCGATGGACGGCGAGCCCACCTCCGTGGCGGTGGCCGGCCGCAATGTTCTGGTCGGCGTCAACACCTCGCCGAGCTACACCGCGCCGTCGGGCCGCCTGGCCGTGATCGACATCGCCGCCAAGGCCGAGACGGCCTCCTGCGATCTCGGCGGCCAGCCCGATTCCGTCGCAGTCTCGAAGGATGGCGCCTATGCCGCCATCGCCATCGAGAACGAGCGCGACGAAGACCTCGATGAGGGCGCCCTGCCGCAGATGCCGGCCGGCTTTCTCGCGGTGGTCAAGCTGGCCGACGGCGTGCCGGACTGCGCCTCCCTGACGAAAATCGAACTGACCGGCCTCGCCGACATCGCGCCGGAGGATCCGGAGCCCGAATATGTCGACTTCAACGAGGCCGGCGAGATCGTCGTCTCGCTGCAGGAGAACAACCACTTCGCCATCGTCGAGGCGGCGACCGGCGAAGTCATCGCCGACTTTTCCGCCGGCGCCGTCGATCTCGACGGCATCGACACAGAGGACGACCGCGGACTTGCCTTCACCGGCAGCCAGGCCGGCCGCAAGCGCGAGCCCGACACCGTCCAGTGGATCGACAACGACCACTTCATCTCCGCCAATGAGGGCGACTATGAGGGCGGCTCGCGTTCCTTCACCGTCTGGAACCGGGACGGCAGCGTCGCCTGGGAATCCGGCCCGTCCTTCGAATACGAGGTCATCCGCGCCGGCCATTATCCGGACAAGCGCTCCGACGCCAAGGGCGTCGAGCCCGAGGGTCTCGAGATCGCGACCTTCGACGGCACCACCTACGCCTTCGTCCTGTCCGAGCGCGGCTCGGCCGTCGGCGTCTACAGGCTCGGCGACGGCGATCCGGTCTTCACCCAGCTCCTGCCGTCCGGCATCGCCCCCGAGGGCGCCATCGCCATCCCGTCGCGCAACCTGCTGGTCACCTCCAACGAAGCCGATCTCGTCGAGGACGGCGGCGCCCGCTCCCACGTGATGATCTACGAGCGCGGCGAGGGCGAGAACGCCTACCCGATAATCGTCTCCGAAGACGATGCCGACGGCCGCCCGGTCGGCTGGGGCGCCCTTTCGGGCCTTGCCGCCGACGCCGACAGCGCCACGACGCTTCATGCGGTCAGCGACAGCTTCTACAAGAAGCAGCCGGCGATCTTCACCATCGACGCGTCGGGCAAGCCGGCCCGCATCACCGCCAAGATGATCGTCACCCGTGACGGCAAGCCGGCCGAAGCGCTCGACCTCGAGGGCATCACCGCCGATGGCGCGGGTGGCTTCTGGCTCGCCAGCGAGGGCAATCCGGACAAGGACGTGCCGCACCAGCTCCTGCATGTGGATGGCGAAGGGGCGATCACCGAGGAAGTCCCCTTCCCCGAGGCGCTCGTCGCCGGTTCCACGCGCTTCGGCGCCGAGGGCGTGACCATGGACGGCGAGACCCTCTGGGTCGCCATCCAGCGCGAATGGGAGGACGATGCCAAGGGCACCGTGAAGCTCCTGGCCTACAAGCCGGCCTCGCAGGAATGGAGCGCCGTCCGCTACCCGCTGGAAAGCGCCGAAAAGGGCTGGGTCGGCCTGTCGGAGATCACCGCGAACGGCGACTGGCTCTACGTTCTCGAGCGCGACAACCAGATCGGCAACGCCGCCCGGCTGAAGAAGCTCTACCGGGTCGCCAAAACCGACCTGAAGCCTGCACCGCTCGGCGGCGAGCTGCCGACGGTCACCAAGGAAGAGGTCCACGACTTCCTGCCCGACCTGAAGGCCACCGGCGGCTATGTCGTCGACAAGATCGAGGGTTTCACCATCGCTGGCGACGGCACCGCCTATGCGGTCACCGACAATGACGGCGTCGACGATTCCTCCGGCGAGACGCTGTTCTTCTCGATCGGCAAGCTCTAGCCCGTCGTCCCGCGGCTTTGGGGCCAGCCGGCCCCATCGCCCCACCGTCGTCGAAAGGGCGCGCCCCGGCATGAGCCGGGCGCGCCCTTTTCGTTGTCAGCGCGCGGGCCTGCCGGATGTAGCCCTTGCCGGTGCGGATGGCGCCGCATGGGGGCGTCCGGGCGGCGAGAATTGCGCGCCCTCATAGGTCTCGCACAGCCCGGTCTTGCCCTTCGGCGCGACGCAGCTCGCGTTCAGCATGCCCCAGACCATGTCCATCGGCAGGACCCGCATCTGGTTCGTGCCCGTGGCATGGAACCAGTCCGGGTCCGGCGCGCCGTTCACCGTCTGGCTCAGCCCGAACAGATTGAGGTCGTTGGTCGCGCCGATCCCCGGCACGCCGGGATTGCCGGTCGCGTCCGGCCCGGCCTGGGAATGGCAGGTCATGCAGGAGGCCGAGTTGACGAAGCCGCCTTCCGTGATCGACTGGCCCGCATGGGTGGGCATGCCCGTCGCCGTGACGAACTCCGTCTGCGAGGCCTTCAGCCGGTAGCTGCGCCACGCCGGATCGGCCGCCGACGGCGTGTCCGGATCCTGCGGCCCGTCACCCGTGCCAATGCCCATGGCGGCCATCAGGCCGTCCAGCGCCGGGGTGATCCGCTCGCCGGTCTCCTCCGGCGTGTAGGGCGTGCCCAGGTCGAAGACGATGTCCAGGGTGGCGTCCTCGGAGTTCTCGGTCTTCGGCGGAATGTAGTTCTGGCCGAAGCTCTCGCCGTCCACCGTCACGCCGGCGGCGCTGTAGCCGTAGGCATCGTTGCAACCGGTGAAATCGCAGCGGCCGAGATTGCCGACATGCTCGATGGCGTACCAGTGCCAGGTCGGGATCGCCTTCGACGCCGCGGTGACCGCGACGAGGTAGTAGAGTTCCGGCTCTTCGTCGCCCGGCGCCAGCGTCTCCTCGATTAGCATCGTGACATAGGGCGCGTCGGGATTGTTCGGCGGGTCGAGCGTTCGCCCGCCGTCGTCCTCGCCCCGGATCAGGCCGTTCTCCAGCATCAGCGACTGGCTGAGGAAGTCGACCTTGAACATCACCGCGTCGGTCGGATAGTCGATCGCCAGCGCCGCGTTGTTGTAGGGCGCATTGACGTTCACCCAGTCCTGCATCGCGGTGAAGCGGGCGCCCAGGCTCTCCTTGTTGTAGAGGTTCTGCGCCAGGGTGTAGCGCACGAACGGCCGGTTGCGGAACACGATCTCCGCCTCCTCCTGGCGCAGCACCCGTGCCGGATCGAGCCGTTCCAGGAAGTCGTGGGTGTGGCTGGGGCTTGGCCGCGCCACGATGATCGGCGGCGGATTGGTCCAGTCCGGCGGATAGTACGGGCAGCCGGCCGGCGGCGCCTCGCCCAGCGGCGGCGTCTCGTCGAACACCGCCGGGTCGCAGCAATCCGCCGGCGAGCCCTCGCGTCCGCAGATCGCCTTCGGGTCGTCGATCCAGATCGTCTGGTCGGTGCCCCATGTCCAGAACGCTTGCTCGACCGCCGTCAGGAACGACGTCCAGCCGAAGGCGTCGGGACAGCTCACCGCCGGATTGCCGATCGCCTCGGGCCAGGTCACCGTGCCGTTCGCGGCGGTGGGCTCGCAGCCCGGCCGGTCCCGCACGTCGGCCCGGAACAGGCTCGCCTGCTGGATCTGGTTCGGCGCCGCCGCCTGTCCCTGCGCCTCAGCGCCGGCCGCCAGCAACACAGTGGCCGCAAGCAGCGATCGGGCGATCGTTCGATGGGTCATGCCGTCCTCCCGTTGATGCCTGGTCGTGGGAACGCCTCGCACGCCCATGACCTCAGGCCGCCGGCAGCGTCACGCTCCTGCAACAGGTGATCCCGTGGCCGGCAGAGTGTTCCGTAAGGGAATTCTACCAGCGCAACATGCGTGTGAACAGCCTTCGCGTCATCGTTGTCCTGCTCAGACCCGCCTTCCCGCCTCGCCGTGCCTCGCTAGCTTTCGCCAGCACGAGAGACCCGATTTCGAGGAGAGCGGCATGGCACGCGAACGCTATTACGTCCTGAAGGATGGCGACGGCTGGAAAGTGCGTCACAACGACAAGGACACGCCCTACGACACCCAGGCGGAGGCGATGGAGGCTGCCCGCGACGCGGCCCACAAGATGCACGACAGCGGCACCGACTCCCAGGTCCTGGTGCAGGGCAGCGACGGCCAGTGGCAGACGGAATGGACCTACGGCAACGATCCCTACCCGCCGGCCGGCTGACCCGGCGCGTCCAGCCACCACTTGGCCGGATCGGCTGCTGACGAAGCGGCCGGTCCCCGCGCCTCCCCCCGGCTCGGGGCGCCGATCGTCCCCGATTCACGCGCCAATGGCGGCCTGGTGCTTGTGCCGGGCCGCGCGGGCCATATCTGCACTCGCCCGACCCGAGGAGCCGCGATGCGTGCGTTCATCCAGCAATATTACCAGCGCGTCGTCGCAAGCTACTGGTTCATCCCCTCGATCATGGCGATCAGCGCCGCGGTTCTCGCCTTCGTCCTGATCGAGATCGACGCCCGGGTCCCGCTCGACGCCTTCGGCGAGAGCCCATTCTTCTACGCCACCCAGCCGGACGGGGCTCGCGCCATCCTCAGCGCCATCGGCGGCTCGATGATCGGGGTGGCCGGCACCGTCTTCTCGGTTACCATGGCGACCGTGGTCTTCGCCTCCGGCAGCTACGGCCCGCGGCTCCTGACCAATTTCATGAACGATCGCGGCAACCAGATCACCCTCGGCGTCTTCGTCGCGACCTTCATCTATTCCATGCTGGTGCTGCGCAGCGTCCGCGACGGCGGCGAGGACGACGTCTATGCCGCGATGTTCGTGCCCAACATCGCGATCTTCGGCGCCATCATCTTGGCCATCGGATCGATCGGCGTGCTGATCTTCTTCATCCACCACGTCCCGTCCAACATCCACATCTCCAACGTCATCGCCGGCATCGGCGAGGCGCTGTGCAAGCAGATCGAGAAGGCCTTCCCGGTCCGCGGCGACGTGGAGGACGGCGAGGCGACCGGCGAAGCCCAGCCGGCCGGCCTCCTGTGGCAGGTGCCGCCCTGCTTCGGCGACGACATCGACGAGGCGGCGGCGACCGTGCCCTATGCCGAGATCGTCTCCGACCGCAGCGGCTATCTCCAGATCATCGACCACGAGACCCTGATCGAGGCGGCGCAGAAGGCCGACATCGTGGTGCGGATGAATTGCCGGACCGGCATGTTCGTGCATCCCGGCAAGGTGATCTTCCATGCCTGGCCAAGCGAGCGCGTGACCGACGAGACCCGCACCGCCCTCGTCGCCTCCATCGCCTGCGGCAACCAGCGCAGCCCGCATCAGGACCAGGTCTTCCTCGTCGACGAACTGGTCGAGATCGCCGGGCGGGCGCTGTCGCCGGGCGTCAACGACCCCTTCACCGCGATCACCTGCATGGACTGGCTGACCGCCGCCATGTCCCGCATGGTCGGACGCGGCAAGGCCGATCCGCTGCATGTCGACAGCGACGGCAAGCTGCGGGTCATCGACCTGCCGCGCAGCTTCGCCGAATATCTGGAATATTCCTTCGGCCATCTGCGCCAGTACGCGGCCACCGACATGATCGCCGGCGAGCATTACCTCGCCTGTCTGGAGCAGATCGCCCCGGCCGCCACGCGGCCGCGCGACATCGCGGCGCTGCGCCGCCAGTGCGACGCCTTCATGGGTCTCTCGCGTCTCGGTCTCGACGGCGCCGCCCTCGCCGTGGTCGAGGCCCGCGCCGCGCATCTGGCGGCGACCCTCGACCATCCGGCCCATCGCCTCGCCTATCCGGTGCCCGACGGCGAGCGCATGGCGCGGCTGGACACCGGGCACCACCCGGCGCCCGCCTGACGCATCCGCCTCATTCGGCGTCGGCGCCGTCCTCGAACAGGCTCGCCTGCGATCCCTGATAGGTGCTCGGCACCGCCAGCCCCAGATGGGCGAAGGCCCGCTGGGTCAGCAGGCGCCCGCGCGGGGTGCGCTGCAGGAACCCCTGCTGCAGGAGATACGGCTCGACGATGTCCTCGATGGCGTCGCGCGGCTCCGACAGCGCTGCCGCAATGGTCTCGATACCCACCGGCCCGCCGCCGAAATTCATCGCGATCAGTTCCAGATAGCGTCGGTCGAGCTGGTCGAGGCCGAGACTGTCCACTTCCAGCCGCGACAGCGCCTCGTCGGCGACCTTGCGGTCCACCGTCGCCGCCCCGGCGACGTCGGCGAAGTCGCGCACCCGGCGCAGCAGCCGGCCGGCGATGCGCGGCGTGCCGCGGGCCCGGCGGGCGATCTCGCGGGCGCCGTCCTCGGCCATGGGCAGCCGCATCAGCCGCGCGCCACGGGTGACGATGTGCTCCAGCTCCGCCACCGTGTAGAAATTCAGCCGCACCGGGATGCCGAAGCGGTCGCGCAGCGGCGTCGTCAGCAGGCCCAGCCGCGTCGTCGCCGCGACCAGGGTGAATTTCGACAGGTCGATCTTCACCGAGCGCGCCGCCGGCCCCTCGCCGATGATCAGGTCGAGCTGGAAATCCTCCATCGCCGGATAGAGGATTTCCTCCACCGCCGGGCTCAGCCGGTGGATCTCGTCGATGAACAGGACATCGCGCTCTTCCAGATTGGTCAGCAGCGCCGCCAGATCGCCGGCCTTGGCGATCACCGGGCCAGAGGTCGAGCGGAAATTGACCCCGAGCTCCTTGGCCATGATCTGCGCCAGCGTCGTCTTGCCGAGCCCCGGCGGGCCGACGAACAGCACGTGATCCAGCGCCTCGCCGCGATTCTTCGCCGCCTCGATGAAGATCTTCAGATTGGCCCGCGCCGCCGCCTGGCCGACGAAATCGTCCAGCCGCTGCGGCCGCAGGGTCGCGTCGATGTCCTCGCCGTGCTTCTCGGGAGTGATCAGGCGGGCGTCGCTCATAAGGGCCGTTCCGTCGCGATGGGACAATCTGCCTGCAAAACCAGAGGCGCGGCCGGTCGCGGGCAGGTTCCGCAATGGCCGTTCGGCGCCGTCATGTCAAAACCGCTCGGCCCGCGCTCAGCCCGGAGCCCCGGTTGCGCCGTTCGGCGTCTCAGCGGCTCAGTGCCTTCAGCCCCAGCCGGATCAGCTTCGCGCTGTCCGGCGCCTCGCCGGCATCCTTCAGCGCCTTCGCCACGGCCTCGGCCGCCTGGTCGCGCGGATAGCCGAGATTGACCAGCGCCGAGACCGCATCGGCCACCGGCGCGGCGGCGGTGCCGCCACCGATGTCGCGCTTCAGCCCCAGGCTCTCGTCGCTGCCGGCGCCAGAGAAGGCCGGCGCCTTGTCCTTCAGCTCGGCGACGATCCGGGCGGCGACCTTCGGGCCGACGCCGGGTGCGCGCGCGACCATCGCCTTGTCCTGCAGCGCCACCGCATTGGCGAGGTCGCCGGCCGACAGCGTGCCGATCACCGCCAGCGCCACCCGGGCGCCGACGCCCTGTACCATCTGCAGGAGCCGGAACCAGTCCTGCTCGGCCCGCGTCGCAAAACCGTAGAGCCGCAGCATGTCCTCGCGCACATAGGTGTCGATGAACAGCACCACCGCCTCGCCCTCGCCCGGCAGCGCCGCCAGGGTGCGCGCGCCGCAAAAGGCGACATAGCCGACGCCGTGGACGTCGACGACGACGTGGTCCTCGCCGATCTCGTCGACGGTGCCCTTCAGTTTGCCGATCACGAATGCGTCTCCAGGCGGTGGGAATCGAAGCTGGCCATCCGATGATGAATGCCGAAGCCGTCGCTTACCACGATCGGCGCATCATCGCCGACAGTCCCGGCTGGCCGTACAGGACGCGGACCGCGACGGGCAGACGGATCGGCGCGCGCACTCACAGGCCGGCAAGCAGCGCCCGCGACTGGGCCGACTGCCGGTGATGGCTGTGGCAGATGGCGATCGCCAGCGCGTCGGCGGCGTCGTCCGTGTCGAAGGTCGCCTTGGGCATCAGCACCTTCACCATCATGTGGATCTGCTTCTTCTCGCCATGGCCGACGCCGATCACCGCCTTCTTCACGGCGTTGGGCGCGTATTCGGCGACCGGCAGCCCGGCCAGCGACGGCACCACCATGGCGATGCCGCGGGCCTGCCCGAGCTTCAGCGTGGCAACGGCGTCCTTGTTGACGAAGGTCTGCTCCACCGCCGCCTCGTCGGGCTGCTGCGCGTGGATCACGTCGGTCAGCCCTTCGTAGAGCGTGCGCAGCCGCGAGGCGAGATCCATCTTTCCGTCCGACATCACCGTGCCGCTGGCGACGAAGCGCAGCGAATTGCCGAGCGTCTCGACGATGCCCCAGCCGGTCCGGCGCAGGCCGGGATCGATGCCGATGATGCGAATGGTCCGCTCCTGCAACACTTCGTTAACCCTCTCCGACTAGCCGAATCAGGTGCCATTGAGAAGACGAAAAGTGAACAAACCAAAAACGAAACGGGCTTGATCACCGGGAGCCGCACAGCTCACTGCGCGTGAGGCGCCGTTCCCTCACCGAAACGAGGCACCCAAGAAAGAGGCCCGCCGCGGTTTCCCGCGACGGGCCTTCGAATTGCACCGGATCAGCTCCGGCTCAAGCGTCGCCGGTCAGGCGAGACGTCTCAGTTCCACCAGGCTTCATCGACACCCGGACGGCCTTCGAGCTCTTCCTCGGATAACCGCGTGATGAACGCGTAGGACTGGTCGTCGACCGGGACGAGATCGACGTCGCCGACCCGCAGCATGACGTGCTTGTCGGCGATGTCGAGGAAGCCGCCCACTTCGGCGACGACGCCGGCAAGGTTGCCCGACCGATCAAGCACAACGTCCTCGATCTCGCCGATCTGGTTCCAGTCGCTGCCGACCGCGTCATAGCCCGAACGGCCCCAGGCGTAGTCGTTACGGTCGCCCCAGGAGCCCTCGTCATGGGCTTCGTTGGTCGTGTAGACGGCGCCACCCACGATGTCGCGGGTTCGGATCAGCTGCGCCCAGTCGGCCGCTGCAGTATCTTCCGAGGCCATCGGCGTCGTGGCCGGTGTGCCAGCAGTGTCCTGCGCGATAGCGGGCGTCGCGGCGAAGATGATGGCGGTCGCAGTGGCTGCAATATACTTCATGAGAGCCTCCTCTCTGGCGTTCGAATTCACCGAATCAACGGAGAGAGCCCGCCATTGTTCCAGAACGCGCGACACAGTCTGCCGCCGCCCGCCCATACGGATGCCGGTTGCTTCAGAGGAACGCCCAGCGCGCGCGTTCTACTTCGCCGCCGGATGGCGGGCGGCGAACCGGGAGCTAGGAATCCCGTGCGCCCGCGTCCCGGGTCGCGATCACCGATTTGCGTAAGCCGAGGACGGTCTCGTAGGAGATCTCGCCATCCGGGAAGAACGCCGCCATCTGCCGCCGGCCGATCAGATCGTGGTCGCGCACCACGTTGCGTGCGTCCTCGAAATCCTCGATGCGATCGAAGAAGCCGAGCGCAAAGCGCTGCAGCATGGCGATCCGGACCGCCTTGGGCAGATACTGGAAGCCGGCGGTGCGGAAATGTGGCTCGTACGGAAACCAGTAATTCGGCGTCTGGCAGTAATAGCGTGGTGCCAGCCGGCGCATGTTCAGGGCGAAGTCCCGCATGTTGGCCCGCGAGCCGACATGCTCGATCACCGAGTTGGAATGGGCCAGATCGAAGCCCCGGCCGTCGAACAGAGTCAGGTCGCTGGCGCTTTCGCGCACGGCGCGAAACTGGTCGGGCCGCGCCACGACCTGGGGCTCGGTATTGACCAGCGTGACGAAGACCCGCCCGCGCCGCCGGTCGAGATAGTCGCCGGCGACCGCCCAGTATTTTTCCGTCCCGCCGAGATCGACGATCTCGCAGCGCTCCTGCTCGGCCAGAACGGCGTCGATCAGGTTGCGGATGCGCACGAAGCGCTTGGCGCGGAACTGGAATTCCAGGCTGGTATCGTCGACATAGGGGTCCGAGCGACGGCGAAGGGCCCCGAGATAGGCTGAAATCTGCATGACGTGGTTCCTGTTTCCCACGTCGATGTAGGACTTTCCCTTAAGTGACGTCGCGTTAATCGTTAACAAATGGTTAACGCCGCAAAGCCCGGTGGACCGGGGTTTGCAGCCAGACGGCGCCCGAGAACACGCAGTCGTGAGGGAAGAGCGGCCGCCGGACGGGGCCATTTACCCCCCGGACGGCCACCGTGCCGCAGGACGAGCGGCAACCGGGCGATCTACGTCGCCGCAGGCCGCCACCTGTCACGGACGGGGCGCCAGCCTGGCTCAGGCAGCCGACAGCTTCGCCATCACCTCGTCGTCGACCTCGAAATTGGCGTAGACGTTCTGCACGTCGTCGTCGTCGTCGAGATTGCCGATCAGCCGCATCACGCTCTCGGCCTTGTCCTCGTCCACCGGCGTGCCGGTCTGCGGCCGCCAGGTCGGGCGCACGCTTTCGGCCTCGCCCAGCGACTCCTCGAGCGCCGTCGACACGTCGCCGATATCCTCGAAGGCGGTGACGATGGTGTGGCCGTTCTCGTCGGAGATCACGTCGTCGGCGCCGGCCAGGATCGCCGCTTCCATCACCGTGTCGGCGTCGCCGGCCGACAGCGGATAGACGATCTCGCCGACATGATCGAACATGAAGGACACCGAGCCGGTCTCGCCCATCGAGCCGCCGGCCTTGGTGAAGCAGGAGCGCACGTTGGAGGCGGTGCGGTTGCGGTTGTCGGTCAGCGCCTCGACGATGATCGCGACGCCGCCCGGGCCGTAGCCCTCGTAGCGGACCTCGTCATAATTCTCCGAATCGCCGCCCGAGGCCTTCTTGATGGCCCGGTCGATGTTGTCCTTCGGCATCGACTGCGCCTTGGCGTTGTTGATCGCCAGTCGCAGCCGCGCGTTCATCGAGGGGTCCGGCAGGCCCGACTTGGCCGCCACCACGATCTCGCGGGCGAGCTTGGAAAACATCTTCGATCGGACCGCGTCCTGGCGGCCCTTGCGATGCATGATGTTCTTGAACTGTGAGTGGCCGGCCATGGCGAACCTGTCTATCAATGCGGAAGAATTGCGCGACATATAAAAAATCGGGCGGCAAACGTCCAGAACGAGGTTTTCCATGTCCAACGCCCCCGAGGCTTCCGCGAACCGCAGGACCACCCTTCCGGCCCTGCCGCTGACCGGCGGCTGCCAGTGCGGCAGGGTGCGCTACGAGATCCGTGCCGCGCCGCAGGTCTTCTATCTGTGCCATTGCACCGAGTGCCAGCGGCAGACCTCCAGCGCCTATGGCGAAAGCCTGCGCGTCGATCCCGCCAGCCTCGTCATCCGCGGCGAGATGGCGACCACCCGGCGCATGGCCGACAGCGGCGCGGTGCGGCTCGGCGATTTCTGCCCCGATTGCGGCGTGCGCATCCAGCACCGCTCCGAGGGCAATCCCGGCCGGGTCAACATCAAGGCCGGCACCCTCGATGACACGAGCTGGCTGGTCCCCGCCGGCCACATCTGGACCGCCTCGCGCCAGCCCTTCGTCGCCATCGGCCCCGACGAACTCGATTATCCCCAGGCGCCGGCCGACAATTTCACCGCGCTGATCGCACGCTGGCAGGAGATGGTCCGCCCCGCCGACGGCGCATAGACGCCTCGCAGCCCTGCTCCCGCGTCCCCTCCTGCGCTTCGCCCGCGGCGACAGCCGCTTGATGACGCCATGTTGATTTCGCTTCTGGCGCCGGCGGGGTAGCCTCGAACCGTCGGCGCCCGATCGCCCCTGCTGCTGCCGCGCCGACGGTCAGGGGAGAACGCGACCATGCGATATCGCGCTGCGCTGTTCCGCTATGCCCTCTGGGCGGCCCTCGTCCTCGCCGCGGCCGTCCCGGCCCTGGCCGACACCGCTGCGCCGGGCAAGGACCGCGCCCTGCCGCCGGCCGAACCCGAGCGCTCCTACCGCCTGACCGAAGCCCACCTCTTCGCCGCGCTGAAGAACGCCGCCACCGAGGCCGAGGGCCGCGCCGCCGAAGCCGCCATCTGGCGGCACTGGATGGAAGCCGCGCCCGATGCCGCCACCCGCCGCCTCGTCGAAGCGGCCATGGACCGGCGCGGCAGCTACGATTTCGCCGGCGCCCGCGCTCTTCTCGACGCCGCCGTGGCGGCCGCCCCCGATTATGCCGAGGCCTTCAACCAGCGGGGTTTCGTGCGCTTCCTGCAGGAGGATTTCGACGGGGCGCTGGCCGATGTCGACCGCGCCATCGCGCTGGAGCCGAGGCACTTCGCCGCCATGTCCGGCCGCGCCATCATCCTCATGCGCCAGGGCCGCTTCCGTCTCGCCCAGACCCAGCTTCGCGAGGCCGTGGCGATCCATCCCTTCCTCAAGGAGCGCGCGATGATCGTGCCCGAGGCGCGCGAAACGCCCGCCGCGCCCGGGGGGATCGAGCTTTGACCCGCCCGTCCAGCCGACCCGGAGCCCGCCCATGAACCGCCTCGTCGCCCTCGCCGCGCTTCTCGCCGGCCTTGCCCTGGCGCCTGCCCCGGCCGCCGCCCAGATGGTGCCGAGCACCTGCATCGCCATGGCCGAAAGCCTGCCGGGGGCGACCTATGTCGCGATGGACAGCCCGGCCGCCCGGCGCTTTGCCGCAACGTCGGACGAGGTGACGATCACCTATGTCTCCCACGCGACCTACCTGATCGAGAGCCCCGGCGGGGTCGTCGCGGCTACCGACTATGCCGGCTATGCGGGCGGCGCGATGCCGGACATCGTCACGATGAACAAGGCGCATTCGTCCCACAACACGCCCTATCCCGACCCGGCGATCCCGCATGTGCTGCTCGGCTGGAACCCGGAGGGCGGCCCGGCCGAACATGCCCTGACCGTCGGCGACCTCTATGTGCGCAACGTGCCGACCGACATACGCTCCATGGGCGGCATGGAGGCGGACGGCAATTCGATCTTCATCTTCGAGGTGGCGGGCCTGTGCATCGGCCATCTCGGCCATCTGCACCACCAGCTCACCAACGAGGATTACGCCCGCATCGGCCGGCTCGACGTCCTGATGGTGCCGGTGGACGGCGGCATGACCATGAGCCAGGAGGGCATGGGCGAGATCGCCGACCGCCTGCGCTCGTCCATCGTCCTGCCGATGCATCGCTTCGCCGGCCCGATCGAGCGTTTCCTCGACCGCATGCCCGGCTTCGCCGTGGAGCGGCGCGCCGAACCCAGCCTGACGGTGTCGGTGAAGACACTGCCGGGCGCACCGACGGTGGTGGTGCTGGAAGGCGTCTAGGCGCGGCGAAGCCCGCCGCGTCTTCCATCCGTCACCGCGATCGGCCCGCCGGCCCGCCTTCGCGCCAGCCGTCTTCCAGATCGTGGGGCCGCGTCCTGTGTGGCCGGATCAGCGCGTCGGAATGATGCGGTCGGCCTGCAGGCGCTCGAACAGGTCGAAGAACGCATCATCGGTCGGCTGATAGCCGGGAAAGCCCATGCGCCGGCTCTTCGACATGTCGGTCACGACCTCGATCGGCCGTCCCAGATCGGCGTCCGTATGCCAGGGCGATGCAAGCCGCGCGAGATCCGGCTCGACGAGCCCTTCGTGCTCCGCAATCTGCCGCCACAACGCCGCATCGTCCTGCATCTGTGTCTCCAGCGGCTTTTCCGTTCCGTCGAAGGGAGCCGCCTCGAGGCCGAACCATCCGGCGAGGCGCGACCACATCCAGCTCCAGCGGAAGACGTCGCCATTGACGACGTTGAAATCCTCGTTGGCGGCGGCCGGGGTTGCCTGCGCCCACAGCAGATGCGCCGCCAACTGGCGGGCATCCGTCATGTCGGTGAGGCCGTTCCACTGCGCGGCCGATCCGGGAAAGCGGAAGGGCCGGCCGGTCTCGCGGCAGAGCACGGCATAGACGGCGAGGGTCGTTCCCATGTTCATGGCGTTGCCGACCGCCTTGCCGATCACCGTATGGGGGCGGTGGATGCTCCATGTGAACCCGTCGCGCTCGGCGGCAGCGAAGACCTCGTCCTCCTGTGCGTAGTAGAAGTTGGCGACGTCGAGCCGGCCCTGCTCCTCGCGGAACGGCGTCTGCGGCAGGCTGCCTTTGCCATAGGCCTCGAAGGGCCCCAGATAATGCTTCAGGCCGGTCACCAGCCCGACATGGCGCACCGAGCGCGACGGACGCAGGGCCTCGAAGAGATTGCGCAGCATGAGGGCATTGACGCGAATGTTCTCGGCTTCCGTGGCCTGCCGCAGCCAGGTGGTCAGGAAGACCGTGTCGGGGCGAAGGCCGTCGAGAGCGCGGGCCAGCGCCTCCGGCTGCAGAAGATCGGCTGCGATCGGCGTGACGCCGTCCTGGGGCTTGGGATTGCGGGCGAGGCCGTAGACCGTCCAGCCCTCGGCAACGAGCCGCTCGGCCGTGGCGCTTCCCTGGATTCCCGTCGTGCCCACCACAAGTGCGGTCTTGGTCATGGTCGTCTCCATTCCTGTTCGGCCCATCACCTAGGCAGCGCCGGCCGAACCAACTAGACGGAACCAATCCGGGACATAGGCACCAGAGGGTAACCAGCATGGAACCAGGTACCGACGATGCAGCGTGGCGCGAGGATTGCGCCCCGCGCCGGGTGCTCGAACTGTTCGCGACCAAATGGACGAGCATGATCCTGCACACGCTTCATGCCCGCCATGCCGGTCGGGCGCGCAACGGCGTCCTGCATCGCAGCCTCCCGGGCATTTCCAAGAAGATGCTGACCCAGACCCTGCGCGAAATGGAGGCGAGCGGCCTCGTCACCCGCCATGTCGAGGGCACGGTTCCGCCGGCGGTCGAATACAGGCTGACGGGGCTCGGCCAGCGCTTCGTCGAGCCGGTCGAACTGCTTTACGCCTGGGGACGCGACAATGCCGACGCGCTCGATCGGCTCGGGCCCCGCGCGACCTCGCGCCGCAATCCGGGCAGCTGACCCTTACGCATTGCGGCGACCAGAAGGCGGCTACCAGAAGTCCGGCACCGCCTCGGCGAGCCGCGGGCCGATGCGCACCGGCGCAACCTTCTCGGCGAGGCCGGTGCGGTCGGAAATCTCCACCGCCAGCCCGGCGATCGTCGCCGGCCCCTGCGCCGCGTCAAAGCGGCCGCGCGGCACCTTGGTGACGAAGCGGTTCAGCGGCTCCTCCTTCTCCATCCCGAGCGAGGAATCGTAGTCGCCGCACATGCCGGCGTCGGACTGGTAGGCGGTGCCGCCGACGAGGATCTGGTGATCGGAGGTCGGCACATGGGTATGGGTGCCCACCACGACGCTCGCCCGCCCGTCGAGGAAATGCCCGAAGCACTGCTTCTCGCTGGTCGCCTCGGCGTGGAAGTCGATGATGATGGCGTCGGCCTGTTCGCCCATCGGGCAGGCCGAGACCAGATTGTCGGCGCAGGCGAAGGGATCGTCGAGATCGGGATGCATGAACACCCGGCCCATGATGTTGGCGACCAGCACCCGCGCGCCGTTCTTCGCCTCGAACAGGCCCGAGCCGTGGCCGGGCGTGCCGGCCGGATAGTTCGCCGGCCGGATGAAGCGGTCCTGCCGTCCGGCGAAGGCCAGCGCCTCGCGCTGGTCCCAGACGTGGTTGCCGGTGGTCACCGCGTCGGCCCCGGCCTCCAGCGTGCGCTCGAAGATCTCCTCGGTAATGCCGAAGCCGCCGGCCGAGTTCTCGCCATTGACGACGACGAAGTCGAGCTTCCAGTCGGAGATCAGGCCGGGCAGCCTGTCGAAGACGGCGGTCCGTCCGGAGCGGCCGACCATGTCGCCGAGAAAGAGAAATCGCATCGCGCTCGCCTGTCGCTGTCTGTCCCGCGGCCTCGCGCCGCGCCGGCCCGCCCCTGACGACAAACCGGCAGCGATCCGCTTGGCCCATGCCGCCCGCCCCGTCAACTCGGCCGCGGCATCCCGCAATGCGGGGGTCGCGCGCCGGCAACAGTGCCGCCCTCGCCCGCCCCTGCGCAACATCGTCGCGCCGGCCGGTCGAAAAACCGCCAGATTGCGGAGGCATGAGGCCCATGTCTCGCCGCTGCCGCCGGCCGGGCGCGGTTAATAGCCGTGCCGACATGCCGGCGGGGCCGACGACCTTCAGATTTCGGTGAGCAATCCCCGCCGTCATCATCGTGCATCTGCGTCCCGTTGGGCGCAGGGCCGCCGACCGCCTGCCGCGCCTCCCCCGATCGCGCGCCGCTACCGACAGGACAGACCAGACGCCATGACCTTCGTCCGCCGCACGCTTCTTGCTCCCGTCCTGCGCCTTCTGGCGCTGCTGCCCATCGCGCTTCTGGCCGCCTGTGTCGGCTCGCCCGGCTCGGTCGATGTCGGCTCGACCCGCGAGATCAGCGTCGACCGCAATGTCGCGCTCGCCACGATCAACGCCTTCCGCGCCGAGAACGGCCTCGGCGCCGTCCGCTTCGACCCGGTGCTCGGCAAGGCCGCCGAGCGGCAGGCCCGCGCCATGGCCGCCAGGGGCAATCTCAGCCACTCCCTGGACGGCGCCCTGCCCAACCGGGTCGCCTCCTTCGGCTATGACTGGGCGGCGGTGTCGGAGAATATCGGCTGGAACTACCGTTCGACGCCGGCCGTCATCACCGGCTGGAAGCGCTCGCCGGGCCATCGCCGCAATCTGCTCAACGCCAATGTCACCGAGATCGGCTTTGCCGCGGCGACCGGCGCCGATGGCGAGCCCTATTGGGCGCTGATCCTCGGCCGCCAGAAGAACCGGCGCTGATCAGCCCGCGTCGGGGCGGATCGTCTCGCGCTCGGTGACGATCATCGGCAGGCGGATATCGTGGGGCTCCATCGGCACCGCCTCCGCCTCCTGCACGGCAAAGGCGACGCCAGCCAGGATCGGCGGCGCGCCCTTCTGCGTCAGCGCCGCGATGGCGCTGTCGTAATAGCCGCGGCCATAGCCGATCCGGCCGCCCTGCCGGTCGAAGACGGCCAGCGGCACCAGCATCAGTTCGGGGTCGAGCACAGCCGCTTCCGCACCCGGCGCATAGGTGCCGAAGCCCTGCGGCTCCAGCGGCGCCCCGCGCACCAGATGACGGAACTGCAGACGGCCGTCGACGATTGCCGGCACGCAGAGGCGCGCGCCGCGGTCGGCCAGCAGCATCATCAAGGGACGGATATCGATTTCGGAGCGGATCGGCAGGAAGCCCGAGACGACCATGCCCGGCGTGATCGGCAGGAGCTCGGCGCAGCGATCGGCGACGGCGAGCGACGCCTCGATCCGGACGTCTTCCGGCATCGCGTCCCGCCGGGCCAGTGCCGCCTGGCGCAGGCTTGCCTTGGCTTCTTTCGCATCGTTCATCGGCTCTCCCCCTGCCGGGCAGAGGTGGACGATTTCGCGACGGAAGAAAAGTGGTCTGCCGTGTCGGCTGGCCGGAGAAGGGTGGAAAGTGACGAGCCACCCGGCCGATGGAGATGTCGATCCCGGGAACCTACAGAGTAGGTGGGCGCCGTGTGCCCCAGGCCCACGGGCCAAGGCAGGGACAGCTCCCTAGGAATGACTAAGGCCCCGAGAATATGTTACTCCTGGCGCACCGCGCAGCCCGTCGAACACCAATATAGGCGACGCTGCCCCATCCAGCCATAGCTGCAAGGGCCCCGCCCGAAGTTTCTTCTCACACCCGGCGGACGGCTTCGTTCGACCGCCGCCCATATGATCGGGAGATCACAACTGGAGCTCTGGGATTTCCGCTTCATCGCCGGTCAGGCGACCGGCTTTGCCGCGCTGGTCATCTGCATCATGGCCTTCGCCAGCAAGCGCGACGACCGTCTGCTGCTGCTGCTGGTCTTCGCCAATGTCGCCTTCGCGGTGCAGTTTTTCCTGTTCGGCGCCAAGGTCGCCGGCGCGATCAGCGCGCTGATCATCCTGCGCATCCTCCTGGCGCGGCGCTACAAGGGAAGCTGGCCGGTGATGGCGACGATGCTCGCGGCGACCGGACTGGTCAGCTGGATCAGCTGGGAGCGGCTGCTCGACGTCATTCCGCTCACGGCGGGCCTGCTGGGCACCATCGCCATGTTCATGCTCGACGGCATTCCCATGCGCCTGCTTCTGGCCGGCGCAGCGCTCTGCTGGGTCGCCAGCAACGTCCTCGTCGGCTCGGTCGGGGCGGCGCTGGCCGAACTCCTCGTCCTGACCACCAACGCCGTCACCATCTGGCGCCTCAGCCGCGACCGCCGCGAAGCGCTCGCCTAAGGGCAGCGGCGCGGCTTCGACCGCGCCAGCCGTCAGACGAAATGCTTCGACAGCTTCAGCCCCTGGGCCTGGTAGTTCGACTTCAGGTCGCTGCCATAAAGCTTCTCCGGAAGCGCCTGCATCCGCTCATAGACCAGCCGGCCGACGATCTGCCCGTCCTCCAGGATGAAGGGCACGTCGTGGCTGCGCACCTCCAGCACCGCGCGGCTGCCCGAGCCGCCGGCCGCCGAATGGCCGAAACCCGGATCGAAGAAGCCGGCATAATGGACGCGAAATTCGCCGACCAGCGGATCGAAGGGCGTCATCTCGGCGGCGAAGGCCGGCGGCACATGCACCGCCTCCTTGGACACCAGGATGTAGAATTCGTCCGGGTCGAGCACCAGCTCGCCGGCCTTGGAGCGCAGCACGGGCTCCCAGAAATCGGTCAGCGCATAGGCGCCGCGCCGGTCGACGTCGACGACGCCCGTATGCCGCTTGCCGCGATAGCCGACGAGCCCGTCCTGATTGCCCACGAGATCGATCGACAGGGCGATGCCGCCGCCGGAAATGTTGGCCTCGGCCGCCGTCGTCAGCACCTGTTCGCCGTGCAGCGCCGCCAGTTCCGCCTCGTTCAAGAGCGGCTCGCCGCCGCGGAAGCGGATCTGCGACAGGCGCGAGCCTTGCCGCACCAGGATCGGGAAGGTCCGGGGCGAGATTTCCAGATAGAGCGGGCCGTCATAGCCGGCCGGCAGCTTGTCGAATTCCTGCGCCCCGTCGGCCAGCACCCGCGTGAAGATGTCGAGCCGGCCGGTGGAGGATTTCGGATTGGCGGTCGCCCGGATGTCGGCCGGCAGGCGGAAACTTTCCAGCAGCGGCACGACGTAGACGCAGCCGGTTTCCAGCACCGCCCCGTCGGCGAGGCTGAATTCGTGCAGCGAGAACCGGTCGAGCTTGTCGACCACCGACTGCCCCTGCCCCGGCAGGAACGAGGCGCGCACCCGGTAGGCCTTCGGCCCGAGGCGCAGGTCGAGGCTGGCCGGCTGGATCTGGTCGCCGTCGCGTTCGATCGGCACGGCGATGGCACCGGCAGCAAACAGCCCCGCAATCTCCTGGTCGGGCAGGATTCCGCCCTGCGCGTATGTGTCCGACATCGGCTGCCCCGTCATGGCCTTGCATTGCGTCCGCGCCGCCCGCGGCGTCGCGCTCCCGGATTGACGCCTAGCCGGAACGGGTCTATTTGCAAAGCAGAAGTGGTGATTTGGCCGGCCGGCTTGCAGCCACGTTAAAGAAGTCGCTAAAGGGCCGTTCTGACGATATGGCGATCGTGCCTCCCGACGAACCGGCTTTGCGGCGACGCGACAGCCGGTTTTTGTTGTTCGGAGACGACCCATGCAGAAGAAGACGGATACGGCACGCAAACTGCGCCCGGCCACGGCCATGGTCCATGGCGGCACGACGCGCTCAAGCTTCGGCGAGACCTCCGAGGCGCTGTTCCTCACCCAGGGCTTCGTCTATCCGAGCGCCGAGGCCGCCGAAGCCCGCTTCCGCGGCGACGAGCCCGGCTTCATCTATTCGCGCTACGGCAATCCCACGACCCGCATGTTCGAGGAGCGGATGATGGCGCTGGAAGGCGCCGAGGACGCCCGCGCCACCGCCTCCGGCATGGCCGCCGTCGCCGCCGCCATGCAGTGCCAGGTCAAGGCCGGCGACCATGTCGTGGCGGCTCGCGCCCTGTTCGGCTCCTGCCGCTACGTGGTCGAGACGGTGCTGGACCGATGCGGCGTCGCCTGCACCCTCGTCGACGGCCGCGATCTCGACGCCTGGCGCGCCGCCGTGCGGCCGGAGACCAAGGTCTTTTTCATGGAGACGCCGACCAATCCGACGCTGGAGGTGATCGACATCACCGCGGTCGCCGAGATCGCCCATGCGGCCGGCGCCACCCTCGTGGTCGACAATGTCTTCGCCACGCCGATGCTGCAGCGCCCGCTGGAGCTCGGCGCCGACGTCGTCGTCTATTCCGCCACCAAGCATATCGACGGCCAGGGCCGGTGCCTGGGCGGTATCATCCTGTCCTCCGCCGCATGGATCGACGAGAACCTCCACAATTATTTCCGCCACACCGGCCCGTCGCTGTCGCCGTTCAATGCCTGGACGCTGCTCAAGGGCCTGGAGACGCTGCCGCTGCGCGTCGCCCAGCAGACCCGCTCGGCCGCCCGCATCGCCGACACGCTGGCCGAGCACGGCAAGGTCAACAAGGTGATCTATCCGGGCCGCGCCGACCATCCGGATGCGGCCATCATCGCCCGCCAGATGACCGGCGGCTCCACCCTCCTCGCCTTCGAGGTGGCCGGCGGCAAGGAGGCGGCCTTCCGCTTCTCCAACGCCCTGGAGATCATCCTGATCTCCAACAATCTCGGCGACGCCAAGAGCCTGATCACCCATCCGGCGACCACCACCCACAAGAACCTGACGCCGGAAGCGCGCACCGAACTCGGCATCAGCGACGGCCTCCTCCGCCTCTCCATCGGCCTCGAGGACGTCGACGACCTGCTCGAAGACATCGAAGGCGCCCTGTCGGCGGTGTAGATACTCGTAATCCAAATGAAGGGAGGGGGTGACCGTACTCTCCGCATAGAATCTCGGCATCCCCCCATGTAGAACACGCACTTCACTAGGTAGAATTGACGCAACTCATTTAAATTGAGAGCCATGACCTATATTTGAGCGTGGCAGTCACGTTGTCCAATGAAGGGTAAATCCGTACAGGCGTCACATCGTGCCGTACTAAACAACAAAGCATCTGCTTTACTTTCGGCCTATCCAAAGTCAGCTTTAAAAAATTTCTTTTCCTATCAGGATCGGGACCATCGCCGCTGCTGGAGAAGAAGTCTGGCCATTCGCCGTTTTTGCTGTAATAGTTATTTGCGCCCTCATGGAGGATTAGACTCCCACGCTGAGAGGCCAAGTTTGACCCTAGCTGGGAAATAGCCGGAACCTCTAGCCAGCGCTTGGACTCTGTATCCGTATCAGGCTCAGAATCCAAATCCGCAAAGTCCGAGGTGAAAAAGGCCCATACACACAGCTTGCCCTCAAGATTTTCTTCCGAATCTTGAACATTCCAGCGGCGTATCCCCGCGAAGAAAGCCGCGTACAAGCCATCACTTGAGAAGTCGAGAAGTCGTGTTGGCATACCGTGATGCTGGGCCCTTGCCATGATAGGGTACCACTTCGACTTGGGGAAGAATTCCATGTTACGGTAATAGTTCCCTTGAACGTCCTTCCTCATTTCAGCAATCTCATCGAGGATTTCAGCAGAGAACTCACATGGCAACGATGATGAATTCGCAAGAGTCATAAATTTCCGCAGGGCGAAAACCTCGGATTCCACCATCTTGGGCCAATATTGGTCATGTCTCACAACACTCCGCTCAGGAAGCTTCTTTAGCCCAATGTCGTAGAACGGTTGTGCGTTACGATGCGCTGAAGGCTTCAGTGCCCAGGCTTCGTCCCAATGCCCCCGAAACAACCATTTCCCACCACGACGCGAATCGCTGCCCCAAACCGGTTTTTGTCGAAATGGAATTACACTTAAGCAACTCAGGAATTCTTCAGGGTTTTCGAAGTGTACTTCGTTGCAATCCGACGAATCGACATATATCGCACCGGAGAACATTTCAGTAATCCACGAGATACCTATAGCCATCGCTTGAAATTGCCCTTACTGCGAGTATGTCGTTTCCGTTAAATACATGGATAGCTAGCCGCAACAGACATGTATAAACAAGATGGAACTGCCGAAGTCGCCGAAGGCCTCCAAGAACGGTCGCCGGGTTCGATACCGGAGATTATGTCGCATGTGCTCAATCGTTCGGCGCGTTTCCCATCAGCACCTTCGCCCTTACCCGAACGCCTGGAAACTCAGCCGCACCCGCCATGCAAACGTCCACGCCGTCATCGCCGCGAAGACACAGGCGATCAGCGCGAAATGCTGCGGCAGCAGGCAGAACAGCACGAAGACGGCCAGCGTCTCCGACGCCTCGGCCAGCCCGGTGGTGAAATAGAGCGACTTGGTGCCGCGCTGCACGGTTCGGATGCCGCGCTTTTCGGCCATCACCGCATAGGCGAGGAAGCTCGCGCCATTGGCGTAGAAGCTCATCAGCAGGATCGCCGCGGCGAGCGCATTGGCCTGCGGATCGAGGATCGCGAAGGCCAGCGGGATCGATCCGTAGAAGAGAAAATCGAAGACGATGTCGAGATAGCCGCCGAAATCGGTCGGCCTTGTCTGCCGCGCCACGGCCCCGTCCAGCCCGTCGGCGAGCCGCGACAGCAGGATCAGCACGAGGCCGGTGATCAGCGCGCCGAAGGCGATTGCGGCGGCAGCCGCCAGTCCCAGCACGAGGCCGGCGACCGTCACGGTGTTGGCGCCGATCTTCAGCCGCGCCAGCCCGCCCGCCAGCCAGTCGATCGGCGGGTCGATCTGCCGTTTCAGAACACCGTCGAGCAAGGCTATCTCCGTCCACGCGGCGACCCGCCGTTGACCCGAACCGGCCGCACCGCGATAACGTAAGCGACGCGACACGCCATTCGGGTATGGGGCCATGTATAGGGCGACGACGCACGGCATCACGGTCACGGTGACACCGACCTATCTGGAAGACCAGTCGATGCCGGACGACGGACGCTGGGTCTGGGCATATACGGTCGAGATCGAGAACGGCAGCCGGCAAACGACCCGCCTGCGATCACGATATTGGCACATCACCGACGCCACCGGTCACGTCGAGGAAGTCAGCGGCCCCGGCGTCGTCGGCGAGGAACCGCAGCTCGCCCCCGGCGACAGCTTCACCTACACCTCCGGCTGCCCGCTGGGCACGCCGTCCGGCTTCATGCGCGGCCATTACCGCATGCAGCAGGAGGATGGCACGCTGTTCCAGGTGGAGATCCCGGCCTTCTCGCTCGACGTGCCGGCCCGCCAGCGGGTGCTGAACTAGAGCGGTTCATCGGCTGATGGAATCCGTGCGGATTCCGTTGGGGCGTGATGTGTGATTCAAGATGCTGGCTGGAGTAGGAGGCCAGCATCGATGACCCGACCTCTTTCCAATGATCTGCGTGAGCGCGTTGTGGGAGCGGTTCTGGCTGGCGAGAGTTGCCGGTCAGCCGCCAGTCGGTTCGGGGTGGCGGTTTCCTCGGCGGTGAAGTGGTCGCAGCGCTACCGCCAGACCGGCTCGGTGGCGCCGCGCAAGATGGGTGGGCACCGCAAGCGGGTGCTCGATGCGCATCGCGACTTCATCATCGAGCGGATCAACGCGATCCCGCATCTGACGCTGCACGGGCTGAAGGACGAACTGGGCGCGCGCGGGATCAAGGTCTCGCATCATGCCGTCTGGCTGTTCCTGCGCCGCGAGGGGCTGCGGTTCAAAAAAAACTCTTCACGCCCTGGAGCAGGCACGCGTCGACGTCGCCCGCAGACGGCGGCGCTGGCGATCGGGGCAGGCCCGGATCGATCCACAGCGGCTGGTCTTCATCGATGAGACCTGGATCAAGACCAACATGGCGCCGTTGCGCGGCTGGAGCCCGAAGGGCAAGCGCCTGCGTGGTTTTGCGCCACATGGCCACTGGCGAACCCTGACCTTTGTCGGCGCCCTGCGCTGCGACCGCCTTGCCGCCCCTTGCGTCTTCGACGGACCGGTCAACGGCATCTGCTTGCGGGCCTATGTCGAGCAGGTCCTGCTGCCGGTCCTCAAGCCCGGCGACATCGTCGTCATGGACAATCTCGGCAGTCACAAATCGGCTGCCATCCGGCAGTTGATCCGGTCGGCCGGTGCCAGCCTGCGCTACCTGCCGGCCTACTCGCCCGACCTCAATCCCATCGAGCAGGCTTTCGCCAAGATCAAGCACTGGATGCGCATGGCCGAGAAGCGCAGCATCGAGGATACCTGGCGCCATCTCGGCGCCCTCGTCGAAACCATCCAGCCCGGCGAATGCGCAAACTACTTCGCCAATGCCGGATACGCTTCCGTCAAAACATGAACCGCTCTAGCCGCACGAACCTGCCGGCCCGCCGTCAGCGCCCCGCCCCCCGCGCCCGAACCGGCCGCGGGCGAAATGTGTCGGATCAGCTCTCGCCGTCGGGGCTCTTGTCGCTTTCGGCGTCCGTGAATTCCGACGGATCGAAGCTGTAGGATTCCCCGCAGAACTCGCAGGTCACCGCGATTGCGCCGTCCTCAACGCTCTCGGTGATCTCCTCGGCGGAGAAGTTCGACAACACGCCCTTGATCCGCTCGCGATTGCACGAGCAGTCGTCGGCGACCGGATTGGGCGGGAACACCCGCACGCCCCGCTCGTGGAACAGGCGGAACAGCAGCCGCTCGACACCGACATCCGGATCGGCGAGCTCCGATGCCTCGACCGTGTCGACCAGCGCCCGCACCTCGACCCAGGAATCGTCCGGCTCGAAATCGCCGAGCTCGTCCTCGACGCCCTCCGGCGCGTCGCCGCCCGGCAGGTCCGGCATGCGCATGCGCTCCGGCGATTCCGGCAGGAACTGCGCCACCAGACCGCCGGCGCGCCAGCTTTCCACGAAGCCGTTCTCGCCGCGCTTGGCGATCCGCGCCACCGCCAGCTTCACCGCGGTCGGGATCTGCTCGGACTGGCGGAAATACGCCTCGGCGACCTCCTCCATGGACGATCCGGCCAGTTCCACGATGCCCTGGTAGCGCTGGGTGTATTCGCCCTGGTCGACGGTCAGCGCCATGATGCCGTTGCCCAGGAGCGCCTCGGACGAGGTCGCGCCGACGCTGACGGCCGCCGCCAGCTTGTCGGCGTCGAAGCGGGCATAGCCGCGCACGCTCGACGGCGTGGTGAAGTCGACGACCAACAGGTCCACCGGACCATCGGTCTGGGTCTGGGCGATGAACTTGCCGTCGAATTTCAGCGACGTGCCGAGCAGCACCGTCAGGACGACCATCTCCGCCAGGAGGCGCGCCACCGGTTCGGGGTAGTCGTGCCGGCCGAGGATCTGGTCGAGCATGGGTCCGAGCTGTACCGCCCGGCCACGGGCGTCGAGGCCCTCGACCGCGAACGGCACGACGGCATCGTCGCCGGCGAAGTTGAACTCACCGAGCGCCTTCTGCGGATCAGCCACGGCTCTGCCCCGCGGACGTCTCGGTGCCGAGTGCGTCGAAGCACCAGGCCAGAATGGATTTTTGCGCGTGCAGACGGTTCTCGGCCTCGTCGAAGACCACCGACTGCGGGCCGTCCATGACGGCGTCGGTCACTTCCTCGCCGCGATGGGCAGGGAGACAATGCATGAAGAGCGCCTCGGGCTTGGCATGCGCCATCAGGCGTTCGTTGACCTGATAGGGCATGAAGACATTGTGGCCGCGTGCCTGTTCCTCGCGGCCCATGGACACCCAGGTGTCGGTGACGACGCAGTCGGCGCCGGTCACCGCTTCCACCGGGTCTTCCGTAATTAGGATCGAGGCGCCGTCTTTGCGAGCCCGTTCGACGAAGCGCATGTCCGGCCCCGACCCCGCCGGCGTGGCGATGGTCAGGTTGAACGAGAAGCGCGCCGAGGCCTCGACGAAGGACGACAGCACGTTGTTGCCGTCGCCGGTCCAGGCGAAGGTCTTGCCGCGCACCGGGCCGCGCTTTTCCTCGAAGGTCAAAAGATCGGTCATGATCTGGCACGGATGGGTGTCGTCGGTCAGGCCGTTGATCACCGGCACCGTGGCGTATTGCGCCATTTCCGTCAGCCGGTCATGGGTGGTGGTGCGGATCATGATCGCGTCGACATAGCGCGACAGCACCCGCGCCGTGTCGGCGATGGTCTCCGAGCGGCCGAGCTGCATCTCGGTGCCCGACAGGAACAGCGTCTCGCCGCCGAGCTGCCGCATGCCGACGTCGAAGGACACCCGCGTGCGCGTCGACGGCTTGTCGAAGATCATCGCCAGCACCTTGCCGGCCAGAGGCTTCGGACCGTCGCGGCCGAGCGCCTTGCGCCTGGCGGCATCGTCGATGATGTCGTGCAGGTCGCGGCTCGGGACGGCGGAGATGTCGAGAAAGTGCTTGGGGCCGTTTGCCATCGTCATCATCCGCCTCACGCGCTCTCGCGCCGGTTGCCGGCCGACATGGCCGCCACCGCCGCCTCGATCCGATCCATCGCCTGCCGGACCTCGTCCGCGGTGACGTTGAGCGGCGGCAGCAGGCGCACGACATTGTCGCCCGCCGGCACCGCCAGAAGTCCTTCCTCGCGCATCTGCGCCACGAGTTCGCCGTTCGGCACCTTGGCCTTCAGGCCGATCAGCAGCCCCTCGCCGCGCACCGCCTCGATCACGTCGGGGTAGCGGTCCGAGAGCGAGGCCAGCGACTGCTTGAGCTGCAGCGACATGTCCCGGACATGGTCGAGGAAGCCGTCATCCAGCACCACGTCGAGCACGGCGTTGCCGATGGCCATCGCCAGCGGGCTGCCGCCATAGGTGGTGCCATGCGAGCCCGGCGTCATGCCGCTGGCCGCCCGCTCCGTCGCCAGGCACACGCCGAGCGGAAAGCCGCCGCCGATGCCCTTGGCCGAGGCGAGGATGTCGGGCGCGGCGCCCGAATGCTGATAGGCGAAGAACTTGCCGGTCCGCCCGACGCCGGTCTGCACCTCGTCGTAGATCAGCAGGATGCCGAGATTGTCGCACATCTCGCGCAGGCCCGTCAGGCACATGGGCGGCACGCTGCGGATGCCCCCCTCGCCCTGGATCGGCTCGATCAGGATCGCCGCGACGTCCGGCTGGGCCGCCGCCTCGCGCAGCGCGTCATGGTCGCCGAAGGGCAGCTGGTCGAAGCCTTCGACCTTCGGGCCGTAGCCCTCCAGATACTTCTTCTGCCCGCCGGCCGCGATGGTCGCCAGGGTGCGGCCGTGGAAGGCGCCCTCGAAGGTCAGGATGCGGTAGCGCTCCGGCGCGCCGTTGACGTAGTGATAGCGCCGCGCGGTCTTGATCGCGCATTCCACCGCCTCGGCGCCCGAATTGGCGAAGAAGGCGCGGTCGGCGAAGGTCGCCGCCGTCAGCCGTTCGGCCATCCGCGTCTGGTCCGGGATCTCGTAGAGATTGGAGACGTGCCACAGCTTCTCGGCCTGCGCCTTCATCGTCTCGACGAGATGGGGATGGGCATGGCCGAGACAGTTCACCGCGATGCCGCCGCCAAAGTCCATGAAACGTCGGCCGTCGCGCGTCTCCAGCCAGACACCGCTGCCGCGCTCGAAGGCGAGCGGCGCGCGTGCGTAGGTCTCGAAGAGCGGCGAGGAATGGTCCGTCGTGTCAGCCATGGCCTTTGACTTTGCTGGATCGTAAGGGTCGGATCCGGTTGTTGTTGCGAGATCGGTTCGGCGCGCGAACCGCTGGGGCGGGATGCTTGAAACGCCAAAGCCTGCCGATGGGGCAGGCTTTCGAGCGTTTTCCGAGACTTCGGAGCTTTCGCTATACCATGGCGAGCCGACGCGGTGTCAATCGAACCGCATTTTCGCCCTGCTTGTCGGTCATAGGCTTGACGAACGTCACGGGCGGCAACAAAGGCTGGGGAAAAGCCCCAAACGATTCCCTAGCGTCCCCGACGAGCCTTGTCAGCGAGTCCGCGGCTGGGCTATCTTGCCGTCAAGATACTAGATTTCGTGCGGCGGACCTAGTTCCTCAATATATCTTGTGCGTTCTGGCGCGGTCAGCCGTCGCGCTTGTGGAGGGATTCCAGCCGTCGCGACTATGCCGAAAGGAGCTTGCCATGGGCTGGACTGACGAACGCGTGGAGCTGCTCAAGCAGCTCTGGACCGAAGGCCTGAGTGCCAGCCAGATCGCTGACCGCCTGGGCGGCGTCAGCCGCAACGCCGTGATCGGCAAGGTGCACCGCCTGAAACTCGAATCACGGGCCCGCCAGCCGAACGTCGCGCAGCCGGTCGCCGTCGAGCGCCCTGCCCCGCGCCGCACGGCCGAGGTCGAGACCGTCGAGATGGTGGTGCCGGCCCGTCTGGTCGCCGCCTCGCAGCAGCAGGCTCCGAGCCGCTCCATGCCGCGCACCATGGGCGCCACCGCGCTGAAGATGGAGCCGGAGGAAGAGCTGGAGGTGATGGACCAGCCGCAGGAGCGCGAGAGCGCCGAAGTTGTGCCGATCGCCCGCAAGCTCAGCCTCGTCGAGCTGACCGAGACGACCTGCAAATGGCCGGTCGGCGACCCGATGAAGCCGGACTTTCATTTCTGCGGCAACAGCGCCCGCGATGCCTCGCCCTATTGCGCCTATCACGCCAAGCTGGCCTTCCAGCCCTTCTCGGATCGCCGGCGCGCCCGCTAGGCGTCGCAGGTCCCACCGAATGCGAAACACCCCGCGTGGCCAGGCCGCGCGGGGTGTTTGCGTTTCAGGCGCGTGAAGAAGCCGCCCGGCGCCGGGCGGCCGCCAGTCAGGCGCCGGCGCTCAGTCGGGCGCGGGCCGGCGCGGCCGGAGACCTGGCGGCGCTGAACTGCTCGTCCAGCGCATAGCCGGCGCCGCGCACGGTGCGGATCGGGTCGCGCTCGCGGCCGCGATTGATCGCCTTGCGCAGCCGGCCGACATGCACGTCCACGGTGCGCTCGTCGACATAGATGTCCCGGCCCCAGACGCCGTCGAGCAACTGCTCGCGGGAGAACACCCGGCCCGGCGACTGCATGAAGAACTCCATCAGCTTGAACTCGGTCGGTCCGAGCTTCAGCTCGCGGCCGGCGCGGCGCACCCGGTGGGTCTCGCGGTCGAGATCGATGTCGCCGGCGACGAGCTGGCTGGAGATCTTCTCGGGCTTGGAGCGGCGCAGCATGGCCCGCACCCGGGCGATCAGCTCCGGCGTCGAGAACGGCTTGACGACATAGTCGTCCGCGCCGACCGACAGGCCGCGTACCCGCTCGCTCTCCTCGCCGCGCGCCGTCAGCATCAGGATCGGCAGGCGCTCGGTCTCCTCGCGCTGGCGCAGCCGCCGGCAGAGCTCGACGCCCGACAGGCCGGGCAGCATCCAGTCGAGGATCAGGAGGTCGGGCACCTCCTCCTTCAGCCGGATGTCGGCCTCGTCGCCCCGGTCGATGACGTCGACGACGTAGCCCTCGGCCTCGAGATTGTACCGCAGGAGAATGCCGAGGGCTTCCTCGTCCTCGACGACGACGATCCGTGCGCTCATCGCTTTCAGCCCTCGTCAGCCTGGGTCGGCGGGTCGTTCGGCACCGGCTGTGTCATCGTCGCCGTGGTGTCGCCCTTCGGCCGCTCGTTCGCCGGCTGCTTGCCGGTCTGGATGTAATAGACCGTCTCGGCGATGTTGGTGGCGTGATCGCCGATCCGCTCGATGTTCTTGGCCGAGAACAGGAGATGCGTGCACGACGTGATGTTGCGCGGATCCTCCATCATGTAGGTCAGGAGCTCGCGGAAGATCGAGGTGTACATCGCATCGATCTGCTCGTCGTTCTCGCGCATGGCGAGGGCGCGCTCGTAGTCCCGCTCGCCATAGGCGTCGAGCACTTCCTTGAGCTGCTCCAGCGCCATCTCCGACAGATGCTCGATGCCGCGCACCAGCTGCACCGGATGGGCATGGTCGTGCACCGCGATCACCCGCTTGGCGATGTTCTTGGCCAGGTCGCCGATCCGCTCCAGATCGTTGGAGATGCGGATGGCGCCGACGATCTCGCGCAGGTCGACGGCCATCGGCTGGCGCTTGGCGATGGTCATGATCGCGCGCTCGTCGAGCGCCCGCTGGGCATCGTCCAGCTGCATGTCGTCGGCGACCACCGACTGGGCCAGCCCCCAGTCGCTGCGCATCAGCGCGGCGACGGACTGCTCGACCATCCGCTCGGCCATCCCGCCCATTTCCGAGATCCGGCGGACGATCAGCTTCAGCTCGTCTTCGTAAGACGTGACTGTATGTTCGGTCATGGGCATGACGCTTCCTTGCCTTCGTTCAGCCGAAGCGGCCGGTGATGTAGTCCTGGGTGCGCTTGTCGTCCGGGTTGGAGAACATCTTCTCCGTGGGGCCGACCTCGACCAGATAGCCGAGATGGAACATCGCCGTGCGCTGCGAGACGCGCGCCGCCTGCTGCATCGAATGGGTGACGATGACGATGGTGTAGTTCTGCTTCAGCTCGTCGATCAGTTCCTCGACCTTGGCGGTCGCGATCGGATCGAGCGCCGAACAGGGCTCGTCCATCAGGATCACCTCGGGCGACACCGCGATGGCGCGGGCGATGCACAGGCGCTGCTGCTGGCCGCCCGACAGGCCGGTGCCCGGCTCGGCGAGCCGGTCCTTGACCTCTTCGTAGAGGCCGGCCTTGCGCAGGCTGGTGACGACGATCTCCTCGAGCTCGGCCTTGGTCGAGGCGAGCCCGTGGATCTTCGGGCCATAGGCGACATTGTCGAAGATCGACTTGGGAAACGGGTTGGGCTTCTGGAAGACCATGCCGACCCGTGCCCGCAGTTCGACCACGTCGATCGCCGGATCGTAGACGTCCTCGCCGTCCAGCGTGATCTTGCCGCCGACCTTGGCGATGTCGATCGTGTCGTTCATCCGGTTCAGGCAGCGCAGGAAGGTCGACTTGCCACAGCCCGACGGCCCGATGAGCGCCGTGACCTGGTTCTCCTCGACATCGAGATCGATGTCATAGAGCGCCTGCTTGGTCCCGTAATGGACGGTCACCTTCTCGGATCGCATCTTGATCGGACGTCTGGGTTGCACGACAGGCCCTTTCGCTAACGTCACCTGGATATTTTCCATCATGGAGGTCTCCTGTCGCATGTCTACCAGCGCCTCTCAAAGCGGCGTCGCAGAAGGATCGCCGTGATGTTCATGACCGCCAGGAACGCCAGGAGGATCATGATTGCCCCCGACGTCCGCTCGACGAAGGCGCGCTCGGCCTCGTTGGCCCACATGAAGATCTGCACCGGCAGCGCCGTGGACGCGTCCATCGGCGAGGACGGATAATCCGCCACGAAGGCGACCATGCCGATCAGCAGCAGCGGCGCCGTCTCCCCCAGCGCCTGGGCCAGCCCGATGATCGTGCCCGTCAGGATGCCCGGCATGGCCAGCGGCAGGACGTGCTGGAACACCATCTGCATCTTCGAAGCGCCGAGCCCCAGCGCCGCCGAGCGGATCGACGGCGGCACCGCCTTCAGCGCCGCGCGCGTCGCGATGATGATCGTCGGCAGGGTCATCAGCGTCAGCACCAGGCCGCCGACCAGCGCCGCCGAACGCGGCAGGCCGAACCAGTTGATGAACACCGCCAGGCCCAGAAGGCCGAACACGATCGAGGGCACCGCCGCCAGATTGTTGATATTCACCTCGATCAGGTCGGTGAAGCGGTTCTTCGGCGCGAACTCCTCCAGATAGATCGACGCCGCCACGCCGATCGGCAGTGCCAGGACGAGCACGATGCCCATCATGTAGAGCGAGCCGACGATTGCCACGCCAACGCCGGCCGTCTCGGCCCGGCTCGACGCGCCGAAGGTGAACAGGCCCCAGTTGAAGCGCTTCTCAATGGCGCCGCTTTCCTGCAGCCGGTCGATCCAGCCGAGCTGCCGGTCGCTGATCGGACGGCGTCCCTCCGCCACGGTGAGATCGTACTGGCCCTTCAGCGCGCTATCGAGTTCCGAGCCGGCATAGAGCCAGATGTCCTGCGTCGTGCCGATGATCGACGGATCGTTCAGCACCATGTCGCGCAGCTGCACCCGGACGCCCGAGGAGATCAGCTTGCCGACCTCCTTGACCGCGGCCCGGTCCTCGGCGTCGACGCCGAGCATCTGCACCAGCCCGTCGCGGGCCAGCGTCGGATAATTGGCCATCATCAGCTTGGTCGGATTGTCGAGCGCGTCCTGACGGCTGCCGATCACCTCCTCGGAGAAGGTCACGGGCACCTGGATCTCGGTCTGCCAGAAGGCGGTGTAGCCCTTCGACACGACGCTCCACAGCAGCGCCACCAGGAAGAACAGGCCGATGGCGATGGCCACGATGCCGTAGATCTTGAAGCGGCGTTCGGCACGGTAGCGGCGCTTGATGCCGATGTCGCGGCGTCCGGGCGCGGCGGTGCCGTCGCGCACGCCGTTGGCTGTCGCGTCGGTCATTCGTACTGCTCCCGGTACTTGCGGACGATGTAGAGGGCGAAGATGTTGAGGCACAGGGTGATGACGAACAGCGTCATGCCCAGCGCGAAGGCGACCAGCGTCTGCGGCGAGGTGAATTCCAGATCGCCGGTCAGCTGGTTGACGATCTTGACGGTGACGGTGGTCATCGCCTCGAACGGATCGAGGGTGAGATTGGCGGCAACGCCCGCCGCCAGCACCACGATCATCGTCTCGCCGATGGCCCGCGAGGCGGTCAGGAGCAGCGCCGAGACGATGCCCGGCAACGCGGCGGGCATGATCACCCGCTTGATCGTCTCAGAGCGGGTCGCGCCGAGGCCGAGCGAGCCGTCGCGCAGGCTGCGCGGCACCGAGGTGATGATGTCGTCCGACAGCGAGGAGACGAAGGGGATCAGCATGATGCCCATCACCAGCCCGGCGGTCAGCACGCTCTGGGCCTGGATGAAGCTCGTATACTCGCCGGTCACCAGCCCCGCCAGCTGGCCGGACAGGTCGCGCAGGAACGGGCCGACCGTCACCAGGGCGAAGAAGCCGTAGACGATGGTCGGGATGCCGGCCAGCACCTCCAGCAGCGGCTTGACCACCGAGCGCGTCGTGCGGGTGGCGTATTCGGCCATGTAGATCGCGGCATAGAGGCCGACCGGCACCGCCACCGCCATCGCCACGCCGGCGATGTAGAGCGTGCCGGCCAGAAGCGGGATCAGGCCGAACTGGCCTTCCGCCCCGCCGGACCCGGCCGCCGCGAAGCGCGGCTCCCAGACCGTGCCGAAGAAGAAATTCGCCGGCGACACCCGCGAGAAGAAGTCGATCGTCTCGAACAGCATCGAGAAGACGATGCCGGCGGTGGTCAGGATGGCGATGGAGGAGCAGACGATCAGGCCGTTGCGGACCACCGCCTCGACCCCGTTACGGGCCCGCAGGCGCACCGCGATCGAACGGTAGGCCCAGGCGGCGCCAGCCAGCGCCAGCACCAGCACGACGACCGTCATCGCCGTATGGCTGATCGCCTCCAGGCGATTGCGCTGGATCGCCAGCGGGATCATGAAGTCGGCGCTCGACGAGGCGACCGGCATGCCGCGCGCTTCCAGAAGCGGCTTCAGCGTCGCGATCTGCGAGCTTGCCGAAATCGTCGCGCGCTCGTCATCGGGCAGAAGACGCAGGCCGGCGCCGATGGATTCGACCATGCCGTAGGCCAGATCCTCGGTCAGTCCCGTCTCGGCCAGCACGCCCTCGGGAAACTCGCTGCGGATCTCCGTCGCGATGAGGACGGGCGCGGCGAGCAGCCAGGCGGCGAGGACGAACAGCGACGGCACCAGCGTCCAGGAAAGGGCGTAGGAGCCGTGATAGACCGGACGCGAATGGAGCTTGCGTCCCGCCTCGGCGGCCAGCGACTTCGACCGCCGGTATCCGAGATAGAAGGCGGCTGCGCCGATCAGCAGCAGGATCAGGACGAGGGTGGAGGTCGGCATGCATGTCTCCCGCCAGTGACGGCTGCGCCGCCGATGAGGTCGGCGTCGAGGTGAAGGCTGCGAAGCGCGGCGCGAACCGGGCGGTCTCGTCGGTGGCCGTCTCGGACCGGATGAAGCCGCCGGTGCCGTAGAGGACCGGCGGCTTCGATGCTGTCATGCGCCGCGGCGCACGGGTCGGCGGTATCAGCCTTCGACGCTCATCGTGTCGCCGGCTTCGAACGTCGAGCGCTGCTCCTCGCGCTCGGCCTCCGGCGCCGGAACCAGGCCGTACTCGACCAGCGGGCTGTCCGGGCCGGTCATCTGGTCGGACAGGAAGAACTGCACATACTCGCTGAGGCCCGGTACGACGCCGATGTGAGCCTTCTTGACGTAGAAGTAGAGCGGCCGGGAGACTGGGTACTCGCCCGAGGCGATGGCGTCGGCGGACGGCACGATGTCGTTGATCGTGGCGACCTTCAGCTTGTCCTGGTTCTGCTCGTAGAAGGCGAGACCGAACACGCCGATGGCCTGCTTGTCGGCGTCGATGCGCGACAGGGTCTCGGTGTAGTCGCCCGAGATCTCGGAGACGGTGTTGTCGTTGCGGATCTGGAGGCACTGGTCCTCGGCCGCATCCTCGTCCATGCCGGACGCGGTGAAGGCCTCGATGGCGCCGGAGGCTTCGCAGCCGGCCGCCAGGACCTTCTCCTCGAAGACTTCACGGGTGCCGTGGTTCGACGCCGGGATGAAGGCGGTGATCTTCTGGTCCGGCAGCGACGCGTCGATCTCCGACCAGTTGCCGTACGGGTTGTCGACGACCTTGCCGTCCTGAACGATCTTGGCGGCCATCGCCTTGAAGACCATTTCCGGGGTCAGGGCGAAGTCCGGGCCGGCGGCGTCCGAGGCGAAGACGATGCCGTCATAGCCGAACCGGACTTCCTGCACGTCGGTCACGCCGGCGTCGGCACAGGCCTTGAGTTCGCTCGGGCGGATCGCCCGCGAGGCGTTGGCGACGTCGATGGTGTCGGGGCCGACGCCCTGGCAGAACTGCTTCAGGCCGGCCGAGGAACCGCCGGACTCGACGATCGGAGTCGGGAAATCGGGGAAGACCTCGCCGAAATTCTCGGCGACGATCTGGGCGTAGGGAAGAACCGTGGAGGAACCGGCGACCTGGACCTGTTCGTTCGACTGCGCGGCGGCCTGACCGGTCAGTGCCAGGGCGGTACCGAGCGCGAGGCTGGCAATGAGCTTCTTGTTCACGGGTGCGTCTCCTCAAGGAGTTTCGTTTCGAACCGAGCGCTGTTGGGCCACCCTGTCTGGCAGCTGCTGCTCGCCGACACGTCTAGCGGCGCTGGAAGAAGTCTATATGACAGTCGGATTGCACCTTTATGACAGCGCAAGCCGCTGTTTTCTATACCTCTTCTCTGGGATCGCCGGATTCGACCTGCGGCAACGGCAGCCGGGCCGTGAACACCGAGCCTTTTCCGATGGTCGACTCGACCAGGAGTCGCCCGCGATGGCGCAGGAGGATGTTGCGGGTGATCGACAGGCCGAGGCCGGTGCCCCGCTTGGCGCGCGAGCGGCCCGGATCGACGCGGTAGAAGCGTTCGGTCAGCCGCGGCACGTGCTCGGCCGGAATGCCGGGACCGAAATCGCGCACCGCCGCGTCGACGAAGCTCTCGCCCGCCTCGACCGTCCGCGTCAGGCTGATCTCCACGCGCTTGCCGGTCTCGCCGTATTTGCAGGCGTTCTCGACCAGATTGGAAAACACCTGCATCAGCTCGTCCTCGTCGCCGGGGATCGCCACCGGCTCGTCCGGCACGTCCAGCGACAGTTCGACATCCAGCTGCGCGGCCAGCGGCGCCAGCTGGCTCTCCACCTTGCGCAGGATCGCCCCCAGATCGACACGGGTCGAGATCGGCACATGCCGCTTCATCTCGATCCGCGACAGCGACAGGAGGTCGTCGATCAGCCGCGACATGCGGGTCGCCTGCTCGCGCATGATGCCGAGGAATTTCTCGCGCGCCGCCGGGTCGTCCTTGGCCGGCCCCAGCAGCGTCTCGATGAAACCCGACAGCGAGGCCAGCGGCGTGCGCAATTCGTGGCTGGCATTGGCGACGAAATCGGTGCGCATCCGTTCGATGCGCAGCTCGGCGGTCCGGTCGCTGAACCTTATCAGGAAGAAATGCGGCCGCTCGCCCTGATAGGGCGGAATCGGCAGGATCTCGATCTGCCAGACCCGCTCGACCGGGCGCCGCTCCTCGATCGTCACCCTGCCCGGCTGGTTGTCGCGCAGCACCGCCTCGACCGTCGCCAGGAATTCCGGCGAGCGGAAGCGCAGCGACAGCGCGTCGCCCAGCGCCATGTTGCCGAAACCGATCAGCGAGGCGGGATTGCGGTAGCGCAGCAGCATCTGGCGGTCGATGATGAAGGCCGGCTGCTGCAACGCCTCGACCACCGCCTTGACGCCGCGGCCCGGCCAGGTCGTGTCGGCGCGTTCGCTGGCCGTCACCGCTCGTCCGCGCCGATCGACCCGCTGCGGCACGTAGAGCACCGCCATGAGAAATAGGAAAACCGCCACACATCCGGGTGCGGCCTGCGGCACGAACCAGCCCAGCCCGCCGAGCCCGATCAGCGCCGCCAGCGCCACGGACCGGGCCCGCACGCCAGAGGGGCCGGTGGATGCGGTCTCCGGCTCGCCGGGTTCAAGCGGGCTCAAGCGGGCACCCTGCGGGCTGGAATCGGATAGCGGCGGGACGAATGCGACATCCGTCCTTCCTAGCGCAGAATTGTCCAAGATCGATGACGCCGGTTGGCGCCCGGCGCGGTTCGCGAGCGCGCGGCGGCGGCGCTAGTCGATGGCCTGGACACGGAACCCGTAGACGTTCAGGTCGCCCGCCCCGGCGCCGATCTGCGGATCGATGACCAGCTGCGCGGCGCCCATGGCGCCTTCCGGCACCGCCATGTCGAAGACGAAGGTCTCCTCCGCGGCGCTCACCTGGAAGCGTTGGCGTCCGCAGACCGTTTCGCCGGCGAACAGGCAGCTCACGCTGAACTCGCGCCCCTGGTCGTCGGGCGATCCGACGGCCAGTTCGCCGCGGGCCCGGCTGCCGGCGATCTGCTCGACGATCCCGGCGCCGATGACCAGGCTGACCTCCGACCCGTCGCCATCGGCCGGCGCGGCGATCTGCACGGCCATCCGGCCGCCCGATCCCGCCACCGCGCTGGCGCGCGCGCCGCCCTCGGCCGCGATCTTCTCCAGGTCGGTGCCGGCGAAGACGTCGATCCAGTTGTCCGGTGACGGACCGCCGGTCAGCGCCGGGTCCTCGCCGGCCGACTGGATCGTCTCGGCGATGGTCGGCCCATCCTCGCTGGCGACCGGCGCCGGCGTGGTGGAGAACAGCGGCAGCACGACCCAGGCCGCCGCGGCGATCAGCAGCAGCAACAGGACGACGATGACCGCGCCGATCAGCTTGTTGCTGGCCTCGCTGAACGGACGGCCGCGCTTCGGCTTGTGGTCGGGCGACCAGCGGTCGCGTACCGGCTTGGTCGATGTCGCGGCGCCGGGCTTGGCGGCCTTCGCATCGACCTTGGCCGGGGGCACCTTGGCGGCCGGCGTCTTTGCGAAAGTCGCCTTTGCGGCGGGCGTCGGTGACGTGGGCGCCGCCTCGGCGGTGCGCGTCGCACCAGCCACCGGCGCGGCGGTGTACGGCGTTTCGCCCGCCTGCGTCTCGTCGTCGGGGGTCGGCATCGCGTCCGGTGTTTCCGCCGGGCGCGGTGGCGTCGCGGGCGCGGCGACCTCCGGCTCGGCCGATGCCGTCGCGTCGCCGTCCCCGGACACCGCATCGTCCCCATAGCCGCCCGGCGCCGGATATTCCGCCTCGATCGCCTCGATCGCGCTGATCAGCGCCTGGCGCTTGCGATCGGCTTCCGCCTCGTCGCTGTGCTGCGCCGACTGCACGCGGAGAATGGCGCGTTCGGCCGCTTCGTAGACCACGAGGCGAAAATCCGGATCGGCGGCATTCCCCTTCTGCAGCGCGCGTCTGACGCTCTGTTCGATCGCGCTGGCCAAGGACGGTCACTCCACTTGCAAAGAGCCCCTCGGCGCCTTGCGCGCGATGGGAAGAGACAGGGCGACACTAATCGGCGCCCCTGCGGCGTTCAATCCCGTGCCTGCCGGCAGCATAAGCATCGCCGTCTGGACCGAGGCTGACGCGGCGACCGGCGAACCGGGCCGGCGCCCCTGCCCTTGCCCGCCCATTCTGGTATGGAGAGCGCGTTGCCGCGTTCGGCGCGGCTGAGATGTCAAAGGAGAAGCGCCATGTCACTCGAAGGCAAGGTCGCGATCGTCACCGGTGGCGCCAAGGGGATCGGCCAGGCCATCGCCCGCCGCTTCCTGCAGGACGGCGCCCGGGTGATCATCGCCGATGTCGACGAGCGGGCCGGCCTCGCTGCCGCGGCCGAACTGAAGGAACTGGGCGAGATCCGCTCGGTGGTCTGCAACGTCGCCGACCGGCTGCATGTCCACAATCTCGTCGCCACCGCCCTCGACGATTTCGGCGACGTGGACATCCTGGTCAACAATGCCGGCATCGTTCACAAGGCCGACTTCCTCGATCTGGAAGAGGAAGCCTTCGACAGGGTGCTGAACGTCAATCTGAAGGGCGCCTTCCTGTGCGGCCAGGCTGTGGCGCGGCATCTGGTGCAGAAGGTCAAGGATGGCGGCGAGGCGGGATCGATCGTCAACATGTCGTCGGTCAACGCCGTCTTCGCTCTGCCCGACCAGGTCGGCTATTCGGTCTCCAAGGGCGGCATGAACCAGCTCACCAAGGTGATGGCCCAGTCGCTGGCGCCCTACGGCATCCGCGTCAACGCCATCGGACCGGGCTCGATCATGACCGACATGCTGCGCTCGGTCGTCGCCGACAAGGACGCCACGGCGCGCATCCTGTCGCGCACCCCGATGGGCCGCATCGGCGAGCCGTCGGAGATCGCCGCGCTGGCCGCCTTCCTCGCCTCCGCCGAGGCCAGCTACGTCACCGGCCAGACGCTCTATGCCGATGGCGGCCGCCTCGGCCTCAACTACACCGTCGCGCCGCCCGAGCCCGACTGAGCGCAGGGCGGCAGGCCGCCCGGCCGCCGTCCCGCCTCCCGAAACATTCCCACAAACGAAAGCGGCGCCGGATCACTCCGGCGCCGCTTTGACATGTCCCGAAGCCTGTGCGGCCGCGGGCGATCTCAGTTCTGGCTGCCGTCGTCTTCGTCGGTGTCCGTGCTCTGCATCGAGGAGAGCTTGGCGAACACTGCCGCCGCGTCGAGCTCGCCCTCCTCGCGGTCTTCGCGCGAGCGGTCCCAGTTCTGGGTCTGCGAGGCCGACAGCAGGCGCTCTTCCTCGGCGATCTCCTCGGGGCGGATGATACCGCGCGAGGCCTTCTCGACTTCCAGGTCGAGATTGATCTGCGTGCACAGGCCCAGCGTCACCGGGTCCATCGGCTGCAGATTGGCCGAGTTCCAGTGGCTGCGGTCGCGGATCTGCTGGATCGTGTTCTTGGTCGTGCCGACCAGGTTCGAGATCTGCGAATCCTTCAGCTCCGGATGGTTGCGCACCAGCCATAGAATCGCGTTCGGGCGGTCCTGGCGCTTCGACACCGGCGTGTAGCGCGGCGCCTTGCGCTTGGCCTCGGGCACCCGCACCTTCGGCGCGGCGAGCTTCAGCTTGCGGTTCGGATCCTTCTCCGCCGCCTCGATCTCCTCGCGCGACAGCTGGCCGGTCATGATCGGGTCGAGACCCTTGATGCCCTGGGCCGATTCGCCGTCGGCGATCGCCTTCACCTCGAGATGGTGCAGCGTGCAGAAATCCGCGATCTGTTCGAAGGACAGCGAAGTGTTGTCGACCAGCCAGACGGCGGTCGCTTTTGGCATCAATAATTGCTGTGCCACGATACAATCCTCCTAAGTGCCTGCCCCGGAAAGGGCCGGCCGTGGATACTCACCACATGTACGGGAATTCGGGCGCCCTTATAGGCCGTTAGCCATATTGGTGCAAGGAAATCGCCGGATTTCCCGTCGCGGCGGCCCGGCAGGGGCCGCCGCGACGCGCTCAGCTCTCCAGATGGCGCGTCGTCAGGATGATCTTGCCGATGTGATCCTCGTCCATGTGGCGATGCGCATCGGCGGCCTTTTCCAGCGGATAGACCTCGTCGATCAGCGGCTTCACCGTCCCCGCTTCCAGGAGCGGCACCACCTGCTCGGTGAGTTCGGAGGCGATCACCGCCTTGAAGCTGACCGGCCGGTTGCGCAGGGTCGAGCCGGTGAAGGTCAGCCGCTTGCGCATCAGCGGCGTCAGGTCGATCTGCGTCTTCGGCCCCTTCAGGAAGGCGATCTGCACGATCCGCCCGTCCTCGGCAGCCAGCTGCAGATTGCGCGGCGTGTACTCGCCGCCGACCATGTCGAGGATCACGTCGACGCCCTTGCCATCGGTCTTCTCGCGCAGCCCCTCGACGAAATCCTGCGTGCGGTAGTTGATGCAGGCCTCGGCGCCGAGGGATTCGGCCGCGCGGCACTTGTCGTCGCTGCCCGCCGTGGCGAACACCCGCGCCCCGAAATGCTTCGCCAGCTGGATCGCCGTCGTGCCGATGCCCGACGTGCCGCCATGGACGAGGAAGCTCTCGCCCGCCGTCAGCCTGGCCCGCTGGAAGACGTTGTGCCAGACGGTGAAATAGGTCTCCGGCACGCCGGCCGCCTCGATCATCGACAGCGATGTCGGCACCGGGATCGCGTTCACCTCGGCCACGGTGGCGTATTCGGCATAGCCGCCGCCCGGCACCAGCGCCATCACCCGGTCACCCACGGCAAAGCGGCTGGCGCCTTCGCCCAGTGCCGCGACGGTGCCGGCGATCTCCAGGCCCGGCCAGTCCGGCGCGTCGGCCGGCGCCGGATACATCCCCTGGCGCTGCATCACGTCCGGGCGGTTCACCCCGGCCGCGGCCACCGCCACCAGCACCTCGCCGGCGGCCGGCTTCGGCACCGGCCGCGTGCCGGGCTTCAGCACCTCGGGGCCGCCGAATCCGTCGAGAAGGGCCGCCTGCATGTCCTGGGGTATCGTCATGGTCTGCGTGATCTCCGTGTTGGCCGTCGCCTCGAAACGTAGAGAAATTCCTACGAAAGCGAACCACCGTTAAGCCCTGAGTAAGGTTTCCGGGGTTTAACTGAGATCAGTCCAGATTGAAGGAACGCCGGATTGATGGATAGACGGAGCGGTTTCCGCCCCGTTTGACGCCTCCCTGTTGAAAACTCCTGAAGGGCCGCTCACGCGGCCCCTTTTTTTGACGGACCGGCGGAACCGTCCCGCCCCTGCCGCGCTTGCTTAACAGCAATTAACCTTATCCGGCGCCCTCGCTTGCAAAGCCTTGGTAACGGACGCACCCTGTTCTCGTTCGACGATCGCGCCCTGTTCGCGGTCCGACCGATTCTGGCAGTGCGAAAAGGTGTCCGCGATGGGGAGTGAATTCGGCCCGATGACGATCCAATCAAACGGCACATCGGACGGCGACCGCACGATCCGGCTCGCCGAGCATCTGGCCTTCTCGCGCTCCTTCCAGCCGCTGTTCAATCAGGGCATGGCCCTGGTCGACGAGACGGCGATCTATCTCGACGGCGCCGGCCGGGTCGAGGCGAAGGCGCTGTCCAAGCACGGCACCACGCTCTACGCCGCCGAATCCATGCGCCTGACCACCCGGCTGATGCAGGTCGCCTCCTGGCTGCTGCTCCAGCGCGCCGCCAATCAGGGCGACATGTCGCGCGCCCAGGTCGAGGCCGAGAAGGTCAAGGTCCGTCTGGAAGGTCTCGGCAGCGCCAAGGATTCGCCGAATTACGGCGAACTGCCGGAAGCCTTCCGCGATCTCGTCGAACGCGCCCTCATGCTGGAACGCCGCATCGCCATGCTGGATCGCGAGATCTACGGCGAGAACGCTGCCGAGCCGGAGCACGCCGCGCGCAACCCCGTCGGCGAACAGATCGACCTTCTGAAGACCGCCTTCCACGGCTGATCGCCACCGCGGTCGGCGAACGCCGATCGCCTCATCTGCGGGTCCACGGCCCGCTCTCGAGCGACGCAGGCGACGGTGTGTTCGCCGCCAAGCCGCAACCGCCCTCGCCTCCTTGCGTTCGCTCCCCACCCCTTCCAGCGAACCCAGGAGACAACGCGATGCGCGTAATCCAGCTCAGCAAGCCCGGCGGCCTCGACCAGTTGCAACTCGTCGAGCGCGACGCACCGGGCGCGCCCGGCCCCGGTGAAATCCGCGTCCGCATCCGCGCCAGTTCCCTCAATTTCCACGATTACGGCGTCGTCAGCGGCCGCATGCCGACCGAGGACGGCCGGATCCCGATGTCCGACGGCGCCGGCACCGTGGAGGCCGTCGGCGACGGCGTCAGCGAGTTTACCGTTGGCGACCATGTCGTCTCGACCTTCTTCCCGTTGTGGCTCGACGGCGAACCGCCGGTGGCCGACTTCAAGACCACGCCCGGCGACGGCGTCGACGGCTATGCCCGCGAGGAGGTCGTGCGTCCCGCCACCTGGTTCACCCATGCCCCGAAGGGTTTCAGCCACGCCGAAGCCGCCACCCTGACCACCGCCGGCCTCACCGCCTGGCGCGCTCTCGTCGTCGATGGCGGCATCAAGGCCGGCGACACCGTGCTGGTTCTGGGCACCGGTGGCGTCTCGATCTTCGCGCTGCAATTCGCGCGGCTGATGGGCGCCCGCGTCATCGCCACCTCCTCCTCTGACGAGAAGCTGGAACGGCTGCGCGAGATGGGCGCTGACCACACCATCAACTACAAGCGCGACGAAACTTGGGGAAAGACCGTCCTCGACCTCACCGAGGGCCGCGGCGTCGACCACGTCATCGAGGTCGGCGGTCCGGGCACATTGCCGCAGTCGATCACCGCCTGTCGGATCGGCGGCCACATCGCCCTCATCGGCGTCCTCACCGGTCGCGCCGGCGAGGTGCCGACCGCCGCCCTGATGGCGAAACACCAGCGCCTGCAGGGGCTCATCGTCGGCAGCCGGCGGCACCAGATGGACTTGGTCCGCGCCATCGACGCCATCGGCATGAAGCCGGTCATCGACCGCAGCTTCGCGCTGGAGGACATCGCCGACGCCTTCCGCCACGAGGAATCGGGCGCGCATTTCGGCAAGATCTGCCTGGAATTCTAGGCACCGATCGGCACAGCCGGGCGGCGCGGTTTTGCACCGCCCGGCACGTTAGACTTTGGTCTCATCTTGCGACCCGGCGCGGCCGACGCAGCGTTTCCCGCCATCGTGATCGCGGCCCCGCATCGCTGCGCGCAGGTCCCAGCGGACCCCGCCCTGGCGCATCCGAACCTGCCTCTTCCGTAAACGTAAATCGCACGCAACCCCCTGCAAACCATCGGCTGGCGGCTGTTCCACCTGCTGCAGCGCCGTTGCACCCTGTGGCTGGCCCGCGATTGGCCGGCCCCGCCCGGCGCGCTGCCTTCCTCACATGAGTGGCTGCTCAAGACGACTGGCTTCTGCCTTGATTGACGTGGAGTTTTTAATCGGCAATCTTGCACGCGCTGGGAGGCAACAGGTCATTCCGAGTGAATTCATAAGGGAGGAGTAGATAATGCTGCGCCGCAATAACAACGTTGAGAGCCTGTCCAAGTCGAATGACGGCGTTTCTCGCCGCAAGTTCCTGAGGGGTGGCGTCGTTGCTGCGGGAGCGGCTGCCGGCACTCTCGCTGCACCGGCCGTGCTGGCCCAGTCGCCGCTGGTCGTGAAGATGCAGACGTCCTGGCCGGCCTCGGACATCTGGATGGATTTCGCCCGGCAATATGTCGAGCGCGTCGAGACCATGTCTGGCGGCCGCCTCAAGATCGATCTCTTGCCGGCCGGCGCCGTCGTCGCCGCCTTCCAGGTGATGGACGCGGTCAATGACGGCGTCATCGATGCCGCCCATTCGGTGTCGGCCTACTGGTACGGCAAGAACAAGGCCGCCTCGCTGTTCGGCACCGGCCCGGTCTTCGGCGGCAATCCGACCACCATGCTGTCGTGGTTCTACCAGGGCGGCGGCAGCGAGCTCTACAAGGAGCTGACCCAGGACGTCATGGGCCTGAACGTCATCGGCATGATGGGCTTCCCGATGCCGGCACAGCCCTTCGGCTGGTTCAAGGAGCCGGTCAACTCGGTCGCCGACATCAACGGCTTCAAGTACCGCACCGTAGGTCTGGCCGCCGATCTGATGCAGTCCATGGGCATGAGCGTCGCCCAGCTTCCGGGCGGTGAAATCGTCCCGGCGATGGAGCGCGGCGTCATCGACGCCTTCGAGTTCAACAACCCCTCCTCCGACCGTCGCTTCGGTGCGCAGGACGTGGCCAAGAACTACTATCTCGGCTCCTACCACCAGGCGAGCGAGGCCTTCGAGTTCCTGTTCAACAAGGACTTCATGGAGGATCTCGACGACGACCTGCGGGCGATCATGGAATACAGCGTCGAGGCAGCCTCCACGGCCAACACCGCGCTCGCCCTCAACGAATATTCCAAGGACCTGCAGGAACTGCAGGACGTCGACGGGGTGACGGTCCGCCAGACCCCGCCGGAGATCCTGGAAGCCCAGCTGGAGGCCTGGAAGGAGCTGATCGTCGGGCTCGAGGAAGACACCTTCTTCAAGAAGATCCTCGACAGCCAGCGCGAATGGGTCGAGCGCGTCTCCTATTACGAGCTGCTCAACTCGCCGGATTACCGTCTGGCCTACAACTTCTTCTTCCCGGGCAAGCTGCCGAGCTGACGCCGGCTGCGTCGAAGAACGGAATGTCCGGCGGCTGATACCGCCGGACATTTCTGTACGAGGATCGGGAGTCCATGATCGCATTCATTCGTTTTGCCGACGCCCTGTCGGCAGCTTTCGGCAAGGCTTTCGCCTGGCTGATCATTCTCATGACGTTCGGGACGAGCTACGAGGTCTTCGTGCGATACGTCCTCGGATCGCCTACCGCCTGGGCCCTCGACGTCTCCTTCATCATGTACGGCACGCTCTTCATGATGGGCGGCGCCTATACGCTGTCGCGCAGCGGCCATGTCCGCGGCGACTTCCTCTACCGGATGTGGAAGCCCCGCACCCAGGCCATGGTCGACCTGGTGCTCTACGTCTTCTTCTTCTTTCCCGGCGTCACGGCGCTGATCCTGGCCGGCTGGAAATACGCCGCGCGCTCCTGGCGTTACGGCGAGGTCAGCGTCAACAGCCCGGCCGGCATTCCGATCTACCAGTTCAAGACCGTCATCGTCGCCGCCGGCATCCTCCTCTTCATCCAGGGCATTGCCGAGATGATGCGCTGCATCCAGTGCATCCGCGGTGGTGAATGGATCCGGCCCGAGGAAGACGTCCAGGAAACCGAGGACACGATCCTCAACAAGGCGACCGCGGCCGAGAGAGATGCCCATCCATGAGTGACCCGCAACTCGCCCTGTTGATGCTGGGGCTGTTTATCTTCCTCGTCTTCCTCGGCTTCCCCATCGCTTTCACCCTCATGGCGATGGGTATCGGCTTCGGCTACTACGCCTATTTCGACCCCAATCGCATGTGGCGCAGCTACAACCGGCTCGACGAACTGGCCTCCAGCTGGGACAGCTTCAGCCTCTGGATAGACGGGTTCTTCAGCAACACGGTCTTCGACCTGTTCATCAACCAGACCTATACGGTGATGGCGAACGAGGTGCTGACGGCCGTCCCGCTGTTCCTGTTCATGGGCTACATCGTCGAACGCGCCAACATCGTCGACCGCCTGTTCTCGACCCTCAACATCGCGTCGAAGAACATGCCCGGCTCGATGGGCGTCGCGGCGTTGATCACCTGCGCCCTCTTCGCCACCGCCACCGGCATCGTCGGCGCCGTCGTCACGCTGATGGGCCTGCTCGCCCTGCCGGCGATGCTGAATGCGCGCTACGACAAGTCCTTCGCCTCGGGCATCATCTGCGCCGGCGGCACGCTCGGCATCCTGATCCCGCCCTCGATCATGCTGATCGTCTATGCGGCGGCCTCCGGCGTCTCCATCGTGCGGCTGTATGCCGGCGCGCTGCTGCCGGGGCTGATCCTCGTCGGCCTCTACCTGGCGTACATCGTCGGCCGTTCCATCCTGCAGCCGAGCGCCGCCCCGCGCCCGACCAGGGACGAGGTGCCGGACGTGCCGTTCATGCGGCTGACCTTCATGATCCTGACGTCGTTCCTGCCGCTGGCCTTCCTGATCCTCGCCGTCCTCGGCTCGATCCTGTTCGGCCTCGCCACCCCGACCGAGGCGGCGGCCATCGGTGCCCTCGGCGGCATCCTGCTGGCCATCGGCTACCGGGCCCTCACCTTCCAGCGGCTGCGCGAATCCGTCTATCTGACGGTCCGCACCACGGCGATGGTCTGCTGGCTCTTCGTCGGCTCCTACATCTTCTCCTCGGTGTTCTCCTATCTCGGCGGCGAGCAGGTGATCTCCGAGTTCGTCCGCGGCCTCGACCTGACGCCGCTGCAGTTCCTGCTGCTCGCCCAGCTGATCATCTTCCTGCTCGGCTGGCCGCTGGAATGGTCGGAGATCATCATCATCTTCGTGCCGATCTTCCTGCCGCTGCTGGAAATGTTCGGCATCGACCCGCTGTTCTTCGGCATCCTCGTCGCCTTGAACCTGCAGACCTCGTTCCTGACGCCGCCCATGGCCATGTCGGCCTATTACCTGAAGGGCATCGCGCCACCGGACGTGAAGCTCACCGACATCTTCAAGGGGGTCCTGCCCTTCCTGCTGATGGTGTTCCTGGCCATGGCGGTCGTCTATGTCATCCCGCAGTCGGTCTACTACCTCCCGGAAGTCTTCTATGGCCGCTAGGAGTTCGCTGACCGACCTGCCGCCGCTCGTCCTGCGCGAGCGGCTGGCAGGGGGAGCCGCACGCTCGGCGGAGGTCGCCGACGCCGCCGCCGCCCGCGTCGAGAGCGATCCGGCGGCGGCCGCCGCCTTCGCCTGGTTCGACGCCGATTTCGCCCGCCGTCAGGGCGTCCATCTCGACACCCAGCGGGGCCGCCTGCGCTCCATCGGCGCGCTGCACGGCCTGCCGGTCGCCGTCGACGACATGATCGACGCGGCGCGCATGCCGGCCATCGCCGGCTTCGCCCCCTTTGCCGGTCGCGTACCCGAAGCCGATTCCGCCATCGTCGAGCGGCTGCGCTCGGCCGGCGCGCTGATCGCCGGCAAGACGGCGGTGCGCGAACTCGGCATCGGGCCCGCCATCACTTCGACGGACACCGATGCGCCGGCCACCGCCATCGACGGCTGCGTCACGGCGGTCGCCCGCGGCGCCGCGTCGCTCGGCGTCGGCATGTCCGGCGACGGCGCGCTGATCCGCTCCGCCTCGGCCAGCGGCGTCACCGCCTACACGCCGACCTTCGGCGCGATCCCGCGCCGCGGCGTCCGCGACGTGGCCCCCAGCCTCGACGTCCCGGGCGTCTGCGCCCGCAGCATCTCGGGCGTCGCGCTTCTGGCCGAATGCCTGTTCGGCAACGATCTGGCCGATCCCTCGACCGAGGCGACGCCGCATCCGCAGCTCCTCGCCCAGGCCGGCATGACGCCGCCCGTCGTGCCGACGCTGGCGATCGTGCGCACACCCTGGTGGGACCGCGCCGATCCGCTCACGCAGGAAGGCATCGGCGAGGTCGCGGCCGAACTCGGCGAGCGCTGTTTCGACGCCGATCTGCCGGAGATCTTCGCCGACGGGCTGATCCATGCCGAACGGGTCCGGCTGGCCGAAGCCGCCAAGAACCTCTTCGGCACGCGCCAGCGCTATCCCGGCGCCGTCTCGGCCGAGCTGACGGCCCTGCTGGAGCAGGGCGACGCCATCCTCGCCCGCGACTACCTCGCCGCCCTCGACTGGCGCGCCGTGCTCTATGCGGGGCTGGAGGCGGTGCTGTCGCGCTGCGACGCCATCCTCACTCCCGCCGCCATCGGGCCCGCCCGCCCCGGCGTGGCGCCGGAAGGCGAGAACGTGTTCAATGCCCTGTGGACCTTCCTCGGGGTGCCCTGCGTGACGCTGCCGCTGCTGGAGACCCCCGATGGCCAGCCCATCGGCGTCCAGCTCGTCGGCCGGCGCGGCGAGGACGGCCGGCTTCTGCGCACCGCGCACTGGCTGGAAACGCAACTGACCAACGGGAGCGCCTGACATGACTCTGGAACGCAAGCTGTCGCTGGTGGCCTACGCCATCCTCTGCGCCTTCCTGCTGATTCTCATCACCCACGTGCCGACGCCCGATCTCGGCCTGGTACTCCTGGCGACCGTGCTGCTGGCCGGCTACGATTTGTTCTTCCACGATCCGACGCCCAGGCCCTGACGCGCGCCGCGCGCGCCAGCGGCCGGCGATCGCGCGGCCCAGCCGGCCCGGTGCTTGCCTAGCCCCAGACAGCAAAAAGCCCGGCACGATGGCCGGGCTTTTTTCATGTCGACGCCGTGTCGGCGTCTTACATGCCGAGGCCTTCGTACCGCTTCTTGAAGCGCGACACGCGACCACCACGGTCCAGCAGCTGCTGGTTGCCGCCAGTCCAGGCCGGATGGCTGGTCGGATCGATGTCGAGATTCATCTTGTCGCCGTCAGAACCCCAGGTCGACCGGGTCTGATACTCGGTGCCATTGGTCATCACGACGGTGATCGTGTGGTAGTCCGGGTGGATTTTGTCTTTCATCGCCTTCGATCCTTGGGTCTGGCCGGATCCCCGCCAAACCGACACAGCTGCGGACAGGGCCGCCTGCAGGTCTCGATGTCGCGGAGTTGGAAAGCGCGATCGCTTTCAAATTCGAGGACGAGCCTATACATGAGGGCACCTGTCGGCACAAGAGCCGGCGGCCATCCCCGTCGCGGTGTGCGCGGCGGGTTCATGAACTGCGAGAATGACTGGAGGCGGGCTTGCGCCAGATGACAGCCGGCGAGCGCGAAGCCGAACGCAAGCGCCGCGACCTGAAGCCCCTTGCCCGCCTGATTCCCTATCTGAAGCGCTACAAGGCCAAGGTCGTCGGCGCGATCTTCTTCCTGTCGCTGGCGGCCCTCACCACGCTTTCCCTGCCGCTCGCCGTGCGCCGGGTGATCGACAAGGGCTTCGACGCCCCCAGCACCGCCTTCATCGACACCTATTTCGCCATGCTGGTGGTCCTGGCCGCCGTCCTCGCGGTCGCCAGTGCCGGCCGCTACTATTTCGTCATCACGCTGGGCGAACGCGTCGTGGCGGATCTGCGCAAGGATGTCTTCGCACGGGTCACGCGCCTGTCGCCGGGCTTCTACGACAAGGCGCTGACCGGCGAGATCGTCTCGCGCCTGACCGCCGACACCACCCAGATCAAGTCCGTCGTCGGCGCCACCGCGTCGCTGGCCCTGCGCAACGCCATCCTGTTCATCGGCGCCGTCGCCATGATGGTCATCACCAGCCCCGGCCTGTCGCTGATCGTCATCGCCGCGATTCCCGTCATCATCGTGCCGCTGGTCGCCTTCGGCCGCTCCGTGCGGCGGCGCTCGCGCTATGCCCAAGACACGCTGGCCGACGCCACTGCCTATGCCACCGAGGCGATCGGCGCTGTGCGCACCGTCCAGGCCTTCACCAGCGAGACCGCCACCGGCAACCGCTTCGCTGCCGCCGTCGACCGCGCCTTCCAGGCGGCCCGCGCCTCGGTCAGCGCCCGCGCCTTCCTCACCGCCTTCGCCATCTTCCTGATCTTCTCCTCGATCATCGCCGTCCTGTGGATCGGCGCCCAGCAGGTCACCGAGGGCACGATGAGCGGCGGCACGCTCGGCCAGTTCCTGCTTTACGCCGTCTTCGCCGCGGGCGCTGTGGGCCAGCTCTCGGAGGTCTGGGGCGAGATCGCCCAGGCCGCCGGCGCCGCCGAGCGGCTGTCCGAGCTCCTGGCCGAGGAACCGGCCATCCGCTCGCCCACAGATCCCGTCGCCCTGCCGCGGCCGGCGCGCGGCGAGGTCGTCTTCGACAGGGTCAGCTTCGCCTATCCGACGCGGCCCGACGTCTCGACGGTCCACGATCTGTCCTTCACCGTGAAGCATGGCGAAACCGTCGCCATCGTCGGCCCGTCCGGCGCCGGCAAGTCGACCATCTTCTCGCTGATCGAGCGCTTCTACGACCCCGATGCCGGCCGCGTCCTGATCGACGGTGTCGACGTGCGCACGGCCGATCTGGAGCAACTGCGCAGCCGCATCGCGCTGGTGCCGCAGGACGTGACCATCTTCGCCGCGACCGCCGCCGAGAACATCGGCTTCGGCGATCCGGACGCGTCGCGCCCGCAGGTGGTCTCGGCGGCCCGCTCGGCGCTGGCCGAAGGCTTCATCGAGGCCATGCAGGACGGCTACGACACGGTCATCGGCGAGCGCGGCATCACCCTGTCGGGCGGCCAGCGCCAGCGTGTGGCGATCGCCCGGGCGATCCTGCGCGACGCGCCGATCCTGCTCCTCGACGAGGCGACCTCTGCCCTCGACGCCGAAAGCGAGATCCTAGTCCAGCGGGCGCTGGAAAAGCTGATGGAGGGCCGCACGACGCTGGTCATCGCCCATCGCCTCGCCACGGTGCTGAAGGCCGACCGCATCCTCGTCCTCGATGGCGGCCAGATCGTCGAGGAAGGCACCCACGCCTCGCTGATCGCCAAAGGCGGCATCTATGCCCGCCTCGCCCGCCTGCAGTTCGAGGCCGGCCGCACCGACGCGATGCTCGGCGCCGCCGAATAGCGGCGCGAACGCGGCGTCCCGCAGCGCGCCGCGCGATCCGTCGTGCCTTTGCCCCGGACCGGCGGACCTTGCGCCCGCCAGGGCTGGCGTCCCGGCTAATCCACCTCGGGCATGGTCGCCGTCACCTCGATCGCCGCATACCAGGCGGCCAGATCGGCGATGTCGTCGTCTTCCAGCCCCTGCGCGATGATCGACATCTGCTGGTGCTGGCGGGCGCCGGAGCGGAACGCCTTGAGCTGCTCGACGAGGTAGAAGGCGCTGTCACCGGCGATGTTCGGCGCGTCGGGCGCCGTCGCCACGCCGTCGAGGCCGTGGCAGGTGGCGCACATGGCGGCCTTCTCCTTGCCGGCCGCCAGATCGGCAGCCATGGCAGCGGGGGTAGCGAGAACGAGCAGCGCTGCGGCAAGGCCGCGCGGCAAAAACGTGGTCATGAGGGTTATCCGTCTGGAGGAAGGCAGGCCGCCCCGGTGTCCCGGCGCGGCCCTGTCGGCGTCAAGGACGCCTATTTGGTGTAGGCGATCCGGTAGATCGCGCCCGCCAGATCATCGGAGACCAGCAGCGAGCCGTCCTTCAACGTGGCCACGTCCACCGGACGGCCGATATACTCGCCGCTGTCCGACAGCCAGCCCTCGGCGAACACCTCCGTGTCCTTGGCCGTGCCGTCCTCGTTGAGTGAGGTGAACATCACCCGCGCGCCGACCGGATCGGTGCGGTTCCAGGAGCCGTGCTGGGCCGAGAAGATGCCGCCGCGATATTTCCGCGGGAAGCTGTCGCCCTCGTAGAAGGTCATGCCCAGATCGGCCGCATGGGCGTCCATCTCGACCTGCGGCGCCACCACATCGGCGGGCACCTCGGCGTTCTTGTACTCGTTGGTGCGCACGTTGCCGCCGCCATACCAGGGGAAGCCGAAATTCTGCCCGGCCGCGGTCGCCCGGTTCAATTCGCCCGGCGGGATGTCGTCACCCATGCCGTCGACCTGGTTGTCGGTGAACCACAGGTCGCCGTTCTCCGGATTGAAGTCCATGCCGACCGAATTGCGCACGCCGGTGGCAAAGACCTCGCGGCCGCTGCCGTCGCGCTCCATGCGCACGATGCCGCCGATGCCCTCGCGCTTGTAGAGGTCGCTCTTCTCCTCGGGCGGCACGTTGTAGGGCTGGCCGAGCGAGATGTAGAGCTTGTTGTCCGGCCCGATCCGGCAGACGCGGGCGGTGTGGTTGAAGGATTCCTCGGCGGTGGGAACCAGCTTGCCCTTGTCGACCACCACGCCGACGGCCACGTCCGGGCTCTCGTAGAAGAATTCGGCGGCCGGCAGCACCAGCACCCGGTTCTGCTCGGCGATGAACAGGAAGCCGTCGTCGGAGAAGCAGACGCCGTTGGGAATGGAAAAGTCGATCGACGGCGCGAACTGCTTCACCTCGTCGGCGACCCGGTTGCGGTCGCGGTCGGTGATCGCCCAGACGGTCTGCTTGCGGGTGCCCACGAAGGTGGCGACGCCCTGCGGCCCGACGGCGATGTGGCGGGCGTCAGGGACCACCGCGAAGAGCGAGATCTCGAAGCCGTCCGGCAGCTTGATGGCGTCGAGGTTCTTGCGCAGCTGGTCGGCATATTCGCCGGTCTGGTCGATGGTCTGGAAGTCCATCGAGGTGCCGGTCGACTGCATGCCCTGCAGCTTCTTCATGTTGTCGTCGGACTGCGCCGCCGCCGGCGATACCGCCATGAGTGCGAACACGGCGACCGTACTCATCAGGATCCTGTGCATGTTTCCTCCCCTGCCGCGCTTGGCGCGATCGTTGTGGAGGGGGTGCCCGTCCCCTCGGGCAGGATGCTGGCATGGTGTTCGCGACAACGTCAATCATGCAGCGCCCACCGGCACCGGCAGCGCACCGCATGGTCGCTCGAGCTTCGGCGGTGCGCGCGGGCGCGCCGGCTCAGCGTTCGGTCAGCTTGAACTCGATGCGGCGGTTGCGGGCGCGGGCCTCCGGCGTGTTGTCCGGGTCGATCGGCTGGTATTCGCCGAAGCCCGTCGCCGCCAGCCGCTCGGGCGGCACGCCCTGACTGATCAGATACTTGACCACCGCACCGGCGCGCTCGGTCGACAGCTCCCAATTGTCCTCGAACCGGCCACCGGAAATCGGCACGTTGTCGGTGTGCCCGTCGACCCGGATGATCCAGTTGATGTCCGAGGGGATCTCGCGATTGAGCGCGACGATCGCCTCGGCGAGCTTGGCCATCTCGTCGGTGCCGGCCTCCTGCAGGACGTCCGAGCCCGAGGGAAACAGCACTTCCGACTGGAACACGAAGCGGTCGCCGACGATGCGGATGTTCTCGCGATCCGACAGGATCTCGCGCAGCCGGCCGAAGAAGTCCGAGCGGTAGCGCGACAGCTCCTGCACCCTTTGGGCCAGCGCGACGTTCAGGCGCCGGCCGAGATCGGCGATCTTGGTCTGGCTTTCCGCGTCGCGGCTCTCGGACACCTCCAGCGCCCGCTCCAGGGCGCCGATCTGCTGGCGCAGGGCCGCAAGCTGCTGGTTGAGCAGCTCCACCTGCGAGCGGGCCCGCTGCGACAGCTCCTGCTCCTCGCTGAGCGCCGTCTGCAGGCCCTCGACCCGGGCCGAGGCGGCGGCGGCCGAGCCCGAGCCCGATTCCAGCGCTTCCTGCAGGCGCGAGCGCTCTTCCTCGACGCCGGCGAGCGACGCCCGCAGATTGGCGATCTGGTCCTCGTTGTCCTGGGTGGTCGAGCGCTCCAGCGCCAGGAGCTGGGTCAGTTCGTTGATCTGGCTGTTCAGCCGGTCGAGCACCTCGTCCTTGCCGGTGATCTCGCGGCTCAAGAGGAACTGCGCCAGCACGAACACCGACAGCAGGAACATGATCGCCAGGAGCAGCGTCGACAGCGCATCGACGAAGCCCGGCCAGTAATCGACCGACCGATCGCTCCTGCGGTTGCGCGACAGCGCCATGGCTAGGGTCCCTTGCGCTTGTCGTCGAGGCTGCCGGCGAGCCGGTCCAGCACCTGCCGCAACTCGCGCTGCTCACCGGCCTGGGTCTCCACGAAGTCGCGCAGCATCTGCTGCTCGCTGCGCATGTGGGTGACGAGGCCCTGGATGCTCTCGGCCAGATTGGCCATGGCGGCGCTGGTGCGCGGCGTGGTGGTCTGGTCCTTGGCGATCTTGTCGATCTGCTCGGACAATTGCCGCAGCTGCTCCGAACCGCCGGCGGCGACGTGCGCCCCCTCGCCTGTCGGCGGCAGCACCATGTCGGAGCCGACATCGGTCACCGAGGACAGCCAGTTTTCCAGCTCGGTATAGAACCGGTTCTGCGCCCGCCCGACCTGCAGGTCGAGAAAGCCGAGCACCAGCGACCCGGACAGGCCGAACAGCGACGAGGAAAACGCCGTGCCCATGCCCGACAGCGGCGCGGCGAGACCCGCCTTCAACGCGTCCAGAACGCTGGCGGTGTCGCCGGCGGCCGGATCGAGGCCCTGGATGGTCGCGCCGATCGAGCCGATGGTGCGCAACAGGCCCCAGAATGTGCCGAGCAGGCCGAGAAACACCAGCAGCCCGATCAGGTAGCGGGCGATGTCGCGGGTCTCGTCGAGGCGCGTGGCGATCGAATCGAGGATCGAGCGCATCGAATGGGTCGACAGCGAGATCGAACGCCGGCGCCCGATCAGGCCGCGCATCGGCGCCAGGAGCACCGGGTCCTTCAGCCGGTCGAAATCCGAGGAGCCCTCGCGGAAGGCGTTGACCCAGCGGACCTCGCGCGACAGCCGCAGCACCTGCAGGAAGGCCAGGAGGATGCCGACGGCCAGAACGCCGATGATCAGGCCGTTCAGCCCGGGATTGGTGGCGAAGGCGGTGGAGATCTGCCGGCCGAGGATTGCCGCCACGAAGGAGGCCAGCGCCAGGAACACCAGCATCGACCACAGGAAGACCATGGGGCTCGACAGCCGGTTCGGATCGAAATCATCCGGCCGCCCGGTGTTGTCCGTAGACGATCTGAAGACCTGCATCGCGTTCCAATCAACTCCGCCGGTTCGGGTCCACGGCACGGACCCCGCTGCCCGCGTTCGCTCGAACCATAAGGCAAGGTAAGGAATAATGCGGCTCTTTTAAACGCCCGTTACGTCGCCCCGCCAGTCGTCCCCTGCCGTCTGCCCCGGCCGACGATGCGGCCGCGGTCGTCTCAGCCGTTCTGGGCGGCCGCCGTGCGCTTGCGCTCGGCCAGGGCGATCTGGTCGCTCAGCGCCTTGCGCATGAATTCGTTGCCGCAGACCACGTCGCCGATCTCGTGGTCGAACTTGGCGCCGTTCATGCCGCTGATGAAGCCGCCCGCCTCGCGCACTAGGATCGCGCCGGCCGCCACGTCCCAGGGCTTCAGCTTGCGCTCCCAGAAGCCGTCGAGCCGGCCTGCCGCCACATAGGCCATGTCCAGCGAGGCCGCGCCCATGCGGCGTACGCCCGAGGTCTCGCCCATGATCTGGCGCAGCTCGTACAGATAGCCGGCATGGTCGCCATGGCCGAGGAACGGTGTGCCGGTGCCGAACAGCGCTTCGGGCAGCGACTTGCGGGCCGCGACCCGCAGGCGCCGGTCGTTGACGAAGGCGCCGCCGCCCTTCTCCGCCGTGTAGAGCTCGTCCATCGCCGGGTTGAACACCACGCCAGCGACGATCTGGCCGTCACGCTCCAGGCCGATCGAGATGGCGAACTGCGGAATGCCGTGCAGGAAGTTGGTTGTGCCGTCCAGCGGATCGACGATCCAGCGATGCTGCGGGTCGCTGCCCTCGACGACGCCGCGCTCCTCCATCAGGAAGCCCCAGTCCGGGCGCGCCCGCGACAGTTCCTGATGGACGATCTCCTCGGCCCGGCGGTCGGCATTGGACACGAAATCCGCCGGTCCCTTCATCGAGACCTGCAGGTTCTGCACCTCGCCGAAGTCGCGGATCAGGGAACGGCCGGCCTTCATGGCGGCCTGCGTCATCACATGGAGAAGCGCGGATCGGGCCATCGTCTGCTTTCGTCGAATAAGAGAGGGCCGCCCGGATGGCGGCCGCCGTCAGGAAATCTCGGGCTCAGCCTCAGTCGGCGCGGCGCAGATAGGTGATCTCGTTGGTGTCGACGAGAATGCGCTCGCCGGTCTCGATGAACGGCGGCACCATCACGCGCATGCCGTTCTCCATCACCGCCGGCTTGTAGGACGAGGCCGCCGTCTGGCCCTTGACCACCGGGTCGGCCTCGACGATCGCCAGCACCACCTGGTCGGGCAGCTTGATGCCGATCGGCTTGTCCTCGTGGCTTTCCACCGTGACCATCATGCCGTCCTGCAGGAAGGCCGCGCGCTCGCCGACGAAGTCCTTCTGGAGCTCCAGCTGCTCGTAGGTCTCGGTGTCCATGAACACCAGCATCTCGCCCTCGGCATAGAGGAACTGGTAGTCCTTCTGCTCCAGGCGGACGCGCTCGACGGTCTCGGAGGCGCGGAAGCGCTCGTTCAGCTTGGTGCCGTCGATCAGGTTCTTCAGCTCGACCTGGGCAAAGGCGCCGCCCTTGCCGGGCTTCACATGGGCGGTCTTCACCGCCGCCCACAGGCCGCCATTGTGCTCGATGACGTTGCCGGGGCGAATTTCGTTTCCGTTGATCTTCATCGATGCTCTCGAAGGGTTCTCGCGTCGGCGACGATCCGGTCGCACGGCAGCGGCAGCGTTATTGATCGGCAGGCTCGCTCGCCGGAAGGGGGCGGCCGGCCGGTGCCGGGCTCCATGCCTTCGTCTGACGATCTCTGCTGGTCGGGGCTCAAGACCATAATTTACCCCGCCATTCAAGCCTCGTGGCGGGTTTCGGCTGTGCCGCTCAGCGCGAACGGAACCGGTTGGCTGCCTCCAGCGCCGACTTCTGGGTCTGCGGATCGAGCCCGCGGAAGAAGTCGTCGAGGGTCGGGTCGGAGTTTTCCACCCGCTTGGCCAGCACCGCCCATTTCGCTGCCTGCAGCCGGTCCGGCGCGGTTCCCACCCCATCCTTGTAGAGATGCGCCACCCGGTTGATGGCGATGGGATTGCCCCGGTCGGCCGCCCGCTTGAGGAAGCGGAAGCCGTCCTCGAGCTGCGGCGGGCCGCCCTTGCCGTTGATCAGCCAGATGCCGAATTCCACCTGCGCCGCGCCGAGGCCGTTGATTGCCGCCGCGCGCAGCCATTTGCGCGCCACGGCGCTGTCGGCCTGCACGCCGCGGCCATATTCGTAAAGCTGCGACATGGCATATTGCGCGTCGGCGACGCCGGCATTGGCGGCCTTCTGGAAATAGCCGAAGGCCTCCTCGAAGCCGCCCGAGGGCGAGGCCTGGACGATCATCTGGGCGTAATTGTACTGGGCCAGCGGCAGGCCCTGCTCGGCGGCCGCCGCCATCAGGTCGCGCGCCTTGGCGATGTCCGAGGCGACCACCGTCCCGTCGAGCAGCATCAGCGCGAAGCGGAACTGTCCCTCGGCGCTGCCGGCCTTGGCCGCCGCCTCGTACCAGTGCGCCGCCTTCTCCATATCCTGCGGCACGCCGAGCGCCCGCGAATAGATCTCGCCGAGCAGCGTCTGCGCCGCCGGATCGCCGAGATTGGCGATCGGCTCGGCCAGCTTCAGCGCCGTCAGGTAGAAGCCGCGCTGATAGGCGCCGTAGGCCAGATCGCTGGGGGACGGCTGCTGGCCTTCGGCCGGCGGCGCCTTGGGCGCCACCTCTGCGGGCACCGGCAGCGCCTCGCCCTGCGCGCCCTCGGTCAGCGTGCCCTGGTCCAGAATCGCCGGATCGGGCGCAGCGGCGCTCTGGGCCCAGGCCGGCCCGGCGCCGATGATCAGCGCCGCAAGCCCCGCTAAAAGGACAAGCCGCCCGCCGGCCGCTCGTTCGGGCGCTCTCATGCGGCCGCGCTTTCGAACCAGGCGTCGATCAGGGCATTGGCGCGCGCCACCATCTCGCCCGCCGCGTCCGGCTGCGCGAAGACGGCAGCCGACAGGGCGATGAACTCGGCCCGCGTCGCCGCCGCCTCCACCACGCTCTCGATGTCCGAACCGGCCAGGACGATGCAGGGCAGTTCGACGATCTCCGCCCACCATTCGCCCATGGCGATGCTCTTGGGATGCGGGTTCGGGTCGACGTCGCCGCCGAACCGGCCGAACAGCAGGTAGTCGGGCCGCAACTCGCCGGCTTCCAGCGCGTCGTGGCGGGTCTCGAAGCCCGAGGCGCCGACGATCAGCTTCGGCGCAAAGCGCTCCATGGCCTCGCCGAGCTCCCCCGGATCGCCCGACGTCAGGTGAATGCCGTCGGCCTGGACGCGGCCGGCGCACTGGGTGTCGTCGGCGACGATCGCCGCGGCGCCGGCGGCCTGGATGATCGGCACCAGTTTCTCGGCAAGGTTCTGGAAGGAGACGGCGTCGCGGCCGGCCGGGTCGAGAATGACCGAGGCTACGTCGCCGCCGGCAAGCGCGGCCTGCATGGCCGTCACGGCGTCCGCGTCGCCGAGCGGCGTGGTCAGGAGTACGAGCCGGGGACGGATGTATTCGGTGTCCATCGAAAATGTTGACCTTGCATGTCGGGCGCCGATCGTCGTGTCGGCCGTTTCGCGAAAGGCTTTAGCAAATCACTCGCCGGGTGGGAAACATCCGCCGCGCCGCGGCCGCGCCCAATGCCCGACACCCCGGCGCGTCCCGCCGGATGCCGCCATGGCCCGCAGTTGCCATGACGGTGTGACGGTTCTACTCCTGCGGCACCTTCGTTTGCTGACTCCGACCGGAAGCCGCCCGCCGCGTGATCACCGACCCGCTGTTCTATCTCGTCGCGATCCCCGCGGTGCTTCTCGTCGGCCTTGCCAAGGGTGGCTTCGGCGGCGCGCTGACGCTGGTCGGCGTCCCGCTGATGGCCGTCGTCATCTCGCCGGTCGCCGCTGCGGCGATCATGCTGCCGGTGCTGGTGGCCATGGACATGGTCGGCCTCGTCGCCTGGCGCGGCACCTTCGACCGCCGCGTCATCGCGATCATGCTGCCGGCCTCCTTCGGCGGCGTCCTTCTCGGCTATCTCACCGCCACCATGGTCTCGGCCGACGGCATCCGCCTCGTCATCGGCCTCTTGGCGCTCTGGTTCGCGGCCGAATGGTTCTGGCGCTCGCGCCATCAGCTCGAGCCACGGCCGCGCAACACCGCCAAGAGCCTGAGCTGGGGCGCCATCGCCGGCTTCTCCAGCTTCGTCAGCCATGCCGGCGGCCCGCCCTTCCAGGTCGCGGTCATGCCGCTGCGCCTGCCGCCGCCGGTCTATGCCGGCACCTCGGTGCTGTTCTTCGCCTCCACCAATGCCGTCAAGCTGATCCCGTATTTCCTGCTCGGCCAGTTCTCGGCCGACAATCTGGCGACCTCGGCGGTGCTCATGCCGCTGGCGCCCTTCGCCACCCTCGCCGGCGTCTGGCTGGTGCGCCGTGTCGATCCCAAGGCCTTCTACTGGATCGCCTACATGGTGCTGGTGCCGGTCGGCATGAAGCTCATCGTCGATGGCGCCCGGGCGCTGTTCTTCTAGCATCCGCTGCCGCCGCCGCGTGCGATGCGCCGTGACGCGGGCTCCCCGATCTTCTATAGACCAGCCGGACACGGGGGAGTTCGGGACGGAACACATGGGCATCTACGACGAGCATCTCGATCGCAACGCGGCCAATTACCAGCCGCTGACGCCGCTGAGCCATCTGGCCCGCGCGGCGCTGGTGCATCCGGAGCGGGTCGCCATCATCCACGGCGCCCTGCGCCGGACCTATGCCGAGTTCTACGCGCGCTCGCGTCGCCTCGGCTCGGCGCTGGAAAAGCGCGGCGTCCGGCGCGGCGATACCGTCGCGGTGATGCTGTCCAACACGCCGGCCATGCTCGAGGCCCATCACGGCGTGCCCATGACCGGGGCCGTGCTCCTGTCCATCAACACCCGCCTCGACGCCGACATCATCGCCTTCCAGCTCGACCATTCCGAAGCCAGGGTCGTGCTCGTCGATCGCGAATTCTCGGGCGTCATGGCCAAGGCGCTGAAGAAGGCGAAGGTTACGCCCCTCGTCGTCGATTACGACGATCCGGATTTCCCGGCCGACGCCCCGGTCGCCAAGGGGCCGGCCATCGGCAGCCTGGACTACGAGGCGCTCGTCGCCGAGGGCGACCCGGACTATGCCTGGCACATGCCCAACGACGAGTGGGATGCGATCTCGCTCAACTACACCTCCGGCACCACCGGCAATCCCAAGGGCGTCGTCTACCACCATCGCGGCGCCGCGCTGATGGGCTACGCCAACGTCATCGCCTCCGGCATGGGCCGCTATCCGGTCTATCTGTGGACGCTGCCGATGTTCCACTGCAACGGCTGGTGCTTCCCCTGGACCCTCGCCGTCCAGGCCGGCACCCATGTCTGCCTGCGCTGGGTCCGGGCCAGGGCGATGTTCGACGCCCTCGCCGATCACGGCGTCACCCATCTGTGCGGCGCGCCGGTGGTCATGGCGACGCTGATCAACGCCGATGCCGGCGACAAGCGCGACTTCGACCAGACCGTCACCTTCAACACCGCCGCGGCCCCGCCGCCGCAATCGGTGCTGTCGGGCATGCGCGACGCCGGCTTCGAGGTCACCCATCTCTACGGCCTGACCGAGACCTACGGCCCGGCCGTGGTCAACGAGTGGAAGGACGAGTGGAACGCCCTCGACGGCCCGGCCCGCGCCGCCCAGACGGCGCGCCAGGGCGTGCGCTATCCGGCGCTCGAGGATCTGGCGGTGATGCATTCGGAGACGATGGAGAAGACCCCGGCCGACGGCGAGACCATCGGCGAGGTCATGTTCCGCGGCAACATCGTCATGCGCGGCTATCTGAAGAACCCCGAGGCCTCGGCCGAGGCGTTCCGCGGCGGCTGGTTCCATTCCGGCGATCTCGGCGTCCTGCACGAGGACGGCTATATCGAGCTGAAGGACCGCGCCAAGGACATCATCATCTCTGGCGGCGAGAACATCTCCTCCATCGAGGTCGAGGACGCGCTCTACCAGCACCCCGATGTCGCGACCGCCGCGGTGGTCGCCAAGCCGGACGAGAAATGGGGCGAGACGCCGCTGGCCTTCGTCGAGCTGAAGCCCGGCCGCAGCGTCACCGAGGCCGATCTCATCGCCCATTGCCGCGAGCGGCTGGCGCGCTTCAAATGCCCCAAGGAAATCCGCTTCCAGGAGGTCCCGAAGACCTCCACCGGCAAGATCCAGAAATACGTGCTGCGCAAGGCGATCGGCTGACAATGGCGGCGCGGCACCCGGGCCCGGACGAAAAACGCCCCGACACCGTTGCCGGCGCCGGGGCGAAGGGGCTGGGGAGGTTTGAGATCAGCGGTCGGGCTGCCGTAGCCGCTCGATCTCGTCCTTCAGTTGGAGCTTCTTTCGCTTCATCTCCCGGAGTTCCGAATCCCTCATCGCCGGTTTCGAGACCAGCGCAGCTGAAATCTCATGGTCGAGCGCCGAGTGGCGTTGTTCCAGCGTAGCGAGATGGGTATCCAAGGACATGGCTTCTCCCTTCGTGAGTTAGGTCGCGGTCCGCAATGCGAACCGGAGCCAGCAACCAGTCGACGGTGTCACAAGAGTGTCGCACTGTCGATTGGTCCGGCGGTCGCTATCGTCCGATGGGCGGTTTTGCTAATCGTCCGTCGCGACTGTCTGGACAATTGTCGAGACACCGGTTCGGTTGCACGCGGCGGTGCCTGAAAGGAACAGAATGGCGGATCAGGAACAGGCGGCCTTGAGGCTGCAGGTGGCGCGTCTGCGGCAGGAACATGCCGATTTCGACGCGGCCGTGAACGCGATGGTCGCAACCGGCTGCGACCGGCTGCAGGTCCAGCGCATGAAGAAGAAGAAGCTGACGATCCGGGACCGCCTGCAGGATCTGGAGGATCAGATCATTCCGGACATCAGCGCATGAGCGACGCCGCCCCCTCCCCGCCCGTCGCCATCATCATGGGCAGCCAGTCCGACTGGTCGGTGATGAAGAACGCCGCCGACACGCTCGACGCGCTGGCCATCGCCTATGACGCGCAGATCGTCTCGGCCCACCGCACGCCCGAGCGCCTCTACGATTTCGCCCGCGGCGCCAAGGCCGCCGGCTTCAAGGTCGTCATCGCCGGCGCCGGGGGCGCCGCCCATCTGCCCGGCATGACCGCGGCGATGACGCCGCTGCCGGTCTTTGGCGTCCCGGTCGAAAGCCGCGCCCTGTCCGGCCAGGACAGCCTCCTCTCCATCGTCCAGATGCCCGCCGGCGTGCCCGTCGGAACCCTTGCCATCGGCCGCGCCGGCGCGGTCAACGCCGCGCTGCTCGCCGCCAGCGTGCTCGCCCTGTCCGACGAGGCCCTCGCCGGCCGCCTCGATGCCTGGCGCAAGGCCCAGACCGACGCGGTCGCCGCCGCGCCCGTGGATACCCCGTGAGCACCACGCCGCCCGCCCCCGGCGCCGCAGCGCGCTTCGCCATGCCGGACACCGCCATCGGCATCGTCGGCGGCGGCCAGCTCGGCCGCATGCTGGCCATGGCCGCGGCCCGTCTCGGCTACCGGGTGATCGTGCTCGATCCCGACGCCGGCTGCCCCGCCGCGCAGGTCGCCAACGCGCAGATCGTCGCCGCCTATGACGACGTCGCCGCCCTGCGCGACCTCGCTGCCCGCACCAGCGTCGTCACCTATGAATTCGAGAACGTGCCGGTCGCGCAGATCCGCGCCGCCGTCACCGCCGTGCCGCTCTATCCGCCGGCCGAGGCGCTGGAAGTGACCCAGGACCGCGTCGTCGAGAAGGCGTTTCTCAACGGCATCGGCGTCGCCACCGCCGAATGGCGTGCCATCGACAGCGTCGCCGAACTTGGCCATGCCCTCGTCGAGCTCGACGGCGACTGCATCCTGAAGACCCGCCGCTTCGGCTATGACGGCAAGGGCCAGGCCTCGATCCGCAAGGGCGGCCCCCATGCCGACGTCTTCGAGAGCCTCGGCGGCGTGCCGGCGATTCTCGAGAAGAAGGTGCCCTTCGCCTACGAATGCTCGATCATCGCGGCGCGCGGCATCGACGGCAGCGTCGTCGCCTACGATCCGGCCGAGAACGTCCACCGGCTCGGAATCCTGCATACCTCCACCGTCCCCGGCCGCGTCTCGCCGCAGGTCGGCGAGGCGGCCAGGGCCATCGCCGCCAGCATCCTCGCCAAGCTCGGCTATGTCGGCGTCATCGGCGTCGAGTTCTTCGTGCAGGGCGACGACACGATCCTCGTCAACGAGATCGCCCCGCGGGTGCACAATTCCGGCCACTGGACCGAGGCGGCCTGCGTCGTCTCGCAGTTCGAGCAGCATGTGCGGGCCATCGCCGGCCTCCCACTCGGCGCCGCCGCGCGGCACTCGGACTGCGTCATGGAGAATCTCATCGGCGACGACGTGAAGCGCGTCGCTGCGATTCTGGCCGAACCCGCCACCCTCCTCCATCTCTACGGCAAGCCGGAAGCAAGGCCCGGCCGCAAGATGGGCCATCTGACCCGCCTGACGGACTGAATCAGCGCAAATCGGGTGTCACAGGGCGGTCGCAATGGCGCCGGGAGCGTTGACAAAAGCTGCCGGCAAAGCTATCTCGGCACCAATCTTTCCGGGCGTGCCGCTGCGGCGCGCCCATCATTTTGCGGCGGAACGGCCAGCCCCGATCCTCGCGTCTAACATTCCGGTGTTGTCATGAAGATCAAGAACTCGCTCAAGTCCCTCGCGACCCGTCACCGCGCCAACCGCATGGTGCGCCGCAAGGGCCGCGTCTACATCATCAACAAGGTGGCACCGCGCTTCAAGGCGCGCCAGGGCTGATGCCCCTGGGGACCGGCCTCGCCCGTCCCCGCCCCTTCGATCACGAAGTTTCTGATTGACGCTGCGCTGCGGAGAATTAACCTCTCCGCATGCGCGGCGTTTTTCATTGTCTCACCCTTGGTGTCTGTTTTCTCGCCCCGGGCCTCGTTCCGGCGCTGGCACAGGACGGCGCGCCGCCGTCGCTGATCGAGCCCGATCGTCCGCCCCAGGCCGCGCCGCTCCCCGGCCCGGACGATTCGCCATCGCCGCCCATGGTGATTCCGCCGCCCGATGAAGGCCTGACCGACAGTCCCGACGCCTTCGGCAGCGCGCCCATGGCCGAGGACGAGGCCGCCGGCGAGCCCGAGCCGCAGGTCGCCGACGAAACGCCGGAACAGGAACTCGACCGCCTCTTCGCCGAGCTGCACAAACAGGCCGACGAACGTGCCGCCCGCCGTATCGCCGGCCGGATCGAGCGCCATTGGCGCCGCAGCGGCAGCGCCACCATCGACCTCCTGATGCAGCGCGCCGCCCTCGCCATGACGCGCGAGGACAACGCCGCCGCGCTCGACCTGCTCGACCAGGCGCTGGTCATCGCGCCGCATTATCCGGAGGCGTGGAACCGCCGGGCGACGCTGAATTTCTCGATGAACAGGCTGGGCAAGTCGCTGGTCGACATCGAGCAGACCCTGCTGCGCGAACCGCGGCACTGGGGCGCCCTGATGGGCCTTGCGATGATCCTCGAACAGACCGGCCGCAAGGAAAAGGCGCTGGAGACCTATCTGCGGGTGCTTGCCGTCTATCCGGCGCTGGATTCGGCGCAGGACGCCGCCGGACGCCTGTCCGAGGAACTGCTCGGCCCGGCGATCTGAGACAGGCCGCCGAGCCGTTGCACGTCGATGGAACGGCCGCGTCAGACCGCGCTGAGGCCGTCCGAGCCGATATAGGCGATACGCAGCATGTTGGTGGCGCCCGGCGTGCGCAGCGGCACGCCCGCCGTCACGATCATCCGCTCGCCCGACTTGGCATAGCCCTGCTCCACCGCGATGCGGCAGGCCCGGTCGACCATGTCGTCGAGATCCTGGGCGTCCTCCGTCACCACGCAGTGCAGGCCCCAGACCAGCGACAGCCGCCGTGCGGTGGCCAGCACAGGCGACAGCGCCAGGATCGGCGTCTGCGGCCGCTCGCGGGCGGCGCGCAGGCCGGTGGTGCCCGTCGCCGTATAGGTGACGATCACCGACACGCCGAGCGTCTCGGAAATCTGCCGGGCCGCCAGCGACACGGCGTCGGCGCCGGTCGCCTCGGGCGGCGTGCGCTGGCCCGAGATGATGCCCGGATAGAGCGGGTCGAGTTCGACGCGCTGGCAGATTCGGTCCATCGTCGAGACCGCCTCGACCGGATACTCGCCGGCCGCCGATTCCGCCGACAGCATCACCGCGTCGGCGCCCTCGTAGACGGCGATCGACACGTCCGAGACCTCGGCGCGGGTCGGCACCGGGGCGGAGATCATCGATTCCAGCATCTGCGTGGCGACGACCACCGGCTTGCCGGCCTTGCGGGCGGCACGGGTGATCCGCTTCTGGATGCCCGGCACCGCTTCCAGCGGCATCTCGACGCCCAGGTCGCCGCGCGCGACCATGATCGCGTCGGACAGTTCGATGATCTCGTCGAGCCGTTCCACCGCCTGCGGCTTCTCGATCTTCGACAACAGGAAGGCGCGGCCGCGCGACACCTTGCGCGCTTCGGCGAGGTCTTCCGGACGCTGGATGAAGGACAGCGCCACCCAGTCGACATTCTCGGCCAGCACCGCGTCGAGATCGCGCCGGTCCTTGTCGGTCAGCGCCCCGGTGGTCAGCGTCGTGTCCGGCAGGCTGACGCCCTTGCGGTCGGAAATCTTGTTGCCGGCGACGACGCGGCACTTGATCGAGTGCTTGTCGGTCTCCGTGCAGACCAGCTGCAGCCGGCCGTCGTCGATCAGCAGCCGGTGCCCGACCTCCACCGCTTCCAGGATTTCCGGATGCGGGAGATAGACGCGGGTCGTGTCGCCCGGCTCGGGATTGTCGTCGAGGGTGAAATCATCGCCGACCGTCAGCTGGACGCTGCCCTCGGCGAATTTCGCCACCCGCAGCTTCGGCCCCTGCAGATCGGCCAGAATGCCGATCGGCCGGCCCACGACGGACTCGACCCGGCGGATGCGGGCGACGAGCTCGCGCATCAGATCGTGGTCGGAATGGCTCATATTGATGCGAAAGACATCCGCGCCGGCTTCATGCAGCTTGCGGATCATCTCCTCGGAGGACGATGCCGGCCCGAGGGTGGCAAGGATCTTGACCTTGCGATGGCGTCTCATTGGCTATCCGTTGTTTCGCGGGGCGCTTCGGTCAGCTGGACCATCCAGCTGGCCTGCTCGCCTGTGTCGTATTCGCGGAACCCCATCTTCTGGTAGCCCCGTTTGAAACAGTCCTTGACCCCGGCGATCTTGAACTCGTTCTCGGCGATGCAGAGGTTCACCGGCCCGGCCCAGCGGCCCTGGCCATCGGAGTCCTCGGCATACACGTAATAATACCGCGACGACAGGGGACCCTCGATGATCGCCTTGCAGGTCGTCGCCGGGATCCGCCACCAGCCTTCGGTGGTCCATCCGGCTTCGGCCCGGTAGCCGATGGCCACGCCCACCAGCGACTGGGTGCCGTTGCACACGCGGAAATCGGCGCGGGCGGCGTCCGCCGTCAGCGGCGCCGAGACGAGGAACAGTCCGGCGGCCATCAGCCCGAGAGCAAATCCGTGGCGCAGCCGGCGAAACGGGTTGGGTATCATCACGCTTTCCCCGAAAGAGAGAGTGTCCGCACGAGAGGCAGCTTTCGCATAGCGGTCGAAACTGTCAACGACATGACCACGCTGCGCTGCCGCCGTCCTAGATCATCCGCCGGCCGGTTGCGAGCCCGAACCGGCCCGCCGCCCCCCCTTGCCCGCCTCCTCGCGCGTCGCACCCTTGATGCCGGGACGCTTCGGCTCGATATCGGGGCAAGGCGCCGCGACGCGGACGGACACAGGAGAGCGACATGGACACGATCGACGACCAGAAGCGCATCGAGCTCGAAGCGGCGGCGTTCCGGCGTCTGCGCGATCATCTGCGCGAACGCACCGACGTGCAGAACATCGACCTGATGAACCTCGCCGGGTTCTGCCGCAACTGCCTGTCCAACTGGTATCGCGACGCGGCCGAGGCTGACGGCATCGCCATGACCAAGGACGAATCCCGCGAGATCGTCTACGGCATGCCCTATGGCGAATGGCGCGACCGCTACCAGCGCGAGGCGAGCCCCGAGACCGCGCAGCGCTTCGAGCAGACCCGCCCGAGCGAGTAACGCTTTCGCGCGCGGTCACCGCATCGCGCAGTCGCCACGTGCCATAGCGGCACAACGGGCTTTCCCCGAATCACCCCGGTCTGGTAGTTCCCGGCCAATTCATTGCGCGAAAGTGCCAGACGGAGACCCACCATGTCCGACGTGAACGATGTCGCCCAGGATCAGCTGCGATCCTTTGTCGAGCGGATCGAACGGCTCGAGGAAGAGAAGAAGACGATCAGCGACGACATCAAGGACGTCTATGCCGAGGCCAAGGGCAACGGTTTCGACACCAAGGTGCTGCGCCGCGTGATCTCGCTGCGCAAGCAGGACCAGAACGAGCGCCAGGAGCAGGAAGCGATCCTCGATCTCTACCTCCAGGCCCTCGGCATGGCTCCGGACCTGCCGCGCGAATAGATAGGCGTCGGCAGCACCGCCCCGGCGACCACGCTTCGCCGGTTGCCGATCCATAGGTCCGGCCCAGCTGCATCCACGCCGGCGCCCTCCTCACCTGACGCTCTCACCCGAACACGAAAAAGCCCGCCGGATCGCTCCGGCGGGCTTTTGCTTGTTGCTGCCGCAGTGATGCGGCGGCCGGCTTAGCGTGCCGCGCGGCGACGCTTGTGGCCGAGGCCCATCTGCTTGGCGAGGCGCGAACGCGCCGCGGCGTAGTTCGGCGCGACCATCGGATAGTCGGGCGCCAGGTCCCACTTCTCGCGGTACTCTTCCGGCGAGAGATTGTAGTGGGTCATCAGGTGGCGCTTCAGCGACTTGAACTTCTTTCCGTCCTCGAGACAGATGATGTAGTCGTCGGTCACCGACTTCTTCACCGGCACCGCCGGCTTCGGCTTCTCGGCCTGCACCGCCTGCGGCGCACTGTTAGTGCGACCGAGTGCGCCGTAGATGTCCGAGATGAGTGCAGGCAGCTCGGAAACCGGCAGCGAGTTGTTGCTGACATAAGCCGCCACCACTTCCGCGGTCAGCTCCATCAGCATTTCGTTGTTTTCGACGTTTTCGATCTGGTCCATTTTTACCCCGTGCTGCGCGAAGATATGGCGATTGCGCCTGTTGAATCAGGCGCCTGTGCGCGCCTCGTGCAGTTTGTTTATTGCGAAACGGTGGCCTCGCCTCTGGGCAATCCACCATCCGTGTTTGGTATTTATGTAGCGTTACTTAATGTCAAGTGGATTATTTGCAACCCCGAAGATTTGACAATTTTGTCCACACTTCCCGGCACGAATAAGCCGCCAAAAAACATCGAATGCCTGCCTTATCAAAGAACAGCCAGAAATGATGCGCGTACATCAGCAGGCCACAACCGGCACAACCATGCGGCGAAACTGTCGGGCGATGTTCAATGAGCCGTTAAAAGCAGAAACGCTTGGTGTCTCGTCGGGGCTGCTTCGGTTGTAAGACCAGCGAACGATATATCGCTGAAGTGGTACCACCGGCCGCGGTGAAAAAATCCACCCAAGCCGTTGCGAAGATACGAGGTTATCGCACTGCTTCGGCACTGCAGCGAAGTTGTCGTCACTCGCACGACGGGCAGTCGTCGTTCCCATACAAGGCTTCGACGGACTTTTACGTATCGGTCAACTGGCGCCGCGCCCCTGTCTTCTACGCCACACCCCGCCGCTCGGCCGTCCAGGCCGCTGCGGCGCGCTGCCGGTCCTCACTCCGCACTTCGCACTCCACGCCCGAACGAAAACGGCCGCCCGGTGGCAACACCGGACGGCCGTCGACGTTCTTGATCGTGCGTGGATGGTTGAGCGGCGGCCTTACTGGCCGACCTTCACCATCGGCAGGAAGTTGACGGCCGAGCCCGAGAAGCGGTCGCTCTTGCCGGCATTGGCCGCCGCCGGGGCGAAGCCCGAGGCGAACAGCGTGCTCGGCAGGTTGCCGACCAGCCGCTCGGCATCCGGCTTGGCCGTTGCCAGGCGCGCCGCCCGGCTGTCGGTGTCGGAGACGAGCGCGGCGATCTTGAAGCGCGAGGCGATCGCCTCCTGCGGATCGAGCACCTTCGGCTTCGGCGTCTCCTGCACCACGGCGTTGAGGACGCGGCCGCCCTTGCCGGAGGTCGCCGCGGCGGCAACCGCCGCATCGGCCGGCTGCGGCCGGGATTTCGGCGCGCTGGATGCCGCTGCGGTCATCAGCGCCGGCACCGGCTTGGTGGCCTGCGGGTCGATCTGCGGACGCGGGCTCGGCGCCCTGGCGGCCATCTCCACGGCCTTCATCGTCTCTGTCGCGGGCGCCACCTTGGCGATCGCCGTCTCGGCGGTCGCCGGCTTGTCCTTGAGCACGGTCTCGAATTGCGGGCGGTTGCCCGGGGTCGGAACCGCATAGGCCATCTGGCCGCTCGCCACGGTCTCGCTTGCCTGCTCCTCGAGCGCGGCGACGAGGGTCGACACCGCATCCTCGCGAGCCGCCGGGGCGTCGGAGGCGTCGGCCGGCACGGCGCGGCTCGGCGCCCAGGTCGGCACCGGGATCTGTGCATTGATCAGGGCCGCGACCTCGGTCTCGGCGGGAGCGGCAGCGGAGGCCGGCGCACCCGTATCGAAGCGGTCGCCGACCGGAACGGCGACACCGCCCGGCAGGGACTGGGTGGGCCGCGACTGCGGCACGACCGATGCGACCTCGACCTTCGGCGCGGCCACGGCCTTCACCGGAGCCCGCGGCGTCGGTGCGCTCTGGACCTCGTCCTCGCCCTCGTCGCCATCGCCGAACAGCATGGCCAGCAGCGTCTTGCCACCGCCCGAGGAGCTTGAGCCCGCATTGGCGACCTGGATCGACGAGCCGCCGCGACGCTGCTTGTAGGAGGCCAGTGCCTGCTGGTACCCGGGCAGCGGCTTGCCGTCCGACGGCACATGCACGGTGTTCCCGTTCGGGAAGACCGCCAGCAGCTGCTTGCGGTTCATCCGCGGCCAGTGGCGCGCATTGCCGACGTCGAAATGCACGAAGGGTGAGCCGGACTTGGGATAATAGCCGACGCCACCGACCTGCATCTTCAGGCCGATCTCGCGCAGCTTCGCCAGGGGCACGTCCGGAATGTAGAAGTCGAGCGCCTTGCCGAGCGTGTGCTGGCTCTGCTTGGCGACACCCGAGCTGCGCGAGCGCAGCATCGAGTTGGTGGCCGGCGAGCGATAACCGCAGATGACGTTGATATAGGCGCTGGAGCCGCTCTGGCGGTAGGCTTCCCAGATCAGGTCGAGCAGCCGCGGGTCCATCTCGACCTGCTTGGACTTGCGCCAGTCGCGCATGAACCAGTTGAGCTTCTTCAGCTCCGAACCGTTGTAGCGGCCATTGCTCTTGTAGGAGAAGCTGGCCTTCTCGTGGGTGTGCAGATTGTAGAACTTCAGGACGCGGGTCTCGGCCTTCGCCGCGGTGACCGTGCCGCCGACCAGCAGCGCCAGAGCAGCGAACGTCGCGAGGCGCCAGGCCGAGCGGCCGGCGCGAGCGGTATGTCCGAACATGCGGTCTCTTCCCCTCAAAACACTTGCCTGCCCGTCGGACGCATCCGCCGGTCTGGGCAACCCCGGTGACCGTTCTCGTCGCCTGTCCAATTTTTACGAAACTGCGGCATGAAGATGACAGTCAGCGAACTTTCTCCCGATTCTGCAAGAAAAGCGTTAAGGCCCGATTAAGCTTACTCGCCGGGATAGTGGTGTTTCGGCGTGAAATCAACGCCTTGCCGGATGGGAAGATCTTGACCGGCGCAAGCTGATCAATCGGCGTCGATCTTGTATTCCCGCATCTTGCGGTACAGCGTCGACCGCCCGATTCCCAGCCGCCGGGCGATTTCGCTCATGCGGCCATGATACTGGGCATGGGCCAGCCGGATCAGGTCGGCCTCCACCTCCTCGACCCGCCGCACTTCGCCATTCTGGTCGCGCACCGCGAAATCGGCGGGCTCGCCGCGGCCGTGGCCATTGGCAGCCGGAGCCGTGTCGCCCGGCGCTCGGGTGCCGTGGCCGGCATGGGACGCCGCATGGGCGTCCGCTACCTCTGCCTCGGCAGGCCCGGCCGCGATCAGCGCCGCGATCTGCGGGAAGTCGGCCGCCGTCAGGCTTTCGCTCTCGCCCAGCACCACCGCCCGGTGAATGGCGTTCTCCAGCTGCCGGATGTTGCCCGGCCAGTCATAGCGCTGCAGGAGCGCGATCGCGTCGGCCGCCAGGTGCCGGACCGGCGATTGCGGCTCCATCGCCACGTAGCGGTCGACGAAGCGGCGGGCCAACTTGGCGATCTCGCTGCGCCGTTCGCGCAGCGGCGGCACGGTCAGCTCGAAGGCGTTCAGCCGGTAATAGAGGTCCTCGCGGAACCGGCCGGCCGTCACCCCGGCCGCCAGATCCCGGTTGGTCGCCGAGATGATCCGCACGTCGGTCTTCACCGCCTGGCGTCCGCCGACCGGGTCGATGACGCCGTCCTGCAGGACCCGCAGCAGCTTCACCTGCGCCGAGGCCGACAATTCGCCGACCTCGTCGAGCAGCAGCGTGCCGCCATTGGCCTCCGCGAACTTGCCCTCATGCGGCTGGCCGGCATCGGTGAAGGCGCCCTTGGCATGGCCGAACAGGATGCTCTCAACCAGATCGCCGGGAAGCGCCCCGCAATTGACCTTGACGAAGGGCGCCTTGGCGCGGTCGCCGCCGGCCTGGATGGCGCTGGCCAGCCATTCCTTGCCGACCCCGGTCTCGCCCGAGATCAGCACCGGAATGCCCGAGCGCGCCGCCTTGGCCGCCGCCGCCAGCACCGGCCGCAGCGCCGGCGAGGCGTCGCCCTGGTCGAGCCGCACGGCGCGCGCCTTCGACGTGGTGCGCCGCGTCGCCGCGCCGCGCATCTTCAGCGCGCTGTCGATCACCGATTTGAGCTTGTCCGGCGACACCGGCTTGACGATGAAATCGAAGGCGCCGGCCCGCATCGCCTCGACCACCGTGTCGATCGAGCCCTTGCCGGTCTGCACGATCACCGGAATGTCGAGATGCCGGCGCCGCATCTCGGCCATCACCTCGCTGCCGCCCTTGTCGGGCATCATCAGGTCGAGGACGATGGCGGAGATTTCGCCCGGCTGGTGCGCGTCGAGCGCCCGCAGCGCTGCGAGGCCGCCGTCGCAGGTCAGCGGACGCAGGCCCATCCGGTCGATCTGGGCTTCCACCAGACGCCGTTGAATGGGGTCGTCGTCAACGATAAGTACTACGCGGTTCATGTCAGCCTCCAGTCTCGTCTTGACGCGAGAACGACCCAAATTGACACGCACCGCTAAAAAGCGACTGAACGAGAATGGGCAAAAAAGTCCCAGCAATTTCAGTCGAATTTGATCCTTTCCGACGGCCGTCCGGCGACCCGCGCCGGCCGGCATTTCCGCCAAGCCATGAGATTGTCCCGATGACGCATTCTGTCCGACCGACCTTTTCCGCCGCCGAGACGGCGGTCGATGAGACCGGCGCCCTGCCGGAATGGAATCTGTCGGATCTCTACCCGGCCATGGACAGTCCCGAACTGACACGCGACGTCGAGCGCGCCCGCGCCGATGCCGAGGCGTTCCAGGAGCGCTGGCGCGGCCGGCTCGAGGAAGCCGCAAAAGCCGAGGACGGCGACCTTGCCGCCGCCGTCGCCAGCTTCGAGGCGCTGGAGGAGCTTCTCGGCCGGATCATCTCCTATGCCGGGCTGGTCTATTCGGGCGATACCTCCGACCCGGCGCGGGCCAAGTTCTATGGCGACATCCAGTCGGTGGTCACCGACATCTCGTCGCGGCTCCTGTTCTTCCCGCTGGAGCTGAACCGCATCGCCGATGCCGACATGGACGCCGCGATGGACCGCGATCCGGCGCTCGCCCATTACCGGCCGTGGCTCGTCGATCTGCGCCTCGACAAGCCCTACCAGCTGGAAGACCGCGTCGAGGAGCTGTTCCACGAGAAGGCGATCACCGGCCGCGGTGCCTTCAACCGGCTGTTCGACGAGACGCTGACCTCGCTGCGCTTCACCGTCGACGGCGACGATCTGGCGCTGGAGGCGACCCTCAACATCCTGCAGGACCCGGACCGCGAAAAGCGCCGCAAGGCGGCGAGCGCGCTGACCAACGTGTTCAGCGAGAACCTGCGCACCTTCACGCTGATCACCAACACCCTGGCCAAGGACAAGGAGATCTCCGACCGCTGGCGCGGCTTCGAGGACGTCGCCGATTCCCGTCATCTGGCCAACCGGGTCGAGCGCGACGTCGTCGACGCCCTGTCGCAGGCCGTCACCGACGCCTATCCGTCGATCTCCCACCGCTATTACGCCATGAAGGCCAAATGGCTCGGCCAGGACGTGCTCGACTACTGGGACCGCAACGCGCCGCTGCCCGACTCCACCCGCCGCGACATCTCCTGGGACGAGGCCCGCCACACGGTGCTGTCGGCCTATTCGGGCTTTGCGCCGGAAATGGCCTCGATCGCCGAGCGCTTCTTCACCAATGACTGGATCGACGCGGCGATCCGGCCGGGCAAGTCGCCGGGCGCCTTCGCCCATCCCACCGTGCCGAGCGTCCACCCCTATGTACTGCTCAACTACATGGGCAAGCCGCGCGACGTCATGACCCTCGCCCACGAGCTCGGCCACGGCGTCCACCAGGTGCTGGCCGGCCGCCAGGGCGCGCTGATGGCGGCGACCCCGCTGACGCTCGCCGAGACCGCCTCGGTCTTCGGGGAGATGCTGACCTTCCGCTCGCTGCTCGACCAGGCAACGACGAAGGCGGAGCGCAAGACGCTGCTCGCCTCCAAGGTCGAGGACATGATCAACACGGTGGTCCGGCAGATCGCCTTCTACCAGTTCGAGCGCGCTCTCCACGAGGAGCGCCGCGGCGGCGAGCTGACCACCGAGCGGATCGGCGAGATCTGGATGGACATCCAGAAGCGCAGTCTCGGACCCGCTCTGCGCCTCGGCGACGGCTACGAGACCTACTGGACATACGTGCCGCACTTCATCCACTCGCCGTTCTACGTCTACGCCTATGCCTTCGGCGACTGCCTGGTGAACTCGCTCTATGCGGTCTACGAGAACTCCGAGGCGGGCTTCCAGGAGAAGTATTTCGAGATGCTCAAGGCCGGCGGCACCAAGCACCATTCGGAGCTCCTGCAGCCCTTCGGCCTCGACGCCTCCGACCCGGCCTTCTGGTCCCGCGGCCTCGCCATGATCTCCGGCTTCATCGACGAACTGGAAGCCATGGACTGAGCTGTCTGACAACGCCTGAAAACCAGCGTCGCCGGGCCTAAGCTCAGGCGGCGCTGTCGCGTTTAGGGCGCCGCCGCATGCCTTCGGGATCGTCGTGGATCACGTCGGGTAGCAGAGCCCACTTACGCCCGACAGCTTTGACCCATTGCGGCCGATCACATTCGCAAACGTCAGAGCTGGAAGCTGCCGTTCAGTCCGCCAGCGCCATTTCGATCGCCGCGTGCGCATGAAGAGTTGTCGTATCGATCAGGGGCACCGTGCTGTCTTCGGGTCGAACCAACAGCATGATCTCGGTGCAGCCGAGAATTACCGACTGCGCGCCCGCATCGACCAGACGCGCGATGACAGCCCGGTAAGCGTCGCGCGAGGTATCGACGATCTGCCCTGCAACAAGCTCCTCGTAGATCACACGGTGGATCGTGGCGCGGTCCTCCGCGTTCGGCACGAGCACGTTCAGCCCATGCCGCTCAGCAAGACGTCCCTTATAGAAGTCCTGCTCCATCGTGAACGCGGTGCCGAGGAGACCAACCTTCTGCAAGCCCGCCGCTTTGATGCGCTCGGCCGTCGGATCAGCGATGTGAAGAAGCGGCACCTGCACTGCGGCCTCGATTGCCGGTGCCATGCGATGCATAGTGTTGGTGCATATTAAGAGGATGTCGGCTCCGGCCGTCTCGAGCTTGCGCGCCGCTTCTACCAAGCGGGCCGTCAGTTCATCCCAATCTCCTCGATGCTGGAGAGCCTCGATCTCGGAGAAGTCGAAGGACCACAGAAGGCAGCGGGCGGAGGCCGTAGGCCCCAGCCGGTCTCGGACGCCCTCGTTGAGGATGCGATAGTACTCGACCGAACTCTCCCAGCTCATCCCGCCAATCAAGCCGATCGTTCGCATGCGTCCCCCTGTAGGTGCTGTCCCAATAGCAAATCCCGCTTTCCTACCCCATTCCGATTTCAGTCGACGGAGATCGTTGCTCCCGAAAGTGGCCCGTCTGCATTCGACCCGTTCAAGTTGATGGCAGCTGCGGCCTGGTTCTTCCGAAGCCGCCAATTTGATGTGTCGGCATGCAACGCGAGCACGCCCCCCGCCTACATGCCGAAGGTCACAAGGCCACGTTCATCGATCGGCCATGCAGGGTTCCAAGCGATCTCCCAAGCATGCCCGTCAGGGTCAGCGACATAGCCGCGGAAACCACCCTGAGGCGGTTCGTCCGCCTCCCGAAGGAGCGTCCCTCCCGCTGCTACCAAGCCCTGGACGACCGTCTCGACGTCAGCCCGGGCGGTGACGTTGTGGCCGAGCGCATAAGGTGATGGAGCGGGTCCGCTCGGACGATTCATGTCGCCGTCGAGACCCGGGTTGACCCATGTTCCGAGCATGAGGCCGTTCATCTGGTAGAAGAGGATTTCCTCGTTCTCGAAGACCGGGGTCCAACCGAAGCCGCCGACGTAGAAGCGACGGGATCGGATGATCGACGCGATGCCGAGTGTGATGACTGAAATCTGTTGCTGCATGTTCCAAACCCCTTTGTTCGTCCGTGCTCCATTGCAACGGACGTTCAAGGTCTTGGGCCGTCACCAAAGTGACAGAAGGACCCGCTTCCGCGGGGGCCGAGCCAACCGCACCGGCCTAACCTGTTTTAGACGACAGGACGCTGAAGGATTCCGTATCTAGATTCAAGGGCCCGAACGGCACCTTCTTCGGCGCCACCGGTCGAGATCTGACCGCAGTTCTACGCCTGAAGCCGCCAAAGGCAGCGGTCTTTCAGAATCCATATCGGCAACTCGTTGATTAAGGGAGCGGACCGGCAGCGTTCTGGGCGATATGGCCGATAGGTAGTACCGCTCACGGCCCATTGCGGACGGCTGGCCCAGCCCAACGCAGATAGTGTCCCACCATGTGGTGTAGCTGACGGCGATGGCCGTGCGGTTCCGGCCAAGCCGGATTGATCAGCGTGCCACGGCTGGCAGGCTAACGAACGGATCATCGCTCAGGGGAGCGACGGATTCCAGTGTCATGTACCTGGCCCGCTGAACCGCCCACTCATCATTTTGCTCGAGCAGCAGCGCGCCGACGAGGCGCTGGATGGCCTCATCGTTGGGAAAGATGCCGACGACGTCGGTGCGCCGCTTGATCTCGCCGTTCAGCCGCTCGATCGGATTCGTGCTGTGCAATTTGGCCCGATGCTCCCTAGGGAAGGTCATGTAGGCCAGCACGTCGGGCTCGGCCTCGTCGAGGATGGCAGCGAGCTTCGGCACCTTTGGCCGGATCTGGTCGGCGACGGAGCGCCATTGCTGGCTGGCGGCCTCTGGCGTCTCTTGGGCAAAGGCGGTGGCGATGAAGGCGGAGACGACACGACGGCCGCTCTTGCCAGCATGGGCCAGGACGTTGCGCATGAAGTGCACGCGGCAGCGCTGCCATGTCGCCGTTAGCACCTTGGTGACCGCGGCTTTGATGCCCTCGTGAGCGTCGGACACGACGAGCTTCACGCCGCGAAGGCCGCGTCGGGTCAGCTTTCTCAGGAACTCGGTCCAGATCGGCTCGGCTTCCGAGGTGCCGATCTCCATGCCGAGAACCTCACGCCGGCCATCGGCGTTGACGCCGACGGCGATGATCACGGCAACCGAGACGATGCGGCCGCCGCGGCGGACCTTGAGGTAGGTGGCGTCGATCCAGAGATAGGGCCAGTCGCCTTCGATCGGCCGCTCCAGAAAGGCTTTTACCTTGCCGTCGATCTCTTCACACAGCCTCGACACCTGGCTCTTGGAGATGCCGGTCATGCCCATCGCCTTGACCAGGTCGTCGACCGAGCGCGTCGAGATGCCCTGGACATAGGCCTCTTGAATGACGGCCGTCAGGGCCTTCTCGGCCATGCGCCGCGGCTCCAGAAAGCCGGGAAAGTAGCTGCCCCTGCGCAGCTTTGGGATGCGCAACTCGACTGTGCCGGCTCTCGTCTGCCAGTCCCTGTCGCGGTAGCCATTGCGCTGGGCGAGGCGCTCGGCACTCTTCTCGCCATAGCCGGCGCCAGTCGCGGCACCGACCTCCAGTTCCATCAGCCGCTCGGCGGCAAAGCCGATCATCTCGCGCAGCAGATCGGCATCAGGGGTCTTCTCCAGAAGGCTGCGCAGGCCCATCATGTCATTGGTCATCAGGGGATCTCCGGTTGCAGTTAGGTCTCGCAACCCAAGCCTAACCGGAAACCGCTGGTGACCACCGCGCCGCCAATCTCGTCCTACAGCGCGATGAAAGGCGCGGACGAGATTGGCGACGCTATCGCCGAGCTACACCACCTATGGGGACACGACCCCAACGCATTCCTGAAAGCTGACGTCCCTGCACTTCGTTAGTCCCGTCGGGACAGTCGCGATCGGTACTTCCTGGCCTTACGCACCTCCTTTACGACTTGTTGAGTCGTGCATCGGCATCGTCTCGTCCGGAGACATGGTCCACAGACCAGTCAGCGGAGTTCGTTTGGACTATCTTCTGCTCAAATATCTGCATGTGATCGGCGCGATCGTCCTTCTCGGGACCGGAACAGGGATCGCCTTCTTCATGCTGATGGCGCACCGCTCGAAGGACGCGGCCTTCGTTGCGCGCACGGCGGGTGTCGTCGTCACAGCCGACATGGTGTTTACCGCCACCGCGGTGATTGCCCAACCGGTCACCGGATACGGTCTCGCTGAGATGACGGGGGTTCCCCTCTGGGAGGGCTGGCTGGGGCTGGCACTCATTCTCTACGGCGTGGCCGGTGTCTTCTGGCTGCCGGTGGTCTGGATACAGGCGCGGATGCGAGATCTCGCACGGGATGCGGCACGCGCCGGACGGGAGCTTCCGCCGGCCTATCACCGCCTCTACCGTATCTGGTTCGTCCTAGGCATTCCGGGCTTCGGCTCTGTCCTGACGATCCTGTGGCTGATGATCGCGAGGCCGGCGCTGTGACCCTCGAGGCGCGCAGACCCATCGTGGCCGTACTCGGCGCTTCGGGTCTCATCGGCGAAGCGCTCTGCACGTTTCTGATGTCGCAGGACCACGAGGTCATCCCGGTGGCGCGACGCTTCACGCCCGTTCAAGTAGCCGCGTGGGGCGGACGATTGATGCGCTTCTCGCTGGTCGACGCGGATACAGCAGGCCTCCGCGCCTATCTCGCCGCGACGGGGGCGGACGTCTTCGTGAACTGCGTCGGGGTCCTTCAAGACGCGCCGGGTTCGCCCGCCGCGACCGCCAATCTCGATTTCGTGGCACGCCTCGTCGAAGCTCTTCACACGCAGGACGGGCGTTCGCCGCTTCTCGTCCACGTCTCGATCCCCGGCTCGCCGGAGGATGATCGGACGGAGTTCAGCTTGGGCAAGCGGGCGGCTGAGGCGACGATCGGCAGTTCCGGCCTTTCCCATGTGATCCTGCGTCCGGGCTTCGTCGTCGCCGATGCGGCTTATGGGGGCAGTGCCCTCATGCGATCCCTCGCCGTTCTTCCCTTCGATCTGCCAGAGCATCTAGCCGAACGTCCCTTCGCGGTGACCGCTGTCGGCGACATCGGACGCACCGTCGACTTCCTTCTGGACCAATGGCACGCGGGACGCTGGAGTTGGCAGGCGCGCTGGGACGTGATGGACGACGAGCTGACGACCGTGGGCGATGTACTGGCTGGGCTCGCGGCGCGTTTTGCCGGGCCGCGGCGCCGGGTCAGGGTTCCGAGTTGGCTGCTGACGACGGCGGCGCGCGCCGGCGACGTCGTTTCGCTATGGGGCTGGCGCCCTCCGGTTCGCTCCACCGCTCTCGCCGAGTTGTGCCGCGGCGTGACAGGCGACGCGACGAGCTGGCGCGAGGCGACCGGTCTTGCTCCCTTGTCTGGTCCGACCACTCTTGGCGCGATTTCGGCGACGGTACAGGAACGCTGGTACGCACGCCTCTACTTGCTGAAAGCCCTTATCGTCGGCATCCTCGCTTTGTTCTGGATCGCGTCCGGCGGCATCGCAATCTCCGTCGCCTTCGATCCGGCGGTGAAGATCCTGACCGATCATGGCTTCGGTTCTTTACCTGCGACCGTCGTCACGGTGGCGACGAGCCTGATGGATATCTCGATCGGCATCCTGATCGGTAACAGGCGGACCTGCCGCATTGGCTTGCTGGGAGGGATAGGCCTGTCCCTATTCTACATGATCGGTGCGGCCGTCCTGACACCGGACATGTGGATCGAACCCCTGGGCGCGCTCGTGAAGACGGGGCCGGCGATCGTTTTGATGATGGTGGGGCTGGCGGTGATTGAGGACCGTTGAGCGGCAGCTTCTTTCATCGAAAGGCGCAAGAGCCGACCGTCTCTTTTCCACCCAAAACCGCCTTTTCGCTTCCCGTTCTGAACCAGGCCCCGGGTTTGGCGCGGTAGATGGCCCTTGCCGCCTTCCCCCTTACTCCAGCGCGTCGCCCCAGTCGAGGCGGCGGGCGGTGCGGAAGAGCTCGCCCTCGCGCTTGGTGACCAGCCGGTCGTTCAGCGATCCGTCGTCGTTGCAGAGCTTGAGGGTCACCTTGCCGCTGCCCTTGCGGGCCGGCGCCAGCACCCGGGCCGCGGGCGGTGCGGCCGGCGTGCGGGCCACCGCCAGATAGGCGTATTTCTCGTCCTCGAAGGGCACCGTGGCGCTCTTGGCCAGCCGGTGGGTGCGCGTGCGCTCCACCCGCTCGGCGAAATGGCACCAGTCCGGCGCCGTCACCGGACAGGCCCTGGCATGCGGGCACGGCGCGACGATCTCCGCCCCCGCCTCCAGAAGCGCATCGCGTGCCAAGAGGATGCGCTGCCAGCCCGCCGGCGTGCCCGGTTCGACGATGAGCAGCACCCCCGCCGTCAGCCGCCAGAGCGCGGCCATCAGCGGCGCCAGCTGCGCCGGCGCCAGTTCGTCCAGCACATAGCCGAGCGTCACCAGATCGGCCGGCGCGCGCGCCGCCAGCGCCGTGGCGAGGTCGCCGCGCACCCAGTCGACATGCAGGGCCTCGCCCGCGTCCACGTCCGCCGTGTCGGCAAAACCGTCCCGCGTCAGCGCCTCGCCGACCGCCATGGCCGGCGCGCTCGCCTCCACCAGCGTGGCCCGGGTCAGGCCGGGATAGGCGTCGCGGGCGGCAAACAGCGCCGTGCCGGGCCCGGCTCCCACGTCGAGCAGCGACACCGGCACGAAATCCGGCCGCCGTCCGGCCACCGCGTCGAGGCTCGCCCGGATCGCCGCGAAGGTCGCCGGCATGCGCGCCGCCAGATAGGCCAGCACCGCCGCCTCGCCGTCCAGATGCTGGCGCCCGTCGCGGGTTTCGGCCCGGTAGCGCTGGCTCAGCCGCGAACCGGCGAGGCGCAGATCGTCGAAGGATTCCGCGTCCAGGCGGTCCGCCAGCGCCGCGCGCAGGGTCGGGGGAAGCTGCATGGGGCTGTCCTGCCTCCGCAAGAATGTCGTATCGGCTGCGTCATGAAACCGACAAGCCCTTCCCCGATAGGTCCGGCTTGTCCGCCGGCGCCCGCTTCCGCGGCGCGCTGCACACTTTCAATTGTCACGGAAACGTTCTAGCGGCTTGCCCGAGCACTCCGTGACGATGACCGGCTCCGAGTTGAACCGAAGGAATTTCGCAAATGGCCCAAGAGAACCATCCGATCCACGCCAAGATCACCGGTCCGGTGGTGATGATCGGTTTCGGCTCGATCGGCAAGGGCACCCTGCCGCTGATCGAACGCCATTTCGACTACGACAAGAGCCGCTTCACGGTCATCGACCCCAACGATGCCGACAAGCAGATGCTCGACGAGCGCGGCATCCGCTTCGTCAACGAGGCGGTGACCCGCAAGAACTACGAGGAACTGCTGACGCCGCTGCTCACCGAGGGTGAAGGCCAGGGCTTCTGCGTCAACCTGTCGGTCGACACCGGTTCGCTGGATCTCATCAAGCTATGCCGCAAGCTCGGCGTCCTCTACATCGACACCGTCGTCGAGCCGTGGCTCGGCTTCTATTTCGACGAGAGCCTGTCGAACGCCGACCGCACCAATTATGCGCTGCGCGAGACCGTCCGCAAGGAGAAGCGCAAGAACCCAGGCGGCACCACCGCCGTCTCCTGCTGCGGCGCCAATCCGGGCATGGTCTCCTGGTTCGTCAAGCAGGCCCTCGTCGACGTGGCCACCAAGGTCGGCCTGGAATTCACCGAACCCACCTTCGACGACCGCGAGGGCTGGGCCAGGCTGATGAAGAAGGCCGGCGTCAAGGGCATCCATATCGCCGAGCGCGATACCCAGCGCACCAAGAACCCGAAGCCGATGAACGTCTTCTGGAACACCTGGTCGGTGGAAGGCTTCCTGTCGGAAGGCGTGCAGCCGTCGGAGCTCGGCTGGGGCACCCACGAGAAGTGGATGCCGAAGAACGCCCGCACCCACAAGAAGGGCAACCAGGCGGCGATCTATCTCGAGCAGCCGGGCGGCAACACCCGGGTGCGCACCTGGTGCCCGACGCCGGGGGCCCAGTACGGCTTCCTCGTCACCCACAACGAGTCGATCTCGATCGCCGACTTCTTCACCCACCGCAACAAGGATGACGAGGTCACCTACCGGCCGACCTGCCACTACGCCTACCATCCCTGCAACGACGCGGTCCTGTCGCTGCACGAGGTGTTCGGCGCCGCCGGCAAGTTCCAGCCGGTCCACCACGTCCTCGACGAGAACGAGCTGGTCGACGGCGTCGACGAGCTCGGCGTGCTGCTCTACGGCCACGACGCCAATGCCTACTGGTACGGCTCGCAGCTCTCGCTGGAAGAGACCCGCAAGCTGGCTCCCTATCAGAACGCCACCGGCCTGCAGGTGACCTCGGCGGTCATGGCCGGCATGGTCTGGGCGCTGGAGAACCCGGAAGCCGGCATCGTGGAGTCCGACGAGATGGACTACAAGCGCTGCCTGGAAGTGCAGTCGCCCTATCTCGGCCCGGTCAAGGGCTACTACACCGACTGGACCCCGCTGACCGATCGTCCGGGCCTCTTCCCCGAGGACCTCGACGAGAAGGACCCCTGGCAGTTCCGCAACATCCTGGTGCGCTGATCTCCGCCACCCCGCCTGACCATTTCCAGCCGCCGGCAGTCATCTGCCGGCGGTTTTTCTTTGCGCGCCGTATGTCGGAGCACGGGGTGACAGGCGAATCGCCCGCCCCGGCGGCGCGTTTCAAGCCATGATCGACCGAAACAACGCGTCATCCACCCGCAAGTCGTTCTTCCGGCTGCCTTATCCCCCGTTATTTTCCCATACGGAAATGCGCCATATGCTCCGGTCGAAATGTCGAGAAACCGGCGATTTCCACCGCTTTTTCGCAGCCCTGCCGCAAAATCGGCGTTGCGATCGTGTCGCTTGAGCAATCTTCACCACGCGGATGCCGCAGAACGAGACGCCCGGTACTTGCTTTTCCGCTTGAATATCCAAGGTTTGACCGTCCGGGTGGGAGTTTGTTGCGTCACCCGACGAAAATCGGCAGAGCGGCCCGGGCCGTTCTCCGCTCGGAGCAGTTCATGGTCGACACGGCAGTCACGCGTAGGATCGTCGAGGAAGTGATGGAAGCGGTGATGGCGGGAGCGGCGGGCTCCATCGCCCGTCACTTCGTGCCTGGCGCCATGGTGTCCCAGCGCAGCAATGCCGCCATGTCGGACGCGCCGTGGTTCGGCCGCATGGAGGGCGAGTTCCGGCTGCAGGGAGAAGAGGAGGCGCGCGCCTTCTTCGACGAGATGCTGAAGCGCACCACCTACATCTCCTATGATCTGCGCGGCATCGTCTGCGAGGACGACAACGCCGCCAGCCGCTGCGACTGGACGCGCCGCGACGAGAAGACCGGCACGCTGATCACCGGCACCACCATGTACTGGTTCGCCTTCACCTCCGACGCGCGGATCCGCTCCATCGAGACCATCGGCTCGATCCATTCGGTCATTCCCCTGCGCAAGGCCGAGAAGGTCGACTGAACCGTCCTTGTGCCCGTGGTTGCCGTCATGACAGCCGTTTCAAATTGGGATAGCGTGGCACGCGTCTCAAAGCGTTGCGGCGGCGCGGTGCCGTCCCCACGCGAACATTGTTGCCTTAGCGGATCGGCAGTCGCCGGAGTGCCGCATCAGTATCGAGGTCGTATCATGCGCCGTATCGCCGTCACCCTCAGCCTCGCCGCGTTTGCTCTGGGCGCCTGCCAGAGCGAGCGGGCCCAGATGTCGCGGCCGCTGCCGCAGGCTAACGCCTATCAGGGCGTCGAGGGCCGCTGGGCCTCCACCGGTGGCCCGATCGCCTACACCGCGGTGTTCCAGAACGGCCGCTTCACCTCGGCCGAGCGCGATACCAACGGCCTCCTGGCCGAGGGCAACTACACCTCGAGCGGCGCCTCGCGCATCCAGCTCAACTTCACCTCGGTCGCCCGCGGCGTCCAGATCGCGGCCAACTGCAACCATGGCGGCGGCACGATGGTCTGCACCTCCTCGGACGGCTCGACCTTCCGTCTCGCCCGCGCCTGAAAATCGGTCGCACCCTGATCGTATCGCCGGCGGTTCCAGCCGCCGGCAATCCTCCCTATATGGCCTTGCACGAGGTCGGTCCGGGCGCCCAGCGCTGCCCGGCGTGTTCTGCCGTGGACACGAGCGACCGCCCGCCACACGATGCAAGGACCTGCCGATGAATGCCCTGACCAAGACCATCGCCGAACGCTCGATCGGCCCCCTCCCCGAGGGTCATCCGCCGGTGAAGCAGCCCAAGGTCGGCGTTCTCCTGGTCAATCTCGGCACGCCCGACGGCACCGACTTCAAGCCGATGCGCCGCTATCTGAAGGAGTTCCTCTCCGACAAGCGCGTCATCGAATGGCCACGCGCCGCCTGGTACCCGATCCTCTACGGCATCGTCCTCAACACCCGCCCCAAGAAGTCCGGCGCGGCCTATGCCGAGATCTGGAACACCGAGCGCGATGAATCGCCCTTGCGCACCTTCACCCGCGCCCAGGGCGAAAAGCTCGCCGTCCGCATGGCGGGCGACGCCGGCGTCGTCGTCGACTGGGCCATGCGCTACGGCAAGCCTTCCATCGCCGAGCGCACCGACGCGCTGATGGAACAGGGCTGCGAGCGCATCCTCGTCTACCCGCTCTATCCCCAATACGCCGCCTCGACGACCGCCACGGTCAACGACAAGTTCTTCGAGCACATGATGGGCAAGCGCTGGATGCCGGCCGTGCGCACCGTGCCCGCCTATCACGACGAGCCGGTCTATATCGACGCCCTCGCCCGCTCGATCGAGACGCATCTGGCGACGCTCGACTTCGAGCCGGAGCGGGTGATCTGCTCCTATCACGGCATTCCGCAGAGCTATTTCCGCAAGGGCGATCCCTATCACTGCCATTGCCAGAAGACCTCGCGGCTCCTGGAAGAGCGGCTTGGCTGGCCCAAGGGCCGGCTGATGACCACCTTCCAGTCGCGCTTCGGCCCGGAAGAATGGCTGCAGCCCTATACCGACAAGACCGTCGAGAAGCTGGCGCAGGAAGGCATCAAGGACATCGCCGTCCTCAATCCCGGCTTCGTGTCCGATTGCCTGGAGACGCTGGAGGAGATCGCCGGCGAGGCGGGCGAGATCTTCCACGAGGCCGGCGGCCGGAACTTCGCCCATATCCCCTGCCTCAACGACAGCGAGCCGGGCATGGACGTCATCGAGGCGATGGTCCGGCGCGAACTGCGCGGCTGGATCGACTAGCTACCCACGCAAGAATGGCCCCGTTCGGCAAGCGAGCGGGGTCGCGCATCCGGCGCGGTCTCCAGCGATGTTCGAAGAGGAATGCGGCCCTTCGTGGTGCCGCGGCCGGGCTAGATGTTGAGGCCTTCGCTCTGCATCTGGGTTGCCGCGTTCAGCGGCCCGATCAGCCAGGTCTCGGAATAGGGCTTGTCGACGAAGCCGATCGGCCTTGCCGCCAGCGCCTCGGTCACCATCGCCTCGCCGATGCCGGCGCTGACGAACAGCGAGGGGATGTCATGCTCCTCGCGCAGCCATTTCGCCACCGCCACGCCGTTCGGTCCGCGCCGCAGGCGGACATCCACCACGGCGACATCCACCGCGCCGGCCGCGATCTCGTCCATGACCTGGAAGAAGTCCTTGGCAATGCCGACGACCTCATAGCCATTGTCCTCGAGCATGACCCTCAGATCGATGGCGATCAGAAGCTCGTCTTCGACGATGAGAACCCGGGGTCGTGCCAGTCGCGCCATGCCATTCCCTTTCGTCAACCGGGAAAGGAAGCGCAGATATCCGGATCGGTTCCCTCCCGTTCCGGCAATATGTGTATTTTTATGGAACAGTTGGCGAACGTCGGCAGGCTTTGCACAGATTTCGGCAAAACCGCCACGCGAAGACCATCAGGTGACACGTATGACGCGTCGGCCACTCTCTCGTTTATACTAAGTAACACTGATATCCCGGATCCGCCTTGCGTTCCGCTTCCGTCTCCCCTGATATGCGGCCATGGCCGGATGCGACCCAGCAGGATGCGGGACGGTCACGGCAGCGGAGGTTTTTCATGTTCGCAGGCGATTTCCTGTCGGGAACGGGCATCCTTGTCCTCGTCGTGCTGTTCGTCGCGGTGCTCGTCCTCCTGTCGACGATCAAGATCGTCCCGCAGGGCTACAATTACACGGTCGAGAATTTCGGCCGCTACACCCGCACCCTCACCCCCGGCCTCAACATCATCGTGCCCTTCATCGAGCGCGTCGGCCGCAAGCTCAACATGATGGAGCAGGTGCTGGACGTGCCGACCCAGGAGGTCATCACCCGCGACAACGCGTCGGTCGCCGCCGACGGCGTCGCCTTCTACCAGGTGCTGGACGCCGCCGCGGCCGCCTACGAGGTGTCCGGGCTGGAGAACGCCATCCTCAACCTGGTGATGACCAATCTGCGCTCGGTCATGGGCTCGATGGATCTCGACGATCTCCTGTCCAACCGCGACGCGATCTCCGAGAAGATCCTGCGCGTCGTCGATCAGGCCGCCAACAGCTGGGGCATCAAGATCACCCGCATCGAGATCAAGGACATCAACCCGCCCAAGAACCTCGTCGATTCCATGGCCCGGCAGATGATGGCCGAGCGCGAGAAGCGGGCCGAGATCCTCGAGGCCGAAGGCTCGCGCAACGCCGCGATCCTGCGCGCGGAGGGCGAGAAGCAGTCGCAGATCCTGCAGGCCGAGGGCCGCCGCGACGCCGCCTATCGCGAGGCCGAGGGCCGCGAGCGCCTGGCCGAGGCCGAGGCCACTGCCACCCGGCTGGTCTCCGACGCCATCGCCGCCGGCGACGTCCAGGCGATCAACTACTTCGTCGCCCAGAAATACACCGAGGCGCTGGGCAAGCTGGCCTCCGCGCCCAACCAGCGTGTCGTCCTGATGCCGCTGGAGGCCTCGTCGCTGATCGGCTCCATCGCCGGCATCGGCGAACTCGCCCGGGCGACCTTCGGCGACGATGCCGCCGCCGGGGCGCGGCCCCAGGCCGGCCCGACTGCGGGCAAGTCGCGCACGCGGGTTCCCACCGCGCCCTATGGCGGCAGTGAGGGCTGAACGACATGCCTGAGGTGCTGATCGATTACGGCTGGTGGATTCTCGGCCTCGTGCTGCTCGCCCTTGAGGTCGCCGCGCCCGGCGTCTACCTGCTGTTCTTCGGCATCGCCGCGCTGATCGTCGGGATGAACGTCTTCGTCCTCGGCACCGGCTGGTTCGGCTGGCAGCAGCAGATCATCGCCTTCATCGTCCTGTCCGTCGCCGCGGCGCTGCTCGGACGCCGCTGGTACGGCAACAAGAGCGTCGCCGGCGATGGCGAACGGCTGAACAGGCGCACGGCCCGGCTGGTCGGCCGTCAGGCCGTCCTGACCGAGGCGATCGTCGACGGCCGTGGCCGGATCGCGATCGAGGACAGCTGGTGGAGCGTCACCGGACAGGACATGCCGGCCGGCGCCCATGTCCGGATCACCGGTGCGGACGGCTCGGTGCTGGTGGTCGAACCCGCGCCCTGAGGACGGGCGGGATCGTCAGGCGACGCCGATCCGCAACAGGTCGTGCATGTGGACGATGCCGACCGGACGCCGGTCGCGCACCACCATCAGCGCGGTGATGTTGGACGAATTGACCATCTCCAGCGCCTTGGCGGCCAGGGTCTCCGGCGTGATCGTCTTGGGGTTGGCGGTCATCACCGTGTCCACCGTCTGGGCCAGGAGGTCCGGGCCGAGATGGCGGCGCAGATCGCCGTCGGTGACGATGCCGATCAGGCAGCCGCCCGCGTCGACCACCGCCGCACAGCCGAAGCTCTTGCGCGACATCACGATGATCGCCTCGGCCATGGTCGTGCCGGAGGCCACCAGCGGCAGCGCCTCGCCGACATGCATCAGGTCGCCGACATGGACGAGGCTGGCGCCCAGCTGCCCGCCGGGATGGAAGACGTGGAAGTCGCCCGGCGTGAAGCCCCGGCGCTCCAGCAGCGCCACCGCCAGCGCGTCGCCGAGCGCCGCCTGCAGCGTCGTCGAGGAGGTCGGCGCCAGGCCGTGCGGGCAGGCCTCGGCCACCCGCGGCAACAGCAGCGCCACATCCGCCTCGCGCGCCAGCGTCGAGCTCGGCCGCGAGGTCATGGCGATCAGCGGCAGCTTGAAGCGCCGCGTATAGGCGACGATGCCCTTCAGCTCCGTCGTCTCGCCGGACCACGACATGGCCAGCACCGCGTCGTCGCGGCCGATCATGCCGAGATCGCCGTGATTGGCTTCGGACGGATGCACGAAGAAGGCCGGCGTGCCGGTCGAGGCGAAGGTCGCCGCGATCTTCGCGCCGATATGGCCGCTCTTGCCCACGCCGGTGATGATCAGCCGGCCGGTGATCTCCGCGATCAGGTCGAGCACCCGCTCGAACGGCTCGGCCATCTCGGCCTCGAGCAGCGCCGCCAGCGCGCGCAGGCCGTCCGCCTCGGTGGTGACGGTGCGAACCGCCGACTGCGAACCGGGTTTCGGGGCGGTGGACTGGGGCATGGATTGGGCGATCACGACGCGGGGAATCACTGTTTTGTTGCAAGATGTGGCGACCAATGACCAGTTCGGTCCGGCCAAAACAAGGCATGTGACGCGCAAACCCCGGTGTTGCGGGGCCCCGCGGAAAATATCAACGAATCCTTAACCATGAAAATTTACGCTTTCGCAACCGGCGCGGACAAGGCGCGGGCAATGAGAGCGCAGGCAAACCGAGATGCCGTCCATCCCCCGTCGATCCGCACGCATGATCGCCGCCACCGCCCTTCTGGGCGCGGCCGGTATCGGCGTCGGGCTGCCGGGTCTGCCCAACACTCGTCCCGCTTTCGCCCAGTCATCCCAGCAACCGCTGTTTCCGGAACTGCGCACCGACGGCACCCGCGCGGCCACCCCGCAAGCCTTCGACCCCTATGATCTCAGGGCCGCACCGCTGACGCGCGGCACCCGCATCGACCCGTCGCTCATCGACCGGCTGGAGCAATCCGGCGACACGCCGGGCGACGATCGCCGCGATCCCGCCGGCACAGACGCCGGCCTCCTGCCGCCCGATCCGCGCGACGCCACGGACACCGACGACGCGTCGTCGCAGGAGTTCGATCTCTTCAGCGGCCCCGCCGCCGCGCCGCAAGGCCGCGCCGCCACCAGCCGCCCGGCAGCGCCCGTCCGGAGCTTCGATCCCGAGCCCGAGGCGGCCGATGTCGCGGACGAGGCCCTCGCCGAAGACCCGCGCGACGCACCGGCCTTCTCGGCCCGGCCCCGCGCCGGCGGACCGGCGGGTGCGGTCCGCGCCGTTGCGCCCCGTAATCCGCCTCTGGCCGCCGGCATCGCCGACGAGGCGCCCGCCGTCGACAGCCCGCTGCGCACCAGCCGGACCGTCATCACCCCCGAGCGCGCACCGGTCACCGCGAGCGACACCGATCCCTTCGCCCCGCTGGGCGTGCGCGCCGGCCGCTTCATGCTCTATCCCGAGCTGATCCAGACCCTCGGCGCCTCGACCAATATCGACGACGCGGTCGACGGCGAAAGCGGCATCTTCTCGGAAACCACGATCTCGGCCCGGCTCCTGTCCGACTGGTCCCGCCACGAAGCCGAGCTCAACGGCAGCCTCACCTATCGCCGCAACTTCGCCGGCGACACGCCCGAGGATCCCCGCGCCGCCCTCGACGGTCGCCTGCGCCTCGATCTCGACCGCTTGACCACCGCCACCCTGCGCGGCGCCATCGACTATGCCCGCGAGGACACCGTCGACATCTCCGACAGCTTCGTCGGCACCGACCAGGCCGACCGCCTGCAGGGTTCGCTCTCCGGTCAGCTCGAACGCCGCTTCGGCCGCCTCGTCGTCAGCGGCACCGGCACCCTCGCGCGCACCGCCTATGCCGACCTGCCGGCCGGCGCCATCGACCAGGACTACACCACCCTCACCGCGACGCTGCGGACCGGCTACGAGATCTCGCCCGCCATCATGCCCTTCGTCGAGGCGAGCCTCGGCCGGCGGCTCTTCGATGTGCCCGGTGAGGAAGCCGACGGCGCCTTCGACCGCGATGCCCTGCTGCCGGCGCTGCGCGGCGGCGTCGCCCTCGATTTCACCGAGAAGCTGCGCGGCGAAATCGCCCTCGGCTATGCCTGGAACCGCCCCGACGACGATCGCGGCGAGGTGACGAGCGCGCCGACGCTGGACGCCAGCCTCGTCTGGTCGCCGCAGCGCGGCACCGAGGTCACCACCGCCCTGCGGACCCGCTTCGAGCCCGAGAGCTCCGGCCGCGCCACCACCGTCGCCTACGAGGGCTCGCTGGGCCTGCGCCATGCTCTCGACACGCGCACCGAGCTGACCGCGACGGCGCTGGCGGAATTCAGCAATTCCACCATCCCCGGCGACGACGAGACGCTCCTGACCGGCGAGGCCGGCTTCACCTACTGGCTGCACCGCGGCTTCGCCGTTACCGGCCTCTACACCCATCGCCAACTCTACACCGACGACGGCACCGGCGATTACGGCTCCGACACCCTCCGCATCGGCCTGAAACTGCAACGGTAGGGGCGCATGGCGCGGGGTGGCGTGGGGGACGGTGTCGATCCAAGCCCTTCACGGGCCTTCAGCCTTACCTTGAGAGCGCACCCTCGTTCTGCGAAACAGAATAATAAAACCCTGATTCAGCGCATCGAGAGTTCTCGGCTCGTAGCCGTCTTCTGTTTCGGAGGCTCTGCGCCGCGCCAACGACGAAACCGATTGATAATGCTATTTCGCAGCTCTTTTTCGTATTGATTCAGCGAGCTCCTGGGCCGTTGAACTGTCTTCAGCGTCAATACACGTAGCGGTATAGTCATACTCAGCCAGATAATCATCCATTTGCCGTTCGCGCTGATAGAGCCCCGCTATAGCAATCGCAATTATACTTGTGATAAATTTTTGTCCATCTTCTGCAATGTAGATGCGTCTAAGATTATCGTCTTGATGGGAAAAATTAGCCGTAATGCACTCTTGCGCACAATGTATTATTTCTACTTCTGTTATAAGGGAGCTAACCCCTATATTGCTCATATCTTTTTTGGAAATCTCGTCGCCTATTTTTAACTCAAGCTCGTCTACGGCGCAGATGTAAGCGAACGGCTTTCCTGGATTATCGGGTTTGGACGGCACTGGCGCAATTACGTCGACTAATCGATCTCCGAGTTTACCGCTAAACTGACTGCATATTATTGCTTGATCATATTCCTGCGTACTTTGAGCGAACAAAATTGCTACCTTGCTAACTCCCTTGGCGAAATATGGTGATTTAGAATGTATCTCTGCGTCATACTTCGATTTATCCGACAACTTCAATGTATCGCACTGCTTTGCAAGTTGCGCGGCAAGTCCTATTTCGTAAATTTCCTGCGGATCTTGAGAAAAAGCGGGGGTAGCGTAAAGCGCCAGCGCGATTGAATAAATATAAGCTGTCTTCGACATGATTCTCCCCTGTTTGCGCGCGCCGCGAGAATTCCCCCTTGCGCGGCAGCTATCTCACATTACGCTGCGGTTGAATCAGTCGCAATCAAGTATTCCTGAAACAGGATTGCCAATTCCGGCTCGAGCTTTCCCTGATCATCAATGTCCGTCTACGTCTCGGCTCGGCTGACACCTGCCATTCCTCTTCCCATCCAAGCCGGTCATACGGTTGCCGCCACCGCGCCCCAACCGCCCGACACAAAAACGCCGGCGGCCGCCCCTCAGGGCCACACCGCCGGCGCGTTCTACCGTCTCTACAGTGCCGCTATTCGGCGGCCTTCGCCGCGTCCTTCGGCTTCACCGTGTCCATCAGCCGCTCCATGTTGCCGATGACCTTGTCGCGGATGTCCGGGCGCCACAGGGCGAAGGCGACATTCGCCTCGATGAAGCCTTCCTTCGAGCCGCAGTCGAAGGTGCGGCCGTGGAACGGATAGGCGTAGAAATCCTGCTGGTCGGCCAGCTTCAGCATGCCGTCGGTCAGCTGGATCTCGTTGCCGGCACCCTTCTCCTGGGTCTCCAGGATGTCGAAGATCTGCGGCTGCAGGATGTAGCGGCCGGAGATGTAGTAGTTCGACGGCGCCTCGGCCGGCTTCGGCTTCTCGACCATGCCGTCGAGGCGGAAGCCCGAGCCCACCTCCTCGCCGCGCCCGACGATGCCGTATTTGTCGGTCTCCTGCGGGTCGCACTGCTCCACCGAGATGACGTTGCCGCCGGTCTCCTCGTAGAGCCGCACCATCTCGGCAAGGCAGCCCTTCTCGGCCTGCATGATCATGTCCGGCAGGAGCAGCGCGAAGGGCTCGTCGCCGACGAGGTCGCGCGCGCACCACACCGCATGGCCGAGGCCGAGCGGCGCCTGCTGGCGGGTGAAGCTGGCCGTGCCGGGCTTCGGCTGCAGCCGGTCCAGAAGGTCGAGCTCGGCCGTCTTGCCGCGCTCCGCCAGGGTGTTCGACAGCTCCACCTGGATGTCGAAATAATCCTCGATGACGCCCTTGTTGCGTCCCGTGACGAAGATCAGGTGCTCGATCCCCGCCTCGCGCGCCTCGTCGACCACATACTGGATCACCGGCCGGTCGACGACCGTCAGCATCTCCTTGGGGATCGACTTGGTCGCCGGCAGGAACCGCGTGCCGAGGCCGGCCACCGGAAACACCGCTTTTCTGACTTTCTTCATTCTCCAACCGTCCCCATCGTTCGCTGATAACAGTGTTCGTTGATGCCAAAGTGACGACCGCGGGCCGCCCGGCACGCTGCCGTGACGCAGTGCCCGCCGCCATTTTGCCGTGAAATAGCGGTTTATTCCGGTCCTGCCAGACCACGATCGCCGGCTCGTCGGCAATGGCGGCCCGAGCGCCGGCGTGGTGAACGATCGCTTAACGAGATGCGTCTAGCCTTGCGCTTCGCGCAGCGACCCCATCCGAGGAGAAGACATATGCAACGAGCCTCCGCAATCCGGCAGACATGGCTGGGCTCGATCCTTCTGGCGCTTGTGCTGGCGTTTGCCGCGGCAGCTCCGGCCTCGGCCGATGCCGGTTTCCAGCGCTGGATCGCCGATTTCGAATCCGTCGCCGCCTCCAACGGCATCAGCCGCGACGTCTACCGGGCTGCCTTCAAGGGCGTCACCTCTCCCGATCCCGACGTCGTCGAGAAAGCCCGCTACCAGCCCGAATTCCGCTCCACCGTCTGGGACTATCTCGACAACCGCGTCAATGACGAGCAGGTCGCCAAGGGGCGCCAGATGGCGGCCAAATACAAAGACTGGCTCGACCGGATCGAGAAGCGCTTCGGCGTCGATCGCAACATTCTTCTGGCGATCTGGTCGATGGAAACCAATTACGGCGCCATCCTCGCCCGCGACGACGTCATGAAGAACCTGCCGCGCTCGCTGGCCACCCTTGCCTATCTCGACAAGCGCCGGGCCAAGTTCGCCCGCCAGCAGCTCATCGCGGCGCTGAAGATCGTCCAGGCCGGCCACGTCGCCCCGGGCGACCTCACCAGCTCATGGGCCGGCGCCATGGGCCACACGCAGTTCATCCCGACCAGCTACCTCGCCTATGCGGCGGACATCGACGGCGACGGCCATCCCAACATCTGGGGCTCGATCCCCGACGCGCTGGCCACCGCCGCCAACCTCCTGCGCAAGAACGGCTGGCAGACCGGCAAGACCTGGGGCTACGAGGTCGAGGTGCCGAGCCAGTATCGCGGCAAGCTGGAGCGCGACAATCGCAGCCTATCCCAGTGGCAGGGCCTCGGTTTCTCGCGTCCCAACGGCAGCGGCTTCGCCTATCCGTCCGACCGCGCCAACCTCGTCCGGCTCGCCGGCGACAGCGGCCCGGCCTTCCTGATGTCGAAGAACTTCTTCGTCCTCAAGAACTACAACAACTCCGACAAATACGCCCTCGCCGTCGGCCTCCTGGCCGACCAGATCGCCGGCTATCACGGCCTCTATCGCGACTGGCCGCGCGGCTACACGCCGCTCTCCACCAACGAGCGCTACGAACTGCAGAAGCACCTCGCCTCGCGCGGGCTGTATGACGGCAAGATCGATGGTAAGATCGGCGACGGATCGAAATCGGCGATCATGGCGTTGCAGGGTCGGGCCGGTCTTGCCCAGGATGGCAACGCCTCCAAGGCGCTGCTCGACTTCCTGCGACGCAACTGACGGGCCGCGGCGCAAACGAGAGAACGGAGACCCCGATGGCGGGAGCTCGACACGGCAGCAGTCCCGCAAGGGGCTGGCTCGCCAGGATGATGGTCGCCGCGCTGGCGGCCATTGCCGTTTTCGTCACGGCGGTGGTGCCGCAATCGGCGGCCTACGCCCAGCAGCGCCCGCGCACCGTCCTGGAAATGCTGTTCGGCAACCAGACCCGCGAGGCTGCGCCGCCCCGCCGCGTCATCCGCAAGCGCGCCGCCCCGCGCAAGCAGCGCACCCGCCGCTCGCGCTCCTCCTCTTCCTCCTCCTCCCGGCGCAGCAGCCCGTCCCGCACGCCGGCCGCCCCCGCAGCCGCCGCCGCGCCGGACAAGAACGACACCGCCCAGATCGTCCTCGTCGTCGGCGACTTCATGGCCGACAGCCTCGCCAAGGGCCTGTCCGACGTCTATGCCGACAATGCCGACGTCGTGGTCAAGGCCCGCGCCAACGGCTCCTCCGGCCTGGTGCGCGAGGATTACTACAACTGGCGGACCAGTCTCGGTCCGATCATGGAGGAAGAGAAGCCGGCCGTCGTGGTGATGATGATCGGCTCCAACGACCGCCAGCAGATCGACACCGGCAGCGGCAGCGCGTCGCTGCGCTCCGATGCCTGGGTCGCAGAGTACCAGAAGCGCATCGCCGCCATCGCCGGCACCGCGAAGGAGAAGAACGTCCCCCTCGTCTGGGTGGGCGTGCCGTCCTTCAAGTTCGATCGCATGAGCGAGGACATGATCTTCCTCAACGATCTCTACAGCAAGGGCGTGGCCAGCGTCTCCGGCGAGTTCGTCGATGTCTGGGACGGCTTCGTCGACGCCAATGGCGGCTTCGTCTATTCCGGCCCCGGCGTCAGCGGCCAGAAGGTGCAGCTGCGCGGCTCCGACGGCATCACCATGACCGGCGACGGCGCCGACAAGCTGGCCTTCTTCGCCGAGCGCGCCATCACCAAGCGCCTACGCAACCCGGCGGCCCCCGGAACCGCCTTCTCGCTCAGCGAGGAACAGCTGCCCAACATGCAGCTGCCGCCGATCAGCAACGCCGCCAACGCCGTCACCGCGGCGCCGGTCGCCCTCGACGATCCCTCCCTCGACGGCGCCGACCGGCTGCTGGGTGCCGGCACGGTCCAGGGCTTCTCGCTGGAGCCCTCGCCGCGCGACCGACTTGTCCTCAACGGCAACAGCACCGGCAACATCGCCGGCCGCGCCGACGACTTCGCCTGGAACGAGAAACGCGCCGCCGTGTCGCCGGGCGGCCCGCCCATCGCCTATCGCGGCTCCCTCGACCTCAACAAGCTGCGCGAAAGCGACGGCATCGAGCCGCCGGAGGAAATGCCCTCCATCCTCGACGCCATCATCGAGGACTGGTCCCGCTCCAACGACGAAGCCAGCGGATCGGCGCCGCAGGGGTAAGCGGCGACACGCGTCACCGACGGCCAGCCGAAGCGCTACGTCGCGGCCCCTGGGCAGAGCCACGCCCCCGGCGACAAGCCGTCCCCTTCAAACAAGGTCGTCATCCTCGGGCTCCGACCCGAGGACCCATGCCTCGCTGCCGATGCCTCCTACTTCGCCAACGGCAAACCAACCAACGCCCTGCAGCAGCCAACCGCCACCGCACAGATCAACTTAACGATTTGGCATGGGTCCTCGGGTCAAGCCCGAGGATGACGCGCGGAGGGGGCAACGCCCCAACTTGCAGCGTCGCACTGCGAAGGATGCGGCGTGGCGTAGACGCGCGGAGAGGGAGTGACACCTCCTGCAGCGAAGCCAGCGGCACCATCCCGCAGGGGTAAGCGGTCGCGGCAAACACTACCGTCGGCCAACCGAAGCTCCGCGACGCAGCAGCCGATAGAGCCACGCCCCCGGCGATAGAGCGCTGCCCCTCAAACAAGGTCGTCATCCTCGGGCTCCGACCCGAGGACCCATGCCTCGCCCTCGGCGCCGTCCGCTCCCTCGAGGGCCAAGCCGCCGGGCGACGACGCATCGCCGCCCTACCGCGGCAGCGTCGTGGCGCCCATCAGGTCGAGATCGATGGCGCGGGCCGCCTGGCGGCCTTCGCGGATCGCCCAGACGACCAGCGACTGGCCGCGGCGGCTGTCGCCGGCGACGTAGAGCTTGTCGACAGAGGTCAGGTAGCCGAGATCGTCGGCGGCGATGGAGACATTGCCGCGGCGGTCGGTGTTGGTGCGCAGCGCCTCGCCGACATCGCTCATGAAGCCGGTCTCGGACGGCCCGGCAAAGCCGATGGCGATGAAGGCGAGATCGGCCTTGATGACGAATTCCGTGCCGGCGATCGGCTTGCGGGCCTCGTCCACCTGGGCGCATTTCACGCCGGTCAGGACGCCGTCCTCGCCGACGAATTCGAGCGTCGCGATCTGGAACTCGCGGATCGCGCCCTCGGCCTGGCTCGACGAGGTGCGCATCTTGGTCGCCCAGTAGGGCCAGACTTCCAGCTTGTTCTCGGTCTTGGGCGGCTGCGGCCGGATGTCGAGCTGGGTCACCTTGACGGCGCCCTGGCGGAAGGCCGTGCCGACGCAGTCCGAGGCGGTGTCGCCGCCGCCGACGACGACGACATGCTTGCCGCCGGCCCAGATCTCCTCGCACGGCCAGCCGACGCTCTCGACCGGCTCGCTGCCGACCCGGCGGTTCTGCTGCACCAGATAGGGCATCGCGTCGTAGACGCCGGACAGGCCGTTATGCGGAATGCCGCTGTCGCGCGGCCGCTCGGAGCCGCCGCAGAACAGCACCGCGTCGTAGCTGGCGCGCAGCTCCTCGACGGTCTTGTCGACGCCGACATTGACGCCGCAGAAGAAGGTGACGCCCTCGCCTTCCATCTGCTCGACGCGGCGGTCGATCCAGTGCTTTTCCATCTTGAAGTCGGGAATGCCGTAGCGCAGCAGGCCGCCGGGGCGGGACTCGCGCTCATAGACATGCACCGCATGGCCGGCGCGGCCGAGCTGCTGGGCCGCGGCGAGGCCCGCCGGGCCCGAGCCGATCACCGCCACCGTCTTGCCGGTCTGCTGCTTGGCCGGCTGCGACCGGATCAGGCCCAGCGCGTAGGCCTTGTCGGCAATCGCCTGCTCGACGGTCTTGATGGCGACCGGCGCGTCTTCCAGGTTCAGCGTGCAGGCTTCCTCGCAGGGCGCCGGGCAGATGCGGCCGGTGAACTCCGGGAAGTTGTTGGTCGAATGCAGGTTGCGGGCGGCCGTCTCCCAGTCGCCGGAATAGACCAGATCGTTCCAGTCCGGGATCTGGTTGTGCACCGGGCAGCCCGTCGGCCCGTGGCAATAGGGGATGCCGCAATCCATGCAGCGCGCCGCCTGCTTGCCGACTTCCGCGTCGGACATCGGCAGGGTGAACTCGCGAAAATGGCGGATTCGATCGGACGCCGGCTGATACTTCTGCGTCTGCCGATCGATCTCGAGAAATCCGGTGACCTTACCCATACCCACTCCAACAGTCTCTTGTGCGGGCTTCAGTGCCGCACCCAATGCTCGACGTCCAGCCCAAAGGGCCCACCGGCGCCGCGCGGCAGATCAGCCACGCGGCGCATCGCGGTGGATCACTCGGCGGCGACGCCGAGCCGCATGCGCTCCATCTCCTGCAGCGCGCGGCGGTATTCGACCGGCATGACCTTGACGAATTTCGGCCGGTGCTCCTCCCAGTTCTCCAGCATCTCCGCCGCCCGGCGCGAGCCGGTATAGTGGTGATGGTTGGAGATCAGCTGGAACAGCCGCTCGCCGTCGTGGCCGGTCATGTCCGAGGACAGGTCGACCCGGCCTTTGTACTGGAGGTCGCCGCCATGGTGATGCAGCTTCTCCATGATGTCGTCCTCTTCCGGAACCGGCTCCAGATCGACCATGGCCATGTTGCAGCGCTCGGCGAAGTCGCCCACCGCGTCATAAACATAGGCGACGCCGCCCGACATGCCGGCGGCGAAGTTGCGGCCGGTCTCGCCGAGAATGACGACGACACCGCCGGTCATGTACTCGCAGCCATGGTCGCCGACGCCCTCGACCACCGCCACGGCGCCCGAATTGCGCACCGCGAAGCGCTCGCCGGCGACGCCGCGGAAATAGCACTCGCCCGAGATCGCCCCGTAGAGCACCGTGTTGCCGATGATGATCGACTCCTCCGGCACGATGCGGGTGTCCTCGCGCGGACGCACCACGATGCGGCCGCCCGACAGGCCCTTGCCGACATAGTCGTTGCCGTCGCCGGTCAGCTCGAAGGTGATGCCGCGGGCAAGGAACGCGCCGAAGCTCTGGCCGGCGGTGCCGGTCAGCTTCACGGTGATGGTGTCGTCGCGCAGGCCCTTCAGCCCATAGCGCTTGGCCACCTCGCCCGACAGCATCGCGCCGGTCGAGCGGTCGACGTTGGAGATCGGCGTCTCGATGGTCACCGGCTCGCGCGCCGACAGGGCCCGCTCGGCCTCGGCGATCAGCCTGCGGTCGAGGATGTCGTCGATCGGGTGCTCCTGCAGCTTCGTCCAGCGCACCGCGTCGGCCGCCGCATCGGGCTTGTAGAACACCTTGGAGAAGTCGAGACCGCGCGCCTTCCAGTGCTCGATCATCGGCTTCTTCTCGAGCAGCTGCGACTGGCCGACGAGCTCGGCCATGGTCCGCACGCCCATCTCCGCCATGATCATCCGCACCTCTTCCGCGACATAGAAGAAGTAGTTGATCACGTGCTCCGGTGCGCCCTTGAAGCGCTTGCGCAGCACCGGGTCCTGGGTGGCGACGCCGACCGGGCAGGTGTTCAGGTGGCACTTGCGCATCATGATGCAGCCGGCGGCGATCAGCGGCGCCGTCGAGAAGCCGAACTCGTCGGCGCCCAGAAGCGCCCCGACGATGACGTCGCGGCCGGTCCGCAGGCCGCCGTCGACCTGCAGGCAGACGCGGTCGCGCAGGCCGTTCATCACCAGCGTCTGCTGGGTCTCGGCGAGGCCCATCTCCCACGGGCTGCCGGCATGCTTGATCGAGGTCATGGGCGAAGCGCCGGTGCCGCCGTCATAGCCCGACACGATGATGTGGTCGGCGCGCGCCTTGGCGACACCCGCCGCGACCGTGCCGACGCCGACTTCCGACACCAGCTTGACCGAGATGTCGGCCGCCGGATTGACGTTCTTCAGGTCGTAGATCAGCTGCGCCAGATCCTCGATCGAATAGATGTCGTGGTGCGGCGGCGGCGAGATCAGGCCGACGCCCGGCGTCGAATGCCGGGTCTTGGCGATGGTCGCGTCGACCTTGTGGCCGGGCAGCTGGCCGCCCTCGCCGGGCTTGGCGCCCTGCGCCACCTTGATCTGCAGCATGTCGGCATTGACGAGATATTCCGTCGTCACGCCGAAACGGCCCGACGCGATCTGCTTGATCGCCGAACGCTCGGGGTTGGCCGTGCCGTCGCTCAGCGGCAGGAAGCGGTCCGATTCCTCGCCGCCCTCGCCGGTGTTCGACTTGCCGCCGATCTGGTTCATCGCCCGTGCCAGCGTCGTATGCGCCTCGCGCGAGATCGAGCCGAACGACATGGCGCCGGTGCAGAAGCGCTTGACGATGTCCTTGGCCGACTCGACCTCGTCCAGCGGCACCGGCGTGCGGCCGGCTTCCTCGGCCATCTTGATGTGGAACAGGCCGCGAATGGTCGAGCTCTCGACCGCCGCCTCGTTCACCATCTTCGCGTAGTCCTGGTACTTCTCCCAGGAATCGGTGCGCACGGCGTGCTGCAGCGTCGCCACCGCGTCGGGCGACCACATGTGGGTCTCGCCGCGCATGCGGTAGACATATTCGCCGCCGATATCCAGCGAGCGCTGCAGGACCGGATCGTCGGAGAAGGCGCGGGCATGGCGCTCGGCCGTCTCGCGGGCGACCTCCTCCAGGCCGACGCCCTCGATGGTCGTCGCCGTGCCGGTGAAGTAGCGCTCGACGAATTCCGACTGCAGGCCGACCGCGTCGAAGATCTGCGCGCCGCAATAGGACTGGTAGGTCGAGATGCCCATCTTGGACATGACCTTCAGAAGGCCCTTGCCCACCGACTTGATGTAGCGGGTCACCACCTCGTTGGCGTCGACCTCCGGCGGGAATTCCTTGCGCCGGTGCATGTCGAGCAGCGTGTCGAAAGCCAGATACGGGTTGATCGCTTCGGCGCCATAACCCGCCAGGCACGCAAAGTGATGCACCTCGCGCGGCTCGCCCGATTCCACCACCAGGCCGGCGGCGGTGCGCAGGCCCTTGCGGATCAGGTGATGATGCACGGCCGCGCAGGCCAGCAGCGCCGGGATCGGGATGCGGTCCGGGCCGACCTGCCGGTCCGACAGGATGATAATGTTGTAGCCGCCCGCGACCGCCGCCTCGGCGCGCTCGCACAGGCGCTCCACCGCACCCGCCATGCCCGCTGCGCCGGCTTCCGCCGCATAGGTCATGTCGATGGTCTTGGTGTCGAACCGGTCCTCGGTGTGGCCGATGTTGCGGATCTTCTCCAGGTCGCCATTGGTCAGGATCGGCTGGCGCACCTCAAGCCGCTTGCGGCGCGAGGAACCCTCCAGGTCGAAGATGTTCGGCCGCGGCCCGATGAAGGAGACGAGGCTCATCACCAGCTCCTCGCGGATCGGGTCGATCGGCGGGTTGGTGACCTGGGCGAAGTTCTGCTTGAAATAGGTGTAGAGCAGCTTCGACGACGACGACATCGCCGAGATCGGCGTGTCGGTGCCCATCGAGCCGATCGCTTCCTGGCCGGTGGTGGCCATCGGCGCCATCAGCGTGCGGGTGTCCTCCAGCGTGTAGCCGAAGGCCTGCTCGCGATCGAGCAGCGAGACGTCCGAGCGCGAGGCGCGCGGCGCCACCGGCTTCAGGTTCTCCAGGATGATCTGGGTGTTCTTCAGCCACTCGCCATAGGGGTTGGCCGACGCCGTCTCGCGCTTGATGTCCTCGTCCGAGACGATGCCGCCCTTCTCCAGGTCGATCAGCAGCATGCGGCCCGGCTGGAGCCGCCACTTCTTGACGATGCGCGCCTCGTCCACCGGCAGCGTGCCGGCTTCCGACGCCAGGATCACCAGATCGTCGTCGGTGACGATGTAGCGGGCCGGGCGCAGGCCGTTGCGGTCCAGCGTCGCGCCGATCTGGCGGCCGTCGGTGAAGGCGACGGCGGCGGGGCCGTCCCACGGCTCCATCAGCGCGGCGTGATACTCGTAGAACGCCTGGGTGTCCTTCGGCATCTGCTTGTTGCCGGCCCAGGCTTCCGGGATCAGCATCATCATGGCGTGGGACAGCGGATAGCCGCCCTCGGTCAGGAATTCGAGCGCGTTGTCGAAGCAGGCGGTGTCGGACTGGCCCTCGTAGGAGATCGGCCACAGCTTGGAGATGTCGTTGCCGAACAGCTCCGAATCGACCGAGGCCTGGCGCGCCGCCATCCAGTTGACGTTGCCGCGCAGCGTGTTGATCTCGCCGTTATGGGCGACCATCCGGTAGGGATGGGCGAGCTTCCACGACGGGAAGGTGTTGGTCGAGAAGCGCTGATGCACCAGTGCCAGCGCGCTTTCGAAGCGCGGATCGGTGAGGTCGGCGTAATAGGCGCCGAGCTGGTAGGCCAGGAACATGCCCTTGTAGACGATGGTGCGGGCCGACAGCGACACGACATAGAAGCCGATGTCGCGGCCTTCCGTCTCCACATGGACGCGGTTCGACACGACCTTGCGCAGGATGAACAGCCGGCGCTCGAACTCGTCGTCGCTGGTCAGCGTCGGCGCCCGGCCGATGAAGACCTGCCGGTGCACCGGCTCGGTCGCCACGATCTCCGGCGCCTTGGACAGCTGCCCGTTGTCCACCGGCACGTCGCGCCAGCCCAGAACCGTCTGGCCCTCCTCGCGCACGACCTCCTCGAACACCGCCTCGATGTGGCGGCGCTTCTCGGCGTCCTGCGGCATGAAGACGTGACCGACGCCGTACTGGCCGGCGGCCGGCAGTTCGATGCCCTGGCCGGCCATCTCCTCGCGGTAGAGCCGGTCCGGGATCTGCACCAGCATGCCGGCGCCGTCGCCCATCAGCGGATCGGCGCCCACGGCGCCGCGATGGGTCAGGTTCTCCAGAATCTGCAGGCCCTTCTCGACGATCGAGTGGGACTTCTGGTTCTTCATATGCGCGATGAAGCCGACGCCGCAGGCATCGTGCTCGTTGCGCGGATCGTAGAGGCCGATCTTCTCCGGCATGGTGCGCGGCTTGATCGCGGCACCGATGGTCGCGGCGGCGGTGTCGTTCGAGATCGTGGTCCCGAAGGTCCCGGCGTTGGATGGCGTCAGCTTCGTCATCGCGTCGTCTCCCGTCGTCGCGCCGCCGTTGCCGGCCGCGCATCTTGTCGCGCCGTTTCAGGCGCAACCTTGGCTCCGGTCCCGCGCCGTCCGCCTGTTGCGGGAGAAGCTCCCTCAGGCGTCCGGGCCGAACCCGAGCGACAATGTCTCGTTTCCGCCGGCTTTTCGCATGGCCGCTGGCGTCAGGATAGAACCCGGGCGCGTCTTTTCCGCGCGCCATCGTGCCAGATCGCGCTTTTTCACCAGCCGATTTATGGCAGCATCACTGTCCTATCGACCGTAATATGACAGAAGCGGTGCCACGCCACAAGGCCACCCCCGGCAGCGCCGCCTCTCCGGCCCACGCGGATTCGCCAACCGCCGGGCCGCGCGCTGGTCTTCCGGCGACCCGCCTCGCCCGCGGGGATCGCACCCGGCAACCGCCGCCGCATGCCCGCAGTGCATACGAGATCCGCGCCGCGCCCCGCTTGCCCTTGTCCGCGGCGCATTATAACTGCCCGCCATGATCTTTGCTTCCGATAACTGGTCTGGCGCCCATCCGGCGATCAACGCAGCCCTCACCGCCCACGGCGCCGGCATGGCCGCCGCCTATGGCGCGAGCGATCTCGACAGGCGCGTCGAGCGCCGCTTCGACGAATTGTTCGAGCGCGAGGTCGCGGTGTTCTTCGTGGGCACCGGCACCGCCGCCAACTCCCTCGCCTTCGCCGCGGTCAACCGGCCGGGCGGCGTCGTCCTGTGCCACCGCGAGGCCCACGTCATCGAGGACGAGTGCGGCGCGCCGGAATTCTTCACCCATGGCGCCCGCATGGCGCCGATCGACGGCCCCGACGGCAAGATCGACCCGGACAATCTGAAGCGCGAGATTTCCCGCTTCAAGCCGGACTTCGTCCATGCCGGCCAGCCCATGGCCGTGACCATCAGCCAGCCCGGCGAGGCCGGCACGCTCTACAGCGGCGACGAGATCGAGACGATCGCGAAGATCGCACACGACCGCAATCTCGCGCTCCACATGGACGGCGCGCGCTTTGCCAATGGCCTCGCCGCCACCGGCATGACGCCGGCCGAGATGACCTGGAAGCGCGGCGTCGACATCCTGTCCTTCGGCGCCACCAAGAACGGCTGCTGGTGCGCCGAGGCCGTGGTCTTCTTCGACCCCGCCAAGGCCAGCCAGTTTCCTTATATTCGCAAGCGCGGTGCCCAGCTCTTTTCCAAGACCCGCTTCGTGGCGGCCCAGTTCATGGCCTATCTGGAGAACGATCTCTGGCTCGAGCTCGGCAGCCATGCCAACCGCATGGCCGACCGCCTGCGCGCCGGCCTCGACGCCAGCAACCAGGCCCGCCAGGCGTGGCCGACCCACACCAATGAGAGCTTCGCCATTCTCAAGGCCGACCGGGCCGAGGCGCTGAGAGCCCGCGGCGCGGTCTTCTACGATTGGAACCCGCCGCACGGCTTCCACGACATCGTCGGCGACGACGAGCATCTGGTGCGCCTCGTCACGAGCTGGTCGACGACCCCCGACGAGGTCGACCGCTTCTGCGAACTCCTGGCCTGATCCAGCCCGATCGGTCGCCCGAGCGACGGCCGATCGGCCTCTGATCAAGTCCCGAGCGACCCCCGTCGGCCGCAAATCGGCCCTCGACAGGCCCCAGGCGGCCTATGAGAGGCCCCTGACCGGCCTTCGACAGGTCCCTGACTGGGCCTTGGCCGGCCTCTGACGTCCCTCTGGCGAGAAAGCCCCACGGGCCGGATCGCGCGTCGAGCGTGACCCGCGGACGACCACGGGTCTCGACCGGGGCACGCGCGCCCCGGGCCGATCGGGCCGATGGACGGATTTCTTCGGAACGGTTGACCGCGCACGGGATTTCCGTAGCGTAGGTTCACAGCCAGAGGAGAACGTCATGTCCACAGACGCGTTTCATCAGGGCGAACTCGCTTTCCGCAACAATTTCCCGATGTCGTCCTGCGAATATCCGGCCGGCTCTTCCCTGCGCGCCGCGTGGATGGAGGGCTGGACCACGGCCCGCAACGCGGCGCCGACGGGCACCGGCCAGCATGCCGGCATGATGAAGGACGCCCGCACCGCCACCAATCTCGGCCGCCACGACGCCCCCCACGAATCCTGACGCGGCCGGGCTGGGCACGAACGAGGCGCGACGGCCCCGGCCGTCGCGTTTTTTGTGCGGGGACGGAAAGCAAATGGACGGCGGCTTTCGACCCCAGTTGGCCATCCGGAGCGCCTTCGTCGCGCGCCGAAACCTGCCATACGATCAGCTGCGCCAGAAGATACCTCTTCTGAGCTGCAACTCGCTGAGGTACCGCAACGTGTCCGAATGCTTCAGGGCGACCATTGTCACCATCGCATCCGCCTGGCCACGCGCCGGAAGTTCTGAATAAAGAGATCCATAAACTCTGGATCACCTTTGGCGAATCCCGCCTGTACTAGCAGGTTCCTAGTCAGCCCCGTCTGGATCTCCGAGACGAGACGGTCGGCGTTCGCCTCGTGCCACCCAGCGCGCCCGACCGGCATCCATGCCCAGCCATTGCGGGGCTCGCCCGCAAGTTCCTGCTGAACGACCGCCTTATCATATTGCTCAAGGTGCGCCAGAGAGCCAAGCAGCTCGAACCGCTCGAGAATAAGCTCGAAATCGGGTGCCAGCCCGATGAAGCTCTTGCCCCACTCGGAGAAGATCGTGAGCAGGTGATCGCTGAGCGGTGTTTTGTGTCGGTCAAGTCCCTCGATCTGCTTCCACGCGTCATTCTCGGTGCCTTTCCAGGCCCCGAGGAAAAGCGTTTCGATAGTCCTAACCGGCTCTCTGTGCTCGCGATGAATGACGGAATCGAAGAGGTGATGCAGCGCGCTCCATCGTCCGGCGCGCGTCAAGCCGAGCCCGTAAGCGGTGAAGACGAGAACTGCTGGATAGGACCGGAGGTTCAGGAAAAACGTGAGACCGTCGCCGACCTTCTCTGCGTGGGTATAGAGGCTGCGTACGACGTCAAGTACGAGCGGCAATTCGGTGTCGTCGCCCCATCTACCGAGCACGCCCGCCATGGTCGCAAGTCCCTCGCTGGCGGCTTCATACTTGGAGACGCGCGCTCGGAAGAGGGACTGATCCCACTGGCCGGGTGGCGCGAACTCCGCCGTGTCGAGCTGCGCGATGAGCCGGTTGGTCTCTGCGGTGAACAGTTCGTCGAGCTGAATGCGGTACTCCGGCTTTGCGAGAAAGCGCTTTGCGCTGTTCACCAGCAATTCAATGCTGAGCGGGTTCTGCCGCTGGCTCTGCTCAAGCGTCTCGACGCGCTGGCGCAGCGAGGAAAAGAAGCCGTCTGCATCGGCGATGGGGATAACGCGGGCCCGACGATGATCGACTAGCTCCTGCGCACCACCACCGAGATTGCCACGCGCGGCCCAGAACAAGGAATAACGGCGGTTCGGCGCGCGAAAGAATGCCGCTCGCAGCGCATGGTCCCAGTCACCCGACCAGCCGCATACTATCAGCCCGTGCTCATCCAGAATGCGGTCAAGCAGCCCGTCATACGGCGCTGGGTAGCCACTCAGCTCCTCCTCGGTGTTGAGAATGCGCACGTCTTTATAGTCGCCATGCAGCTTCAGGAGGTAGCAGGCGCTATGTGTAATCGGTTCCGCCCCGGCGAGCGCATCTACGGAAGCCACGACCGTCGGCTCGATGCCGCGCTCGCGTAGCGCGTTTTCCATGAGCCGGTCGAAGTTGGTGGTGACAATCACGCGGATGTACCCGCCGCGCACAAGATCCGCGATCGCGTTATGGGCGGCAGTGGGGACTTTCCGCCCCTCTTCGCGGTCTTCTTCAGTCGGTTCGATGTAGCCGTGTAGGATCGAGCGGCGTTCTTCCTGCGAGGAGGCCAACTCCTCAAGGAGGGTCGAGTACTTCGGCTCCTCGCCCGTCCTATCGCGATACCATGCGGCCCAATCGGGCTGATCTTCGACTCCCTGCGCGAGCGCCACGCGACGGATAAGATCAAGGGTGATCTCCCAACCGGTCGGGATCTCCGCTGCGCGCGAGAGACCGGAGCCGAGTAGAACAGCGAAGACGCCCTTATTCTCGTAGATGGAGAATGCGAGCTGAGTTAAAGGGTCGTGTGTGAGAAGAGGCAATCTGAATCCCTCCTGGTTTCCGGGTTGAACACTGCCAACTGACGCACCGCTCCGATTCCAATTGATATGCTCTCATCTCGGACGGCAAACTAGGGTTCTTAAGCAAAGAAGCGGTTGCTTTGCAGCAATGCATCCATCGACCGAATGACGGCTTTCGTCCCTCACCGTCCGAAAGCTAACCATCCGCTTGCCACCCATACCAGCCGCCAAAGCACGTCGCCGACTCAACGCTCCCCCCAAACAAAAACGGCGCCGTTTCCGGCGCCGCTCTCTTCCCGTTCCGGGTCTGCCGATCAGGCGGCGTTCGCCTCGATCTGCTTCTCGTTGACATTGTCGGCCGTGGTGATGGCGATCCGGCGCGGCTTCATCGCCTCAGGGATCACCCGCACGAGGTCGATATGCAGGAGGCCGTTCTTCAGGGCGGCGCCCTTCACCTCGACATATTCGGCCAGCTGGAAGCGGCGCTCGAAGGCGCGGCCGGCAATGCCGCGATAGAGCGTCTCGAACGTCTCGCTCTCCTGGCTCTCGGCCTTCTCGCCCTTGACCGTCAGCACGTTCTCGCGCGCCTCGATCGACAGTTCCTCGTCACCGAAGCCGGCGACGGCGAGCGTCACGCGATAGGCGTTCTCGCCGGTGCGCTCGATGTTGTAGGGCGGATAGGTCTGGCCGTTGTCGGCGAGCGTCTGGCTGTCGAGCAGCGAGAACAGACGGTCGAAACCGACGGTGGAACGATAGAGGGGGGCAAAGTCGACATGACGCATGATGTTCTCCATTCAGAAGCAACGAGGTTTGCGTAAGGCGCCCGGCACGCATCCCGAATTGGCGATGCAGCCCGGCGTGCGGCCCCGTCTCGGCGACCGCGTGACAAAAATAATGGCGCGATTTTTGCCGTTCAAGAGCGCCCGCAAGCCGGCCGTGCAGATTTTTCTCAGGTCCGCCCTCCCGCGCGCGCGTCGCAGGCGTGCCGCCCCAACGGGCTGCCCAACGCTCTGATCGTGCATGGTTTTCCGGCGGGTCCGCCTGAACCGCAGATGAATGCCGCCTTCCGGGGCCGTTCATCTGCCCTGGTGCAATGTGGCGTCAGATTTCAGCCGCCCACGAGACATCGGGCGGCCCGCCAAACGGTCGCAGCGTCCCGTCCCTTCCGCTGTGGCCGCTCCGGCCGGAAGCCCGTCAAAGGGCTTCCGGTCGATCCCCTTTCCACCTCTGTCCCGCCGACACGCCCCAGCCTCGCGCCTCCGCGTTTCCGCCCCCGCACAGCCGCCGCCCCGGCCGGCCGCCAACGCGGAAGGCTTTGACCCGCCCGGCCCCGGCCACTAAAAGCGCGCAACGGCCATGGCCGCCGGATTGCCAGCAGAACGGCCGGTCCCGGGCGAAGCGGAAACGACATGAACGAAGCCTTCAATCCGGACGAACTCGTCGTCACCGAGGCCAATCCGGCGCCCGCCGGCATCACCGCCTCGACTTTCCGCGCCCCCGACGGCAAGCGCCTGCGATATGCGGTCTCGCCCTCGGCGCTGGAGCGCACCCGCGGCACCGTCATCCTGCTGCAGGGCCGCAACGAGAACATCGAGAAATATTTCGAGACCATCGGCGAGCTCAATCGCCGCGGCTACATGGTCGCCACCTTCGACTGGCGCGGCCAGGGCGGCTCCGAGCGCATGCTGCGCGATCGCCGCCGCGGCTATGTCCGCCGCTTCGGCGCCTATGTGAACGATCTGGAAGCCTTCATCCAGGACGTCGCCCTGCCCGACTGCCGCGGCCCCTTCGTCATCCTCGCCCATTCCATGGGCGGCCTCGTCGCGCTGACCGCGGCGCCGCGCCTGGTCAACAGCATCGAGCGCATGGTGCTCAGCGCGCCGCTCGTCGCCTTCCCGGCGAACCGCGCCATCGGCACAAGAGGCCTGCATCGTCTCGCCCGGCTCGGCCGCTGGCTCGGCCTCGGCCGCCTGCCGGTCGCCCCGTCGCTGCTGCCCGGCCGGCGCGTCCGCGCCGCCAGCCCCGCCCTTAGCAGCGATCCCAAGCGCCTGGCCCGCAACGCCGCCCTCGCCGAGGCGGCGCCTTGGCTGTTTCTCGGCAAGCCGACCGTGGCGTGGCTGGCGGCAGTCACCGGCGCCATGCGGCGGCTGGAGGATTCCGACAACATCGCCCGGCTGGGCGTGCCTACCCTCATCGTCACCGCCGGCCATGACGCGGTCGTTGACAGCCGCGCCGCCGAGCGGCTGGCCTGGCGCATGCGCTCGGGCTCCAGCCTGACCATCCCCTTCGCCCGGCACGAATTGCTGCAGGAGGCCGACCGCTTCCGCGCTCCCTTCATGGAGGCGTTCGAATCCTTCACCGCCGGCGCCCTGCCTCTCGACTGACCCGGACACGCCTTGGGGCCCGGCCCGCGCGAACACCGACGATGTCACCGCGGCATGACGCCCAGCCCGCGCCGGGGCCAGCGACCGTCAGCGGTTCAGCATCGCCAGCGCCGCCGCGTGCAGCTCCGGCGTTCCCGCCGCGACGATGTCGCCGCCCGATTCCGGCCGCCCGCCATCGAGCCGGGTGATGATGCCGCCGGCCTGCTCGATGATCGGCACCAGCGCGACGATGTCGTAGGGCTTCAGCCCGGTCTCCACCACCAGATCCACCTGCCCCGCCGCCAGCATGCAGAAGGCGTAGCAATCGGTGCCGAAGCGCGTCAGCCGCGCCTTGGCCTCCAGCGCCTCGAAGGGCGGCGTCCCCTTCGGCTCGAACAGCCGCGGCGAGGTGGTGAACAGCGTAGCCTCGTCCAGCCGGCGCACGTCCCGCACGGCGAGCCGCGTGCGCGTTCCGCGATGCAGGCCCCACGCCGCCTCGCCGTCGGCGACGAAACGCTCGCCGGTGAAGGGCTGCGACATGATGCCGACCCGCGCCCGGCCCGATTCGCAATAGCCGATCAGCGTTCCCCACACCGGCACGCCGGAGATGAAGGCGCGGGTGCCGTCGATCGGATCGATCACCCACAGCCGGTCGCTGGTGCCGCTTGCGCCGAATTCCTCGCCGAGCACCGCATGGTCCGGATAGCGCGCCGCGATCGCCGAAAGGATCGCCCGTTCGGCCGCCCGGTCGGCTTCCGTCACGGGGTCGAAATCCGCGGCGCGCTTGTTGTCCACGGCCGTGCCGGCGCGAAACCGCGGCAGCGTCTCGGCATCCGCCGCATCGGCGAGTTCGAACAGGAAGGAGACGTCGGGAAGAATCATGCGCGCGAAGAATCCATGGCTCCAAAGAACCCAGATCCTAGCGGATCGCTGCGAACCGGGCGACCTGTGAATGCGCGCCGCGCAGCGTTTCCCCCACGCCCTCCGGCCATCGGCGGACGCGACAGATGCCTTAATATGTGGCGGCAAACTTTTCTGCACGATTTCGATGCAGATTCCGCTTGCATCCTGTCGCAGTGCAGCATATCTTTGTTTTGCGGTGCTGATGTGCCGCTGCCCTTACGGGCGTTTCCTCCCTAGACTCAGACCGCGCTGCCCTCCCGCAGTGCGGTTTTTTTTCGCGCCGCCGACGTCCGGGCCGGACTATTCGGCGGCCGCCGGCAGCCCGTAATCGGCGTCCACATCCTGCGCGAAGCCCACGACGAAGGCCGCCAGCCGCTCCGCCAGCGCCTCGAAGCCGGCATGCGGGCGGTATATGCGCTCGTCGGCATAGAGCCCGCGATTGATCTCGATCTGGATCGCGTGCTGGCCGACCGCCGGCCGGCCGTAGCGCTCGGTGATGTAGCCGCCGGCATAGGGCTTGTTGCGCGCCACGTCATAGCCGAGCCGCGTCAGCCGGCCGGTGGCGATGGCCATGAGCCGGGCGCCCGCGCTGGTGCCGTAGCGGTCGCCGAGCACCATGTCCGGCCGCCGGCCGCCCGGCAGCGCTCGCACGCTCGACGGCATCGAATGGCAATCCACCAGGATCGCCATGCCGAATCGTTCCTTCGTGCGCCGCAGCCGCTCCTCGACAGCCGCGTGGAACGGCTTGTAGATCGTCTCGATCCGATCGATCGCCTCGGCCAGCGGCAGCCGCTGGCGGTAGATCTCCTCGTTTTCCGCCACGATCCGCGGGATCGTGCCGAGCCCGCCCGTCACCCGCACCGAGCCGACATTGACGTAGTCGGGCAGCGGCTCGGAAAACATCTGCGGGTCGAGCTCGTAGGGCTCGCGATTGACGTCGAGAAACGCCCGCGGGAACCGCGCCCGGATCAGCGGCGCGCCAAGCTTGGGCACGCATTCGAACAGCTGGTCGACGAACAGATCCTCGGATCGTCGGATCGAATCGCCCGGCAGCCGCGTCGCCGCCAGGAAATCGGCGGGATAGTCGCGACCGCTGTGGGGAGAGCAGAAGACGAAGGGGATGGTCGGCTCGGCCGGTTCGACGACTTCGAAGGCGGGAACCGCCCCGCTGGCCGTCGTGATCATGGGTATGTTCGCCAAACTGTCCCCTTCCGGTTGGATGGCGCACCGAAAAATCCGCCGTCCACCGCCGGATCCTGATTCCTTTTAGAAAAAGTTCCGGCATTCTGCTATGGAATTGCGACCTCAATGAACAGCCGCCGGCATCGTTGCGCCCGGCGTATCCGGATAACGTGAATGTCAAAGATTCTACTCGCCGAAGACGACAACGATATGCGCCGTTTCCTCGCCAAGGCGCTGGAGCGGGCCGGCTACGAAGTGGTCAGCTACGACAACGGCGGCAGCGCCTATGAGCGCCTGCGCGAGGAGCCCTTCTCGCTGCTCCTGACCGACATCGTCATGCCGGAGATGGACGGCATCGAGCTGGCGCGCCGCGCCACCGAGCTCGATCCCGACCTCAAGGTGATGTTCATCACCGGCTTTGCCGCCGTCGCGCTCAATCCCGATTCCAAGGCTCCCAAGGACGCCAAGATCCTGTCCAAGCCCTTCCATCTGCGCGAGCTGGTCGACGAGGTCGCCCGCATGCTCGAGGACGCCGCCTGACCGGCTGCCCCCCCACGGCGCCTGAGGGGCGCGGAATCGCATCTTTCGACGATCCCGGTCCTGCAGATGCAGGCGGGGCGCCGGCGCCCCGCCTGCCCCGCGGGATCGCCGCCCGCCGCGGCTTCTCCATCCGGGCGGCGCGCGCGCCTGGCGCAAGCCTCCCGCCGGATCGCGGCATTCCCGGCGCCGATCCGACGCCGGCGCACCGGCTCCGGCGACCGTCGGACCGGCCATCGAATTCTTCGCCAAAATGGCCGCAAGACCCTATTGACGACCGCTTTGGTCTGTGGTCAAAGCCGCCTCGTCGGATGGGCGTGTAGCTCAGCGGGAGAGCACTTCGTTGACATCGAAGGGGTCACAGGTTCAATCCCTGTCACGCCCACCATCCGAACTTTCCCTTACATTCAGATGCTGCCAGCTTCGCCCGATCGTGGCGATGCCTCTGCCTGCGCCGTAGAGCGCGGACCGCACCGGGAGTGCGTGCCGATCTTCCTTGACGGGCGCTTAACGCCGCCCCGCTCACCCATGCACTCATCGCATGGCTCACCTGCAAGCATCCCGATACCGCAGCGCAGCAAGACCGCCTATATCTCGCTCATCGGAACGACGCGCCGGAGACGTTGGCGCCGAACCGGACAACATTGGAGAGAGATCATGGCCACCACCCGCCCGAGCACCATGCGCCGCATGTACAACGCCTTCGTCGACGCCCGCTTCCGCTCCGTCGAGCGCGAGATCGCCCGCGTCCGCATCTATCACCTGGAAGACAGCGCCCGTTCGAAGCTCGAAGGCTGAACAGGCATCCGAGGGGCAGCCTGTCCCTTGTGAGACGATCAGGCCGGTTGCCGACCGCGCGTCGGCCCCGGCCCGCCATCCGGCCGGCGCGCCATGTGTCCGACCGCCGAACCGGTCCCTGACCGGCAGCGGCGGCCCGGCACGTTGGGAGCGCACCGAGCCGCCTCGTATCTTCCCTTCCGAGATTGCCCACCCCCGGGGAAGACGACACACGCTATCCTAAGCTTACCGCACGTCAATCCGTCGCTGCCTGCGAACTGTGCAGAACGCGTCGTCGCGACCCGATTGCCCTCGCTCCACCAGGCGGGGCTGCGCCGGCTCGCCGCGTTACGGCAGATTGTCCCGCATGAAGATGTCGATGCGGATCTGCTCCTGTGCTTCCAGCACCGGCCGGTCGTCGATCAGCGCCTTCAGGATGCGTACCGCGCTGCGCGCCTCGTGCCCGGCATCCTGGTTGATCACCGCATCGAAGATGCCGTCATGCAGCGCCGCGCGCGCATGCGGGCTGACCTCGTGCGCCACCACGCGCACCCGGCCGGCGAGCCCGGCCCGTTCCAGCGCCGTCACCACCCCGCGATTGCCCGCGCCGAGGCTGTAGAGCCCGGCGATCTCGCCGTCCTGCGCGAGCAGCTCGCCCAGAAGCGACGCCACCCGCTCGGCATCGTCCAGCCCTTCCAGCGACGGCAGCACGGTCAGATGCGGATAATGTTCCCGCATCACCGTCTCGAAACCCTGCCGCCGCTCGACATGGTCGCGCAGCAACATCGACCCCGCGACGACGGCGATCCGTCCCGGCGCACTGCCGCAGAAGCGGCCGAGCAGCCCGGCGGCCGTGCGGCCCGCCACGACATTGTCGATCCCCACGAAGCGGTCGCGGCTGGAACCGGGCAGGTCGCTGACCAGCGTTACCACCCGCACGCCATCCACGATAAGACGGCCGATCGCGTCGCGCACCTCCGCCGCATCGGTGGCGACCACCGCCACGCCGTCCGTCGCCGAGCGGTCGATGGCATCGAGCGCGTGCGCCAGCGCCGGCCCGTCGAAGGCCGGCACCATGGTGACGGTCACCTCGGCGCGCTCCAGCGACGAATGTTTCGACGTCGCCTGCACCGCCGCCGCCAGCCCGCGCATGAAGCTGTTGTCGCCGTCCGGCAAAAGGAAGCTCAGCCGGTAGCGGCGCTTCTTCGACAGATTCGCCGCGGTGATGTCGCGGGTGAAGTCGAGGCGCTGCATCGCCTCCTCGACCTTGGCGACGGTCTTGGCCCGCACGCCGGCCCGCCGGTTCAGAACCCGGTCCACCGTGGCCAGACTCACCCCCGCCGCACGGGCGACATCCCGGATCGTCGGTCGCGACATCACGCCTTGTCCATTCCCGTCAGTTCCCATCGGGTCCCGCCATCCGGTTGCCCCGGCCAGGACCGTACCGGCAGCCGCAGGGCGGGCCGCGCGTCAGAGCGCCGTCCACGCCCCGTCATTCTGCGACGACGCCACGCAGGCCTCGATGAAGGCCAGCCCGTCGATCCCGTCCGCCAGGGCCGGCAGCGCCAACCCGTCCGGCGGCGCCTCGCCTGCGTCCGATGCGTGGATCAGCTCCGCCGCCTCGGCATAGATCGTCGCAAACCCTTCCAGATAGCCTTCCGGATGGCCGGCCGGGATGCGCGAGACGGCCGCGGCCGCCGCGTTCGCCCCGGCGCCGCCGCGAGTCAGGAGCCGCTTCGGCTCGCCCAGCGGCGTGAACCACAGCCGGTTCGGCTCCTCCTGACGCCATTCCAGCCCGCCCTTGTCGCCATAGACCCGCAGCGACAGCCCGTTCTCGTTGCCGACCGCCACCTGGCTCGCCCACAACATGCCCTTCGCCCCGCCGGCAAAGCGCAAGAGCATGTTCGCATTGTCGTCGAGCTCGCGCCCTTCCACGAAGGACGATAGGTCGGCCGACAGCCGCTCCACCTTCAGCCCGGTGACGAAGCAGGCAAGGTTGTGGGCATGCGTGCCGATATCGCCGATCGAGCCGCCGGCGCCGGCCTTGGCCGGATCGACGCGCCAGCCCGCCTGCTTGGAGCCCGTATCCTCGGCCCGGTCGGCCAGCCAGTCCTGGATATATTCGGCATGGACCATCCGGATCGTGCCCAGATCCCCGGCCGCCACCATCGCCCGCGCCTGCCGGATCATCGGATAGCCGGTGTAATTGTGGGTCAGGACGAAGATCTTGCCCGAGGCCGCGGCGATCTCCGCCAGCTCCTGCGCCTCGGCCAGCGTCGTCGTCATCGGCTTGTCGCAGATGACGTGGATGCCGACCTCCAGAAACGTCTTGGCGACCGGGAAATGCATGTGGTTCGGCGTGACGATCGCCACCGCCTCGATGCCGTCCTCGCGTTCGGCTTCGGTCGCCGCCATCTCCACATAGGAGCCGTAGCTGCGTTCGGGATCGAGGCCGATCTCGGCCGCCGACGCCAGCGCCTTCTCCGGCGTCGAGGACAGCGCCCCGGCGACCAGCTCGAACCGGTCGTCGATGCGCGCCGCGATCCGGTGGACGCCGCCGATGAAGGCGCCCTGTCCGCCGCCGACCATACCCAGCCGTATGCGCCGTGGCCGCGCCGTGTCCTGTTCCTCGCTCGTCATGATGCGTCCTCCCCTCAGCCCTCGATGCCCAGCATGCGCCGGTTCGCCGCCGCGTCCGTCCCGCCCGACGCGAAATCGTCGAAGGCCTTGTCGGTCACCTCGATGATGTGGCTGGCGATGAACGGCGCCCCCTCGGCCGCCCCCTGCTCGGGGCTCTTCAGGCAGCACTCCCATTCCAGCACCGCCCAGGAATCATAGTCATATTCGGCGAGCTTGGAGAAGATCCCGGCGAAATCCACCTGCCCGTCGCCCAGCGAGCGGAACCGTCCGGCCCGCTTGGTCCAGGGCTGGTAGCCCGAATAGACGCCCTGCCGGCCGGTCGGATTGAACTCGGCGTCCTTCACATGGAAGGCGCAGATCCGCTCGTGATAGATGTCGATGAACTCCAGGTAATCGAGCTGCTGCAGCAGGAAGTGCGACGGGTCGTAATTGATCTGGCAGCGCGGATGATCGCCGCAGGCCGCAAGGAACATCTCGAAGGTCGCACCGTCGAAGACGTCCTCGCCCGGATGGATCTCGTAGCCGACATTGCAGCCCGCCGCGTCGAAGGCGTCGAGGATCGGCACCCAGCGTTTGGCCAGTTCCTCGAAGGCCGTGTCGACCAACCCCGCCGGCCGCTGCGGCCAGGGATAGAGGAACGGCCAGGCCAGCGCGCCGGGAAACGTCACATGGCTCTTGAAGCCGAAATGCGCCGAGGCCTTCGCCGCCAGCTTCATCTGCTCCACCGCCCAGGCCTGGCGCGCCTTCGGATTGCCCCGAACCTGCGGCACGGCGAAGCCGTCGAAGGCCTCGTCGAAGGCCGGGTGCACGGCGACGAGCTGGCCCTGCAGATGCGTCGACAGGTCGGTGATCTCGACGCCGGCCTCGCGGCAGATGCCGGCGATCTCGTCGCAATAGTCCTTCGAGCCGGCCGCCTTCTCCAGATCGATCAACCTTTTGTCCCAGGTCGGCAGCTGCACGCCCCTGTAGCCGTGCCCCGCCGCCCAGCCGGCGATGGACTTCAGATCGTCGAACGGCGCCGAATCGCCGAGAAACTGCGCCAGGAAAATTCCCGGTCCCTGCATCGTCTTCATCGAAAGCCTCCCCGTTTCCGGCGCCTCCCCGCGCCGCCGGCCCCGCCTGGAGCCCGTCAGGGGCGCATAGAAGCCGCTTGAGGTACGCCTGTCAAAACGCCGCGCCGCCTGCGCTCTCCGCCGCGCATCGAAGCACGCCATCAACCATCCCGCGCGGCTTTCGCCCCCTCGCTTGCTCTGCCATGGTAGCTAAGGGCAGTGTTCCGGCAGATCACCGGCACATGCAGCCGTCATGCATCCGTGCGATGCCGGACGTTCAAATACGACGAGGAAAGCCATGGAACAGCGCGATCAGGTCTTGCCGATCATCATGGCCGGCGGCGCCGGAACCCGGCTCTGGCCGATCTCCCGCGACACCATGCCCAAGCAGTTCATCGCGCTCCTCGAGGATGGCGTCTCGCCTTTCCAGGCGACGGTCCGCCGGGTCGCGGGCAACGGCTTTACCCGGCCGATCGTCGTCACCAACAATGATTTCCGCTTCATCTGCGCCGAACAGCTCGCCGCCGTCGGTGTCGCCGCCGACATCGTGCTGGAGCCCGAGCGCCGCGACAGCGCCCCGGCCGTGGCGATCGGCGCGTTGATGGCCGAGCGCCGCGGGCCCGGCACCACCTGCCTGGTGCTCGCCTCCGACCATGTCATCCGCGACGAGCCCGGCTTCCTCGCTGCCGTCGCCACCGCCGCGCAGCTCGCCGCCGGCGGCCGCATCATGACCCTGGGCATCACCCCGGACCATCCCTCCACCGCCTATGGCTACATCCGTCCGGGCACCGAGACCCTGGGCCACGGCGCCCATGTCCTCGACACATTCGTCGAAAAGCCCGACCGCGCCACGGCCGAGACCTATCTCGCCGACGGCTTCGTCTGGAACAGCGGAAATTTCGCCTTCCGCTCCAACGTCATGCTCGACGAGCTGCGCGCCCATGCGCCCGACGTCCTGGTCGCGGCCGAAGGCGCCCTTGACTCCGCGGTCACCGATCTCGACTTCATCCGTCTCGACGCCGACGCGTTCAAACGCTCGCCGTCCGTCTCCATCGACTACGCCGTCATGGAAACCACCCGCCTCGGCGGCGTGCTGGCGGCCGATTTCGGCTGGTCCGACATCGGCTCGTGGGATTCGCTCCATGCGATCAAGGACAAGGATGCCGACGGCAACGTCTTCGAGGGCAATGTCGCGGCGATCGACACGACCAACAGCTTCGTGCGCAGCGACGACGTGCTGACCACCGTCCTCGGCCTCGACAATGTCGTCGTCGTCACCACCGACGACGCCGTGCTGGTCGCCGCCAAGGATGCCGCGCCCGACGTCAAGCGCATGGTCGCCAAGCTGCGCAAGGCCGGCCGCAGCGAGGCCAGCGAGCATCTGCGCATCCATCGCCCCTGGGGCTGGTACCAGCGCATCGACATCGGCGCCCGCTTCCAGGTGAAGCACATCTGCGTCAAGCCGGGCGGCCACCTCAGCCTGCAGCGCCATCACCACCGCGCCGAGCACTGGGTCGTCGTCCACGGCACCGCCGAGGTGACCATCGACGACGAGATCCGCCTCTATCACGAGAACGAGGCCGCCTATCTGCCGATCGGCTGCGTCCACCGCCTGCACAATCCCGGCAAGATCGACCTGAAGCTCATCGAGGTGCAGGTCGGCAGCTATACCGGCGAGGACGACATCGTGCGCATCGAGGACATCTACGCCCGGGACTGAGCGATGGGCGCACCTCCTTGCCCCCATCCGTACCTGAACGGGTCACCGGCAGCTCCGGCCCCCTCCGGTGGGACGCCAAATACACCTGTTCAGCGACGTCCCGATGGCCCGGGCCGTCGCGCCGCTTCGCCTGCGCCCGGCGGCGTCAGCCCCGGATCTCGGCCTCGGCCGCCGCCAGCCCCCAGGCCAGCAGCTCCGCCGCCTTCGCCTCCGACCCCGCCTCCACGTAGCAGCGCAGCTCCGGCGCGTTGCCCGAGGCGCGAAAATGCACCACCGGCCCGGCGTGGAGGATCACCCGCACGCCGTCCAGCGCATCGACCGACGCAACCGTGCCCGCCGGTGCGAAGAAGCCGGCGCGGAAATCCTCATCCTCGGCAAGCCGCGTCAGGAACGCGCCGCTCGCCGGCTGCGGCACATCCTGCAGCCGGTGCGCCGCCGCATGGCTGGCATCGAGTTCCCCCACCAGCGCCGCCAGATCCATGCCGCGACGCCTGGCCATCGCCAGCGTGGCGAGGATCGGCAGCACGCTGTCGCGGGTCGGCAGCGCCGGCAGGCTGCGCCCCTCGCGGGTCACCGCCGAGCCCAGCAGCAGGCCGCCATTCGCCTCGAAGCCGACGATGCCCTCGGCGCCCGCCTGCGCCGCCTCGGCCATGCCGGCGATGACGAAGGGCGAGCCGACCTTGGTGCGCACCACCTTGCCGGCAATGCCGGACGTCTCCACCGCCGAGCTCGACGTCACCGGCGTGACGATCGTCGTCAGCCCCAGCGCCCGGCTGGTCAAAAGCCCCAGCACGTCGCCGCGCAGGATCGTGCCCTTGGCGTCGGCCACCAGCGGCCGGTCGCCATCGCCGTCGGTGGAGACGATCGCGTCGAAGCGGCGCTCCGCCGCCCAGTCGCGGATCTGCTTCACGTCCTGCGGCCGGTGCGCTTCCGTATCCACCGGCACGAAGGCGTCGGAGCGCGCCAGCGCCACAGCGGTACCGCCCAGCGAGGTGACCAGATCGACCAGCAGGTCGCGCGCTACCGAACTGTGCTGGAACACGCCGATGGTCAGCCCCGCCAGCGCATCGGGCGCGAAGAAGTCGGTATAGCGCCGGGCGAACACCGCCAGCGCGTCGCGGCCCGCCGCCTGTCCGCCGGCCTCCGGCCCGGGCCGCGGATCGGCCCCGGCGATGGCGGCGAACTCGGCCGCGATGCCGGTCTCGTCGGCCTTGGTGATCTCGCCGCCCCGGCCGTAGAATTTCAGCCCGTTGCGGTCGTCGGGAATATGGCTGCCGGTGATCATCACCGCCGGACAGCCCTGGTGCATTGCCGCCAGCGCCAGCGCCGGCGTCGGCACCGCGCCGCAATCCACCGCCCGGAAGCCGGCGGCATGGGCCGCCGCGATGCAGGCCTCGAGGATTTCCGGACTGCTTGCCCGCAAATCGCGGCCGAAAAACACCATCTGCTCGGCGCCTGCCGGATCGCCCGCCCGCACATGGCGCAGGAAGGCCAGCGTGTAGCCGAAGCTCGGCCAGCCGACGAGGTCGCTCACCAGCCCGCGCAGCCCGCTCGTTCCGAATTTCAGCGAATCCATCCGTCGTCTCCCGCTTGTCCGTCCCTGCGCCGCCAGCCGTACCAGCCCGGCTGACCGCCGCCATTGCACACCGGCCTGTCGTGGCGGAAGCCTCGCCGCCTTCGATCGCGCCCGCAGCCCGCGCCCCTGCGGCCGGCGTTTGCCCGGACCGCCGCTCTGATCTAAGGGCGAGACCCGCGGCCCCGGCCCGCACATCCTGCCGCCCAGCGGCGATAGCACGAGAAGGCCGTTTCGTGGAAAGACCCGCCGACGCCACAAAGTCCCCGGCCCGTCCCAAGCTGGTGTTCATCATCACCGAGGACTGGTTCTTCGTCTCGCATTTCCTGCCCATGGCGCGGGCCGCCCGCGATGCCGGCTTCGAGACCGTGGTCGTCACCAGGGTCCGCGACCATGCCGGCCCCATCGAAGCGGTCGGCGCCCGCATCGTGCCGCTCGAGGCCGAACGCCGCGAGGTCGGCATCAAGGCCGTCGCCTCGGCACTGTGGCGCATGACGGCGATCCTGAAGCGCGAGAAGCCGGCGATCGTCCATTGCATCGCCCTGCGCTCGATTCTCGTCGGCGGCGCCGCGGCTCGCCTCGCCGGCATCTCCCGCCGGATCTACGCTGTCACCGGCCTCGGCTATCTCGGCGCGCGCAGCGACACGACCGGCCGCGCCATCCGCGCCGCCATCGCCGCCACCATCCGCATCGGCTTGACCGGAAAGCGCACGCGGTTCCTGCTGGAGAACACCGGCGATGCCGGCTTCCTCCGCCTGCCCGCCGATTCGCTGCGCATCCTCGTCGTCGGCGGCGCCGGCATCGACCCCGCCGCCTATCCGCAGGCACCGCTGCCGCCGGCCCCGCCCCTGAAGGTCGCCGTCGTCGCGCGCATGCTGTGGTCCAAGGGCATCGACACCATCGTCGAGGCGGTGCGCCTTGCTAGACGCCGCGGCGTCGATGTCACCCTGTCGCTCTACGGCACGCCCGACCCGTCCAATCCGCGCGCCTTTTCCGCCGAGACCCTCGCCGAATGGTCGGCCGAGCCCTTCATCGACTGGCATGGCCGCACCGAGGATGTCGCCGCGGTCTGGGCCGCCCATCACCTCGCCTGCCTGCCGTCGCGCGGCGGCGAGGGCCTGCCGCGCACGCTTCTGGAAGCAGCAGCCTGCGGCCGCCCGCTCCTGACCACGAATGTGCCCGGCTGCGGCGACTTCGTGCGCGACGGCCAGGACGGCATCGTCCTGCCGGCCGGCGATTCGCAGGGCTTTGCCGCCGCGCTCGCCCGCTTCGCAAGCGAGCCGGAGCTCGCCGCCCGCATGGGCGCCTCCGCCCGCGCCCGCGTCGCCAGGGGCTACACGACGAACGACGTCGAACAGGCCGTGGCAAAGCTTTACCGCGACCTGGCCCAGACGATGTGATTTTGTGAAGAAATGGTGCTGCCGCGGGCCTACCTAGGGCGACAACATTCAGTGCACGCGGCAATTGGGGGAAGTTGGACGCGATACGCTTGCATGCAACGGGGCGGGTACGACGCACCGGTACGGCTACTCAAATAAGTCTGCTTGCAGGTCCATCTTCGGGGGATCGAGCCTTATCACTCCAAGCAACTGCCAAGTTTGAGGCCGCTTGGCTTGGTTCCCCAAAACGAAAACCATGCCCTTTGCGGGGTACCGCTCGGGTCGTGTCCCCATAGGTGGTGTAGCTCGGCGATAGCGTCGCCAATCTCGTCCGCGCCTTTCATCGCGCTGTAGGACGAGATTGGCGGCGCGGTGGTCACCAGCGGTTTCCGGTTAGGCTTGGGTTGCGAGACCTAACTGCAACCGGAGATCCCCTGATGACCAATGACATGATGGGCCTGCGCAGCCTTCTGGAGAAGACCCCTGATGCCGATCTGCTGCGCGAGATGATCGGCTTTGCCGCCGAGCGGCTGATGGAACTGGAGGTCGGTGCCGCGACTGGCGCCGGCTATGGCGAGAAGAGTGCCGAGCGCCTCGCCCAGCGCAATGGCTACCGCGACAGGGACTGGCAGACGAGAGCCGGCACAGTCGAGTTGCGCATCCCAAAGCTGCGCAGGGGCAGCTACTTTCCCGGCTTTCTGGAGCCGCGGCGCATGGCCGAGAAGGCCCTGACGGCCGTCATTCAAGAGGCCTATGTCCAGGGCATCTCGACGCGCTCGGTCGACGACCTGGTCAAGGCGATGGGCATGACCGGCATCTCCAAGAGCCAGGTGTCGAGGCTGTGTGAAGAGATCGACGGCAAGGTAAAAGCCTTTCTGGAGCGGCCGATCGAAGGCGACTGGCCCTATCTCTGGATCGACGCCACCTACCTCAAGGTCCGCCGCGGCGGCCGCATCGTCTCGGTTGCCGTGATCATCGCCGTCGGCGTCAACGCCGATGGCCGGCGTGAGGTTCTCGGCATGGAGATCGGCACCTCGGAAGCCGAGCCGATCTGGACCGAGTTCCTGAGAAAGCTGACCCGACGCGGCCTTCGCGGCGTGAAGCTCGTCGTGTCCGACGCTCACGAGGGCATCAAAGCCGCGGTCACCAAGGTGCTAACGGCGACATGGCAGCGCTGCCGCGTGCACTTCATGCGCAACGTCCTGGCCCATGCTGGCAAGAGCGGCCGTCGTGTCGTCTCCGCCTTCATCGCCACCGCCTTTGCCCAAGAGACGCCAGAGGCCGCCAGCCAGCAATGGCGCTCCGTCGCCGACCAGATCCGGCCAAAGGTGCCGAAGCTCGCTGCCATCCTCGACGAGGCCGAGCCCGACGTGCTGGCCTACATGACCTTCCCTAGGGAGCATCGGGCCAAATTGCACAGCACGAATCCGATCGAGCGGCTGAACGGCGAGATCAAGCGGCGCACCGACGTCGTCGGCATCTTTCCCAACGATGAGGCCATCCAGCGCCTCGTCGGCGCGCTGCTGCTCGAGCAAAATGATGAGTGGGCGGTTCAGCGGGCCAGGTACATGACACTGGAATCCGTCGCTCCCCTGAGCGATGATCCGTTCGTTAGCCTGCCAGCCGTGGCACGCTGATCAATCCGGCTTGGCCGGAACCGCACGGCCATCGCCGTCAGCTACACCACATGGTGGGACACTATCTACCGCTCGTTGTAGATATAGCTGAGCCAACGCAACGCTTCAGTCTCAGATGTGCGCTTTCGTTCGCGGAAGAACGCCGCGTGCGTCTCCCAGTCCCCGTTCTGATACTCGTGCCGCCCAGAGTCGTCGTCGAATCGGAAGATAAACTCGTAGGGAGTCGGCTCGATCTCTGCGAGCTTCACGTCGAAGATGCTGTCTTGCCTTGCCGCCTTACGAAAGGCTTCCCGCCCCCTTTCGATATCTGCAACGGACTTTTCTCTGAAAATAAACTGTGGGTTCCGCGGTCGCACAAGCGTAAGGGAAAGCCCCTTCTCAGATGCGTCCTTCGCTGATCCGGTTATCAGCGGATACAACAGCGTTGATCGTTCGTTCGCCCGCAGTTTTCCTGCGATACGGATGCTGTCCTCAAATACATGACAACTTTCGCTGCGCCTATCGGAGGTAGGAAGTCGATAATTGAAGTTGACCCAATCCCATCGGTTGAACGAAGCATCACCACTCAAATGACGAAACCGTATGGGAAATAACCGTTTCCAGTTTCGACTGGGTGTCACTCCTGCGCAGCAGACCGTCTCTCCATGCCTCGCACTAGGCTGAGGGAGAGCTTTGACAAGGATTACTGCCCGACCGCTCATCACGGATGCCAACGTCAACTGCTACGCCTCCACCGCTCAGCAGATGTTCTACCCGCATATCCAATCGCTCCTGTAGGACGTCGGCTACTATTGAGCGATGACAATTTTCAGGATCGCGCTCAAAGCAAAGCAGGCACACGTCATTGTTGTGGGCGAATTGCTGCAGCTCGTCTAGGGCATTTGTGGCGGCGTCTGTGGAGAGGTGTTCGTTGTAGATTGCTCGAAACGCAGCGAACCGGCCTTCGCGAGCCGCTTGCCGCCCGGGCTTCGGATCGCCCAAGTCGATAAAATGAAGATATTTGATACCTTCGTTTTCCAAGCGATCGCGGAGGCGGGTCTTGGAGAAACCCGGCTTTCGAGAAATAGCCACAGCCCGAACGTCAGCGATTGCGGAAACACCCGCTGATTTCAATGACGCGACGAATGTGTCGATGTCGGTGCCTTCGTAGCCGATAGTGTTTAGCGTATACATCGAGGACTCCCTTTTTGCCACGCTATAGCGAGCCGAGCTTACGTCGAGCGGAATAGAAGGCCTAAATGATCGGGCACTAAACGCTAAGCAGCGCGCATGCTCGATCGAATCAGATCGAGCAGTGAAGGAACCAGTCAGGCAATTGTTTGGAGAATGGTGCTGCCGCGGGGATTTGAACCCCGGGCCTCTCCCTTACCAAGGGAGTGCTCTACCCCTGAGCTACGGCAGCGATGGGCGCTGTTTCCTTGATTTCGCCGCGCGCGTCAACCGTCATTTCGGCTGTTCCCGACGGATTTTGCACTGCAGCGTCTCCCGCTCCCTTCGACACCGCGCGCCAAAACCGGCGCGACCGTCGTCTCGCTGTCACGAAACCCTGTTCTCCTCGGGCCGAACGCCCTCTCCGCGCCCTGTCGCTCAAGGCCCGGACGCCGGTTCGCGACGCCCCGCCAGACTTTTTCGCATTTGCAATGACAGAGCGCTGGACAGGGGCCGGGAGCTTTTCTATAAGGCCCGAGCTTTCGCCGGACGCCTCACCAGGCCGTCGCGGGTGGCAGGCGCCCAGGTAGCTCAGTTGGTAGAGCATGCGACTGAAAATCGCAGTGTCGGCGGTTCGACTCCGTCCCTGGGCACCACTTTTCCCAACGCCATGATCTGAACGCCGCCAGCCGGTTCTTGTCGTGTCCGCGTGCGTTGCGCGCCGCCCGCGTCGCCCGGACTACAGCCGGCCGGAGCGCCGCTTGAGTCGGCGTCAGCTCGCCTGCGTCAGCTCGGGCGCGAACCGCGCGAAGGGCTGGACCACGGTCTCCGGCGCGACCGGCTGCATCTCGGCCGCCTTGCTTTTCCAGTCCGCCAGCAATTGCGCGATCGAGGCCGACGGCACCGGGCGGCTGTAGAGGAAGCCCTGCACCTCGTTGCAGCCCTGGGCGCGCAGCAATTCCGCCTGTTCGAGGGTTTCGACGCCCTCCGCATTCGAGACCATGCCCATCGCCGCGCCCAGATTGATCACCGCCGCCACGATGCTGTCGGCATCGAAGCAGGTGCCGAGGTCGGAGGTGAACGAGCGGTCGATCTTGATCTTGTCGAAGGGAAACCGGCGCAGATAGCTGAGGCTGGAATAGCCGGTGCCGAAATCGTCCATGGCGATCCGCACGCCCATGGCCTGCAGCGCCCGCAGCGTCTCGATGGTCTCGTCCGTGTGGCTCAGGAGCACGTTCTCGGTAATCTCGATCTCCAGCCGGTGCGGCTCGACGCCCGCTTCCGCCAGCGCGCTGCGCACGGTCTCGACCAGATTGCCATGCCGGAACTGCACCGGCGAGACATTCACCGCGAAGGTCAGCTCCGGCCAGTCGCCGGCCTGCCGGCAGGCTTCGCGGATGACCCATTCGCCGATCGGGATGATCAGGCCGGTCTCCTCGGCCAGCTGGATGAAGTCGTTCGGCTGGACGATCCCGTCTTCGCCCCGATACCAGCGGATCAGCGCCTCGACGCCCTTCACGCTGTTGGTCTTCATGTCGATCTGCGGCTGGTAGTGCAGCTGCAGTTCGTTGCGGGCGATCGCGTGGCGCAGCGCCAGTTCCACCTTCTTGCGCGCCACCAGCCGGTCGTTCATCGCATCTTCGAAATAGCGGAACGTGCCGCGCCCCTCGCCCTTGGCGCGGTACATCGCCATGTCCGCCTGGCGCAAGAGGTCCTGCCCGTCGCGGTCCTCGGGGTCGCGGCGCAGCGCCACGCCGATGCTGACGCCGATCAGCACCTCGTTGCCCTTCAGGTCGAAGGGCTTCGACAGCTCCTCGATCAGGCGTTCGGCGAGGCGCGCCGAGCCGGCCGGCTGCGCGAAATGCTTCTGGATGATGGCGAATTCGTCGCCGCCCAGCCGCGCCAGGATGTCGTAGCGCCGCAGGGTCGCCGTCATCCGTTCGGTGACCTGCCGCAGCAATTCGTCGCCGGCCGCATGGCCGAGGAGGTCGTTGACCTCCTTGAAATGGTCGAGGTCGAGGCACAACACCGCCATGCTGCCGTCCTGCCGGTCGACATCCGCCACCGATCGTACCAGCCATTCGTTGAACAGCGAGCGGTTCGGCAGCTGGGTCAGCGGATCGTGGCTGGCGAGGAACGAGGCGCGGTCCGCCGCCCGCCTGAGAAGCCGCAGCGGCAGCGTGCGCAGCGCGAAGAACACTCCCAGCGCACCGGCCGCGCAGACCAGGAACAGCAGGGCGGAAGTCCTGGCCAGCGCGAACAGGCTCTGGGTGATCACGATCCGCCCGGCCACCGCCCCCGAATCATAGACCGGATGGGTGGTCGAAACCGTCGGCCATGGCAGCGCCGCGGCGCCGATCCGGGACACCTCCCCGCCCTCGGCATTCAGGAGGGTCTTGGTCACGGTCGCGTCGGTAAAGGCGATGATCTCGTCGATCCGCAGCGTCTCGAACTGCCACATCTGCGGATTGCGCCCGACGATCTGCGACACCAGCCGCGAATTCAGCCGCGCTTCGGCGGCCAGGCTCCCCTCGGCATATTGCAGGCCGTAGTAGAAATGCAGGGCCGGTGGCACGAATGCGACGAGCACCGACACGATCAGCGCGAGGATCGTCGTGAAGCGCAGCATCGACGGCGCGATCACGGCTCGTTCGGTGGGCTGCGAGGTCATCGGCGGCTACTCGGCGGGCGTGTGGTCGTTCGCCGCCAGGATGGCCTGTCCCTCCGGCGAGAACACGAAGTCGACAAACGCACCGGCGGCCGGCGACGTCGCACTGGTGGTGACGATATAGAGGCTCTTGACCAGGCGCTGGCTGCGCGCGTCGGTGGCGCCCGGCGTCGGCCGGATCCCGTCGAGTTCCAGCACCTTCAGCTTGCGGCCTTCCGTCCTGATCTGGCCCATCGCGACGACGCCGACCGAGCCGGGCAGGCGCTCCAGCGTCTCGGCGTTCTCCTGATCGTTGGTCGCACTGACGAGCCCCGGCCGCGTCAGCGCACCGTCGACGGCCGCAGCCATGTCGTCGGACAGGGCTCGCAGGATCTGGGTGTCGGATTCCGATTCCGGCCGCAGCACCACCCGGATCGCCTCGCCCGACGGCCATTCGCTCAGCGTGCCGGCATACATTTGCGCCAGTTCCGGCGTCGTCACCGCATCCGCGTCGGTTCCGATCGAGGTGACGACCGCCAGCGGTGTCGTCGCATAGAGCCGCCCGATGGCGCCCTTTTCCGTCTCCGCCTCCTTGAGCGCCCGCGAACTGACGGCGAGATCGACGGCACCGGCCAGGAGCGCCTTGACGCCGCCGCTGCTGCCCAGGCTGGGCAAGACGTCGATCTCGGTATCGGGATGTGTCTCGACGAAAGCCTCGGCCAGGAGGCGCATCCCGCCCAGCGCGACGCCGGTCCCGCCGATGCGCAGCGGTTCCGCCGAGGCGGTGGTGCCGAGGGCGAGCAGGCCCAGCACGATCGACAGGCTGCGGATTTTGGCGTTCGTCATGTACTGCATGGGGTGTTCCCGACCGGTCATACTAAGCACGACTGAGTTATTCGGGAGCCCCACCACGCTGATTGCGTGCATCTGCAACCAACGACATAGTAATACTATGATATGATTGGGTCCTGAACACCGTCGCAGGGACCAGTTGCACGGAAACCCGTTAAGAAATCAGCGCACACGCCGGTCGAATCCCCGGCGATCCGACGAAGCCCCGACGCTGCAGACCGCCGTTGTCGCAGCAGGCGAGCGCCGGCGGACGGGTGTTGCGCGCTGTCAGGCCGACGGGACTGGCATCGCCGTCGCGAACACAGTGCGACGGCGGCCTTTCGGGCGCGGCGTCCGGGTCCCTCAGACCCGCTCGAGGCCGATGGCGATGCCCTGGCCGACACCGATGCACATGGTCGCCAGAGCGCGGCGGGCGCCGGTCAGCGACAGCTCCAGCGCCGCCGTGCCGGTGATCCGCGCCCCCGAGGCGCCGAGCGGATGGCCGATGGCGATGGCACCGCCATTCGGGTTCACATGCTCGGACTCTTCCGACAGACCCAGTTCGCGCAGCACCGCGATGCCCTGGCTGGCGAAGGCCTCGTTCAGTTCGATCACGTCGAAATCGGTCGGGTTGAGCCCCAGCCGGGCGCAGAGCTTCTGCGAGGCCGGCGCCGGCCCCATGCCCATCACCCGCGGCGAGACGCCGGCCGTCGCCCCGCCGAGAATGCGCGCGATCGGCGTCAGCCCGTGGCGGCGCGCCGCCGCGCCCGAGGCGATGATCAGCGCCGCGGCGCCGTCATTGACGCCCGAGGCGTTGCCGGCCGTCACCGTGCCGCCCTCCTTGCGGAACGGCGTCGGCAGCTTGGCCAGCTTCTCCACCGTGGTGTCGCCGCGCGGATGCTCGTCGGTGTCGACCACCACCGGATCGCCCTTGCGCTGCGGGATCGTCACCGGCGTGATCTCCCGGGCCAGCCGCCCCGAGGCCTGCGCCGCCGCGGCCTTGTGCTGCGAGCGCACGGCGAAGGCGTCCTGGGCTTCGCGGGTGACGCCGTAATCCGCGGCGACGTTCTCGCCGGTCTCCGGCATCGAATCGACACCGTATTGCGCCTTCATCAGCGGATTGACGAAGCGCCAGCCGATGGTCGTGTCGTAGATCGCCGCATTGCGCGAGAAGGCCGTCTCCGCCTTGGGCATGACGAAGGGCGCGCGCGACATGGATTCGACGCCGCCGGCGATGGCGATCTCCATCTCGCCGGAGCGGATCGCCCGCGCCGCGGTGATCACCGCGTCCATGCCCGAGCCGCACAGCCGGTTCAGCGTCACGCCCGGCAGGCTGGTCGGCAGCCCGGCCAAGAGCAGCGACATGCGTGCCACGTTGCGGTTGTCTTCGCCGGCCTGGTTGGCGCAGCCATAGAACACGTCGTCCACCGCCTCCCAGTCGACGCCGCCATTGCGCTCCATCAGTGCCGCCATCGGCACCGCCCCCAGATCGTCGGCGCGAACCCCCGACAGGGCGCCGCCGAAGCGGCCGAAGGGGGTACGGATATAGTCGCAGATGAAGGCGTCGATCATGTCAGGGGCTCCCAGTGTCTTTCGGCCGCTTTATGCCGGCTAACCGCCGCCGAGGAAATGCCCCCGCCGGCAACCCGCCGGACGCCGCCCTCCGGCGGTCGGTCCGGGCGCACGCCCCATGCCGGCGATCACAGGAAGATCAGCACCACCGAGCCGGCATAGAGCAGCAGCACCAGCACGCTCTCGAAGCCGATCCCCGCCGGGCCGGTGCGCTCGCGCCGCAGCATGCCGAGCAGCAGCACGCCGGTCATCAGCATGGCGATGATCGCCGTGGTCCGGTCCTGCGGCTCCATCGCCGCATAGATCGAGCCGTCATAGAAGAAGTCGGCGGCGCTGAGGAACATCACCTCGAAGGCATTGCCGCCGATCACGTCGCCCACCGCCAGGCTGACTGCGCCGATCCGGACCGCGGCGATCGCCGTGACCAGTTCCGGCAGCGAATTGGCGACGGCCGAGAAGATCGTGCCGACCGCCGATTGCGACAGGCCGGTGAGGTCGACGAGGGCCAGGCTCGCCTCGCCGATGACGTAGCCGGCCACCGCGGTGATTCCGGCATAGAGCGCGAAGCGGCCCCACAGGGAGCGGCCGGATTCGCGATCATCGCCCTCCTCCGGGTCCGACAGCGATTCCCGCGTTTCCGATGTCTGGACCGGCTTCCACATCGGGTCGTCCTTGATGTCGGAGAGCAGCTTCAGGCCGAAGGCATAGCTGATCAGGATGACCACGGAGGCGGGATGCACGCCCCAGATCGTCACCGGCGGTTCCGCCGAGGCGATCAGCGGAATGGTCAGGAGCACCACCAGCAGCACGCCCTGCGCCAGCCCGGTCACGCTGGCGGCGGCATGTTCGAGATTGGCCCGGCGATAGAACAGGTCGGCGATGGCGATGAAGGCCGTCTGGGCGGTCAGCCCGCCCAGCGCGTTGCCGACGGCCAGGCCCGGTGCGTCCTGCATGGCGGTGGAGATCGAGGTGATCGCCCCCGGCAGGGAGGTCGCCGCGCCGACGAACAGCGCGCCGGCCACCACCTCGCCCATCCCCGTCCGGTCGGCCAGCGTATCGGCCACATAGGACAGCCGGAACCCGGCAAAGCCGATCGCCACGGCCGCCACGAGAAAGGCGCCGCCCACGAGCCAGATCGATGCATCCTGCAAGCCCAGCATGGGGCCTCCTTTCGTCGTGCCTCGCCGGGCGGGCCCCGTGCGCCGGCTCCCTCCGCGATGCGGTCCGCCTGGCGGCCTACATCTGCGCCGCGCGCTCGTGCGCGGCCTCGATCGCCCGGCGCAACTCCTCCCGATCGCCGTCCTCCTCGGCGGGAGCGCCCTGCCGGGCGGCCATGTCCGGCGCCAGGCACAATTCGGCCATCACCGGGTAATGGTCGGAATCGACATTGGGCAGCGACGAAAAGCCGAGCAGGCCGATCGCGTCCTGGAACAGGATATGGTCGAGCGGCCAGGCGAGGATCGGGCTTTCCGCGTCGTAGGTGGCGAAATAGCCGCGGCCGACCCGCGGATCGAGGAGCCTGCCCACCCGCAGCATGCGGCGGAAGGTGCGCTCCCAGGGCACGGCGTTGAAATCGCCGGCCAGGATCGTCGGCATGGTCGAATCGGCCGCCGCAAGGGCGGCCTGCCCCATCGTGCCGTCGCGCAGGGCGGTGGAATGCTCGAAGGATTGCGGCGGCCGCGGATGAATGCCGATGAAGCGGACCGTGCCGGCCGGCAGCGTGACATCGGCGGTCACGCTCGGCGTGCCGGTCTCGAACCAGAAATCCACGGCCGGATCGGCCAGCGGAAATTTGGAAAACAGATGCAGGCCGTAATATTCGACGGCCTGCGGCAGGCTCTCGATACTGGCCCGGTAGCGGTCCTGCAGGGCGCCCAGTTGTGTGTCCCACCACTGGTCCGTTTCCAGGACCAGCAGGATGTCCGGGTCGGCGTTGGTGACCACCGCGCGGAAGGCCGCGAAGTCGCGATTGCCCTTCTTGACGTTCGCCACCATCACCGAAAGCCCCGAGCCCGCCGGGCAGCTGGCGGCTGCCGCGGCCATGGGGGCCACGACCGGCGTATAGACATGCAGCTTGGCGAGATGCAGCGCCGCCAGCACCCCACAGATGGCCATGATCGCCGCCCCCGTTCGCCACCGCCAGGCCCTGGTGGCGCCGAGGAGGGCGATCAGCACGAGCAGCGCACCCCCGACATACAGGCGAACGAAATCGAGGTAGCGCACCCACCACGCATTGGTTTCCAGAAGCGGCAGCAGGGTCATCAGGCCGAGCGCCAACGTCAGGACGACTGCAATGGTCAGACCGGTCTGTCTCATGGCGCGCCTTTCCCTTCGCCTCGGTTTCGCGGCCATTCCAGCTAGGACACGGTCGAGGATCGGCGACCCCGCCCCTCAGAATCATGCCCGGCCGGCTCCGCCTCCTGCCCGGCGTGGTTCGTCGCCCGGGTCGGACAGTCGGTCGCAGCGCCGCCCGAAGCCGGGACGGCAGCTCCGGCCGCGCCCCTCCGACACATCGCCACGGGTCAGCCATGCCATTTTCACGTCGCGGCTACAAAAACCGAAGACGAATAACGGAACAGTCTGGGCCTGCCCCCGTTTTGCCATCATCCAGCAGACGAGATCTCAACCGGAGGTTTCGTTATGTTACCAATCGAATAGAAAGGTAATATTACATGCGTAATATTTTCGTCGTCACTCTTCTTGCAGGCTCCGCACTGACCGGCACCGCTTTCGCTCAGGACAACAACAGCGTGAATGCAAATTCCACCGCTGACGTTGTTGTCCAGCCGGATGCTCCCGCGGTGAAGGTCGACGTTCCGGAGCCCGACGTCCGGGTCAACCAGGCCGATCCGAACGTCTCGGTCTCGCAGCCGCAGCCGACCATCACGGTGAACCAGCCGGCGCCGACGATCCGCGTCGACATTCCGCAGCCGACCATCACCGTCCGCATGCCCGACCCGAATGTCGATGTCGAGATGGCGCAGCCGGAAGTCTCGGTCAGCCAGGGCGAGCCGCGGGTCTCCGTCGATGATTCCGGCAATGCCGCGGTCGAGACGTCCGACGATGGCGACGAGCAGGCCAACGTCACGGTCGACCAGGCCAACGCCAATGTTCAGGTCCGCCAGTCCGAGCAGCGCCCGCAGATCCGCTATCAGAGCGAGGACGCCAAGGTCTCCGTCAACCAGGAGAAGGGCGAGCCGAAGATCATCTATCAGAACGCCGATGGTTCGCCGATGGAGGGCTCGGAAGACACCGCCGCGGATCGTCAGCAGCAGGGCAACGCCGCCAGCCAGGACCGTCAGGAGCGCGTGACCTCCGAGGACGCAGCGGCCGACCCTTCGGCAACCGACCGCTCGGCGACCGACAACGAGACCATGGCGATCAATCCGGGCTCTTCGAGCGAGCGTGAGATGACCGTCGAGGAAGTCACCGATTACGACATCATCGGCGCCAATGGCGAAGTCCTCGGCGACATCCAGGAGATCGTGAAGGTCGACAACCGTCTCTTCGCCGTCATCGGTTCCGGCGGCTTCCTCGGCCTCGGCGAGAAGGAAGTGGCGATTCCGCTGTCCTCGCTCATGGCGACCGACCGCGGCATGATCGCGCCGAACGTCACCGAGAGCCAGATCGACGCGCTGAGCGAGTTCGACGACGATCAGTATCCCGAGCTCGAAGACGAGACGCGGATCACCGTCGGCCAGCAGTAAGCCTCGACGCTCCCGCATGAACGAAGGGCCGCCGGTTCATCCGGCGGCCCTTCTTGCGTTGGGCTTTGGGCTTCCAACCGCGCCGCCCGTCAGCAGAACCGGACGCCGCCGGCAGACAAGCGCCGTGCTTTCGAGATTTCTTATAAGATCGGCGCTGGTCCCGTTTCCGTACGCCTGCATGACCGTTCGGATTGCGGGCCGTTGACCGCATAAGAGAAATCGAACAGCGATAACCTTATTCGCTACTCCGGGATCAGCACACTGCCGATCTTTGCATAGAGCCTCTCGGTTCGCTGCCCCGCATCGCTCGCATGGTGCATTGCGCGATGGCAGTTCGGGCAAAGTGCGACTGCGTTTTGGGCGCGGTCACTGCCTCCCTCCGCAAGGGGCTTCAAATGGTGCACTTCAAGAAAGTCGCCCCCTAGCGCGGTCTTGAAAGGCGCGGGGAAATCGCATGCTTCGCATATGCCACCTGCGCGGCGTAGAACATACGCTTTGACGCCGGGGTCGCGCAGGAAGACAATGGTAGTCCTCGTAGTGTGCTTAGGCTGAACAATGCCCTTTGGAAACGCTATTGTTGCTCGCGCCGACAGACGGCTCACCCGCCGTTCGAGTTCCACAGGATCCGCTGTGGGTGCTAGAGCGTCGGACGCTTAATCAGACGCATATCCCGCGGCCTTGAGGTAGTTCCAGCACTCTTCTGGTTCAAAGAGGCCGCAGATATCGCCGATGGCCTTCCAGAGATCGTCGAATGTCCTGGCGGCAGCCTTGCGCAGATGTGCCTTCAGCTTTGAGAACGCCATCTCGATCGGGTTCAGATCCGGCGAATAGGGTGGCAGGAATAGGAACCAGGCGCCTCTTCGTCGAAGGCACTCGGCCGCCCGCTGACTTTTGTGGACAGCAAGATTGTCGAGAATGACGATGTCGCCTTTGCGCAGCGTCGGCGCGAGCTGGGTCTCGATGTAGGTGTCGAAGGCGGATCGGTTGAGCGGCCGGTCGATGACCCAGGGTGCGGTTAGTTCGTGGCAGCGCAGGCCGGCAATGAAGGTCTGGGTGCCCCAGTGGCCGAAGGGTGCGTCGGCGCGCAGTCTCCGGCCGCGCCGGCTACGGCCGCGCAGCCGGGCCATCTTGGTCGTCACCGACGTCTCGTCGATGAACACCAGACGCTGCGGCGCCAATCGCATCCGGGGCTGGCGCTTGGTCTTCCAGACCCGGCGCTCCTCACGCACGTTGGCGCGTGCGCATTCCGACGCCATCAGGCATTTTTTTATATGTGAAGCCGCGCCGGCACAGAAAGCGCGACAGCACCGCCGGGGCGGCGGTCACGCTGTGCGCCTCCGTCAGCAGCGCGGCCAGTTCCGGCATGGTGATGTCGGGCTTGGCTTCGACGACGCCGATCAGAAAGGCCTCAAACACCTCCAGCTTTCCGCTACCGCGAGGGCGGCCTTGCTTCTGCGGTGCGATCGATCCTGACCGGACTCGCCGCTGGTCCAGCTTGATCGCAAAGCTCTCGCTAACGCCAAAATGGCGAGCCGCCGCCCGACGAGACTGCCCCTTGTCGATGAAGCCGGCGACCCGTTCACGCAGATCAATCGAATAGCTTTTGCTCATGATCCACCTCCAACACGAGGGAATCACGGTGAAGGCTTAAAGGGAAGCGAACCGGGGATTCTGGGATTCAGTCCGACGCTCTAGCAGATGAGCTTCTTGGCCCATCCGTTCGGCGGCGATGGCAACAACGTCATCAGCGAAGCGGTCTGGGTAGGAAAGAACGATAGCTTCGTAGCTCAAGTGTGAGGGTACACCATCGAAACCGCTCGACTGCTTCCGCACTCGGCTTTCGATGACGGTCACAGCGCCTAGTTTTCGGATGTCGCGCGGCTCATAGCCGATACGACGGGAGCCCCCCTTCTCGGCCTTTGTGTCCTGGTAAGCCCTCAGCGCCCGCGCCAAATCTTTTTCCAGATCGTCCGCGCTAGCGGCGAGTTCGTCCAGCACCTTCGACATTCGCTACACCTTTCGCTCAGCCAGCATGAGACGGCCTGTGTTCATTGCGCTTCACACGCAATCGTGGCGCCACGAGTTAATAGAATTAAGCGGAGTGCGAAAAGGCAACCACTAGTTTGCTTTCGATACAAATATAATCGCGAGCAGCGGAAATAGCCTTGCGTTTACTGACCCACCCCTTCGGCACCCGCCGATCGCAGACATATCTTGCAAGTCGCCACCCAGTCGATTGTGCGAGCTTGCTTTCAATTAGCTGCCCCCTCCCCGGCCTCACAACCGGCAAGTTCGCGGCAGCGCCGCGCAAGCCGTTGGCGCCGATGGACGAAGCAATCGGATAGCGGGGCTGAGAGTTTTGGCCGCCGCGCGGCGATTCAACCCGCCTGACGCAGGACCTCCAGCGGCGAGGCGACCGGCGCGTCGGGATCGCTCGCCGTCCGCGCCGGCCCGGCCCGGTAAAGCCGCTTCACCCGCATCTTTACGCCGTCCGGATCGTCGGCGAGGAGCCGCCGCGCCGTATCGAGCGCAGCGGCGCGCAACTCCGCCTGACGGCGGTCGATCAGCGCCGCCAGCACTGCCAGTTCGCGCGGCGAGCCGAAGGCGTTGGGCTCTGCCGCGATGTGCTGGCCCATCACTGCATAATCATGGTCGAGCCCCAGCCCGTCGGCGATCGCCTTGGCGGCCTTGGTCAGCGGCGCGATCGCCTCCGGCCACAGCGGTGCGATCAGCCGCAGATGCATCCAGTGATATTTGACCCGCTTGCGCAGCGCGTGAAGGGCCTCGTCGTCGCCCTCCTTGCGCGCCGTCGCCAGCGCCGACCGCGCACGATCATGGGTGCGGGCAAAGCCCTCGGCGATGATCGCCGCCGCGTCGCCCGTCTTGTCCTTGGGCGCGATGACGAAGCCGTCGAGCTTGTGGCGGGCCGCTCCCAGGCTTCGCGCCGCCGCCTCGATCGCCGGGCCGAGATCGCGTGACGTCGCCGCCTCGCGCCGCGCCGTCAGCTCGCTGCGCACATGCTCGAAGACGGTCGGCGCCACCTCCGCCCCGTAATGATCCGCAAGCCGGTCGAGCGCCTCCACCAGCGCGCCGCTGTCGCGCGCCCCCGACAGGCTTCGCGCCAGATCGCGGTAGCGGGCATTCTCCTTTGCGTGGAAGGCAGGCCGTGCATCGCGGACCAGCCGCGTCAGGCCGCGCAGCTTCTTCAGCCGCTTGCGCGCCTCGTGCACGGCGGCATTCGGGTCGCCATCCGCCGCCACCAGCACCCGCTCCGCCCGGCGCAGCTGCTCGCCGGCGATGCGCCGGAACTCGGCATCGAGCGGCGCGGCGGGGTCGAGCTTGTAGGCCATGGCATCTGCACCTTCGAATCGGATCTGCGGCGCGCCGACCTCGCCGGCCGCGCCTTCGCGAAGATGGCGCCGGGTCGCCGCCTGCCAAGCCGGCGCCGTCTCATGCCTCGGCCGGCGGCCGTCCCTCCACCGCCAGCTGCGCGTTGAAATAGCGCGGATCGCCCGTCACCTCGCGGCCGAGGAAATCCGGCAACGGCGGCGCATCGTCCATGGTCTTCAGCTCGATCTCCGCCATCACCAGCCCGTCCAGCGTCCCGGTGAAGACATCCACCTCCGCCTGCCAGCCCCCCTCCAGCGGCACGATATGGCGGGTCTTCTCCACCAGCTTGCCGACCCGGCTCTCGCGCAGCTCCACCGCGTCCTGCAGCGGAATGTCGTATTCGAACTCGCCGCGCGACAGTCCGTCCCGGCCGGTCTTGATCGTCAGCCGCGCCGCCCGGCCATCGCGGATCCGCACCCGCACGGACGCGTCCTCCCGGCTGAACAGGTAGAATTGCTCCAGCCGCACCGCGCCGACGGCCTGCGCCCGCCAGCCGGCATGCGCCACCAGGAACTTGCGCTCGATCTCCAACCCCATCAGGCGCCGCCTGCACGGCGCAGAATGCCGTCATTGCCGACCCGAGAGCCCGGAATCGCCGTCCCGCCACATGACATTGCAGCAATCACCGTCATTCCCCTGCGGAACAATATGCCGACGCCGCGAGCATCTCCTTCAAAATATGACGCTTTTGACTGGACCATTTCTCTCACACATCTATGTCTTCCTTCTGGCAGCGCTGCCTGGCCGACCGGATTGCCGCACCGGTCATGCTCGAAGCTGGCAGCACGGCGCCCAGGCGGCGTCGACTTGGAGGACAGCATGCAATGGATGTTTTGGAAATACGGAGCCGGACGGCGTGATGCCGGGCCACCCGATGAGGACACCGCCGAGCCGTCGCGCCGCCGGTTCCTGATCGGTCTCGGCGTGGCCGGCGGTCTGGCGCTCGTCGCCCCGTCGGTCATCCTGACGGCCCCGGCCGATGCGGCGGAGCCCGATCCGGATCCGGCCCTGCCCGACGGGGAGGACGATGGCAGCTACGAGGTCGCCCAGTACCGCGACGATCGGCGGCGCAGGCGCAGGCGTCGTCGGCGGCGGCGGCGGCATCGGCGCGAACGGCGGCGTGACCTGCGCAGGCGGCGGCGGCGCGAGCGGCACAGGCGGCGTCGGCGGCGGCGGGATCGCCGCAGGGATTGCGTGGATGTCGGCCCGGTCACCCTCTGCGACTAGGCTGAACGCCCCATCCTGAGCTTGGCGGCGGCGGCACTTCGGTGTCCGCCGCCGCGCCTTCGCGGCCACATCTGCCCTGCGCGCTGGCCGTCCATGCGAAACGGCGCTTCCAAGAACCGTTACAAATCTCTATATCGCGCGGCATGAGCACCATGCCCGCGAATACGCCCCTCGACCACATCCGCAATTTCTCGATTGTCGCCCATATCGACCACGGGAAATCGACCCTTGCCGACCGGCTGATCCAGTCCACCGGCGGGCTGGAACTGCGCGACATGAAGGCCCAGGTCCTCGACTCGATGGATATCGAGCGCGAGCGCGGCATCACCATCAAGGCCCAGACCGTCCGCCTGCACTACACGGCGAAGAACGGCGAGACCTACGTCCTCAACCTCATCGACACGCCCGGCCATGTCGACTTCGCCTACGAGGTGTCGCGCTCGCTGGCCGCCTGCGAGGGCGCGCTGCTGGTCGTCGACGCCGCCCAGGGCGTCGAGGCGCAGACGCTGGCCAATGTCTATCTCGCCCTCGACGCCAATCTCGAGATCGTCCCGGTCCTCAACAAGATCGACCTGCCGGCCGCCGAGCCCGACAAGGTCAAGGAGCAGATCGAGGAGGTCATCGGCCTCGACGCCTCCGACGCGGTGATGATCTCGGCCAAGTCCGGCCTCGGCATCGAGGACGTGCTGGAGGCCATCGTCCACCGCCTGCCCGCCCCCACCGAGGGCGACCGCAAGGCGCCACTCAAGGCGATGCTGGTCGACAGCTGGTACGACGCCTATCTCGGCGTCATCGTCCTCGTGCGCATCATCGACGGCGAGCTGAAGAAGGGCCAGACCATCCGCATGATGGGCACCGACGCCCGCTACCCGGTCGACCGGGTCGGCGTCTTCACCCCCGCCATGGTCCAGGTCGAGGCGCTCGGCCCCGGCGAGCTCGGCTTCATCACCGCCTCGATCAAGGAAGTCGCCGACACCCGCGTCGGCGACACCATCACCGACGACAAGCGCCAGACGACGTCCATGCTGCCGGGCTTCAAGCCGGCCCAGCCCGTCGTCTTCTGCGGCCTGTTCCCGGTCGACGCCTCCGATTTCGACGAGCTGCGCGCCGCCATGGGCAAGCTGCGGCTCAACGACGCCAGCTTCTCCTACGAGATGGAATCCTCGGCCGCCCTTGGCTTCGGCTTCCGCTGCGGCTTCCTCGGGCTTCTGCACCTCGAGATCGTCCAGGAGCGCCTGTCCCGCGAGTTCGACCTCGATCTCATCGCCACCGCGCCCTCGGTCGTCTACGACATCAAGCTCACCGACGGCTCGACCATCCAGCTGCACAATCCGGCCGACATGCCGGACGTGATGAAGGTCGCCGAGATCCACGAGCCGTGGATCAAAGCCACGATCCTCACCCCCGACGACTATCTCGGCAACATCCTGCAGCTGTGCCAGGAGCGGCGCGGCAACCAGACCGACCTCTCCTATGTCGGTAAGCGCGCCATGGTCTCCTACGAGCTGCCGCTCAACGAGGTGGTCTTCGACTTCTACGACCGGCTGAAATCCATCTCCAAGGGCTACGCCTCCTTCGACTACCACATGGCCGACTACCGCGAGGGCGACCTCGTCAAGATGTCGATCATGGTCAATGGCGAGCCGGTCGACGCGCTCTCCATGCTGGTCCACCGCAACCAGGCCGAGCGCCGCGGCCGGGGCATGTGCGAGAAGCTGAAGGAGCTGATCCCCAACCATCTCTTCAAGATCCCGATCCAGGCGGCGATCGGCGGCAAGGTGATCGCCCGCGAGACCATCTCGGCCCTGCGCAAGGACGTCACCGCCAAATGCTACGGCGGCGACGCCTCCCGCAAGCGCAAGCTCCTCGACAAGCAGAAAGAGGGCAAGAAGCGCATGCGCCAGTTCGGCAAGGTCGACATCCCCCAGGAAGCCTTCATCGCTGCTTTGAAGATGGACAGCTGAGGCGCCGGGCACCCCTCGTGGTTCGACAGGCTCACCATGAGGGGTTCCTGAACCGCCGCGTCTAGATGACAAGTGCTGCCGCACCCGGAACGATCCCACGACCGCAACTGCTTAACGCAATTGCACGCAAGTTGACGCCGGCGACCTTCTAGCAATGCGGTCGGCCGCAGTGCGGTCCGCAGCAGCACACTTGGCAGCGCAAGTAGACCTCCGCAGGCTCACGCCGCCCATTGCAACGAAGTGGCGGCGTTCGGTTACGTCCGGCTCCCGGGCTCCCGGGCCCCAGCCCCCCAAGGCCCCAGGCACGCTGGCAGCGCCCTCGGCCTTCCCCGCCCCTCACGTCTATCGTCCAGGCGCGAACCGCGCAGGCCGCTAGAGCCGGCACGCCATCCCCTTCACCCTCATGGTGAGCCTGTCGAACCACGAGGGTGACGCACCAACGTCCAACCCCGATTGCCTCGCCCCGCCAGATCCCTCATCCTGAGCCTGTCGAAGGGTGAGCCTGTCGAAGGATGAGCCTGCCGAAGGATCAGCCCGCCGACGCGCGCTCCCACCAAAGCGCTCCCCACGAGCGCACCCCGCCACCAGACCGGGACCAGCCCATGCCGCTCGAAGCCACGGTCTACATCCTGCGCTGCGCCGACGGTTCCTACTACACCGGCCTCACGAAGCAGCCGGTCGACGCCCGGCTGTGGGAGCACAATGAGGGCCTCTATGATGGCTACACGCGCAAACGCCGCCCCGTCGTCCTGGTCTTCACCGAAACCTACAATCGCATGCTCGACGCCATCGCCCGCGAGCGACAGATCAAGGGCTGGACCCGCGCCAAGAAGGAAGCGCTGATTGCCCGGCGCTACCACCGCCTCCCCGCCCTCGCCGCCACCCGCACCGGCCCGGACCTCCGCCGCCAGCCACCCGCCACGCTTGACTGACGCAACCAGCCCCCGGTCCCTGCACCCTCATGGTGAGCCTGTCGAACCATGACGACAACGCACCAGCTGCCAGCCAGCGATGAGGATACCCAACCGTGTTCGACATGATAGGCGACGTCGTCGGCTACACCACCGCCCGACTCCTGCTGCCCGCCCTGAGTTTCGGCAAGCTCAGGGTTCAGACGCTCCGCAGCAGTGAGGGCGGCTTCAATTGGTTCGGTTTCCGACACGAGACCGATGGCCGCATACTGGTCGAATCCAACATGGCAGGTTGGCTCGGCCTGTTCGTCTGGATCGCCGCACTGGTCGTAGTGATCGTTTTCGTTGGGGGGTAGTTCGCGGGTCCCGGTACCAGAGCCACCGGATGAACCGGGTCAGGTGCGCAAGGAGAAGGACCGTGCTGTGAGGTTTGCGGACGGACCGGATGGGCAAAGAGCAAAGCTCATTGTGTGCTGCTCATACGCCGCATTAAGCACTGAAACAGAGTTGGCAGGTTCGTTTCACCCAGACCTATAGGCGTGCGTCATCATTCGTTCCCGTCATTTAAAAATGAAAGCGGGCGCAGGAGGGCGCTAGGAGCTGGTAGTCTCTCGATCACGCGCTTTCCAGACGATCCAATTTCCAAAACGCAGCTCGCGCTCGACAATACGGGCGCGCTTTCGCGCGGCCGGACGACGTGCAGAGTACCAGAAGCTGAGGAAGTTGACCGACAGGGTCAGCGCGTTGATCGAGAGGCCGACCAGAACCCAGAAGTCTGGGGACATTAGGGCCGGGTTTCATCCGATCATAAAAAAACCCGGCAGAGCCGGGCGGAATTTGGCGCGGTTCGGCACCAATGTTTATGACATGGCAAAACCCTCGGCAGCTGTCAACATCGTTCTGCATCCCGCCCAACACTTTCAGTCTGAGCACGCCCTCCTCCGCCCCCTCATGGTGAGCCTGTCGAACCACGAGGGGAACCCACCCCACCCCCAACAAAAACTTCTCCCCACCCTCCCCCACCTCCCGCATCATCCTTTCACCGCCGGCCCGCGAAACGGGCGCGAATGATCACCGGGATCGTTCGGGGGCCAAGGGAGCAATCCTGGCGGGCGGTGCCGGTTCATGTCGCGTCCGGAGCGGCGGAACCGGGCCGGTGACGGCCGAGCCGGCCTTCCGTTCTGCGGGGAAGGCGGCACGTTGCCGGGCGGGAGGTCGTGCTCCTGCCGGCACCTTCCCGGAACCCTTCGCCCTGGCATCAGCCGGCGGCGGCGGGGGAATGGTTCGGCAGCGGACGGGTGACGAGACCCCGCCCGCGTTTCCGGCACCCACCGCGCGGCACGCCGGAGGCGGACCGTAAGACCAAACCATCGGAGGGTTCGCCTCCGGCGCGCCGTCGCCCGTTCCGCCCCGTGGCGGCGACCCGGGCGGCCAGACGATCCCGCCGAAACGGCCCCCGGCCGCCGGCGCGGGAGACGGGCCTGTCAGGCTCCGGCCCGGATCGGGCGCGGAAATACGTCCGCGCGCCTTCATCTTGGGCCGTGCATCGGCTAGACACCGCGGCTTCCGATTCGCCGTCCCGCCCTGCCCGACTGTTTTGCCTGCGCCCCGTCCCGTTCCGGGCGCGCGGCCGATTCCTTCCGCGAGTTTCACGAATGCCCCGCTTTCCCGGCCTCGATTTCGGCACCACCAATTCCACCCTGGCGCTGGCTGCGCCCGGCGGCGCGCCGGCGCTGGTGCCGGTCGAGGCGGACAGCCCGACCATCCCCTCGGCGCTGTTCTTCAGCCTCGAGGATGGCGGCACCTACTTTGGCCGCGCCGCCATCTTCGAATATGTCGACGGCGCCGAGGGCCGCTTCATGCGGGCGCTGAAGTCGATCCTCGGCACCTCGCTGATGGCCGAGACCACCCCGATCGGGCGCCAGCGCATGAGCTTCGAGGCGCTGATCGGCCGCTTCCTGAAACATCTGCGCGGAAAGCTGGAGGCCGAGGCCGCCCGCAGCGAGGGCGGGCCGGACGCCGTCGCCACCGACCGCGTCGTGCTCGGCCGGCCGGTGCATTTCATCGACGACGATGCGGGCGCCGACCAGACCGCCGAGGACCAGCTCGCCGCCGCCGCCCGCGCCGAGGGGTTCCGCCACATCGAATTCCAGTTCGAGCCCGTCGCCGCCGCGCTCTACTACGAGAGCCGGATCGCGGCCGAGCAGCTCGCCCTGGTGGTCGACATCGGCGGCGGCACCTCGGACTTTTCGGTGGTGCGCCTGTCGCCCGAGCGCGCCAGATCCGCCGCCGGCGACCGGCTGGACGACATCCTCGCCTCGACCGGCGTTCATGTCGGCGGCACCGATTTCGACCGGGTGCTGTCGCTCGCCCGGGTCATGCCCAGCCTCGGCATGGGCAGTCACACCGCCGACGGCAAGCGCCGCCTGCCGGTCTGGTACTTCAACGACATGGCCACCTGGCACCGGGTCAACACGCTCTATACGGCCAAGATCCTGCGCGACATTCGCGGTCTCGCCCGCGAGGCCGCCGAGCCGGAGAAGCTCGCCCGCTTCGAGCATCTGCTCGTCCACCGCTCGGGCCATCGCCTCGCCGGCGCCGTCGAGAACGCCAAGATCGCCCTCAGCGAGACCGACGCGACCACGATCCGGCTGCAGGAGCTCGGCCTGCTTCTGGAGGCGCCCGCCACCCGCGCCGAGTTCGAGGCCGCATCCGCGGAGCTGGTCGGCCGCATACGCGGCGCCATCGACGACGCGCTGACGACGGCCGGTGTCGGGCCGCAGGCGATCGAGACGGTGATCCTGACCGGCGGCGGCGCCCAGGTGCCGGCCGTGCGCGCCGCCGCCACCGCCCGCTTTCCCGCCGCCCGCATCGCCCAGTCCGACGCCTTCGGCTCGGTCGGCCTGGGCCTCGCCATCGACGCCGCCCGCCGCTTCGCCTGAACCGGAGAGGGGCCGGCGAGCAGCCGGCCGGCTGCGACCACAGGACGCGGTTTTCCGCCGGATTCCAGCGGCCGGGTTGTGCCCGGTTAAGGAATCTCGGCGATACTGATTGCAAGGAACAGACGCGGTGAAAGCAATGGGCAGTTTGCTGGCCAGATGGGGCAAGGCGACCGGCTTTCAGGGTCGCGACAAGCGCAGCGCCCGCCGGGTGCGCACGCGGCTGCGGCCCCAGCGCGTCCTCTCCATGCGCAACGCCGTCATCGCCGATTGCGCCATGATCGACCGCTCCGAGACCGGCGCCCGGCTGCAGTTCATCGTCGATGTCGATCTGCCGCGCATCTTCCTCCTGCAGGATCTCGCCGAGGGGACCACCCAGGAGGTCGAGCTGATCTGGAGCCGTCCCGGCGAGGCCGGCGTGCGCTTCACCAACCACCCCGCCCCGTGCGACGCGTCCTCCGCCAATAGGTGACTCCCTCCCCGCCTGTGCTATCTGCCGGGCGCAATCCATTCGGAGGGAAACACCATGCTGACACTCGACAAGGCCCGCATCATCATCGCCGAGGCCATGAAGATGGGCGCCGCCAAGGGCTTCAAGCCGCTGACCATCGCCGTTCTCGACGCCGGCGGCGCGCTGATCGCGCTGGAGCGCGCCGACGGCTCGTCGCGCATGCGCCCGGACATCGCCATGGGCAAGGCCAATGGCGCCATCGCCATGGGCATGGGCTCGCGGGCGATCTGGCAGCGGGCCGAGCAGCAGCCCTATTTCATCCAGTCGATGAACGCACTCGCCAAGGGCGTGCTGGTGCCGGTGCCGGGCGGCGTCCTGGTCCGCGGCGAAGGCAACGTCATCCTCGGCGCCGTCGGCATCACCGGCGACACCTCCGACAATGACGAGGCCGCCGCCACCGCCGGCATCGAGGCCGCCGGCTTCACCGCCGACGGCGGCTGACGCTTCCGTCCAGCGACCCCGATGCGGCGGGGAGATCTCCGCCGCATCGACACCGCCCGCCGATCTTTTTATCGTTCCGCCTGAAACAATTCGCCCCGCCTCACCGAAGCTTGTGTTGAGCCCGCAGCCTCCCATCGCGCACCAATGGTGCCGACACGGGCGGCGGCCCCAGACCAGCAAGGGAACGAGACCATGGCAGGACGAACCGGATTCGCATTGGCGGGCCTCGCCGCCGCAGCCCTCGCGGCAGGCGCCAGCCTGATGCCGAGCGGCGTCGCCGCCCAGAGCACCGAGACCGCGATCTTCGCCGGCGGCTGCTTCTGGTGCGTCGAGAGCGACTTCGACCATCTCGCCGGTGTCCTCGACACCACCTCCGGCTACATCGGCGGGCAGAACCAGAACCCCACCTACCAGAACCACCCCGGCCACGTGGAAGCGGTGAAGATCACCTATGATCCGAAGCGCGTCAGCTACGATCAGCTGCTCGACGTGTTCTGGCATTCCGTCGATCCGACCGACGCCGGCGGCCAGTTCTGCGACCGCGGCCACGCCTATACGACGGCCATCTTCGCCACCGATCAGAGCCAGGTGCAGAAGGCCAAGGCCTCCAAGGCCGCCATCGCCAAGGATCTGCCGAAGGTGGTGACCCCCATCAATTCGGCCCCGACCTTCTGGCCCGCCGAGGGCTACCACCAGGATTACTACAAGAAGAACGCGCTGAAATATAAGTACTATCGCTTCAGCTGCGGTCGTAACGCCCGGGTCCGGAACGTGTGGGGCGACAAGGCCTATCAGGGCATCAAGGACGCCATGGGCTGATCGCCCACCTGCGCCGAGCCCCGTCCCCCATCGGAAGGACAAGCCCCATGCGATCTCACATTGGCGCAATCGCCACCGTCACCGCCGCGCTGATCATCATGAGCCTGCCGGCCAGGGCGGCGGATGACTGGGTGACGAAGCAGAGTGCCAAATCGGTGGCAGACACAGTGTCCGCCCTGACCGCGGCGGTGGACAAGGCCGGAGCAAAGGTCATGGCGACCGTCGATCACCAGGCCAACGCCGCGACCATCGACACCGGGATTCCGGCAACGACCCTCGTCATCTTCGGCAATCCGAAGCTCGGCACGCCGCTGATCGCCGAGAACCGTCACGTCGCCATCGACCTGCCCCAGAAGGTACTGGTCTGGGAGGAGGACGGCGTCACCATGCTCGGCTATGTCGATCCGGCCGAGCTTGCCGAGCGCTACGGCTTCGCCACCGACCATCCGTCGATCAAAGCGATGCAGGGCGCGCTGGGCAAGCTGACAGACGCGGCATCGGCGGACCAGTAGCGGTCCACCGCGCCGGCACGGCTCAGCGTTTCATCGGCTCGATCCAGATCTCGCCCGTCAGCACGTTTTCCGGCTGCGAGATCGCGTAGAGGACGGCACCGGCAACGTCGTCGGCCTGCATGGCGTCGGGTTTGCGCTGGTCGAAGAAGGGCGTGTCGACCATGCCGGGCTCGATCAGCGTCACCTTCACCCCGTCGTCGCGCAGTTCCTCGCGCAGGTTCTGGCCGTAGCCGGTAATCGCCCATTTGGTCGCGCCATAGATCGACCCGGCGAGTACCTTGCGGCCGGCGATCGACCCGGTGAGGACGTAATGCCCCTTCGCCGCGACGACGGCATCATGGGTCGCCTTCACCGTGTACATGACGCCGAGCACATTGGTGGTCACCATCCGGTGCCAGTCCTCCACATCGCCCTTGGCTGTGCCGGACGAATTCGACCCGACCCCGGCATTCGCGAACACCACGTCGATGCTGCCGAAGCGCTCGAGCACGGCCGCAGTCATCGCCTGTTGCGCGGCGTAATCGCTGACATCGCAGGCGACCGCCATCGCGCTGTCTTGCCCGAGTTCGGTGACGAGACTGTCGAGCTTGTCCTTCGAGCGGGCCGCGAGGGCGACCCGGTATCCGGCCGCGACAGCACGCCGCGCCGTCGCGGCACCGATGCCCGTCGAGGCGCCAGTGATGAGCATGGTCTTCATTTCGATACTCCGTTGAATCCGTTCGGGTCGTTGCCGTCGGGCAAGAAGTGCATCGTCGCGGCAGTTGGGCATCGAATGGATTTTGGAAAGGGCGAGGCCCCGCCGAACGGCATCTCGAACGGACGAAATCGCCCGGTCGGTTGGTCGCAGATGGAACCGTTATCGGCAGGAGCGATTATCGAAGCGAACAACACATTTCGTCCCCCATCGCAGCGAGCGGCGGCGGGACCCGAGCGCAAGGAGCCACCATGGCCAAGACCACCAAGACGAAGATGCACAAGACCATGAACCCGATCTCGGAGAACATCCGCGGATCGATGGTCGAACTCCTGCAGACGCACCTCGCGACCGCCGTCGACATCACCTACCAGACCAAGCAGGCCCACTGGAACGTGAAGGGCATGAACTTCATCGCCGTGCACGAGCTGTTCGACGATCTGCACGAAGAAACCGAGGAATATGTCGACACCATCGCCGAGCGACTGACCGCGATCGGCGGCCAGGCCCATGGCACGGTGCAGGCTGCCTCCGAGAACTCGCTTCTCGACCCCTACCCGCTCGATCTCGTGAAATCCGAGGATCACCTCAAGCGGCTGACCGAGAGCTACGCCAAGTGGAGCGCAGCCATCGAGAAGGGAATTGAGGAAGCGTCGGAAGCCGGCGATCCGCTGACCGAGGACCTGCTCACCGCGGTCGGCCGTGGCCTCGACAAGGGCATCTACTTCATGGAGAGCCACTTCCAGGCGTAAGCGCCATTCGAAGTGGACGTTGAATGAGAAAGGGCGGTGTCTTGCGACACCGCCCCTTTTCCGTTTCGATCGTTCGTGCGCTCCGCTCAGCCGATCGTCTGGCCGGTCTTCTTCCAGTCGGCCAGGAAGGCATCGAGACCCTTGTCGGTCAGCGGATGCTTCACGAGGCCCTTCAGGGTCGCCGGCGGGACGGTCGCCACGTCGGCGCCGAGCAGTGCGGCCTCACGGACATGGTTCGACGTCCGGATCGAGGCTGCGAGAATCTCGGTCTCGAAGCCGTAATTGTCGTAGATTCGCCGGATGTCGGCGATCAGCCCCATGCCGTCAATGTTGATGTCGTCGAGCCGGCCGATGAACGGCGAGATGTAGGTGGCACCGGCCTTGGCGGCGAGCAGCGCCTGCACCGCCGAGAAGCACAGCGTGACGTTGGTCTGGAAACCCTCATCCGTGAGTTCCTTGCACGCCTTGAGACCGGCAAGCGTCAGCGGCAGCTTGATGCAGACATTCTCCGCGATGCCGGCAAGAAGCTTGCCCTCGCGGATCATCTCGTCGGTCTCGATCGCTGTGACCTCGGCGGACACCGGACCGTCGACGATCTCGCAGATCTCGGCGATGATGTCCTTCATCGGCCGGTCGGCCTTCATGATCAGCGACGGATTGGTGGTCACTCCATCGATCAGACCCGTCTCGGAGAGGTCCTTGATCTCGGAAAGATCGGCAGTATCGACAAAGAATTTCATGGCGCCCTCATTCGGCTCGGTGATCATTCGCCGGATGCATAACAGCCCGGCCCCGGTTCGCGCTACATGCGACCGGCTTCTTCTCTTCATATAGGGGGCGGCGGTCGGCCGAGAACATGCCGGGCGGACTTGCGGATCACCGTATCAGCCGCCAGTTGAGACGTGGCGCCGCCCTGCGGGCGCAGCTTTCCTTTCGAGGGGCTTTCCACCTGCATAGACTGGCCCGTGGCCGCAGCGATTCGAAACCTCGCACGCCCCCCACCCAAGTTCTTACGACCGGACGCAGTCATTTGAATCAGACCGGCCAGCTCTTTGCGACAACCACCGTGCCGGTTCTTGTCCCGCTGCCCGGCAATCGACCTTACTCCTATGCGGTTCCTGACGGCATGTCCGTCCAGCCGGGGTCGATCGTCCAAGTCCCTCTCGGGCCGAGGCAGGTCGCTGGCGTCGTCTGGGATGGGGTGACCGACGATGTCGATCCGCGCAAGCTGCGGTCGATCACCAAGGTATTCGACTGCCCTCCCCTCGACCACACGATGCGCCGGTTCATCGACTGGGTCGCAGATTATACGCTGTCGCCGCCCGGCCTCGTGGCCCGCATGGCCCTGCGCGCACCTGCGGCGTTCGATCCCGAGCCATGGATCGACGGCATCGCTCTCACGGACACAACGCCGAGCCGCCTGACCGAGGCGCGCGAGCGGGTGCTGGCGACGGCAGCCGAAGCCCCGACCTGGGCACGGTTGGGGCTGGCTCATGCGGCGGGAGTCACCCCATCGGTTGTCGACGGACTGATCAAGCAGGGCGTGTTCGAGCGCGTCCGCCTGCCGCCGCCCCCCGCCGTCGCCGAACCCGACACGAGCTATGGCCGTGCCAACCTGAACGAGGATCAGAGAGCGGCCGCCAATGCGCTGGCGGCAACGGTCGCCGTCGATGGCTTCACCGCGACGCTGCTGGAGGGCGTCACCGGCTCCGGCAAGACCGAGGTCTATTTCGAGGCTGTCGCCGCGGCGTTGGAAAAGGGCCGGCAGGTGCTGATCCTGCTTCCCGAGATCGCCCTGACCCAGAGCTTCATCGACCGGTTCCATGCCCGCTTCGGATCTCCGCCGGCGGAGTGGCATTCCGACGTCCCGCCGCGCCAGCGTGAGAAGGTCTGGCGCCAGATCGCCGAGGGCCGGGTCCGCATCGTCGCCGGCGCACGCTCGGCGCTGTTCCTGCCGTTCAACGATCTCGGCCTCATCATCGTCGATGAAGAGCATGATCCAGCCTACAAGCAGGAAGACCGGACCTTCTATCACGCCCGCGACATGGCAGTGGTTCGCGCCTCGATCGGCGCATTTCCGATCATTCTCGCCTCCGCGACACCGTCGGTGGAGACACGCGTCAACGCGGCGTCCGGCCGCTACGGTCATGTTCGCCTCACCGGTCGCTTTGCCGAGGCCGCGATGCCGGACCTGTCACTGATCGACATGCGCAGCGCCCCGCCGGCCCGGGGCCGCTTCGTGTCGCCGGTGCTCGCCACCGCGATCGCGGAAACAGTCGCCAAGGGCGAGCAGGCGCTGCTGTTCCTCAATCGACGCGGTTATGCGCCGCTGACGCTGTGCCGGGTCTGCGGCCATCGGTTCCAGTGTCTTGACTGTTCGACCTGGCTCGTCGACCATCGGCTGCGCGGTCAGTTGCAATGCCACCATTGCGGCTTCGCGGTGCCCCGCCCCGAGGCCTGTCCGGAATGCGGTACGCTGGATCATCTTGTCGCCTGCGGTCCGGGAGTGGAGCGCATCGCGGAGGAAATGCTCACCGATTTTCCGGACGCCCGGACGATCCTCCTATCCTCGGACCTGCCCGGCGGTGCCCGGCGCCTTCGCCGCGAACTAGACGCCATTGCTGATGGAGAGGCCGACATCGTCATTGGCACCCAACTCGTCGCCAAGGGTCACCATTTCCCGATGATGACGCTCGTCGGGGCGATCGACGCCGATCTGGGCCTCGCCAATGGCGACCCGCGCGCCGCCGAGCGCACCTTCCAGCTTCTCCATCAGGTGACGGGCCGTGCCGGACGAAGCGGCGGGCGCGCCAGCCGCGGCATGATCCAGACCTGGCAGCCCGAGCACCCGGTGATGCAGGCGATCGCTTCGGGCGATGCGAAGCGGTTCTACGAGCGCGAGGTGAACGAGCGTGAACGCACGAGCCTCCCCCCCTTCGGACGGCTGGCCAGCATTATCGTGTCGGCAAACAGCCGCAGGGAAGCGGAAGAATATGGCCGGGAACTGCGCCGCGCCGCGCCCCAGGATGCCGCGATCGAGGTTCTTGGACCAGCGGAGGCGCCATTGGCCCTGCTGCGCGGCCGTCACCGGTTCCGGCTCCTCGTCCACGCGCCGCGCAAGGCGCATATCCAGGGTTTCCTGCGGGCCCTGATCGCTGCGGCTCCCCGGCCGCGGGGATCGGTACAGATGCAGGTCGACGTGGACCCGCAAAGCTTTCTATAGGACAAGTGAAGGCACGAGCGGGCATGAGGGAGAGAGCGATGCGCATGCGGGATGGTGGCACGAAGAGGATCATGGCGGCAGCGATGGCATGCGCGATCGGTCTGTCGACTTGCGTGCCCGCACTGGCGCAGGACGCATCTTCCGAGAACGCCGTTCGCCTCGAGACATCGCCCTTTGCTCCGCCGAAGCCCGGACAGACACCGTCGCTGAATGCCACCGAGACGCCACGCGTCCTGGCCCTCGGCCTGATGCACTGGTTTCCGTTGACCAGCCGCTGCACCTTCACCGATCCGAACCGTGATGGGGAAGATACGCTCGAAGGTGCGCCGGCACCTTTCGTCTTCCTCACCATGGTGGATGGCAGCCAGGCCGGCCTCGAACGTGGCTACGTCATGGCCAACGGTCTCGTGCGTGAGCTCGAGAAGGGCCGGACCGCCGCAACCAAGGATGGAGCTGTGGTCACGGTCTGGCGATCGGCCGGCGAACCACGGATCAACGTCAACCTTGTCATCAGCGTCGTCCGCGACCGGGCCAACGAGACCCCTGAATTCGAGGGCAGCATGACGGTGTACTGGGGTGACAAGAAGGAACAGGTCGAGATCGTCGGCGAATGCCGGAACTGACGGGCGCCGCGCCAACCTGAACGCCACCACTGGAACTTTCCATCGAGCGCGCCAGCTTTGCGGCTTCGCGCCCCGGGCGATCGGCTTTAGGCGCGTGGAGATTGGCTCGGCTATGAGGCGGAAAACGTGAGTATTGGACTGATCGCGCTGCTCGATGACCTTGCGGGCCTCGCCAAGGTGGCTGCGGCCTCGCTGGATGACGTGGCGGGTCAGGCGGCCAAGGCCGGCACCAAGGCCGCCGGCGTCGTCATCGACGACGCGGCAGTCACGCCGCGCTATGTCACCGGTTTTGCCGCCGAGCGCGAACTGCCCATCGTCGGCAAGATCGCTGTCGGGTCGCTGAAGAACAAGCTGATCTTCCTGCTGCCGATCGCTCTGGTGCTCAGCTATTTCGCCCCCTGGGCGATCACCCCACTGCTCATGCTGGGTGGCCTCTATCTCTCCTATGAGGGGGCGGAAAAGGTCTATGAGGCCCTGTTCCCGCACAATGCCCACGCGCACGAGGAGGAGATCGGCAAGGCGGCGAACGCGAAGACGCTGGAGGATCGCAAGGTCGCCAGCGCCATCAAGACCGACTTTATCCTGTCCGCCGAAATCATGGCCATCACGCTCTCCGGCCTCGACGCAGGCGGCTTCTGGACGCAGGTTGCCGTCCTCGCCCTCGTCGGCATCGGAATCACCGCCGTCGTCTATGGTGGCGTCGCGATCATCGTGAAGGCCGACGATGTCGGCGTCGCGCTGGCGGGAAACGAGTCGGAATCGATCTTCGGCAGCCTGCTGCGCGGCATCGGGCGCGGCCTTGTGGTCGGCATGCCGATCTTCCTCAAGATCCTGACGGTCGTCGGGACCGCGGCGATGATCTGGGTCGGCGGCGGAATCATCGTGCATGGGCTCGAAGGCTATGGCGCGCCCTGGATCGGTCACACGATCGAACATCTGGCGGAAGTCGCCGCCCACGCGATTCCGGTCCTCACCGGTGCCGTGCACTGGATCGTCTCGGCAACCGGCGCCGGCATCGTCGGCCTGGTAACCGGCGGGGCATTGATTCCGGTGATCGGCTATGTCGTCGCACCGACGTGGAAACGGCTGAACGGCCCGTTCGCCTGAGAGCGCTCAACCGGCCTCATCCGCGGTCCTCAGCACCGGCTCCTTGCTGCCCTTTAACCTTGGCGGGTGCGTCTCTATAAGCGCGGGCCAGCCGATCCCACCAATGGAGCCCCGATGGACTTCGCACTGCCGCAGACCAACGCCGACATGCTGCCCTTCGGTGCCGCCTGCGTCACCATCCTCATGGGCCTGGTCGCACTCTTTGCGCCACGAATCACGCTGCGACTTCTGCGGCTGGAAATCCGTCAGACCCATCCGGAAGCGCTTGCAGAATCACGCGCGACGATTGCCGGCTTCTGGCTCGGCGTCGGGATCGTCACCGTGGCCTTCTACAATCAGCCCTTCGTCCAGATGGCGCTGGGCGCCGGCTGGCTGTTCACCGGCTTCGGCCGCTTAGTATCAATCCTGTCCGACCGCGGCGCCACGCTGTTCAACTGGGTGTTCCTGCTTGTCGCACTGGCACTGGCCGGGGCAGCGCTGGCGCCGGTTTTCGGCTTCATCCCCAACTGACGCCGGAATGCGCGAATTTGCGGCGCAAACCGCACCGAAGCCAAGTTGTCGCCGGGAAAACCCTATGCTAGACGGTCCCCTGTCTTCGGAAGGGCAATGTGACTTGCTCGCGCGCCTTCCGGTATTCAATTAACGGTTTCAAGAATTTGGGGCGAACTCGCTTCGGGGCGCAACGAACAACTTGAACGGAACGCGAAAGAGAAACGGTCGTCCGTGGCACAATCATCCTCTCCCGTTTCGGGGGTCGCAGACCGCTACGCCCAGTCCCTCTTCGAACTCGCACGTGACAACGGCGCGGTCGAAACCGTCGAGTCCGAGCTCGTCGCTTTTCAGGGACTGATCGACGAAAGCGCCGACTTCCGGCGGCTGGTTGAGAGCCCGGCCTTCACGTCGGGCGAGCAGCTAAGGGCGATTGATGCCGTTATGGCGTCGGTCCAGCCGAGCGAGCTCACCGGCAATTTCCTGCGCGTCGTGGCGGCCAACCGTCGCCTGTTCGCTTTTCCGGGGATGGTCCGCGGCTTCCGCAAGATGGCGGCCGATCACCGCGGCGAGATCGCCGCGGAGGTGACCAGTGCCCACCCCCTCACCGACGAGCAGCGCAGTCAGCTCGCCGAGGCTGTCGGCTCCTACGCCGGCAAGACCGTGACCATGCGCGAAAGCGTCGACCCGGCAATCCTCGGCGGACTCATCGTCCGGATCGGGTCGCGCCAGGTCGACACCTCGCTTCGCACCAAACTCAATTCGCTTAAGCTTGCACTGAAAGAGGTCGGCTGATGGACATCCGCGCCGCGGAAATTTCCGCAATCCTCAAGGACCAGATTAAGAACTTCGGTTCCGAGGCGGAAGTCTCGGAAGTCGGACAGGTTCTCTCGGTCGGTGATGGTATCGCCCGCGTCTACGGGCTCGACAACTGCCAGGCTGGCGAGATGGTCGAGTTCCCGGGTGGCATCCAGGGCATGGCCCTGAACCTTGAAGCCGACAATGTCGGCGTCGTCATCTTCGGCTCGGACCGGGCCATCAAGGAAGGCGACACCGTCAAGCGCACCGGCAACATCGTGGAAGTGCCGGTCGGTAAGGGCCTTCTAGGCCGCGTGGTCGATGGTCTCGGCAACCCGATCGACGGCAAGGGCCCGATCGGGTCGACCGAGCGCCGCCGCGTCGACGTCAAGGCGCCGGGCATCATCCCGCGCAAATCGGTGCACGAGCCGATGTCGACGGGCCTGAAGTCCATCGACGCTCTGATCCCGATCGGTCGCGGCCAGCGTGAGCTCGTCATCGGTGACCGTCAGACCGGCAAGACCGCCATCATTCTGGACACCTTCCTGAACCAGAAGCCGGCGCATGACGAAGACCGCGAAGCTGACAAGCTCTACTGCATCTACGTCGCCGTCGGCCAGAAGCGCTCGACCGTCGCGCAGTTCGTCCGCACGCTCGAAGAGCGCGGTGCGATGGAGTATTCGGTGGTCATCGCCGCCACCGCATCCGATCCGGCACCGATGCAGTACATCGCGCCGTTCACCGGCTGCGCCATCGGCGAGTTCTTCCGCGACAACGCGATGCACGCCGTGATCGCCTATGACGATCTGTCCAAGCAGGCCGTCTCCTATCGCCAGATGTCGCTGCTGCTGCGCCGCCCGCCGGGCCGCGAAGCCTATCCGGGCGACGTCTTCTACCTGCATTCTCGCCTTCTGGAGCGTGCCGCCAAGCTCAATGACGAGCTCGGCGCCGGTTCCCTCACCGCCCTGCCGGTCATCGAGACCCAGGCTGGCGACGTGTCGGCCTACATTCCGACCAACGTGATCTCGATCACGGACGGCCAGATCTTCCTCGAGACCACGCTGTTCTTCCAGGGCGTCCGCCCGGCGGTGAACGTCGGCCTTTCGGTGTCGCGCGTTGGTTCGTCGGCGCAGATCAAGGCGATGAAGCAGGTTGCCGGTTCGATCAAGGGCGAGCTCGCGCAGTACCGCGAAATGGCGGCCTTTGCGCAGTTCGGCTCCGATCTCGATGCCGCAACCCAGCGTCTTCTCAACCGTGGTGCGCGCCTGACGGAACTGCTCAAGCAGCCGCAGTTCTCGCCGCTGAAGACCGAAGAGCAGGTCGCGGTGATCTTCGCCGGCACCCAGGGCTATCTCGACAAGCTCCGGGTCGACCAGGTCGGCGAGTTCGAAGAGGGTCTGCTCAATTCGCTGCGCAGCGAACACAAGGCCGTTCTCGACCAGATCGCCACCGAAAAGGCGCTCTCGGACGACCTCCGCGCCAAGCTGAAGTCGGCGATCGACAGCTTCGCCAAGAACTTCGCCTGAGCCAGAAAACCTGCCTGAGCTTCGCCCATTGGGGCGAAGCCAAGCCAGCGGGAGATAGCGCCAAGCCATGGCATCCCTGAAGGATCTGCGGAACCGCATCGCGTCGGTGAAGTCCACGCAGAAGATCACCAAGGCCATGCAGATGGTCGCGGCGGCCAAGCTGCGCCGGGCGGAAGAGGCAGCGCAGGCCGCGCGGCCCTATGCCGACCGCATGGCGGCGGTCCTCGCCAACATTTCCGGCGCCATGGAGGGTGATGGTCCTCCTTTGATGGTCGGCAACGGCAAGGACGATGTCCATCTACTCGTCGTCTGCACGGCCGATCGCGGCCTGTGCGGCGGTTTCAACTCGTCCATCGTCAAGCTGGCCCGCTCGCATCAGCGCGAGCTGGAGGCGGCCGGAAAGACCGTGAAGTTCATGGTCGTCGGGAAGAAGGGCTGGGACCAGATGCGCCGCGATCTGGCCTCCAAGGTCATCGAGCGCACCGACCTGCGCGAAGCCAAGCGTGTGGGCTTCGAGCACGCCGAAGACATCGGCCAGACGATCATCGACCTCTACGAAAAGGGCGAGTTCGACGTCTGCTCGGTGTTCTACTCCGCGTTCCAGAACGTCGTGACGCAAATCCCGACGCGCCAGCGTCTGATTCCCGCATCCGTCGATACCGGCGTCGAAGAGAACGCCTCTACGATCTACGAATACGAGCCTGAGCCGGGCGAGATCCTCGAGGACCTCATCCCGCGCAACATCAAGATTCAGGTCCTGCATGCATTGCTGGAGAACGCTGCATCCGAACAGGGTGCGCGGATGTCGGCGATGGACAACGCCACGCGCAACGCCGGGGACATGATCGACCGTCTGTCGGTCTCCTACAACCGGCAGCGTCAGGCGCAGATCACGACGGAACTGGTCGAAATCATTTCGGGCGCCGAGGCGCTCTAGGTATCTGAGAGGAGGCCACCGATGGCTGACAACGCAAACACAACCGGCTCGACGGGCCGCGTCGCCCAGGTCATCGGCGCCGTGGTCGACGTGGAGTTCGACGAAGGCCTGCCGGCGATTCTGAACGCCCTTGAGTGCGACAACCATGGCAATCGCCTGGTGCTCGAGGTTGCTCAGCATCTCGGCGAGAACACCGTTCGCACGATCGCCATGGATCTGACCGAGGGTCTGGTTCGTGGTCAGCCGGTCACCGACACTGGCGGCCCGATCGAGGTTCCGGTCGGTGACGGTACGCTCGGCCGCATCATGAACGTCATCGGCGAGCCGATCGACGAAGTCGGCCCGATCAAGTACGAATCCAAGCGCGGCATCCACCAGGAAGCCCCGGCCTATATCGAACAGTCGCCGGAGAGCCAGATCCTGGTCACCGGCATCAAGGTCATCGACCTCCTGGCTCCCTATGCCCGCGGCGGCAAGATCGGCCTGTTCGGCGGCGCCGGCGTCGGCAAGACCGTTCTGATCCAGGAACTGATCAACAACGTCGCCAAGGCGCACGGTGGCTATTCCGTCTTCGCCGGCGTCGGCGAGCGCACCCGCGAGGGCAACGATCTCTACCACGAGATGATCGAATCCGGCGTGAACAAGGACCCGCACGAGAACAACGGTTCGGCCGAAGGTTCGAAGGCTGCGCTGGTCTACGGTCAGATGAACGAGCCTCCCGGTGCCCGCGCCCGCGTCGCGCTGACCGGTCTGACCATCGCCGAGCATTTCCGCGACCAGGGTCAGGACGTCCTGTTCTTCGTCGACAACATCTTCCGCTTCACCCAGGCGGGTTCCGAGGTGTCGGCGCTGCTCGGTCGTATTCCGTCGGCCGTGGGCTATCAGCCGACGCTGGCGACCGACATGGGCCAGATGCAGGAACGCATCACGACCACCAACAAGGGTTCGATCACCTCGGTGCAGGCCATTTACGTGCCGGCCGACGATCTAACCGATCCGGCCCCGGCAACGTCCTTCGCCCATCTGGATGCGACGACGGTTCTCAACCGCGCCATCTCGGAAAAGGGCATCTACCCGGCCGTGGATCCGCTGGACTCCAACTCGCGCATGCTGTCGCCGATGATCATCGGTGAGGAGCATTACGACGTGGCCCGCCGCGTCCAGGAGATCCTGCAGAAGTACAAGTCGCTGCAGGACATCATCGCCATTCTTGGCATGGACGAGCTGTCCGAAGAGGACAAGCTGACGGTGGCCCGCGCCCGCAAGATCGAGCGCTTCCTGTCGCAGCCCTTCTTCGTCGCAGAAGTCTTCACCGGCGCACCGGGGCAGCTGGTTCCGCTCGAAGACACAATCAAGTCGTTCAAGGGCCTCGTGGCCGGCGAATACGATCATCTGCCGGAAGCCGCCTTCTACATGGTCGGCTCCATCGAGATGGCCGTCGAGAAGGCTCAGCGCCTGGCTGCGGAAGCCGCGTAAGCCTGAACGACCGACCTGAAGGAAAGCGGGCAGCGTCCGCTTTCCCCATTCCATGAAGTGCTCTGCCGCCATCGTCGGTGCGGAGCCAGACAGGCAAGCGACAGATGGCTGACAGCTTCCAGTTCGAACTCGTCTCACCCGAGCAGCTGCTCCTGTCGGAAGCAGTGACGGCGGTCAACGTGCCCGGCGCCGAAGGCTATTTCACGGTCATGGCGCATCATGCGCCGGTCATGACGACGTTGAAGCCGGGTGTCGTCGTGGCGACCCTCGAAGGCGGCGCGCAACAGCGGATCTTCGTTCTCGGCGGCTTCGCCGACGTCAACGAGAATGGCTTCACCCTGCTGGCCGAGCGTGCGACCCCGGTCGACCAGCTCGACAGTGCCGAGCTCGACAGCCAGATCCGCGACGCCGAAGAGGATGTCACCGACGCCGCCACCCCGGAGGCGAAAGCGAAGGCGCAGCATTCCCTCGCGCAGCTTCGCGAAGCCCGGACCGCCGCCGGCGTCTGACAGCGACGACCGATAGATCGACAAAGGCCGGCTCTCAGCCGGCCTTTTTTATGGCGTGTCGGCCCGCGCTTTCCACCGGCGCCAGTCACACGAGCAGATTCAGGCGGTGAAGTCGCTGAACGCCTCCAGGACCCGGCCGTAGACCTCGCGCTTGAAGGGAACGATGAGGTCGAGAACCTCGCTCGCCTGCTTCCAGGCCCAATCGTCGAACTCGGCGGCATGCCCATCAGGCGGCGGATTGATGGCGATCTCGCTCTCGTCGCCCTCGAAGCGGAATGCGAACCAGCGCTGGGTCTGGCCGCGATAGCGCCCCTTGAATGCGACGCCCACGAGTTCGGGCGGCAGATCGTAGTCGATCCAGTCCGGCGCCTCATGGAGCAGCGAAATCGATCGCATGCCGGTTTCCTCGAAGAGTTCGCGCTTCGCAGCAGACAGGGGCTCCTCGTCCGTGTCGATGCCCCCTTGGGGCATCTGCCATAGTTGCGACGCGCCGGACATCTCGCCCTGGTCCTCGATCAGTCGTCGGCCAACCCAGACGAGCCCTTCCTTGTTCAGCACCATGATCCCGACGCAGGGTCGGTATGGCAGGTTCTCGAATTCGATAGGCTTCATCGTTCACCAGTGTTCGTTGTCGGGAGCCATTGCCCGCTCTGCTGTGATTATCGGGCAGGGTGCCATGCGAACAAGGGGAGTGGCGAAGATCCGCGCGACCGCCCGTTTCCCTAGCCAGTCGATCAGCGCGTCAGCGACGCTCGGGATCGTTGGCAAGGGCCGACAGGGGCACGATCTCGATACCGCGTCCGCGCGCTTCGCCGATCCACTTGGCGATGGTGGCGACACTGACATCGAAGGCCGACGCGAAGCCGATCGCCGTCCCTTCGGCGCGGGCGATCCGCTCCAGGGTGTCGAGCTGACTGCGGATATCCGCCGGATCCTGCGATCTGTCGATCGACAGGTCCGACACCGCGGCGGGCACGCTCTGCAATTGCGCGGTATCGGCGGCCACCGAACGCAGGGATGACGCGTCGTCGAAAAACATCAGGCCGCGACGGCCGAGTTCGGCGATCAACGCCTCCATGGCGGCGGGCTCGGCGACGAAGCGCCCACCCATGTAGTTCATGATGCCAACATAATTGGTGATGGTCGCGAGAGAGGCATGGAGCGCGCTCAGGTCGCCGGCGGCGGCATCGTCGACGGTGAGCGTGTCCTCGCCCGGATCGACCTGCGGATAGCCGACAGGCTCCAGTGGCACCTGCAAAACCAGCTCATGGCCGCTGCGACGCGCCTCCTGCATCCACCGATCGAGACTGTTGCCGGATGGCGAAAAGCCGAATGTCACTCCGGGCGGCAGCGACCCGATGGCGTTCAACGTCCCCGTCTGGCTGATGCCGAGCCCACCCACGACGATGGCAATGCGCGTGCCGGGCTTCCCGCTCCAGGCCCCGGCGTAGACATCGTAGGGGCGCCGCCCGTCCGGCGCGCGCGCCGGCAGCGGCCCGTAGGCGCTGTCTTCGATGAGCGCATCATCGGGCATGTGGGCGGTACTGGGGTTCTGACGCAGCGACTGCGGATCCTCGACGCGAAAGCCGACCCCGCCACGCGGTGGCGGAGCGGTATCGGAGCCGGAAATCACCACAGGGAGCTGTTCGCGCACGACAGGCGCCGGGCTCGCCGGAACGACGGTCGGGGCAGGTTCAGGGGACGCCGCCACGGCAAACCGGTCCACCATCCGCGGCTGGGGTTGGCCGAACAGGGCGATGGCGGTGGAGCCGGCAATGATCATAGTTGCCGCGCAGGCGAACCCGATGCTTGCGCCCGATAGCCGGCGCCGCCGGATCACGCCGTCGTCGAGGTCGAGACCGAGAGGCTGATAGAGGGGACCGCGCATTGATCTCATTTAGCGAGCCAAGCTGGAACGGGGCTCGCGGGACGTAGCAGGGACTGCACACCATCAGGCAACAGATAGCAGAAGGCCCGGCCGTCCAGGGGACGACCGGGCCTTCATTTCACAGGGTCGCTGGTGGCAGCGACCGGATCAGTTGGCCGCGTTGGCTTCCTGCTTGGGCGGGAACATCGCGTTCGACTTCACACCGTTCAGAAGATCGAGGGCGTACTGCAGCTGCAGATCATCCTCTTCCTCCGGCGGCACGTAGTCGAGTGAGCCGGAGCCCTCGTCGGTTTCCTCGTTGCCGGTGATGTGGCCCCGCAGCGAGGATTCGCCACGCGTCAGGTCGTCCTCGGCATCGAGACCCATCTGCTCGCGGATTTCCGGCGGCAGCGGCTGCTCGACGGTGATGTCCGGATCGATGCCGCGACCCTGGATCGAACGGCCGGACGGCGTGTAGTAGAGCGCCGTCGTCAGCCGCAGCGCACCGTTGGCACCAAGCGGGATGATGGTCTGCACCGAGCCCTTGCCGAAGGAACGCGAGCCGACGATCGTTGCGCGGCGCTGGTCCTGCAAGGCACCTGCGACAATCTCCGAGGCCGACGCCGAACCGCCATTGACCAGGACGACGAGCGGCTTGCCGTTGATCTCGTCACCCGAGCGCGCGTTGTAGCGCCGGGTTTCGTCGGCGTTGCGACCGCGGGTCGAGACGATCTCGCCCTTGCCGAGGAACGCGTCGGACACCGAGACGGCTTCGTCCAGAAGGCCCCCAGGATTGCGCCGCATGTCGAGAATGTAACCTTTCACCTTGTCGGCGCCGATCTTCTCCTCGATGTCGGCGATGGATTCTTCCAGGCCGACCGTCGTCTGCTCGTTAAACTTCATCAGCTTGATGTAGCCGATGTCGCCCTTCACCGAGTGGCGCACCGACGGCACCTTGATTTCGTCGCGCGTCACGGTCAGGCGTACCGGCTTGTTGGCGCCTTCCCGGATGATGACCAGATCGACGCTGGTGCCGATGTCACCCTTCATCCGGTCGACCGCTTCGCCGAGCGTCAGTCCGCGAACCTGCTCGCCGTCGATCTCGGCGATGAGGTCGCCGGCCAGGATGCCGGCCTTGTCGGCAGGCGTACCGTCGAAGGGAGAAACGACCTTGACCAGTTCGTCTTCCATGGTGACTTCGATCCCCAGGCCACCGAACTGGCCGCGGGTCTCGGTCCGCATGTCGGCGGCCTGCTCGGCGTTCATGTAGCTCGAATGCGGATCGAGCGACGTCAGCATGCCATTGATCGCCGTCTCGACCAGCTTCTGGTCGTCCGGTTCATCGACATACTGTGCGCGAACCCGTTCGAACACGTCGCCGAAGATCGCGAGCTGCCGATAGGTGTCGGAACCTGCAGCATTCGCGGCACCGGCGTTCTGACCGACCACGGTCATTGCCGTTGCCCCCATCAGCGCCCCGGCAAAGAGTATCGAGAGCTTACGAATCATTCCTCGTCCTTCCAGAGGGTTGGTCGATCCACCAAGGTGACGGATCCACCGGCTTTCCGTCCTTTCGGAACTCGACGTAGAGCGCGGGCTCCGAGACGCCGAATTCGGCAACTGCAATACTCGCCAGGCGCTTGGCCCCCATCGTTGCGACAGGTTCCCCGGCCGACACGAACGAGCCCGGTTCCACATCGATCCGGGCCATTCCGGCCAAGACCACATGATAGCCGTCGCCCGCATCAAGGATCAATAGTTGCCCGTAGGAACGGAAGGGTCCGGCGTAGAGCACATTCGCGTCTGCGGGGGCGGTGACGACGTCCTGCGCGCGGGCAGCGAATGATGCTCCGGTGGTTTCGCGGCCGATGTCGTCCTTCTCCCCGAATCCGATGAGCTGCTTGCCAGCTACCGGCCTCGACAATCGTTTTTTCATTGTCGAAAATGCGGCGGATGGCGCAAGTCGCGGCGCCTGACGACGAAGTGACGCAATATCGTAGCGTCCCGCGGACGACGGCCGGGCGACCTTATCCGCGGCCGTATCGAGCGCGGCGACCTCGACCGCCTCTTCAGCATCCGGGTTCGCCGCGTCTTCGGCGGCTGTTTTTGTGTCAGCATTGGAGGACCTCTCGGCGGATGCGAGGGCAGGACCGTCCTGCAGCGCTGCGTCGCCAGGAAGCGGCACGTCCGCCTCTGCGGTGGTCGATGCCTCGGTATTGCCATCCGCTCCGATGCGCGCCGTTCGCCGCGTCTCGATGACGTCCTGCTCGCGTTGCAACCGTTCGGCCTCCAGCCGGGTTGCCTGGCTGCGGGCCTCGGCCTCGGCCGCGGCACGTGCCAGTTCGCGCGCTTTCTCCTGCGCAGCGCGACGTTCCGCTGCCGCCGCTTCGGTCGCCCTCGCCTGCTCGACATCGGCCTGCAGCGAGGCGATGAGATCCTTGAGATCGGTTGCCTTCGCCGCCAGATCGGCAGCGCGCGCTGCTTCGGCTGCGCGACGATCGCGATTGGCCGCTTCCAGCCGTTGCTTCTCGGCAATCAGCCGTTCCAGCCGCTGCTCTTCCTTCCGATGCCGCGTGAGCTGTTCGGCAAAGCGCTGCTTCTCCGCGGAGATCTCTGCCCGCACGGATGCCAGCCGCTCCAGATCCGCTACCAGGGCGGTGGTCTGCTCGTGGATGGCGGGAACGACGGCGCCCAGCAGAATGGCGCTGCGGACAGAGCCGAGTGCGTCGTTCGGTTTCACCAGCAGGGCGGGCGGCGGCTTGCGTCCCATTCTCTCGAGCGCTGCCAGAACCTGTGCCAGAAGACCGCGGCGCTCCCGCAGCGACGCTTTGATCGTCCCCTCTTCGGTTGCCAGCCTGTCGACGCGCTCTTCCGTCGCCGCAATCTCCCGGCTGATACCCTTCTGGGCCTCGGCGGCCGAGATCATGGCGGCGCGAACACGCCCCTGATCCTCTGACAACGCGGCGATCTCCGCGTCCAGCGACCTGATGGTTTCTTCCGACAGTTCGATGCTTTGCGACAGGGCTACGAGGTCCGCGGCAGTCTGGCGTCGCTGGCGTTCCAGAACGTCGGAACTCGCCGGTTCGACCGAGCCGACCGCCATCGGATCGAGGGTCGAACGATCCGGCGAGGCTGCGCCATCTGCCGAAAGAGCCAAGGATGGCAGCGGATGCAGCGCAGTCATGGCGCACAGCAGGGCAGCAGTGATGCGCCACCGCCGGTGTCTGCGTCCGCCGCCGCCTGTCCGCCAGTTGATCAAGACCGCCCTTCCCCGTGCAAATCGCAGGGATGTCATAGCTGATTTGGAGGATAGAATCAGGCCGTTAACAAGCAATCAACCATCGCCTGACGAGCAGGCTGCGAACGCCACCGTGCGGGCATATCCACAATCTTGGCCCGCACATCCCGGCAGTTCCCGTTGCCGCCCCCCGGACCGCATCTCTCGTTGCCTGTCCGGCCCTGTAGATCAGCTCCGGTGGTAGGGATGGCCCGCCAGGATGGTCGCCGCGCGGTAGAGCTGCTCGGCGATGAGAATGCGCGCGATCTGATGGGGATAGGTCAGGCGACCGAGCGATAGCGCCAGATCGGCTGAAGACCGGAGCGCCTCATCATGGCCGTCGGGGCCGCCGATGAGGACTGCAGCATCGCGCCGTCCCGCATCGCGAAAATCTGCCAATGCTGCTGCGAACTCTTCCGACGAAAGCGTTCGCCCCCTTTCGTCGAGAACGATCCGCACACTCGCCTCCGCCAAGGGCGCAATCAGCCGCGCCGCCTCGTCGCGTTTTCGTTCGGCTGTCGTGGACAGACGCGATTCGGGGAATTCGGAAAGGCCGGCATAATCCAGCCCCAGCGCTCCGCCCGTCTTCTTGAGGCGATCAAGATAGCGATCAGCAAGCTCACGCTCGGGACCGGCTTTCATCCGCCCGATGGCCACAATGGTCAGCCGCATCGCCCGAGCTCCTTCTCGGCCGAAGCCTGCTCATCGTTATGTTCTGGCCACAGCCAGCCTCGCCGCCGCGGTCCAGAAACTGCGACGTCCCCTTCGGGGACGCGCAGGGCTCTAGTGTACCGTCGAATCTCCGGCGTCGCCGACCGTCCACATCTTCTCGATGTTGTAGAAGCTGCGGACTTCGGGACGGAAGATATGGACGATGATGTCGCCCGTATCGATCAGTACCCAGTCGCCGTTCTGCAGGCCTTCCACCTTCATCTCAGACCCGAAGCCTTGCTGCTTGAGATCCCGAAGGAGGTTGCCGGCGACGGCGCTGACATGACGGTTCGACCGACCGGAAACGATCACCATGTGATCGGCCAGTGCGGACTTGCCCTGCATGTCAATGGAGACGATGTCTTCGCCCTTCGAATCTTCCAGACTCGAGGTGACGAGTTCGATTGCGGACCGGCCAACCGTAGCATCGGTGGCGGGCGCGTCAGAAGGAGAGGTCTCGAAGACGTCCTTCGTTTCAGCCGCAGGTCTCAGTGTCAATTTCCCTTTCCACGGGCGCGGACCAGAGTCCCGATTGGCCCTGATCAGGTCTCATGTAGGCAGCCATCCGTGTCCGTTTCAAGACATCTGGCGCAATCAGCAGAACTCCCGTTGCGGCGACAGCACAACGCGACACGGGTGTCAGGTCGTTCTCTAACCCGGGTAGCAACGCGCGATCATTCCGTCGTGTTTGGGCGGAGCGACTGGGCGCACCCTAACGCACCACTTGTGCCACCATAGCCAGCACCACCTAGAACGAGTGACAGTTGGAGCTAGGATACGCCTGCGTCCCGGATGGCAGTGGCCCGGCGCCGACCTCGCAACTTCCAGGACGACCGCCCTGCCCTGCGACAATGGCATCCGGCACGTAGCCGATTGGGATTCCGCCAAAGACACCTGCACGCCAATGCAGCGGGCGTGCAATTTGCACCGAAAGCGACTATCTGGCGGCATGCAGTTGCAGGAGCGCGTCGCCGGCGACGTTCCGCGGGCAGAACCGAACGGCCATCCGGCGTCCCGACGCGACTGACCGCCAACCGGCGTTCGGCCCCGCCGCCGCATGGTGCGGCAACACCATTTCGATCTGGAGAAGTTTCTCGTGAGCGCGACCGCCGATACCCTGCCGACCCGTGCCAATGCCTCGGCCACGCGATCCGATCATACGACCCGGCGCACCTTCGCCATCATCTCGCATCCCGACGCCGGCAAGACGACGCTAACCGAGAAGCTGCTTCTGGCCGGCGGCGCCATCGAGATGGCCGGTGCCGTCCGCTCCAAAGGCAATGGCCGGCGCGCCAAATCCGACTGGATGGACATCGAGAAGAACCGCGGCATCTCGGTCACCTCCTCGGTCATGACCTTCGAGAAGCACGGCATCACCTTCAACCTGCTCGACACCCCCGGCCACAGTGACTTTTCCGAGGATACCTATCGGACGCTGACCGCCGTCGACAGCGCGATCATGGTGATCGACGCAGCCAAGGGCATCGAGGCGCAGACGCGCAAGCTGTTCGAGATCTGCCGGCTGCGCGACATCCCGATTGTCACCTTCATCAACAAGATCGACCGCGAAGGCCTCGACCCCTTCGAACTGCTCGATCAGATCGAGGAGCAGCTCGCCCTCACCGTCGCGCCGGTGGTCTGGCCGGTCGGCCAGGGCGGCTTGTTCAAAGGCTGCTACGATCTTGCCGCCAACGACTTTCTCGTCGCCGGCAGCGACAAGACGGTGCATTTCGAGGGCGGCCTGGACGATCCCGGTCTCGCCAAGGTGATGCACCCCGACACCTATGCCGGCTTCCGCGATGCGGCGGAGCTCGCGGCCGAGGGCTATGCCGATTTCGACCCCGTCGCCTATCGCCAGGGTCATCTGACCCCGGTGGTCTTCGGCAGCGCATTGCAGAACTTCGCCGTCGACCGCCTGATGGACCTGATTGCCGCGCATGCCCCGGCACCGCGGCCGCAACCTTCCGACAAGGGGCCCATCGCCCCGGAGGGCGACAAAGTGTCCGGCTTCGTCTTCAAGGTGCAGGCGAACATGGATCCCAAGCACCGCGACCGTGTCGCCTTCGTGCGGTTCTGCTCCGGCCATTTCAAGCGCGGCATGAAGCTCGACCATGTCCGCTCGGCCAAGCAACTGGCCGTGTCGAATCCGATCTACTTCTTCGCCCAGGAACGCGCGCTGACGGAAGAAGCTTTCGCCGGCGACGTCATCGGCATTCCAAACCACGGCACACTGCGCGTCGGCGACACGCTGACCGAAGGCGAAAGCTTCCGGTTCACGGGGCTTCCCGCCTTCGCGCCGGAAGTGCTCCGCCGTGTCCGGCTCGAAGATTCGATGAAGCTGAAACAGCTTCGCCGGGGTCTTGAGGATCTGGCCGAGGAAGGTCTGGTGCAGGTCTTCCGCTCGTCGATCGGCTCCGACTGGATCGTCGGCGTCGTCGGCCCCCTGCAACTGGACGTGCTCGCCTCCCGCATCGCCGGAGAATACAAGGCCGATGTCAGCTTCGAGCCGGTGCCGTTCAACGTGGCGCGCTGGATCCGCTGCGAAAACGAGTCGACCCTGCAGGCCTTCGTCAAGGACAACGTCACCCATGTCGCGCGCGATCGCGACGAGCGGCCGGTCTATCTGTGCCGGGACGAATGGGACCTGCGTTACATCCAGGACCGCAACAAGGACATCGTCTTCGATTCTACCCGCGAGATCGTCGGACAGTAGCTGGCCACAGGCTCGCAATTGTCGCGAGATGTGCCTGCCTCTGCCGGCCTCAGCCCATGAACTGGCCGCCATTCACCTCGATCACCTGTCCGGTCACGTATCCGGACAGGATGGGACTGGCGAGAAACAGATAGGCCGGCGCGCAGTCCTCGGCAGTGCCGAGCCGCTTCAGCGGGATCGATGCCGCCGTTGCGTCGAGCTTTTCCTGTGTCGAGTAACGGCGGTGGAAGTCGGTCATGATGGTGCCCGGCGACACCGCGTTGACGCGAATATGGTCGGGCGCGAGTTCGCGGGCGAGCGCCCGCGTCCAGGTCGAGATGAACGCCTTCGACGCCGAATAGAGCGACGAACCGGCACTGCCCCCGATCGTCGCCGAGATCGACGAGGTGTTGACGATAGACGCCCCTCCGGTCGCCTTCAGCGCGGGCAGCAGCGCGGTCGTCAGCGTGACGACCGAGCGAACGTTCAGATCGACGACCTGATCGTACTGGGCCTGCGTTACCTCGCCGGCAGCAACCCGGCCGCCCATCGTGCCTGCATTGTTGACGAGAACGTCGATGCGGTCACCGGTCTCCGCGAGGATAGCGCGTGCCAGCGTTTCGCCACCGTCCGGCTGCGCCAAATCCCCCACGAGCGCCGTCAGCCGCGCGCGGTGCGCATCGGGTAGGCCTGCCAGAAGGTCATTCTCCGCATGCTCCACGGTGCGGCCGACATGGGCGACAACTGCCGCACCCGTCGCAAGGAACGTCCGCGCGACCGCAGCGCCGATCCCGCGCCCGGCCCCGGTGACGACGACCGTCTGGCCTGCGAAGAGCGCTTGGTCGAACCCGTTTGTCATGATCCTCTCCCATGAAATGGACTGCGGCAGGTGAAACGGCGCTGCGACCTGCGCCCGGTTCGTCGGCTACGATGTGGGGCGGCGTATGGCGAGCCCGATTCCGGCGACGCCGACCATGAGCCAACCTGCGATCAGCAGGGTTCCGCCGAGGGGCGCGGCATTGGCGAACAGTCGCTCGCCCCAGGCAATTCGGGCCGCCAGATCACCGGAAAACAGAAGCGTTCCAACAATGGTCAGGAGGCCGGACAGCGGAGCGAGCCGCGGCATTCTGGAAACGAACGCGGCAAGGCCGAGCAGCGATGGTGCGTGGACGAGAGCAATCGCCGCGGCGGTCGCAGCCAACTGTGCGTCGCCGCCGCCATGCGCTGCCACGGCAGCCCCAACGACGCCTGCGGCTCCGAAGAGGCCGGCGAAGCAGACAAGGAGTGCGGTCATGGGGACGCCTTTGTAAACCGACCTATCAGGCCTGCCCGCCGTTCCGGTCGGCAGGAACGGTCGGATGGGGCGTCTGGGACGCTTCCGTCGTCGGTTGAACCGGCGGCATTTCATCGAGCACCGACTGGGGCCAGAGCTGATAGCCAACCGCATAGGACGCCTTGGCGAGGAGGTGCGCCGACAGCGGCGCAGTCAACAGAAAGAACGCGACCGCAGCGAGCGCCCGAAGCGCCACCGGAGTAGAATCCGCCGTCAGCGCCAGTGCGATCAGCAGCATGCCCGATCCGACCGATCCGGCCTTCGAGGCCGAATGCATCCGGGTGTAGAGGTCCGGCAGCCGCAGGATGCCCATTGCCGCGATGGCAGCAAAGGCGGCACCGGCCAGCATCAGGAGTGCGGAGACGATGAGGACGAGGTCGGCGATCATTTCGTCTTCCCTTCCTCAAGCGGCTCGACGTGACGCGATTGCGGATCGCGGAACGGCAATGCCTCTAAGCGTTCTTCCTCGGTCTTGCCGCGCGCCTGGATGAATCGCGCAAAGGCCACCGTTGCCAGGAAGCCGACGAGGCCGAGCGCGATCGCGATATCGACATAGAGCGTGAAGCCCGTGTCGATGCCGATGACGGCAATGAAGCCGATGGCGACGCTGGTCAGCATGTCGAGGCCGAGTACCCGGTCCGGCAGCGTCGGTCCGACCATGATGCGGATCACGGTGAAGAAAAAGGCGAGGCCCAAGAGCACCAATGCGACATCCACGGAGATCGCAAAGAGGCCCACTGCGAAATCATGAAGGCTCATCGGAACGCTTCCAGGATCTTGGCCTCGAACCCGGTGGCGATATCCGCACGGGCAGCTTCGGGGTCAGAACAGTCGATGGCGTGCACATAAAGGGTAGAGCGATCCTCGGACACATCGACCGACAGCGTGCCCGGCGTCAGGGTGATGAGGTTGGCCAGCAGCGTAATCTCGAAATCGCTCTCCACCTTCAGCGGATAGGCAAATATCCCGGGCTTCAGATCCATACGCGGCTTCAGCACCAGGACCGCCACACGCCAGGCCGATTTGATGAGTTCGACCAGGAACAGCAAGATCAGCGCGAATATCCGTTTCGCACGGCCGATATAGCCGACCGTGCCGACCTGCTCGCGGATGAGGTAGAGCGCGGCTGCACCGAGCGCGAAGCCGAACAGAAGGTTGATGAGCGTAAACGACCCGGAGACGATGACCCAGATCAGCGCCAGAACAAGGTTGAAGAGCGAGAGCCTCACGACGCGCCTCCGAACACCGATTGCAGATAGGCCGCCGGATCAAGAACGCCTGCCGCCGCCGCGCTGGTCAGCTGAGCCAGCCATTCGGGCCATACGCCGGCGGCAACCACGAACGCGGCCAGCGCCAGTAGCGGAATGAGCGACAATGGCTTGTCGGGTCCCGGCGCCTGGAATTGCTCCCTCTCGATCTGACCGGCTTCGCCATCGCTGCCTGCTGCGCTCATCGCCGGTAGCGGACGCCAGAAAGCCAAAGCGAAGACCCGGGCACTGGCAATGGTCAGGAGGAAGCCGGACACCAGAATGGTCGCCGCAAGCCACGGCAAATCGGCGAGAATCGTCGCGCGAACCAGCGCAACCTTCGGCCAGAAACCGGAGAAGGGCGGCAGGCCCGACACGCCGAACAGGAACACCAGCATGAGAGCCGCCAGCAGCGGATAGCGGCGCCAGAGCCCACCCATTTCAGCCAGTGAGGACGAACCGTTGAGGCGTGCCGCAACGCCGGCGGCCAGGAACAGAGCCGTCATCACGACGATGGAATGCAGCGCGTAGTAGATCGCTCCCGCCAGCCCCGTCTGGGCCGCAGGAATTGCCGCGGCGGTCGCAAGCATGGCAGCCTCGCCATCGGCCTGCGCCACCATCACGGACGCGACCTGCGGCACGGCAAGACCGGCAAGGATCGTGCCGATGCCCGCAATCACCATATAGTTCAGGAGCCGTCGGAGATCGGTCTGCGCCAAAGCGCCGAGTGCGCCCAAAAGCATCGTCAGACCGGCAATCCACGCGATCAGCGGCACCAGCACCTGATGTTCGGGCGGAAACAGCATCATCAGGACGCGCATGATGCCGTAGACGCCGACCTTGGTCAGCAAGCCCGCGAACAGCGCAGACACGACGAAGCGCGGCGTGTGATAGGAGGCCGGCAACCAAGCGTTCAGCGGGAAGGCAGCCGCCTTCAGCGCGAAGGCGACGAGATACATGACGGCGATGATGGTGACGGCGCTGTCACCCTCCATCGTTGCGGCCTTCGCCGCGATATCGGCCATGTTGAGCGTGCCGAACACGCCGTAAAGATAGGCGGTGGTGATCAGAAACAGCGTCGTGCCGACGAGGTTCAGGAAGCAGTACTTGGTCGCGCCGTCGAGCTGTTCGTGTTCGGAGCCCAGGATCAGGAGCCCGAAGGATCCGATCAGCAGCACCTCGAGCCAGACATAGAGGTTGAAGATGTCGCCGGTCAGGAAGGCGCCGGAGACGCCGCCGATCATCAGGAACAGAAACGGGTAAAAGCCGTAGCGCCGCTCGGTCGGGGAGATGGATGCGACGGCATAGATCCCGCAGGCCAGCGCGACGAAACCGGTTACGGTGACAAACAAAGCCCCCATCAGATCGACGGTGAAAGCAATGCCGAAGGGCGGTTTCCAGCCACCCATCATCATGGTCTGCGTTCCCTCGGTCGCGACCTTGGCGAGAAGTGCCAGATCGACGGCGAAGAGCAGTACAAGGCCAGGGATCGCGATCCACGGCTGACGGTTTGTGCGCTTGCGCATCATCAGGAGCGCTGCCCCGAAGATGAAGCAGATCACCACCGGCAGCACGATGAGATAGTCCGACCCGGCAACGGGGCCGGTCACCATCGCCTCTGCCTTCAGTGCCGCCAGTTCGCCGTGTCCGCCCGTATCCGCGGTGCCTGTCGTCGCCATGTCAGTATCCCAGGGGCGGAAGCCCCTGGTCCTCGGGTTCTGCGATGCGCATCTGGTCGGTGTCGTCGGTGCCAAGGTCCTGATAGGCGCGATAGGTCAGCACCAGCAGGAAGGCGAAGAAGGAGAACGAGATCACGATCGCGGTCAGGATCAGGGCTTGCGGCAACGGATTGGCGATCGGCCCGTCCGGCATGGCCAGCTCGGTGGGAATGATCGGCGGCGCGATCGGCCCGAGGCGGCCAACGGTGAAGATCAGAAGATTGACCGCATTCCCGAGCAGCACGACGCCCAGCAGCATGCGGATGATGTGCTTGGACAGGAGCAGGTAGAAGGCGACGGCAAAGATACAGCCGACGACGACGGTGAGTGCAGTCTCCATCAGTCCGTCTCCCTTTCCTCGAGGGCGAGCCCGATCGTACTGATCGCACCGACCACGACGAGATAGACGCCGATGTCGAAGAACAGCGGTGTCGAGATTCCGACGTCACCGCCGAGAAATGCCGGAAAGCTCCAGACGCCGGTCAGGAACTCGACGCTCACGACCATGGACACGACGCCGGACAGGACGGCGAGCATCAGCCCACTGCCGGCAATCGCCATGGGATGGAAATAGAGAGCCCGCCGCACCGGCGCGACGCCGCAGGCGATGCCGTAGATTGCAAAGGCCGATGCGGCGATCAGGCCGCCGATGAAGCCACCACCGGGCTCGTTATGGCCGCGCAGCAAGACGAAGATCGAGAACAGCACCATCAGGCTGGTCAGATACGGCGCGGTGAAACGGAAGATGACCGTTCTCATGGCGTCACCTCCATCGGATCGGCGGGTCGCGGATTACGGCGCTTCACCCGGACGCGGATCAGCGCGAGGACGCCCAGCCCGGTGGTCATGACCACGGCGATCTCGCCCATCGTATCGATGCCGCGGAAGTCGACGAGGATGACGTTCACGATGTTGCGGCCATGGGCGATGGCGTAGCTGTAGCGTTCGAAGAAGTCCGACAGGACGGAATCGAACGGCCGTTGAACGACTGCCAGCAGGAACAGGCCGAAGCCCGCGCCGGCCGCCGCCGCCAGCGCCGCATCCGGCAGCTTCTCCCGGGTCGGACGATGATCGGTCGGCGACAGCTTTAGCCGGGTGATCGCGAGGGCGAGGATCACCACCGACAAGGTTTCGACCATGAACTGGGTGAAGGAGAGATCCGGCGCGCCCATCAGCATGAAGATGAGGGCGACGGCGAAGCCCTGGATACCCAGCGAGACGATCGCCGTCAGCCGGTTCTTGGCGACGACCACGGCGAAGAGACCGCACAGGAGCAGCGCCAGAACGATCCACTCGTAATAGGTGACCTGCGGGAATTCCGGCATCGCCGGCCAACCGCCGGTATAGGCCATCGCCCCGAACAGTGCCGCGGTCATCACCGCGACGGTCGCGGTCATGTAATAGTCGAGCCGGCCGGACTGCAGGAAGTTCGTGATCGCAAAGGCACCGCGGATCAGCCCGCGCATTGCCTGGTCGAAGCCGTGATCCGGCCCCCAGCCGATCGCAGCGAGCAGCGCGGTCAGCGCGGCGCGCAGTCGCTCCGACAGAAGATAGATCACCACGCCCAGCGCGATGGTCGCCAGCGACAGGACAAAGGCGAGGTTGAGATGCGGCATCCAGCCGATCTCGATGGCCACCGGCTCGCCGAAGGCCGCCGAGGCCATCGGCGACGAGAACAGCGCGTGATAGGCGCCGTAGAACAACCCGCCGACGAGACCGCACACACCGAGGACGAGAGGCCCGAGCCAGATGGTCGGCGCACCCTCATGCGGATGGTGGATGGTTTCCGGCATGCGCCCAATGAAGGGCTTCAGAGCCACGATGAAGGCCGCCGCGAACATCAGCGCGTTGCCGGCGATCGCCGCGCAGATCAGGGCGACATGATACGGATCGCCATACTCCAGCGCATGATAGATTTCCTCCTTGGCGAGGAAGCCGACGAAGGGCGTGATCCCGCCCATGGATAGCGCGCAAAGCAGCGCGGCCGCGAAGGTGATCGGCATCGCCCTGCCGAGGCCGCCCAGATGATCGATCTCGCGGGTGTGAGCGCCGTGGTCCACCGATCCGGCGACCATGAACAGGCCGCCCTTGAACAGCGAATGAGCGATCAGATAGAGCACCGCGCCGATGATCGCCGTCTCGGTTCCCACGCCGATCAGCATCACCAGAAGGCCAAGGGAGGCGACCGTCGTATAGGCCAGCGTGATCTTGATGTCCGTCGCCCGGACCGCCAGAAGCGCGCCCACCACCAGCGTCACCGCGCCGAACAGCGGCAGGATCGTCGTCCAGAGCGCGGTGTCCCCGAGCGCCGGATGGAGGCGCAGCAGGAGGTAGACGCCGGCCTTCACCATCGTGGCCGAATGCAGATAGGCCGAGACCGGAGTCGGCGCTTCCATCGCGTTCGGCAGCCAGACATGGAACGGCATCTGCGCCGATTTGGTGAAGGCACCCGCCAGAACGAGAATCAGGATCGGAACGTAGAAGCTGCCTTCACGCAACGCGTCGCCGGCCGCGAGAACCTCGCTGAGCGAAGTCAGCCCTGTCAGCTCCCGGATCGCGATCAGACCCGCCATCAGCGCCAGGCCACCGCCGCCGGTGATCACCAGCGCCTGGATCGCGCCGCGCCGCGCCGCGCCCCGCTCATGATCGAAACCGATGAGCAGGAAGGAGGTGATCGAGGTGAGTTCCCAATAGACGATCAGAGTCATCAGGTCGTCGGACATGACGAGCCCGAGCATGGCGCCCATGAACATGAGCATGAAGGACAGGAAGCGTCCCTGATCTCGATGCCCGGCAAGGTAGCCGCCGGAATACAGGATGATCAGCGTACCGATGCCGGTGATCAGCAGAGCGAAGGTCGAGGACAAGCCATCCAGCCGGAACGAGAACCGGACGTCGAAGGACGGGATCCAGTCGAGGCCGAAGAGAAACACGTTCCCGCCAGCCACTTCCGGCAGCGCGCCGAGAAAGATCAGGAACGCGAAGGCCGGTGCCAATGCCAGCACCCAGCACGAATGCTGCTTCAGGAAGCGGGTAAGGACGGGCGCCAGGGCCGCAGCGAGAAATGGCAGGGCGAGCGCGAGAAATCCGCTGTTGGCCTCGATCCCCGTCATGCGCTGCTTCGCTCCCCGTTTCCATCGATAGCGAAGCACACGCGTCGCATCATTGCCCCCTCATACGAAGCCAAGTTCGCTGCGGCAAGGCAACGTGTCTGACCAAGTTTTGATGAAATGGGCGTCCGTCGATGATTGCGGCGGCGGGTTGCGGCAGCCTACCCCGGTGCATAGTTGGATGCGTAACCGCGGCCATCGGCATAAGGCGCCGCGAACGCGGACGAAATGCTGGGGATAGCCCGGCGCAGGACGAGGTGTACCTGCCAGTGAATGGGGCTCTTTCCCGATTGTCCTCCCCACGACGTTCCGCACCCATCGGTGCAGCATCCGCGATATTGTCCGCCCTTCCCAGAGACGTCAGCAAGACAGGCTCGATGACCGACACCAAGACACTGCCGCACATCCCCGCACCGCCCCAGGCCGAACGCCGTCCGGTGACCGACATCCGCCACGGGCGTGAACGTTCGGACGAGTACGCCTGGCTGCGCGCGCCAAACTGGCAGGACGTGTTCAAGGACACGGCGGTGCTCGACCCGCAGATCCGCGATCATCTGGTTGCGGAGAACGCCTATCAGGAAGCCGTCATGGCCGGCACCACGGAACTGCGCGAGGCGCTGGTCAAGGAAATGCGCGGCCGGATCAAAGAGGATGATTCCTCCGTTCCGGCACCTGACGGACCGTGGGCCTACGGCATCTCCTATGTGACCGGTGCGGAATATCCCCGCTTCGTTCGCCGGCCGCGGGACGGCAACGACGACGAGGAGACCGTGCTTCTGGACGGACAGGTCGAGGCCGCCGACCGCGCCTATTTCTCGCTCGGCGGCATTGCCCATTCCACCGACCATCGCTGCCTCGCCTGGACGCATGACGACAAGGGCTCGGAGTTCTACACCCTTTCGATCCGCGATCTCGAAAGCGGCAAGGACCTCGACTACACGATCGAGGACACCAGCGGCGGTGCAGCCTGGTCGGCGCGCTCCGACGGCTTCTTTTACACGCGCCTCGACAGCAATCACCGCCCGAGCCGGGTCTTCTACCACCGCCTAGGCAGCGATCCGCACGATGACCGCCTGATCTACGAGGAGACCGACACCGGCTTCTTCATGGATGTCGACAAGACCCAGTCCGGCGATTTCATGCTCATCGACATTCACGACCACGAGACGTCCGAATGCTGGCTGCTGCCGGCAAACAATCCCGCCGCCGAGCCGCGGCTCGTGGCCGAACGCGAGACCGGCGTCGAATACGACGTCGACGAAGGTGGCGGCTGCCTCTACATCCGCACCAATGCCGACGGCGCGCCGGACTTCAAGATCGTCACTGCCCCAACCGACGCAGCCAGACGCTCCGACTGGACGGACTATGTCCCGCATGAGAGCGGCCGGCTGATTCTCAACCACATGATCCTGAAGCGCCACCTCGTCTGGCTGGAGCGCCGGGACGGTCTGCCGCGGATCGTCGTCAAGCGCCTCTCGGATGGCGAGGAGCACGCCATCGCCTTCGAGGAGGAAGCTTATTCGCTGGGCCTCGCCGGCTCCTACGAATTCGACACGGACACGATCCGCTTCAGCTATTCCTCGCCGACAACGCCGAGCCAGACCTTCGACTATGATCTGACCACACGCGAACGCACGCTTCTGAAGACGCAGGAAGTCCCCTCCGGCCACGAGCCGGCAGACTACGTGACCCGGCGCATCATGGCGCCGGCGAAGGACGGCGAGCTGGTGCCGATCTCGCTACTCTACCGCAAGGATACGCCGCTCGACGGTTCGGCGCCGTGCCTTCTCTACGGCTACGGCTCCTACGGCATCGCAATCCCAGCCTCGTTCAACGCCAACGCGCTGTCGCTGGTCGATCGCGGTTTCGTCTATGCCATCGCCCATATCCGCGGCGGCAAGGACAAGGGCTTTGCCTGGTACGATGCCGGCCGCCGGCGCAACAAGGCCAACACCTTCACCGACTTCATCGCCTGTGCCGACCACCTCGTCGCGCAGAACTACACGCGCTACGAGCGAATCGTCGCCCATGGCGGTTCGGCTGGCGGCATGCTGATGGGTGCCGTCGCCAACATGGCGCCGGAAAAGTTCGGCGGCGTCATTGCCGTCGTGCCCTTCGTCGACGTGCTCAACACCATGCTCGACGACACCCTGCCCCTGACCCCGCCGGAATGGCCCGAATGGGGCAACCCCATCCTGTCCGGCGAGGACTACGAGGTGATCGCGTCCTACAGTCCATACGACAACGTGAAGAAGCAGGCCTATCCGCCAATGCTGGTCCTTGCCGGGCTCACCGACCCGCGCGTGACCTACTGGGAGCCGGCGAAATGGGTCGCGCGGCTGCGCGACATGAAGACCGACGACAACCCGGTCATCCTGCGGACCAACATGGATTCCGGCCATGGCGGCGCTTCCGGCCGCTTCTCCAAGCTGGAGGAAGTCGCCTTCGTCGATGCCTTCGCACTGCGGCTGATGGGCAAGGATACGCTGACCACCGGCTGATCCGAATAAGCGCATGGCGGGCGGGAGGGCCCTTCGCCATGCCAACATCAGCGAATGCGGCCGGTACCGGCTGGCATAATACTGGGCCTAATCCGATGGCGATGCCTCGGCGGCCCCTGCATCCCTGTCGATGGCGGGGATCGCCTTCAGATAGGCCGCGATCGCCTCACGGTCTTCGGCCGGCAGTCGGGCCACGTTCTCTTGTACGTCGACCATCGCGCCGCCGACGGAATCGAAATCGGGCGTGAAGCCGCTTTCCAGATAATAGGCGATGTCGCTGGCCGACCAGCCGCCGATCCCCGACCGCGACGGGGTGATGTTGGGCACACGTCCCTCGCCTTCCGGGTTGGGCGCGCCTGCCAGCCATTGTGTCAGTTCGAGCCCGCCGGCTCCGCCAAAGCTGCGCGGCGTATGGCACTGGCCGCAATGGCCTGGCCCCTCCACAAGATACTGCCCGTCATGCGCCGCCTCCGGAGCATCCGCCGGCAGGTCTACCGCGGGTTCGCCATCGCCGAGGAAGGCGAGTTTCCACAGCCCGACCCCGCGGCGCAGATTGAGGGGGAAGGTCAGCGCGTTCGACGGCGCCTTGCCCTCGACCTCCGGCAGACCTTGCAGGAAAGCCCAGAGATCGGCCACGTCGGCCAACTGCATGTTGACATAGGACGTATAGGGAAAGGCTGGATAGAGATGCCGGCCGGCGGGATCGACGCCCCGCTGCATCGCATTGGCGAAATCCGCAAAGCTCCAGCCCCCGATTCCGTCGACCGGATGGGGAGAGATGTTGGGCGCGTGGAACGTGCCGAAATCAGTCTCGAGCGGCGCCCCCCCGCCGAGCTTCAGGAGATCGTCGTCCTTGGCCTTGGCGGGTGCATGGCACGACGCGCAGCCACCCGCCCAGAAGAGCCGTTCGCCCTTCGTGGCGTCGCCGGCCGGGACCTCCGCCAGCGTCGCCGCATTGAGGCGCTGCGGCATGGTCAGGAGATAGAAACCGCCCGCCCCCAGGACCACGAGAAGAAAGAGGCCCGTCAGGATCCGGTCGAGCATCGCACCGATCCCGGCTCATCCCGCCGGCAGCACAAACGGCCAGCCTCTCTCGATCGCGACCGCGTCGGCGTCATGCCGCGATCCGCCTATTTGTCCTTGTCGATGCGGAAATCCTCGTGGCAGCCCTTGCAGTTCTGGGTGACCATGCCGAATGCCTGCTTGAAGGACTCCATGTCCTGCGGCGCGGCATCGATGGCAGCCTGGGTATCCTGCTGGAACTTGACGAGTGCTGCCTCGAACTCATCCGGCTTTTCCCAGATCGCCGGCGCCGCCTCGGTGTCGTTGCCGGTCTTGCTGTCCTCGGGAAAGTAGTCGCCGAACTTCATCGCCACGTCGTGCATCTCGGTGAAGATCGCCGCGACCTTTGCGGCATCGAAGGGAGCCTCACCCTTGAGCATTGCGCCGCCGGCCTTGGCCGAGTCGCCATTGTCTTCCATCAGCGCCTGACGGGCCTTGATGGGTTCAACGTTCTGCGCGAAGGCGGAGACCATGGTTGCGGCGGACAGGACGACACCCGCAGTGACGACGATGAGTTTGCTCTGCAGCATGTAAACTCTCCCGGTATTCCGGCCAGACCAGCCGGTGCGGTGAAAGTTGAAACCAGATCCGGCAACCGCGCAATCTTGAAAACCTGGCGTCGCGCTCACGATCACGTGGGGTGCAAACGTGAAAAAGGCCCCGCGACGGATGCCGCGGGGCCTTCATAGGCAACCCGGTCAGGACCGACCGGTGAGGATGGCAGCGATCAGGCGGTCGCCTTCTCGTAGCATTCGAGCACGTGATCCCAGTTGATCAGATTGTCGACGAAGGCCGACAGGTACTTCGGACGCGCGTTGCGGTAGTCGATGTAATAGGAATGCTCCCAGACATCGACGCCGAGGATCGGAACGGCGCCGTGGACCAGCGGGTTCTCGCCGTTCGGCGTCTTCATGATCTCGAGCTTGCCGTTCTTGACGGCAACCCAGGCCCAGCCCGAACCGAACTGGCCGGCACCGGCGGCCTCGAAATCGGCCTTGAACTTGTCGTAGCCGCCGAGGTCGCTGTCGAACGCCGTTTGCAGCTTGCCCGGCAGGCTCTTGCCACCGCCATTCGGCGTCATCCACTGCCAGAAATGGATGTGGTTGTAGTGCTGGCCGGCATTGTTGAAGAGCGCCTGATCGGTGCCGTAGGACTTCTTGACGACCTCCTCCAGCGACAGATCGGCCATGCCGGCCTTCTCGGCCAGCTCATTGCCCTTGGTCACATAGGCCTGGTGATGCTTGTCATGATGAAACTCGAGCGTTTCGGCAGACATGTAGGGTCCCAGCGCGTCATAGGCGTAGGGAAGCTCGGGAAGCGTGAAAGCCATGGTCCGTCTCCTTTTGTTGGTGTCGTCAGCGGCGCAACGGCTCAACACGGCGAGTGTTTCCGCTACGCGCAAAAATCGGCGAGAACGAAGCTAGTGCCAACGGTCGCATTTGCCACCGTTTTTCGGCCAGTTCTTCCTACGCTGCCGCGCGGGCGAATGACCAGTACAGTTCGCGAGCCTCGGCATAGACGGCGCCGGCCTGCATCTGCCGGTCCTCGATGCCCACGACCGGCACGACCTTGGAATGATTGCCCGTCGAGAAGATCTCGTCCGCATCGCGAAACTGGGCCACCGTCAGGGTCGTTTCCACCACCTCGTGGCCGGCTTCGCGCAGCAGCGCAATGATGCGCTGACGCGTGATCCCATTGAGAAAGCAGCCATTCGGGACCGGAGTGAAAACGACGCCGTCCTTGACCATGAAGAGGTTGGACGTGCCGGTTTCGGCGACATTCCCGAGCATGTCGAGGACCAGCGCATTGTCGAAGCCGCGCGACTTGGCCTCCATGATTGCCCGGCCGTTGTTCGGATAGAGGCAGCCGGCCTTAGCCAGCGTCGGCATGGTCTCCGGTGTCGGGCGGCGGAACGGCGACACGCCGAGGGTGAAGCCGGAGGATGCGATCATCGGCGATTCGTAGAGGCACAGGCAGAAGCGCGTGGTCTCGGCATCGGCCGGAACGCCCATGTAGCCGCCGTCCTCGGCCCAGTACATCGGCCGGATATAGACCGCCGTCTTGCCGTCGAAATCCTGCAGACCCTCGTGGGTAAGACGAACGATCTCGTCGGCCGCCATCGTCGCTTTCAGGCCCAGCGCCTCGGCTGACCGGTTGACGCGCTCGCAGTGAAGATCGAGATCCGGCGCGACGCCTTCGAACCAGCGCGCCCCGTCGAACACCGAGCTCCCAAGCCACATGGCGTGGCTGCGCGGACCGATCAGGCCGGGATTGCCGTCGTGCCACTGGCCATCGACGAAGGTGCGGGTACGGGAGAATTCCTGCGGCATGGCCGGCTCCGGATTGGCTCTGCATGAAGCGTGGGGCACGGCGCGGCCCCTGCCCGTCCATAGCGCAGCAGCAACGTCTCGTCACGCGCTGGGCGATGATGGCCACGAATGTCGTCGCGATGCTTTCTCGGTCTTTCAATCGCGAGACCCTGCCCATATGACCGAACGGGGCCCGGCAACCCGAGGGAGACGTCCTTGCATTCAGTCTATGTGTTCGACGCCTATGGCACGCTGTTCGACACCGGCGCCGCCGTCGCTCGCCTGGCAGGTGAGATTGGCGAGGACGGACGTCTGCTGGCGGACATCTGGCGCCGCAAGCAGCTGGAATATTCCTGGGTGCGCAGCCTGATGGGCGGCACCCATCGCAATTTCTGGGATCTGACGGAAGACGCGCTCGACTACGCATTTCAGAAGGTCCCCACAGCCGATCCGACCCTGCGCGGTCGTCTCTTGGAAGCATACCGGGACCTCGACACCTTCGAGGAAGTGCCCTCGACGCTGCGCGCCCTGCGCGACCGCGGCGCCCGTCTGGCGATCCTGTCCAACGGCTCCCGCGACATGCTGACGCGCGCCGTTCGCTCCGCCGGTCTCGACGACGTCTTCGACATCGTCTTTTCCGCCGAGGATTGCGGGACCTACAAGGCGGCGCCCGCCATGTACGATCTGGTGACGACGCACTTCCGGCTTTACCCGGATGCGGTCTCGTTTCAGTCTTCCAACCGCTGGGACATCGCCGGCGCGACCGCCTTCGGCTTCCATACGGTCTGGATCAACCGCGGCGGCGAACCGGACGAATATCTGGACCTGCAGCCGAGCGGGGTCCTGCCCGATCTGCGGGATTTGCCGAAACTCGTTTGAGCGGCGTTCTCCTTCCTGGTCAAACAGCTGTGATGGCTTCGGAACCTCTCCGAAGTACGCAAGTTTAGCCTGCGAATGACAAAAAGCGGGGCGCGTCTATCGATCCCGCCAGAAAAATCGAAGGCTGGACCACAATGGAAAATTCCGCACATTTCTCGCGGCGCAGGCTGCTTCTGGGCTTCGGCATCGGCGCGACTGCACTTGCCGCCGGTTGCACCAGCGGCTCGCGCGCGCGCATCGCCTCCGTCCCCCCCTACCCCGCGCCGCAGGGCGGCGCTCCGGCACGGTATCGCGCCATGTACGACGCCCTGGTGGATGAAGGCTACCGGATTCCGGCCATCGATCTGAGCCGCGTCGATCCGATCTACTACCGGCAGGAAGTCGCCGATCCGACCGGCGAGAAGCCCGGCACGGTCGTTGTCGATACCGCCAACAAGTTTGCCTATGTCGTCCAGCCCGGCGGCCGTGCCATGCGCTACGGCGTCGGCGTCGGTCGCGAAGGCTTCGGTTGGTCGGGCCGGGCCAAGATCCAGTGGAAGAAGAAGTGGCCGACCTGGACTCCGCCGAAGGAGATGATCGCCCGCAAGCCGGAGCTGGCACAATATGCCGACGGCATGGAGCCCGGCATCGGTAACCCGCTGGGAGCGCGCGCGCTCTATCTGTTCCAGAACGGCAAGGACACGCTGTATCGCCTGCACGGGTCGCCGGAATACTGGACCATCGGCACGTCGGGCTCCTCGGGCTGCATCCGCTTCATGAACCAGGACATCATCGACCTGTATGACCGCGTTCCATCAGGTTCGCCGGTTCTGGTTCGCCAGGGCGGTCTCGTGGCGTGATCGCAGAACGAATTCTCTTCTGACAAAAGGGGCGAGCGGCCGAACCGCTCGCCCCTTTTGCTTTTCGGTTCACTGCCGCGGCCCGAGGTCGCGGACGGAACGTCCGCATTTGCCCTCCGTTGGCTGGAAGGCTTCCAGATCCGGCCAAGGGACCGCATTTCCATGAAACATGACGTCTGTGCACTCGCCGACCTGCCTGAAACCGGCATGACCGAAGTCGAGATTGACGGCCTGAAGGTGCTGCTCATCCGCGACGGCGATACGGTTCACGCCACGGGCGCGATCTGCACGCACAAGGGCGCGCCGCTGAAGAACGGGACCCGCATTGGCAGCCGGGTCATCTGTCCTTGGCATCATGCCATCTTCGACCTGACCAGTGGCGACCACATCGAGCCGCCGGGACAGGGCTGCCTCAACCATTTCTCCACCGAGATCGCCGCAGGCCGGGTCCATGTCGACATTCCCGAGGGCGCCAGCGTCCATCGGCCCGAGGTGGATCCCGCGGCGCGCAAGGCGGGCGGTGACCGTCTCTTCGCCATCGTGGGTGCCGGGGCTGCCGGCGTTGCATGCGCCCAGGAATTGGTGCGCCGCGGTTTCGACGGCCGTATCGTCTTGTTCGGCGACGAAGGCGAACCGCCCTACGACCGCACCGATCTGTCCAAGGCCTACATGCAGGGCAAAAAATCCGACGCCGACCTGCCGCTTCTTGGCGATGGCGGGCTCGACGCGATCGGGGTGGAGCGGATGACCGAGCCGGTCGCGCGGATCGACCGCGCCACGCGGACCATCCAGTTTCGCGACAAGGACGGCGTCAATGCCGGTCTCGTCTACGACAAGTGCTTCGCCGCGCCGGGCAGCCGCGCGGGCACGCTCCCGCTCGACAATGCCGGCCTGCCAAACGTCTTCACGTTGCGCAGCCACGATGACGCCAAGGCGATCAAGGGCGCCGTCGATGCCGCCAACCGGATCGTCATCATCGGCTCCGGCTTCATCGGCATGGAAGTCGCGGCCGGTCTCATCCAGAACGGCAAGACCGTCACCTTGATCTCCCGCGAGACCCTGCCCTTCGCCTCGAAGTTCGGGGAGGCGGTAGCCGGCCAGATCGCAGCCCAGCACCGCGCCAAAGGCGTCGATCTGCGCACCAACTCGGTCGTCTCCGAACTGGAAGAGAAGCACGGCAAGGTCGAGACGGTTCATTTGGCTGACGGCACCCGCATCCCGGCTGACGTCGTGCTCATCGCCGTTGGCGCCAGTCCTCGTCTGGAGATTTTTGGCGACGACATTGAAGGCGGGCTCGATGTCGCCGCCGATCTGTCGGTAGATGCGAGCCTGTTTGCCGGCGGCGACGTGGCAAACTTTCCGCTGGCGGGGCGGAACTACAGCACGCGCATTGAGCATTGGCGGGTCGCCGAGCAGCATGGTCGCCACGCCGCCGCAGCGATGCTCGGCGAAGCCGGCACCTTCGACGGTGTGCCGTTCTTCTGGTCGGCCCAGTACGGTCCGATCCACTATGTCGGAAACGCCCGAAGCTACGACGACATCCACATCGAAGGCGATCTCGAAGCGGGCAACTACACCGCCTTCTACATCGTCGCTGGCCGCGTCGTGGCGGCACTGGGTCGGGGCAAGGCCGATACGACGGCCGACCTGCATGCGGTCATGCTGAGCGACCGCACGCCGGCCGTTGCGGATCTGGCAGCGGTCGACTGGCAACCCGCAAGGCTGCTGAACTGACCCCTGACGGAACGGCGGCGCATCTGCGCCGCCCCGAACGTCTTACGACAGACGGCCCCGCTCGCGCTCCATCATGTCGATGCGGCTTTCGAGATTTTCCTCGCGGACCATGCCCGGGATCAGGAAGAGGTCGACGATCTGCCCGATGCCGAGCAGACCGAGGGTCAGGAGCCACAGCAATCCGGTCCAGGGCCGGCCGAGATAGAACCGGTGCAGCCCGCAAATCCCGGCAAAACAGAGAAGCCAGAGGATGTAGGATGCGAGTGTCGACTTCCGGTTCATGCCCATTCCTTCCATTCCGCGTCGCCTGACAGATGGGGACGGGCGCGCCGGTTTGAAAGTTGCCGCCCTGGTCCCGACGCCGCCGCGGACAAGGCGCATCACTTCTGTCGCGTCACTTCCCGCGTTTCAGGCTGCCGAGAACGCCGCGCAGGATCGCCCGGGTCACCGTCGAGGCAACCGTGCGGCCGACCTGCTTCATGATGGTCTCGGTAACGGTCTGACGCTGATAGCCCGACGAACGCCGACGGGGCGCCGAGCGGCGGCGCGGTGCGGGCTCTGCCTCCTCCACCTCCTGGGTGTCGTCGCGGCCGTCGCCGCCAAGGCCGAAATCGGGAAGCTGGAAACCGGTCCGCGTCCGGCGAGGCGGCGGCGCGTCCCGCTCTTCCTCTTCACGGCGGCGCGCGGCATCGGCGCGCCGTGCCGCTTCTTCCTTCCGCTCGGCTTCCAGCCGGCGCTGCTCTTCTTCCTGCGCGAGCTGATCCTCGGCCCGGCCGATCAGCATCTCATAGGCCGATTCCCGATCGACGGCGTGGTCGTACTGGCCCGCGACCGGGCTCTTCGCCATCGTTTGCGCCCGCTCCGCCTCAGTCACCGGACCGAGCCGGCCGGCCGGCGGACGGATGAGCGTACGCTCGACCATGGAGGGCACGCCCTTCTTGTCGAGCGTCGAGACCAGGGCCTCGCCGACGCCGAGCTTGGTGATGGCCTCGAAACAGTCGAATTCCGGGTTCGGGCGGAAGGTCTCGGCCGCCGTGCGCACGGCCTTCTGCTCGCGCGGCGTATAGGCCCGCAGCGCGTGCTGAACCCGGTTGCCGAGCTGCGCCAGCACGCCCTCGGGCATGTCGAGCGGGTTCTGCGTCACGAAATACACGCCGACGCCCTTGGATCGGATCAGCTTCACCACCTGCTCGACCCGGTCGACGAGGATCTTCGGCGCGTCGTCGAACAGCAGATGCGCCTCGTCGAAGAAGAAGACGAGCTTCGGCTTGTCCGGGTCCCCGACCTCCGGCAGTTCCTCGAACAGCTCCGATAGCAGCCAGAGCAGGAAGGTCGCATAGAGCCGTGGATTCATCATCAGCTGGTCGGCGGCCAGCATGTTGACGATGCCGCGCCCGTCCCGGTCCGTGCGCATCAGGTCGGCGATCGCCAGTGCCGGCTCGCCGAAGAAATTCTCCGCCCCCTGCTGTTCCAGGACCAGCAGCGACCGCTGGATCGCGCCGACCGAAGCCTTGGCGACATTGCCGTAGAGCTTCGAGACATCGTCGGCATTCTCGGCCACATGGGCCAGCATCGCCTGCAGATCCTTGAGGTCGAGGAGCAGCATCCCCTCCTCGTCGGCGATCTTGAAGACGATGTTGAGAACGCCTTCCTGCGCGTCCGACAGGTTCATCAGCCGCGACAGCAGGAGCGGCCCCATCTCGGAGATGGTCGCGCGGATCGGGTGACCCTTCTTGCCGAAGACATCCCAGAACACGACGGGATAGAGGTCGTGGTAATAGGGATCGAGACCGATGGCCTCAGCCCGGGCGACGAGGAAATCCTTCCCCTCGCCGCGCTGCGACACGCCGGACAGATCGCCCTTGATGTCGGAGCAGAACACCGGCACGCCGGCCTCCGAAAACCCTTCCGCCAATATCTGCAGGGTCACCGTCTTGCCGGTACCGGTTGCCCCCGTCACCAGGCCGTGGCGATTGGCGCGTGTCAGGTCGAGATACTCGCCCTTCTTGATCGCGTCCTTCGGGTCGCGGCTGGATCCCAGATATATCCGACCGTCTTCGAGCATGCGGCGTCCCCCTCTTGCGGAGGCCGGAGCTTACATGCCGGTCTTCTGGCGACACAAGCGCACATCAGGGCGCCGTCGCCGATTGCAATTGCGCGCCCCCGCCGGCTTTGCCAAAGTCCCGCTGATTCGCGCCGACCCCGCAAGGGCCGGTCTTTAGCGGCATGTCCGGGGCAGAGCCTCCGATCCAAGAGGACCATCCATGCACGAGTTGTTCGCCAAGATTGCCGCCGAAACCGGTATCGATGAAGCCGCCGCCCAGAAGGCCGTCGGGCATATCCTCGCCTTCGTGAAGGCCGAAGGGGACGATCCGGCCGTCGGCAAGATGATCGCCGAGACGCCTGGCGCCGAAGACGCGATGGCGACCGCCGGCGAAGGCGGCAGCGGCGGGCTGATGGGCGGCATGCTCGGTGGCGGCATCATGGGCCTCGGCTCCAAGCTCATGGGCCTCGGCCTCGGCATGGGCGAGATCCAGACCGTGGCGCGCGAGCTGGTGGCTTTCGCCAAGACCCAGACCGACCCGGAGACCGTCGACAAGGCCCTCTCCTCCGTGCCCGGCCTGTCGCAGTATATCTGAGCGGCAGTTCCCCGGACGCCATGATGTGGCCGACCTCGTTACGGGCCGGCCACCTTTCCGCGCAGACCGCCAGCCGCGCGCTGGATAAAGCCGTTGCCTTCGCCTATGGTCTTGGCGAACAACGGAAATGTGGCCGTGTCGAAGGAACACAGCGTCATCGGGGGGAGCGAGGTCCTTGAATGACATCTGACCCGATCAGCGCCGAACCGGGCGCCACCCCTCAGCATGTGTCCCGGCTGCGTTCTTCCCTGACGCGTTTGTGGGCTGCCGGGTCGTTCAACCTTTCCCGCCTGTTCCGGCGACCGCCACTCCTCGCGCATCTGGTGCTGTTCGCGGTCATCGTACTGATCCCGGCACTGCTGTTCAGCGCATTCCTGATCCTGCAATTCTCCGCCCAGCAGCGCGAGATCGCCGCCGCTCAGGTCAACGACACCGCCGAGATCATCTCCAACGCGGTCGATCGTGAAATCTACGGCATGATCACCACCGGCCGGGTGCTCGCCTCCTCGCCGTCTCTGGCCGAGGGTGAACTGGCCGGGTTCCACGCCCGCACGGTCGCGGCGCTGAAAACCACCAACACCGATGCCGCGCTGGTGGAGCCGAACGGTCGGATCGTCGCCTCAACGCTGGATCCCTATCCGGCTCCGGTCCGCGCCATGAGCTACACCGAAACCGTCGATCGGGTGCGCCAGACCCGTCAGCCGACGGTGTCCGGCGTGTTCTTCGGCGATCGCTCCGAACGCTTCGTGTTCCATGTCGCGGTGCCGGTGTTCCGCGGCAACGACGTCTCCTACGTCCTGATCATCAGCAAGGCCGCGGATACGCTCAGCGCGGTGATCGCGGATCGCAACCTGCCACGCGAATGGTCCGCCATCATCAAGGATTCGAACGGCAAGCGGGTCTTCGCCGCGGTCACCAGCGAAGGCCGGATGGAGGCCCAGCAGGGCATTTCCTACGACAATCCCTCGATCATCGAGACGCTCGGCGCCCGCATGAGCCGCGACCTGATCGAAGCCTCCACCGTGTCCAGCCTGACCGGATGGACGACGACGCTCGCCGTGCCCAACTCGGTCATCGTACAGCCCGTCCTGCGATCCTGGCTGTTGCTGATCAGCGCCGGCACTGTGCTCCTGATGTTCTCGATCGTGCTGGGAATCCTGCTCGGCCGCCGCATCGCCGCGCCGATCCTGCAATTGTCCAAGCAGGCTGCCGCCATCGGCGCCGGCGAGCCTGCGGCGACGATCGGCACCGACATCGCCGAGGTTGCCGAGGTTTCGAAGGTCCTGGCCCAGGCGTCCCGCGCCCGCCGCGACGCCGAGGAACAGAACCGCTTCCTGATGCGCGAGATGACCCATCGCGCCAAGAACCAGTACGCCCTCATCGCCGCCATCGCGCGCCGGGCGGCCAAGGAAAGCGCCGATACCACGCAGTTCCTGGCGACCCTCTCCGAGGCGCTGAGTTCGCTGGCCCGCTCGGCCGATCTCCTGTCGAGCCGCGCCTGGGAAAGCGCCATGGTCAAGGACCTCGTGCACGCCCAGCTCCATGCCTTCGGCGCCGGCGGCGAGCAGATCGAGGTTCGCGGTCCGTCCGTCCGGCTGAACCCGACGGCTGCCCAGACCCTCGGCCTCGCCCTGCACGAACTGGCCACGAACGCCGTCAAATACGGCGCCCTCTCGACGTCGGAGGGCAAGGTCGTGATCTCCTGGTCGATGGATGCCGAGTTCATCATCACCTGGAGCGAGAGCGGCGGACCGCCGGTGATCGAGCCCAAGCATTCGGGGTTCGGCACGCTGGTCACCCAGAAGATGACATCGCGCGGCCTGAACGGGTCGGTCGAGATGGACTACGCGGTCTCGGGCGTGGTGTGGCAATTGCGAGCGCCCTGCGACGCCGTAATCCCGCACTAGCTCGCACGGACAAGCGCGGGTCTGGCCAGACGCCATGGCAACGCCAGTTTCGTTTCCCGGCCGGACAGCCTATGGAAGCAGCCGGACGAATGAGAAGGACAGGTGGGGGAGCCAGCCGCCTAACCTTCGCGACCGCCTTTCGGGGATGGCCGCGACCAGGCAGCACGAGGAGGGCCCATGACGGCGCTGACGATCGAAGCCATCGAGTTTCCGGAAGTTGACGAAGCCGGTTGGCGAGCGCGCGTCGAAAAGGGCCTGAAGGGGCGATCGTTCGAATCCCTCGTGACGACAGCCGAGGACGGGTTCGGCTACGGTCCCCTCTACGGGCGCCGCACCGACGCGCCGCTCGCACGTGCGACGTCCGGTCCCTGGCAGATCGTCCAGCGGATCGACGACCCCGATCCGGCCCGTGCCAACCAGCAGGCGCTGGCCGATCTCGAAGGCGGCGCCAACGCGCTTTCCCTGGTCTTTGCAGGCTCGGCCTCGTCCCATGGTTTCGGCCTGCCGATGGAGACGGAGGCGATCGCCCGCGCCCTCGACGGCGTCGATCTCTCCATGATCTCCCTGCGGATCGAACCGCATTTGGACGCCCGGATTGCCGTGGACGCCCTGCGTTCGCTGGCGAAGACGCGGAACCAGGCATTCGAGACGCTGGCGATCGATCTCTGCCTCGATGCAGTCGGCCCCTTTGCCATCAGCGGCAGCTTTCCCGGTGCCGAGAGCGCCTTCCGGGCCCATGCCGGCCGCGCCACCAAGGGGCTGCGCGCCAGTGGCTTCACCGGCCGCGTCGCCGAGGCCGACGGTCGCCTCTATCACGACGCCGGCGCCACCGCCGCGCAGGAACTGGGCGCCGTTCTGGCGACCGCGCTGTATTACCTGCGCGCGATGACCGACGCCGGCCTGAGCGTCGCCGATGCCGCCGCCGCGATCGGCTTCACCCTCTCCGTCGACCAGCGCCAGTTCGAGCAGACGGCCAAGCTGCGGGCCCTGCGCCTGCTCTGGGCGAAGCTGCTAGAATCCTGCGGCGAGGAGGCGCCATCTGCGACCCGTATCCATGTCGAGACGTCCTGGCGGATGATGGCTGCCATGGACCCGCATACCAACATCCTGCGCGCCACCATTGCCGCGTTCGCCGCGGGGACCGGCGGGGCCGACAGCTTGGCCGTCCTGCCCTACACCGCGCCGCTCGGCCTGCCCGATCGGGCGGCGCGCCGCCTTGCCCGCAATCTGCAGATCATCCTGCAGGAAGAGAGTTTCCTCGCCTTGGTGGCAGATCCCGCCGCCGGCTCGGGCAGCATCGAGGCGCTGACCGACCTGACCGCCGAGGCCGCCTGGGACGAATTCCGCGAGATCGAGGCCGAGGGCGGCATCGTTGCCAGCTTGAAGACCGGCGCCCTGCAGAGCCGGATCATGGACGCGCGCCTGGAACGCCAGCGGCGGCTGGAGGACGGCAAGACCGTCGTCATCGGCGCCAGCCTCTATCCTCTCCAGAGCGAGCGCGATCACACGATCCTTGCCGCCGATCGAAGCGATCCCGCCGCATCCGACGGCGAGATGCGCTGCGAGCCCCTGCGTCCGCACCGTCTCAGCGAAACTTCGGAGGCCAGCCGATGAGCGCGATCCCGGATTTCAGGCAGATCGGCTGGAGCCGCCCGAACGCAGCCGCGCCGCAAGCGCCGGCGACTGACGGGTTCGAAACGCCCGAAGGCATCACCATCGGCGGCGCCTACGGCGCCAATACGCTGGAAGGCTGCCCGTTCCTCGATACCCAGCCGGGCATCGCGCCTTATCTGCGCGGCCCCTACCCGACGATGTATGTCGAGAAGCCTTGGACCATCCGGCAATATGCCGGCTTCTCCACCGCGGCGGCGTCGAACGCCTTCTACCGCCGCAACCTCGCCGCGGGCCAGAAGGGCCTCTCGGTCGCCTTCGATCTCGCCACCCATCGCGGCTATGATTCCGATCACCCGCGCGTGGCGGGCGACGTCGGCATGGCGGGCGTCGCCATCGATTCCATCATCGACATGCGCCAGCTCTTCGACGGCATCCCGCTGGGCGAGATGAGCGTGTCGATGACCATGAACGGCGCGGTGCTGCCGGTCCTCGCCCTCTATGTGGCCGCAGCCGAGGAGCAGGGTGTCGCGCAGGCCGATCTGTCCGGGACCATTCAGAACGACATTCTGAAGGAGTTCATGGTCCGCAACACCTACATCTATCCGCCGGCGCCCTCGATGCGGATCATCTCAGACATCTTCGAATTCACCTCGAAGAACATGCCAAAATACAACTCGATCTCGATTTCCGGCTACCACATGCAGGAAGCCGGGGCGACGGCCGACCTGGAGCTGGCTTACACCATCGCCGACGGCATTGAGTATGCCCGGGCCGGTGTCGCCGCCGGGCTCGACATCGACCGTTTCGCGCCGCGCCTGTCCTTCTTCTGGGCGGTCGGCATGAACGCCTTCATGGAGATCGCCAAGCTGCGGGCCGCACGGCTGATCTGGGCAGCGCTGATGAAGGAGAACTTCGCGCCGCAGGATCCGCGTTCGCTCTCGCTTCGCACCCATTGCCAGACCTCCGGCTGGTCGCTGACGGCGCAGGACGTGATGAACAACGTCGTGCGAACCTGCGTCGAGGCGATGGCAGCGACGCAGGGCCACACCCAGTCGCTGCACACCAATGCCTTCGACGAGGCACTGGCGCTGCCAACCGACTTCTCTGCCCGCATCGCCCGCAACACCCAGCTCGTCCTTGCCCATGAAACCGGCACAACGGGCCTGATCGATCCCTGGGGCGGATCGGCCCATGTCGAGCGGCTGACCCATCTTCTCGCGGAAAAGGCGCTCGCGCATATCGCCGAGGTCGAGGCGATGGGCGGCATGGCAAAGGCCATCGAAAAGGGCCTGCCGAAGCTGCGGATCGAGGAAGCCGCGGCCAAGACCCAGGCGCGGATCGACTCGGGCACCCAGACCGTCGTCGGCATCAACCGCTTCCGCAACGCCAGCGATGACGACGTGGATGTCCTGCGGGTGGACAATGCCGATGTGCGGCGCCAGCAGATCGAAAAGCTGCAGCAATTGCGGGCCGAACGCGACGATGCCGCAACAAAGGCGGCCTTGTCGGCGCTGACAGCCGGAGCCGAGGGCAACGGCAACCTCCTCGAACTGTCCATCGCGGCAGCCCGGGCCAAGGCGACCGTCGGCGAGATGGCCGATGCGCTGGAGACGGTGTTCGGCCGCCATGTTGCCAAGGCGCAGGTCGTGGCAGGTGTCTACAAGCGGGAGGCGGGTCCCATGGCGGATCGTGTTGCGCAGGTTCAGGAGATGAGCGCGGCCTTTGCCGAGGCCGAGGGACGCCGTCCCCGCATCCTCGTTGCCAAGATGGGCCAGGATGGTCACGACCGGGGCCAGAAGGTCATCGCCTCGGCCTTTGCCGATCTCGGCTTCGACGTCGATATCGGCCCGCTCTTCCAGACGCCGGAGGAAGCGGCTCGCCAGGCCGTCGAGAACGACGTCCATATCGTCGGCGCCTCGTCGCTGGCCGCCGGTCACCTGACACTGGTGCCGGAGCTGAAGGCTGCCCTCGCCCGGGAAGGTGGCGAGAACATCATGATCGTCGTCGGCGGGGTCATTCCGCCCCAGGACGTCCCGGCGCTGAAGGAAGCCGGCGCGGCCGCGATCTTCATGCCGGGCACCGTCGTCGCGGAAGCGGCGGCCGATCTCCTGCAGTCGCTCGCCGCCCATCTCGGACACGGCAAGCTGGCGGCAGAGTAGGTCCCGTGACGCCCCACTGCACCGGCGCGCTTGCGCCATCGAGCGGCGATCCCTGCGGGAAGCGCCGATCCCGCGCCTTCGACGGATGGCGCCCATGATCGAGGCCTACACGCCCTCGGGCCGGTTCATGCGCCCCCGTTCGGTGCAGGGCGACGCGATCCCGACCGAGGCCATTTGGCTCGACCTCCTCAACCCGACGGCGGACGACGTCTCGGCCGTCGAACGGCTGTGCGGCATCGACGTGCCCACCCGCGAGGAAATGGACGAGATCGAGGTCTCGAGCCGGCTCCATTCCGAAGACGGCGCCGACTTCATGACCGCCTCGGTGGTCTTCGGCCTCGACAGCGGCAAGCCGTCCTTCGCGCCGGTCACCTTCATCCGGACCGGCGACCGGCTGATCACCCTGCGCTACAGCGAGCCGAAGAGCTTCGCGATCTATGCCGCCAAGCTCTGCCGCGAGACACCCAGCACCGCTCATATGTCGCCCGAAGACGCGCAGCCGACGCATACCGCCAAGACCGCCAAGACCGCCAAGACCGCAAGTCACCCCGGAACGCCGACGGCCGACAGCATCCTGATCGGCCTCCTGGAGACTGTCGTCGACCGGGTCGCGGACCTCCTGGAATCCATCTCCGCCGATCTCGACCGGATCGGCGACGATATCTTCTCTTCGTCGGCAAGAAAGAAGCCGACGGGCACTGCGGACTTCAAGTCGCTGCTACGGCGGATCGGTGCAGCCGGCGATCTCACGTCGCGGGTCCGCGAGAGCCTCGCGACCCTCGACCGGCTGCTGCCCTTCCTGCAGCTCGTCCTCGACGGCCGCAAGCCGTCGAGCCGGGACACCAGGCCGCGCGTCAAGGCCATGTCCCGCGACGTCCACTCGCTCAACGACTTCGTCTCGTTCCTGTCGAACAAGACGACCTTCCTGCTCGACACGACCGTCGGCATGATCTCGATCGAGCAGAACGCCATCATCAAGATCTTCTCGGTAGCAGCGGTGGCGTTCCTGCCGCCGACCCTCATCGCGTCGATCTACGGCATGAACTTCACGCACATGCCCGAACTCGGCTGGACGTTCGGCTACCCTCTGGCGCTCGCGGCCATGGTCGTCTCCGCCGTCGTCCCGATGATCCTCTTCCGCTACAAGAACTGGCTCTAGCGGAACGCAGGCACGCAGCGTTTTGCGGCTGCGTGGATCACCGTCTTCTGCCCCGCGTGTATCGGCCGACCATGATCGCGCAGAAGTAGCTAAATGATCTCTTAACGAAATTCGATCAAGTTTCGCTGATGAAAGCGAGGCCGACGGTATGCTGCTGACCCGAGAATTGCAGCTGGGCGGATGGGAAGCGAGCGAGCGCGTCGAGATCGTCCGCTCGCTGCACGGCGATATGCTGTCTTTCGCCTATGCCTCGGTGGCCGTCGCTGTTGGCGCCTCCATGACCGCGATCCAGACCGGGCAGAACGCCCTGTGGAGCGTCGTCGCCTTCACCTCCCTGATTGCCGCGATCCGGCTGGTGACCATGCTGATGGTCCGGCAGCGCTCCCACAATGCCGACTTCGACGTCGTTTTCTGGGAACGGCTGTATCTCGTCCTCGGCACTGTCCACGTCGCCAGCGTCGGTGCCTGGACCACCATCGTCTTCCTCGTCGGCGGCGGCGCCTTCGCCCAGGTCGTCTCCTTCGCGACGGCCATCGGCTATCTGATCGGCATCCAGGCGCGCAATTTCCCGAGCCCGCTGATCGCCCGCGTCCAGACCGCAGCGGCAGCCGTGCCGATGGTCACCGGCCTGCTCATCCAGGGCACAGCCTGGTATGTCGGCTACGCCTTCATCCTGCTGGTGTTCTTCGCCGGCATTCTCAGGACCAACGGACGGATCTGCGAAACCTTCCTCGGCGCGCTGCGGGCGGCCCGCATGAACGAGGAACTGGCGCATTTCGACACGCTGACGCATCTGCCCAACCGGGCCTACACCAATCGCCGCCTCGACGAGCTGACCCGCGACACCTACGAACCCTTCGCGGTTCATTTCGTTGATCTCGACCGGTTCAAGCGGATCAACGACACGCTCGGCCACAAGGCCGGCGACGCCGTCCTGATCGAGACGGCACGGCGGTTCCGCGAGGTGGTCGGGACCAGCGGCTTCATCTCGCGTTTTGCCGGCGACGAGTTCCTGATCCTGCAATATGGCGCCGATGCCGAAGCGGCCGCCGGCCTTGCCGACCGGCTGGTCGAGGCCATGCGCGAACCCTTCATGATCCACGGTGCGCCGGCCACGACCGGCTGCAGCGTCGGCACCGCCCTCTTCCCGCTGCATGGCGAGGACGCCGAGCTTCTCACCCGCCAGGCCGACACCGCCCTTTACCAGGCCAAGAGCGCCGGCCGCAGTACGGCGCGCATGTTCGCCGCCGACATGCTGGATCGCGAGACCAATCGCCTGCGGATTGAGACCGGCCTGCGCCTGGCGCTCGAGGACAATCAGCTCCGCCTGTTCTTCCAGCCGCTGGTCGAGCCGAACACCCTGCGGATTTCCACCTGCGAGGCGCTGATCCGCTGGATGGCGCCGGACGGGCGCATGATCTCGCCGGGCGAGTTCCTGCCGGTGGCCGAAGAAACCGGCCTGATGGGCACGCTGACGGACTGGACGCTCTACGAGGCGATGCGGATCGCCAGCGACTGGCCGTCTTCCGTCGCCGTTGCGGTGAACCTGTCACCGAGCCAGTTGCTGCGCGCCGACATGGTCGAGGTCATCTCCACCGCGTTGCGCGAGACCAATTTCGATCCGCGACGGCTGGAGATCGAGATCACCGAGAACCTGCTTCTCGGCGAGCACCAGCCCGTCCTCGCCAAGCTGGAAGCGCTGCGCGACATGGGTATCTCCATCGCGCTCGACGATTTCGGCACCGGCTTCTCGAACTTCAGCTACATCGCCCGCCTGCCGATCGGAAAGGTGAAGATCGACCGGTCCTTCCTCACCGGCATCATCGCCGACAAGCGACGCCAGTCGCTCCTGCGCGGCTTCGTGCACCTCGTCGCCTCGCTGGACCTTCGCATCGTCGTGGAAGGCGTCGAAACGATCGAGCTCCTGGAGTTCGTCTCTTCGGACCCGCAGGTCACGCAGATCCAGGGCTTCGTCTTCGGCCGCCCCTTGCCCGAGACGGCCATCGGCACGCTGCTCAGGGCCAGCAGTTCGACCGGCCGCGAGATGGCCGAGAGCCGTCCGCGGATCGCCATTTCCGGACAGTAAGCGGCGCTCGAATTCCCGCGCACCCCACGAGTTGCGCTGCGATTCCGTGAACAGAATCAACACACCGGACGATTCACTAACGGAAATTAACTAATTTCCTAATATCAGCTTTGCATATATTTAAAAATACGTAATCCTGCCTGCACAATTTGAACGATATCACCGTCAAACGCAGCGGGGACTGACGAAGCATGGAACGAGGCACGAGCAAGTCTGGCAAACTCTCCGGTCGCTCTCAGATATCCAGCGTCATGAAAAGCGTCCGTTATTTCCTGGCCACCAGCGATACGGATCGCGAAAAGATCTATCGCCTGCGCTACGATGCGTATCTGGCCGAAGGGGCGATCGGCGAAGCACCGTCCCGCATGTTCTCTGATCGTCATGACAAAGATGTCAACGCATTCGTACTGGGCATCGAGATCGACGACGCGCTCGTCGCCTCGATCCGCCTGCATATCACCACCCCGGAATGTCGCGTCGGCCCGGCCATGGATGTCTTCGGCGCTGAATTGACGCCGTTGCTCGACAAGGGCGAAAGCTTCGTCGACCCGACCCGTTTCGTCGTCGACCACAGCGTCCGGAAGATGACGACCCTCCTCCCCTTCGCCGGCCTCAGGCTCGGCTCCATGCTCGCCGACCATTTCGACGCCACCTACATGCTGGCGACGGTGCGGCCCGAACACGTGCCCTTCTACGACCGGATCTGCCTTCTGCACCCGCGGACCCCGGCCCGGCATTATCCCGGACTGAAGAAGCCGATCGCGCTCTGCTACAACGACATGCAGACGCTGCGCCGCGAACTCCATCCGAAGTTTCCGGTGTTCCAGTCGACGGCCGGCGAACGGGCGGAATTGTACGGTCCGTCGACGAGCCTCGTCGACCGCGCGCGCTGGGCAGGCTCGGCCAACGACAATGCCGCGCGGCGCTTCTCCTGGAAGCAGGCGACGGGCCAGACGGCGGGCATGACGGCCTGAGGAAACTCAGGGGCGCAATCGGCGCCCCTCCCGGAGCCCGGTGGCGCGGACGGCTATCCGGCGCGGAAACCGCGATAGACGGCGGCGCCGGGATCGACGACCGCCGAGGATTCCGTCGTGGCGATCTCGCCGAGCCGCTGATGCATGTCCGACTTGATGCAGGCCGGATCCGTATTGGCCGCATCGCCCGTCAGCGCCAGCGCCTGGCAACGACAGCCGCCGAAATCGATATGCCGGCGCTCGCAGGAGCGGCAGGGCTCCTTCATCCACGACGTGCCGCGATAGGCCTCGAAAGCCGGCGACGACGACCAGATGTCGGCGATCGAATGATCCTGCACGTACCAGAATTCCAGATGCTTGATCGTCTCGGCCGCATGGCAGGGCAGCGCCCGCCCGGCCGGCGTCACGCTCAGCGTCCGCGCGCCCCAGCCGCCGTTACACAGCTTGGGGTATTTGGCGTAATAGTCCGGAAACACCGCGTCGATGACCAGCGTGCCTTTCAGCCGCTCGCGGGCTTCCTCGACCTCGGTGATCGTCCGGTCGACATCCTCGCGCGCGGGCATCAGCTGTGCCCGGTTCTTGAGGGCCCAGCCGTAATATTGCGTATGGGCGATCTCCAGGCGCTTGGCGCCGAAATCGACCGCTTTCTGGATCATCTGCGGCACCTGATGAATGTTCATCCGGTGGATGACCGCGTTCAGCGTGAGCGGGAAGCCGCGTTCGACGACAGAACGGGCGAAGGCTTCTTTCTTCTCGAACCCGCCGCGATAACCGCCGACAAGCTCGGTGATCTGGGCATCAGCTCCCTGCAGCGAGAGCTGGATATGGTCGCAGCCGGCCTCCAGCAGCGCATCCAGCTTGTCGTCGCTGACGCCGACGCCGGAGGTGATGAGGTTGGTGTAGAGGCCAACCTCGCTGGCGTGGCGGGTCAGTTCGACGATGTCCTTGCGCGCCGTCGGCTCGCCGCCTGACAGATGGATATGGATGACCCCGAGTTCGGCGGCCTCGCTGAACACACGCTTCCAGGTCTCGGTGTCGAGCTCGCTGGACCGGCCGTCGAGCTGCAGCGGGTTCGAGCAATAGGTGCAGCGCAGCGGGCAGCGATGTGTGAGTTCGGCCAGAAGGCCCAGCGGCGGCGCCGGCGTTGGCTGCGCAACCGGCTCACCGGCCGGCTGGGGAAAGACGGCTTCGTTCATAACGTCACCATTTGCTTGTCGCTGAGATCGACAAGGAAGCTCGCGACATCGGGGCGGATGGTGGCTTCGTCAGCGGCGAAGACCTCGGCCAGCGAGCGGACGATCGTGCCGAAATCGGACTTGCCGTCGACCCGCTTCAGGATCTCGGTCGCAACACCGTCGGCGTTGAAGATCCGCTCCGGGCCGACCAGGATGAAATTGCCGCGGACCTTGTCTTCGCGAAACTTCACGCCGTGCGGCAGCTTCGGAATCGTGGTGTCGGCAATCTCGGTCATGATCTCGGATTCTCTTTCTCTGCCGTGCCGGGCTGCCAGGCATCAGCCGGGGTCAGACCCGGCGCGACATAGGCGAAACACAGGGCGTCGAGTTGCGCCCACAACACGTGGCACTTGAAGCGCAGGGCGTTCAGCACCGCCTCCTGCTCTTCCGGCCGGCGGGCGTTCTCCAGACAATACTCCAGCGCGAAATCGGAATCACGCTTGGCCTGCACGGGACGCTTGTCGAAATAGGCCAGCGTCTCGCGTGAGATGAAGTCGTAATGCTCGAGCATGCCGCGCACGCGCGTGCCGATGACATTCGGCGAGAACAGCTCGGTCAGCGACGAGGCGATGGCCTCCAGAAGCGTCTTCTCCTGCACAAAATGCACATAGGCATCGACCGCGAAACGGGTGCCGGGCAGGATACCGGCGCCGCTCTCCACATAGGCACGATCGAGACCGACGCCATCGGTCAGGGCGATCCATTTCTCGATGCCGCCGCGCTGCGCCGGCTGCCCCTCGGACGCCTCCTGTCCGTCGTGGTCGATGATCCGCTGGCGCCATTCGCGCCGCAGCTCCGTCGTCTGCAGGCGTGCCAGGATATGCGAATCCTTCACCGGAATCTGCGACTGGTAATAGTAGCGATTGAGCGCCCAGGCCTGCACCTGCTCGCGGCTCAGCTGGCCATTCTGTAGCATCTGCTGGAACGGATGCAGGTGATGGTAGCGCTCGGCGCCGATCTGGCGCAGCGCCGCCTCGAAGGCCTCGCGATCCATCATAGCCGTCATGGCGCGATCTCCATGCCATCCTTCGCGACCTGCCAGCCGGCTGCCTCGACAGCCTGGCGCTGGTCGGATCCCTCGATCAGGATCGGATTGGTGTTGTTGATGTGGATATAGGTCCGGTGCCCGATCCCCAGATCGTCGAAGGCGTTCAGGCTGCCGCCCTCGCCCGAGATCGGAATGTGGCCCATGCGCCGACCGGTCTTCGGACCGACGCCGGCCTGCGCCATCTCGTCGTCCTCGAATACGGTTCCGTCGAACAGCAGCGCGTCGGCGCCGCGCACGCGCTCGCGCAGCGGTTCCGTGACCGCGGCGCAGCCGGGAATGTAATAGGCGGTCTGGCCATGCGCCGTCAGCCGGACGCCGACGGTCATCTCGCCTTCCTCGCCGACGTCGACCTCGCCCTTTTCCAGATAGAGCGGGACCTTGCCGGGAACCGAGAAGATCTCGACCTCCAGCCCGGGCACCGGCTCGAACGCCTGCCCGACCGCCACCGGCCGGCGCTCGACACAAGCGGGGTCGAGGACGGAAAAGATCGGGTTTTGCTGGATGACGTCGAGAACGCCTGCCGTTCCGTAGAGCGGAAAATTCTGCTTCTCGCGCAATGTCAGGAGGCCCGCGACATGATCGACGTCGCCATTGGTGACGAGCACTGCGCCGATCGGCGACGCACGCCGCGCCGTATCCGCAGCCCCGGCCATCGGCGAGATCGGCGGGGATCGCATGATCTGCTCGCGCAGGTCGGGAGAGGCATTCAGAAGAAGCCAGTTCTCACCGTCCGCCGTCGCGGCGATCGAGGATTGCGAGCGCGCGCTGACACGGGTGTCGCCGGTCCAGTAGAGGCGGCATACGTCACAGAGGCAGTTCCACTGGGGATAGCCGCCGCCGGCAGCGGAGCCCAATACAGAAAGCCGCAGGCGGGTCTGTGCCCGCCCGCGGCTATCATGTGCAGTCGACAATTAGAATTCGATCGGCATGTAGCCGTTGATTTCCATCGCGACGCAAACTTCCGTGATAACGGGCTTGTTCCAGGCCATTGTCATTCTCCCAAAGTGCCGCGACCGACAGAAGGTCGATCGCTGTACCCACCAACGGAAAGCTAGCAAAAGCGTTTCATCATCGAAAGCCACGCGGGGTCACAAAGACCGGTGGGAGCCGTTATCGGGAATGTTTCCCATACGGCGCTGCGGCGGTCGACAGCCACGCCGAGGCCCACTATTGCAGGCTCCCATGGCCGATTTCACCAATCCTGATACATTGGCGGCATCCTTGCTCGAAGGATCGCGCGCCGCGCTCTCACGGGCGATCACCCTGGTCGAATCGACCCGGGTCGACCATCGCGCGACGGCAGCAGCACTGCTCGATCGTCTCGCGCCGGAGACCGGAGGCGCCATCCGCATCGGCCTCAGCGGCGTTCCGGGCGTCGGCAAGTCGACCCTGCTCGACGCCTTCGGCTCCATGCTGACGGCGAAGGGCCACCGGGTCGCGGTGCTGGCGGTGGACCCGTCCTCGGTCCGCAGCGGCGGATCGATCCTCGGCGACAAGACCCGCATGGCGCGTCTCAGCGTCGATCGCAATGCCTATGTCCGCCCCTCCCCGTCCTCCGGCACGCTCGGCGGCGTCGCGGCCCAGACCCGCGAGACGATGCTTCTCTGCGAGGCTGCCGGCTTCGACGTGGTGATCGTCGAGACGATGGGCGTCGGCCAGGCCGAGGTTGCCGTGGCGGAGATGGTCGATCTCGTCCTTCTCCTGATGATCCCCGGTGGGGGCGACGAATTGCAGGGGATCAAGAAGGGCATCCTCGAGGTCGCCGACATCATCGCCGTGAACAAGGCCGACGGCGGCAATGTCGACGCGGCGAAGACCGCCGCCTCCGAGATCCGTTCGGCGCTCAACATACTGGCGCCGCGTTCGGCCGCATGGCGCGTTCCCGTCGCCGCGGTCTCCGGCATGACCGGCGCCGGGCTCAATGCGCTCTGGGGTGAGATCGAACGCTTCCGACAGGTACATCGCGACAACGGCGCCTGGGACGAGCGCCGGGCCGACCAGCGTGTGCGCTGGCTGTGGTCCAGCCTCGACGCCGCGATCCGCCGGCGGGTCCTGTCCGGGCCGAACTGGCCGGCGGAGATCGCCGCCGGTGAAAACGCCGTGCGCACCGGGGAACGGGCGCCCTCGGCCGTTGCCGAAGATATACTCGACCATCTGGGCCTGCCCCGTTCCGGCGGGAACCGATGACGGCCGCCCCACCGTTGCAATCATCCATTTCGCGCGTGTCGCAGCCGATGCCTGTGCACCGGCGCCGCGCGCCTTAGATCGCCTCTCACGAGAGCCAAGGATTTCTGCATGTCCAATACAAGACCCGACCGCACCGCCCGCCTTGCCGTGCTGATCGACGCCGACAACGCCTCATCGCGGATCGCCGACGGCCTGTTCGAGGAAATCGCCAAGATCGGCGAAGCCAGCGTGCGTCGCATTTACGGCGACTTCTCCTCATCGCGCTCGAAGGGCTGGGCCGACGTGCTGTCGCGCCACGCCATCATCCCGCAACAGCAATTCGCCTACACGACCGGCAAGAACGCCTCCGACATCACCCTCGTCATCGACGCGATGGACCTGCTCCACAGCGGACGCTTCGACGGCTTCTGCCTGGTCTCGTCGGACAGTGATTTCACGCGGCTCGCGGCGCGGATCCGCGAGCAGGGCGTCGATGTCTACGGCTTCGGCGAGCAGAAGACCCCCGAGAGCTTCCGCCAGGCCTGCCGTCGCTTCATCTACACCGAGAACCTGCTGCCCCAGCGCATCGCGCCGGAGAAGGACGACGGCAAGCCGACCAGCGCGCCGCTCGCCAAGCCGCAGGAAGCCGCCGAACTGCTCAAGCGGGTCATCGACCAGATGGACACCGAGGATGGCTGGGTGAATCTCGGCAGCTTCGGAAAGCAGCTCCTCAACCTGTCGTCGGACTTCGATCCCCGTACCTATGGCTTCAAGAAGCTGTCGGACCTCGTGCGCTCGACCGACCTGTTCGAGGTGGACGATCCGGAGGGCGGCAGCGTCGACATCCGGCTGAAGCCGGCGACCAAACCGGCGCCGCGCCGGCGCTCCACCCGCAGCCCCGCCAAGAGCGGCGAGCGGACGCGGTCGGCGCCGAAGAGCGACTGGAGCTGATCGGCTGTCGCCTGACTAGTCGAGCGTCGCCCGGACGGCGCCGACCTCGGTCTTCTCCCAGTTGCGCAGGGTCGTCTTGGACAGCGCGTCGAATCGGGTCGCCAGATCGGCATCGTGGCTGCGCAGCGCCGCAGCGATGATCGCTGCCACCAGCACCTCGCTGGCCCGGGTCGCGCCGTCGTCGATTTTCAGGGCGAAGCCGAGGCCGAGCTCCGGCAGCGCCCCGCAGAACACGCCCTCGGCACCGGTCTTGGCAAAGACTTGGCCGGGGGCGGCCTGCATTAGCGCCTCGCAGGCCCGGCCGGTGCCCGACATCTCCCAGGGATGAGCCATGCAGGCGTCGATGAGGCGCCGGCCGGCAGCTGCGCGCTCGGCCGCGATCCCATGTCCGCTGACCAGCTTGGCGAAGCCATGGGCAAAGCTCTTCAGCGGCGCGGCGAAGGTCGGGATCGAGCAGCCGTCGGTGCCGCAGACATCGGAATTCAGATCGAAGCCGGTCAGATCCTCGATCACCGCCTTGGCGCGCTGCTGCACCGGATGACCGAGCCCCACATAGCCGCGGGTCTCCTCGCCCTGGTGCACCGCCGTGCACAGGAAGCCGGCATGCTTGCCCGAACAGTTGTTATGCAGCGCCGTCGGCCTCTCGCCGCGCCGGGCAAGCTCACGCGACACCGACGCGTCGAACGGCCAGTGGCAGCCGCATTCGAGGACCGTACCGTCGAGGCCGGCTTTCGCCAGCATCTCCGCCGCCAGACGCGCATGGCCGTCCTCGCCCGAATGGGAGGCGCAGGCCAGCGCCAGTTCCCGGTCGCCGAAACCGTAGGCATCGGCGGCGCCCGTTTCGATCAGCGGAATGCCCTGAAACACCTTGATCGCCGAGCGCGGGAAGACCGGCCGCAGGATATCGCCACGATGGTCGATCATCTCGCCCGCCCCATCGACGAGCGCGAAACCGCCGCGATGGAAACTCTCCACGATACCGCCGCGGGTCACTTCCACGAGAACCGGGTTTGCCATTGGGCACCTCGACCTTAAGCTGCTGTTTCGAAACGTCGCCTCAATATCAGTCCGACACGCCCCCCGCCACCTGCCCGCGAGCCGATGCGTCCCTTGAAAGTGCTGCTGCTTCTCATTGCCGGGGTCTATGTGCTGCCGGCGGCCCTCTCCGCGTTGCTCTGGTGGACCGGCGAACATCCCGGCTCGTGGCGCCAGGCGGACTGGAGCTCGGCGAAGATCCTGCCGGTGCCGGCCCACGACACGCCGGCGGCCCTCTACATCCTCGCCGCGCGCACCGGCGGCATGAAGGGCGCCGTCTCGCAGCATTCCTGGATCGTCTTGAAGGGCGATGGCGCCAGCCCCTACGAGCGCTGGGACAAGGTCGGCTGGGGCATGCCGATCCGGCAGAACCATCGGCCGGCCGATGGCCTATGGTACTCCAATGTTCCCGAGATCGTCGTCGCCGTCACGGGAGAGCGCGCCGAACGCCTGATCCCGCAGGTCCTCGACGCCATCGCCTCCTACCCTTTCGCAGCATCGGGCGGCTACCACATCTTCCCGGGGCCGAACTCCAACACTTTCGTCGCCCACGTCATGCGCGCCGTGCCCGGCATCGACGCCACCCTGCCGGCCGCCGCGATCGGTCGCGACTACCCTTCAGAGGGCCGCCTCGTCGCGCTCGATCCCGACCGGGCCGAGTTCCGGCTGTCGCTGTGGGGCTATGCCGGCCTCGTCGTCGGCTGGGACTCCGGCTTCGAGGTCAATTTCCTCGGCCTCGTCGCCGGGCTGGACCCCCGCCGTCTGGCGATCAAGGTCCCGGCTTTCGGCACCTACGCCCTGCGCGGGACCTAGCGGAACGCCAAGAAGACCGGCGTGATCGCGAACGCAACATGCAATGCCGCCCGGCACCGATGCTTGACGCGCGGAAACAGCAACCTTTCGTTCACCACGACTTGCTAGGCTTCCCGGAATTGTTGCGGGGGAGACACCGGCATGCTGCAGATGATGCGCAAACAGAGAAGCTATCGCGAGCAGTTCGCCGACGCGGTGATCGAAGTCTCGCCCGATGGCTACTACGTCCTTCAGGACGGCGTGATCCGCGACTGCAATCCCGCGACCGAGGCCATGCTGAGGGGCAAACGCGAGGGCATTGTCGGCCTCACCCCGAAGGCGATTTCCCCGGACACCCAGCCCGACGGCAGCCGCAGCGACGCCCGGCTTTGCGACATTCTCGCCGAGGCGACGAAGAACGGCGCGGCGCGCTTCGAATGGACGACCAAGCGCCTCGACGGCACGACCTTTCCCGGCTTCGTCACCATCATGGCGACGAAGATCAACGGCAAGCCCGCCTACGTCACCTTCCTCGTCGACCTCACGGTGATGGTCGAGATGCGTGAGGAGGGTGCGAAGGCGCAAGCCGCCGAAGCCAGGGCCGCCGAAGAGCAGACCCGCGCCATCGAGACGCTGGCGACGGCGCTGAACCAGATTGCCGGCGGCGACCTGCGCGCCCGCCTCGCGACGAAGTTGCCGGCCGCCTTCGGCAAGATCGGCACCGATTTCGACAGCGCCATCGGCGCGCTGGCCGATGCGCTCGCCGAGGTGGCATCCACCGTCGGCAGCGTCGAGCAGGCGACGGGCGGCATCGCCCAATCCTCCGCCGATCTGGCCACTCGCACCGAGCAGCAGGCAGCATCCCTGGAGCAGACGGTCGCGGCCCTCGGCGAGGTAACGGCGGCAGTCAATCGAACCGCCGAAAGTTCCAGTCAGGCGCGGGTCGTGGCGACCGCCGCCCGCGACAAGGCGGAAAAGGGCGGCGAGGTCGTCTCGCGCGCCGTCGCCGCGATGAGCCGCATCGAGACCTCGTCCCACAAGATCGGCGAGATCATCGGGGTGATCGACGAAATCGCCTTCCAGACCAATCTCCTGGCGCTGAACGCCGGCGTTGAGGCGGCCCGTGCCGGCGAGGCGGGCAAGGGCTTCGCCGTGGTCGCGCAGGAAGTGCGCGGCCTCGCCCAGCGCTCCGCCGATGCAGCGAAGGAGATCAAGCTGCTCATCTCGGCCTCCGGCGAGGAGGTGAAGAACGGCGTCGAACTCGTCACCGCGTCAGGTCGTAGCCTCGACGAGATCGTCCAAGAAGTTGCCGCAATGACCGATGTCATCGGCCGGATCGCGGTCTCCGCGACCGAACAGGCGACAAGTCTGCGCGAGGTCTCCGGCGCCGCCGCCGAGATGGATCGGGCGACCCAGCAGAACGCCACCCTGGTCGAGGAGACCACCGCGGCCGTGCAGGCGCTGGCGGCCGACGCCCGCAATCTCGGCGATGTGGTCGAACGCTTCCGCCTGGAGGACGATGCCGTCCATCTGCGCAGTGGCTCGCAGCAACCCGCTTCGCGCTCGCGCCTCGACCGCGCCGCCTGAACTGCAGCCAGACAAAGGCGCATTCCCGCGATCATCGAGCGGGGCGGCGCGCTAGCCCTTCAAGGAAGGCCGGAGCGGCGAGCGGCGTTTCCGTCCCGCTCCCGATCGTTTCAGCCCGTCCGTGTTGCTTCCGCCAGTGACAACCGGCCCAGCAGATCCTGCGCCGTGCGGGTTGCCGCGCCGGCGGCCATCGCCATCTGCGGCAGGATCATCCATTCCAGCGTCCAGGCCGCGCCGGACCGCTCGTTCTCATGGACCAGCGACTGGTGCAGACCCGAGACCAGCGTCGCGTTGAAGCGTGCCAGCGTCACAAGCACCTCGGCCCCGACGGGGTTCTGCTTGTGCGGCATCGCCGAGGATCCGCCACCACCCTGCAGCGCCAGTTCGCCGACCTCGTTCTGCAACGACAGCACGACGTCCTGCCCGAACTTGCCGAGTGCGCCGGTGATCAGCGACAGCCAGGTGCCGAATTCGACGATGCCGTCGCGGTCGGTATGCAGCGAGCCCGGCGCCGACCAGAGCCCCAGTATCTCGGCGACGCGCGCGGCAATCGCGTCCCCCTTGCCGTCGAGACTGGCACGGTCCCCGACGGCGCCACCGAACCGCAGCGCGAAGGCCCGCGGGGCGATTTCCTCGCGCCGCAGCCGGCACCGCACCAGCGGGTCCGACCACGCCGACAGCTTGCGCTGGAACCGGGTCGGACGAGCCGCCTGCATGCGGGTATGGGCCATCACCTCGGCATCGGCCGCTGCGATGCTCCACTCTGCCAGCCCGTCGACCAGTGCAGCCAGCCGCCGATCGAGGACGAGGGACACCCCCTGCATGCGCATCGCCATGGACGCGTCGATCACGTCCTGGCTGGTCGCGCCCTTGTGCAGCGCCGCCGCATGATCGTCGGCGAGATCGGATCTGAGCTGACGCAGCAGGTCCGGAACGACCACCCCGTCGCGGGCCGTGCCGTCCGCCAGACTCGCGATGTCCGGGGCGAAACCCGCCGCTCGCGCCGCGATCGCGGCAGCTGATTCTGCCGGGATCAATCCCTCCGCAGCCTCGGCCTCGGCCAGCGCCGTCTCGAAGGCCAGCATGGCCTCGATGTCCGATTCGGCTGTGAAGTAGGAGGAGAGCTCCTCGTCACCGAGCAAACCGGCAAGGATCGGATTGGAGAAGACGGCTGCCGTCATTGGTTGCCCGCGCCGCCGAACACCTCGGCCGCGAAGTCCGCCACCAGACGCGTCGTCGCCTGCGGCTGCTCGATGCACGGCAGATGCCCGGCATTCTCGACGATATCGAAGCGCGCGCCGGCGATGAGATCGGCGGTCGAGCGCACGAGATCGGGCGGGGTCGAGCCGTCGTGGTCGCCGACGATGCACAGCACCGGCAGCGTCAGCGCTCTTGTCGCCTCCGTATAATCCGCATCGCGCAAGGCGCAGCAACTGCCCAGATAGCCCGCCAGCGGCGTGCGCAACAGCATGTTGGAATAGCCAACGAAGTCGGGCCTGCCGGGTGCGCGGAAGTCGGGCGTGAACCAGCGCTGCAGGATCTGGTCGGAGATGGCCGCGATCCCGTCCGCCTCGATCGCGGTGATCCGCTGGTTCCACAGCTCGTCCGAGCCGATGCGATGCGCCGTATCCATCAGCACCAGCCCCTTGGCGACGCCCGGATGCTGCGAGGCGAGGCCCTGCGCGATCATGCCGCCGATCGACAGCCCGACGACCAGCGGTTCGACGAGGCCCAGATGATCGATCAGCGCCTTCAGGTCGGCGACGTGATCTTCCATCGCGTAGGGTGACGGCGTCGCCTCGGACAGGCCATGACCACGCTTGTCGTAGCGAACGATCCGGTAGTCGGTCGCCAGATCGGCCACCATCGCGTCCCAGATGCGGAAATCGGTCCCGAGCGAATTGGCGAAGACCAGCGTCGGCCCTGCCGCGTTCCCCTCGACCTTGTGATGGAGAACGACGCCGTTGACCCGTTCGAATGCCATTGCTGCGGTATCCTTGTTGCTTGCTCCGTCCGGCGATCATAGGCGTGGCGGCCGCGGAAGAAAGCCCGTTGCGGCGTCCGCGCCGAACGCCCCTCGCCTTCCCCGTTTCGCCGAGACCTGCTAGCCGCTAAAGGCACCAGAGTGGATCCGGGGTGCGGGAGGCCTGCCATGTTCCTCAGTTGCGGCGATGCGCTGTTCGATCTTTTCGTCGAAACCGGCGACGACGTGGCGCAGATCGCGCTCGCCGGCCGTGTCGGCGGCTCGCCGCTGAACGTCGCGCTCGGTCTGGCGCGCCTCGGACATCCCGCCGGCTTCTTCACCAAGGTCTCGCGCGACATCTTCGGCACCCGCATTCGCGGCTTCATGGAACGCGAGGCGATCGACCAGCAATTCCTGATCCCGACGGATTGCAACACCACGCTGGCCATGGTCTCGCTCGCGGCCGATGGCTCGGCGGCCTACGACTTCTACATCGAGGGCACGGCCGACCGTTCGGTCGAACCGTCGGACGTGCCGGCCGAATTACCCGAGGCGCTCGCCGCGATCCATGTCGCGTCCTACTCGACCGTTACCGAACCGACCGCGTCCTCACTGATGAAGCTGGTGCGCCAGGAATCCGGACGACGCTTCATCTCCTACGATCCGAACATCCGCACCGCGATCGAACCGGACATTGACATCTGGCGCGCGAAAGTCGCCGAGCTTGTCCCCTTCGCCGGGATGGTGAAGGCGAGCGAGGAGGATCTCGAACAGCTCTATCCGGGACGCGCGGTCGAAGCCGTGCTGGCGGACTGGGTCGGCGCCGGAGCGGAGATGGCGGTGGTCACACGCGGCGAGAACGGCGCTGTGGCGCTGACGGGTGGCGGCGTTGCCGCCACGGTCGCGGGGCAGCGGATCGTCGTCGCCGATACGGTCGGCGCCGGCGACACGTTTCAGGCTGCACTCCTGGCAGCACTCCAGGAGCGCGGACACTTGTCGCGCGCCGCCCTGAAGCAGGCCGACCAGGCCAGCGTGGAATCGCTGCTTCGTTTCGCGGTCGGGGCGGCGGCGGTCACCTGCTCCCGCCGGGGCGCCGACCTGCCGCGCCGCGCCGATCTCGGGCTGCCGCCGCTGGACTGAGCCGTCCGGCCGGCCGCTTCGAACCACTGCACACAGAAAAGCCCGACGGATCGCGAGGATCCGCCGGGCCCTGAAGCGAACCCGGACGCGCGAAGCGTCCGGAACATTTCTTAGTTGAAGCGATACGAGGCCTTGGCCCAGATCGTGTGGAAGTCCAGGTCGTCGTTGTTCGACTCGCTGGTGAAGCTGACGGTGTTACCGTTGGTGGAATCAGTGCCGGTAATCGTCTGATCGTTCGAACCGAGGTTCGTGTAGAGGTACTCGACGCCGAACGAGATGTTGTTGGTCGCCATCACGTCAACGCCACCACCGACGGCGTAGCCGATGTCGGTGTCGTTCTCGTCCTGCTCGAACGTGTAGTTCGTGAAGGTGCCCGACGAGGCCGGAGCAGACGCGTTGTTGTCGACGCCGGCATAGGCGAGACCGCCCGTACCGTACAGCAGGACGCTGTCCATCGCGTAACCAACGCGCGCCCGGACCGTGCCGAGGTAGTTGATGTCGCTGCTCGTCGAGAAGGTCGAGCCACCACCGGTCGTGTAGGAGCGGTTGGTCTCGGCGTCGATGTAGTTGATGTCGGCGACCGCACCCACGACGAAGTCGTTGATCTGGTAGTCGTAACCGATGTGACCACCGCCGATGAAGCCGGCATTGTCGTCATCTTCGGAATACGTGCCGGTGCCGAATGGGCCGCCGCCGCCCGGGTTGAACGTCGCGCCATCGGACTCGTTGCCGAATGCGACGCCAGCCTGGCCACCAATGTAGAGGCCGGTCCAGGTTGCGGTCGTGGCGACCGGCTCGATAGCCATCGGCGCCGGTGCCGGCGGCTCCTCATAGATGACGTCCGCGGCCAGGGCCGGGGTCACGAAAGCCGTGGTGGCGAGAAGCAGTGCAAGGCGTTTCATAGTCGTACTCCATTATGTCGCTTGCGCGACCTTGTCTCCGGACCGACGCTGCCGTCGGCTCCGAATGCCGCACCCGTCTTGTCGGGTTCGGGAGGGTTATGGTTCGCATCCGTGCTCAGAAAATGGCAGGAATACGTTCTCCTTCGCCGTGTTGCCGATCCGCAACGAGGACCTGCAGGACCCGGCGTCGTGAATCCTTCGTAACGCCCGACCCTTTATTCTCCCTTAAAAACGATGGTTTACGTCAACCGCCCGTTCACGGACGCCCTTAATCAATGCGGCGAAGTTGTGTCGGAAGTTATTCCTAGACTGCAGTGCAGCAACGTCCCGATCGGGGCCGGAGGCGGCCTGTGCCCCGCATCGCAGGGGGTCGGCGGGGATTGCGGATCGAGCGGCGACCGAGCGGAAAGCCGCCCCATTCCCGCCATGCTCAATCACCGATTTTTACCGATGGAGCATCGGCCCAGATCAGAGAGCAGATCACCTGTCTGACACAACCGCATGGACATCTGCCGCTCGCCGCGCACCAGATCCCGGCGGTCCAACCGGTCTCAGCGCCGCGGGTGACTGAAGCGTTGCCAAGTACTCGGGCCCGGATACACTTCATTTTAGCAGGAGCGAGGAGGCCGGGCAGGCGCGCCATGGCGGCGACGGCCTGCCGCACGCGCCGCGCATTCCATTCTCGCACCCACGCCTGCGACCTGAATTCGCGGTTCGGCTGATTGCCCTCTCTGGAACCGTTCCATATCCTTCCGAAGGCACCGTCATTGGTTGGAGGACATATGAACAGGTTGATCGTCGCTGCGGGAGCCCTGCTCTCGCTGACACTGGCGAGCGGGGCCTTCGCCCAGACCGCCGGAGATCCGGATGCCGGCAAGAAGGTCTTCCGCAAATGCATGGCCTGCCACGCCGTCGGCGAAGGCGCCAAGAACAAGATCGGGCCGGAACTGAACGGCATCGTCGGGGAGAAGCCCGGCGCCGTGGAGGGCTATTCCTTCTCGCCCGCCTTCCAGGAATGGGCGGCCGACAAGGCAGCCTGGAACGAGGAACTGATGACGGCCTGGCTGACCAACCCACGCGATGTGGTGAAGGGGACCAAGATGGTCTTCCCGGGCATCAAGAAGGAACAGGAAATGGTCGACATCATCGCCTATCTCGCCTCCTTCGACGAAGCCGGCGCGACGCGCGACCCGGCCGAGGCACTGGCTGACGCTGCGGCCCAGTAGGCCCATTTTCCGGAAACGCAGATCGCGGCCGCCCTCGGGCGGCCGCTGTCGTTTCGGCGCCGCCGGGCGTCAGCGGCCTTCGAACGGACACCTCAATCGGGAGCCGTTTCCGGCACCGGCTTGCCGGCCGGCAGTCGGTCAATCAGCGCGTCGATTTCGGGATAGAACCATTTGCGGCCGGGATAGCCCTCGAGCCGTCCGATTTCGCGACCCTCGTCGTCCACCAGCACGAAGGTGGGCGTGAACACTGCTGGCATCAGCGTATCGATGCCGCCGCGGCGGTCGTCATGGATATCGACCCGGCGCAGCGGGGCCAACCGCCCGGCGTTGCTGCCGGGATAACCCGGTGCGATCTCGGCGTCGAAGGCCGCGCAGAAACGGCAGCCCGCCTGCTCGAACATCAGGAGCTCGGCAGCATCCGACTGTCCCCCGACAACGAACAGCGCCGCTGCCAGCCAGACAGTCACAAGAGCATCGAAAATCCGGCTTGATGGGGAGAGGGCCGACATGGCGTCACGCTAGCATGAACGCACAGGTCCTCGACGGCCCGACAGGTCCGATACCGGCGGCGCCTGTCGGGCGCCGCCGAACACCGCTCTAGCGGTAGATGTCCATGACTTCGTTGAGAAGCGTCAGCGCCTCTTCCTTCGGGCGCTGGAAGGAGTTGCGGCCGATGATCGAGCCGTTGCCACCACCTTCGCGGATGGCCCGCACCTCGTCGAGAAGCTCGTCGGTGTTCTTCGCGGCACCGCCGGAGAAGACCACGAGGCGCTTGCCGGCAAAAGCCGCCTGCATGATGTGGCGCACCCGCGCCGCGGCCGTGTCGCCGGGGATTTCGTACTTGTCGTAGACCGTCTTGGCCGCGTCGAGATCGAGATGGCCGGTCGGCAGCTTCACCTTGATGATCGTCGCGCCCATCAGCGCCGCCATGTGTGCGGCATAGGCGATGATGTCGAGCGCAGTCTCGCCATCCTTCGTCACCTTGCCGCCGCGCGGATACGACCACACCACCGTCATCAGGCCACGCGACTTGGCCTCGTAGCTGATCTCGCGCAGTTCCTCGATCATGGCGTAGGAATTGTCGGCACCCGGATAGATCGTGAAGCCGACGCCGACGCAGCCGAGACGCATGGCGTCCTCGACCTTCGCCGTCACCGCTTGGTCGGCGCCGCCGACCAGCGAATTGCCGCTGTTCAGCTTCAGGATCAGCGGCACCTCGCCCGCGAAGGTGTCGGCGCCCTGCTCGAGCAGGCCGAGCGGCGCAGCATAGCCAGAAACACCGGCGTCGATGGCCAGCTGGTAGAGATAGTGCGGGTCGTAGCCGACGGGGTTCGGCGCAAAGCTGCGGGCCGGACCATGCTCGAAGCCTTGATCGACCGGCAGGATCACGACGCGGCCGGTTCCGGCCAGCTTGCCGTGCATCAGCAGGCGGGAGAGATTGCTTTTCAGGCCGGGCGTCTCGCCCTCGTACCAGGACAGGATCTCGCGGACGGTCTGCGTTCTAAGCATGTCTCTCCCCTTCGTGGCACCGGCGGCCACCCTGGCCCACCGGTTGGTTCGCCATCCCTATTGATGACCCGGACGCGTGACGTCCAGTACCGGGCGCACGCTCGCCGGTATTAAAATCGGTTGAATAGCCGGCGGCGCCGATCAAGCCTGTTTTGAGCCAACTAAAGAAAGCGGATCAGTGACTTCGGGGTTTTGTCCGCGCAACGAAACGGCCGTTCGCGCGTTAACGGCTCGGAGGTCTGTGATGCTCGGTGTTTCTGCGTTTCCGCCTGGATTTGGTAGCGATGAATACGTGATGTTCACCTGCGGCGGCAGCGCGGCGCGGACGGACGCCGTCTCCGCCGATGTGCCCGCGACAGTAGCGGCGCCATTCGCACCGTCAGAGCCGACCACGACCGCAGCCAAGGCAGATGCCATGCACCAGCCTGTCCATAGCGCCGAGCCAGTACATTACACACCGCAAATCTGGGCGCAGGCCGAGCCGACACGGCAGCAGGTCCGGCTGGGCCGGCGAGGCTTCTATCTGGCTCGATCGCAGCGCGACGATCCGGCGAGTGGCGCGGCCGTCGTCGACAACCGCATGACGAGCGTCATGATCCCGACGGCGGTGGTAGGAACCCTTCTCGCCATGGCCGGATACTTCTTCGACGTTCTCCTCTGATTCCTCCGTCCGGCCATTCGCGGCATCTGCTCACAGGGCGAAGGCGCCCCCGTCGGCTGACGACACGCGCGGCGTCTCATTTCGGCCCGCCAGTTGATCCACAAGACTGAATCAGCAACATCGCTCTTCCAGCCGATTGACCGGAGCAGTTTCATGAGATGGTTCGTCACCGTCCTCGCAGTCCTGTTGACTGTGTTCGCCGGACCGACCGCCGCGCAGACGTCCGATGAGACCCTCGTCATCGGCCAGATCGCGGAGCCGAAATCGCTCGATCCGCAGACCGTGACGGCGACCAACGACTTCCGCATCCTGGTGAACGTCTTCGACGGGCTGGTGCGTTTCAAGCGCGGCACGCTCGAGGTCGAACCGGCACTGGCGACCGACTGGACCGTGTCCGACGACCAGCTGACCTACACCTTCAATCTGCGCGAAGACGTGACCTTCCACGACGGCACGCCGTTCGATGCGGAGGCGGTCAAGTTCACCTTCGACCGGATGCTCGACCCGGACCATCCGCAGCATGACACGGGGCCCTTTCCCCTCGCCTTCTTCTTTTCCATGGTCGAGGCGGTCGAGACCCCCGATCCGATGACCGTGACGTTTCAGTTGAAGGAGCCGTTCGCGCCATTCCTGTCCAATCTGGCCTACCCGACCGGCCTGATCGTCTCGCCGTCGGCCGTTGCAGAAAGCGGCCAGGGCTTTGGCCGCACGCCTGTCGGAACCGGTGCGTTCCGCTTCGCCGAATGGACACCGGACGAGGCTGTTACCCTGGCCCGCAATGCGGATTACTGGGACGTCCCACCATCGATGGAGACGGTCGTCTTCCGACCGATCCCGGACGGCGCGGGCCGTGCCTCCGACATGCTGTCGGGGGGCATCGACATCATGGCCGACGTTCCGCCCGCGAGCCTCGCCGCCTTCCGCGACAACCCCAATTTCGTCGTCTACCAGCAAACCGGTCCGCATCTCTGGTTCCTGATCCTCAACACAAGGGAAGGCCCCTTCTCCGACAAGCGCGTTCGCCAGGCGGTCAATTACGCTATCGACAAGGAGAGGTTGATCGAGGACGTCTGCAGGGCACCGCAGACATCGCCGCCGGCCCCATTCCGCCCGCCTTCGACTGGGCCAATGACGGTTCCGTCCAGCCTTACCCGCACGATCCCGAGAAGGCGCGCGAGTTGATCCGGCAGGCCGGCGTCGAGGGCGCTTCCCTGACCTTCTACGTCGCCGAGGGCGGGTCCGGAATGCTTGATCCCGTGGCGATGGCCGAAGCCATCCAGGCCGATCTGAAGGCGGTCGGGCTCAATGCCCGGATCGAGACCTATGAGTGGAATACCTTTCTTTCCAACGTCAATCCGGGTCTCGCGGGCAAGGCCGACATGGCCGAGATGGCGTGGATGACCAACGACCCCGACACCTTGCCCTTCCTGGCGCTGCGCAGCGATGCCATGCCGGAGACCGGCGGCTTCAATGCGGGCTATTACGCCAACGCCGAAGTCGACCGGCTGCTCGCCGAAGCCCGCCGGACGACCGATCCCGCCGCTCGCGGCGCCCTCTACAACCAGGTGCAGGCGATCATCCATGAAGATGCGCCCTGGGCCTTCATCGCCAACTGGAAGCAGAACGCCGTCGCCACGACGGCGATCGAGAATTTCGAACTGGAGCCGAGCTTCCTCATGCTCCTGCGCAACGTCTCCAAGGGGTAGCCCCGCGGGCAACCGGCGTCGGCGGGCTGCCGCGCGCTCGCCGATGCCTGACCTCATGCACCCTCAGCCGGCAAATGATCTGCCGGGGCGCAAGCAAATCCAAGCAGATCGGATTCTTTGAATGACTCTAAACTGGACTTTAAGAGTTGACTTTACACCGCCGCAAGTTCTAGCCCAAACGACAGTCACGGGCTGACGGCTCGCCCCTGGCAATTTGGCAGAAGCCGGACAGGCGTTCGGCCAGAACTGGAGCACGACCATGACCTCTCTTCGCCCGATGGCCCGAACCGGCCTCGCCGCCCTTTCCGGCGTCTTCCTGCTGGCAGCCGCCCCATCGGCCCTCGCCGCCGACGGCGCGCCGGACAAGGCTGCGGTTCTCGCGAACTATTCCGACATCGCGCTTGCCGGCTATCAGGACGCGCTCGCTGCGGCAAAGACGCTCGACGAGGCCACCGACGCCCTGATCGCCGGCCCCAGCGAGGCGACCCTGAAGGCCGCCCGTGACGCATGGCGGGCTGCCCGGCCGAGCTACCAGGAGACCGAGGCCTTCCGCTTCGGCAATCCGATCGTCGACGACTGGGAAGGCCGCGTGAACGCCTGGCCGCTGGACGAGGGGCTGATCGACTACGTCGCCGGCACCTACGGCACCGAGTCCGACGCGAACAATCTCTACACCGCCAACGTCATCGCCAACCCGTCGATCACCATCGGCGGCGAGACCATCGACGCGTCGACGATCACGCCCGAGCTCCTTCAGGACAAGCTGCAGGAAGCCGGCGGCGTCGAGGCGAATGTCGCCACCGGCTACCATGCCGTCGAGTTCCTGCTCTGGGGCCAGGACCTGAACGGCACGGATGCCGGGGCCGGCGAGCGCCCGCACACCGATTTTGCCGGCGGCGACGACTGCACGGGCGGCAATTGCGACCGTCGCGGCCAGTATCTCGACGCGGCCACCGACCTGCTGGTCACCGATCTGGAAGAGATGGTCGGCAATTGGGAAAAGGACGGCGCCGCCCGCAAGGCTCTGCTCGATTCTCCCGAGAACGGCATTTCCGCGATCCTCACCGGCATGGGGTCGCTCTCCTATGGCGAACTGGCCGGCGAGCGCATGAAGCTCGGCCTGCTGCTGCACGATCCGGAAGAGGAGCATGACTGCTTCTCCGACAACACCCACATTTCGCACCTCCACGACGCCATCGGCATTCGCAACGTCTATACCGGCCGCTACGAGCGCACCGACGGAACGATTGTCGAGGGCCCGTCCGTCTCCGACCTCGTTGCCGCCAGTGCGCCGGAGATCGATCAGGAGCTGCGCGCCAAGCTCGACGCGACGGTGTCCGCGATGGAGACGATGGCCAAGGCGGCCGAGGACGGCGAGGCCTACGACCAGCAGATCGGCGAAGGCAACGATGAGGGCAACGCCCGCGTCCAGGCCGCGATCGACGGCCTCGTCGACCAGACCCGCGCCATCGAGCGCGCAGTCGCGGCACTTGATCTGGGCAATGTCAGCATCGAGGGCTCCGACAGTCTGGACAACGTCAACGCCGTCTTCCAGTAAGCTCCAGCGCCACCTCCGGCGGCCCCCAGGGTTCCTCGGAGGTGGCTTTGACCGCGCCGACGAGACCCTTCGCCGCAGTGCGGCCGGCGCGATAATCGACAATACCGGGGCGCGGCGGGTTCGCCGCGTCGATATCGGGAGAGGCGGATGCGCTTCGCCGCAGGCATGGCAATCTTCGCGGCGGCGCTGACCGTGCCGCTGGCGCTTCCGATCGGCGCCGCCATCGGGCTGGACCGGCCGGTCCGCGATGACCTGGCGCCGAAGGATCTGGCCCGTGTCCGGGCCGTGACGACACCGACCACCGACTTCACCAAACCGGAAGATTTCGAGGCGATGCCCGGCGGTGGCGCGACCTCGACCAAGCTCGTCAATCGCGATTCCTTCAGCCAGGTGTCGGCCAACCAGACCTTCGCCGGCGAAGACCGCTTCAAGCTGGGCAACGCCCTTTTCCGCAAGCTCTGGGTCTCCTCGCCCTCCTCGACCGAGGCGTCCGACGGTCTCGGACCGCTGTTCAATGCCCGCTCCTGCCAGAGCTGCCACATCAAGGATGGCCGCGGCCGCCCGCCCCGGCCCGGCGAAGACGCGGTCTCCATGTTCCTGCGCCTGTCGGTCCCGCCCTCGACGGAAGAAGAGCGCCGCAAGCTCGCCACGCACGAACTCAGCCGCATTCCCGAGCCGACCTATGGCGGCCAGTTCCAGACCTTCGCCACGCCGGGCCTGAAGCCGGAGGGCCGCGTCGTCATCGATTATGACGAGCGCCAAGTCGCCCTCGCCGACGGCACCACCGCCTCGCTGCGCCACCCGACCTATTCCGTCGCCGACCTCGCCTACGGGCCGATGGCAGAGAATGTCCTGATGTCGCCGCGGGTCGCGCCGCCGATGATCGGCCTCGGCCTCGTCGAGCAGATCGAACCCGCCGACATCCTCGCCCTCGCCGACCCGAACGACGCCGATGGCGATGGCATCTCCGGCAAGCCGTCCATGGCGCGCGATCCGAAGTCCGGCGAGCCGGTCCTCGCCCGCTTCGGCTGGAAGGCGACCATCCCGACCATCGAGACCCAGACGGCGGAGGCGTTTTCCGGCGACATCGGCATCTCGACGCCACTGGTCACCGATGCATTCGGCGAATGCTCGATCGCCCAGACCATCTGCCGCGACGCGCCGTCCGGCGTCCAGCCGCGCCTCGGCGAGGTGGAGGCGCCCGATCCGATCCTCGGGCTCGTCACCTTCTATTCGCAGAACCTCGCGGTCCCGGCCCGGCGCGACGTCGATGCGCCGGACGTGCTGAAAGGCAAGCAGCTCTTCTACGATGCCGGCTGCGCCACCTGCCACACGCCGAAATTCGTCACCTCGCGCAATGCCAAGGACAAGGCGCTCCGGTTTCAGCTGATCTGGCCCTATTCCGACTTCCTGCTGCACGACATGGGCGACGGCCTCGCTGACGGCCGCCCGGTGGGCGACGCCGACGGCAACGAATGGCGCACCCCGCCCTTGTGGGGCATTGGACTGACCGAGATCGTCAACGGCCACACCCTCTTCCTGCACGACGGCCGCGCCCGCAATCTGACCGAAGCGATCCTGTGGCATGGCGGCGAAGGCAAGCCCGCGCGCGACGCCTATGCTGAGATGGACAAGGCCGACCGCGCCGCGCTGCACGTTTTCCTGGAGTCCCTATGATCGCTTCTCTCTCCCGCCGAGCCCTTGTCGGCCTTGCGCTTCTGCTTGCCGGCGCCACGGCCTCGCATGGCCAGGAGGACGGCCCGCCCGAGCCGAGCCATGCGACTGAGGCCGAGAAGCTGGCGGTCGTCGCCAACGCCATCGACGGCTTTATCCGGCCGGGCTATGCGCAATTCCACGACCGCGCCGCAGCCGCCGCGAGCGCCATGGATGCCCTCTGCAGCGAAACGGGCGACGCCGCGCTGCAGGACGCACGCGACCGCTTCGCCGGTCTCGCGGCGAGCTGGTCACGCATCGAGTTCGTCCGCTTCGGCCCGGTCATGGACGACAACCGGCTGGAGAAGATCCTGTTCTTCCCCGACCGACGCGGCATCGCCCTGCGCCAGATCCAGGGTATTCTCGGCGGCGAGGACGAGACAGCGACCACGCAGGAGCGCCTCGCCGGCAAGTCGGTCGCCGTCCAGGGACTGGGCGCCCTGGAATTCGTCCTGCACGGGACGGATGCCGAGACGCTCGCCACGGATCGCGGCGGCTTTCGCTGCATCTACGGCCGCGCCATCGCCCGCAACCTTGCATCCATTGCCGGCGAACTCGACGCCGCCTGGTCGGAGGATGCCGGCATCGCCGCCCGCCTGACCGCGCCGGACGCCGCCGATCCGGCCTGGCGCAGCGCGGAGGATTCGCTGCAGGAGATCGTCGGCATCTTCATCCATGGCTTCGAGGCGATACGTGACCTGCGGCTGCGCCCGGCGATGGGCGAAAGCGCCGAGGCAGCGAAGCCCAATCTCTTCCTGTTTCGCCGCTCCGAACTCGCGCTGGCGTCCCTGCGCGCCAATTTCGCCGGCATGAAAGACCTCTTCGCCGCATCGAAGCTCGCTGCCCTCCTGCCCGCGCCCCAGGCCTATCTGAAGGATTCGATCCTGTTCGAGTTCGCCAATGCCGGCCGCACCCTGTCCGAACTTGCGCCGCCGCTGACAGAGGTCGCGCGCGAAGCCGACAAGCGCCAGGGGCTGACCTATCTCCTGATTGTCACCGACAGCCTGCAGAGCCAGTTTGCCGAACAGGTCTCGCCCATTCTCGGCCTGTCCGCCGGCTTCTCGGCCCTCGACGGCGATTGAGGGTCGCTCACGCCGAACCAACACAGGCGCTGCTCATGGCACGCACCGGGAATTGTCTCATGTCCTTCCGCCCTCATCCCGCCAGCCGCGGCATCCTTCTCGACCGCCGGCGCTTTCTTGCAGGTGCAGGTGCCGCCTTCGTCGGGGGCCTGTCCGCCCGTTCCGCCGCCGCACTTGAGCGAACCGACGCCCTGTTCGGCGCGGCCTGCCGGCGGCCCGACGGCAGCTATGGCTGCGCGATCTTTTCCGAGCGCGGCGAGATCGTCTCGACGGTCTCCCTGCCCGATCGCGGCCACGACGTCGCCTATGATCCCGTCCGTCGCCGCGCGGTTGTCTTCGCCCGCCGGCCGCGCACCTTCGCCATCGTCTTCGATCCCGTCAGTGGCGAGACGCTTCAGACCCTGACCTCGATCGAAGGCCGGCATTTCTTCGGTCATGGCTTCTTTTCGCCCGACGGGTCGCTGATGTACGCCACCGAGAACGACTATGACGCGGCGCACGGCGTGATCGGCGTCTACGACGTCGCGGCCGGCTACCGGCGTATCGGCGAGTTCGATTCCCACGGCATGGACACCCACGAGGCTCTGCTGATGCCCGACGGCGAGATGATCGTCGTCGCCAATGGCGGCATCGAGACCCACCCCGATTACGGCCGGCAGAAGCTGAACCTTTCCACCATGGAGCCGTCCATCGCCTTCATCGATCGGCGCAGCGGCGACCTTCTCGACAGGCAGTTGCTGCCATCGCATCTGCACAAGCTGTCGCTGCATCACATCGCCGTGGATGCGCGAAACCGGGTGTGGTTCGGCGGCCAGTATCAGGGCGCGTCCAGCGACGCGCCGCCGCTGGTGGGCTTTGTCGAAGCCGGCCGGCCGCTGGCCCTCACCGCCATGCCGGAGACCGATCTTGCCGGTCTCGGCAATTATATCGGCTCGGTTGCCGCCAGCCGCGACGGTGCCCGCGTCGCGGTCTCCTCGCCGGTCGGCAACACGATGCTGATCCTCGAGGCGGCCACGGGCAACATCCTCTCCCGTCATGCCATGCGCGACGGCTGCGGCCTCGCCCCCGATGGTTCCGGCTTCATGGCGACCAGCGGCGCCGGCGACATCGTCCGCCTGGAAGACGACGACAGCCCGACCCGGGCCGACCTCGAATGGGACAACCACATCCTGGCGCTTGACGCGGTGGGCTGACCCGGCGGACGATCACTCTCCGCGCTCAAGGAGGTCACGTCCATGTCCCTGCTCGTTCCCGTCATTCTCGGCTCGGTGCGCACCGAACGGCAAGGCATCAAGGCGGCGAAATTCGTCATCGCGAAGCTGCGCGAACGCGGGCACGAACCGGTGCTGGTCGACCCGATGGAACTCGACCTGCCGCTCCTCGACAGGATGTACAAGGAATATCCGCGCGGCGAGGCGCCGGAGAAGCTGGAACGGCTGGCCGACCTCTATCGGCGGGCCGACGGCTTCATCATCGTCAGCGCCGAATACAACCAGTCGGTCCCGCCCGCGCTGAAGAACACGCTCGACTATTTTCTCGAGGAGTATTTCTGGCGCCCCTCGACGATCGTCTCCTATTCCGCCGGCCGGTTCGGCGGTGTCAGGGCCGCGATCGCGCTGCGCCCGATCCTCGCCGAAATGGGCATGCCCAGCCTGCCGTCGATCCTCGCCATCCCCTCGATCGGCAATTCGCTGGGAGAGGACGGCACCGCCATGGAGGACTGGATCGACCGCTCGGCGGCAAAATGGCTCGACGAATTCGAATGGTACGCCACGGCGCTGAAGGCCAAGCGCGAGGCCGACGGCACCCCGTCCTGAGCCGGTAACGGCCGAACTTCCCCTCGTCATCGCACTCTGCCATGATCGCTCCGGATGCAAGGCCATGGTCGGGAGACGGACGATGCCGGGTCGGCTGACATTCTACCACAATCCACGCAGCCGGGCCGCGATGGTGCGCTGGATGCTCGAGGAAGTCGGCGCCGAGCACGACATCGTGCCGATCGATTTCGAGGCGGGCGACAATCGCCGCCCGGACTTCCTGACGATCAATCCCATGGGCAAGATCCCGGCGCTGGTGCTGGACGACGGCACGGTGATCACCGAAACGCCCGCCATCATCGCATGGCTCGCCGATGCCTATCCCGCCGCCGGTCTCGCGCCCCGCCAGGATCGCCCCGAACGCGGCAGCTATTATCGCTGGCTGTTCTTCGGCGGAAGCTGCTTCGAACCGGCGCTGACCGAGACGATGATGCGCAAGGACGCCGTACCGCTGTCGAAATCCACCGTCGGCTGGGGCTGCTACAACGACGTGATCGACACCCTGGAAGCCGCATTGTCGCGCGGCCCCTACCTGCTGGGTGACAATTTCACCGCCGCCGATCTCTATATCGGCGCTGAGCTGAACTGGGCGGGTATGATCGGCGCACCCCGCATCGGCGACAGCACGCCCATCCAGGCCTATGTCGAGCGCGTCATCGACCGCGACGCCTTCCGGCGGTCGATGGCGCCTCTCTGACCCTTCTCACACCGCTGGCGCCCGGCTCGCCTCCGCGAGGAACGTCCAGGTATAGTCCGCAAAGGATCGCCAGCACTCGATCTCGAACCGCTGTTCGCCGGTCCGCCACAGAACGATCTCCGCCTTCGACAGGATCGTGCGGCTGCAGGCCCCGACCGGAAAACTGACCGGCCGAATATCCTGCGGACAGCCAGCGGCAACGACCGCTTCGGCGGCTGGCCCGTCGACCACGACCCCGACATTGCGATGGGAAATATCGACCAAGGCGATGCCGGAGACGGCGGCGAGCGCCTCGGCCAGGGGCCCATCCGACGCGGCGAGGGATTCCGCTGCCTCGCTCTCGTCGAGGATCAGCCATTCGTCCGGTCCCAGCCAGAGCGCCGCCACGCCGCCCTGCCGGGCGCTCGTCTTCGGCCGTATGAGCAATTCCAGACCGAGCGCGGTACCGGCGGCGGCGATGGCATCGCCCCTTGCCCGCAGGATCAGACGGCGGCGCGGCGCGGCCGGAACCAGCGTCACGCCGGGCCCGCTGGCCTGGCGACCATCGAGCGGCGAGAGCCGCCGCGGCATGTCGCCGGTTCCGCCAGCCCCATGCGCCGGCTTTGCCCCCTTCGGGCCGTTCGTCTGCGCATCAACCATGCAGCCGCTCCCCGTCCGGATCGAAAAACACCGGCTCCGTCACTTCCACCGCGATCGTCTCCGTCGGCATGGGCACGTAGAGCGTCTGGCCGACCAGCTTGCGCCCGTCCTTGACCATCGCCAGTGCGATGGACCGCCCCAGCGTCTGCGAGCGATAGGCAGAGGTCACATGGCCGAGCATGGTCATCGGCACGCGCTGGTTCGGATCGGCAACGAGCTGCGCCCCCTCTTCCAGAACCGTCAGCGGATTGGCGGTCTTCAGCCCAACGAGCTGCTTGCGGCCCGGTGCCGACAAATCCGGCCGCTCCAGCCCGCGCTTGCCGACGAAATCAGCCTTCTTGCGCGACACCGCCCAGGCCATGCCGGCATCGGCCGGCGTCACCGTCCCGTCCGTCTCCTGGCCGACGATGATGTAGCCCTTTTCGGCCCGCAGCACATGCATGGCATCGGTGCCATAGGGCTCGACGCCCAGGCTGCGTCCCCGCTCGCGCAGCGTGTCCCAGACGCTGCGACCGTAATCCGACGGCACGTTGACCTCGAAGCCGAGTTCGCCGGTGAAGGACACGCGGAACAGACGGCAGGGCAGTCCCATGAAGCGGCATTCGGCGACGGACATGTGCGCGAAGGCGTCCGGCCCGATGCCCAGCCCTTCGACGAACGGCGCGATCAGGTCTCTTGCCCGCGGCCCCTGCACGGCGATCACCGCCCATTGTTCGCTGATCGAGCTGGTCCAGACCGCCATCTCGGGAAATTCGGTCTGGCGGTAATCCTCCATGAGGTTGAGCACGCGCGGCGCACCCCCCGTCGTAGTGGTCACGTGAAAACGGTTCTCGGCGATCCTCGCAACGATGCCATCGTCGATGATGAAGCCCGCCTCGTTCAGCATCAGCGCATAGCGGCACTTGCCCACGGCGAGCCGCGACAGCGGCGTCGCATACATCAGGTCGAGAAACGCCCCGGCATCAGGCCCTACCAGCTCTACCTTGCCGAGCGTCGAGGCGTCGAACAGCCCCGCCGCCTCGCGCACCGCGCGGCATTCACGGTCCACCGCCGCGTGCTTGTCGGCGCCACGCGGGAAATACCAGGCACGCTTCCACATGCCGACATCCTCGAACACCGCGCCGTCTGCCGCCGCGCTCTCGTGGATCGGCGTCTGCCGGGTCGGATCGAACAGCGCGCCCCGCGCGAAGCCCGCAATGGTGCCGAAGGACACCGGCGTGAAGGGCGCGCGGAAGGTGGTGAGCCCCACCTCGGGCATCGGCCGGCTGAGTGCCTCGGCCGCAACCCCCAGGACGTGAATGTTCGACGTCTTGCCCTGGTCGGTCGCCATCCCGGTGGTAGTGAAACGCTTGATATGCTCGACCGACCGGAAACCCTCGGCGACAGCGAGACGGATGTCGCGTGCCGTCACGTCGTTCTGGAAGTCGACGAACGCCTTCACGGCCTTGCCTGGACCGGCCGCCGGCGTCACCCCGGCCATGCCGCCACCGAACCCGGCCGCGCCCTCGACCATGACCGGCTCCGCCGCAGCGTCATCACCGCCAGCGATCGCGCGACCGGCGGTGCGCGCGTCTATAATTGTCTCGGCGAGATCGAACTGGCCGGCGGCCGCGCCCACACTGACGCAGGCCTGCACCGGCTCGGACGCCACATAGGCCTGCAGGTCCGCGTCGAAGGCGAGCTTGCCGCGCGATTGCGAGAACAGATGCACCGACGGCGTGAAGCCGCCCGACATCAGCAGCGCATCGCAGTCGAAGCTGCGGTTGTCGTGCCCCGAGCGAAGCTCCTCGATGGTGATCCCGCGGATCCGGCGCCGGCCCCGCACGCTCTTCACGCCATAGCCGCAGAGCACCTCGATGCCCGCAGCCCCCGCCGCGCCCACGAGACCCGGCCCCGGTTCCTCGCGCAGATCGACGATGGCCGGCACGTCCACACCGGCGCGCTTGAGATCCAGCGCCGTGGCATAGGCCGCGTCATGGGCGGTGAAGACGCAGACCCGCTCTCCCACCGCGACGCCGTAATGGTTGAGATAGAGCCGCGCCGCGCCCGCCAGCATGATCCCCGGCCGGTCGTTGTCCGGAAACACCAGCGGCCGCTCGATCGAGCCGGTCGCCAGCACCACTTGCTTCGCCCGCACTTGCCACAGCCGCTCGCGCGGCATGGCCGGGTCCGGCTGCGCCAGATGCTCGGTCACCTGTTCGCAGAGCGCGAGCATGTTGTGGTTGTAGTAGCCGAAGGCGGTGGTGCGGGGCATCACCCGCACATTCGGCATCGCCGCGAGACGGGCCACGGCATCGCCGACCCAGTCCATCGCCGGCGCGCCGTCGATCGTCGTGCCGCTTTCAGCCCGCAGCCAGCCGCCGAAACCGGCATTCTCGTCGCAGATCAGGACGCTCGCCCCGCTCGCGCCAGCCTCGAGCGCCGCGGCGAGGCCCGCCGCGCCCCCGCCCGCGACGAGCACGTCCACATGCGCAAAGCGGTTGGCGTAAGTATCGGTATCGGGCGCATCCGGCGCCCGCCCAAGCCCCGCAGCGGCGCGGATATAAGGCTCGTAGACCCGGTGCCAGAAGGTCTTCGGCCACATGAAAGTCTTGTAGTAGAAGCCGGCCGTCAGGAAGCGCGAGAACAGCCCGTTGACGGCCCCGACGTCGAAATCGAGCGACGGCCAGCGATTCTGGCTGACGGCCTCCAGCCCGTCATGGAGCGGCTGCATGGTAGCGCGGATGTTGGGCGTGCGCCGCGCCGCGTCGCGGCAGATCTCGACCAGCGCATTGGGCTCCTCGGGCCCCGAGCCGACGATGCCCCGCGGCCGGTGATACTTGAACGAGCGGCCGGTCAGATGAATGCCGTTCGCCAGCAGCGCCGAAGCCAGCGTGTCGCCTTCGCGGCCCGCATAGCGCTGGCCGTCGAAGCTGAAAGCAATGCGCCGGGCATTGCCGAGACGGCCGGACTCGGGAAGTCGCCGCGCCGTCATCGGCCCGTCTCCCCGCCACCGACATTCAGACCGTCGGCGCCAATGGTTGCCGGCGTGGCGCCCGTGCCAAGCGGGTCGAGCGCAAGGCCATCGTCGGCGGCAATGTCCGGTTTCGGCTCGCCGGCCTTGTAGAGAGCAAGAAACCGGTCGGACACGGAATGCCGGGCGGCGTTGAAGAAGCGGCCGCAGCCATGCACATGCCGCCAGCGCTCGAACACCACGCCGCGCGTGTTGGTGCGCAGATAAAGGGATTCGGCGACCGCCCGCCCGGCGTCGAGCTCTGCCGAGGGCCGCGAAATGTGAGCCTCGCCGGCATGGCGGAACTCCGGTTCCGGCCGGTCGTCCTCGCAATAGGGGCAATGGATCAGCAGCATCGTCCGCCTTTCCGCGCTAGTGGGCGACGGCGGCCGCAGCCGCCTCGTCGATGAAGCGCCCGGTCTCGAAGCGGTCGAGGCTGAAGGCGGCATTGATGGGATGCGGCTCGTCGCGGGCGATCGTATGCGCAAAGACGTGACCCGAGCCCGGCGTCGCCTTGAAGCCACCGGTGCCCCAGCCGCAATTGACGTAGAGCCCCGGCACTGGCGTCTTCGACAGGATCGGCGAGCGGTCCGGCGTCACGTCGACGATGCCGCCCCAGGTCCGCAGCATCCGCATGCGCCGGAAGATCGGGAACATCTCGGCGATCGCGTCGAGCGTGTGGTTGAAGATCGAGAGGCTGCCGGTCTGTGAATAGGACGGATACTGGTCGGTGCCGGCCCCGATCACCAGTTCGCCCTTGTCCGACTGGGAGACATAGGCGTGGACGGTGTTGGACATCACCACGCAGGGAAAGCACGGCTTCACCGGCTCGGAGACCACCGCCTGCAGCGGGTAGCTCTCGATCGGCATGCGCACGCCGGCCATGTCCATCACGACGGAGGTGTTGCCCGCCGCCACGACGCCGACCTTGCGGGCGCCGATGAAACCGCGCGTCGTCTCGACGCCCGCCACACGGCCGTCGGCGCTGCGCCGGATGCCGGTGACGGTGGTGTTCTGCAGGACATGCACGCCCCTTGCCGAGGCCGCACGGGCATAACCCCAGGCGACGGCATCATGCCGCGCGGTGCCGCCGCGCCGTTGCAGCGCGCCGCCGATCACCGGATAGCGCGTGTTCGCCGAGATGTTCAGCGGCGGGCAATAGGCCTTGCACTCGTCCGGCGTCAGCCATTCGTTGTCGACGCCGTTCAGCCGGTTGGCGTGAATGTGGCGCTGGGCGCCCTGCCGGTCGTGCTCGTTGTGCGACAGCATCAGGACGCCGCGGGGCGAGAACATGACGTTGTAATTGAGGTCCTGCGACAGGCCCTCCCACAGGGTCACCGCGTGGTCGTAGAGCGCAGCCGATTCGTCGTAGAGATAATTGGAACGGATGATCGTGGTGTTGCGGCCGGTGTTGCCGCCGCCGAGCCAGCCCTTCTCGATCACCGCGATGTCGGTGATGCCGTGCTCCTTGGCGAGATAATAGGCCGTGGCCAGCCCATGGCCGCCAGCGCCGACGATGACCACGTCGTAGGTCTTGCGCGGCTCGGGCGAGGCCCATTGCTCGGTCCAGCCGGAATGGCCACGCATTGCTTCGCGTGCCAGCGCGAAGGCCGAAAATCGTCGCATAATTCGCCCCGCATCCGAATGGCGCACGATCGAGGACACCGTCCGCCCGTCAGGTGTAGCGCTGCCCTGCCCGCTGGAGCAATGGCCGCGCTCTCCATGTCTAGCGGGGATCGCGCCGCACCATGCTCCGATTGCGACGGCCGGTGACGCAGCGACGAAATGCCGGCGGCGACGGCGCGGGGTCCGCGATCGCCGCCGTCCCTGGCGGGTTTACATCACCGACCGGCGGGACCGGCCGACGAAACCACCGGCCGCGCCGACCAGCAGGCCCAGCAGCAAGGCAACGAAGGCACCGAAGGACGCGGAGGACACCACCTGCGCCGCCTCAGCCGCCGCACGCCGGGCATCGCGCTGTGCCTCGTCGAAACGCTGCTGGAACGCCTGCAGCCGCTGGCGCGCCTGCGCGGTCGGGATACCCGCTCCGTCGGCAATGGCCTGCACGGCGGCGGAGCGCTCGTCGGACGTTGCATCCTCGGCAAGTCCGGCAGCGATCGTCGACACTGCGCTGGCAAGATCGACGGATCCGGCCTCGGCAGTCTGACCCGCGACATTCGCCTCGCCGTCGCCCGCAACGGCGTCCTCGCCATCAGGCCCTGCGGCGTCGGCCGGCTGCGGGGCCGGGGCGGCCGTCGCGCGATCGAGAAGCTGCGCGACCTCGCGGCGGATCGGATCGGGAAGCCCCGTATCCGATTGCGGTGCCGCCGTGGTGGCCGCCTGGGTCAGCCCCTGGATCGAACTGCCGATCGCACCGAAGGCGCCGCCCACCACTGCCGAGGCACCGCTGGTCAGGAGAAACACCACCACCAGGGTGGAGGTCGCCCAGGTGATGACGCCGTGCAGAACCGCGTCGGTTCGAGAAACGCTGCCCGACAGGCGGCCGGCAGTATAGGCGCCGACGAACAGGCCGATCAGGACCACCGCGATGGTCCACAGCCCCCCGGCGGACAGGAGCGCACCCGCATCCCCGGCGGCGGCAGCCTCGATGCTGGACAGGCCGATGCCCAGACCCAGCAGGCCGAGCATGAATTGCAGCGCCATCGCCAGCAGCGAACCCGCGACGATCGCCCCCCAGGAGATGCGCGGCAAGGCCTGTGCAGAGGCCGAAGCCATTGTCCGCTCGCGTCGAATGTCACTCATGTTATGTTGTGTCCCGCTCAGGTGGCCTAGGGTCAGTTTCGCGACCCTAGGCAATTTTGCACTGCACTTGAAGCAGCGAAGGCTGCGCGGGCGCATATACTCTTGGTGGATACGATATCCATCGTGAAATCGCGATTGCCTGTCGGCCCTTGGTCTGGGTGCCAGACATGGCGAGACCGATACTGCATGGCCGGGACACCGGCGGGTGGGCGAACGGACGGAGGAACCAGGAATGACCGGATTTCCACGCAAACTCGCCATCGGCCTTGTCGCCGGCCTCTTGGCCGCATCGGCCACGGGACCTGCCGCAGCAAACAGCGATACGCCCCGGATCGCGCTCGCCAACTTCTACTATCTCGACACGTCGGGCGAGCCGGGCGACAGGACGTCGGAACATGCCGCACGGATCGCCCTGTTCGAAGCGAAACTCGGCGAAGGCCTCGCCGACCGCGCGGCGTACGAGGTCGTCGCGCTGACCTGCGACCAGCCCGAATGCAGCGTCGGAACCCTCAGTGTCGAAAAGGCGGTCGAGGCCGCCGCGGCGCTCGACGTGGACTATCTCCTGCTCGGGGCCGTCCAGAAGGTCTCGACGCTTGTTGGCATGGGCCGCGTCGACATCATCGACATCGAGGATCGCAGGGACGTCTTCAGCCGCGTCCTGTCGTTTCGCGGCGACACGGACGAGGCCTTCGTCAGGGTTGCCGACTTCGTGGTGACGAATGTCTCGCAGGCCGACTTCGATGCCGCCGAGCCCGGCCCTGACGGCGTTGTGAGCCGCTGACGCCATTCGGCACGGCCAGTGTGGCCTAACGACCTCGACAAGAGGACGATCTTCTGCTATCGGCCAGCGCGCTTCGAAGCAACAGGCTCCGCGGCACAGCTTTTCTCGTCCCTATACGGCCCGTCCACACTTCAGAAACGGAACACCCCTGTGCAGGTAGTTGTACGCGACAACAACGTCGACCAGGCGCTTCGCGCGCTCAAGAAGAAGATGCAGCGCGAAGGAATCTTCCGCGAAATGAAGATGCGCGGCGCATTCGAGAAGCCCTCCGAAAGGCGGGCTCGCGAGAAGGCCGAGGCGGTTCGCCGCGGTCGCAAGCTGGCCCGCAAGCAGGCCCAGCGCGAAGGCCTGCTCGCCGGCGGCCGCGTCCACTAAGCAGCCGTAATTTCGACCGTTTTGGCGATTCAAGTGCGGCGGTCGGCCTCCGGCCGCCGCCTTTCGTCGTTTGCGGCGCAACCGCATGCATGGCATAGGTCAGTTCGGTTTGCCGCCGCGCGGGCGAGCGTCCCTGGCGATCCGAATGTCCGAACCGTCTCTTGAGGATCAGTCCGTCGATGCCGCAGCTTTCCCACCCGATCGCCCTTCACCCGGCCGACCATTGCGCGCCGCATGAATCCGCCGGTCGCGCGGCCGGGCTTCTGCGGACAACCGCGGCGCTCGGGCTGATCGCGATTCTCTCCGCCTGCCAGACCGCCGACGGCCCCGCCGTGACCGCGATCGCGCTCGACCAGAACCAGGGTCTCGAGCAGAACCTGGCTTCGCTCAGCCAGACGGTGGACGCTAATCCGCGGGATCCGGAAGCCTACAATGTGCGCGGCACCGCCTATGGCCGCGCCGGCAACTACAAGGCCGCGATCGCCGATTTCACCACGGCGTTGCAGCTCGACCCGAATTTCCATCAGGCCTATGCCAACCGCGCGCTGGTCTACCGCCAGACCAACGAGCCGCTGAAGGCCGTCGAGGACTACAACGCGGCGCTGCGGATCAACCCGAACTATGATTCCGCTTATATCGGCCGCGGCAACGTCTATCGCGTGGCCGGTCGCAACCGCGAAGCGCTGGCCGACTTCCAGCGCGCCATCGACCTGAACACCACCGATCCGCGTGCCTATCACAATCGCGGTCTGCTCTATCAGAAGGACGGCCAGCACAAGCAGGCGATCGAGGACTTCTCGACGGCGATCTCGCTGCAGGCCAACGCCTCGGAGCCCTATTCGGGACGCGGCGTCTCCTATCTCGCCCTCGGCGACGAGGAGAATGCCTTCACAGACTTCAACACCGCCCTGAAGCTCGACGACACCAAAGCCGAGTACTGGACCAACCAGGCGCTGGTCTACGAGCGTCGCGGCGAGACCAAGCGCGCCTTCCAGTCCTATGCGCGCGGCGCGCAGATCGACCCGAAATACGTGCCGGCCAAGGACGGCATGGCCCGCACGCGCGGCGGCAACGCCGCCTGATCGACCCGAAGCCCGGCCGCGCAAGCGGTCGGGCCCGCTCTCCCCCGGCGGCCGGGAGAGCGGCTGTGACCTTCGCGATCACGGCCATTTCAAAATGACATCATCCGTCACGGAACAGGAAGGCTCCTGCGTGGTTCTCCCCGGCGAACGGGACAGAACAATGCAAGGAATGCCCTTATGATTTCCAGAATTTCGAGCCTCGCCATCGCAGCCACGCTCGCCGCGGCACCGTTCGCCGCAACCTCCGCTCAGGCGGCAGAAGTGAAGGCCGGCGTGCTCGGCTGCCACAGCGACGGCGCGACGGGCTTCATCGTCGGATCCTCCGAGGATCTTGTCTGCGAGTTCACGCCGGCCGGTGACGGCCCCGTCGAGCTCTATGCGGCGACCCTCGACACCTTCGGCCTCGATGTCGGCGTGACCGGCCGCACGGTCATGACCTGGGCCGTCGTCACGGCCGATGGCTACACCTACCAGCCGAACGGTCTCGAGGGCACCTATGTCGGCGCCACGGCGGATGCCTCGGCGATCGTGGGCGGCGGTGCCAACGTGCTCGTCGGCGGCGCGCAGGACAGCTATTCGCTGCAGCCGGTCAGCATCCAGGCGCAGGAAGGCATCAACGCGGCCATCGGCGTGTCGAAGTTCACCCTGACGCCGGCCGAGCCCGTCGTCACCGAGCCAGCCACCGTCGCGGTTCCGGCCGTTCCGGCAGGCCCGGGCGAAGTCCGCCCGAAGTAAGCCAACCGGCGACCCACTATTCTGAAACGGAAAAGGCCCTGCCGGCATCGCCGGCAGGGCCTTTTCACATGGGCAATGCGACGGGTCGCGAAAGCCTAGTCGTTCAGCGACTTGACGATGTCCTCGACCATCTTCTTGGCGTCCGAGAACAGCATCATCGTGTTGTCCTTGTAGAACAGCGTGTTGTCGATGCCGGCATAACCGGAGCCGAGCGAGCGCTTGATGAACAGGCAGGTCTGTGCCTGGTCGACGTTCAGGATCGGCATGCCGTAGATCGGCGAAGCCTTGTCGTCGCGCGCCGCCGGGTTGGTCACGTCGTTGGCGCCGATGACGAAGGCGACGTCGGTCTGGGCGAACTCGGAGTTGATGTCCTCCAGCTCGAACACGTCGTCATACGGCACGTTGGCTTCTGCTAGGAGCACGTTCATGTGCCCCGGCATGCGGCCCGCCACCGGATGGATGGCGTATTTCACCTCGACGCCCTCTTCCTTCAGCTTGTCGGCCATTTCGCGCAGCGCGTGCTGGGCCTGTGCCACCGCCATGCCGTAGCCCGGGACGATGATGACCCGGCCGGCATTCTTCATCAGATAGGCAGCATCCTCGGCCGAGCCCTGCTTGACCGTGCGGTCGCCGAGATCGTCGGCCCCGGCCGGGCCGCTCTCGCCGCCGAAGCCGCCGAGAATGACCGAGATGAACGACCGGTTCATGCCCTTGCACATGATGTAGGACAGGATGGCGCCGGACGAGCCGACCAGCGCACCGGTGATGATCAGCGCCAGGTTCTGCAGCGTGAAGCCGATGCCCGCGGCGGCCCAACCCGAATAGGAATTGAGCATCGAGACGACCACCGGCATGTCGGCGCCGCCGATCGGCACGATCAGCAGCACGCCGAGGGCCAGCGCCACCAGGACGATCAGCCAGAACATCACATGGCTCTCGGTCACGGCAAAGCCGATGACCAGCGCCACCATGGTCACGCCGAGCGCGATGTTGATGATGTGGCGGGACGGCAGCATGATCGGCTTGCCGCTCATTCGTCCATCGAGCTTCAGGAACGCGATGATCGAGCCCGTAAAGGTGATCGCACCGATCGCCACGCCGATCGACATCTCGACCAGCGCCTGACCGTGAATGGCGCCGACCGTGCCGATGCCGATGGCTTCCGGTGCATAGAGCGCCGCAGCGGCGACCATGACGGCGGCCAGACCGACCAGCGAGTGGAAGGCGGCGACGAGCTGCGGCATCGCCGTCATCGGAATGCGCTTGGCGACGATCGCGCCGCCGGCACCGCCGATGGCGATACCCAGCACGATCAGCACCAGGCTACCGAAGGACGGACCGGCCAGAAGCAGCGTGGTGACGATGGCGATGGCCATGCCGACCATGCCGAACATGTTGCCCTGTCGACTGGTCGTCGGGTGGGAAAGGCCCCGCAGCGCGAGGATGAAGAGCACCCCCGAGACGAGGTACAGGAAGGCGGCGAAATTCTCTGTCATCGGTCGCTACCGCCTCACTTTTCTTTTTTCTTGTACATCGCCAGCATGCGCTGGGTGACGAGGAAGCCGCCGAAGATGTTCACCGACGCCAGGATCAGCGCGATGAAGCCGAAGGTCGTCGCGATACCCGAGGCGGAGATGCCGACGGCGAGGATCGCGCCGACGATGATCACCGAGGAGATGGCGTTGGTGACCGACATCAGCGGCGTGTGCAGCGCCGGGGTCACCGACCAGACCACGTAGTAGCCGACGAAGATCGCCAGCACGAAGATCGCCAGGTGAAAGACGAAGGGATCGATGCCGGACACGGCATGGCCGACGGCGCCTGCCGCCTCGCCATAGCCTTCGCCGAGCATGCGTTCGACACCGGTGCGCGCGTCGCGGATGGCAACACTGGCATCGTTCAGACGCTGCAGCGTCGCCTGAGCGGTTTCGTCGGCCATTACGCCTCTCCCCCTTCGGTCTTCTCTGCTGCGTCATCGGCCGGCGCGGCCGGTGCAGCCGGCGCCTCGGCGGCGGCGAAGTTCGGATGCACCACCTTGCCGTCGCGGGTCAGCAGCGTCGCCTGCACCAGCTGATCGTCGAAATCGATCGTCAGCGCCTTGGTTTCCTTGTCGATCATCGTCTCGAGGAAGGTGGCGAGGTTCTTGGCGTAGAGCAGCGAGGCGCTCGCCGCGATCCGGCCCGGAACATTGAGATGGCCGATGATCTTGGCCGGTCCGACCTGCGTGACGGTGCCCGCTTCGGCGCCCTCGACATTGCCGCCGCGCTCGACGGCCAGATCGACGAGCAGCGATCCCGGCTTCATCGATTCCACCATCGCCCGGGTCACGAGGCGCGGTGCCGGACGGCCCGGGATGAGTGCCGTGGTGATGACCACGTCCTGCTTGGAGATGTGCGATGCAACGAGCTCGGCCTGCTTGGCCTGATACTCCTTCGACATCTCCTTGGCGTAGCCGCCGGCGGTCTCGGCCGCCTTGAACTCGTCGTCCTCGACGGCGATGAACTTGCCGCCTAGGGACTCGACCTGCTCCTTCGCCGCCGGCCGCACGTCGGTGGCCGTGACGATGGCGCCGAGGCGCTTGGCGGTTGCGATGGCTTGCAGGCCGGCAACGCCGGCGCCCATGACGAAGACGCGCGCGGCCGGAACCGTGCCCGCCGCAGTCATCATCATCGGGAAGGCCCGGTCGAACTCGGCCGCCGCATCGATCACCGCCTGATAGCCGGCGAGATTGGCCTGCGACGACAGGATGTCCATGGACTGGGCGCGGGTGATGCGCGGCATGAACTCCATGGCGAAGGCGAGAACGCCGGCCTCGGCCATGGCCTTGACCTCGTCGTCGCGGCCATAGGGGTCCATCGCGGCAATGACCAGCGCGCCCGACTTGTAGGATTTCAGCTCGTCCGCCGACGGGCGGCGGACCTTCAGCACGACATCGGCGTCGCCGGCATCAGCAGTCGAGCCGATGGTGGCGCCGGCGGCCTCGAAGGCCGCGTCGGTGATACGCGAATCGGCGCCCGCGCCGGTTTCCACGACGACCGTGGCGCCCAGACCGGTGAGTTTCTTCACCGTGTCGGGCGAGGCAGCGACACGGGGCTCGCCCGCCTCGCGCTCCTTTGGCACGAACAGTTTCAACGCGTAGGCCTCCCGGAATTGTATTCAGTCATGGGGCAGCCGGCCCGCCGAACGCATCGCTGGCTGCCCGAAGTCGCGACGATCGTGTCAGGCGACGAAGTAGGCGATCACCATGAGGGCGATGAAGGTGCCGATACCGCCGATGAAGCCACCGCCGGCGAGCAGGCCGACGAGCATCCCCAGAACGATCGCGATGACGGCGATCGAGCCCCATTTGGTGGCGGCGAGGAAGCCCTCATAGGTCCGCTCGTGCTCGGGATAATCCATCTCGGCCGGATGATCGGTGTCGTAGGTCGGCAGGCCTGCCATTCGAAATTCTCCTGATCGTCAGTCGCCCGGCACATACACGATCCCGCCACAATGTGGCAATGGCAACCGCAATGCAGCATGATCATCCACCTATGCGAAAGCGCCCCCTCCCACCTGCGACGGGCTCCGCAACCAAGCCGACTGGCATACAAAAATGGCCGGCGCCTGAAGACGCCGGCCATGGCGATCGCTGTTGCAATCGACTGAGACAGATCAGGCGACCTTGCGGTCCTCGTGACGTCCCTCTTCCACTTCCTCGATGATCTTGGCGACGAAGGCCGGGATGTCGCCCGGGTTCCGCGAGGTGATCAGCGCCTCGTGAACGACGACCTCCTGGTCGAGCCAGTTGCCGCCGGCGTTCTTCACGTCGGTCTTGATCGAGTTGTAGGAGGTGATGTTGCGGCCGCGCACGACGTCCGCCTCGATCAGCAGCCACGGTGCATGGCAGATCGCGGCAAGCGGCTTCTTGGAGTTGAAGAACTCGCGCACGAAGCTGACCACCTTCGGGTCGGCGCGCAGGACGTCCGGGTTGATCTGGCCGCCCGGCAGGACCAGCGCGTCGTAATCGGTCACGCGCACTTCCGAGAGCGTCTTGTCGACCGTGATCTCCTTGTCCCAGTGATCCTGGTCCCAGCCCTTGATGGTGCCGGATTTCGGCGAGATCACATGGACCTCGGCGCCGGCTTCCTTCAGCTTGGCCAGCGGTTCGGTCAGTTCCACCTGCTCGAAGCCGTCGGTGGCCAGAATGGCGATCTTGGATTCCTTGATGCTTGGCATGGTCGTATCCCTTTCATTCGGCCGAGCGCCGACACGCCATCCTTGAGGAAAGGCTGCGGACCGGCTCGGCGAGATGTGACGTTCCCCCACCAAACGGGGCCTGGGGCGCCAAGTTCCGCTACTCGTTGATCCTGAACGTGTCCGGTGCGTTGAAGATCAGCGAACACGTCTTGGCGTGCGGCGATGTTCCCGCGATAAGCTGTACAAGGAGGGGGCAGCCGCTGCCGGATTCGGCGGCCGTCCCGATCACGCCAATGCCAGGGGACCGGCCTTTGCGTTTCTCGGATCTCTCGCTGGTTCTTCAGATCGTCGCGGGCCTCGCGTCGCTGTGGGTCAGCTTCGCCTTCGTGGCCGTCTGCTTCGTCAATATTCTCGAAGTCCGGCGCCGGCCGACGGCCGTGCCGCGGACGGCGCGGACGATCCTGTCCCTGGCTCCGGTCTGGCTGTTCGCGCAGGGCTATATCGCCGCACTGGCCAAATGGTTCACGATCCGCAACGACATCAGCCTTCCGGCCATCGGCGAACTGGTCCTCGCCCTGACGCCCGGCGTGAACGTCGTCTATGGCTGGGACTGGTTCGTCGATATCCTGTGGTTCAACGGCAAGCTGCTCGCCGCGCTTTTCGGCGGCGATTTCGGCTGAGGAGCCGAAGCGCCGCCGGCCTGCTCACTCCGGATCCGGCAGATCGTCGATCGCCGCCACCGCATCGGCAAAGCCGAAGCCCGCGCGGACCATGGCGGCGACGTCGCGATCGCGGCGCTCGGCGCGGTTGCGCAGTCGGTGCGGCCCCAGCCGCCGGCGCCGTGCATAGGCAAACGCCGCCTGCCGATCGCTGGTCTCGTCGGCGGCGAGGAGTTCCTCCACCAGGTCCCGCTCGACACCCTTTTCCGACAGCTTGGCCGCGACCATGCGCTGCGAGGTGCCGCGCCGCCGCAGGCTGAGCACCCGCGCCTCGCCATAGGCGCGGTCATCGACGAGCTTCAGCTCGACGAACTTGGCGACCGTTTCGTCGATCTCGTCCGTAAACGCGCTCGCATCCTCGCCGCGCGCATGGGCCCGCCGCATCACCTTGCGTTCCAGCACCCGGCGCAGATTGGCGGTCGAGGAGGAATAACGTTCCAGATAATACGCCGCGGCCCGGAACAGCCATTCGCGCGTGATCGGCCGGGGCGGCTTGGGCGTATCGCCGGCAGTGTCGGCCCGTTTCGAGGTCATGGGGCCTTCTAGCCCCTCGCGAGCGGCAGCCGCAACGCCGCCGCCTGCTTGCTCCTCGCTCTATTCGGCCGCTTCCGCCATCCGTCCCGCATGGTCGAAGGCCGACAGCGCCGCCTCCCGCCTGGTCGCGGCCTCCGCAGCGAAGCGCCGACGCACCGGACCGAAGCCCTTCAGCGTCTCGGGCCAGCGGGCCAGCGCCACCGCGGCGTCGTGATTGCCCGGCGAGAGATCGGCCAGAATGCGATCGAGCGTCGCCTCGTATTGCGCCCGTTCCTCGCGCTCCGCCCGCCGCTCGGCGGTGCGCGCGAAGGGGTCGAAGAACGTGCCGCGCAGGCCCTTCATGGCCGCCAGCACCTTGAAGCCGGTCATCATCCACGGCCCGAAAGCGCGTTTCTTCGCGCGCCCCTTCGGCCCGGTCTCGCCCATGATCGGCGGCGCGAGATGGAATTCCAGCCGGTCGTAGCCGTCGAAGCGGTCGGAGATCTGCGCCGCAAAGCTGCCGTCCGTGTAGAGCCGAGCGACCTCGTATTCGTCCTTCACCGCCATCAGCCGGTAGAGCTGGCGGGCGACAGCGTCGGTCAGGTCGCTCCGGCCGGGCGCCATCCGCTGCTCGGCGGCCCGGACCGCATCGACGCGCCGGCGGTAGCGCTCGGCGAAGGCCGCATCCTGATAGGCCGCCAGATCGGCCACGCGCCGTGCAATCGCCTCGTCAAGGGTCTCGGAGACGCGGCGATGTTCCAGCCGCTGATCGCCGCTGTCCTGCGCGACCGGCATGTTGGCCGGATCATGGGCGATCGCCCGGCCCCATTCGAAGGCCGAGAGATTGGCCGCCACCGCAACCCCGTTCATCTCCAGCGCCTTGCGGATTGCTGCGCGTGACACCGGCAGCGCGCCGGTCTGATACGCCATCCCCAGCATCAGGATGTTGGCGAAGATCGCATCGCCGAACAGCGCCACGGCAAGCTGCTCGGCGTCGACGACATGCAGGTGATCGTCGCCGGCCGCCTCGCCCAGCGCCGAGATCAGCCGCCGCGTCGGGAAGGAGAAATCGACGTTGCGGGTGAACTCGCCCGACAGGGTCTCGTGGCTGTTGACGACCACCTCGGTCCGGCCCGCCGCGATGGTGGCGCGGACCTTGGCCGAGGCGGCGGTCACCATGTCGCAGCCGATCAGCAGCCCGGCGTCGCCAGCCGCGATGCGGATCGACTTCAGCTCCGCCGGCGTGCGCGCGATCCGCACATGGCTCATCACCGCGCCGCCCTTCTGGGCAAGGCCGGCCATGTCGATGATCCCGGCGCCGCGTCCGTCGAGATGCGCCGCCATGCCGATGATCGCGCCGATCGTCACGACGCCGGTGCCGCCGACGCCGGTAATGACGATGCCCACCGGCTGATCGAGGTCGCGGGCCGCCGGCTCCGGCACCTCAGGAGCCTCGGCGCTCTTGCGCGCGCCCTTCTTCAACGCGCCGCCATGGACGGTGACGAAGGAGGGGCAGAAGCCTTCAAGACAGGAGAAATCCTTGTTGCAGGCCGACTGGTCGATCTGGCGCTTGCGACCGAACTCGGTCTCGACGGCGGTGACGGCCACGCAGTTGGACTGCACCCCGCAATCGCCGCACCCCTCGCAGACCCGCTCGTTGATGACGACGCGCTTGTCCGGGTCGGGAAACCTGCCGCGCTTGCGCCGGCGCCGTTTCTCGGCCGCGCAAGTCTGGTCGTAGATCAGCACCGTCAGCCCGTCGATTTCGGCCAGATCGCGCTGCACGGCGTCGAGCTCGGAGCGGTGGTGGACGGTGATCCCCGCCGGCAGAGCGGCATTGCCGCGATGCTTCTCCGGCTCGTCGGAGACGATGGCGATCCGCTTCGCCCCCTCGCCCGCCACCTGCGCGGCGATCGCCGGCACCGTCAGCCCGCCCTCATGCGCCTGGCCGCCGGTCATGGCGACGGCGTCGTTGTAGAGGATCTTGTAGGTGACGTTGGCGCCCGACGCCGCCGCCGCCCGCAGCGCCAGCGCGCCGGAATGGTTGTAGGTGCCGTCGCCGAGATTCTGGAAGACGTGGCGACGCGACGAGAAATGATGCTCGCCGATCCAGTTGGCGCCCTCGCCGCCCATCTGGGTATAGCCCTCGGTCGACCGGTCCATGGCCTGCGCCATGAAGTGGCAGCCGATGCCGGCATAGGCACGCGCCCCTTCCGGCACATGCGTCGAGGAGCTGTGCGGGCAGCCGGCGCAGAAATACGGCGTGCGCAGCGCGATCTCGGCGGTCGCCGCGGTATGGCCGCACAGGGCTTCGAGGCTCGCCAGATGTCCCGCCAGCGCTTCGCTCGGGCTGCGCTCGACGAGGCGCCGACCGATCGCCACGGCGATGTCGTTGGCGTCGAGCGAGGCCTTCGGCGTGAACAGCGTCCCACCCGCCTCGTCCGTCTTGCCGATCACCAGCGGTGCCTTGGCCGTGCGGTAGAGGATCTCCTTGACCTGCCCTTCGACGAGCCCGCGCTTTTCCTCGACCACGATGATCCGGTCGAGCCCGTCGGCGAAGCGCCGCACGAAATCCGGATCGAGCGGCCAGGGCAGCGCCACCTTGCCGAGCCGGATTCCGAGATCGGCGGCTGCCACTTCGTCGACGCCGAGGCTCGCCAGCGCCTGCTCGACGTCGAGCCAGGACTTGCCGAGCGACAGGATGCCGGTCTTTGCCCCGCGTCCGCCCGAATGCACGATCCGGTCGAGCCGGTTCGCCGCGATGAACGCCCGCGCCGCCGGCAGGCGGAAATCGTGCAGCATCGCCTCCTGCTCCAGCGGATGGGCGGCGCGGCGGATGTTGAGCCCGCCCGGCGGCATGTCGATCTCGGGATATTCGAACCGCAGGCCGGACGGGTCACAATGGATCGTGGCGGTCGATTCGATGTTGTCCTTGACGCACTTCATCGCCGTCCACAGGCCGGAAAAGCGCGACAGGGCGAAACCCGCCAGGCCGTAGTCGAGGATCTCCTGCACACCGGCCGGATTGAAGATCGGGATCATCGCGTCGACGAAGGCGAATTCCGACTGATGCGCCGTCGTCGAGGATTCGCAGGTGTGATCGTCGCCCATCAGCGCCAGCACGCCGCCATTGCGCGAGGTGCCGGACAGATTGGCGTGGCGGAAGGCGTCGCCGGAGCGGTCGACGCCAGGCCCCTTGCCGTACCAGATGCCGAAGACGCCGTCGTGGCGGCCCTCGCCGCGGATTTCCGCCTGCTGCGCGCCCCACAGGGCCGTCGCCGCCAGGTCCTCGTTCAGCGCCGGCTCGAAGATGATGCCGCTCTTCGACAGTACCGGCTTTGCCCGGGCGAACTGCTGGTCGAGCCCGCCCAGCGGCGAACCGCGATAGCCGGTGACGTAGCCGGCCGTATCGAGCCCTGCCCGGCGGTCCCGCGCCGCCTGCATCAGCGCCAGGCGGACGATCGCCTGGCTCCCCGACAGGAAGACGTCGCAGACGTCGAGATCGTACTTGTCGTCGAGCGAAACGGTGCGTGTGGTCATGGCGCGATGTCCTCCCCTGGCCGACATGCCGGCGAAGGATCGCCGACATGCTCCAAGCATTCTGCCTTGCTTACTGTTTTGCAGTCCGGCGCCGTCTCCGTCAAAGCCTTTCGGGATCATCCCGGAACGGACCCGGCAGGGCTGCCCGCCAGCCGGCGAAAAGCCTGCTCGTCCGACATGGTATCACCGGGCGCGGCTCTTGCGCTGCTTCGGGATTTTCCTTAACGACGGGCGAATTCCCAGGCTTCGGGCAGACTGTCGACGCAGCGCTTTCGAGCGGCTTCGCCCGTCGAACGCGTCGCGGGGAAAAAAGGGGGCGAACCGGGCCGAAGCTGACTTCGCGGCGCGCCAGGGCACCATGGGGAGATCCGGCCGGATGTCAGCTCTTCTATCGTTTTCGCGCGGCGTCGATCGCGTCACCACCTTCGTCGGTCGGGGCGTCTCCTGGCTCGTCCTGCTGGTGGTGCTGGTCAGCGCCGGCAATGCGGTCATCCGCAAGCTCTTCGACGTCTCGTCCAATGCCTGGCTCGAGCTGCAATGGTACCTGTTCGGCGCCATCTTCATGCTCGCCGCGGCCTGGACGCTGCTGAAGAACGAACACATCCGCGTCGACATCGTCTCGAACATCCTGTCGAAGCGCACCCGCGACTGGATCGACTTTCTCGGCCACATCCTCGCATTGCTGCCCTTCACCGGCCTGATGATCTGGCTGCTGACCCCTTACGTCCTGCAGTCGTTCAATCGCGGCGAATATTCGCCGAATGCCGGCGGCCTGATCCTGTGGCCGGCCAAGGCGCTGCTGCTGGCGGGTTTCATTCTTCTGTTCCTGCAAGGGCTGTCCGAGCTGATCAAGCGCGGCGCGATCCTCTTCGGCGGGATGGAGGACACCACCCCCATGGCCTCCAGCCATGCCGAGCCGGTCGAGCTGGCGGCGCTCGCCCCCGACCGTCCGGAAGGCGGCACCGAACCCCCACCCCTTGATGACGACGCCCGCAACGGCGGTTCGGGAGCCATCCGATGATCGAGTTCGTCGCCCACAATCTGGCGCCGATCATGTTCGGCTCGCTGGTGATCTTCCTGCTGCTCGGCTACCCGGTGGCGTTCTCGCTGGCCGCCAACGGCCTCTTGTTCTTCATCATCGGCGTCGAGCTGGCGCCGCTGTCGCCCGACATCAACCTGTTCTGGCCGCTGCTCGGCGCCCTGCCCGACCGCTTCTTCGGCGGTGTCATGGCCAACGAGACGCTGCTGGCGATCCCCTTCTTCACCTTCATGGGGCTGATCCTCGAGCGCTCCGGCATGGCCGAGGATCTGCTCGACACGATCGGCCAGCTCTTCGGCCCGCTGCGGGGCGGCCTCGCCTATGCGGTGATCTTCGTCGGCGCGCTCCTGGCCGCCACTACCGGTGTCGTCGCCGCCTCGGTCATCGCCATGGGCCTGATCTCGCTGCCGATCATGCTGCGCTACGGCTATGACCGCCGGCTGGCCAGCGGCGTCATCGTTGCCTCCGGCACGCTGGCGCAGATCATCCCGCCGTCGCTGGTCCTGATCGTCCTCGCCGACCAACTCGGCCGTTCGGTCGGTGACATGTATTCCGGCGCGCTGGTGCCGGCGCTGGTGCTGACGTCGCTCTATGTCGGCTACGTCTTCATCCTGACCATGCTGCGGCCCAATGTGGCACCGGCGCTTCCGCCCGAGGCCCGCACGCTCGGCCGCGGCGTTACCTCCCTCGCCATCGCGGCGGCCGCGGCCGTTGTCATCGCCTATGCGATGACGGTCTATCTCGACGGCAAGGTCGCACAGGGCGCCGGCATCTGGGGCGCGACGGTCGCCGTCGTGGCCGTCTACGTCGTGGCCGTCGCCAACAAGGCGCTCAAGCTGCCGCTGATGTCCTACCTCACTCAGCAGGTGATCATCGTCCTGATCCCGCCGCTGGCCCTGATCTTCCTCGTGCTGGGCACGATCTTCCTCGGCGTCGCCACGCCGACGGAAGGCGGTGCCATGGGCGCGGTCGGCGCGCTCATCCTCGCCTTCGGCAAGCGCAAGCTGAATCTTTCCCTGATGACCCAGGCAATGGAATCGACGACCAAGCTGTCGGCCTTCGTCCTGTTCATCCTGATCGGCGCGCGCGTCTTCTCGCTGACCTTCTACGGCGTCAACGGCCATGTCTGGGTCGAGGAACTGCTGACCTCCGTGCCCGGCGGCGAAACCGGCTTCCTGATCGTCGTCAACATCCTGGTCTTCTTCCTGGCGTTCTTCCTGGACTTCTTCGAGCTCGCCTTCATCATCGTGCCGCTGCTGGCTCCGGCGGCGGACAAGCTGGGCATCGACCTGATCTGGTTCGGCGTGCTCCTCGGCCTGAACATGCAAACCTCGTTCATGCATCCGCCCTTCGGCTTCGCGCTGTTCTACCTGCGCTCAGTCGCGGCCCGCGTGCCGTATCTCGACCGCATCACCGGCAAGCGCATGGAGCCGATCACCACGGGCCAGATCTACTGGGGCGCGGTGCCGTTCGTCTGCATCCAGATCATCATGGTCGCCCTGACGATCATGTTCCCGCAGATGGTCATGCGCTACAAGACCGAGGTCCCGCAGATGGACCCGTCCGAGATCCGGCTGCAGATGCCGTCCTTCGACGGGGGCCTCGGCCTGCCGCCTCTGGGTGGCGCATCGGGAACCGGCGGAAACCAGCAGAACAACCCGCTCGGCCTGCCGCCTCTGGGCCTGCCGCCGGTCGGCGAACCCGGCGCTCCGGCGGGTGGTCCGTCGGCCCCGGCGCAGCCCGGCACGACCGCTCCCGCACAGCCGGCTTTCGGCCTGCCGCCGCTGAACTTCAATTCCGGACTTGGCGGCAGCCAGGCTCCGGCGACGGGCACCGCACCGGCGGCTCCTGCGGCCGAACCCGAAGCACCGACTGCCCCGAGCGGCGAGCCCGCTCCGGTCGACCTGTCGCAGCCGCCGGTCATCCAGTAGCCGCCGGCGCGACGTCCCGCGCACTGGCGCAATGACGCTTCCGGCCGCTCGCGCGGCAGGCTAGTCTCGGCCGAACCGGCCGGGAGACACGCGCATGACGATCACGCCAAACCGGGCGACGGCCCTTGCCGCCGTCGCCATCCTCGCCATCACCGGCAGCGCGCATGGCAACGACACGACGGCCAATCTGGCGGCCGGCGGGCTGGTCTTCACCACAACCGATGCCATCGCGATGCAGCGCGAGGAGCTGTTCATCTCCGAAGAGCGCATTGCGGTGCGCTACGAATTCGTGAACGCCGGGGCCGAGCCGGTGAAGACGACCGTCGCCTTTCCGATGCCCGATATCCGCATCGATCCCTATGGTGGCGACGTCTCCATACCATCGGGCAACCCGGACAACCCGCTGGCCTTCTCGACCCGCGTCGACGGCGAGCCGGTCGCCATGCGCCTCGAGCAGAATGTCTTCGTCGGCGATCGCGACGTGACGGCTACGATGCGGCAACTGCGCCTGCCCCTTGCGCCGCAGGCGAGTTCGGCGCGCGACGCGCTTGACGCGCTGCCGCCCTCCGACCGCGCGTCCGTGCTCGATCTCGGCATCGCGATCGAGGAAACCTACGATATCGGCCAGGGGATGGAGACGCATCTGGCGCCCGACTGGACCCTGCGTGCCACCTATTACTGGGAGCAGACCTTCGCGCCGGGCAGGACGATCGTCGAGCATGACTATGTCCCTTCGGTCGGGGGCAGCGTCGGCGCCATGCTGGGCCAGCCCTGGGCCGGACCCGACGACGTCGCCGCCCAGCGGAAGCGCTACTGCATCGATGACGACTTCATGGCTACCGTCGAGCGGCGGACGCGGGCGGCGGGCCCCGATGCCATGCCCTTCCAGGAGCGCTGGATCGACTACATTCTGGTGACCGGCGGCAATTGGTCGGAGCCGATCGGCGACTTCAGCATGGTCATCGACAAGGGCGCCCCGGAAAACCTCGTCAGCTTCTGCGCGACCGGCGTCACCAGGATCGCGCCGACCCGCTTCGAGGTCCGCAAGCGCGACTACACGCCGACGGAAGACCTGCACGTCCTGATCCTGATCCCTACCGGCGGCTGAACATCATTGACCACCCGACGCAGAAAGGCCCCGCGCGTCGCCGATGCCGGGGCCTTTTTGCATCGTGATCTGCCGGTGATGGTCAGGCGGCGGTGCGCAGATCGGCTTCGGCGGCTGGTGCCACGGGTGCGACCGGCCTCTCGACGACCCGGCCCAGAATGCCGATCTCGTAGGCAAGCGACGCCGCTTCCGCGCGGGCCCGGTCGAGGCCCGGCGCCACCTCGTCGGGCAATGTGAAGATCGTGCCGCCATGCAGGAACGGCGCCTCGTAGGCGGCCCGCTGCACCAGACCGATCGGCAAGCGGCGGGTCTCGCTGGTGCCGATGATCGCCTCGACGCTGCGTGCCACACGGCTCGGGATCGCCGTCACGGCGCTGGCGACGAAGCAGCGGTCGCGGCCCTTGCGGCCGGTGCCTGCGTCGGCCGCCAGAAGTTGGTCGGTCAGGAGCGCCGAATAGGCCGACAGCGGCGAGAACCGCACCGGGATCAACGCGTGGTCGGCCAGACGCGCGCAAAGCCGGATCATCTCGCCCTCGTCACCGGCGTCGATGATCGCCGCGTCACCGCGGCGGCGCGCCGCGCGAACGAGCTGCTCGATGACCAGCGGATCGTTGGTCCGCTCCACCGTCACCTTGGCGGGCAGACCGGCCTGTGCCCAGGCGGCCAGATCGCCGTCCCGCGCCGCGTCGATGACGATGACCGGAATCTCCGCGGCCGCAGCGACGCCCGCGAGCGTCATGGCCAGGGTGGACGTACCGGAGGTCTTCAGGGAGCCGACGGAAATGACAGGGATCATGGGAAAGCCTCCTAGCGGAACGCGAAGCGATCATTGTCCCGACATGGTTAACAGCCGGTTAACGAGCCGGCCGCGGCTTAATCATTCGGCAAGGAAAAGGCCCGGCGCGCTGACGCACCGGGCCCGTGGTTTCGAACCGGATCGTTAAACGATCAGTTGCCCTGGGGCACGAGCGCGCCTTCGCGCTGCTTGATCATCATGAAGGTGTCGAAAGTGTATTCGGCGACCTGCTGCCAGAGATATGTATCGTTGCGATACGCAACCATCGAATCGTAGATCTTCTTGAAGGCCGGGTTCTTGCCGTTGATCTCGGCATAGACCTCCTGCGTGGCGTCGAAGCTCGCCTGCATGATCTCCTGGCTGAACGGGCGCAGCTGCGCGCCGCTCTGGACCAGCGTCTTCAGCGCGGCCGGGTTCTTGTAGTCGTATTCCGACAGCATCTCGAGCGTGACGGCACGCGACGCTGTCGCCAAAAGGCTCTTGTAGGCGTCGGGAAGCTTGTCGTACTCGACCTTGTTGGTGAAGAAGCACAGCGCAAGGCTGCCTTCCCACCAGCCGGGATAATAGTAGAATGGCGCGACCTTGTAGAAGCCGAGCTTCTCGTCGTCATAGGGTCCGATCCATTCGGCGGCGTCGATGACGCCCTTCTCCAGCGACGGGTAGATGTCGCCGCCGGCGATCTGCTGCGGCACCACGCCGAGCTTCTGCAGCGCCTGACCGGCGAGCCCCGCAATGCGCATCTTCAGGCCGTCGAGGTCCTGGACCGTGTTGATCTCCTTGCGGAACCAGCCGCCCATCTGCGTGCCGGTGTTGCCACCCGGCAGATACTGCAGGCCCTCGGTGTTGAAGAACTCGTTCAGGAGACCGAGACCGCCGCCGTAATAGAGCCAGGCGTGCAGGCCGCGGGCGTTCAGCGTGAACGGCACGGTGGCGCCCAGCGCGTAGGTCGGGTCCTTGCCGACATAGTAATAGGATGCGGTGTGGCACATCTGGACGGTGCCGTCGCTGACCGCGTCGGCGGCCTGCAGGCCCGGCACGATCTCGCCGGCCGCGAAGACCTGGATGTCGAAATTGCCGTCGGTCGCCTCGCGCACGAACTTCGCCATGTCCTCGGCGCCGCCATAGATGGTGTCGAGCGATTTCGGGAAGGAGGAGGTGCAGCGCCACTGCACCTTCGGCGTCGACTGCGCAATGGCCGGGGCGGCGAGCGAACCGGCGCCGGCAACGCCCAGGGCACCGACGGTGGAATTCCTGATGAACTTACGACGATCCATATCGAACAAGACCTTAGACTGCGCCAGGGGACACGGGGGTCCGGCGCTGGGGAGCGAACGTCTGGCCTCGGGCCGGTGCGAGCGGCCGTCCATGCCAGCACGACAATCCCGCCGGCGGGCGCCGACGGGCATTCCTTTCGGACAACGGCCCGCCACGGCGGGTGCCATGGAGGGCCGTCGTCCGGAACCATCGATCCGTGCCGCCTCGGGCGGCACGGATCGTTTGATCAGAGCGCGCCTTCGCGCTGCTTGACCATCATGAAGGTGTCGAAAGTGTATTCGGAGATCTGGCTCCACAGATAGGCGTCCCGCTTGAAGGCGTTCTGGCTCTCCATGAGTTTGCGGTAATCCTCGTTCTCGGAGGCGATCTCCTCGTGGAGTTCCTGCGCGGCCGCGAAGCTCGCCTGCATGATCTCCTGGCTGAACGGACGCAGCTGCGCGCCGCCCTCGGCCAGCCGCTTCAGGGCCAGCGGATTGCGATAGTCGTAGCTGGCCATCATCGAGCAGTTCACCGCCCGGCTGGCCGCATTCAACATCGCCTTGTAGCTGTCCGGCAGGCTATTCCACTTGTCGGCATTGACCATCAGGTGCAGCGCCGCGCCGCCTTCCCACCAGGCCGGGTAGTAGTAATACGGCGCCACCCGGTAGAAGCCGAGCTTCTCGTCGTCATACGGACCGACGAACTCGACGGCGTCCAGCGTGCCCCGCTCGAGGGCTGCATAGATGTCGCCCGCCGCGATCTGCTGCGGCACGACGCCGAGCTTCTCCACGACGCGGCCGGCGAGACCGGCGATCCGCAGCTTCAGACCCTTCAGATCCTCGACGCTGTTGATTTCCTTGCGGTACCAGCCGCCCATCTGCGCGCCGGTATTGCCGGCCGGCATCGCATGGACGCCGCTCTTGGCGTAGAATTCGTTCAGCAGTTCGTTGCCGCCGCCCTCGTAGAACCAGGCGTTCTGCTGGCGCGCATTCAGGCCGAACGGCACCGCCGTGCCGAAGGCAAAGGCCGGGTTCTTGCCGACGTAATAATAGGACGCGGTGTGGCCGAGCTCGACCGTGCCGCCCTGCACCGCGTCGAGCACCTGGCCGCCCGGCACGATCTCGCCGGCGGCGAAGAGCTGGATGTCGAACTGGCCGTCGCTGATCTCGCGCACATGATCGGCGAGCGCTTCGGCCGTCCCGTACAGCGTGTCGAGCGACTTCGGGAAGGACGAGGTCAGGCGCCACTGGATCTGCGGGCGTTCCTGCGCGATGGCGGGAGCCGCGAGACTCGACGCGCCAAGGCCGGCCACGCCGGCGCCGATCGCGCCCTTGGCCGCACCGCCGATGAATTTGCGTCTGTCCATGAGATGCCTCCCCGAATGCAAGGCGCCGCCTCGTCGGCGGCTTAAATCCATGCTGGCCGGGTCCTCCCGCCAGCCGTCGCGCGGGATCGTAAGCATCGAGGATCAAAAGGCAAGCGCGCATCGCGATGCTCAGGACGCCCGGCCGGGAAAGCCGCCTGCAAGGCGCCCCCGCCGCGCGCCTCAGCCCTGGAGCTGAAACGCCTCGAAGCGGTGCAGCGCGTCCTCGATCGGCTGCGTGTGGCGAGACGGCTCGCCTTCCCCCACCCAGCTCCATTGCTGCGTCAGCAGCCTGCCTTCGGCGCGGTCGGTCTTCAGGTCGATGGCCGCAACGATCCGGTCGCCGACGAGAACCGGCAGGGCGAAATAGCCGAGGACCCGCTTCTCCTTCGGGACATAGGCCTCGAAGCGATGCTCGTAGTCGAAGAACAGGGCCAGTCGCCGGCGCTGGATGATCAGCGGGTCGAAGGGCGACAGGACATGGACCACCGGCGCGGTGGCCTCGGGGATCGTCGCCAGCGTCTCCGGCTCGGCCCAGTGCCCGACCTTGCCGGCGTCCTCCACCGCCACCGGGACCAGCCGCCGGCTGCGCACCCGCGCCGCGATCAGCTCGCGGATCGCCGGCTTGCGGCCAGCGGAAAGATGGCAGACCGAATCGAGGCTGACGAGCCCCTGCGCCCGCAGCGCCCGGTCCAGCATATAGGCGGCGACCTGGCGCTCGCTCGCCGGGCGGGGCCGCCGCTCCCAGCCGAAATGCCGGTCTGTCAGTTCGTAGGTCTTCAGCATGCCGGTGCGTTCGCTGACCGTCAACGCGCCGGTATAGAACGCCATCTGCAACGCCCGCTTCGACGGCTTGCGGCTGGCCCAGGCATGATCCTTCTCGACCAGCACGTCGTCCTCGATATCGCGGATCGACAACGGCCCTTCCTTGCGGATGAGCGTCAGCACCTTCTTCAGGTCGGCGGGGCTGACGCGCTCGAACCAGCGCGACGGTGCCTCCCGGTGCCGCTTCATCTCCGGCAGGAAGAAGCGGATGTCGCGCGTAGGCACATAGGACAGGGCGTGCGTCCAGTATTCGAAGACGCTCTTGTCGACGCTCTGGGCCCGGTGCAGATCCGCCCGGCGATAGCCGGGAATGCGGCTCCACAGGATGTGATGGTGGCAGCGCTCGATGACGTTGATCGTGTCGATCTGGACGTAGCCGAGATGCTCGACGGCGGCGCGGGTTGCGTCCGGCCCGTCGCCGAACGGGGCCGCCACGTCCAGCCGCTGGGCGCGCAGCCAGATCCGCCGGGCTTCGGCTTTGCTCAGGGGAACGGGCGGTCGGGAGGCAGGCGGCATGGGGCGGGCGGTCTCTCGGCGGGCGAAGCGTCGGGCAGGCAAGTCTAGCCTTCGCCGACGCCCCATTGCCAGCACGTTTGCCGCAGCCGGGCCACCCGGAAACGCGGCGTCACGGCCGCGTGGCGAGCCAGATGACGTGGCGGGCGCCGCGCTTCTTCTGGCGGGCGCGCACCTTGACCTCCTCGACCGCAAAGCCGGTGCGCTGAAGCCGGGTGGTAAAACTGCTGTCGGGTCCCGACGACCAGACGGCAAGAACGCCGCCCGGCCGCAGCGCCGCATAGGTCCGCGCCAGACCCTTGGTGTCATAGAGCCTGTCGTTCTCGCGGCGCGTCAGTCCTTCGGGGCCGTTGTCGACATCCAGGAGAATGGCGTCGAAGGCTTCCTTCTTCGCGGCAATCAGCTCGCCGATGTCGCCCTGCGAGATCGACACGCGCGGATCGTCGAGGCAGCCGTCGAACAGATCGGCCATCGGTCCCCGCGCCCAGGTCACGATTGCTGGAACGAGTTCCGAGACGGTCAGGCGGACCTTCGGCCCGGCGACGGCGAGCGCGGCACGCAGGGTGAACCCCATGCCGAGCCCGCCGATCAGCACATGCGCCTCGTCACGGTCGGCGATCCGCTCCTGCGTCAGCGTCGCCAGCGCCTCCTCCGACCCGCTGAGCCGGCTGTTCATCAATTCGATGGTGCCGACCATGATCGAATATTCGGTGCCGCGGCGCGACAGCTTCAGCTGGCCGCCACCCGGCACCTCGGCCGTATCGAGACGTTCCCAGGGGATCATGCGTCACTCATCGTTCAGGCGGTCAAAGGGCTGTTCGTGCAAGCGCGCTAGCACAGCCCAGCCGGTTTGGCGAAGGCCGATCAGGTACCGCAGAAAGTCTGCGTGACCCGTTCCTCGGCCCGCGGCGCTTCGGCATAGCCGGCATGCTCGGGCTGGTCGTCATAGGGGTTGGCCAGCACCACGAGCAATTCCTCGAAGGGCGCGTAGTCCTGACGCTCCACGGCCGCGACGATCGCCGCCTCGACGCGATGATTGCGCGGGATGAAGGCCGGATTGACCCGCCGCATGGCAGCGGCCCGCTCACCGGCCGGCCGGGTCTCTTCGGACAGTCGCGCGCGCCAGCGCGTCGCCCACTCGTCATAGACGGCCGGATCGTCGAAGAGCGCCCGAACGCCGGCATCTGTGTCCCCGCTTTCGGCCGCGTCGCAGAGGCGGCGGAAGGTCAGCGTGTAATCGGCCGTGTTCGCGGCCATGCGCTCCAGGAGGTCCTGCGCCAGTTCCAGATCGCCCTCGCGCGCTTCGCCGAGACCGAGCTTCGCCTGGAGCCCGCCGACATAGGCAGCATTGAAGCGGTCCGAGAAACCGGACAGCGCGTCACGCGCCTTGGCGATCGCCGCCTCCTCGTCCGTGTCGATCAGCGGCAGCAGCGTCTCGGCGAGCCGGGTGAGGTTCCACAGCGCGATGCTCGGCTGGTTGGCATAGGCGTAGCGGCCCTGCCGGTCGATGGCACTGAACACCGTGCCGGGATGATAGGCGTCGAGGAAGGCGCAGGGACCGTAATCGATGGTCTCGCCGGAAATCGCCATGTTGTCGGTGTTCATCACGCCGTGGATGAAGCCGAGATTCAGCCAGCGCGCCACCAGTTCTGCCTGCCGGCCGGCCACGGCCGCGATCAGCGCCAGATACGGATCCTCGGCCTCTGCCGCTTCCGGATAGTGGCGGGCAATCGCATGGGCGCTCAATTCCCGCAGCGCCGCCTCGTCGCCGCGGGCGGCGAAATACTGGAAGGTGCCGACCCTTATGTGGCTCGACGCTACCCGTGTCAGGACCGCGCCCGGCAGCGGCGTCTCGCGAAACACGCTCTCGCCCGTGGTCACGGCGGCAAGCGCCCGCGTCGTGGGGACGCCCAGCGCCGCCATCGCCTCGCTGACGATATATTCCCGCATCACCGGACCGAGCGCCGCGCGCCCGTCGCCGCCGCGCGAAAACGGCGTGCGCCCCGCGCCCTTCAGCTGCAGATCGCGCCGGCGCCCGGCAGTGTCGACCACCTCGCCCAGAAGGATCGCCCGGCCGTCGCCGAGTTGCGGCACGAAATGCCCGAACTGGTGTCCGGCATAAGCCATGGCGATCGGCTCGGCGCCCTCGGGCAGCCGCTTGCCGGCCAGCATGTCGACGCCCTCGGGCGTTTCCAGCATGTCGGCATCGACGCCGAGTTCGGCGGCCAGAGCGCGGTTGACCTTGATGAGCTGCGGCGCGTCCACGATGGCCGGCGCAACCTGCGCGTAGAAGTCGGCCGGCAGACGGGCGTAACTATTGTCGAAGGGGATCTGGGCGTTCACGGGGCCGCTCCGTGGTCTGGGCGATCACGGCGCCCGGCGGCGGCTACGGTCTCGTTGCAGCACGCGGCGCCTGCGCCAGTCACAAGATGGCGGCGCGATATCGTCAGGATCATGCGCGCCCTGCCCCGCACATGGCGTCCGCCCGGCCTGATTTCCAGACATCGCGTGGCCTGCACGGGCGATGTCGGCTACCCCACATGGCATCGCCGGGCTCCGGCACGTGCCGGGCCCGGCCATCATCACCGCATCGGGCTACATCGTGCCGTTGCGCTGCTGGATCATCATGAAGGTGTCGAAGGTGTATTCGCTGAGCTGCGCCCAGAGGAAAGCGTCCTTCTTGAAGGCCAGCTGGTTCTCGTAGATCTCCTTGAACTTCGGATTCTCGGCGGAGATCTCAGCATAGGTCTCCTTAGCCGCGTTATAGGCCGCCTGCAGGATCTCCTGGCTGAACGGCCGCAGCTGCGCGCCCTGCTGCACCAGACTTTTGATCGCCGCCGGATTCTTGTGGTCGTAGGACGCCATCATGTCGCAATTGGCCGCCTGGCAGGCGGCGCGCACGATCTCCTGATAGTGCTTGGGCAGGCCGTTCCACTTCTCCAGATTGATCATGGTGTGTAGCGCCGGGCCGCCTTCCCACCAGCCGGGATAATAATAGAACGGCGCAACCTTCACGAAGCCGAGCTTCTCGTCGTCATAGGGTCCGATCCATTCGGCGGCGTCGATGACGCCCTTCTCCAGCGACGGGTAGATGTCGCCGGCGGCGATCTGCTGCGGCACCACGCCGAGCTTCTCGATGATCTTGCCGCCCATCCCGCCGATCCGCATCTTCATGCCCTTGAGATCGTCGAGCGTGTTGATCTCCTTGCGGTACCAGCCGCCCATCTGAACGCCGGTATTGCCGCAGGGCAGCCCATAGAGCCCTTCGGTCTCGAAGAACTCGTTCATCAGCCGCGTGCCGTCGCCGTAATAGAGCCAGGCGTTGGTCTGCCGCGCATTGAGGCCGAAGGGCACCGCGGTGGCCAGCGCATAGACCGGGTTCTTGCCCCAGTAGTAATAGGACGCCGTGTGGCACATTTCCGTGGTGCCGGAGGAGGCGGCATCGGCGGCCTGCAGCCCCGGCACGATCTCGCCCGAGGCGAAGACCTGCACGTCGAACTTGCCGTCCGACGCGCCCTTGATGAAGGCGGCCATGGTCTCGGCGGCGCCATAGATCGTGTCCAGCGACTTGGGAAAGGACGAGGTGCACCGCCAGGTCAGCTGCGGGCTTTCCTGCGCAATGGCCGGCGCCGCGAGCGTCGAGGCCGCGGCCGCGCCAAGGCCGGCACCGCCCGCCTTCTTGATGAATGAACGACGATCCATATCATACCCTCCACTTATTGTTCACATTGCAGAACAATTCTGCCGACCGGAAGTCACGGCGATCACTCCTCCCGATCGCACCCGACATTTACTGATTAGCTTACTGTGAGGACCAGCGAAAGCACCGCGCGGAAGAGCTCATGCCGGCCCAGCCTTCGTGGCGTCACCGCCTGCGGCAGCACGGCATTCGACATTCGGCGACCGTCACCTTATCTGCCGGGAAACCCCGTCGCCGAAGGCCCCTTCATGACCGCCTCCCCCATCCTCGTCGCCGTGCCCGCCGACGTTCGCAGCTTCGAGAACTACGACTGGCACGCCACGCCCGACACCTATTTGAAGGCGCTGACGCGGGTCGCGGGCGCCACTCCGGTGATCGTGCCGGCCCTGTCCGGCGAATTCGACGTCAACGCCCTTCTCGGGCGGGTCGACGGGCTGCTGATGACCGGCTCGGCCTCCAACGTGCACCCTGATCGCTACGGCGTCCCGCCGAGCCGCGCCCACGAGCCCTTCGACCCGGCCCGCGACCGGCTGACCGAGGCGATGATCCGGGGGGCCTTGGCGGCCGGCGTGCCGATGCTGTGCGTCTGCCGCGGGCACCAGGAACTCAATGTCGCCCTCGGCGGAACGCTGGCGACCGAGATCCAGGAGCTGGATGGCCGCATGGATCATCGGGCAACGCCCAACAAGGACCAGCGCGAGCGCTATGCCACCCGCCACGCCGTTGCGGTAACGCCGGGCGGCGTGCTCGCCGGGATCGTCGGCAGCGACGAAATCCGCGTAAACTCGCTGCACCGGCAGGCGATCGACCGGCTGGCGGACGGCCTGGCCGTCGAGGCGAGCGCCCCGGATGGCACCGTCGAGGCGGTCTCGGTCGAGGGCGCCAAGGCCTTCGCCCTCGGCGTTCAGTGGCACCCCGAATACTGGGCAGAGACCGACGCCGCCTCCACCACGATCTTCAAGGCCTTCGGCGATGCCTGCCGTGCCCATGCGGCACGACGCGCCGACGCGCCCCGATGAGCGAGCTGACCGTCTGGTACGATGGCGGTTGTCCGCTCTGCCGCCGCGAGATCGCGATGATGCGGCGGCTCGACACCGCACAGGCCATCCACTTCATCGATGTCGATGATGCGAGCGCCGATTGTCCGATCGACCGCGGCGACCTGCTGGCCCGCTTCCATGCCCGCGAGGACGGCACGCTACTGTCGGGCGCCGCTGCCTTCGCGGCCATGTGGCGGGCCATCCCGCGCCTGCGGCCTTTGGGCCTCGCCGCCCGCAACGGTGCCGTCCTCTGGGTGCTCGAACGCGCCTACCGGCAGTTCCTGCGGATCAGGCCCCGCCTGCAGGCGCTGGCGCTCCGCGCGGACAGTTCGGCACCCGTTTAGCCCGAGGCAAAAATCAAAGAAGCCGCGCCGTCAGATCGGCTGCCCGCTGTTCTCTCACAGAGGCCGGCGGGATCACACTGTCTGCAGCGCGCCACCGAGCAGGAGCAGGCCGACCAGCATCAGGAACAGCGCGCCGGCGATTTCCAGACCGGCCCCGATCCAGCGTCCGCGGGCGCCGTCGCCGCCGAAGCGCAGCGCCGTGCTCTTGGCGAAAACCGCGAGGCAGGCGATCGCGGAGACGGTGATCGCGGTACCGAGGGCCATGGCGAGCACCGAAAGAATGCCGCCGAGATACAGGCCGTTGACCAGCCCGAAGGTCAGAACGACGATGGCGCCCGAACAGGGCCGCAGCCCCACGGCGATCACCGCGGACAGCGCCGAGCCCAACGTCATCCGGTCGTTCAGCGCTTTGGGATCGGGCATGTGGGAGCGTCCGCATCCGCAGAGGTCCGCATCGTCGGAACATATCTCCGCGGCAAACCCCGACGAGGCCGGCCGCATCAGCGGCGCCGATCGGGTCCGCTCGGGTGCCGCGAAGGCGAGCCCTCCGACCGCTCCACCGCTTCGCGAGGTGGCGAAACCTCCCGGCGATGCGAATGCAAGCGCGCCGCCCGTCGGCCGCATCCGCCGCGCCAGCCCGATGAGCTTGCGGATCAGAAGCCACGCGCCGAAACCGGCGATCAGTGCGTAGGAGGCGATCTCCAGAAGATCGGTCGCGTCGGTCATCGACACCGCAGTGCCGCGCAGAACGAACCAGCCGGCGCCCACGATGACGATCGCCGAGAGCGCCTGCACCAGCGAGGACGCGAAGGAGAGGACGATCCCGCGGCGCAGTTGCACCTCGTTGGCAAGCATGTAGGCCGAGATCACCGCCTTGCCGTGGCCCGGCCCCGCGGCATGGAAGACGCCGTAGACGAAGGACAGCCCGACGAGGAACGGCAGCGCCGCGCCGTCGGTCTTCAGCGCGACCAGCGCATGCCGCAGCGAGGTGAAGAACTGGCGCTGATAGACGGCGATCTCCGCGAAGATCGCGCCGAAGAAGCCACCGGACGGCTGCGCCGTCACTTCGGCGCTGCCGATGCCGAGCGACGATTTGGCCAACGCCGGCTCCACTGCCATCACGGCCACGAGCACGGCGCCGAGGGCGATCAGCTGGCGGCGGCGCACGACACCTCCACCCGCGTCGCCAGCGCCTGCGAGTAATTGATGCCGTCCTCGGGAATGCTCTCGTCGGGCCCGAGGCTCGCGACCGACTCCATCCATTCCTTGGCGGCGGCATCCTCGTCCGGCACGACAAGCTGCTTGGCGCAGCTCTTCGGCATGTCGATCATCAGGAAATCGTCGGCGCTGGTGAAATCGAAGGCGACGAAGAACGTCTCGTCGAAATTCGACACGGTCAGCTTCGACTTGGAGAGATCGATCGCCTCGCCTGCCGGCATCTCGAAGAACATCAGCAGCTGGCCGTTCTCCCAGAGGGTGCGGATCTCGTCCGGCGGCGACATCGCCACCTTCTTTCCGTCGGCCTCGACGAAGGTGTAGAAATCCCACTCGGCGATGGACTCCTTCACGGTCTCGCCGACCGCGACGAGTTCGCCATCCTCGAGCTGGCCGTTGGCGTTGGTGTCGAAATCCACCAGCACCGACGAGGAGAACAGCTCGTCCATGCGCCAGATGTTGCGGATCGCCGCGAGACGGCCGTCGGGCGAGCCGACGATCTCGACATTGGCCTCGGCGAAGACATGGGGATGGGCGGCGGCCATCGTCGGCGCCAGTGACACCGTCATCACTGCCAGCGCAGCAGCCAAACCTCGGTCGATCATCGCCATCCCTCGTGAAGTCCCGTCAACCAGAACAGGACAAGCATGGCCGAAATTTGAACCGGGAGGCTTTCGCGAGGCCGAAGACGCTAGCGCAGGACGAGAACCTGCGCGCCGACATGGACCCGTTCGAACAGGTCCTTCACGTCGGCATTGCGCATCCTGAAGCAACCCGCCGACGCGGCGCTGCCGATCGAGTTCGGCGAATTGGTGCCGTGGATGCGATAGGCGCCCCAGCCCAGATTGATCGCCCGTTCGCCCAACGGGTTCTTCGGACCCGGCCCGATCGACTGCGGCAGCCGCGGGTTGCGCTGGCGCATCGAGGGGGTCGGGGTCCAGGTCGGGTGCTCGCGCTTCTTCGACACCCAGCTCTTGCCGAACCATTGCTCGCTCGGCTTGCCGACGGCGATGTCGTAGACCAGCGCCCGGCCGCCGCCGGTCACGAGGTAGAGCTTGCGCTCCCCGGTCTTGACGATGATCGTGCCCGAATCGTGCTCGGCCGCGAAACTGATCTCGCGTGCCGCGCCGCCTGCAAGACTGTAGGCGGGCGACGACAGGGTGGTGAGGACGACGGCCGCGAAGGCCGCGAGAAGGGCGCGGTTTTGCATGCCGCCAGACTAGCCCGAGATCGCTGAATCTTCGGTAAAGGCCGCGGTGCCGAAGCCCGCTGAAAAATGCTCTTGCGACGGTCCGGCGTCAGGTCCGGTCGTCGCAGCTGAGGCCCTGCAGGCGCCGGGAATCGCATTTCTTGAACCAGTTGGCGAGGTAGTCGACGAACAGGCGCACGCGGGCCGGCAGATGCCGGCGATGCGGGAACACGGCATAGATGCCGGCCTCGCTCGGCATGTAATCGTCGAGCACCGTCACCAGCCGGCCGCTTTCCAGATCGCGCCGGACGACGAAGGTCGGGCTGAGCGCCAGGCCGAGCCCGGCGATAGCCGCGGCCCGCACGGTCACCGGGCTGTTCGCGGTGAACTGGCCAGATACCGTCACCGGGATGGTTTCCTTGGTCTGCGGATCGCGGAAGACCCAGTTGGAGAACATCCGCGAATTGGAATCGATGACGGCAGGATAGCCGGCAATCTGCGAGGGGTGATTCGGCCGCCCGAGACGCTGCAGCAATTCCGGGCTCGCCACGATGGCGAAGTCGAGCGAGGCCAGCCGGCGGGCGATCATTGCGGAATCGGCCAGGCGCGTCATGCGGATCGCGACGTCGAACCCCTCCTCCACCAGATTGACGAAGCTGTCGTCCAGATGGATGTCGAGCCCGATATCGGGATGCTCCTTGGCGAAGTCGACGAGGCTGAGGCCGAGTTCCGCGTCGCCGAAGGTACGGGCCGCCGAGACCCGGATCGTCCCCTTGGCTTCGCCCGTCGCCTCGCGGGCCTCCTCGTTGAGGCTTTCCAGATCCGACAGGATCGCCGAGGCGCGCGACAGATAGACTTCGCCGGCGGCGGTCAGCGCGATCTGCCGCGTCGTGCGGTTGATCAGCAGCGCCCCGAGTTCGTCTTCCAGCTCGCGGACATATTTCGACAGCAGGGCCTTGGATCGCCCGGTCTTGCGGGCCGCCGCCGAGAACCCCTCGTTTTCCACGACCGAGATGAAGGCGCGCATCCGCGTCAGAGTATCCATGGTGCACCTTCTGAAGGCTTGGCGTCGCTGCTGCCGATCGGCGGCCGGCCCCCTTCCTTGATCGGACCGGACCAAAAATCAACTCCGGGACCTTTTTCCACTTGCATATGACGAATCCCGGGCATAGGTCTCGCCTTGCCCCAAGTCGCACGTGCCTGTGGGCGTCCCCCGGTCCTCGAATGCGAGGGTTGCCGGGACGGTACCTGGATCTGACGATCCAGTCGGTTTCGCTGCTGGCGAAATCGTGGACGCCTTGAAGCAACGACGGTCCGGGCCTTTCTGGTCTCTCCTGGTCTCCACCGCCGGGAAAACTGAAGAGGCACACCATCATTGCCTGAAGTGCGGCGGGTCCAAGCCCTCCAATCCATGGCAGACTTTACCCGGCAACGGCGCGTAGCGCTTGCAGCCGGTCATCGTCGCGTCTCGCAAGGGACCGCTGCGGCAGCCTTCTCGGCGGCCATCGCGGGCCTGTGCGTGCGCACACCATCGATTGCCCGGTCCGTGACGGCCGGGACCATGGGAGAGACCCAATGGCCACGCAGCGCATCCTCGACTTCCTCGCCACCCGACGCCCCGACGGCCCCTGCCTCATCGTCGACCTCGACATCGTCGAGGACAATTTCAACGCCTTCCGCAAGGCGCTGCCGGACTCCGCGATCTTCTACGCCGTCAAGGCGAACCCGGCCCCCGAAGTGCTGAAGCTGCTCGCCGGTCTCGGCTCGAACTTCGACTGCGCTTCGGTTGCCGAAGTCGAGATGGCACTGAACGCCGGCGCCACGCCGCGTCGCATCTCCTACGGCAACACCATCAAGAAGGAGCGCGACATCGCCCGCGCCCATCAGCTCGGTGTGGCGCTCTTCGCCGTCGATTGCGTCGAGGAAGTCGAGAAGGTCGCCCGTGCGGCGCCCGGCGCCCGCGTCTTCTGCCGTGTCCTGACCGATGGCGAGGGCGCCGAATGGCCGCTGTCGCGCAAGTTCGGCTGCGTCCCGGACATGGCGATCGACGTGCTCGTCCATGCCAACGCCCTCGGCCTCGTCGCCACCGGCGTGTCCTTCCATGTCGGCTCGCAGCAGACCGACACCGGCGCTTGGGATGCGGCCATCGCCGATGCGCGCTTCGTGTTCGAGGCGCTGGCCGAGAAGGGCATCGTCCTGACCCTGGTCAACATGGGCGGCGGCTTCCCGACCCGCTATCTCAAGGACGTGCCGGCAGCCGCCGAATACGGCCGCGCGATCTTCGCCAGCCTGCGCACGCATTTCGGCAACCGCCTGCCCGAGACGATCATCGAGCCGGGCCGCGGCATGGTCGGCGACGCCGGCGTGGTGAAGGCCGAGGTCGTGCTGGTGTCGAAGAAGTCCGACACCGACGCCAATCGCTGGGTCTATCTCGACATCGGCAAGTTCGGCGGTCTCGCCGAGACCATGGACGAGGCGATCCGCTACCCGATCGTCACCCGGCATGATGGCGGCGCGACGGAGCCCTGCGTGATCGCCGGCCCGACCTGCGATTCGGCCGACGTCCTCTACGAAAAGACCCCCTACCCGCTGCCGCTCGCTCTGACGGTCGGCGACGAGGTGCTGATCGAGGGCACCGGCGCCTACACGACGACCTACGCCTCGGTCGCCTTCAACGGCTTCGAGCCGTTGCGGTCCTACGTGATCTGAGCGCCGCGATGATGCTCTCCACCCGACGGCGGAGCCTGGAACTCCGAAGCTGACCCGGCGCCGCGGCGCCGGGGTTTCAACGCGCGTCGCCCGATCTCCGGCTCCGCTCCTGTTCGCCTCCTTCCATGTCGTGGGGGTTTTCATGTCCGCTTTTCCGCACGCCGCTGCCTTCGAGAATGCCGCCCGGCTGTTCGCCATCGGCGCCGAACAGCCCCACCAGATCGACGCGCGCGAGGCGCTTCTCGACCGGGCGATGGGCCCGGGTCGCACGCGCAAATCGTCGGAAGCGATCCGTCAGGGTCGCTTGCCGGCCGAAGGCCTCGCCTTCAGCGCGACCGCCGGCGACGGCTCGCTGATGGGCACGGTGCGCCTGTGGAACATCGAGGCCGGTGCCCGCGATGGCAGCCCCGTCCCGGCGCTGTTGCTCGGGCCGCTGGCCGTCGATCCGCAGCTTGCCGGAACCGGCATCGGGGCGGCCCTGATGCGCCACGCGATCGCCGAAGCCGCAAGGCTTGGCCACGACGCGATCGTGCTGGTCGGCGATCCGGAATATTACGCGCGTTTCGGCTTTTGCGCCGACGCCACCGCGGCGCTGGCCATGCCGGGCCCCTTCGAGTCGCGGCGCCTTCTGGCGCTCGAACTCGCGCCGGACCATCTCCGTGGTGCGTCCGGCATCATCGCCCCGGCCGGTCCCCCGGCACTGACGGCGCAGGCGAGCAGCCAGCTGCTTCTTGCCGACGTTGCCTGAGGCTACGCGGGCAGCCATCGCCTGAGCGAATTGTCGTTTGAAATGAGGCCCTTGCCTTCATTAGTTGCTTGTCCGACTATTGCGGAAATGCGATACGATAGAACGTAAGCGAAACAGATGGCGTTTCGGAGGGGACCTTCCCTCGCGCCGGTTTCCGGTGCGCAGATTGGGCGGCATGGCGTTCGCAGATGAAGACCGGGTGGCCGCCCTCCTGGCCGAGAACGAAGAGCTGCGCCGCAGGCTCGACGAGCGCGAGTCCGGCGTCCAGCCGGAGCTCGATAGCGCCCGTGACGAGATCGCCGCGCTCAAGCGCACACTGCACGGCACTGAAGCCCGCTACCGCCTGATCGTCGAGAGCGCCGTCGATCACGCCATGATCGTCGCCGACCTCGATGGCCTGATCTCGACCTGGAACGACGCGGCAGAACGGGTCCTCGGTTGGACCGAGGCGGACATGATCGGCCAGCCGATCGCCAGGATATTCACCCCGGAAGACGTCGAGGCCGGCGTTCCCGCCAAGGAGATGCGGCTGTCGCTGGACCGCGGAAAGGCCCAGGACAATCGCTGGCATCTGCGTTCGGACGGAACACGCTTCTTCGCCAGCGGCGAGATGATGCCGCTGCTGGGGGATGACGACACGCCGGCGGGCTTCCTCAAGATCCTGCGCGACAAGACCCGCGAAGTCGCCGAACGCGAGGAACTGGAAGCCAGCCGCGAACGGTTGCGGCTGGCGCTCGAAGCCTCCGACCTCGTCGGCACCTGGGACTGGGACATCGTCGGCGACGTCGTCTATGCCGATTCGCGCTTCACGCGGCTGTTCGGCCTCGACCCCGAGCAGGGCGAAAGAGGGCTGCAGGTTAGCGACTTCATCGCTGGCATCCATCACGAGGATCGCGAGCGCGTCTCGGCGGCGATCACCGTCGCAGTCGAGGAATGCGGCAGCTTTGCGCAGGAATACCGAACCGTCGACCTGAACGGCGACAGCCACTGGATCTTTGCGAGGGGCCGCTGCTTCACAGACGCGCAGGGCCGCGCGGTTCGCCTGCCTGGGGCGATCGTCGACCGCACCGTCGAGCGCACGCGCGAAATCCGCCAGGCCGCGCTGCTGCGGCTGAGCGACGAGCTCGCCCGCAGCGAAGGCGCCGGCAGCGCCACGCTGAAGGCCTTGCAGATCCTAGGCGAGACGCTCGGCGCGTGCCGGGTCGGCTATGCCACTGTGGATTCACAGGACATGTCCGCCCGCATTCTCGGCGAGTGGAACGACCGGCGCACGCCGCCCCTGTCCGGACGCTATCCGCTGGCCCATTACGGCCAGCAGTTCCTCGACGAACTGCATTCCGGCATCGTCGTTATCGAAGATACGGCCGACTACTCGCTGGTCCCGGAACAGGCGGCGGCCTGGGCCGCCATCCAGGTGCGGTCGCTGGTCAACCTCGCCGTCATCGAGAACCAGACGGTCAAGGTTCTGCTCTATCTGCACTCCGGCACACCGCGCCGCTGGCTCGAGGAAGAGATCGCCTTCATCCGGGAGGTTCTCAACCGGGCCTGGGCCTTCAGTCAGCGCCGACGCGCCGAGCAGAGCCTGATCGAGACGGAGACACGGCTGCGGCTTGCGCAGGAAGCCGCCCAGATCGGCACCTTCGATTACGACGCCCGCACCGGCGCGCTGGTCTGGGACGATCGATGCCGGACGATCTTCGGCCTGTCGCCCGGCGTGCCGGTCACCTACGAGACCAGCTTCCTGGACGGGCTGCATCCCGACGATCGCGAACGCGTCGCCGCGACCGTCGAACGGGTCCTCGACCCTGGCTCGAACGGCATCTTCGACGTCGTCTATCGCACGATCGGCCACGAGGACGGCGTCGTCCGGCACGTCAAGGCGAACGGCCAGACCATCGTCGAGGGCGGTGCCACCACGCGCTTCGTCGGCGCCGTGCGCGACGTGACCGACGAGAAGGAAGCCGAGGAACGCCAGCTCCTTTTGACCCGGGAACTGCAACACCGGGTCAAGAACACCCTTGCCATGGTCAATGCGCTGGCCAACCAGACCCTGCGCCGCGCGGCGAACGTTCAGGACGGGCTGGCCGCCTTCTCGGCGCGGCTGATCGCGCTCGGCCACGCCCACGACATCCTGACCCAAACCAGCTGGACCTCGGCCCCCATCGCGGCCATCGTCGACAATTCGCTCAAAACCCATTCGGCCGAAGACAACACCCGCATCGTCGCGTCCGGCCCCGATCTTCGGCTGACGGCGCGCCAGAGTCTCGCCCTAGCGCTGGGTCTGCACGAGTTGGCGACCAATGCGATCAAATACGGCTCGCTGTCCAACGATACCGGGCGTGTGGCGATCCAATGGGAGCTGGCGCACCAGGCAGGACAGAAGCACCTCAGCTTCGTCTGGCGCGAGATGGACGGTCCTGTCGTCGAAACGCCGGCGACCCGGGGCTTCGGTTCGCGGCTGATCGAGCAGGCCATGGCCGCCGAGTTCGGCGGAGAGGTGACCATCGACTATAAGCCTGACGGTCTCGTCTGCACGATCTCCGCCGATATCAGCAGCGACATGGCCGAGGCCGACAGCCCCAACGCCATCTGACGGCGATATGTGAACTGCGTCCGGGATCAGCCGGCGATGTCGATGATCCCGGCTTCGCCGCCCTCGCTGCCGAAGGCCAGCCGCTCGCCCTTTGCGTCCCATGCCAGGGTCCGCACCGGGCTGGCGCCGCCACGGCGCAGCAGCGCTTCCTTTGCGTCGGCGAAACGCACCGCCAGCACCATGCCGTCGCCATAGCCGATTGCCATCATGTCCTCGGCCGGGTGACAGGCGACGGCCGTGACCATCGTGTCGCCACGGGTGCCGAGTTCCAGGGGCGCCTTGCCCATCGGCCCGTCCTTGCCGGAGAACGGCCACAGGATCGCCGCCGGTGCCCCGGAGGTCGCCAGGAACTTGCCCTTGGCCGACCAGGACCAGTCCTTCACCTTGGAAGGATAGCCGGTCATCCGCATGTGCTTGCCGTCCTCGATCCGCCAGCCATGCAGGGCATTCTCCTGCATGGTGGTGACCAGGAAGCGCCCCTCGGGGGAGAAGTCGACGCCCAGATGCGCGCCCTTCCATTCCAGCGCGGTCGGTGCTGCGCCGGTGGCGGGAAAGAACATCGAGGCGCCGTCATAATGGGCGGTCGCCGCGCGCACGCCCTTGGGGGCGAAGGCAATGTCCTCGACGGTGCGCTCGTGGCGGATTTCCTTCAGTTCCCCGGCGCCGAGCCGCACATAGGCGGTCTTGCCGGACGCGAAGCCGACCGTGTTCTTCGGCCCCCCGGCCACCGCGTCGATCCATTTGCGACCGATGGAGGCGAGTTCCTCGACCGCGCCGTCCGCAGAAATGGCGAGCACCCGACCGTCCTCGCCGCCGGTCAGAAGACGCGGCGCATAGCGGTCGAGCCGCGCGGTCAAGAGGCCGCCGGCATGGGCTTCCACCGTCCGGTCGCCGCCAGCCGGAAACCGCACCGTACCGTCCGCGACGGCGAAGACCGCCTGGTCCTTCAGAAAGACCGCGGTCTCGACGAAGTCGCCGAAATCATAGGACGCAATGGACGGCATCAGGCATCGGCCCGCTGGCGGGCGGAACAGGCTTCGAACTCCGCCGACAATTCGTCGGCGTCGAGATTGCGACCGATGAACACCAGCCGGCTCTCGCGCTTTTCGTCGTCGCGCCAGGGGCGCTGGTGGTCGCCCTCGACGATCATGTGGACGCCCTGCACGACATAGCGCTCCGGGTCGTCCTCGAAGGCAATGATGCCCTTCAGCCGCAGGATGTTCGGCCCCTGCTCCTGGGTGAGCGCCTGGATCCAGGGGAAGAACTTCTTCGGATCGAGCGCCGCGCCGCGCAGCGACACCGAGGTCACGGTCACGTCGTGCAACTCGGCGACCTTGCCATGGTGATGATGGCCGTGATCGTGGCCCGCATGGTCATGGCCGGAGTGGTCATGGCCATCGCCGTGGTGGTGATGCCCGTGATCGTGGTCATGGCCGCAATCCGGGCCGCAGGTCTCGTCGTGGACTTGTTCCGCTTCCGTCAGGAACTCCGGATCGGCGTCGAGCACGCGCTTCAGATCGAACGCCCCCTGCCCGAGGACACGCTTCAGGTCGATGCCGGCGCGCTCGGTGCGGTGGATGACGGCATAGGGGTTGATCGCCCGCACGGTCGCCTCGACGGCGGCCAGTTCGTCCGGGGTCACGAGATCGGTCTTGTTGAGCAGCACCACGTCGGCGAAGGCGATCTGGTCCTCGGCCTCGCGCGAATCCTTCAGCCGCAGCGGCAGGTGCTTGGCATCGACCAGCGCGATCACCGCATCGAGCTGGGTCTTGGAGCGCACGTCCTCGTCCATGAAGAAGGTCTGCGCCACCGGCACCGGATCGGCGAGCCCCGTGGTCTCGACGATGATCGCATCGAAGCGGCCCTTGCGCCGGGTCAGCCCTTCCACCACCCGCACGAGATCGCCGCGCACCGTGCAGCACACGCAGCCATTGTTCATCTCGTAGATTTCCTCGTCGGATTCCACGATCAGATCGTTGTCGATGCCGATCTCGCCGAATTCGTTGACGATGACGGCATAGCGCTTGCCGTGGTCTTCCGAGAGGATGCGGTTGAGGAGCGTCGTCTTGCCGGAGCCGAGATAACCGGTGAGGACGGTCACGGGAATCTGGTCGGGCGTCACGCTGGGCGTATCGGACATGGAAGCTCTCCGTCTTGGGTCGGGCACGATATAGGCGCCAAGCAGCGAGAATGCACGGGGGTGGTCAGCGCCCGAAGGCAACTCGCCACCGGCGGCGAAAATCAGGCGAGCCGCGCCGGATCGAAGGCGAGGACGTCGTCGAGAAACGCGGTGAAGGCGTCGGCCTGATGCGCGGCGATGGCGGCGCCGATCTCGGCCGTCGCCAGCCGGGCATCGCCGACGACGCCGGCCGGGTTGAGATCCTGCGCCATCCACCCGAAGCCGATCCGGCCATGGGCCCTCAGATGGGCCGCGGAACCGCCGAGCTCGTCCTGCAGCGAATCGAAGGCCGCGATCGCCTCCCGCCGGACCATGTCGGGGCGCAAATGCAGCATCAGCGCGGTCTCGACCGCACCGCCATGAATGCCCGAGGCAATCTCTTCCGGTGGCAGAAGGCCGTCGGGGTAGCCGAAGCGCAGCCAGGAGCAGGTCGCGACCAGAAGCCCGTGGCGGCGGCGCAGTTCAAGGGCCGCCGTGTCCATCACCGGCGTGTTGCCGCCATGGGCGTTGACGATCACCAGCCGCCGGAACCCGGCAGCGGCCAGGCTCGCCCCGACCTCGATCAGCGCCGACGTCGCGGTCTGCCACTCATGGCTGAGCGTGCCGGGAAAGGCCGCATGTTCGCAGGATTTGCCGATCCGCAATGTCGGCAGGAAGGTCACCGGCCGGTCTTCCGGCAGGCGCGCGATCACCGCATCGACCATCGCATCGGCCAGAATCGCGTCGGTTCCGAGCGGCAGATGCGGCCCGTGCTGCTCGATGGCCGCGATCGGGACCACGGCGACGGCATCGGCGAGACTGGCGCCTTCGGCACTCATCTCCGTCGTTGTCATCTCCTCGTAGCGACGCCGCATCATTCCTCCGCAAGGGTCGACAAGCCACTGCGCAGCGGCCAACAAGGTGGACAACATAGCGGGGCTTCGTCATTTTTGCTCCCGTGAAACCGGATCGGGGTTCCATGGCCAGCAAGAAAACCGGCAAACGCTCCGTGACGACGCAGTTGAGCCTGGCGGCGCGCGGGGCGCGCACGGCCCTGTCCCAGCGCCTGGCGCTGCTCGACGTCTATCCCGGCCAGGATGCTGTCCTGCTGGCGATCGGCGAGGAAGACGGGATTTCCCTGCGCGATCTGGCCGAACGCCTGTCCGTACGCCCGCCCACCATCACCAAGACTGTAACCCGGCTGGCGGCGCAGGGCCTCGTCGAAAAGCGCCTCTCCAACAGCGACGGCCGGCAGAATCACGCCCACCTGACCGAACGCGGCGCGGCGCTCGTCGACGCGGTGGGCAAGTCCCGCAAGCGGGTCGAGCGCGATGCGCTGAAGGGATTTTCCAACAAGGAGCGCAAGACCCTGCGCAAGCTCCTCGAACGCGTCACCGCCAATCTCGGCAATGCCGCCCCGGCGCCTGCCGGCTCCAGTTCCACCGCCGAGGACGATGACTGACGCAACCATTCCCTCCTGCAACGACATCTGCGGGCTTTGCGTGGCGGCCAGTCTGGGCCATAGATCGACTGGGCGTCGGGAGGAGCCCGCGTAAGTGGCGCAAAAGGTCAAACTTTCGACGATTGCCGATTCGCTGGGCCTGTCGACGGCGACAGTCTCGCTGGCGCTGCGCGACAGTCCGCTGGTGGCCGAGGTCACCCGCGAGCGGATCAAATGCGCGGCCCGTGATCTCGGCTACATCTACAATCGCCGCGCTGCCTCGCTGCGCACCTCGCGCTCGGGCATCGTCGGTGTCTGCGTCCACGACATCATGAACCCGTTCTTCGGCGAGATCCTGAAATCCGTCGAGAACGAGCTGGATCGGCAGCGCCAGACCTTCATCCTGTGCAACCACCACGACGACCTCGCCAAGCAGCGCTCCTTCGTCGACACGCTGCTGCAGCTGGGCGCCGACGGGCTGATCCTGTCGCCGGCGATCGGCACACCGGCCAGCGACATCCGCCTTCCCGAGGAGAACGACCTGCCGGTCACGCTGATCGCCCGCACGGTCGAGGGCTCGGGCGTCCTCGGCTTTCGCGGCGACGATTCCTACGGCATGGGGTTGGCGGTCGATCATCTGGTGGCCCTCGGCCATCGGCGCATCGCCATGATCGGCGGCACGGCGCTGACCTCCACCGGCCGCGATCGCGAGGCTGGATATCTGGCTGCGCTGGAGCGCGCCGGCATCGAATTCCGCCCCGAATGGCGGATCGAGGGGCCGCGCAACCGGCATTCCGGCTTCGACGCCGCCGCGACCTTCCTTCAGATCGACAACCGCCCGACGGCCGCGGCCTGTTTCTCCGACCTCGTCGCCCTCGGCTTCATGTACGGCCTGTCGCGGGCCGGGCTGCGTCCCGGCGTCGATATCGCGGTGACCGGCTATGACGACATCGACGAGGCGGCGATCGCCACCCCGCCTTTGTGCACCGTGTCGAACGGCCAGAGCGAGGTGGGCCGGCGCGCCGCCGAAGCGCTGCTGGCCCGTCTGGCGGGTCAGCCCGCCGCCGACGAGACCATCCTCATTACCCCCGAGCTCCGTGTCCGCCAGTCCAGCGACTACAACTGGCCCGACTGAGCCTGTCCGGGTTTCACCTTTCCAACGACAACAAGCAGAAGAGGAAGCTTACATGTCAGACCTGTCCGCCGTTACCATCCTGGTCCCCGGCAAGATGAACCCCGATACGCTGGATACCCTGAAGGCGACGTTCGACGTGGAGCATCTCGCCGGCCGCAAGCTGGAGGATCTGTCGGAAGAGCGCCGCCAGGCGATCCGCGGCATCGCGCAGATGGGCCAGGTGCCCGCCGCGATGATCGATGCGCTCCCGAATCTCGAGCTGATCGCCAATTTCGGCGTCGGCTATGACGGCGTCGACACGGCCCATGCCACCAAGAAGGGCGTCGTCGTCACCAACACGCCGGAGGTCCTCACCGAGGAGGTGGCCGACATCACCCTCGCCCTCGTCCTGATGACGACGCGCGAACTCGGCGCCGCCGAGCGTCACCTGCGCGAGGGCAAGTGGGAGAGCGAGGGCCCGTACCCGCTGACCCAGACGACCCTGCGCGGGCGCACGGCCGGCATCATGGGCCTCGGCCGCATCGGCCTTGCCATTGCCCGCCGCCTGGAAGGCTTCGACGTCAAGATCGAATACCACAACCGGTCGAAGCGCGACGACGTGGCCTATCCCTATCACGCCGACCTTCTGAGCCTTGCGAAGTCCGTCGACACGCTGATCGTGGCGGCCCCGGGTGGTGCGTCGACCGAAAAGGCGGTCAACGCCGAGGTCCTGAAGGCGCTCGGCTCCGACGGTATCCTGGTCAATATCGGCCGCGGCACCACTGTGGACGAGCCGGCGCTGATCGAGGCGCTGGAGAACGGCACGATCCGCGGCGCCGGGCTCGACGTCTTCGAAAAGGAGCCGCATGTGCCCGAGCGGCTGAAGGCGCTGCCGAACACCGTGCTCCTGCCGCATGTCGGCTCGGCCTCGCGTCACACCCGCGCCGAGATGGGCAAGCTGGTCGTCGGCAATCTGGTCGAATGGTTCTCCGGCCGCGCGCCGGTGACCCCGGTCTCCGAATCGGTCGAGGCCGGCATCGCCCGCAAGGGCTGAGTCATGCGGCACCGCACTCGTCGAAGGGTGCGGTGCCGAACCAGACCTGAACACATTCCTAAATTCGATGCTGGTCATCAACCTTCGCTTAAGGTTGTTCGCATCATAATGGGTCCTGACGAAGAAAAGGGCCCTCCATGAACTTCGCCGCAACCGCTCTTGGCGCCGGAATTGCCGCCGCACTAGTCATCGCGCACATGCAGGGCGCCCTGACGCCTGCGTCCGATGCCTTCACCGGCGCGACGGTCATCGATGCGCGGCTCGATCCCATGACCACGGCCTCCATCGCGCCCGCCGCCAGCGACACGTCGCGTCCGGCCGCGATCCGACTGATCGACCTGCGCAGCGGCGTGACCTGCAAGATGGCGACGCCCGAGAGCGCGGCACGGCATTTCGCCCCAGCACCCATCGGCCCCGACTGCGCCGGCTCGCCCGATCTGCAGAATGTCGCCCTCTGGCGCTCCAGCAGCGACGGCTCGCTGGAACTGGCCGACAGCGATGGCCAGACGGTCCTCCGCTTCATGCCTGGCGACGGCGTCCTCTACGAATCCATCTATCCGTCCGAAGCCATGGTGACGATCGTCCGTTCGCGCGGCTGATGGGAACGCGCTCCTTCGCGCATCCCTCATCCATATCCTCACGGCAACGCGTCGCCCCAACCGGCCCGGCGCGCGCAGATGCACGCTCGCCAGCGCATGCCCGGCGAGAGTTTTTGCTGCAATGCAGCATCCGGCCATTGAACCGGCCTGGCCACCCTTCCATTTACCGCTCTGGCGAATGGTGATGTGAAGCACGATCCATTGGCCGCGGGAGACCGACGCGCGTGTGACGATCGAAGGATTGTCCGCCCCGTCCCTCCCCGAAGCCACACACCATTGCTGAGACCTGAGGTCTCGATGGTGGCGCGGCGCGGCAGCAAAGGATCGAGCCCATGCATATCCCCTCTCAGTCCGACATGGCGGAAGTCACGCGCCTGACCCGCAACGGCCGCCTGCGCGAGGCGATGGCGCTGCTGCGCAGGGGCCAGACCGGCGCGTCCGACGCCGCCAAGGCGCCACAGACTGCCAATGGCGACACCGCCATGCCCGATCCCGGCGAAGTCGCCCGATCGATGCTGGGCGCGATGTTCGGCAACGCTGCCGACGCCACCGCGTCGCAGACACCCGCACCGGCACAGTCGCGTTTCCGCAGGGCCAGGGCCAAGCCTGCCCAGGACGATCCGCGCTTCCGGACGCGCCGCTACAGCGCCGTCGCCGGCAGCCGTGACTACAAGCTCTATGTCCCGACCAGCCTTCCCACGGGCCCGGTGCCGCTGGTCGTGATGCTGCATGGCTGCACCCAGTCGCCGGACGATTTCGCCGCCGGGACCCGCATGAACGAACTGGCCGAAGAACAGGGCTTCCTCGTCGCCTATCCGGCCCAGTCCAAGGCGGCGAACGTCAAGAAATGCTGGAACTGGTTCTCAGCCGCCGACCAGATGCGCGAACAGGGCGAACCGTCGCTCATTGCCGGCATCACCCGGGAGATCATGACCGAGCATGCAGTGGATCCGGGCCGGGTCTATGTCGCCGGCCTCTCCGCAGGCGGCGCTGCCGCGGCGATCATGGGCGCTGTCTATCCCGAGCTCTACGCAGCCGTCGGCGTCCATTCGGGGCTGGCGCGTGGCGCGGCGCGCGACATGGCCTCGGCCTTCGCCGCCATGCAGGGCGCGAACGTCGCCACGGTGCCGGTCTCGCGGCAGGTGGTGCCGACCATCGTCTTCCATGGCGATGGCGACACGACCGTGCATCCAGCGAATGCCGAGAGCGTCATCACGCAGGCCAGCGCCGGCGACCGCTTCAGCGTTACGAGCGAAAATGGCCGGGCCGCGGGCAATGTCGCCTGGCAGCGCACGATCCATACCGACCCCGACGGTCGCGCGGTGCTGGAAAACTGGACGATCAGGGGCGCAGGCCACGCATGGTCCGGCGGCAGTCCGGCCGGAACCTACACCGACCAGAACGGCCCCGATGCCAGCCGCGAAATGCTGCGTTTCTTCTTCGCCCGGACGGCCTGATCAGCGATCCGCCACGACGGCACGGCGCATGTCTTCGAGACTGCGCCGTTGCCCTCCGGCGTCGTCGAAATTCTCCGGCGCCAGCCACGCCTCGAAACCAGCGCGCAACGCCGGCCACTCGCTGTCGAGGATCGAGAACCAGGCGGTATCGCGGTTGCGTCCCTTAACGATCATGTGCTGGCGGAAGAGCCCCTCGTGGGTGAAGCCGAGCCGCAGCGCGGCGCGCTTGGACGGCGCGTTGCCATCGTCGCATTTCCACTCGAAGCGCCGGTAGCCGAGGTCTTCGAAAACCCGCCCCATCAGCAGATAGAACGCCTCTGTCGCGGCGACCGTGCGCTTCAGCGACGGCGCCAGGCAGATATGGCCGATTTCGATGACGCCATTCGGCCGGTCCATCCGCATCAGGGCGGCGACCCCCTCGGCCCGTCCGCTGTTAGCCGGCACCAGCGCATCGAACAGCATCTCCCCGGACAGGTAGGTGCGGTTCGCCCATTCGAAGAACGCCGCCGCGTCCGTGAAGGGCCCGTAGGGCAGATAGTCGAAGAGGGTTTCGTTGCCCGGCTGGCCGTAGGCGGCGAAGAGTTCACCGAACCGACGATCGTCGGTGATCGGCTCGACCGTGACCGATCGCCCGACCAGCGGCGTCGTTCCGGGCGCCGCGCGGCTCCCGTAGCCTGAAAGATCGCTCACTGGGCAGTCTCCTGATGGCTGCGCTCGCGGATGAACAGCAGCGTGCGGTCGCGGATCGTCTCGTCGTTCATTGGTAGCGCCGTGGCGAAAGAAGTGATCGCTCCGATGTGATCGACGCCGGGATAGATGATGTCCGTCGCGTCGCCGCCCTGTGCGCGCATTTTGGCAGCCAGCGAGCGGGTGTTCTGCGGATCGACGGTGGTGTCGTCCTCGCCGGCGATCAGCAGCATCGGCGGTTCGTCGCCGTCGACGAAGTTCACTGGCTGGCTGGCCGAGCGGGTTTCTTCCGTGAAGATCTGCTTGTAGCGATCCTCGGTCAGCGGCAGGAAGTCGTAGGGTCCGGCGAGCCCGATGAAGCCGGCGAGCGTCTCGATCGCCGCGCCTTCGCGTGCCAGCCATTCGCCATTCGTCGCCAGCAGGCCGGCGATCTCGGCACCCGCCGAATGCCCCATCAGAAAGACCGGGTGCGCGCCGCCCGGCATGCCGTAGGCCCCGCCGCGCACCGCGGCGATCGCCCGCGCCGTGGCCTCGGCAGCGTCCTCGACGAAGCCCGGAAAGCGAACCTCGGGATAGAGCCGGTAGTCGGGAATCGCGACGATGATGCCGGCGCTGGCCAGCGACTGGCCGACGAAGAGATAGGTCTCCTTGTCGCCCGAATCCCAGCTGCCGCCATAGATAAAGACGACCAGCGGCGTCGTCTCGGTGACGGTCGCGGGAATGTAGAGATCGTAGCGGCCGCGTTCGCCGCTGCCATAGGGGATGTCGCTGACCACCCCATAGCCGTCGCCGCTGGTTGCCGCGTTGAGAACGGCCGCGCACCCCGACAGGGCCAGCCCCGCGACGAGCGACAGAAAGATTGCGGCGCGCCGCGGCCAGCGGGACGGCAATAGGCGAAGGAACAGGTCAGCTCTCATGACGCCGGGATGTAGCGCCGCGCCGTGCCGCAGCAATCCTGCCATCGGGTTGAATTGATTGAACTTCCTTAATTCTCGGCAAGATGGCTGCCGATCCGCTCCAAGGACGCTGCGGCTTCGTTCAGCGTGTCCACGAAACGTGCCCGTTCGGCCTTCAGGCTGTCCTCGCTCTCACCCGACTGCGCCGCATTCGCGGCCATGCCCGATTCCAGGTCGGCAATCCGTCGTCTTGCTTCCGCCAGCTCGTCTGTCGCCATGATCGCCGCCATGACGGTCAGCCGCAGATCGCCGATCTGCCCGAAACTGTCGCGCAGCCCGGCGATCTTCAGGTCCACTTCCTTCGCAAGCTTGGTCAGGTGGGCTTCCTCGCCATCACCGCAGGCCATGCGATAGGTCTTGTCGTCGATGGTCACGACCACTTGGGGCATGCGACGCTCTCCCGCTTAAGCCGATTTGTGCCGGTCGAGGACGGAGCGCACGCGCTCCATCGCATCGACCAGACGCCGAGAGACGTCCCGATTGGCGCGGTCCAGCCGTTCGCCGCGCGCCAGCGCCGTGTCCAGTTCCTTCGCCAGCCGACCGCGATCGGCGGTCATGCGCTGGATTTCGACCTCGGCGTCGCGCACGGCGGCTTCCCGCTCACGGCGCAGCTCGACCAGATCGTCGAGACGTTGGATCGCGGTTCGAAGGCGCTGTTGCGCCGCCTCGAAACCCTCCTCGGCCGACATGGCTCCATCTCCCCTCGCGACCGGCCGGGACCGGTCCCCAAACGCATTTCCATCATGTGCCGCCGTCTCTTGCCGGCGAATGTCCATGTGGAGCACTAAACCATTGCCGCCGAAAGTGCAGGCGATTTTCGGGCGGTGCAATCTCTTCGTCCCGAGCTTTCGCAGCGTCCCGCTTTGCGAATGGCCTCACCCTGCCCGCGCGGCTGCGGCGCGAACTGCGACTTTGCCATTGTTGACAGCACGATGCCCGTATGATGTTTGCCGCCGGTCTCGGCACCGCCGGAACGCATCGCTTCCAAGCGCTACCGGAGCAGAACATGACGTCACCCGACACGCACCGCGACATGGCGAATGCCATCCGCTTCCTGTCGGCCGACGCCGTGGAAGCGGCAAACTCCGGTCATCCCGGCCTGCCCATGGGTGCGGCCGACATTGCCACCGTCCTGTTCTCGCGATTCCTGACCTTCGATCCGCGCGCCCCCCACTGGGCCGACCGCGACCGCTTTGTGTTCTCGGCCGGCCACGGCTCGATGCTGCTCTACAGCCTGCTCTATCTGCTCGGTTATGACGGCGTCGGCATCGACGATCTCAAGGCCTTCCGCCAGCTCGGCTCGAAGACCGCCGGCCATCCCGAATACAAGCATTGCGAGGGCATCGAGACGACCACCGGCCCGCTCGGCCAGGGTCTGGGCAATGCCGTCGGCATGGCGCTCGCCGAGCGGATCATGAACGCCCGCTTCGGCGATGCGATCGTCGACCACCGCACCTATGTGCTCGCCGGCGACGGCTGCCTGATGGAGGGCCTCAGCCAGGAATCCATCGCACTCGCCGGCCATCTGCGCCTGTCGAAGCTGATCGTGCTGTGGGACGACAACGGCATCACCATCGATGGCGACGTCGCCCTGTCGGACTCCACCGACCAGATGGCGCGCTTTGCCGCCAGCAACTGGAACACCCTGCGCTGCGACGGCCACGACCAGGAGGCGATCGCCGAGGCCATTACCGCCGCGCAAGGGAGCGACCGCCCGACCCTGATCGCCTGCAAGACCAACATCGGCCACGGCGCCCCAACCAAGGCCGGCAGCGCCAAGGCCCATGGCGCGCCGCTCGGCGCCGACGAGATCGCCCAGATGCGCGAGGCGCTCGGCTGGGATCACGAGCCGTTCGAGATTCCCGCCGCGATCCTCGATCGCTGGCGTCTGGCGGGCCTGCGCTCCTCGACCCACCGCAAGGAATGGGAGCGCCGCTTCGCCGAGATCGACGCCGAGACCCGCGGCGAGTTCGAACGCCGGGTCCGCGGCGACCTGCCCAGCGGCTTCACCCAGGCGCTGCAGCGCTGCAAGCGGCGCTTCAACGAGGAGCGGCCGGAGATCGCCACCCGCAAGGCGTCGGAGCTGGCGCTGGAGGTTCTCAACGCCGTCGTCGTCGAGACCATCGGCGGCTCGGCCGACCTCACCGGGTCCAACAACACCCGCACCAGCCAGACCGACGCGATCGCGCCCGGCGAGTATGCCGGCCGCTACATCCATTACGGCATCCGCGAACATGGCATGGCCGCCGCGATGAACGGCCTCGCCCTGCATGGCGGCATCATCCCCTATGGTGGCACCTTCCTCGTTTTTTCCGACTATGCCCGCGGCGCCATGCGCCTGTCGGCCCTGATGGGGCTGCGGGTCGTCTATGTGCTGACCCATGATTCCATCGGTCTCGGCGAGGACGGTCCGACCCACCAACCGGTCGAGCACCTGGCCTCGCTGCGCGCCATGCCGAACATGCAGGTGTTCCGCCCGGCCGACGCGGTGGAAACGCTGGAATGCTGGCAGCTCGCGCTGGAATCGCGTGACGCGCCGTCGGTGCTCGCCCTCAGCCGCCAGAGCCTGCCGACCCTCCGGCTCGACCAGCACGACGAGAACAAGAGCGCCCGCGGCGCCTATGAGATCAGCTCGACCTCGGGCGACGCCGAGGTCACGATCTATGCGACCGGCTCCGAGGTCCAGATCGCGCTGGCTGCCAGCACCATCCTGGAAGCCGATGGGATCCCCACCCGCGTCGTCTCCGTGCCCTGCGTCGAGCTGTTCGACCGGCAGAGCCCGGAATACCGCAGCGCCATGCTCGACAATGGCGGCCTCAAGGTCGCCATCGAGGCCGGTGTGCGGCAGGGCTGGGATCATTTCGTCGGCCGCAACGGCATCTTCATCGGCATGGACGGCTTCGGCGCCTCGGGCCCCGCGCCCGAGCTCTACGAGCATTTCGGCATCACCACCGAAGCGGTCGTCGCGGCCGTGCGTGCGCGTCTGGCCCCGGAGCCCGAGGAAAGCTGACGCTTTCCGTCATCACGGAAAGTCATCCGGGCCATAAGAATTGCTGACCGCCGGCAATATTGATCCCGGCCGCCCGCTTCTGTAGAGGCGATGGCGAACGAGATGCCCGGCGGGTACGGCCGCGCGCCACCACAGGAGACGGATCATGACAGTTCGCGTTGCAATCAATGGCTTCGGCCGCATCGGCCGCAATGTGCTGCGTGCCATCATCGAATCCGGCCGCACCGACATCGAGGTCGTCGGCATCAACGATCTGGGCCCGGTCGAGACCAATGCGCATCTGATCCGCTTCGACAGCGTCCATGGCCGCTTCCCGGGCACCGTCACGGTCGACGGCAACACCATCGATGTCGGCCGCGGCCCGATCCGCGTGACCGCCGAGCGCGACCCGAAGAACCTGCCCTGGAAGGAACTCGGCGTCGACATCGCGCTCGAGTGCACCGGCATCTTCACCGATCCGGCCAAGGCCTCGGCGCATCTGGAGGCCGGCGCGAAGAAGGTGCTGATCTCTGGCCCCCTTTCCGGTACGGCCGGCGCCGAGAAGACCATCGTCTACGGCGTCAATCACGACACGCTGAGCGCCGCCGACACGATCGTCTCCAACGCCTCCTGCACGACCAACTGCCTGGCCCCGGTCGCCAAGGTCCTCAACGACGCCATCGGCATCGACAAGGGCTTCATGACGACGATCCATTCCTATACCGGCGACCAGCCGACGCTCGACACCATGCACAAGGATCTCTACCGCGGCCGCGCCGCTGCCCTGTCGATGATCCCGACGTCCACCGGTGCCGCCAAGGCCGTCGCGCTGGTGATGCCCGAGCTCAAGGGTCGCCTCGACGGCGTTGCCATCCGCGTCCCGACCCCCAACGTATCGGTCGTCGACTTCAACTTCATCGCCAAGCGCGAGACCACCGTCGAGGAAGTGCAGAGCGCCATCCGCACCGCTGCCGACGGCCCGCTGAAGAACATTCTCGGCTACACCGACGCCCCGAACGTCTCGTGCGACTTCAACCACGACCCGCATTCCTCGGTCTTCCACATGGACCAGACCAAGGTCATGGACGGCACCTTCGTGCGCATCCTGTCCTGGTACGACAACGAATGGGGCTTCTCCAACCGCATGTCCGACACCGCCATCGCGCTCGCCAACGCGCGCTGAGCGGGGCGGGTCGCGACCGACGATGAGTGTGCGGGGCTGTCCTGGCGGGCGGCCCCGCTTCACGTCCCGGATCGGCCCGTCCGGTGACTGACAGGCAGCCGGACCAGACCGGACCGGCGCCAACGGGACGGATTCGCGGCGGATATATTACTCTTGCTTGCATGTTTCTGTGCGCAGCTGCGCAATTGGGCAGCAATGGCGTGGGTTTATACTATTCGGGGCGGGCGACTTAACCACGGATGTGGGAAACCAAGTTTTCCGTTGACGCCACAGCCGACGGCCGTATGGTGCGCGGCCAGCTACGGAATTCCGGATCGGCGCGGAGGTTGCGCACCGGATGTCATTGCTCGCGGCAGCGGGTTTCGTAGACGACACAAGACGCTCAGGGAGAAGCAACTTGCTCAATACAACTATTAAGGCCCTTCTGACCGGGGCGGCATTTGCCGTTCTGACCACGGGCGCCATGGCGCAGGAAGTCGCGCTGAAGTTCCAGTCGAGCGATCCGGCCGGCGATGCGAACTACCAGCTCTACAAGGAATGGGCTGACGGCGTCAGCGAGGAGACGGGTGGCAAGGTCTCCATCGAGCTCCTGCCGGTCGGCGCAGTCGTCGACTTCCAGGAAACCCTCGACGCGGTCGGCGCCGGCATCCTCGACGGCCACATCACCGACACCTCCTATTTCGCCGGCAAGGACGCGGCCTTCGGCCTGATCGCCAACCCGGTCGGCGCATGGTCGGACCCGCAGCAGATGCTGAAGTTCCTCAACGAGGGCGGCGGCAAGGAACTGATGAACGAGCTGGTCGAGCCCTACGGCACGCACTTCTTCGGCGGCACCACCCCGGGCCTCGAGGCCTTCGTCTCGTCGGTTCCGCTCGACGGCGTCGATGACCTGAAGGGTCTGAAGCTGCGCGCCCCGGCCGGTCTCGTCCAGAACATCTTCGCGGCCGCTGGCGCCTCGCCCGTGAACCTGCCGACCTCGGAAGTCTTCACCGCCCTCGACAAGGGCGTCGTCGACGCGGCCGACTACAGCGTCTTCCACGTCAACCAGGCGCAGGGCCTCAACGAGATCGCCAAGCACCCGGTCTTCCCGGGCTTCCACTCCATGCCGCTCATCGAGTTCTCGATGAACAAGCAGAAGTGGGATGCGCTGCCCGAGGACGTCCAGAAGACCCTCGAGGAATCGGTGGTCGAGCTGGCACAGCGCCAGAACGCCGCGCTGGCCGACAAGAACAGCAAGGCTGTCGAGGAAGCCAAGGCGCAGGGCGCCACGATCCACGACTGGTCCGACGAGGAGCGTGCCAAGTTCCGCAAGATCGCCATCGGCGAGTGGGAGAAGCAGGCCAGCCAGTCCGAGAACGCGCAGAAGGTGTACGACACCCTGACGACGTATCTCGAGAAGGAAGGCCTTCTCGCCGCACAGTAAGCAGACCGAGTATGACCGGCGGACGGGGCAGCGCGCCCCGTCCGCCTTTTTTTCCTCACCAAGGACGATCCGAGCATGACTCGTGACCCCATAGCCGTGGACGGACGCGATCCGGACCTCAGCGCCACCAGCGAAGGCACCGGAGACACCACGCCCGAGGCGGGGTTTCTCGGGCGCAGCGTCGAGCGAGTCGGCATTGTCTTTGCCGCAGCCATCGTCCTTGCGGCGGCCATTCTTCTGTTCGAAATCTTCATGCGCTATGCGCTCGACAGCCCTACCAACTGGGTGCACGAGCTGAGCATCTTCCTGTGCGCGATCGCCTTCATCTACGGCGGCCTGTTCTGCGCCGCCCGCGACAGCCACATCCGTGTCGTGCTGATCTATGACGCGCTCGGCCCCCGCCTGCGGACCGTCTTCGACGTGGTCATCTACGTCATCAGCGCGATCTCGGCGGCCTTCTTCGCCTGGGCCTCTTGGCTCATGGTCAAGGGTTCGTTCTGGACCCCGAGCGGCGATTTCCACATGGAAGGCACCGGGTCCGCCTGGAACCCGCCGACCCCCGCCCTTCTGAAGGGCTTTCTGTTCATCGTCATGATCATTCTGGCCGTCCAGTTCGTGGTGCTGGCCGTCAATCATGCTCGTCGCGCGCGGCGCGGTTCCAAGCAGGACGCATAAATGGCCGAAATTCTCGACCTCGGCATCAATCTCAAGGCGCTTGGCATCGGCTACGGCACCCTGGTGATGTTCCTCATGCTGTTCGGGTTGCTCCTGACCGGCATGCCGCTCGCCTTCGTCACGCTTCTCGTGGCGCTGATCTTCGCTCTCGGCTGGTTCGGTCCGATGGCGGTGCCGCTGATCACCAGCCGGGTGTTCAGTTTCGTCTCGTCCTTCATCTTCGTGTCGGTGCCGATGTTCGTGCTGATGGCGGCGATCCTCGATCGATCCGGCATCGCGCGCGACCTGTTCGACGCCATGAAGCTGATCTCCAACCGCATTCGCGGCGGCGTGGCGATCCAGACCATCTTCGTGGCGGTCATCCTGGCGGCGATGAGCGGCATCATCGGCGGCGAGATCGTGCTGCTGGGTCTTCTGGCGCTGCCGCAGATGCTGCGCCTGGGCTACGACCGCAGCCTGTCGATCGGTGTCGTCTGCGCCGGCGGCGCGCTGGGCACGATGATCCCGCCGTCGATCGTCCTGATCGTCTACGGCCTGGCGGCCAACGTCTCGATCGGCGCGCTGTTCACCGCGTCCTTCCTGCCGGGCGTCATGCTGGCCAGCTTCTACGTGCTCTACGTCCTCTTCCGGGCGTATTTCACCACGGGCGCCGCGCCGGATCCCGATCCGGAGATCATTCCGCTGTCGCAGAAGATCGCGCTGCTCAAGGGCCTGATCCTGCCGCTTCTGGTCGTCACCTTCGTGCTCGGCTCGATCTATGGCGGCATCGCCTCGGTCACCGAAGCATCGGCGATCGGCGTCGGCGGCGTGCTCCTCGCCACCGTGGTGCGCGGCGAGTTCACCTTTGAGCTGCTGCGTGGCGCGGCCATGCAGACGCTGGCCACCGTCGGCATGATCGTCTGGATCGGCATCGGTGCCAGCGCCATCGTCGGCGTGTTCAACCTGATGGGCGGCATCGACTTCGTGTCGTCGCTGATCATCGGCATCTCGGACGAACCGATCTACGTGCTGCTGTTCATGATGCTGATCCTGTTCGTGCTCGGCATGTTCCTCGACTGGGTCGGCATCGCGCTGCTGACGCTGCCGATCTTCGTGCCGATCATCGTGGAACTGGGCTACGATCCGATCTGGTTTGGCGTCCTGTTCTGCATGAACATGCAGGTGTCGTTCCTGTCGCCGCCCTTCGGCCCGGCCGCGTTCTACCTGAAGAGCGTCGCACCCCCGGAGATCTCGCTCGGCGACATCTTCAAGGCCCTGCTGCCGTTCATCGCGCTGCAGATCCTGGCGCTTGCCGTGCTGATCATGTTCCCGGGCATCACCGGGCGCTGATAAGCAGCACAGGGCTGCAAGCCATCGAGGCCGGTCCGCCATCTTGGCGGGCCGGCCTTTTTCATGCGACGGCAACCATGTTGGCCGAACCCGGAGCCTATCCGGCGCGCTACCGCGAATTTTCAGCGTCGGGGGACCTGTCCGAGTGGATACCTGACGAAGGCCGGCTATATGCTGGCCTTCGTGGCCCTGCGGCCGCCGGCGGCGCGGCGCTCAGCCCCGGAGGCGGCGCGCGGGCCCAGCCCTTGTGAGAAGGACTGCCGATCCCGCCGATGCTCGAATCGCTTTACCTCGTCATCCTCGTCGGCACCGTCCTCATCCTGCTGGCCGCGTTTTCCAGCCTCCTCGCCTTCCGCTTCGGCGCACCCCTCCTGCTCCTGTTCCTGTCGATCGGCCTTCTGACCGGCGTCGACGGGCTGGGCATCGACTTCGACAATGCCGACCTTGCCTATTTCGTCGGGACGCTGGCGCTCGCGATCATCCTGTTCGATTCCGGTTTCGGCACGTCCCTGCAATCGTTCCGCCAGGCCGCGGTGCCGGCGGTCATGCTGGCGACGGTCGGTGTCCTCATCACCGCGGTCCTGTTCGGCTTCGCGGCATCATGGCTCTTGGGCCTCCCGATCCTCGAAGGCATGCTGCTCGGCGCCATCGTCGGCTCGACCGACGCGGCGGCCGTGTTCTTTCTCCTGCGCGTCGGCGGCATCACCATCCGCGAGCGCGTCCGCTCGCTGCTGGAGATCGAATCCGGGACCAACGATCCGATGGCGATCTTCCTGACCATCGCGCTCGTCGAGTTGCTGTCGTCGGGCATGGGACTGGACGAACTCGGCGCAGACGTCTTCCTCGGCTTCGTGCGCCAGATGGGTCTCGGCGTGGCCTTCGGCTTTGCCGGTGGGTGGCTGATCCGCACGCTGGTCTCGAAGCTGGCGATCGATCGCGGTCTCCTGCCGATCTTCACCCTCGCTCTCGCCATGCTGGTCTTCGCCGCAACGGGCGCCGTCGACGGCTCGGGCTTCCTGGCCGTCTATATCGCCGGTCTCTATGCGGCCAATAGCGGCCTGCGCAGCGCACCGAGCCTCAAGCGCTTCCAGGACGGGCTGACCTGGCTTGCGCAGATCGTCATGTTCCTGATTCTCGGCCTGCTGGCGACGCCATCGGAGTTCGGCGCCATCCTTCTGCCGGCCATCGCGCTGGCCGCCTTCCTGATCTTCGTCGCGCGGCCCTTCGCGGTCTGGCTGTGTCTTCTGCCCTTCGATTTCCAGCGCCGCGAAGGCGCCTTCATCTCCTGGGTCGGCCTGCGCGGCGCGGTCTCGATCCTGCTCGCCATCGTGCCGCTGATCGGCGGCCTCGACGAAGCGCGGCTGTTCTTCAACACCGCCTTCATCATCGTCCTCGCCTCGCTGCTCGTGCAGGGCTGGACGCTGGGTCTCGTCGCCCGCCGCCTCGGGCTTGTCGTGCCGCCGCGGATCGGGCCGATCGAGAAGGTCGAACTCGAACTGCCGGGCACCGCCAATCATGAGCTCCTGTCCTACCGCGTGGTTCCCGACAGCCCGGTGGCCCGCGGCGAGCGCATTCCGCGCTGGGCCCGCCCCTCGCTGGTCATTCGCGACGGCCAGTCGATGCGCTATCAGTATGCCGGACGCCTGCGGGCGGGCGACTACGTCTATCTCTTCATCTCCCAGCGCTATCCGCCGCTGCTCGACCGGCTCTTCGCCAGCCCGGCGCGGGTCAGCCCGGACGATGCCGAGTTCTTCGGCGAGTTCACCGTCGATCCCGCCTCGCCCGCCAGCGGCCTTGCCGTCGCCTATGGTGCCCGCGTGTCGGACGCCGAGGCGGATCTGTCGATCTCGCAGATGATGATTGCGCGCCTCGGCGGCCGCGCCGAATATGGCGACCGAGTCACGGTGCGGCCGGTGGAACTGATTGTCCGCGAGGTCGGCGTCGACGGCAACGTCGCCAGTGCCGGCCTGTCTCTGGAGCCGGAAGGCGGGCGCGGCGGCCAGATCCCGCTCTTCCTCAATCTTCGCGATCTCCTGGCACTGGCGCGCAAGGTGCTGGGCCGACGCAAGGCGGACTGAGGCGGGAAAGCGAAAACCGGCCGCCGGCGCGCCAACGCCGTTGCCCTCGCTCGGCCTCCCGCGCTACATCGCCCTCGGCGCCCGCGGCACGGCCCGGGCGCTTTCGACGGGGCACCCGCATATCGACGGGGCGCGGACGGTTCGCCGGCGTCCTTCTGGCCTGATCCGGCGCCCCTCGGCGTGTTTCCATGAGGAGAACCACCATGACGCAGTTCAAGACGCTCGACGATGCCGACGTCACCGGCAAGCGCGTATTGCTGCGGGTCGACCTGAACGTGCCGATCAAGGATGGCGAGGTCGGCGACCGCACCCGCATCGAGCGGATCCTGCCGACCATCCGCGAGATCGCCGACAAGGGTGGCCGCGTCATCCTGCTCGCCCATTTCGGTCGCCCCAAGGGACAGCCGAACCCGGAGATGTCGCTGGAGCCGCTGGCACCCGTCCTGTCGCAGATGCTCGGAACGCCGGTCGGATTTGCCGATGATTGCATCGGCCCCGTCGCCGCCGGCATCGTCGCGGCGCTGAAGGACGGCAATGTCGTTCTCCTCGAGAACACCCGCTTTCATGCCGGCGAAGAGAAGAACGACGAGGAATTCGCCAGCCAGCTCGCCTCGCTCGGCGACATCTTCGTCAACGACGCCTTCTCCGCTGCCCATCGCGCCCATGCCTCCACCGAGGGCCTGGCGCGCCATCTGCCGTCCTATGCCGGCCGCACCATGCAGGCCGAGCTGGAAGCGCTGGAAAAGGGCCTTGGCAATCCCGAACGCCCGGTTGTGGCCGTGGTCGGTGGCGCCAAGGTCTCGACCAAGATCGACCTCCTGAGCAATCTCGTGACGCGCGTCGACGCGCTGGTCATCGGCGGCGGCATGGCCAACACCTTCCTCGCCGCACAGGGGATCGATGTCGGCAAGTCGCTCTGCGAGCATGATCTGGCCGATACCGCCCGCGCGATTCTGGACGCCGCGAAGACGGCCGGCTGCGAGATCGTCCTGCCGGTGGATGCGGTCGTTGCCGGCGAGTTCAAGGCCGGCGCTGCCAACGAGACCGTCGCCGTCGGTGCCGTTCCCGCCGATGCGATGATCCTCGATGCCGGGCCGAAGACCGTCGACCTGGTCTCCGGCTGGCTCGACAAGGCGAAGACGCTGGTCTGGAACGGCCCGCTCGGCGCCTTCGAGATCGAGCCCTTCGATGCCGCCACCATGGCCGCCGCCCGCCATGCCGCCCGTCGCACGAAGGCCGGCGACCTCGTCTCGGTCGCCGGCGGCGGCGATACCGTCGCGGCGCTCAACCAGGCCGGTGTCGCCGACGATTTCACTTATGTCTCGACCGCCGGCGGCGCCTTCCTCGAATGGATGGAAGGCAAGCCCCTGCCCGGCGTCGAGGTGCTGAAGGCCTGATCCGGACCGCGCCGCGACGTTCAGCCGTTGCGGCGGGTCCGTCTCGGACCGATCCCGACCCATTTTCGACCTTACAACGCGACGGAGCCGCCCTATGGCCATTGGCGACGCCTTCCTCTCCTGGCTCCTGTTCCCCGTCTATGTCTGGCAGGGTCTCGGCGTGCGCCGGCGCGTCGAGCGCATGGTGCCGCCGGCCGGCCGCCACAGCGGTCTCTGCGGAACGTCCTCCGGGACAGACGCCCCGATCCGCCTGCTGGTCATCGGCGACAGCTCGGCCGCCGGTGTGGGCGTGGACGTGATCGAGGACAGCCTGGCGCCGAAACTTGCCGAACGGCTCTACGCTTTGTCCGGCCGGGATGTCCTCTGGCGCGCCGCCGGCTCCAATTCCGCCGTCTCGGCGGACATCCGCGATCACGTGGTGCCGCATCTGGATGAACCCTTCACCCATATCGTCCTGATGATCGGCACCAACGATGCCAAGAACTTCCACGGCACCCTGCGCTTCAAGAAGGCGTTCGGCACGCTGCTCTACGCCCTCAAGGCCAAATGGCCCGACGCCCGGATCGTCTGGTCGCCGCCGGTCGATCTGAAGCGGGTACCGGCGCTGCCACGCGGCCTTGCAACGGTGCTGGAACTGCGCGCCCGCATCGTGCGCCGCATGGGCGCGCGGCTCTGTGCCGAGCGCGGCGCCATCTCGGCCACCACCCTGCCCCGCGTCGAACCCGCCGGCTTTTCCCGCGACGGCTTCCATGCCTCGATCGAGGGCTACGCCTATGTGGCCAACCATCTGGTGACCTATGTCGTCGGCGATGCGGCGGCGTGGAGTACCGGTACCTCGGCCGGTTCACCGGAGACGGCGCCGGACTGAACGGCAGATCCAACCGTCAGAAGTGCGCGCCATCGTGCGCGGCGGTCCCGTACTCAGGCATCGACGCTCGTGGGGCGCGGCCCGGCATGCTCCTCCAGCTTCTCCATGGTGAGGATCACGCGCAGGCCTTCCGGACTGATCTGTCGCTGGATGCCTGCATTCAGGCGGCTGGCCATGGCGTCGAGCATCACCGAGCCGAACCCCGTATGCTGCGCCTGATGAAGCTCGTCGCCCGTCGGGGGCTCGGTCGGCGTTTCCGCCCACACCATCCGCACCGAGCCATCGCCGGCCGCCGACCAGCGAACTTCCAGAACGCCGCCGCTCCCGCGCAGCGCGCCGTATTTGGCCGCATTGGTCGCCAGTTCGTAAAGGATCAGGCCAAGCGGTGTGACGGAGGAGGAGGAAACCGTCACCGGGTCGCCCTCGATGGTCAGCTTCACCTCGTCGATCCCGGCATAGGGCTTCAGAACGCTCGTCACGATCCCGGCGAGCTGCGTTTCGCGGGCGCTCTGGGTGTCGGCATGCGCCCGGGCCAGCGCGTTGATCCGTCCGCGCGCCTCGTCCGCGGCTTCCATGGGGGTTGCGGCATGCTTGGCCGCCAGCGTGACCAGCGAGGCGGTGATGGCGAAGAGGTTCTTCACCCGGTGATCGAGCTCGTGGGTCAGCATCTCGGCATTGCCATGGGCCTTTTCGAGCCCGCGATTGGCCACTTCCAGTTCCTCGGTGCGCTCCTCGACCCGCCGCTCCAGCACACGGCCCGCCTCCCGCAGCTGTTCGGTCAGCGTCTCGTTTTCGCGCCGATAGTCCCGTAGCCAGCTCGTCGCCCGGCGCATTGCCTGCCGGGTCCCCGCCAGTTCCTTGGTCCACATGGACGGCAGCGGAATATCCCCGAAATCGCCCTCGGAGATGCGCTCCGCTTGGCACGCCAGGGCGCCGATTGGCCGCGTCAGGGCCCGTGCCAGGAGCACGCCAAGCAGTGCGGTCAGCGCCGCCACGCCCGCGACCACGGCAATTCCGATGTTGCGGACGCTGTAGATCGGTCCGAGAATGTCGCTCTCCGGCAGATAGGTGACGACCGCCCAGGGTGTCCGCGACCCGGCCAGCCGTTTCACCGCGCCGCGCCAATTCTCCCCACCGGCTTCGAAGCGGGTGAGCCGCGTCTCGCCCGGCTTCACGTTGGCGAGCCCCCCGGGCAGGGTGCTGACCGCCTGAGCCAGTGCCGGATCGTCGATTTCCCAGACCCGGGCGAAGCGCTGCCCGCCGGACACGTCTTCGGCAAGCAGGAAGGAGGAGTCGCGGTGGGCGATCACTTCGCCCGACTGCGAGACGATTGCGGCGGACCCGCGCTCGCCGATCCTCAGACCGTCCAGGAATTTCGACAGGGCATGGATCTCGATGTCGATGCCGACCGCGCCGCGCATGCCCAGCCGATCATCGGCTCGCACCGGTGTCGCGACCGTGATTCCCGGCCGCTGCGACGAGAAGAAGATGTAGGGGTCGGTCCAGACCACGTCGCGGCTCATCGACGCCTTCACGTACCAGGGCCGCGTGCGCGGATCGTAGGTATCGGCATCGTCGCGGCGCCGCGATACCGGCCGCAGATCCTCCGTCAGATAGACCAGTTCCACCGTCCGGGTCGGCTGCGTCGCGATCCGCTTCATCCGGTACTGGGCGCCCTCCACGGTGGTGTCGCGGCTGACATAGATGAACGACCCATCGGCAGCGCCGTAGAAGATGCCGGCGAAATCGATCCGCGAACGCAGGATTTCGTAGAAATAGCGCTCCAGCGCCGGGCGGTCCGCGGTGCCCAGAACCGGGCTTTCCGCCAGACGCTGGGACAGTGCGGCCGCATCGTCCGCGGGGTTGAGGAAGTTCTGGGTGAAGGTCGTGGTGTCGTCGGCGACCCGCTGCGTCAGCTGTTCGGCATAGGACAGGAGCACGCTCTGTGACGCGAAATAGGTCAGCGCCAGGATCGCCAGCAGGGCAACCACCTGCAGCGCGACGAGTGTCGACGTCAAAACCGTTCGAAAGGACCACATGCCGCCTTGTCCTCCCCACCCCAATGGCAGGACAGGGACGAGTGTGACCGCACCGGCCGCGATCTACAACCCGGCGGCCTGCCGGACATGACGGCATCCTGACGGACGCCCCCGCCGGAAACGCTGGTACGAAGTGCAGCCCGAGCAGCACCGGCCCCCGTCGAAGACAAGTGGGTGACCCCGCGCCGATCAGGGCGAGAACACGCACGCTAAGCCGATGATATAAAACCATATCGCGCCAGATCGGACAGTCATCGGAAAGACACGGATGTCGCGGCCGGTAAACCGGTTAATATCGCATCAGCAAATTCGCGCAGAGCCGCGGAGCACCGACTGCATCTGCGACGTTTGCGATCGCGGATAAATTTGCGAGAAACCGATCAATGGTTTGCGATCAATCGCTTATCGATGGCGCGGGTCGGATATTACTCGCTGAACGGGCACCGTCTCGCGCCGCAACGGTTATAACCATTTGCGTCCCGTGGTATGTGCAGTGCGTCATGGCACCGCAATCGACAGGAGACGACATTTGCACGATTCCGTCAGCACGATTCATGCCTCGCACGCCCTTGATGGGGATCCGGACAAGCTGAACGACTATTATGCCGGCTGGGCCGGCCGCTACGACAAGGATGTCGGCGACCAGGACTATGGCTGTCCGCGCGTCGTCGCCTCGACCGCGCTGCTCGTGGCCGAGGCCTATCTCAACAAGGCACCCGGCGAGGTGTCGGTTCTCGACGCCGGCTGCGGGACCGGCCTTGCCGGCGAGGAACTGCGCAAGCGCGGCTTTCGCCACGTCGACGGCTTCGACCTGTCCAACGAGATGGTCGACATCGCGGCGAAGACCGGCGTCTACGGCAAGCTCGCCGGCGGCATCGACCTCAACGAGGATCACGAGAACCCGCTTGAGCAGCAATACGACATCATCGTCTGCGCCGGCGTCTTCACCCTCGGCCATGTCGAACCCCGCGCGCTGACCCGGATGGCGCGGTATCTGAAGGCCGACGGCCTGATGGTGATCTCGACCCGCAACAGCTATCTCGACGCGTCCGACTACGCCGCCGTCAGCAGGCGGCTGGAGGAAGAAGGCCTCGTCAGGCTGGTGATGGAGATCCCTAACGCCCGCTACATCGCCGAGGAAGGCGCGCATTACTGGATCTACGGCCGCGGCCCGAGAGCCTGAGGCGGTCGGCCGAACTGAACGGCATGAGGGCGCTCCGGCACTGACGGGAGCGCCCTCTTCTTTGGTCGATAGCCCGATCTACGCGAACCCGCTCTATTCCGCCTCGTCCTCGTAGCCGACCAGATGCAGCGGCCGGGCCCGCGTCTGGCGCAGTTCGCACCAGCGCACTAGCGCCTCCTCACGGCCATGGGTCACCCAGACCTCCTGCGGTCCGATCTCGTCGATCGTCTCGGTCAGTTCGTCCCAGTCGCAATGGTCCGAAATGATCAGCGGCAGCTCCACGCCGCGTTGCCGGGCGCGCTGGCGCACCCGCATCCAGCCCGACGCGAAGCACGAGACCGGATCGGGAAACCGCCGGGCCCATTTGTCGGCGAAGGCCGAGGGCGGCCCCACCACCACCGTCCCGGCAAAGGCCGCCTTCGCCGTGCCCGCCTTGGCGTCGACGGTGGCGGGGCGCAATTCCCCGAGATCGATACCCTCGCTCTGGTAAAAGTCGCAGAGCTTCTTCAGCGCGCCGTGAATGTAGATCGGGGCGTCGTAGCCCGCATCGCGCAGATGTTTGATCACCCGCTGCGCCTTGCCCAGCGCATAGGCGCCGACCAGATGCGTGCGCTCGGGAAACTGCGCCACGGAGGCCAGCAGCTTGTCCACCTCCCCCGCCGTGTCCGGGTGCCGGAACACCGGCAGGGCGAAAGTCGCCTCGGTGATGAAGACGTCGCAGGGCACCGGCTCGAAGCCGGCGCAGGTCGGATCGGCGCGCCGCTTGTAGTCGCCGGACGCCACGATGGTCAGCCCCTTGTGCGACACCGCGATCTGCGCCGACCCCAGCACATGGCCCGCCGGGTGGAACGTCACGGCAACATCGTGGATGCGGACCGTCTCGCCGATCGCCGCCTCCTGCCGTTCGACGCAGAACTCCTCGCCGTAGCGCACGGCCATGATCGCCAGGGTCTGGCGCGTCGCCATGACCTTGGTGTGGCCGGACCGGGCGTGGTCGGCATGGCCATGGGTGATCAGGGCCCGCTCAACCGGGCGCACCGGATCGATGAAGAAGTCTCCCGGCGGGCAGTAGAGCCCCTCCGGCGTCGGTCGCAGCAATTCGTCGGGACGCATGCGAAATTCCTCGTGGCGATGCTGCAGGGTCGGCTGCGCCGGCAAAGCCAAATCGCCGGGCGTGCATCGTGGTTCCTTTCGCAGCGCAACAGATTATGCTGGAAGGAGCGATCCACCACCATTCGAGTCCGACCGATGCTGACCATCATTCCCGAATCCGACGCCGTCATCGCCTTCGAGATCGACGGCCGCATCGACAAGGATGACGTCGAACGCGTCATTGCGGTCATCGACACCAAGCTCGCCGAACGGCCCGGCGCGCTGTCGATCCTTGTCATCGTGCGCGAGGTCGGCATGTTCACCCCGGCAGCGATCGCCCGCGACCTGCAATATTCCCTCGGCCGCTTCCGCGACCTCTCGCGCTTCCGCCGCGTCGCGGTGGTCACCGACAAGAGCTGGGTGCGCTCCTTGGTCGGGCTGCAGGACCTCGCCATACCCATGGTCGACATCAAGGCCTTTGCCCTTGCGGACGATGACATCGCCCGTCTCTGGGTGAGGAACGGCAACCCTGCGGCGACCTTCTGAGCCATGACCTCGGGTTTCGGACGCTGGTCGGCAACGGCCACCCACCATTCACCGCTCGAGGATGCGCAGGGCATCCTGACCGGCGCCCTCATGGTCACGATCGGCCTGTCGATCCTGGCCCATCTCGGCTTCGTCACCGGCGGCACGGCCGGCCTGGCGCTGATCGTCTCCTACGCCACCGGCTGGAACGTCGGCATCGTGTTCTTCCTGATCAATCTGCCCTTCTACGGCCTGGCGATCACCCGCCTCGGCTGGGCCTTCACCATCAAGACCTTCCTCGCCGTCGCCTGCCTGTCCGTGCTGACGGCGCTGCAGCCGGAATATTTCACGCTCGGCGCGGTGAATCCGCTGGTCGGTGCCGTGCTCGGCGGCGTCCTGATCGGCTACGGGCTCCTCGCCTTGTACCGGCACCGCGCGAGCCTTGGCGGCGTCGGCATCCTGGCGATCTACCTGCAGGACCGCCTGGGCTGGAAGGCGGGGCTGACGCAGCTCGCCGTCGATCTGGTGATCCTCGCCGTGTCCTTCGCCGTCGCCGACCCCGTCGCTATCGTCTATTCGATCGTCGGCGCCGTGGTTCTGAACCTGTGGCTCGCCGTCAACCATCGGCCGGACCGCTACATCGCCGCCTGACGCGAACCGTCGCCCTCGCGCGGGTCCACGGCGGCCACCAGTTCCTCGCGCTCGCGCGGCAGGTAGACGGCCCGGTCCGCGACAGGCCCGCCATTCTCCGCCTCAAGCCGGACCACGGCCTTCAGCATCGCCTCGCGCAAGCGGCACTGCATCGTCCAGCCGATCGACGGATCGGAGGCCGCCGCGAGGAACCAGACCAGCATGCCGGAACGGTCCTGGTCGACCACATAGACGTCGGCCGTCTCCCGGTTGATGACATCCTCGTCGTTCTGGACGAACTCCTGGAAGGCCTCGCGTAGCCGGTCGACGTCGGCCCGGTGGTCGAGCCGCAGCGCCACGATCTTGGTGATGCTGGAATCCTGCTTGGTCCAGTTCTCGAAGGTGTGGGAGACGAGCTCGTTGACCGGCACGATCAGGCGTCGATTGTCCCAAGTCTGCAGCTGGATGTAGGTGAAGTTGATCTTCTCCACGTAGCACCACTGGTCGTCATAGAGCACTGCGTCGCCGATGCGGGCGGTCTTCGCCAGCGCGATCTGCAGGCTGGCCATGATATTGGCCAGCACCGAACGGGCGGCGAAGGCGAGCACCAGGCCGATCACCCCGGCCGAGGCCAGCAGCGAGAAACCGAGGGACTCGAACGCATTCGTCTGGATCAGCACCAGCGACACGCCGGCGCCCAGCGCCAGCACGATGGCGACGCGCCGGGCCGCCGAGATGTTGGTGTAGAGATCGCGCTGCTCGGCCGCTTCGGAATCGCCGAGCGCCTCGACGTTGCGCTGAACGACGCGGTCGAGGACGGCATCGACGATCCGCACGCCGATCATGGCCAGCGCAATGACGAACAGGGTCGACTGCAACGGCGTCAGGAACCGGTTCACCGCCCCGGAGAAGGTGAACAGCAGCGTGTTCACCAGCGAGAAGGTGCCGACGCAGGCCATCAGCGCGACCGGCATCTGGATGGAGTCGAGGATCCGCCGGGCAATACGCGAGGGCTGCCGCCACTTCACCCGACCGACCCAGGCGTGGACCAGGAAGGCGGCGCCGATGGCGATCAGGAGAACCAGGGGCAGCGCCACCACCTCCCACCAGGCCAGCGTCCAGAAGGCGCGTTCCCGCAGGAAACCCGGCAGCGACTCCTCGAAGCGGGTCGGACCGTAGATTTCGTGGAGGGCCAGAATGTTGCCGACGGTCTGCCGGGAGAACAACCAGACCGGCTCGCCATCCGCAGGCTTGACCCGCGCAATCCGCACCGAGACCGGCCGGTCCGGCAGTTCGAGGATCGCCAGCCGGATGTTGCGGCGTGGCTCTCCGGCCATCGGGTTCTCAGCCGCGACGTTGGTCGCCATCGCGTCGGGCCGGTCCGACAGATCGCCCCAGTCGAGCCACATGCCGTTCTCGGCGATGTCGAACATCCGCTTCGCCAGCACCGGTCCCATCTCGGCCTGCAGCGCCGGGTCGATGTCGGAAAGGTCGAGCATATGGGCCGCCATCTCCCAGTTCCTGGCGTTGGCGGCGGCGACAAAGCTCTCCATCATCCCCTGTGGAGTCTCGTGACCGATATACGCCTCGGCCGGGGGCAGGCCGCTGTTCAGCGTGTCGATCTCGTAGTAACGGGTCGGCGCACTGTCCTGCGCGGCGGCACCGGTCAGCGTCGCGAGAAGGATGAGGAAGACGGCAAGCAAGCGCATCGGCGGGCCCGGAATGAAGGTTCGTGGTCGAGAAGTCTGCCTAACTAGGCAGCCGGGCCCCTTCGCCTAGCTTAGCAATTGCAGCAACGGCGATCCGGCACCCCGGAGCCTCTCCGCGAAACCGGTGCACGGACTGACGCGGCCCGACGAGACAAGGCGGCGCATTTTATGACAGCGACCATTCGGCTGACCGTTGCGGCAATGATCGCCTTTGCCGGCAATTCGCTGCTGGCGCGCCTTGCTCTCGCCGACGGCGCCATCGACGCGGCGGGCTTCACCGGCCTGCGGCTTCTCTCCGGCGCCCTGGTGCTGGCGTTCATCCTCCTGAAGGCACGAGGCCAGACGGCGGTGCGCTGGCGCACCCTTGACGGAAGCTGGGCATCGGCGCTGGCGCTCTTCCTCTACGCCCTCGCCTTTTCCCTTGCCTATCTGAAGCTCGGCGCCGCCGTCGGCGCGCTGATCCTCTTCGCTGCGGTGCAGGCCTCGATGATCGGCTGGGGCCTCATCCGGGGCGAGCGGCCCGGTGCCCGTGAGGCGCTGGGCCTCCTCGTGGCGGCCGGGGCCTTCGTCTGGTGGCTGGTCCCGGGCCTCACCCGACCCGATCCGCTGGGCACCGCGCTGATGATCGTCTCCGGCATCGCCTGGGGCGTCTATTCGCTGCGCGGCCGAGGCGCGGCCGACGCGACCCGCGCCACCGCCGGTAATTTCATCCGCACCGTTCCGCTGGCATTGCCGCTCGTTGCGCTCTCGCTGTTCCAGACGGGCATCGGCGGTGCCGGCCTCCTCATCGCCATCGTCTCGGGCGCCGTCACCTCCGGCCTCGGCTATGTCCTGTGGTACCGGGCGCTCAAGGGCCTGACGGCACTGTCGGCGGCGATCGTGCAATTGTCCGTACCGATCATTGCTGCTTTGGGCGGAGTCCTGTTCCTCTCCGAGAACCTCGGCCAGCGCTTCGTCATCGCGGCCGGTCTCGTTCTTGGCGGCATCGCCTTCGCGCTTTCGACACGCCGACGCTGAAACGGGACATCGGCAGGGCGCGACACTATCTGAAGCGCTGTGACAGTCCGACCCGACCCCTTCCTGCCCGGCTCCGCGCCGTTCCCCCTGCCCGCGCCCTTCCTGGAATGGTTCGCGCGCAATGGCTGGAGCCCGCGTCCGCACCAGCTCGACCTCCTGGCCCGGGCCGAATCTGGCGCGTCGGCGCTGCTGATCGCGCCGACCGGGGCCGGCAAGACGCTGGCCGGCTTCCTGCCATCGCTGGTCGATCTGCACCGGCGTGGTCGGCCGAAGCCCGGCACGCGGCCCTATGGCATCCACACCCTCTACATCTCGCCGCTGAAGGCACTGGCCACCGACATCGCCCGCAATCTGGAAAAGCCGGTCGCCGAGATCGGCCTGAAAGTGACCCTGGAGACCCGCACCGGCGACACCTCGCAGGTGCGCCGTCAGCGCCAGAAGCTGAAACCGCCGGACATCCTCCTGACGACGCCCGAGCAGCTGGCCCTGCTGATCGCCGGCAAGGACGCGCGCGGCTTCTTTTCGGACCTGCGCTACGTGATCTTCGACGAGCTGCATTCCCTGGTCACATCCAAGCGCGGACACCTTCTGTCGCTGGGCCTGGCGCGCCTGCGCATGCTGCGCCCGGACATCCAGACCATCGGCTTGTCGGCGACCGTGTCCGAGCCCGACGACCTGCGCCGTTGGCTGGTCTCGCAGGCGCCCGGCGGCGACGTGGCGGAGATCGCGGACGCGGATGGCGTACTGCCCGACGTCGCACCCGACGCTGATCCTCGCCTGTCGGAGCTGATCACCGTCGCCGGTGGCGCCAAGCCGGAGATCACGATCCTGAAATCTTCCGAGCGTGTGCCCTGGCAGGGGCATACGTCGCGCTACGCCATGCCGGAGATCTACGAGGCGATACAGGCTCACAAGACGACGCTGCTCTTCGTCAACACCCGCTTCCAGGCCGAGATGCTGTTCCAGGAGCTGTGGCGGATCAACGACGAGACACTGCCGATCGCGCTGCATCACGGCTCGCTGGATGTCGGGCAGCGGCGCAAGGTCGAGGCCGCCATGGCCGCTAACCAGCTGCGCGCCGTCGTCGCCACCTCGACGCTCGATCTCGGCATCGACTGGGGCGATGTCGACCTCGTCGTCCATGTCGGCGCGCCGAAGGGAGCCTCGCGCCTTGCCCAGCGGATCGGCCGCTCCAACCACCGCATGGACGAGCCGTCCAAGGCGATCCTGGTGCCCGCCAACCGCTTCGAGGTGCTGGAGTGCCAGGCCGCGCTCGACGCCAACTATCTCGGCGCACAGGACACCCCCGCCATGCGCGACGGAGCGCTCGACGTCCTCGCCCAGCATGTCCTGGGCATGGCGGTGGCCGAGCCGTTCCGGGCCGACGACCTCTATGCCGAGGTGACCACCGCCGCGCCCTATGCAAGCCTCGATCGCGAGACCTTCGACCGGGTGATCGACTTCGTCGCCACCGGCGGCTACGCGCTGCGGGTCTATGAGCGCTATGCCAAGATCGTGCTCACCGAGGACGGCACCTGGCGAGTCAGCCATCCGCGCATCGCCCAGCAATACCGCATGAATGCCGGCACGATCCTCGACGCGCCGTCGCTGCAGGTGCGACTGATCCGGCGCCGCACCAAGAGCGCCATTGCCCGCGGCGGGCCGATCCTCGGCAAGATCGAGGAGGGCTTCGTCGAGGCGCTGGCGCCGGGCGACACCTTCTCCTTTTCCGGACAGGTGCTGCGCTTCGAGACGATCCACGAGAACCAGTGCCTCGTCACCAAGGCGGTGTCGGAGGATTCCAAGATCCCGACCTATGCCGGCGGCAAGTTTCCGCTGACGATCTTTCTGGCCGCGCAGGTCCGGGCGATGCTGGCCGACCCGGCACGCTGGGGCGAACTGCCCGAGCAGGTGTCGGACTGGCTGGCCATCCAGCAGCGCAAGTCGCTGATCCCCGGCCCCGACGAGCTGCTGATCGAGACCTTTCCGAACGGCAAGCGCTTCTTCCTCGTCGCCTATCCCTTCGAGGGGCGGCTGGCCCACCAGACCCTCGGCATGCTGCTGACCCGGCGTCTGGAGCGGGCCCGGGCCAAGCCGCTCGGTTTCGTCGCCACCGACTATGCCATCTCGATCTGGGGCCGCGGCGACATGGGCGCAATGATCGCGGACGGGCGCCTGTCCCTCGATGCGCTGTTCGACGAGGACATGCTGGGCGACGACCTGGAAGCCTGGATGGCCGATTCCTGGCTGCTCAAGCGGACCTTCCGGCAATGCGCGGTGATCTCGGGCCTGATCGAGAAGCGTCATCCGGGCCAGGAAAAGACCGGCCGCCAGGTCACCGTCTCGGCCGACCTGGTCTACGACGTGCTGCGCGCCCACGAGCCGGATCACATCCTGATGCGTGCCACCTGGGCCGACGCCGCGACGGGCCTTCTGGACGTTTCGCGGGTGTCGGACCTTCTCGGCCGGATCAAACATCACATCGTCCACAAGGACCTCGACCGGGTCTCGCCACTGGCCGTGCCGATCATGCTGCAGATTGGCCGCGAGAGCGTCATGGGCGAGGCGCGCGACGACCTCCTGGCCGAGGCGGCGGAAGAGGAACTGGTCCGCGCCGCGCTCGACTGAGCCGCGGCGTTGGCGATTTCGGCTAAGCTGGGATCTCGTCGGTCCAGACCTTGAAGCCCGTCAGCGTGTTCGGCCCGAAAGTATGGGTCAGCGGCACGTCGGAGGCGTCGCGGCCCTGCGCGATCAGGACACGTCCCCAGCGCGGCGCGTTGTTGCGCGGATCGAAGGTCCACCAGCGGCCGCCGAGATAGACCTCCATCCAGGCGGCGAAATCCATCTCCCCATGGGGCGGTGCCAGCCCGATGTCGCTGATGTAGCCGGTGCAGTAGCGGGTCGGGATGTTCATCGCCCGGCACATGGCGACGGCGAGATGGGTGTAGTCGCGGCACACCCCCACCCGTTCCGAATAGGTCTCGGCCGCGGTGCGCGTCGGCCGGGAGTATTCGTAGCCGAAGCGCACATGATTGTGGACGAAGTCGCAGATCGCCTGCACCCGCGGCCAGCCGAGCGGCGTGTTGCCGAACAGCCTCCACGCTTCCTCCGACAGGAGATCGGTCTCGCAGTAGCGGCTGCCGAGGAGAAACAGCAGCGTATCGGCCGGCAGATCCTCGACGGCGTGCTGCACGGCGTCGAGGCCGACCGGATCGGACAGGCCGTCGTCGTGGATGATCCCGTCAGTGCCCAGCGTGAACGCTCCGGCGGGCGCGACCAGCCGGTTGCACCAATTGCCGAAGCTGTCGCGGTAGTTCTCGATGTTCACCGACGGCGTCGTGACCAGATGGTCCGGCCGTTCGAGCGACCCGGCGCGCGAATAATGAACGTTCAGATTGATGATCATCGGCGTCGGCATCGGGAACTGGTAATTCAGTTCGCAGCCCAGTCGAATGCGCATGCGCGCCCCTTTTCCCGAGCCTTGCCCATCCCGCTCCGCCCGGCCACGGCGGCAACGGTCTTCAGCTGTTGCGCGCCGCACTGCCATGCAGCAGGACGCCGGATCCGGCGCCGCCGGCGCGGGCTCGGCCAGCCTCTTCAAACCCTAGGCGCTCGCCAGGGGTTTGGCGAGGCATCGTTCTTGCGCAGAAGCAGGCGCGGCGGGCAGCCAGTTCGGCCTAGCGGAACATCAGCACCGGGCGCAGGCACGAGCGGACGATCTCGCTGGTGGTCGAGCCGATGAAATAGCTGCGGATGCGCGAATGGCCGTAGGCGCCCATGACGATGAGATCGATCTCGTCGCGCTCGACATGGGCGGCGATGACGGCGTCGGGCTCGCCTTTTTGCAGAATGCCGGTGGCGTCGTAGCCGGCCGTGTTCAGCGTTTCCACGGCCCGGTCGAGCCGCGCGTCACTGGTCTTGTCGGAGACCATCAGGAGTTCGCAGGCCGCGCCCTTCAGAAGCGGGCTGGCGACCAGATGGTCCAGCGCCTTGCCAACGCTCGGACCGCCGTCGAAGGCGACGAGGAAGCGCTTGACCGGCCGGAAGGCCCGGGCGCTGACCAGCACCGGGCGTGTCGCACCGCGCAGGACGCGTTCCAGGTTGGAGCCGAGATGCAGCTTGGCGAAATCGGCCGCCTCGCCGCGCTTGCCGATGACCAGCAGTTCCGCGCCGCTCTCCTGCTCGCGAACCGTATCCACGAGGTCTCCCGACAGGAGCCGTTCCGAGACGGTCTCGACGCCGCGGTCGCGCAGCCGCGCGGCGCCTTCCGAGAGCACCAGCCGGCCGCGCTTGCGGGCCAGCCGGCCCTTCTGCTCATCGAACTCGGCCAGTTCCTTCAGAAGCTGCTCGCGCTCGCCGAGATCGAGGCTGCCGGAATAGTCCGCCGGCGCCGACGCCGTGTCGCGCCGCCCGATGACGTGCAGGAGATCGACCTCGGCCGACAGCCGTTCCGCCGCCCAGGCGGCGTTGTCGCAGACGCTCTGCGAATATTGCGAACCGTCGACGAGTGCCAGGATCTTGGTCATCTGGGTCCTCCCTTGCGCGGCGAGTGCTCTCGCCTGTCCTTCGGACGCAACCCGCAGGGCGGCCCCCGCCACACTGACGGGAACCGGCCGGGTTCGCCTGCTTCCATCGGTATTAGTGGCCCGGGGCCGTGTCCAGCGCGCCCGGCTTGTCGGCGACGCCGAGCCGGTCGACCAGGGTCGTGCTGGCCTCGTTCATGCCCAGCACCTCGACCTCGGTGCCCTCGCGGCGGAACTTGATCACCGCGCGGTCGAGCGCGCCGACCCCCGACAGGTCCCAGATATGGGCCCGCGAAACGTCGATGATCACCTTGTCGAGGGCTTCCTTGAAGTCGAAGGCGGCGGCGAAATCCTCCGCCGAGGCGAAGAACACCTGCCCGATCACCCGGTAGGTCCGCTCGCGGCCGTCGCCCGACAGGGTCGAGGTGACCGAGAAGATCTGCGCCACCTTAGAGGCGAAGAAGATGCCCGAGAGCATCACGCCGACGATCACGCCGATGGCGAGATTGTGCGTCCACACCACCGTGATGACGGTCGCCAGCATGACGATCGACGAGCGCCGCGGATGGGTCTTCAGATTGACGATGGATTCCCAGGAGAAGGTACCGATCGACACCATGATCATGATGGCGACCAGCGCCGCCATCGGGATCACCGCCACCCAGTCGCCGAGAACGACGATCAGGAACAGAAGCGTCACGCCGGCGAAGAAGCAGGACAGCCGGCCACGGCCGCCCGACTTCACGTTGATCACCGACTGGCCGATCATCGCGCAGCCCGCCATACCGCCGAAGAAGCCGGTGACGGTGTTGGCGATGCCCTGGCCGTAGCATTCCTGGTTCTTGTTCGAACCGGTATCGGTCAGATCGTCCACGACCTGGGCCGTCATCAGCGATTCCAGGAGGCCGACCACCGCGATGCCCGCCGAATAGGGCAGGATGATCTGCAGCGTCTCGAGCGTGAACGGCACGTCCGGGATGAAGAAGGTCGGCAGCGAGGACGGCAGGTCACCCATGTCGCCGACGACCCGCAAATCGAGGCTGAAGGTCAGCGACAGCGCGGTCAGGACGACGATCGTCACCAGCGGCGACGGCACCGCCGTGGTGATGCGCGGCAGGAGGTAGATGATGGCCAGACCCAAAGCGACCATGGCGTAGGTGATCGACGGCACCCCGACGAGTTCGGGGATCTGCGCCATGAAGATCAGGATCGCGAGGGCGTTGACGAAGCCGGTCATCACCGAGCGCGAGACGAAGCGCATGGCATTGCCGAGCTTCAGGACGCCCGCCAGCAGCTGCAACAGGCCGGCAAGGATCGTCGCTGCAAAGAGATACTGCAGGCCGTAATCGGCGACCAGCGTGATCATCAGGACGGCCGTGGCCGCCGTCGCGGCCGAGATCATGCCCGGTCGGCCGCCGAAGATCGAGGTAAGGACGGCGATCGAGAAGGAGGCGTAGAGGCCGACCTTCGGGTCGACGCCGGCGATGATCGAGAAGGCGATGGCCTCGGGGATCAGGGCGAGCGCCACGACGAGACCGGACAACAGGTCGCCGCGGATATTGCCAAGCCAGTCGGCGGAAAGGGTGCGAGTCGAGAACATCGGCTCCAGGAACATCTGCACGTCGTGCGGCTGCGGTGGCTTCGGCGGTGCCGGCCATGCGCGATCTGGCACGAGATGTGATTGGCCGAGGGATAGGCGCCCGGCATAGCCACCTGCCAAGGCAGGTCCATGTTGCGGCGCAAACATCGCCGATCGCGGCGGGCAAATCAACCCGCGACAAAATCCGCCTTGCCTTTGCCGGAATGCTCGGCTCGATAGAACGAAACGCGAATCAAACAGCAAAACGGGACCTTGCGGATGAATGCGCTGGCGCGGCGGCTGCGGCAGACGGAGTGCGACGGCGTGGAGATGTCCCTCGCCGGCGCCCGGATCGTGTGCGATCCGTCCGGCGTCCTCTATGCCCCGGACGAACGCCTGCTGATCGTCTCCGACCTGCATCTGGAGAAGGGCGCCGCCTTTGCCCGGCGCGGCATGATGCTGCCGCCCTACGATACCGCCGCGACCCTGACGCTGCTGGAGGCGGCCCTGACGCGCTACGCCCCGCAGCGGGTCATCAGCCTCGGCGATTCCTTCCACGACCGGACCGGCGCGGCGCTGATGCCGGAGGCCTCCCGAGAGTCCCTGCGCCGGCTGATGGCGGGCCGCGACTGGATCTGGATTTCCGGCAATCACGACCCCGAGCCGCCAGCCTTCGTCGGGGGCGAGACGCGCGAGGAGATCGCGGTCGGACCCTGGACCTTCCGGCACGAGCCCAGCGCCGCCTATCGCGCCGGCGAGGTCGCCGGCCACCTGCATCCGGTCGCCCGCGTCGCCAATGGCGCACGCTCGACCCGCGGCGCCTGCTTTGCCAGCGACGGATCGCGGATGATCATGCCGTCCTTCGGCGTGACGACCGGCGGCCTCAACGTCCTCGACCGGGCCTTTCACGGCCTGTTCGATTTGGCGACGGCCAAGGCCTATGTGATCGGCCTGGCCCGCATCTACCCGATCGGCTTTCGCTCGCTCAGCCCCGGATAGGGCTTTAGAAGGTCGAGGCGAAGGCGACGAGCTGGCAGAGCACCACGACGATCGTCAGCACCAGCCGCAGCCGGCCGAACCAGTCCGGCAGCACCCGGTGGCGCGCCGCCAGCACGTCCCAGACCCCGACCAGCGCGAAGGCAATGGCGAAGCCGGCGAACATCCATGGCGTCGGGACGAACAGCAGCGCCCAGCCGATCAGCGACGCCAGCACGGACAGGACGAGGATGTAGCGCTGGCCCTCGTCGCGCCACAGCGCCGCGCCCCAGCGGATGCCGCCGAGAAAGGCGAGGATCGTCGCCGAATAGCCCGACAGCGCGAGGACCAGCTGCGGATAGGCGATGAAGGCGCGGCCCGCATAGGCGAGCGCCGCGGTCATCGCCACGAAGGGGATCAGCCCCGCCAGACCGAGGATCCACGCGGTCTTGTGGGTGATGTCCGTTGCCGCCAGCGCCGCGTCGGGGGTCGGCGCGTCGCCGTGTCGATCGATATCCGTCATGCCGATCCAACTAGGTCAGGAAGGTGAAAAGCGTAAAGCGCTGGCCGGGTGTCAGTCGCGCTTGAACACGACGCGGCCGAACCAGCCCATGAAGATCGCCAGCGCGACGGCGAACAGCCCGTAGAGAAACGCATAATTGCGGGCGAAATCGTCGACCACGGCCTCGAAGCCGGTCTTGATGACCAGCAGCGGCTCGCTGCTCTGGCGGATGAAGACGCCGTTGCGAAACAGGAAGGCACGGACCGTGTGGTTGCCCACCGGCAGATCGGCCGGCAATTGCAGATCGGCCCGGAACAGCGTCGCGCTGACGAATTCGACGCTGCCGATCGTCTGGTTGTAGAGGCCGCGCTCGCGCCGGATCCGGCGCAGCGCGGTCGCATATTCGTCGCGGTTGGGCACCAGCGCCGGCGCATCGTCGGTCGGCGCCGAGATCACCAGGCTTTCCGGCTCCGGAAACACGTGCGAGCGCCCGCCCTCGCTGGTGCTCAGCCGCAGATCGTCGATGCCCATGGAAAGGCTGACCCGGAAGCTCTCGCGGGTGATGTCGCTGAGCGGGCGCGTCGAGGCCAACGCGTAGGAGGCCGGCGCGATGTCGAAGGTCTCCGATCCGCGATTGATCCACAGGCCGAGCGTGCGTTCCTTCTTGCGCACCACCACCGGCTGGCGCGGGCCGACCAGCGAGACGACGATGTCGTAGCGCTGCTGGCGCAGGATGCGGGCATCGGCATTGTCGAGCGCACCGAAGATGACCAGCCGGGTTCCGGAAAAGTCGGAAGTGATGCCGATGCGGTCGGTGGAGAGTCCGATCTCGAAGGTTTCCAGCGCCTGCCCCGCCACGGGACCGGGCACGGTCACCATCAGGGCGCATGCCGCGGCGAGGCCGGTCAAGTGTCGGCCCGCAAACCGGGGGCAGCGACCGAGAAGTGAGGAGACGACCGCCCTCATCCGATCTCTCCGCTCGGCATGCTGGTGGAATAGGGCTCGGTCGGCGTCGACACCAATTCGAAGCCGAGGCGCAGGGCGACCGCCAGGACGAGCAGCGCCAGCAATGCCCGCAACTGGTCGCCGCGCAGCTTGCGGCCGGCCTCGGCCCCGAACTGCGCGCCGATCACGCCGCCGAGCATAAGGAAGAAGGCCAGCACCACATCGATCGTGTGATTGGTCGAGGCCTGCAGCACGGTGGTCACGGCCGCGGTGAAGATGATCTGGAACAGCGATGTGCCGATGACGACGTTGGTCGGCACCCGCAGGAGATAGATCAGCGCGGGCACCATGATGAAGCCGCCGCCGACCCCCATGATGCCGGCCAGCGTGCCGATCAGGAAGCCGATGGCCAGCACCGGAATGACCGAGACGAACAGCTTGGAGCGCTGGAAGCGCATCTTCAGCGGCAGGCCGTGGATCCAGTTGTGCTTGCCGGAGCGGCGGATTTCGCCCGATCCGCCGCTGGAACGCCGAAGCGACTGGATGCTCTCGACCAGCATCAGCCCACCGACGCCGCCCAGAAACACCACGTAGAGAAGCGACACGACCAGATCGAGCTGGCCGATCCGCCTGAGCAGCGTGAACAGCGCAACGCCCGCCGCCGAGCCCGCCGTGCCACCGATCAGCAGCACCGTGCCGAGCTTCAAATCGACCGTGCCGCGCTTGTAGTGGGCAAGCGCCCCGGAGAAGGACGACGCGATCACCTGGTTGGCGCCTGTGGCCACGGCCACGGCCGGGGGAATGTTGTAGAAGATCAGCAGCGGGGTGATCAGAAAGCCGCCGCCGACCCCGAACAGGCCCGACAGGAATCCCACGGCAGCGCCCATCCCGAACAGGACGACCAGATTGACCGAAAGTTCCGCGATCGGGAGATAGAGGTTCACGTGCGGTCCGGCTCAAGGGGTTGATGGAGCCAAGGAAAAGGGGGCCGAACCGTCTTGGCCCGAACCCCCTTGCCTGTCAAATCCGCGATGTTGGCGAAGCGCCCTGCAGCAGGGCGTCTCAGCCGTCCTTGCGCGCCAGCAGGGCCCGGATCAGCGTCTCGTCGATGCTGCCGTCGGCGGTCAGTCCGGCTTCCTTCTGGAAGGCCTTGATGGCGGCCGTGGTCTGCTGGCCGACGACGCCGTCCGGCGCCCCGGGCTCATAGCCGAGCTTGATCAGGATGGCCTGGATGTTGCGGATCGCCCGCTTCATGTCGATGGCCGAGGTCTGCATCGGTGCGGTGTTCTCTGCCCAGTCGGCCGGAACGTCCACGGTGTTCACCGCCTCGTCGCGCGGCTTCGGCGTGAAGCCCGCCACTTTCTCCTCCGCCGACTTCAGCCGTTCCGGCGTGAGCGACTTGGCGACCTCGTCGCGCTTGCGACCGGCATCCTCGTCGCCAGCCGTGGCGACGATCGAGAACCATTTGAAGGATTCCGTCAGGTCCTGATCGACGCCGGCACCGCGGGCATAAAGAATGCCGAGATTGTACTGGCTGTCGGTCATGCCGTATTCGGCGGCCTTTTCGAACCATTGCGCCGCCAGCTTCGGCTCCGACTTGCCGTCGACGCCGGTGGCGAACAACACCGCCAGATTGTGCATGGCGCGCACGTTCCCCTGTTCGGCGGCCTTCAGATACCAGTCGCGCGCCGCGATCGTGTCGCGCTCGACCCCGTTGCCCTTCTCGTAGAGCGTGCCGAGGCTGTACTGGGCCGGCGCGAAACCGCGCTCGGCGGAGCTGGCGAACCATTCCGCCGCGACCGCCGGCTTCGGCTCCGAGTCGCGCCCTTCCATCAGCCGCAGGCCAATCTCGAAGATCGCCTTGGGGTCGCCGGCTTCGGCCGCATCGGTCAGGGCCGCATTGCCGATACCGTCCGGGATCGGCGGAACCGGGCCGACCGAGCTCATGGCCGCAGCGGCGCCGGCATTGGCGACGTCGGCGCCACTGGTCGGCGTGAAGCCGGCAGCGCCCGGTGCGCCCGACAGGGAACGGCTGATCAGCGTGTCGGCGGCCTTGGCCGGCGTCGCCGTCGCAACCTCGTCGTCGATCGCACGCGGTCCGGCGGGCGTCGGCGACAGCGCCGCGGGCGACATCAGGGCATCGCTGCCGTCGGCGCCCGCTTCGGCAGTGCGCGTGTCGTCCGACCCGGCGGTCGCGGGTGCGGTGCCATCGGTCCTGTCGGCAGCGGCAGGCGCGGCCGCCTCGGGGGTGCTGCCCGCGACGAGCGGTGTCGTGGTCGCCTGTTCGGCGAGAATCCCGGGCTGGCTGGTGCCGGCGACCAGTTCGTCGCCATCGGAGGGCGCGTTGAGCGCCTGGCCGAGCGGCAGCGCCATCAGGGCCAGGAGCACCGCGCCGATCGCCATCAGGATCGGCTTGCGGCGGCGCGCGATGAAATCAGTGACGCCCCCGCCACGCTCGTCGCCGTCGTCGCCGGCCTCGCCGGAGCGCAGGCCCTCGGCTTCGGAGGCGGCGGCCATGGCGGCGCGCCGTGCGGCGGCGATGAAGTCGGCGCGGCCGCCCTCGTCAGCCTCGCCGGTCTGGCCAGCCTGCTGGGCCCTCACCCGCTGCAGCAGCGCGGCGATGTCCGGCGTGCCGGAGCCGATGGCGAGCGGCCGGTTGGCCTCGTCGGATTCGAAGATGTCGGCAGCGTCCAGCGACGGGGCCTCGACCGGCGGCACCGGGCCCGACGACGCGTCATGGTTCCCCGGGAACTCGGCGACCATGACTTCCGGGTCGTCTGCCTGCCGTGCCCTGTCGGCACGCCCGGTGACGGCATCGGCGTCGACCGCCGCCTTGCCGGCGCCGAGCTTGCGCCCGAGAAGCCCGCGCAGGCCACGCGGCGCCTGCGGTTCGGCGGCAGCGGCGACCTTCGGCTCGGCCTGGACGAAGCGCGCCTCGCCGACAGCGGCGCCCGCGCCGTCCTCGCCGCGATCCCTGCGCTGCATCTCGTTGTCGATGGTGTCGATCCGCTCGACCAGCCGGATCAGCGTCGCATGGACCGTCTTGTAGAATTCCTGCGACTGCTCGCCGGTCTGCCGGGACAGGGCTTCCAGCGACCGCAGGTCTTCGGACAGCTGCGCCACGTGCTGGCCCTGGCGAAGATCGCCGGATTCCATCATCTGCCGGATCGCCTCGTCGGCGGCGGCCCGGGCGGAGACGACGATGGCGTCGCGGTTCTCGTCCAGCCGACGCTCGATGTCGGCAAGGCGCTCGTCGAGTTCCGGATCGACCATGGCGCCGGACATGCCGCCTTCGCCGATCTGGTCCGACAGGCGGGCGATTTGCGCGCCCAACGAACGCACCATGTCGTCGTTGACACGCGAGGCGGAGGTGGTCTCGATCTGCTCGGCCAGCGTCTGCAGCCGGTTCTCGATGGCGACCGCTTCGAGGGACGAATCCTCGCTGGCATTGAGGAGATGTTCCAGCCGCGTCGAGAAGCGCTCGATCCGTTCTGCCAGATCGGCGGCGGCGGTTCCGTCGGCCAGCGATTCGATCCGATCGGACAATTCGCCGATGCGGCCGGACAGCACCTGCGTATCGCCCTCTTCGGCGAGGTGGTCGACGCGGGCGGTCAGGCTCTGCAGCCGGGCCTCGATCCGCTCGACCGGGCTCATGTCGATCGCCGGCGCCCGGCTTGCCGCCGCGACGATGGCGCGGGAAATCTCGTCGAGGCGCTCCTCGAGTTGGGCGAAATGGTCGAGTTCGAATTCGTCCTGCTGCTGCTTGGCGATCGCCTCGATGCCGACCGCGAGCGCATGCACCCGCTGCTCAAGCGGGGCAATGGCCAGCGTCTCGGGCAGCTTGGCAAGCGCGGCCTCGAGCTGCTCCATGCGGCCCGACATCGCCTCGATCTTGCCTTCGATCTCGCGCGAGGCGAACTTGTCCTCGAGCGCGTCCCAGCGTTCCTCGACGGCCCGCATCGACTTTTCGGACGCCAGCGTCTCCAGCTTGCCGCGCAGACCGTTGATCTCGGTCTTGAGCATGTCGGAAATGCCGCCCTCGGCAAATTCCTGGAACACCGCCGTGTGGCGCGCCTCGAACTCGTCCAGCCGGCGCTCGACCGACTTGACGTGATCCTCGCTGGCGAGCGACCCGAGCGAGACGCGGATGCGCTCCAGCTCGTCCTTCAGGTCGCGGCGGGCCCGGGTGTCCTCTTCGGCCCGGTCGTTGAATTCGGTGCCGACGGCGTCCCAGCGCCGGCCGAGATCCTTGACGGTCTCCTCGCGGGCCATCTCGCCGACGAGCGAGCGCATGGCTTCCAGCTCCTTGCGCAGCGACTGCACGGCCTGGCGATCGGCGCCGCCATCGGCCATCCGCGACAGCCCGTCGTCGACCCGGGCGATCTCGGCGTCGATCGTCTCGGCGCTGGCGCGGTCCGCGATCATGGTGCGCAGGTCATCGAAGGCGTGCCGCATGTCGTCGAATCGCGACTTCAGGCTGCGGTCCATGTCGTCGCGCAGTTCGGTGCGCAGGCGCTCGAGGTCGCGGGAGAGGTCGGAGCCCGTTGCCGCATCGCGGGTCTGGCGGCGGGGGGCCGGAACGGCCGCCGCCGCACCGTCACGCACGTCGCCATTTTCGCGGTCGAGCATCTGCTGGCGCATGACGATCTGCGACACCGCTTCGGACAGCGTCGGCCGGTTCGGCCGCTGGGCGTCAGCGGGTTTGGCGACGGATTTCAGGCGGGTTGCGGTCCGCCGAGCGGCCGCGGGCTCCGGCGCGACGTCGGCAGCCGGTCGCGGCGCCGCCTTGGCGGAACTCATCTGGGTCAAGCGGAGTTCTAGTTCTTCCAGGGTACGGCTGAGCGTATCGAGGGACGAATCGTCGCGGGGCGATCCACCTTGCGCCAGTTTCGACTTCTTCTCGGCCATATCACATTCCCGATCGGCTTGAGCCTCGCTGGGCCGGCTCCGGTGCCTGCTGGTGTCTGGAGCAAATTCGTCCAACAGGGTTAATTGCGGGTTAACCCCATTACCGCTTTGTTAGTGAATAACACCGGAAGCCGACCCGAGGCTGGACCGTCAATTGACGCTACGTCTTGTAACAGCCTCAATTCACGCGTTATTCGCCGCACAATGGCCTATGTAGCCGAAACAGGATGAGTCGCCGGCCCTCGGGTACGAGCCGTTCAAACGAATGCGCAGTTACGGAATTCAAGACATGACCAATCTGAAGCTCGCCGAACGCGAAGACGACACGACGTCGATCGACATCGGCTTTCTGCTCAACCTCGACGACCAGGCAGCGACCGATAAGGAGCTGTTCAAGATCGGCGACCTGTCGAAGGAATTCGGCGTCACGCTGCGCACCCTCCGCTTCTACGAAGATCGCGGTCTTCTGGCGCCCGAGCGCCGCGGCACCACGCGCCTCTACAGCCGTCATGACCGGACCCGGCTGCGGCTGATCCTGCTGGCCAAGACGCTGGGCTTCTCGCTGACCGAAGCCAAGCAGATGATCGAGATCTATCATCAGCCCAACGGCAAGCGGAAACAGCTCGAGGTCGTGCTGGAGCGCTTCGAGGAGCAGCAGGAGATCCTGCAGGACCAGAAGCGCGAGATCGAGGATTCGATCCACGCCATGGACGTCTCGATCAACTACGTCCGCGCCCGGCTGAGCGAAGTCACCGACTAACTATCCGGCGGGCGCGTCGCACGATCCGCCCGCCACTACCCGGCCCGTCAGGCCGACGCCGCGCTTCGCGCCGGCGGCATCTGGCCTGATTCCGGCTTCGCGCACGCAGCGGATCCACTCACCCTCTCCACATCCCGTCCCGTGACATCGACATGTCACCCCCATGCGACATCATGGGGGTCCGTCGCCGTCGATCGGCCATTGACGTTTACGTCAAAGTTAGCGATAAGCCGCCGACGCTCGAGACGGAGGAATCGCATGCCGACCTACCAGGCCCCCACCGAAGACACGCTGTTCGTCCTGAACGACCTGCTCGGCTTCGACCGCTACAACAATCTTCCCGGTTTTGCGGATGCGTCGCCCGACGTCGTCGAAGCGATCCTCGGCGAGGCCGGCCGCATCGCCAGCGAAGTGCTGCAACCGCTGAACCGGGTTGGCGACATCGAGGGCTGCACCCGCGCCTCCGACGGCTCGGTGACGACGCCGGAGGGCTTCAAGGCCGCCTACGACACCTTCCGCGAGGGCGGCTGGGGCAGCCTGCCCTTCGACCCCGAATATGGCGGCCAGGGTCTGCCGCACACGCTGGCCACCGCCGTGTCGGAATACATGTCCTCGGCCAACATGGCCTTCGCCATGTATCCGGGCCTGACCGCTGGCGCGATCGCCGCGATCTCGGTTCATGGCTCGAACGAGCAGAAGCAGACCTACCTGCCGAAGATGATCGATGGCTCGTGGACCGGCACCATGAACCTGACGGAGCCGCATTGCGGCACCGATCTCGGCCTCCTCCGCACCAAGGCGGTGCCGCAGGATGACGGCAGCTACCGCATCTCCGGCCAGAAGATCTTCATCTCCGCCGGTGAACACGACATGGCCGACAACATCGTCCACCTGGTCCTCGCCCGCATCGAGGGCGCGCCGGAGGGCGTGAAGGGCATCTCGCTCTTCATCGTGCCGAAATTCGTCCTCGACGCCGACGGCAATCCGGGCGAGCGCAACGGCGTCGTCTGCGGCTCGCTCGAAGAGAAGATGGGCATCCACGGCAACGCCACCTGCGTCATGAACTACGATGACGCGACCGGCTACCTCATCGGCGAGGCCGACAAGGGCCTGCGCGCCATGTTCACGATGATGAACGAGGCGCGGCTCGGCGTCGGCGTCCAGGGCCTGGCGATCTCGGAAGTCGCCTACCAGAACGCCGTCACCTATGCCCGCGAACGCATCCAGGGCCGCTCGCTTTCCGGCGCCAAAGCGCCGGAGAAGAAGGCCGATCCGATCATCGTCCATCCGGACATCCGCCGCATCCTGATGACCATCCGGTCGATCAACGAGGCCGGTCGGGCGCTGGTCCTGTGGACCGCGCTGAAGGGTGACCTGTCGCATCGCGCCGACGAGGAGAAGGACCGGCAGGCCGCCGACGACTGGATGGGCCTGATGACCCCGGTCATCAAGGGTGTCCTCACCGACAAGGGCTTCGACAACGCGGTGATGGCCCAGCAGGTCTATGGCGGCCACGGCTATATCGGCGAATGGGGCATGGAGCAGTTCGTCCGCGACGCCCGCATCGCCCAGATCTACGAGGGCGCCAACGGCATCCAGGCGCTCGACCTCGTCGGCCGCAAGCTCGGCCTCAACGGTGGCCGGGCGGTGCAGTCCTTCTTCGCCGAGGTTGGGCAATTCTGTGAGGAAAACCGCGCCGACGAGGCTATGGCCCCGCTCACCAAGGCGCTGAAAAAGGGCCTGAACGACCTGCAGCAGGCCACCATGTGGCTGATGCAGAACGCCATGGCCAAGCCCGACAACGCCGGCGCCGCCTCGACCGACTACATGCACCTCTTCGGCCTCGTCGCCATGGGTTACATGTGGGGCCGCATGGCCAAGGTCGCGCAGGAGAAGATCGCCGCCGGCGCCAATGGCCGCTCGGAGTTCATGGAGAAGAAGCTCCTGACCGCGCGCTTCTACATGGAGCGGGTGATGCCGGAGAGCGCCGCCCATCTGGCGCGCATCTCCACCGGCGCAGACTCGATGATGGCGATGGACGCCGACGCCTTCTAGGCGGCGACCGCCCGGGAGGGCGTCCGGCAGCGGCGGCCATTGCCTTGGCGCTGCCGGGTGGCCATGTCGGAGGCGACCGGACACTGCACCCGTCGCGCCCTGGCGACGGGCCGACCCGGCCACGCACGGCCGGGTTCATGAGGAATTCATCGCGGCATACGGCGCGCCGCCCGCAGGCGGCCTGGGCGCGCGGAACACGGAGGAACATCAATGACCGAAGCCTATATCTACGATCACGTCCGCACGCCCCGCGGCCGCGGCAAGAAGGACGGCGCGCTGCATGAGGTGCCTGCCGTGCGCCTCGGCGCCAAGGTGCTGGAAGCCCTGCGCGACCGCAACGGCATCGACACCCGCACCGTCGACGACATCATCTTCGGCTGCGTCGATCCGGTCGGCGAAGCCGGCTCGGTGATCCCGCGCGCCAGCGCCTTCGAGGCCGGCTACGACTTCGCCGCCCCGGGTATGCAGATCTCGCGCTTCTGCGCCTCTGGTCTTGATGCCGTGAATCTCGGCGCCGCCAAGATCGCCCAGGGCGCCGAGGACATCGTCATCGCCGGCGGCGTGGAATCCATGTCGCGGGTCGGCATGGGCATGTCCGGCGGCGCCTGGATCATGGATCCGTCCGTGGGCATTCCGTCCTATTTCATGCCGCAGGGCGTCTCGGCCGATCTGATCGCCACCAAATACGGCTTCTCGCGCGACGACGTCGACGCCTATGCCGTCGAGAGCCAGAAGCGCGCCGGCAAGGCCTGGGAAGAGGGCCGCTTCGCCAGGTCCGTTGTCCCGGTCAAGGACCAGAACGGCCTGACCATCCTCGACCGTGACGAGCACATGCGCCCGTCCACCGACATGCAGTCGCTCGGCAGCCTCAACGCCTCCTTCGCCATGCATGGCGAAATGGGCGGCTACGACGCCGTCGGCATCCAGGCCCATCCCGAGATCGAGGCGGTCAACCACGTCCATCACGCCGGCAATTCCTCCGGCATCGTCGATGGCGCCGGCGCCGTCCTGCTCGGCTCCAAGGCTGGCGGCGAGGCCCTCGGCGTCAAGCCGCGCGCCCGCATCAAGGCCTTCGCCAATGTCGGCTCCGATCCGGCGCTGATGCTGACCGGCCCGGTCGACGTGACGGAAAAGCTCCTGAAGCGCGCCGGCATGACCATCGGCGATATCGACCTGTTCGAGCTGAACGAGGCCTTCGCGGCCGTCGTCCTGCGCTACATGCAGGCCTTCGACATCGACCACGACAAGATCAACGTGAATGGCGGCGCCATCGCCATGGGCCACCCGCTCGGCGCCACCGGCGCGATGATCTTCGGCACGGTGCTCGACGAGTTGGAGCGTCAGGGCAAGCAGACCGCGCTGGTCACCCTGTGCATTGGTGCCGGCATGGGCACCGCCACGATCATCGAGCGGGTCTGAGGCCACATGCTGCCGGGGCTGGGGTCAGGCGACGTGCTGGACACCGATCTCATGCGGATGCACCAGGAGCGCCGGCAGCGTCTCGAAGGCCGGCTTGGCGAAGTAGTAGCCCTGGAACAGGGTGACGCCCGCCGCCTTCAGCGCCGCGAACTCGGCCGCCGTCTCGACGCCCTCGGCCAGCACCGTGATGTCGAGTTCGCGGGCGACGAACAGGGTCGCGGCGAGGATCGCCTGGCGGGCGCGACTGGTGTCGATGCCGCGCACGAGATGCATGTCGATCTTGATCAGGTCGGGCTGGAAGTCCGCGAGGAGCCCCAGGCCGGCATAGCCGGCGCCGAAATCGTCGAGGGCGGTGATGAAGCCCATCTTGCGGTACTCGGCGATGATGTTCTGCAGATGCGCGACATCGGTCATCTGCTCGCTCTCGGTGAACTCGAACATGATCGAGGTCAGCGGAAAGCTGCTCTTGCGGGCGGCCGCAAGGGTCGCGCGCAGGCAGGCGGACGGCTCGTAGACGGCGTTGGGCAGGAAGTTGATCGACAGATGCGGCAGTTCCCCGGCGGGGAACAGCTGCGACGCCAGCGAGATCGCCTTCACCCGGCAGGCCTGGTCGAAGCGGTATTTCTGGTCGGCCGAGACCTGCGACAGGATGCTGTAGGCGCCCTCCCCGTTGAGGCCCCGCACCAGGGCTTCGTAGCCCCAGACTCGCTCCGACGCGATGTCGAGGATGGGCTGGAAAGCCATGGAGAACTGGAAGTCCAGCGGGCGGGAAGTCTGGCAGCCGGGGCAGGCGGTGTCGGACATGGGCAGCAACTCGTCGGTGCGTATGAAGGCCCGTATTGTAAGGGTCGAGTGGTTTAACAACCCTGAAAGTTTCACACCCCTGCCGGTGGCAACGCCCTGGCGGGACACGGAAAATGATAGACGGCAAGCGTCCGATCTGGGAGCGAATTGATGAACAGCGAGAACTTCACCATCGAGATCGACGGCGACGGCCTGGCCCTTGTCACCTGGGACATGCCCGGTCGCTCGATGAACGTCTTCACCCAGGAGGTCATGGGTGAGTTCGACGCCATGGTCGACGAGATGGTCGCCGACGCGGCGGTCAAGGGTGTCGTCATCACCTCCGGCAAGACCGGCTCCTTCACTGGCGGTGCCGATCTGAAGATGCTGTCCGGCATGTTCGAGAGCTTCGAGGCGAAGAAGCGCGAGAACCATGACGAGGCAATCCGCGAGCTCTTCGACGGTGCCGGCCGCATGTCCTGGATCTGGCGCAAGCTGGAGACCTGCGGCAAGCCCTTCGTCGCGGCGATCAACGGCACCTGCATGGGCGGCGGCTTCGAGCTGGCGCTCGCCTGCCACGGCCGTGTCGCCGCCACCAGCGCCAAGATGGGCCTGCCCGAGGTCAAGGTCGGCATCTTTCCCGGCGCCGGCGGCACCCAGCGCGTGCCGCGCCTGACCGACACCCAGAGCGCCCTGCAGATGCTGCTCAAGGGCTCCACCCTGACCGCCGACAAGGCCAAGGGCATGAAGCTGATCGACGCGGTCGTGTCGCAGGACGATCTCGTCGCCACGGCCAAGGAGATGCTGAAGTCGGGCCTCTCGGCAGTGAAGCCGTGGGACCAGAAGGACTTCAAGCTGCCGTCCGGCCCGGTCTACTCGCCGCAGGGTGCACAGGTCTGGCCGGCGGTCGCCTCGCTCTACCGCAAGGAGACCAACGACAATTATCCCGGCGCCCGCGCCATCGTGAAATGCGTCTATGAGGGCCTTCTCGTCCCCATGGACACCGCGCTGACCATCGAGCAGCGCTACTTCACCGAGGTCCTGCAGACGACCGAGGCGGCGATGATGATCCGCTCGCTCTTCGTCTCCATGCAGGAGCTCAACAAGGGCGCGCGCCGGCCGAAGAACGTGCCGGCCAGCGATCTGAAGACCGTCGGTATCGTCGGCGCCGGCTTCATGGGCGCAGGCATCGCCTATGTCGCGGCACAGGGCGGCCTCGACGTCGTCCTCATCGACCGCGACCAGGAGGCCGCCGACAAGGGCAAGGCCCATTCGCGCAAGCTGATGGAAGGCCTCGTCTCCAAGGGCCGCGCCACCAAGGAGCAGGCCGAGGCCGTGCTGGCGAAGATCACTGCCACGCCGGACTACGACGCCCTGAAGAATGCCGACCTCGTCGTCGAGGCGGTCTTCGAGGACCGCGACGTGAAGGCCGAGGTGACCAGGAAGGTCGCCGCCGTCCTGCGCAAGGACGCGATCTACGCCTCCAACACCTCCACCATCCCGATCACCAGCTTGGCCGAGGCCTTCGAGGACCAGGAGCGCTTCATCGGCATCCATTTCTTCTCGCCGGTCGACCGGATGATGCTGACCGAGGTGATCCTCGGCGAGAAGACCGGCGACAAGGCCCTGGCCGTCGCGCTTGACTTCGTGCGGGCGATCAGGAAGACGCCGATCGTCGTCAACGACACCCGCGGCTTCTTCGCCAATCGCTGCGTGCTCCGCTACATGTCGGAGGCCTACGACATGCTGGTCGAGGGCGTGCCGCCGGCGATGATCGAGAATGCCGCCAAGTTCGCCGGCATGCCGGTCGGCCCGCTCGCCCTCAACGACGAGACCGCTGTCGATCTGTCACTGAAGATCATGAAGGCGACCATGCGCGACATGGGCGAGGATTCGGTCGATCCGCGCCACTTCAAGCTGGTCGAGCAGATGAACGGCGACGGCCGGCTCGGCCGTAAGGCGGGCAAGGGGTTCTACGACTATCCGGCCAAGCCCGCCAAGAAGTCGCTGTGGCCCGGCCTGAAGGACATGTTCGAGCAGCAGCCGGCCGACCAGATCGACTTCGAGGAGCTCAAGCAGCGCTTCCTCGCCACCATGGCGCTGGAAGCGGCGCGCACCATGGAGGAAGGCGTCGTCGTCGACCCGCGTGAGGCCGATGTCGGATCGATCCTCGGCTTCGGCTACGCGCCCTATACCGGCGGCACGATCAGCTACATCGACGGCATGGGCACCGAGGCCTTCGTCGCGCTCTGCGAGAAGCTGGCCGCCAAGCATGGCGAGCGCTTCGAGCCGACGCCGCTGCTGCGCGAGATGGCGAAGACCGGCGAAACCTTTTACGGGCGCTTCCCGCCGGAAGGCTCGAAGGCCGAAGCCGCCTGATCGCGCTTCCTGCGACGCCAACCTGACAAGGGGAGGACCGGAACCGGTTCTCCCCTTTTTCTTGCGCACAAGCGGCGAATGCTTTTCATTCAGTGACGAAACGGTTTGCAACGCCGAACGGCCATAATTTAAAGCTTTAAGACAAGACGAGGGACGTTCGCACCGACGCGCCAGCCATGGCGCGCGGACATTTGCGGCAGGCGCGCCCCGGAGCTGCCATCGGCGCCCGGCGCGGCACGCGGCCGACGAGGAGAAGCAGGATGACGAGGGGGCCGCGCAATCGACATCGGCCGAGCGAGGAGGCGATCCGCAGGCGCCTCGTCGAGCGTCGTTCGGATTACGATCGCCGGCAGGCCGATACCGGCTGGGTCGACCGTCTGGTCCAGGGTAGGCAGCCAAGCGGACGGCTGCCGAACCGTGGCCGGCCGCCCGGCTTCTTCACGCGCCTGCGGCGGCGGCCCGTTACCGCCTATATTCTGGCGACGATCGCCTCGGTGGCCATCGTCGCCGCGCTGATGCCGACGCTCCTGCGAACGAGCTCTTCGGCCGGCGACGCCCCTCAGGTCGCGCAGTCCACCCCAGCGACATCCGACGACGCGGCTATCGCCCGGCGCATGGCCGATGCCATGGCGCCGGTGGTTGAACGGATTGCCTCGGCCGAGACCGGCAGTCGCCTGCGTCCCGCCGTTGCCGCCATGCCCGAGACCGTCGCCCGCCCCCCTGCCATGAGCGAGGCCGCGGTGGCCGCGGCACTCAATCTGCGCCTGCCGCCCGATGCGGCCCAGCTCGTCGCAGCCGTCGAGAATCCCGATTATCTCAGCACGACCGGCAGCGTCGGCCCGATCATCGCCGACGCCGACAGCATCGAACCGCCACGCCCCGGCGCGATCGATCTCGACACCGTCGCGCCCCTCGGCCCGATCGTCCCGCAGGTCCCGACCGCGCAGACGCCGCCGTCGACCGATTCCGCCCCCCTCACCGTCGAGGAAGCCCTGCGCGGCACTGCCCCCGCGGTCCCTGTCGACAGCGCCCCGGCGCAGGAAGAGCTCGCGGCCGCACAGCCGGAGGAAGGGCCCGGCGGCATCGTCACGGCCAGCGTCAACATGCGCGCCAAGCCGGAGAACAACGCGACCATCGTCGCCGTTTTGGAAAAGGGCATGGCGGTCACCGTCATCGCCTGCACCTCCTGGTGCGAGGTTTCGGCGAATGGCCAGCGCGGCTTCGTCTTCCGCGATTTCGTCGACCAACGCGGCTGATACGCCACCCCATGCCCGGTCACGGGCATGGGGACCGCCGGTGATGCCGCCACGGCCGCTCAGCAGATGGTGACGTTGACGGCGAGCCCGCCCATTGCGGTTTCCTTGTATTTCTCGCTCATATCGTTGCCGGTCTGGCGCATCGTCTCGATGACATTGTCCAGCGAGACGAAATGCGTGCCGTCGCCCTTCAGGGCCAGGCGCGCGGCGTTGATCGCCTTCACCGCCCCCATCGTGTTGCGCTCGATGCAGGGGATCTGCACGAGCCCACCGATCGGGTCGCAGGTCAGGCCGAGATTGTGCTCCATGGCGATCTCGGCGGCGTTTTCCACCTGTCGCGGCGTCCCTCCGAGGACGGCACAGAGGCCGGCCGCCGCCATCGAGCAGGCAACGCCCACCTCGCCCTGGCAGCCCATCTCGGCCGCCGAGATCGAGGCGTTCTGCTTGTAGAGCGCGCCGATCGCCGCCGATGTCGCCATGAAGGTGACGACGCCGTCGTCCGTCGCGCCGTGCACGAAGCGCTCGTAATAGGCCAGCACCGCCGGGATGACGCCGGCTGCCCCGTTGGTCGGCGCGGTGACGACCCGGCCGCCGGCGGCGTTCTCCTCGTTCACGGCCAGCGCATAGAGATTGACCCAGTCGAGTGTCGTCAGCGGATCGCGCAGCGCCTTTTCCGGCTTTCGCAGGAGCTCGCCGTGCAGTTGCTTGGCCCGCCGCCGCACCTTCAGGCCGCCCGGCAGGATGCCGTCCATCCGGCAGCCGCGCTCGATGGAATCGAGCATCGCATCGCGAATGCCCAGAATACCGTCGCGGATCTCCGCCCGCGAGCGCCAGGTTTCCTCGTTGGCGAGCACCGCCTCGCCGATCGACAGGCCATGCGCCTCGCACAGCGCCAGAAGCTCGTCGCCGGAGCGGAATTCGTAGGGCGCGCGGGCATTGGTCAGCACCGGCGCCGCTCCGGCAGCGTCTTCCGCCGACATCACGAAGCCACCGCCGACGGAGTAATAGTCCGCCCTGTCGATCTCCCGGTCGGCCGCGTCGAAGGCGGTGAAGCGCATGCCGTTGGAATGGTGCGGCAGGCGTTCGCGTTTCAGGAAGATCAGTTCCTCGCCGTCGCGAAACGGCACGCGTTGGCCGCGGTCGAGCTGCAGCTCGCCCTTGTCGCGGATATAGGCGAACAGGTCCTCGGCATCGTCGGGGTCGAGCGTGTCGGGCTGCAGGCCGGCCAGTCCGAGCATCACCGCCTTGTCGGTGCCGTGGCCGGTGCCGGTGAGCGCCAGCGAACCGTAGAGATGCACGACGACCCGGGCAGTCTCGCCCTTCAACCCGCGATCGTCGAGCCGGTCGAGAAAGCGGCGCGCCGCCCACATCGGCCCCACCGTGTGGGACGACGACGGCCCGATCCCGATCTTGAACAGCTCGAACAGGCTGATGGACATGCGGCCTCCCCCTCAACCTCGCAAAAAGAGACTGGTTTGGCCGGCCATGCAAGCCGTCAGGCGGGATGCTTGTGCTTGCGCCGGAACAGGCCGCGCTTCTCCGCCGTGGGGGCGGGGTCGCGCCGCGAGCTCTTGCCCAGCGTATCGGCGACCCGGGCACCGCGTTCGCCGATCGGCCTGGGCGGGTCGTTCACCGTGTCGTGCGCCGTCTGGTGCTCCATCTCGGCATTGATCTCGGCGCCGATGATGAAGATCAGCGAGGAAATCCACACCCACATCATGAAACCGATGACGGCGCCGAGCGAGCCGTACATGGCGTTGTAATTGGCGAAGTTCTGCAGGTACCAGGAGAAGCCGAGCGAGGCGAGCAGCCAGACCACGGCCGCCAGGAGCGCGCCCGAGACCACCCATTTCCAGCGGGCCCGCCGGCGGCTCGGCCCATACCGATAGATCATCGCGATGGCGACGACGATCAGTCCGAAGACCACCGGCCAGCGCATCGCCGCGATCATGATCTCCGAAAAGCTCTGCAGGCCGAAGACGGCCATGACCACCGGAACGACGCCGACGGTGACGATCAGCACGATGCCGATGAAGATGGCGCCGAGGGTGAAGCAGAAGGCGACGAGGTTGAGCTTGAAGAAGCTGCGCTGCTCGCGCTCACCATAGGCGACGTTCATCGCCTCGAACAGGGTCTTGATGCCGTTGTTGGCGCTCCACAGCGCAAACAGCAGGCCGCTGACGAAGCCCAGCGACAGCGACGAGGAATCCTGGCTCACCAGCCGCGCCAGCTGCGATTCCAGGAGCTCGGTGCCGGCTGTCGGCAGGAACTGGCCGATGAAGGCGATATGCTCGCCGATCGAGACCGGGTCGGCGACGAAGCCATAGAGCGAGACGAAGACGGCAAAGGCCGGAAACAGCGCCAGCAGCAGGTAGAAGGTCGCGCCGGCGGCGATCAGCATGACGCGATCGTCGAAGAACGAGGCGTAGATGCGCAGGCAGATGTCCTTCCAGCCCTTCCAGGGGATCGACATCGGTCCGCCGGCGCTGCGGCCGCGTCCCGGCTCGCTGGCCCGGCGCCGGGTTTCCTCGCTGGTATGCGCCGCGAACTTCAGATCCATGCCGTCATTCCGTTCCTGCCATCTTATGCCGCCACCGATACGCCGCGCGTCGGCAGCCCCGTCCATAAGGCTGGAAGAGCATATGGCACCAGCCATGCCTCTGCCCAGCGGCGCACCGGTGCGCAACAGCAGGGCCGGACCGCTTCCGAAGAATTTGACGCTACGATATGGACAGCGGCACCATGGCGCTTTAAGACCGGTCAGAGGTATTTATTCCTCTGACGCAGACCGGGCTTCGCACACGATGTTTTCCCATGACCGGATATGGCTGGCGATCGACGCCCTGGCGACCCGTCACCGGATGTCGCCCTCCGGCCTCGCCCGGCGTGCTGGCCTCGATCCGACGACCTTCAACAAGTCCAAGCGCAATGCCAGCGACGGGCGCCCGCGCTGGCCCTCGACCGAATCCATCGCCAAGGTCATCGCCGCGACCGGCACCAGCATCGAGGAATTCGCGGCGCTGATGCGCGGCGAGACGCCGGGCGTTCCCCGCTCGCCCAGCCCCGCCATGAGTGTGCCGCTGCTCGGCTTTGCCGAGGCCGGCGGCGGCGGCTTCTTCGACGATTCCGGTTTTCCGGCCGGCCAGGGCTGGGACGAGATCGCCCTGCCCTCGACCGGCGACGAAACGGTCTACGCCCTCGAGGTGTCGGGCCAGTCCATGATGCCGCTCTACCGCGACGGCGACATTCTCATCGTCTCGCCGGCCGCCGCCGTCCGGCGCGGCGACCGGGTCGTGGTGCGCACCCGCGAGGGCGAGGTGATGGCCAAGATCCTGCAGCGCCAGACCAGCCGTACCATCGAGCTGGCCTCCACCAATCCGGATTTCCCCGACCGCCAGTTCCAGATGGACGAGGTGGAATGGATGGCGCGCATCCTGTGGGCCAGCCAGTGATCCTGCAGCCGCGTCCCGGCGGCGGGACGAGCGGGCCCTGCGCGGGATCGGCGGCCGTCGGCGCGTGATCCGCACGCTGCTCGTCGCCCTCGGCCTTGCGGCACTGGCCGCTCTCCTGCTCTGGATGCTGCCTTCGCCCCGCGAACCGGAGGAGCCGGCCCGCATTGTCCCGTCCACGGCGGAGCGGTCGGCCGAGCCGGCCGCGGCACCCGAGGCGCCCCAGCCGGCGCTCGCCCCTGCCGGCGACGGCCTCGCGCCCCGCCTCGGTCGGAACGTCACGCCCGATGGCATCACCAGCGGCCCCGCGACGGACGGCCCGCTGCGCCGCTTGCCACCGCGCGAGCCCGACCCGTCGCCGCAGCAGGCCGCCGAGCCTGAAAACATCGAAACCCGGCAGATCCTGTTGCTCCGCCCGATCGCCCGGGACACCGCGCATCTGACGATCGGCCGTGGCACGATCGCCCTGCCCGGCATCGCGTCGCTCCCGTTGGAGCGCAGCTGCGGCGAGGGCGCGAGCGCCTGGCCCTGCGGCATGCGGGCGCGCACCGAGTTGCGCAATTATCTGCGCTCGCGCTCGATCCGCTGCGAGGTCCCGGAGGATTTCGGCGACCGTGACGAGACGGTCACCAGCGCCTGCACACTGCGCGGCGACGATGTCGGGGCATGGATCGTGCGCAATGGCTGGGCCGAGGCGGCGCCCGGCGGTCCCTATCAGGACGCCGAGGCCGAAGCCCGGCGCGAGAAGCGCGGCATCTGGCGATAGACGGCGGCGAATGCCCGCCGCAGTTCAGTTCGAGCGGAGACAGCCCCGCGCGTCAGGCGCCCGAAGCCAGCCGGCCTTCCAGTGCGTCGCGGATCAGGGCGCGGGTTTCGGCTAGGCCGTAAAGTGCCGCGAAGGAGCCGAAACGCGGACCTTTTTCCTGTCCGATCAGGATCTGGTAGAGCGCTTGGAACCACTCGCCGGAGACGCCCGGCCCGCCCTGCGGCCCCGACTTCTTGTGGTCCTGATACCGCTCGATCGGCCGGGCGACATCCAGAAGCGAGTTCTGGATCGCCTCGCCATCGGCATCGGCCGGCAGCGACGCAAAGGCGGCATCGAGCGATTCCAGCGCCTCGCGCTCGACCGCGTCCGGGGCCCGGAACGTCTTCGCCGGCCGGACGAAATCCTCGTAATAGCGCAGCGCATAGCCGACGAGTTGATCGAGCTCGGGATCGGTCTCGGCGGTCACCCCCGGTGCGTAGCGGGTGATGAAGCCCCACAGGGTCGACGCATTCGACGCGTTGGAAGCCGAGACGAGGTTGATCAGCATGGCGAACGGTACCGGCACACCCTTGGCCGGCGGCGTGCCGTTGTGGATGTGCCAGACCGGGTTCTGCAACTGCTGGCGCAGTTCCTGGCGCTGATAGGCGGAGACGAACTGGTAGTAGTCGTCCACCGCCTTCGGGATGACATCGAAGAACAGCCGCTTGGCGGCGCGCGGCTTGCCGAACATGTAGAAGGCCAGGCTCTGCGGCGACGCATAGGACAGCCATTCGTCGATGGTCAGGCCGTTGCCCTTCGACTTGGAGATCTTCTGCCCGCTCTGGTCGAGGAAGAGTTCGTAATTGAACCCCTCCGGCGGCGCCGAGCCGAGCGCCCGGCAGATCTTCGACGACAAGGTGACGGAATCGATCAGGTCCTTGCCGGCCATCTCGTAATCGACGCCGAGGGCGGCCCAGCGCATGGCCCAGTCGGCCTTCCACTGGCACTTCACCGCGCCGCCGGTCACCGTGGTCTCGATCCGCTCGCCGGTCTCCGGATCGAGATAGGCGATCATGCCCCGCTCGACGTCGCGCTCGACGGTCGGCACCTGCAGGACCATGCCGGTGCGCGGATGGATCGGCAGGAAGGGCGAATAGGTCGCCTGCCGCTCGGCGCCAAGCGTCGGCAGGATGATCGCCCGCACCTCGTCATAGACGGCGAGCATCTTCAGGAGCGTCGCGTCGAAGCGGCCGGAGGCGTAGTAATCGGTGGCCGAGGCGAATTCGTAGTCGAAGCCGAACCGGTCGAGGAAGGCGCGCAGCCGCGCATTGTTGTGGGCGGCAAAGCTCGGATAATCGTCGGAGAACGGGTCGGGCACCCGCGACAGCGGCTTGCCGATATGGGTCGCCAGCATCTCACGGTTCGGCACGTTGTCCGGCACCTTGCGCAGGCCGTCCATGTCGTCGGAGAAGCACAGGAGCCGCGTCGGCACGGCGCCGTCGGTCAAGACCGTGAAGGCGTGGCGGACCATCGAGGTCCGCGCGACCTCGCCGAAGGTGCCGATATGCGGCAGGCCGGATGGGCCGTAGCCGGTCTGGAACAGGACTTCCGCCGGCATGCCGCTCTTCTCGAAGCGCTTCAGGAGCTTGCGCGCTTCCTCGAAGGGCCAGGCATTCGACGCCATGGCTTCGGTCCGCAAGAGATCGACGTCGACGGTGTCCGGCTGCGGGCTCGGCATGAAGGCATTCCTCGAAAATCCGGGTCCCGGGCGTCCGCGCGCACTGCGAAGCGGACGCGCAGATTGGCGGGGGACCGTCAGGTGCCGCCCGGTCTAGAAAGAAGCCGGCGGCGCGTCAACAAAAGCCGCCCACGCCGAATGACGGCTTGTTGCGGCCGCCCCGGGTGCATAGCTTGCCGAGGGTAGCCCTGAAGCAAGGAAGGCAGACAATGTCGGATCTCGGACCGCGCGAAGCCCTGGTTCATCTCATGGTGTCGATGGCAGCGGCCGATGGCGCGATCAGCGACCACGAGTTGCGGGAACTGCAGGCCATCCTCGACACGCTGCCGGTCTTCGAAGGCTTCGATCGGGGCCGGCTGAACGGCATTTCCGAGCGCTGCAGCCATATCCTCGAACAAGAAGACGGGCTGCAGACGATTATCGACAACCTGATGTCGGCGCTGCCGCAAAAGCTGTACGAAACGGCCTATGCGCTGGCGATCGAAGTTGCCGCCTCTGACGTCCACGCCAGCCAGCCGGAACTGCGCTTCCTGGAAATGCTGCGCGACGCCTTCGAGCTCGACCGGCTGACCGCGGGCGCGATCGAGCATTCCGCCCGGGTGCGCTACCGGCGCCTCTAGCGCAGCGCCGTCAGAACGCGCTGACCGGGAAGTAGCGCAGTAGCAGTTCGGAAAACCGCTTGCTCTCGACGAGCTGGCCGATCGCGTAGTCGAAGGCCCGGGCAAGTTCCTCGTCCTTCTGCGCCACGGCGATGGAGAGTCCTTCGCCGAGGAAGCGGTCCGACAGGAACGGCCCGCCGGAGAACCCGCAGCAATCCTCGGCGGCATTGCTCTCCAGCCAGAAGGACAGGCCGACGCCGTCGCCGAAGTAAGCGGCGATCTCGCCCTTGCGCAAAGCAGCCAGTCCGTCGTCGCGGTTGGGATACAGCCGCCGGTCGATCTGCGGAAAGAAGCTGCGCAGCATGGCCGCATGGGCACTGCCCTCGGCTACGCCCACCGGCTTGCCGGCCAGCGTGTCGGCGACCGGCTCCTTCACCGGCGCCTCCTTTGTGGTCACGAAGCGTGCCGGATACCGGAAATAGGGTTCGGTAAAGGCGAGGTCGCGCCGGGTGTCGGGCGTCATCGAGAGGCCGGCGACGATCGCCTCCCCGTCGCCGCGCTGCAGTGCCGGCACCAGGTCGCGAAACGCCATGGCCTCGATCTGGCAGCGCGGCAGGATATCCAGCTCCTCGCAGATCGCCCGGACGAGATCGACATTGAACCCGGCCAGCCGGCCACGCCGGTCGAGGAAGTTGAACGGCGGGTAGTTGGTCGTGGTCAGGAAGCGGATGCGCGTGCGCGCGCCGAGATCGGGCTTGGTCATGCGCTGGCGCTGATCGAAGAAGTTCGGCGTCGCCACCTGGGCCTTCACGGTTGCAGCACCGGTCACCGCATCCCCGAGGAATCCAGCGGCGGACACGAGTATTCCAACCAGAAACAACCCTGACGCGAAACATACCCGCATAGATTTCTTTCCCTTGCGTCATCTCTCGCACACGATGCAATTGGGTGCCGGCCGGCGCCCCGACACTTCATCTGGAGCGGGTCGTTTGCGTGCGTGACGATCAGACCAATCCTCGAACGGCTTATGCGGCGGGACCTTATGGCCCGCAACCGGCCATACGCAAGAATGCCCGCTTCACGCGTCCGAAACTGCACGATGCTCCATCGCAACCGCCGGGTGGGCCCCGTTTCACCGGAGGCGTCACCGACCGCGTCATCGCCCGGCTGGGCCTGACCGCGGAAGCCCTCGGACACGCCCGGCGCGCGGCAACCGACAACCGGACCGACCTCGCGGCCGAACTGATCGCCGGCCGGCACGTCACCGCCGATCGGCTGGCACGCCTCATGGCAGCAGCGCTGGATCTGCCATGCGAGACCATCGCCGCGGAAGAACGGCTTATCGGCCTTCCCGATCACCAGCCCATCCCGTCCCCACGGCTCCTGAAGACCTGCGGCACGGACCTGGAGACCAAGCTGTTCCTGCAGCCGCGACTGGAAGACCTCGACCGGGTCGCCGCATTGCTCGCCCAGCAACCGGACATCCGTCGCAAGGCCCGACTGACCACCGAAGCCGACATCGCCGCGGCCCTGGCGTCCCGCAGCGCCGCGCGGCGCATCGAGGATGCCACGCTGAGCCTTGCCCGAAGCGCGCCGCGTCGCTCGGCCCGGACCGTCGTCGAGGCCGGCCAGGCGGCGTTGCTGGCCTTCGCCGCCTGCGCCATTCTCGCAGCCTTCGCCATGGCCCCGTCCGCAACGGTCACGGTCCTGCATCCGCTGGTCGGCATCGCCTTTGCCGCCTGTCTCGCCATCCGCATCGTCGCGGCGTTGCCGGCTCCGCCAGAGCCCGAGCCCGAGCAGGGAGCAGACGTGGAGGCGGGTCCCCTGCCCGTCTATTCGGTGCTCGTCGCGCTGTATCAGGAGACGGGAGTGATCGAGCGCCTCGTCGCGTCTTTGTCGCGTCTCGACTGGCCGACCAGCCGCATCGAGATCAAGCTGGTCTGTGAGGCCGACGATCCGGCGACGATCGGCGAGGCGCGCCGCGCGACGGCCGGACTGCCGCAGTTCGAGATCGTCGCCGTGCCGCCCGGCGAGCCGCGCACCAAGCCGAAGGCGCTGAACTTCGTCCTACCGCTATGCCGCGGCGAGTTCGTCGCGCTCTATGACGCCGAGGACGAACCGGACCCCGGACAGTTGCGCGAGGCGTTCCACGGCTTCCGCAACGGCCCCGGTGACCTTGCCTGCCTGCAGGCGCCGCTCGTCGTGCGCAATGGCGACCAGAACTGGCTTACAGGCCTCTTCGCGCTGGAATATGCGGCACTGTTCCGGCGGCTTCTGCCTTGGCTCGCGCGCCGTCGCCTGCCGTTGCCGCTGGGCGGCACGTCCAACCATTTCCGCCGCCATTGCCTGACGGCGGTAGGCGCCTGGGATTCCCACAATGTCACCGAGGATGCCGATCTCGGTATGCGGCTGTATCGCGAAGGCTGGAAGATCGGCACGCTGACACGACCGACGCTGGAGGATGCGCCTGAACGCTGGCCGGTCTGGTATCGCCAGCGCACACGCTGGACGAAGGGCTGGCTGCAGACCTGGCTGGTCCACATGCGTCAGCCGCGCCGGCTGTGGCGTGAACTCGGTCCGATCAGCTTCGCGGTGTTCCAGATGTTGTTCGTCGGCATGCTGGCCTCGGCGCTGATCCAGCCGGTGTTTCTCGTGCTGGTGCTGTCGACGCTGGTGTCGGCGCTGAATCACGGCCTGCCCGGCGGCCTTGCCGGCATGATCTTCGCGCTCGACCTGTTCAACGCGACCGGCGGCTTCTTCGCCTTCGTCGCTCTGTCACTGCCGGCGCTGCGGCCGGAGGAACGCGCCACCCTGCCAAAATATTACGCGCTCGTTCATCTCTACTGGTTGCTGATCGCGCTCGCGTCGCTGCGCGCAGTGTGCCAGCTCGCGCGCGATCCCCACCGCTGGGAGAAGACCCATCACGATCTCCGCGCCCGGGCGAATCTGCACGACCAGCGCTACCGCACCGAACCGCATTTCAGCGCCAGCTAGGCGTCTCTGCCCCGGAATGTGAATGGCCCCCTGGGCGAGCCGCACCCAACGCAAGATGGGCGGCCATGCCGGCCGCCCGTCTTTTGAAAGCCCCCTGCGGCGCCCCTGAGGGATCGCAGCCGCAAGATCGCGTCAGTGCCCCTTCAGCCCATCCCGCAGGCGCTGGGCCTGGATGGCTGCGCGGGCATACTGTTCCCAGGCGGAGCGGACTGCCATGAGGTTGACGTTCATCGCCTCGGCCAGGCTCTCCAGCTCGTCGAGCTTGGCTGCGCTCTTGGTAAACTTGCCGGCCAGATCGCCGCTTACGTCGCCCTTGCGTGCGCTTTCGATCATCGTGGCGAGTCCGCGGCCGTGCTCCTCGATCTCCGGCAGGATCCGCGTCAGCGCCTGGCTCAGGCGAACACGCTCGGCTTCCGCCGTCTCGAGCAGCGGACGCAGCTGTTCCATCAGCCGCACCGCGTTGCGGCAATCGCGGCCGTGCCGGTCGAGATCATGGCCGAGACCCGTAAAGCCTCCCTCGATGCGGCGCGGCAGCCGCGGTACCGGTTCGTCCATGATCAGCGGCGGCCCGGACAGCACATTCGACGCCGCACTCGGTTTGTCGTTGCGATCGGCAAAGTCTCTCGACAATTCCTCGGTGAGAAAATCCGTCATATCTGGGGTGGTATCCTTGGCTGCCGTCATCGTGGACATGCTATTCTCCTGCAATGCCGCTGGATTGCTTCTTGATCATTGAATATGCACGGCTGCGGTTCGTCGGCCACCGTTTTGTTAACGGATGGTTAAGAATTGCAGGCGGTTAGCCCTCGGAGATGACGCAACGCTCTCTCGGGCAAGCCCGGCGACATTCCCCGTTATCCCCACTTGTCCACCGGAAACTGCGGGCGCCCCGCAGTCACCCGGCGATCCCCCATGCTAGGCTCGTGCCATGAAGGACAGACGCGATTCCCGTTCCGGGCCGGTCACGGCCGCGCCGCTGTCAGCGGCGACGATAGACCACCTCGAAGCCTGCGCGAGCGGGCTTTGGGAGCATGCACGGGATTTCGACCGCTGGGGCCTGGCGCTCGACGCCGCGGAGACCCGCAGCCAGGCGATCGCCTGCCGCGTCGAGGCGATCATCGCCCGTGCCACGGCCGCAGCGACGGATCAACAGCAGGCGTCCTGACCCGGTTGCCCGAGGCACACGATCGTGTCGTCTGAGACCGTTTACGACGAATCCCGATACCGGTCTCCGCCGCGCAAAGCGCGGCGGGAAGACGAGGCATAGGCGCGTCGCGGCCCTGTCGCCGTGTTGCTCGCGCCCGCGATCGGCACCGCCCCAGCGCCACGTGGCGCCGCCGCTCGCAGACGCCTGCTCTACCTCACGTTGCTCCCCAGCGCCTTCCCGCGGTCTTCTCCGAGCAGGCTAACGACCCGGTGTGGTCGCCCGTCTGAACGTCACTAGCAGACGATGGGCGGAGCCCGATCCCGGTCAGACGCACAGCGTCGCGCGCCCCGAGCAAGCCCCTGCATCTCCAGCCGCGCAATGCCGCCGAGACGCCCCGCGGGCCCGACCCGAACCCCTTCGCTTGGCAGACTCCCGCGTCGAGAGATAGCCGGCAATGCATTCCGCGAATACCACTGCTGATGGCGATAAGGCTCTGTTAAGCAACCGGAACCTATATCGTTAAACATATCTAAGCCCGCCTTACGAGGCCCTCCGCATGATCAGTATCCGGACCAACGGCGCCGCGATGACGGCGCTTGCAAACCTGCGTTCGCTGCAATCTGCATCGGACGCGAACCAGACCGCGATGGCCACGGGCTACAGGGTCGGCTCGGCGGCCGACAACGCGTCCTACTGGTCGATCGCGACCGGCATGCGCTCCGACGTTAAGGCGCTCGGTGCGGTCGCCGATGCGCTGGGCCTTGGCTCGGCCACGACCGACGTCGCCTACACGTCAATGGTGCAGGTCGGCGACATGCTGGCCGACATCAAGGAGCGGCTGGTGGTCGCCATGGAGCCCGGCGTCGACCACCAGAAGGTGCAGGCCGAGATCAGCCAGCTTCAGGCCGCGATCGTCGCCACATCCCAGGCCGCGAGCTTCTCCGGTCAGAACTGGCTCCAGACCAACCTGCCCGACATCTACGAGACGCCCGTGGACCGCCGCTCGACCATGCTGGTCGCCTCGCTGTCGCGATCCAGCACGTCGGGGCTGTCGGTCGGCACGATCGGCGTCGATCTGCAGAAGACGTCCCTGTTCAACGTCGATGGCGGCGGCATGCTGCAGCCCGATCCCCGCAGCCCCAGAACCATCGGCGGATTGCGCTTCGGCAACACTGCCTACTACGGCTCCCCATACAACACCGCCAGCTCGGTCGACCGCACGTTCACATTCAGCGGTCCGGTGACCTTCGGCCTCAGCGACACGATGACCTTCACCATGACGGTCGATGCCGACAACCCTGCCACCCCCGGCCTGCCCGGCCCCTACGATCCCGGCCAGGACATCTCCGTCGTCATCGACCGGGCCCTCGTCGACGCAACGACCGGACGGACGGACGGCGTGGTCGCGGACTACCACGAGATGATTCAGGTCCTCGACGCGGCGATAACGGGCAATGAAGTCTCGGTCGGTCATGTCACCGTCTGGAATTCCACCACGCAGACATACGATCTCGTCCCGAACGCCATCAACTTCCGTGACCGCGAGACCAGCGGAAAGCCGGGCGCCTCCTTCGCCATCAAGAATTTCGCTACCACGGCCTCCGGCACGGGCGGCCTCGGCAACACCGCAACGACCTATGGCGAGCGCGCCTCGACCGTCACGCTGGATTTCCAGCCCTTCCGGATCTACCGGGACGTCGAGGTCTCGTACTCGCTGACCGCCAACAACGTTTCGCGGTCCTATCTGATCGACCGCGATCTCGTGGACCGGGTGCTGGGCACCGACGACGGCTGGGTGAACACGGCCGCGGACATGCATGCCATCCTGACGGATCTGAACGACATTCCGGACCTGTTGATCGAGGAGACGGCCGGCGACATCGTCCTGCGCCTCGATCCGGCAGCCAATCGTGAGGCGGGCACCAAGTCGCGCATGGTTGTCAGCGGACTGCAGGTGAACATCGAGCCCCTCACCGCGATCGGCATTCTCGACGTGGACGTGGCCGCCAATCCGAACGCGATCGAGGACTATCTGCAGCAGGTCGACACCATGCAGCAGCGCGTCGTGTCCGGGGCTGCCGTCCTCGGTGCCATCAGCAAGCGGCTGGAGATGCAGACGGAGTTCACCCGGACCGTCACCCAGACGCTGGAACAGGGCATCTCGCGGCTGGTCGACGCGGACATGGAAGAGACCTCGACCCGCTACCGTGCGCTCGAGGCCCAGCGCCAGCTGGCCGTGCAGAGCCTGTCGCTGGCCAATTCGACCCCGGACATTGCGCTCAGCCTGTTCAGATAACGGGCGACGCCGCCCCCCGACATCCCGAGACGCCAGCCCTCGCGGCTGGCGTTTTACGTCGCGACCCGCTTCATGCGCTCGACGGCCGAATTGACTGCGAAAAAGCAGCCGGCGCGGCAGGAACGATGTCGGGACAGGTGCTGATGCGGCTGGAGCGGGCGATGGGGGTCGAACCCACGACATCAAGCTTGGGAAGCTTGCGTTCTACCACTGAACTACGCCCGCGCTGGCGGGACAATGCTCGCCGGACGCTGCCGCGTCAAGATGATTTGCCAAGGTCCCGTGCGATCATCGGCGCGATGAGCCGGGACCGTTCCCGCCTTGCGAAGCCGGGTCACACGGCAACGGCGCAAGCGCTAGCTGCGCAGCGCGACGGCCTCACGGGCGAGTGCGGTGATCGCATCCCAGTCGCCGGCCTCGACCGCCGCCTTGGGCGCGACCCAGGAGCCGCCGACGCAGATGACGTTCGGCAGGGCCAGATAGTCGCGGACATTCTTCATCGAGATGCCGCCGGTCGGGCAGAAGCGCAGGCTCGGAAACACCGGCGAAATCGACTTGAGGAACGCCGCTCCGCCGATCTGTTCGGCCGGGAAGAACTTCAGCACCTCGTAGCCCTCTTCCAGCATTGCCATCAGCTCGCTCGGCGTCGCCGATCCCGGCAGCATGGGCGCTTCGGACGAGCGCGCAGCGTCGAGGAGTTCCATGGTCGCCCCCGGCGACACGATGAACTGCGCACCGGCCTTGGTGGCGCGGTCGAACTGGCGGGGGGTGAGAACGGTGCCAGCGCCGCAGAGCGTCTCCGGAACTTCGCTGGCGATCGCCATGATCGCTTCCAGCGCGGCCGGGGTGCGCAGGGTCACCTCGATCGCCTTCAGGCCGCCGGCGGCAAGCGCACGGGCCAGCGCGACGCCCTCGGCGGCGGATTCCACGGCGACCACCGGAACCACCGGCTGCGCGCTCAGCATTTCCAGAAGTCGCTTGCTGTTCTGAGCCATGATGTCTTCCCCGAACCGTACCGCTGTCTTAACGGCGCTCTACAGCATCGCTTCGCCAAGGGGAATGGTTCGGGTCGAAAACCTCGCCGCGGAGACAATCCTCCCAGCGCAGGACCGCGGTCATGGCTGCCGCGGCGAGCAGGCCTTCGCGAAGACCCTGTCGCTTACCAGCCGCCGTTGAAGGTGCGGTAGAAGATGTGCTTGCCGATCTTGTCGACCCGCTCCATCGCGTCGGCCCAGCGGGGGCGGACGTAATTGGCGTGGTAATGGGTCGCGGAGCCGACCTCGTTGATCCAGATCTCGCCGCGCGTGACCTGTTCGGCGATGCGCTTGGCCTTGGCCCAGGAGCCGCTGTCGGACACGCGGTCGCGTGCGCCGTCGCAGGCAAAGGAGAACTGGCAGCGATTGCGCCAGTTCTTGTTCTGGTAGACGACGCCGCAGATCGTGTTCGGGAAGGCCGGGTTGCGGACGCGGTTGAGGATGACCTGCGCCACGGCGGCCTGCCCCATGGTGCTCTCGCCGCGCGCCTCGAAATAGAGGCCATTGGCAAGGCAGCTCTGCTCCTTTTTCGACATGGTCTCCGCCGGCAGCGGCGTTGCCGCCCAGGCATGGTCCTTGTCGCCGATCGGCGGGATGAAGGCTTCCGGCGTATCCTTGAGGATCGTCTCGAACAGCGAGGAGGTCCGTGCGCTGCCCGTCGAAGGTGCGTAGCCGAGGGCGTTGGTGTCGCCGGCCGAGGGCTTCAGCGAGGCCAGCATGATCTTGTCGTTCGGCGTCAGCGTCTTAGCGCCCGGGATCTTCGGCGGGCCCTGAAGCTGGAAGTTCATGGCGACGGTGATCGCCTCCTTGGTCGTCTGGGTGACCTTGGAGAAGGCGGTGCGGATGCGCTCCTGGCCACCGACGACGCGCGATCCGAGCAGCGACTGGCGCTCGAGGATCGAACCGGCGGAGAAGCCGCGCGGCGGCAGGTTGCTGGCCGGAACGAGCGACAGGACGCGGGCGCCCTTGTCCTCACGCATGATCCGGGTTTCCTCGGGCTTGGCGATGGCCGCCTCGATCCGCGGTGCGGCGACGGCTTCCATGCCCTCGGGCAGCTTCAGGCCGGCGGGGATCGGCTCGCGCAGATCGGAACCGGCGAAGGCGATGGCCGCCGTTTCCGTGGTGCCGATTTTCGATGGAACGAAATAGGCCCGCCACTGGTTTGCATGACCGGAGCCGCCGAGAAGGCTGGTCATGTCCTGACGGGCGACCGGGCTGGTCACCATCGCGAGGGAAGCGAAACAGCCGGTGGCCAGAACCACGGCCTTGGCCGCGCGAGCCTTCGACAGTTTCTGCAGGCGTGTCCCCGCGTGCTGTTCAACAGCCGTCATCATTCCCCCATCAAGCCTGCGTCATACAACGGGCGTCACCCAACGTCCCCCATTAACCTTGTTTCTTGGTTAACAGACGATGGCGATTTCAAGACGGACGCTTGCGTTTTCCGGCGTAGGGATTGTCCGGCTTGCGCAAACCGAGGCGGATCGGCACCGCGAAGAGCCCGAAGCTTTCGCGTAACCCATTGATAAGATAGCGCGTATACGACGCGTTCAGCGCATCCGGGCGGCTCGTGGAGATCATGAACGTCGGCGGACGCGATTTGACCTGCGTCATGTATTTTATGTTGATCCGGCGCCCCGCGACGGCGGGCGGAGAATGCCTGGTAACCATACGGTCGAGCCACTGGTTCAGTTTCGCCGTCGATATCCGCTTGTTCCAGACCTCGTGGGTATCGACGATGGCCTTCATCAGACGCTCGACGCCCTCGCCGGTTTCGCCCGACACGGTGATGGCGCGGATGCCCCTCGCCTGCGGCAGCAGACGGTCGGTCTTCTCGCGCAGGTCGGCCAGCACCTCCTGGCGATCCTCGATCAGGTCCCACTTGTTGAAGGCGATGACCGGCGCCCGGCCTTCGCGCATCACCAGATCGACGATCGACATGTCCTGGCGCTCGAACGGGATCGTCGCGTCGAACACGACGACCACCACCTCCGCGAACTTGATCGCGCGCAGGCCGTCGGCCACCGACAGCTTCTCCAGCTTTTCCTGGACCTTCGCCTTGCGGCGCATGCCGGCCGTGTCGAAGACCTTGATCGTGCGGCCGCGCCATTCCCATTCGCTGGCGATGGAGTCGCGGGTGATGCCGGCCTCCGGGCCGGTGAGCATCCGGTCCTCGCCGAGGAACCGGTTGATCAGCGTCGACTTGCCGGCATTCGGACGGCCGACGATGGCGATCCGCAGCGGCTTGGTGGCGTCGTAGACGGGCTCGACCTCGTCATCCTCCACCGGCACGTCCACCAGCGCTTCCTCGGGCTCCGGCGTGTCGTCGGCGAAGGTCTCCTCGCCCAAGGCCTCGAGGATAGCGTCGCGCAATTCGCCCATGCCGACGCCATGCTCGGCGGAAATGCCGATCGGCTCGCCCAGCCCCAACTCGAAGGCGTCGAGCATGCCGGCTTCCGCCCCGCGGGCTTCCGACTTGTTGGCGACGAGGATCACCTTGCCGGCGGTGCGGCGCATGATCTCGACGAAGGCCCTGTCCTGGGGCATGACGCCGGCCTTCACGTCGATCATGAACAGGCAGAGATCGGCCGAGGCGATCGCCGTCTCGGTCTGGGTGCGCATCCGGCCTTCCAGCGTGTCGGCGCCGGCTTCTTCCAGGCCGGCCGTATCGACCACCTCGAAATCGAGGTCGAGCAGCGTCGCGTCGCCGGTGCGGCGATCGCGGGTGACCCCGGGCCGGTCGTCGACCAGCGCCAGACGCTTGCCGACGAGGCGGTTGAACAGGGTGGACTTGCCGACATTGGGTCGGCCGATAATGGCGATGGTGACCATGACGGTCTCCGCGCTCCTCCGGAGCGATGGGGCACACCGGTACGAAGCCGGGGCCGGTTGCGATCGGGGCGCCGGCCGTGTGTCACGTGCGAGCTCTGCCCCGATCCGATCGGTTTGCGGCAACGTCCGGGCCGGGTGAACCCGGCCGCAGGCGACGACGCCGCAGCGGTTCAGTCGGCGCTGGTTGGCGCCGGAGCGGCCGGCGCGTTCTGCGGCGCGTCGGTCGTGGTCGGCTCGGCCTGTTCCGGGGCAGCAGCCTCGGGGGTGGCCGCGGGATCGGCGATGCCGAGCCCGGTCGTGGGAACGGCGACGCTCGGTGCGGCAGCACCCTCGGGTAGCGCCGGGTCGGCGGCGGGGGCAGCCGGCGCGGCGTCCGTAGCCGCATCCGGGCTCGCAGGAGCCCCGCTCGCTGCACCCTCGGTGGCGGCACCGTCGCTGGCAGCGGCCGGCGCCTCGGTCGCCGGCGCCGCAGGCGTAGCTTCCGGGGCGGTCGTTTCAACGCCCGCGACGGGCGCCGTTGCGTCCGCCGGAGCGGCGTCGGTTGCAGGCGCCGTCGCAGCACCGATCTCCTCCGGCATCACGGTGCCCTCGGGCATCGGCTTGCCGGCGGCGATCAGGTCGAGCATCAGCCGTGCGCGGCTGATGATGCCGTTCGGTGCGCCGGGATCGTCGACCAGCTGCTGGAACAGCATCGTCGCGGTTTCGGTGTCCTCGGCCTTCCAGGCGGCCAGCGCCACGGCTTCGCGGGCCGGGAAGCGCAGGGCCTCGCTGTCGCCGGTCAGCCGTTCGACACGGCTGCGAACGTCGCTGAGCGCGCCATGGTCGACCAGCACATAGGCGGCACGCACGGCGGCCATGTCGCGCAACGCATCGGGCGCGCCGGCATCCGCCGCCACCTTGTCGAAGGCGGCGACCGCCTCGTCGAACTTGCCCTGCGCCTGATAGACGCCGCCGATGCTCATGCGGGCGAGATCGGGATAAGCGCCGTAGCTGTCGGCCGCCAGCGCGTCGAGCGCGGTGATCGCCTCGTCGGGCTTGCCGTCACGCGCCAGCTGCAGCGCGGCGAGATAGGCATCGCCCGAGGCGTTGGCCTGGGCGGTCTGGTACCGGTCCCAGCCGACGACGGCCGCGGTGATGACGACCACCAGAATGACCGCGGCCAGGATATAGGTCCCGAACCGCGTCCAGATGGCTTTCACCCTGTCCTGGCGAAGCTCTTCGCTGACTTCGCGAAAGAAACTGTCGTCGCTCATCCATCCACTCTTCGAAAACCGGCCGTCGCCGGGACCATCGGCCCGGCACGCAAGAACACTTGGGGTCTTCTAACGATTTTTGCCGCAGGTGAAAGGGCGTGCGCACCGTGATGAACCGCTAAGCGATCGGCGCGACGCCGAAGAGCCAACGATGCAGCCACAGGATGAACGCCGCCGCGAGGCCGAGACCGACGACGACCGCCAGGAGATCGCCGCGCAGGCTGGGCGCCCTCCCCGCCGATGCCGGGATCGGACGGCGGACCGCGCTGGCATAATCGAGGACCGCCCAGACCAGGAAACTGCCGAAGAGCACCACGTCGGCAACCATACCGTTGGCCAGAAGATGCCCCAGCGCCCACAGGCCGACGCCCAGCACCATCGGGTGCCGGACCGCCGTCTTGATCCGCCCGGTCGGCAGATACGCGCTGGCGACGAGGACGAAGGCCACCGGCACCAGGAGCAGCGCGAGATGGCCGAGGCCCGGCGGCGGCGCGTAGAGCAGCACAGTCGTCATGCGCGCGGCGCCATAGCCGTAGATGATCAGCATCAGCCCGACGAGCGACAGGACCGAGTAGATGCCCTTGAATTGGTTCTCGCCAAACCGCGCCAGCAGCCGGTCGCGCGTCGGCTCCGCGACGATCCGCAGGGAATGCACGCCGAGGAAGATGACCAGGCCGAGGATGAGAATGGCCATGTGAAATTTTCCCTCTTGCGGACCGGCGAGCACGACGTGCGCGCCGGTCGAAGACTAGCAGAAATGTCCCGATCTGACGCGATCCTGCCGCCGACTTCGCGGTTTTCGCCGCCTTGCCGCTTCCTTCCCTGCCGGTGCCTGCCCTAGGGTTGCGGCGAATCGACCAGAATCGGGCGGGTCTTCGACGCTGCCCGAGCAAGAACATGATGAAGGATGTTTCGATGATGCGCCCCATATCCCTCGCCCTTTTGACGAGCGCCGCGCTGCTGGTGGCCGGCTGCGCCTCCGAGCGCCTCGATCCGGCGGGCCTGAGGGCGCAGTCGGATGGCCGCATGGGCGGCGGGACCGCATTGCCTCCGATGCCGGGCGGCGGCACTGCCGGCACGAACGGCCGACTGGCGCCGGGCGGCCCGGCCATCGGCAGCTGCAATCCGGAAGCGGCCCGGTATCTCATCGGCGAGATCGCCAATGTCGAGACGGTGGAAGCGGCAAAGGCGGCCACCGGCGCCGAGACCGTGCGGGTTCTGTATCCGAACCAGCCGGTCACCCAGGAGTTCGTCTCCGGCCGGCTGAATATGGAAACCGACAACGCCAACCGGGTCACGCAGGTCCGCTGCGGCTGATCCGCCTGCGGGCCCGGTTGGCCCGCCTCGGCTCGTCAAACGCCGGGCGATCAGCCCGGCGTCACCGGCTGGGCCGAGCTCACGCGGCGTGCAAGCTGGCGTTCGCGGAAGAAGATGAACAGTCCCGCCCCCATGATGATCGCCGCGCCGAACAGCATGGTCAGCCGCGGCACGTCGCCGAAGACCAGGTAGCCGAACAGGATCGCCCAGACGAGCATGGTGTATTGCAGCGGCGCGATGTCGGCGGCATCGCCGAGCTTGAATGCCCGCGTCACGCACATATGCGCCGCCATCGCCACGACGCCGAGGATCGCCAGCAGCCCCAGATCCAGGGGGTCCGGCGTCACCCAGCCGAATGGCGCCAGGATCGCCCCGCCGACGAGCGCGCCGACCGTCTGCCAGAAGACCAGCGCCTTGTCCGACGTGCCGCGCAGGCTGCGCGCGGTGATCATCATCAGCGCGAAGGTCAGGCTGCCGCCGATGGCGATGAAGGCCGGCGCGGTCAGGCTCGCCTGCGACGGTTGCAGCACCACCAGCACGCCGATGAAGCCGATGACGATGGCCGTCCAGCGCCGGATGCCGACGCGCTCCTTCAGGAAGATCGGCGAGAGCGCCGCCACATAGATCGGCGCGGCCAGCCAGTAGGCCATGGTGTCGGCGAGCGGCAGATAGGCGACGGCGCCGTAGAAGGCGAGCACCTCGACGGTGGCGAAGATCACCCGCAGCACCTGCATGCCGGGACGTTCCAGGCTGACCAAGGGTTTCAGCCCCGTGCGCGCGAGGAACGGCGCCAGGATGATCAACGCCGCCACCGAGCGGATCAGCAGCACCTGGCCGACCGAATAGGTCGAGACCAGCCATTTGCCGAGCGTATCGTTGACCATGAACAGGAAAATGCCGAACAGCATGATCCCCATGCCGAGCGTATTGGTGCTCGGCCGGCCTGTTGCGGCGGCGCTGGCTCCGGTCATGGTCTCGTCCATCTGTCGGCTGGTGTCCGCCGGCCCGGGCGATCGCGGCCCGGTCAGGCGCGCGGCATCATTCCCATTCGATCGTGCCCGGCGGCTTCGAGGTCACGTCGTAGACCACCCGGTTGATGCCGCGCACCTCGTTGATGATGCGGGTCGCGGTGTTGCCGAGGAAGTCCATGTCGTAATGGTAAAAATCCGCGGTCATGCCATCGACCGAGGTGACGGCCCGCAGTGCGCAGACGAATTCGTAGGTCCGCCCGTCGCCCATCACGCCGACGGTCTGCACCGGCAACAGGACGGCGAAAGCCTGCCAGATGGCATCGTAGAGACCGGCCTTGCGGATCTCGTCGAGATAGATCGCGTCGGCCTGGCGCAGGATGTCGAGCTTCTCGCGGGTCACGCCGCCCGGGCAGCGAATGGCGAGGCCCGGCCCCGGGAAGGGCTGGCGGCCGACGAAATGCGCCGGCAGTCCGAGCTCGTGGCCGAGCAGGCGCACCTCGTCCTTGAACAATTCGCGCAGCGGCTCGACGAGCTGCATGTTCATGCGCTCCGGCAGGCCGCCGACATTGTGGTGCGACTTGATGGTCACCGACGGGCCGCCGGTGAAGGAGACGCTCTCGATCACGTCGGGATAGAGGGTGCCCTGCGCCAGGAAATCGGCGCCGCCAATCTTCTTGGCCTCGGCCTCGAAGGTCTCGATGAACAGCCGGCCGATGGTCTTGCGCTTGACCTCCGGGTCCATCTCGCCTTCCAGCGCGTCGATGAAGGTGTCCTGTGCCTGCACGTGGACGAGCGGGATATTGTAGTGGTCGCGGAACATCGCGACGACCTCGTCCGCCTCGTTCATCCGCAAGAGGCCGTGGTCGACGAAGATGCAGGTCAGCTGGTCGCCGATCGCCTCGTGGATCAGCACCGCCGCGACGGAGGAATCGACACCGCCGGACAGGCCGCAGATCACCTTGCCGTCGCCGACCTTGGCGCGGATTTCCTCGACCGCCTGCTCGCGGAACGCCGCCATGGTCCAGTCGCCGGACAGGCCGGCGATGCGGTGGACGAAGTTCGACAGAAGCCGGGCACCGTCGGGGGTGTGAACCACCTCGGGATGGAACTGCACGCCGTAGAAGCGCCGCGCCTCGTCGGCGATCGCCGCGAAGGGCGCGCCTGACGACTGGCCGATGATCTCGAAGCCCTCGGGCAGCGCCGTGACCCTGTCGCCATGGCTCATCCACACCTGATGGCGGGTGCCTTCGGCCCAGATGCCCTCGAACAGCGGCGAGGCCTTCTTGACCTCCATGAAGGAGCGGCCGAACTCGCGGTGCAGGCCGCCTTCGATATTGCCGCCGAGCTGGGCGCACATGGTCTGCTGGCCGTAGCAGATGCCGAGCACCGGCACGCCCGCCTCGAGGATTTCCATCGGCGCCGTCGGGGCATCGGTGTCCGTCACCGAGGCCGGCGATCCGGACAGGATCACGGCCTTCGGCGACAGGCGGCGAAAGCCTTCGGCAGCCGACTGGAACGGCACGATTTCGGAATAGACGCCGGCTTCGCGGATGCGCCGCGCGATCAGCTGGGTGACCTGGGAGCCGAAGTCGACGATGAGGACGGTGTCGGGGTGCGCTGTCATGGCGAGGCTTTAGAAAAGCACGGCGGCAATGTCCAGCACCTCGCGCGGCATTGCCCGTATGCGGCTGACGCATCGGTAGCCACCTGTGCATTACGCACCCGGCAGGCGGAACGCCGGTCCTGCAGGGCCGTTCTGGCGCCGCGGTACTGATGCCGCGATCCGGAGCAACTGACATGAGCGTCAAATCGCTGGACGACCTCTTCCTGCACACGCTGCAGGACATCTACTATGCCGAGAAACAGATCGCCAAGGTTCTCCCCAAGATGGCGAAGAAGGCGGCGAGCGAGGATCTGAAGGCCGCGTTCGAGACCCATCTGGAAGAGACCAAGGAGCAGGTCACGCGGCTCGAGGAGGTGTTCGAGAGCCTTGGCAAGAAGCCGCGTGCCGTGAAGTGCGACGCGATCATCGGCATCATCGACGAGGCGACCGAGCTGATGGACGAGGTCGAGGATCCCGAAACCCTCGACGCCGCGATGGTCGCCGCCGCCCAGGCCGTCGAGCACTACGAGATCGCGCGCTACGGCACGCTGATCACCTGGGCCGGCACCCTCGGCCACAAGGACGCCGTCGCAAAGCTGCAGGAAACCCTCAAGCAGGAAAAGGCGACCGACGAGAAGCTGTCCAAGCTCGCCGACGTCAAGGTCAACAAGAAGGCCGCCTGATCCGGTCGATCGTCGCCCGGCTCGGGGAAGCCGATCCCCGGACCGGGCGGTCGTCAGGACGAACCGACGTCCAGCAGTCCCGAATCGAGCGCGATCTCCAGCCGGTCGACGGCATCGGCGAGCTTCTCGTCGATGACATGCAGCAGCGTCGTCCAGTCGTCGTAGTGATGCATGTCCCCTGCACCGTCGGAGATGCCGCGCAGGCCGACCAGCTTGACGTCGAAGCGCTGGCAGGCGCGCAGGACCGCGAAGGTCTCCATGTCCACCATGTCGGCGTCGATCGCGTCGTAGCGCGCACCCGAGACGATGTCGGACCCCGTCGACAGCCGTGCCGTCGGCAGGCTCGGCACCGGCGTCGGCAGGGCGGTGTGGACGGGATGGTCGAGAAACGGCGTCACGCCCTTCGCAAAACCCAGCGGCGACGCGTCGATGTCGCGCCAGGCGACCGACGAGACCTGATAGATTTCGCCCTGTTCGAGCGTGCGCGAGCCTGCCGAGCCGAGCGAGACCACGAGGTCCGGGCGATGGCCCGCCAGTGTCAGCGCATGCAGGGCGATGCCGGTGCCGAGCGCCGCCTCGATCGGCCCGACCCCGGTCATCAGGGGTGCGATGCGGCGGCGCAGCGCCGGGCCGTATTCGGCCGAGGCCGCCATGACGAACAGCACCCGGGCGCCGCCCAGCTCTTCCGTCGCGGCGTCGATCTTCGTCGGGTCGTAGTCGCTCATGCTGCCGTCCGTCCGGTGCTCCGAGCGTGCGCGCCCGGCGATGATCCGCTCAGTTCAACCACCAGATGGCGGCGTTGAGAAGCGTCGCATAGGCCACCCAGGCGCCATAAGGCAGGAACAGCAGTGCCGAGACACGATCCTCGCGCCAGGTATAGGCGACGAAGCCGCAGATCGCGGCGAACAGCGCGACGATCTCGACCAGCGCAAGGCCCGGCATCTGTGCGGCGAAGAACAGGAACGGCCAGATGAAGTTAAGGCCGAGTTGCACCCACCAGACGCGCGCGGCCTGCAGTTCGCCCCGGTGCCAGACGCGCCAGCCGGCGATGCCGATCAGGACGTAGAGCATGCCCCAGGCCGGTCCGAAGACCCAGCCCGGCGGATTGAACCAGGGCTTCTGCAACGCTTGGTACCATTCACCGGGCGCCGTCGCCGCACCCACCAGCGCGCCGCCACCCACGGTCAGGGCGAGGAACAGCGCCAGAGCCACATAGCCCCGCATCAGCGACGCTCCAGGACCGCGAAGAAGAAGCCGTCGGTGCCGGTGGTACGCGGCGTCAGCGTCAGCGTCGTGCCGTCGCCGAGCGCGCTGGCGTGATAAGCCTTCGGCGCCTCAGGCAGGGCCTCGGCCCAGCGTCCCGCAGCATCGGCGACCTTGAACTCTGCGCCCGCATCACGTTCCAGGAAGGCCGCGACGCGGGCGCCGTTCTCCTCGGGCAGCAGCGAACAGGTGATGTAGACGAGCCGGCCGCCGGGCTTGACGAAGCGCGCCGCCGCGTCGAGCACGGCGTCCTGCTCTTCCAGCCGCTTGTCGAGCTGGCGTTCGGCCAGCCGCCATTTGGCGTCCGGGCGACGACGCCACGTGCCGGTGCCTGTGCAGGGCGCATCGACCAGCACCAGATCCATGCGGCCTTCCAGTTCGCCAATGTCGTCGCGCGGCGCATGGACCTGGACATTGCGGACCTCGGCCCGCTTCAGCCGGTCGTGGATCGGCGCCAACCTCTGGCGATCGCTGTCATAGGCGTGGATCTGGCCAGTATTCTCCATGGACGCGGCCAGCGCCAGCGTCTTGCCGCCGGCCCCGGCGCAGAAGTCCAGCACCTGCATGCCCGGCGCGGCACCCGCCAGAAGCGCGACGATCTGCGAGCCCTCGTCCTGGATCTCGAACCAGCCCTTCTGGAAGCCGGCCTCCACCTGCACGTTGGGATGGCGTCCGTCGCCTGCGATCGGCGGAATGCGCAGACCCTGCGGCGCCAGTGCCGTAGCTGTCGCCGCAAACGGCGTCAGCGCCTTGGCGACCTTGTCGCGATCGGCGCGCAGCGTGTTGACGCGCATGTCGAGCGGCGGGCGGTCGGACAGGGCCGCGGCCTCCGCGATCCACGCCTCGCCGAAGGCCGCCTCCAGCCGGTCGGCCAGCCAGTCCGGCACGTCGGCCTGCACGGCGCCGGGCGCCGCGCTCAGCTCGCGTGTGCGGAAGGCCGCGAAATCGTCGGTCGACGGCATCTGGGGCGCGAAGCGGTCGCCATCCAGCGCGATGGCCATGTCCTTGATGCCCATGCCCTTGCTGTCGAGCACGGCGGCGAAGACCATGGCCGTCGGCGTCTCGTCTTCCATGCGCCAGGCCAGCGAGCGCCTGCGACGCAGCACGTCGTAGACGATGTTGCCGATGGCGGCGCGATCGCCGGAACCTGCGAAGCGATGCGAAAGCCCCCAGTCCTTCAACGCATCGGCCACCGGCCGGCGCCGTGCCTCGATATCGGTCAGAATCTCGATGGCCGCTGCCATCCTGCCGCCCAGGCGCATGGTGATATCCTTGCTGTGTCTTGCCGGACGATGCCGGGCGTTCCGTGCGAAGGCCGAATGGCCGGCCGACGACCCGTCGGTTCGACGGGTCGTCTTCGGTCGCAGTGCCTCGCGGATTGAGCGCAGTCCTGCACCACGCGACGGCAACCCCGCAAGCAAAAAGGGCCGGGATCGCTCCCGGCCCTCTCGCTCCGGCGCACACGGCGCCGGAGTTTCATGTCACGAACGATCGCGTCCGGTTACTCCGCAGCAGCGCTGTGGCTGGTGCTGAGGCTCGCCTCGGCATCATCGCGCGTCTGCACTTCGATCGCCTTGCGGACGCCTGCGCCGTAATCGGCATGCACCTTGTCGAAATGCGCCAGCTGGCGGTCGACGATGAACTGCGGCACACCCTGCATCGCACCGGCGATGTTGGCGCACAGCCGCTCACGCTGGCCGGCGTCGAACATTTCGAACAGCGCCCGCGGCTGGCTGTAATGGTCGGTCTCGCCACGGAAATCGTAGCGACCCACCTGGCCCGCATAGCGGTGCGGCGGCTCCTCGACGCTCGGATCCTCGACCGGACCGCCGAAGCTGTTCGGCTCGTAATAGGCGTCCGGGTTGGTGCGCAGGCCGAACGGCATCTCGCCGTCGCGGTGGTAGTGATGCACCGGGCTCTTCGGCTTGTTCACCGGCAGCGCGTCGTAATGCGTGCCGATCCGGTAGCGATGCGCGTCCGGATAGGAGAACAGACGGCCCTGCAGCATCTTGTCCGGCGAGAAGCCGATGCCCGGGACGACGTTGGACGGGTTGAAGGCCGACTGCTCGATATCGGAGAAATAGTTCTCCGGATTGCGGTTCAGCTCCATCTCGCCGACCTTGATCAGCGGGTACATGCCATGCGGCCAGACCTTGGTCAGGTCGAACGCGCTCCAGCCGGTCTTCTCCTCGAACTGGACCTCTTCACCCTCGGGCATGACCTGGATGTACATGGTCCACTTCGGGAAGCGGCCGTCCTCGATCATGCCGTAGAGGGCTTCCTGGTAGCTCTCGCGCGACTTGGCGATGACCTTCTCGGCCTCTTCGTTGACGAAGTGCGCATGGCCCTGCTGGGTCTTGAAGTGGAACTTCACCCAGAAGCGCTCGCCCTGGTCGTTCCAGATCGAGAAGGTGTGGCTGCCGTAGCCGTTCATGCGGCTCGGGTCGGTCGGGATGCCGCGGTCGGACATCAGGATCGTCACCTGATGCAGCGATTCCGGGCAGAGCGACCAGAAGTCCCACATGGCGGTCGCCGAACGCAGATTGGTGCGCGGGTGGCGCTTCTGCGTGTGGATGAAGTCCGGGAACTTGTACGGGTCGCCGACGAAGAACACCGGGGTGTTGTTGCCGACGAGGTCCCAGTTGCCTTCTTCGGTGTAGAACTTCAGCGCGAAGCCGCGCACGTCGCGCTCGGCATCGGCGGCGCCCTGCTCGCCGGCGACGGTCGAGAAGCGGGCCAGCATGTCGGTCTTCGCACCCGGACGGAATACCTTGGCGCAGCTGTATTTGGTAACGTCCTCGGTGACGTTCAGCGTGCCGAAGGCACCCCAGCCCTTGGCGTGGACCACGCGCTCGGGAATGCGCTCGCGGTTCTGATGCGCCAGCTTCTCGATCAGCTGGAAATCCTCGAGCAGCACAGGACCCCTCGGTCCGACCGTCTTGGAGTTCTGGTTGCTGGACACCGGCGCGCCAGCCGTTGTCGTCAATCTCTCGCGATCAGCCATGTGAGGCCTCCCTTCGCCATGTTTGGAATTCTTCCAGAGCGATAATAGGGATGCGATCGATAATCTCCAATCGTATTTCCAAGCGGTCTCGATCAGCTTATCCTATCGCGCATGATCACGATCCGACAGCTCCGCTATTTCAACACGCTCAGCGAAACCCTGCATTTCGGGCAGGCCGCCAGGCGCCTCAACATCAGCCAACCAGCCCTCTCGGCGCAGATCGCCCAGATGGAGGAGTTCTTCGGTGGCCCGCTGTTCCAGCGCGCGTCCTCCGGCGTCACCCTGACCAGCGACGGCGCGCTCATTGGCGCCCGGGTACGGCGCATCCTGGCCGAGATGCAGGAGCTGGAAAGCCTTGCCACCAGTGGTGAGACGCTGCTGTCGCGCCGGCTGCGCCTCGGCATGATCGCATCGGTCGCCCCTTACGTGCTGCCGACCTTCCTGCAGGCCCTGGCGAGCGAGTATCCGAGCCTCGAATGCGAGATTCGCGAGAGCGTCACCGACCGGCTGGTCGCAGATCTGGCGGTCGGCGAGATCGACTGCGCTGTCGTCGCGCTGCCGCTGGACGACCCGTTGCTCGAATCGATCGCGCTGTTCGAGGACCGCTTCTACCTGGCGCTGCCGGCCGCCGAGGCCTCGCGCCTGCCGCAGCCCGTGCCGCTGTCGGCGCTGCGCAACGAGCGGCTGATTCTTCTGGAGGAAGGCCACTGCCTGCGGGCGCAGGCGCTGGACATCTGCCGCATTGCCGATGCCGGCGAGATGGCCGGGCTCGGCGCCACCAGCCTGACGACGATCCTGCGGATGGTCTCGGGCGGGCTCGGAGCCACGCTGATTCCAGAGATGGCGATTCCGGACGAGACCCGCAGCGGCGGCATCGCCATCCTGCCCTTCGAGGCGCCGACGCCCTACCGCACCATCGCCCTCGCCTTCCGCCCGTCGACCGCCCGCCGCCGCGACTTCGAGGCGCTGGCCGACCTGTTGCGCCGTTCGCAGCCCCTCGCCGACGCCGCCTGACACAAGCCCATACGCAGGCGGCCCCGCGCCGGATCGGATGCGGGGCCGCCTGTCACATGCGCGCGAGGGCGTGCTCTCAGAGGCTCGCCTGCAATTCGTCGAGGCTGCGGGCGGTGGTCTCGACGATCGTGTCGATGTGCTGCTTCTCGACGATCAGCGGCGGGCAGAAGGCCAGCGCGTCGCCCATGGCGCGGGAGATCACGCCGTTCTTCTGCATGATCGCGAAGCCGCGCGCGGCAAGGTCTCCCGGCGGCTGGGCGGAGAGCTTGGCGGCCTTGTCGGTGACCAGTTCGATCGCGGCAATCAGTCCGACGCCGCGCACTTCGCCGACGAGCGGATGATCGGCGAGCCTGCGCAGACCGGCCTGCATGACCTCGCCCATCTCGCGCGCATTGGCGACGAGATCGCGTTCCTCGATGATCTTCAGGTTTTCCAGCGCCACGGCCGCCGCCACCGGATGCCCGGACGCCGTGTAGCCATGGCCGAAGGTGCCGATCTCCGAAGATTGGTCCGCCACCGGCGCGTAGACCCGCTCGTTGATCAGCAACGCCGAGATCGGCAGATAGGACGAGGACAGCGCCTTGGAGAGCGTCATGATGTCGGGCTCGATGCCGTAGGTCTGGCTGCCGAACATCTGGCCGGTGCGCCCGAAACCGCAGATCACCTCGTCGGCGACGAGCAGGATGTCGTAGCGCTTGAGCACCGCCTGGATCTTTTCCCAGTAGGTCGCCGGCGGCACCACGACGCCGCCCGCCCCCATCACCGGCTCGGCGATGAAGGCGGCGACCGTGTCCGGCCCCTCGGCCTCGATCATCGCGTCCAGATCCTCGGCGCAGCGCGTCGCGAAGGCCTCCTCGCTCTCGCCGTCGCGGCCTTCGCGCCAGTAATGCGGGCAGGTCGTGTGCAGGATGCCCGGCATCGGCAGGTCGAAGGCACGGTGATTGTTGGGCAGGCCGGTCAGGCTCGCCGAGGCCAGCGTCACGCCGTGATAGCCGCGGATCCGGCTGATGATCTTCTTCTTCTGCGGCTGGCCGAGCGCGTTGGAGCGGTAGCGCACCAGCTTCATCATCGTGTCGTTGGCTTCGGAGCCGGAATTGGTGAAATATGCCTTCGACATCGGCACCGGCGCCATGCCCACCAGCTTCTCGGCCAGCTCGATCGCCGGGCCGTGCGATTTGTGCGTGAAGGTGTGGTAATAGTTCAGCTTCTGCATCTGCCGCGCGGCGGCATCCACCAGCCGCTTCTCGCCAAAGCCGACAGCCACCGACCACAGCCCCGACATCGCCTCGATATAGCGATTGCCGTCGGTGTCGGTGACATGCACCCCCTCGCCCGATTCCATGACGATCGGCCCGTTGGCCTCGTGCTTGCGGGCATTGGTGTAGCTGTGGAGATGGAACGCGATATCGCGTCCCTCGATCGAATTCGGCTGGACGGTCATGGGTGCAGAACTCCGGATATCGGGCTTGAGCGGCGGGCCGTGCCTGCGCCGCCACGTCGCTCCATCTGCCTGTGGTGCGCCTCAACACCCGTCCGGGTCAACGGGGGAATGCGGGCCGCCGTCCGCTATGGGTCGCACACTCCCGCACGGGTCCTGGAACGGCTGGTAATTCCCCCTGCCGGGCTTATCATCGCAACCGGGCGCGCGGACGCCGGCGCGACGCCACGGAGCCGGTCGATGCGCGGCGAGGCCGGCGAAGACAGATCCGGGAGGAACCATGACGGGATCGCACGGCAGGGACGGTGATCACCACGGCCATCACCACGACCGTGATCACGACAACCATCTCGACCCGATGACCGCGCGGGTCATGGCGCTGGAGACGATCCTCACCGAAAAGGGCATGGTCGACCCGGACGCCCTCGACGCCATCATCGACACCTACGAGACCAAGGTCGGGCCGCGCAACGGCGCCAGCGTCGTCGCCAAGGCCTGGAGCGACCCGGACTACGCCGACTGGCTGGCGCGCGACGCAACCGCCGCCATTGCCTCGCTTGGCTTCACCGGCCGCCAGGGCGAGCACATGCAGGCGGTGTTCAACACCCCGGAGCGCCACAACCTCGTCGTCTGCACCCTGTGCTCCTGCTATCCGTGGTCAGTGCTCGGCCTGCCGCCGGTCTGGTACAAGTCGCCGCCCTATCGCTCGCGCGCCGTCTCCGATCCGCGCGGCGTCCTGCGCGAATTCGGCGTCGCGCTGCCGGACGGCGTCTCGGTGCGAGTCTGGGACTCCACCGCCGAGCTGCGCTACCTCGTCGTGCCCGAGCGCCCGGCGGGTACCGAGGGACTGTCCGAGGCGGCGCTGGCGGCGCTCGTCACCCGCAATTCCATGATCGGTACCGAGCGTGACCTGAGCCCGCATGCCGCGCCGGAGACGGCGGCATGAACGGCCCCCACGATCTCGGCGGTCGGCACGGCTTCGGGCCGATCGCGCCGAAGGCAGACGAGCCGCTGTTCCATGCGCCCTGGGAGCGCCGCGCCCTCGCCCTGACGCTCGCCGCCGGTGCGATGGGCCATTGGTCGATCGACGAAAGCCGCGCCGCCCGTGAGGATCGCCACCCGGCCGACTATTACGGTTCGTCCTATTACGAGATCTGGACCAAGGGCCTTGAGACGCTGCTCCTGCGCCACGGCCTCATCAGCCATCGCGAATTGCGCGCCGGGCGGCCCCTCGACCTGACCGTGCCGCCGAACCGCATCCTGAAGGCCGATGCCGTCGCGCCGGCCCTTGCCAAGGGCAGTCCGGCCAACCGCGATCCCGAAGGCAGCACGCCCGTTTTCGCGCCGGGCGACAGGGTCCGCACGCTGAACCTGCAGCCGCGCCATCACATCCGCCTGCCCGCCTATGCCCGCGAGAAGACCGGCACCATCGAAACCGTTCAGGGTTTCCATGTCTTCGCGGATGCCAGCGCCAAGGGCGACGACCATGTCGCGCACTGGCTCTACACGGTGGTCTTCGACGCATTCACGCTGTGGGGCGGCGACGCTTCGCCCAACGACACCGTCTCCATCGATGCCTGGGAGCCCTATCTTGCGCACGCCTGAGACCGGCATCGCCGCATCGCCCGGCCTGCCACGCGATGCGGCGGGTGAACCCGTCTTCTTCGCGCCCTGGCAGGCCAAGGCCTTCGCCATGACCGTCGCGCTGAACGAGCGCGGCATCCTTGCCTGGACCGACTGGGCTGCCGCGCTCGGCCGCGCCTGCGCCAGCCTGCCCGCCGCCGGCCCCTCGCCCGAAGCAACAGCGGATGCCTATTTCACCGCATGGCTCGTCGCGCTCGAAGAAATCCTCACGGCACGGGCGCTGGTAAGCGCCGATGCCGTCGACGCGGCGCAGGCCGTCTGGCACCGCGCCGCCGAGGCCACGCCCCACGGCACGCCGATCCGCTTCGAGGCCGGCCTGCCGAACCCACACGACTGACCGCCGCGACGCAGAACGGCCCCGCGATCGCGGAGCCGTCCGGCAGGTCTGGACCGATAGCGCCCTGAAGGCGCGCTAGATCAGCGCCTTCAGCATGGTCTTCTCCTCGGCCGTCAGATCGGTGAGCGGCGGCCGGACCGGACCGGAACCACGGCCGATCAGTTCGACACCCGCCTTGATGATCGACACCGGATAGCCGACCTCGCGGTCACGGATCTTGGCGAACGGGAAGAAGAACGCGTCGAGGATCGTCGCCATGGTCGCCGCGTCGTCGGCCCGCATCGCGCGGTAGAAGCGCTGCGCCAGTTCCGGCACGAAATTGAACACCGCCGAGGAATAGGTGGTCACGCCGATCGCGTTGTAGGCCTCCGCGAACAATTCATGCGTCGGCATGCCGCCGATATAGCAGAAGCGGTCGCCAAGCTTGGCGGTGATCTGGCGCACGACGCCGATCTGGCCGGTGCCGTCCTTGAAGCCGACGAGGTTCGGGCAGGCATCCGCCAGCCGCGCCAGCGTGTCGGCGGTGACGATGGAATTGGCGCGGTTGTAGACGATGACGCCGAGCCCGGTCGCGTCGCAGACCGACTTGATGTGCCGGTAAAGGCCTTCCTGGGATGCACCGATCAGGTAATGCGGCAGGAGCAGCAGGCCGTCGGCCCCGGCCGCCTCGGCGCGCCGCGCGATGTCGCGGGCCAGTTCGCCGCCATAGCCGCAACCGGCGATGATCGGCACGTCGCCGGCCACCTCCTTGGCCGCGGCCGTCACTGTGCCGACCTCTTCCGGCGACAGGGAGAAGAACTCACCCGTGCCGCCGGCCGCGAACAGCGCTGCGGCATCGAAGCCGGCCAGCCATTCGACGTGGCTGCGGTAGCTGTCCAGATCGAGCGACAGGTCCTCGTGGAAATGCGTGACCGGGAAGGACAGCAGGCCGGAAGCCAGCCGGCGCTTGAGTTCACTGGGCGACATGGGCTCTCCAATCATACGACGTCTCGCGAATGACGTATGATGACTTGAGCCCTGCTGTCAATCGCTGGCGGGCGTCGGCCGGGTGGCGCGGGTGATGGCGCGGTAGCGCTTGATGCCGCCCTGCAGATGGCGCCGCATGGCGTCGCGGGCAGCTTCGGGATCGCGCGCCCAGATCGCCTCGGCCACCTGCGTGTGCTCGGCCAGGAGCTGTTCGTCCCGGTTCGGCAGCGGATCGATGCCGCCCATCGCCTTGCGAAACTTGACCCGCGGGATGATCCGCCGGCCGACATGCTCCAGAAACGCCTTGAAACGCTGGTTGTTGGTCGCCGTGGCGATCGTCATGTGGAAGGCGAAATCGGCGTTGTCGGTCGGGCGTCCCTCGGCCACCAGCCGCTCAAAGCTTTCGAGCTGTGCCTGGATCTCCGCCTCCTGGGCCGGCGAACTGCGCAACGCCGCAAGCCCCGCCGCCTCGACCTCGATGCCCAGCCGCAGCTCAAGCTCTTCGATAATGTCGGAGATCTTGTCGGTCGCATCTGCAAACAGCGTCGGCAGCTGCTCGCGCTGGCGCGGACCCAGCACGAAGACGCCGACGCCCTGCCGCGATTCCACCAGACCGTCGGCGCGCAGGGCCGCGATCGCCTCGCGGATCACCGTCCGGCTGTAGCCGAAACGCTCGACCAGCACCGGCTCGGTCGGCAGCTTGTCGCCTGGTGCGTAGTCCCCGGCTTCGATCCGTTCGCGCAATTCCTCCGTGACGCGCACCGTCAGCGGCCGGCTGTCCTTGGCTTGTCCTGTCACCACCCTGCCTGCTTCCTCCCTGCGATCCGCATCGGGTCGCCATCTGCGGCTCTGCATCGTGCCATGCAGTTCGCGCGCCGTGGCCACCTCAACATATGATGACACACCGCGTCGATGACCACGATCACGGCTTTCGTCGCACGCCGCCGTTCCGGCGGGCTGCGCGAGGGGTCAGTCGGCGGGCCGCACGACGTTGTTGCAGGCCCGGCCGGTGAAATGGCGGTTGATGTTGTCGGCCATGGTGGCCTGGCGCCGTCGTATCGTGCCGTCCGTCCAGGCGGACATGTGCGGGGTCATCACCACATTGTGGAGCGCCGCGAAATCGAAGCGCGAGGGCGCCGTCACATCGCCTTGGGCCTCCGGATAACGGTACCAGGTGTCGATGACGGCTCCGCCGATGCGGCGATGGGCCAGCGCCTCGTACAACGCCGCCTCGTCCACCACCGGGCCGCGGCCGACATTCACCAGCACCGCATCCGGCCGCATCTGGTCGAAGGCGGCCGCATCGACGAGACCCCGCGTTTCCGGCAGCAGCGGCAGCGATACGACGACGAAGTCCGCCGCGGCATAGAACGCCGACAGATCGTCGAGGCCGTGGCTGGTGTCGACGTCGCCGGCCATGGGCACCGGACTCCGATTGGCGACATGGACGGCCATGCCGAAGGCCTTCGCGTGGGCAGCGACCGCCCGGCCGATATGGCCGAAGCCGAGCAGGCCCAGCGCCTTGCCGCCGATCTCGCCATGAATATTGGCCGCCGCACCGGCGCGGTAGGGCCATTCGCCCTTGCGCAGGCGCCGGTCGGCATCGAACAGCCTCACCTGATGGGACAGGAGCGCCGCCATGACATATTCGGCCATGGCCGGCTCGTGCCCGTAGCAATTGCAGACGGTTGCGCCGGGCGGCAGGGCGTCGAGGGCGATGCCGTCGGTTCCCGTGGCCGAGACGTGATAGAGCCGCAGCCGCTCCGGCCTTGGCTGCGAAGCCTGGAAGCGATTGCCGATGATCACGTCGGCCCGGCGCAACGCCTCGGCATCGGCCTCGGTCGCCGGCTCGTCCGGCACGAGCCGGATCCTCGCCGCGACTTCGAGCAGGGCATCGAAGCCCTCGACGAAAGAGGCGGCATTGCGCCCGTGAAAGACGATTTCGATCGCGTCGGCCATGGGTCCCCGCTGTGCTGCACCGGCGGCAGCGCCGGAGCGTCGTTCGCCGGTGACCGTTCCGGCCGATTGACAGGCCGAACCATCAGTGTCTTTATGCAGTGATCATATGGCATCGGCAAGAGATCATATGATGAGCGGCAGGGAGACGGGCCGCCGCATCTGCCATGCGAATTCAAGGCACGCCGGGAGACACAATGCTCGCAGCCATGAAGGGCGTCTACATCGTCGCCCAGACGCCGTTCGACGCGGACGCCGGGATCGACCTTGCGAGCGTCGACACGCTGGTCGACTTCTACTGCCGCCATGGCGCGGACGGCTTCACCGTGCTGGGCGTCAGCGGCGAGGCCGGCAAGCTGACGGAGGCGGAATCGCTGGCCGTCGCCAATCGCTACATCGCCCGCGCCGCCGGCCGGCCGGTCATCGTCGGGGTGAGCAGCCCCAACCTCGCCCAGCTTTCCCAGCTCACCGCGAAGGTCATGGACGCGGGCGCCGCGGGCGTGATGATCGCGCCGGCGAGCGGCATCCGCACCGACGACGAGCTCGCCCGCTATTTCGATCACGTCTTCACCGCCATCGGCGACGTGCCGGTGGTGCTGCAGGATTTCCCCGGCGCGACGAATGTCGGCATGTCGGTGCCGGCGATCCTGTCGCTGGTCGAGCGTCATCCGCAGATCCAGGCGATCAAGCAGGAAGACCTGCCGAGCCTCAACAAGATCACCCGCCTGCGCCAGGGCGGCGGTCGCCGCGTCGCTATCCTGACCGGCAACAACGCCATGTATCTGCCGCTGGAACTGGCGCGCGGCGTCGACGGGCCGATGGCCGGCTTCTCCTATCCGGAGATGCTGTCGGGCGTTTACCGCCTGCACACCCAGGGCGACACGGATGCGGCGAACGATCTCTTCGAACGCTACCTGCCGCTGCTGCGCTACGAGGCGATGGGCTTCTGGGGCGTGGCGGCCCGCAAGGAGGTCATGCGGCGGCGCGGCGCCATCCGTCACGCCACCATGCGCCAGCCCGGCCCCGCTTTGACCGCCGAGGACCATCGCGAGATCGACGCGCTGGTGGCACGGGTCGAGGCACGGCTGGCCGAGGCCGCCTGACGGCCGGGCACCGGTCTGCGGGAGCGGACACGGGAATCGTGAAGACGGTCCGGCGGCGCACGGCGCCGGATCGAGGAAGCGGGGGCGACCCCTTCAGTTTCAACATGGGAGGACAGACGCATGCATCATCTCAGAACCCTTGCCGCCACGGCGGCGACCGCAGCCATCGTGGCCATCGCCGCGCCGGCCGCGGCGCAGGACTACCCCACCAAGGACATCCGCCTCGTCGTGCCCTGGGGCGCCGGCGGCGGCACTGACGGTATCGCGCGCAAGGTCAGCGCGATCGCCGAGAAGGAGCTCGGCCAGACCGTCTATGTGGAGAATGTCGAGGGCGGCATGAGCGCCAACGGCATCATGAACGTCATGGCGGCACGCCCGGACGGCTACACGATTGGCGTCCTGACCTATGACAGCGTCATCACCGTGCCCTACCAGCAACTGCTGCCGGGCTACGAGCTCGACAAGCTGCAGATGATCGGCCGCCTGACCAACGAGTCGGACGCGATCATCGTCGCCGACGACGCGCCCTACCAGACCATCGACGACCTGATCGCCGCCGCCAAGGAAGCGCCGGGCGACGTCAAGGTGGCGATCCAGAACACCGGTTCGCGCACCCATCTGGCGATGCTCGAACTGGAGAAGCTGGCCGGCATCGATCTCGACCTCATCCCCTATCCAGGCGGCGCCGGTCCCCAGAAGGAGGCCATGCTGTCGGGCGAGGTCGTGATCGCCGTCACCAGCCTCGGCGATTTCGCCAACCTCCTCGACGAAGGCGACGCACGCGGGCTGGTCGAGTTCTCCGACGCGCCGAACCCGACCTACAGCGACGTTCCCGATGCAAAGTCCGCCGGTCTCGACCTGCGGTCAGGCAGCTTCATCATCGTCGCCGCACCGGCCAGGACTCCGGATGACGTGGTCGCCAGGCTGGCCGAAGCCTACCAGCAGGCGCTGGAAGGTGAGGAGTTCCAGGAATGGGTCTCCAAGGTCGGCGTGACGCCCGGCTGGCTCGGCCCGCAGGAGGTTACTGACTGGGTCGCAGAGCAGCAGGAAGCCGTCTTCGCCCAGTTCGACAAGCTGAAGGCTGACGGCGTCATCGCCCAGTAATCCCCGTGCGGCGGCGAAGCCTTGGCCTCGCCGCTGCACCGCCCTGTCGCATGGACATCCGATGCTGCAAAAGCCCACCGTCACCCGCCAGTTGATCCTGCCGGCCGTGCTCTTCGTCGTCACGACGATCTATCTCGTCGCGGCGCTGGGCATCCGGCCGCAATATGACGAGGGCCTCGTCGGCCCGTCCTTCCTGCCGATCGTCATCAGCGTCGTCATGTATCTCGGCCTCGCCGCCGTCGCGCTGAACATCGTTCGCGCCGCGCCGGTCGTCGACGAGGCGCCGCGCGAGCCGCTGAACCTGCGGCCGGCCATTCTGGTGGTCGCGGCGACGGCGATCTACATCGCGGTATTCGAACCCCTCGGCTACGCGCTCTCGACGCTGCTCTACGTCTTCGCGCTGCTCCAAGTCTTCCGCATGGACGCCAACGTCCTCTGGCGGCTGATCTACGCGGTCGTCATCACCGCCGTCTTCTACCTGCTGTTCCAGGTCTTCTTCCATGTCCGGCTGCCGACCCTGACGGAGTGGCTGTAATGGAATTCGCGCTCCACATTCTCGGCGGCTTCGCCGCGCTGACCGACCCGACCGTCCTGTTCTACATGATCGTCGGCTTCCTGATCGGCACCTTCTTCGGCGCCGTTCCCGGGCTGACTGCCGTCCTGGCGATCGCCCTCCTCCTGCCGATCACCTACAGCCTCGACGTGACCGCGGCGCTGGTCATGTGCGCCAGCATCTTCATGTCCGGCATGTATGCCGGCAGCATCACCGCCACGACCATCAACATACCCGGCGCGCCCTCCTCCATGATGACCGGCGTCGAGGGCTATCCGCTGATGCAGCAGGGGCACGGCGCCAACGCGCTCGGTCACGCCGCCCTCGGCTCGATGGTCGGCGGCACCATCGGCGCGATCTTCCTGATCCTGTTCACGCCGGTCGCCGCAAGCCTCGCCCTGCTGATCCAGACGCCCGGCAAGTTCTCGCTGATCCTCTTCGCGCTGGTCGTCATCGGCATCTCCCAGCGCGGCGCCATCGCCAAGAGTGTCGTCACCACCGCCCTCGGCGTGATGATCGCCACCATCGGCATCGACGTCATGCAGCCGGTGGCGCGCTTCACCTTCGGCACCTCGACGCTGGTCGAGGGAATCGGGCTGATGTCCGTCGTCATCGGCACCTTCGCCATCAGCGAGCTGCTGATCCAGGCGCGCGACGTCATGCATGCCCGCACCGTGGACAAGGAGCATGTCGCCAGGCTCACGATCAAACGCCGGGATTTCGTCCCGCTACTGGCCGAGATCCGCGAGATCGGCGTCTGGACCTATCTGAAGAGCGCCATCATCGGCTTCTTCATCGGCGTCCTGCCCGGCGCCGGCGGCTCGATGGCCGCCTTCGTCTCCTATGCCGACGCCATGCGCCGGTCGAAGCGGCCCGAGCTCTACGGCAAAGGCAGCCGCGAAGGCATCGCCGCGGCCGAGACCGCCAACAATTCCATGTGCGGCGGCGCCTTCGTGCCGATGCTGATGTTCGGCATTCCCGGCGACCCGACCACCGCCATCGTGCTCGGCGTCCTGATCATCAACGGCCTGCAGCCTGGGCCCCGCCTGCTCGACAACCAGATCGACATGATCGCCCCGATGTTCGCGTCGCTTCTGATGAGCGCGCTGATCCTGATCCCGGTGACGCTCTATCTGCTCGGGCCGTATTTCGTTCGCATCGTCTCGATCCGCAAAGCGCTGCTCTATTCCTCGATCGCCGTGGTCGCGCTGGTCGGCAGCTATGTCGCCACTTTTTCCAGCTTCCAGATGCTGCTGGCGCTGGTGTTCGGCATCATCGCCTTTTTCCTGCGCACGGCGGGCTATCCGACCGTCACCCTGCTGCTGGGCTTCATCCTCGGGCCGGATCTCGAGCAATATCTGCGGCGCTCGCTGCAACTGGCCAAGGGCGATCCGACGACATTCCTCACCAGTCCGGACAGCCTGTTCTTTCTGGTGCTGACGGCGCTGTTCTTCTATTTCATGGTGATCAAACCACCCCGAACGCCGGCAACGGCCTCCTGACCCACCTCGCCATTTTGATCATCGCAACCACCAACGCCGCGGACCACGGGTCTGCGGCGTCGGTCGTTCGCCCCGCGGTCCGGATACCCGGCCAGACACGGTGACCCGATGCTCCTGTCGCTCGTCGACCGGCTCGCCCCGATCTTCCTTCTGATTGCCGTCGGCTACCTGCTCGTGCGCCGGGGCATCCTGACGCCAGGCGGTCTCGACGGGCTGACCAAGCTCGCCTTCTGGGTGCTGATCCCGGGAACGATGTTCCTGACGGTGTCCTCCATCCATGTCGGCGAGGTGCTGAACCTGGAAGTCTGGGGCGTCTATTTCGGCAGCATCGCCGTCACCGCCCTGGTCATCTACGCGGTGCTGATGCTGCGGCCCGAAACCGGGCGCGCCGAACGCATCGTCCTGGCTTTCGGCGCAGTCTATTCGAACCTGGCCATCGTCGGCATTCCGGTGATCGGCATCCTGTTCGGCGACCGCGGGCTGGTCGTCCTGACCGCGCTGATCACCATCCATGCGGCGGCTCTGATCACCCCGACAGTGATGCTGATGGAAGGCACCAGACGCGCCGACGGACCGCGGCGCTCGCTTCTCGGCGCCCTCGGCAACCAGCTCGCCAACCCGATCCTCCTGTCGATCGTCGTCGGGCTCGTGGTCAGCGGCACGGGCCTGCCGGTTCCCGGCTGGCTGCAGGCTTTCACGGGAATGCTCAAGGCGGCGATGCCGGCGATCGCGCTGATCATCATCGGCGCCGGTCTCCACGGTCAGGAGATCCGCGGCAATGTCGCGACGAGCGCCGTCGGGGTGGCCGGCAAGATGGTTCTCCTGCCGCTGGTCGTCTTCGGCGTCGGGTCCGCCCTCGGCATGACGCGCGAGGTGCTGGCGCCGCTGGTCGTCGCCGCCGGCCTGCCGCCGGGCATCAACGCCGTGATGATGGCCGCCGCCTACCGGACGGCGATCGACCGGACCTCGACCATGATGCTGGCCTCGACCATCCTGTCGCTTGTGACGATCCCGCTGCTGGCCCTCTTCCTCACGGCGTAAGGGCCGGCAACGGGACAGGCTCAGCGCTTGGCGGGCGCGAAGGCCACCGGCGTCATCAGCTTGTTCTCCTGGCTCACCAGATAGCCGGCCTCGGCGCTCTTGCCGAGATAGGACTGCCAGTCCGGATCGGCCTGCAGCGCGGCGCGCCGGGCCTCGCGGTCGGCCGCGTCGTCGTAGCACCAGATATGGGTGTAGGAGTTCACCGGGCCGGTCTCGGTGACCATGTAGGCCAGCGGCTCGCCCAGATGCCGGCTCTGCGGCCCGTAGCCATGCGCCTCGTAAAGCGCCAGATGCTTCTTGATGGTGCCCGGCCGGCAGCTGTAGGTGCGAACGTCGTAGAGCATTGCGGCTCCTCCCTCTTGCTATGATCATGGACGCGGGATCCGTTCGGTTCCCGTCCCCCCGCCCGGCTTCCTTCTGACCGGTTGGCAGCCCCATGCCAAGGCGTCGGCCATGCCTCCGCAACCGGCGATATCGCCTCCCCGTGTGCCGGGCCGGCATGGGAAAAGCCGCGCCTAACCGGCAACCGCCGCTTTCAGCCTTAAGAAGAACGTTTTTCGGCCGAAAAGGGGCCGGATCACACTTCCCGCCGCGAGAGCTGCACTATAGGGAAGCCGATCTGCTCCGATCCGGGTCTCGCCTCTTGCGCAAGCATCTCGTTCCGGCGGCCATTCTGGTCGTCTCCTGCGCTTTCGCGCTCGCGCTTGCGGCCCTCGTCTGGCGGTCGAGCACGGAGAGCGACCGGCTGCGCTTCGAGAGCTTCGCCGACGATGCGGTCGGCCGTATCGAGAGCCGCCTCGACCTGCACGTCTCGCTCCTGGAATCCACCCGCGCCTATATGGGCGTCGCCAATGCCGGGCGGGACCGCGACAGCTTCGCCGCCTTCATCGGAGAACTCGATCTCGACGGCCGCTACGACGGCATCCAGGGCATCGGCTTTGCCGACGCCATCGCAGTCGCCCAGACCGGCGAGACTGCCAGCACCATCGCGGCGAGCTATGGCCTCGACCGCGGCGTCTGGCCGACGGAGACCGACCAGACGGTCCGCACGCCGATCCTGCTGCTGGAGCCACAGGACCGCCGCAACTTCGCGGCGATCGGCTTCGACATGTTCTCCGACGCAACGCGCCGGGACGCGATGCGCCGCGCCGCCCGCACGTCCCGGCCGTCCGCCACCGCGCCCGTGCAGCTGGTCCAGGAGATCGACGAGAACCGGCAGACGGGCTTCCTCGTCTACCTGCCGCTGCGCGAGGCTGAGGACGGCACCGACGAAGGCGACGCCATCCGCCGCACCGGCGGCTTCGTCTATGCGCCGTTCCGGGCGGGCGATCTGGTCTCGGCCGCTCTGGCCGCCGGTCGCGACCTGCCGGTCCATGCCAAGGTCTACGACACCGAGGTCGCGCCGGATCGGCTGCTCGTCGCCTATGGTCAGGCGCGCAGCTCCAGCCTCGCGACCGATTTCGCCACGGTCCGCGAGGTCGATTTTGCCGGCCGCCGCTGGGTCATCGAACTTGCGCCCGGCACGGCGTTTCCCCGCACGGCCTCGGACCTGCCGGCCCTGCTGCTCGCGCTTGTCGGCGTGGCATTGTCGGTGCTGATGGCACTGCTCGTCCTGTCGCAGACACGGCGCGCCGAAGCCGTCGCCGCCCTCGCTGATTCCAACGCGCGCAGCCTCGATCAGAAGGATCTCCTGCTGCGCGAGATGAACCATCGCATCAAGAACTCGATCACGCGGATCCTGGCGATCGCCCGACAGACCGCGCGCTACTCGGCCGATCTCGACGCCTTCATGGCCTCGTTCAGCGCCCGGCTCGCAGCGATGACGACCTCGCAGGAACTCCTCACCGAATCCGACCGCAAGCTCGCCCGCATCGGCGATCTTCTGGCCGCCGAACTCGGCCAGGTCTTCGGCGAGGACATGCGCAACTGCGCCCTCGCCGGCCCGACCATCGAGGTCGATGCGACGGCAGCCCAGTCGCTGGGCCTGACCTTCCACGAACTGGCGACCAACGCCCTCAAATACGGCTCGGTTGCCGATGGCGACGGCTCATTGCGCGTCGAGTGGTGGCGCGAGGGCGACGAGGTCGCCATCGACTGGATCGAGCAGGGGGCGAAGGATTTCACCGCCTTCGAACCGGCCCGCAAGGGTTTCGGGACACGCCTGATCAACATGAATATCGAGCGCGAGCTCGGCGGCCGGATCGGTCGCGAGTTCGGCGCGCGCGGCCTCACCGTCCGGCTGCGCTTTCCGGCGATGCGGATCCACGGCTGACACGGCCCGCAGGGCCCATTCTTCCCCTCACCCTCTCCCTGTCGTCGCGACGTCCCCTGTCCGTCACAACATAAATCGCGCCATGCGTGCGCCGCCGCAAGTGCATTGCAGCAGAAACCGCGCCTCCTCTTTGATCAGGGGAACACCACTCCTTGCGAACGTAAATTTGCAACGCAGCAAGTGCAGTGCAGTGCGGATTTATGCCTGATGGTTACTTGACCGACCTGTGGCAAAGACGGATTGTCCGACAAACAAGGCGGATGAGGAAACCGTCGTCGGGCCCAAAGGCCCACAGGGAGGAAGACTGGATTGACGACGCCCGCGTCGCATCGATCCGTCGCAACCGGACCGTCCGGCCTGGGAGAGCCGGACGGATCGCAGCAGACGGACACCCGGTTCTCGGCCGTCGGGAGCACGCCGACCTATCGGCTGGTCTTCGAGAGCATCGAGCGAGCCATTCTGGAAGGCCGTCTGCGCCTCGGCGACCGCCTGCCGACCGAGAGCGAATTGTCCGCCCAGTTCGGCGTACATCGCTCGACAACGCGAGAAGGCCTGCGGCTTCTGGAGCAGAGCGGCCTGGCCGAACGCGGTGACGGGCGCCGGCTCTATGCCGCCGCGCCCCGGGCCGGCGACCTGAGCACCCGTGCCAGCCGCGCGCTTCTTCTGCAGCGGGTCACCTTCGACGAATTGTGGGCGCTGCTGCACGCCATCGAGCCGGCCGCCGCAGGAGAAGCGGCCCGCGCGATCGGCCCCGATCAGATCGCCGCGCTGGAAGCCAATCTGCAGGCGACCCGGGCCGCGGTCGAGGCGGGCGAAATCCTCACCGCCTGGGACATCGAGTTTCATGCCCTCGTCGCCGAGGCGACCGGCAACATCGCCTGGCAGCTCGCCCGCGAGCCGGCGGCCATGCTGCTGTTTCCGGCCAATGAGCGGATGCTGCCGAAGCTGCCCGGTGCCGGTCACCGACTGGTGACCGCCCATGCGGCGATCCTCGACGCCCTGAAGGCCGGCAACGTCGCCGACGCCGTCCTGTGGATGCGCCGGCATATCGAGGACTTCCGACGCGGATGGCTGGTGGCCGGGCTCGATCCCGGCGCAACGGTCGGTGAGGAGAGCGCGGCGGACGGCACACAGGGACGATAGCCGGACCATTGCGGCCCGGCCCCACGCACAAGCAAGCAGCAAAGGGAGGAAAGTGTTCATGTCGAAGACCCCGAAATCCAGGACGGCCCGGCTTCTCGCCGGCGTCATGTCCGCCGCCATCGTCGTCGGATGGGCGGCCCCGTCCACGGCGCAGGAGGAGACGTTCAAGATCGGCGTCGTGACCTTCCTGTCCGGCCAGGCCGCGCAGAGCTTCGGCGTGCCTGCCTGGAACGGCGGCCAGGTGCTGATCGAAAAGCTGAATGCCGGCGAGGCTCCGGCGCCCTACGCCACCAAGGGCTTCGGCGGCATGACCATCGAGGCCGTGGTGCTCGACGAGGCCGGCGGCGCCACCACCCAGGTCCAGGAGTACCGCAATCTCGTCCAGCGAGAGAAGGTCGACGCCGTGGTCGGCTATGTCGGCTCGGGCGACTGTCTCGCCGTCGCGCCGGTCGCCGACGAGCTCAAGCAGTTCACCATCCTCTACGACTGCGGCACCCCCCGCATCTTCGAGGAGAACGACTACGATTACGTCTTCCGCACCGCCGCCAATGCGACGATGGATAATGTCGGCCTCGCCCTTTACCTGAAGGCGCTCGGCGAAGAGGTCTCGACCTATTCCGGCATCAACCAGGACTACGCCTTCGGACAGGACAGCTGGGCCGACTTCAAGGCGGCGATGAGCCAGGTCTATCCGGACGCGACGGTCACCGCCGAGCTGTTCCCGGCCTTCGGCGCCGGCCAGTACGGCACCGAGATCTCGGCCCTGATGCAGAAGCGCGCCGATGTGGTGCACTCCTCGCTGTGGGGCGGCGACCTTCAGGCGCTGATCCTGCAGGCGCTGCCGCGCGGCCTGTTCCAGCGCAGCCAGGCCGTGCTGTCGGCCTCCGACCACGTGCTGCCGCCGCTCGGCAACACCATGCCCGAAGGCGTGATCATCGGTGCCCGCGGCGCCTATGGCTACATGGCCCCCGAGAGCGAGCTCGATACGTGGTGGAAGGACATCTACGAGACCAAATACGATGTCTTCCCGGTCCAGGCACCCTACCGCATGGCGCAGGCGATCCTCGGCCTGAAGACCGCCGTCGAAAAGGCGATGGCCGAGAATGGCGGCAAGAAGCCGAACAGCGACGAGCTGGCCGCCGCCATGAAAGGCCTGAGCTGGGAGAGCCCCGGCGGCCTGATCGAGATGACCAACGGCAACGGTCATCAGGCGATCCAGCAGATTGGCTTCGGCCGCACCGTCAAGAACGACGCCGGTGACATCATCCTCGGCGACGTCATCCGCTTTCCCGCCCGGTGCGTGAACGCACCGGAAGACGCCAAGGGTCTCGACTGGATCAATGGCGGCTTCGAGGGAGCCAAGTGCGACTGACCCTCGCGCTCACCATCGCCGGACCGGGGCCACGCGCCCCGGTTCGCATACCAGCGTCGTAAAGCAGCGGGTACATCCGGATGGACATCGTCCTCACCATCATTCTCGACGGCCTGATCTACGCCTCGTGGCTGTTCATCGTCGCGCTCGGCCTGACTTTGGTCTTCGGCGTCCTGCGCATCCTGAACTTCGCCCATGGCGGGCTCTACGCGCTCGGTGCCTACAGTGCCGCCGTTGCGGTGCCCTTCTTCGCCAGCTGGGGCCTGCCGCCCGCCTTCAGCCTGATCGCCATGTTCATCGCCGCCCTGGCGGTCGCCATCGTCATCGCGCCGCTCATCGAGCGCGGCCTGCTGCGCCTGTTCTACGGCCGCGACGAAGTGCTGATCCTCCTTGTCACCTACGCCGTCTTCCTCATCCTCGAGGACGCCACCAAGATGGTCTTCGGCGTCGACCCCTATTACGTCTTCGAGCCGCGCAACCTCCTCGGCAATGTCGAGGTCGGCAGCCTGTTCTATGTCGGCTACGACCTCGCCCTGATCGGCCTCGCCATCGTCTGCGGCCTCGGCGTCTGGCTCGGCCTGCACCGCACCCGCATCGGCAAGGTCACCGTCGCGGTGATCAACGAGCCCGAGGTCAGCGCCGCGATGGGGGTGAACATTGCCCGCATCTACCTTCTGGCCTTCGGCCTCGGCGTGTTCCTCGCGGCCCTCGGCGGCGCCTTCACCAGCCCGCTCATTTCGGTGCAGCCGGGCATCAGCGTCAGCGTCATCGTCGTCAGCTTCGCCGTCGTCATCATCGGCGGCCTCGGCTCCATTCCCGGCGCGGCCATCGGCGCCCTGATCGTCGGGCTGGCCCGATCCTTCGCCGTCTACGAGGCGCCGGAAGCGGAGATCTTCATCATCTATCTGGTGATGGTCATCGTGCTGATCTTCCGGCCCGAAGGCCTCTTCACTCCGGTTCAGGCACGCAAGATATGACAACCACGACCCGTATCCTGGCCGTCGCGTTCGTGGCCGCGGTAGCCCTCATCGCCCTGGGCGCCGTCCTGCCGCTCTGGCTCCTCTTCACCCTGACCAAGGTCGCCGCCTTCGGGCTGGTGGCGCTGGGTATCGTCACCCTGATGCGCGGCGGGCTCGTCTCCTTCGGCCAGGGCATGTTCTACTGCGTCGGCGCCTATGTCGCCGGCCTCGTCGCCCTGCATGTCGGGATCGAGGACGTCTTCGTGCTTCTCGCCGTCGGCGGGCTGGCCGGCGGCCTCGTCGCGGCGATCATCTCGCCGCTCGTGGCGCGCTATCGCGGCATCTTCTTCGCCATGCTGACCATGGCCCTGTCGATGGTACTCTACGGCGTCCTCGCCAAGTCCACCGCCATCGGCGGCTCCGACGGCTTCAACGTACCCGAGCCGACCTTCCTCGGCTTCGCCCCGGCGCAGGCGGCGTCCGACTTCGCGCTCTACGGCGTGGCCGTCGGCGTGGCCGCGTTGTCCGCGGCGCTCTGCCGGATGTATTTCGACAGCGGTCCCGGCCTCGTCGCACTGGCCGCCCGCGAGAACGAATTGCGGGTCGAGTATCTCGGCGCCTCGGTGTTTTCCGTCACCCAGCGCAACTTCATCATCGCCGGCACGCTGGCCGGCCTCGGCGGCACGCTGAACGGCCTGGCGCTCGGCCATATCGACCCGTTCTTCAGCTACTGGACGACGTCTGGCGAGGTCGTCTTCATCGCCATCCTCGGCGGCTATATGAGCGTCATCGCCGTCTTCGGCGCCGCGCTCCTGACCGAACTCGTGCGCTCCTTCGCCAACCAGTATTTCCCCGACAGCTGGCAGATGGCCCTCGGCATCTTCCTGCTCCTGGTGATCCTGTTCCTGCCGAAGGGTTTCGGCTCGCTCTGGGCCCGCCCGGTCAAGCGCGCCGAGACGCAGACCCCCGGCAACGCAAAGCCCGTGTCGTCCCTCGAAGGCGAGGCCGCCCGATGAGCGAAGAGATCGTCCTCCACGTGAAGGGGCTGAAAAAGGCCTTCGGCGCCGTCATCGCCGCCGACAACCTCGACGTGCAGGTTCCGGCCGCCGCCCGCCTGTCGCTGATCGGCTCGAACGGCGCCGGCAAGACCACCTTCGTCAACATGGTCACCGGCTACATGAAGCCGGATTCCGGCCAGATCCTGCTCTACGGCGACAACGTCGTCGGCTTCTCGCCGCGGCGGATCAGCCGGATGGGCGTCTGCCGCTCCTTCCAGATCCCGCAATTGTGCGAATCCATGACCCCGGTCGACAATCTGATCGTCGCCGGCACCATCGCGTCGAGGCAGAAGGCGTCCTTCTTCCGCCCGGTCCATGACCGGCAGAACGTCGATCGCGCGCTGGAGATGCTCGCCCGCTTCGGCCTCACCGACTATGCCGACCAGCCGGTCGAGCAACTGCCCGGCGGCGTGCGCAAGCTGATCGACATCGCCATGGCGCTGGTCAGCCAGCCGCGGGTGCTGCTTCTCGACGAGCCGACCTCCGGCGTCTCCTCGGAGGAGAAGTTCCCGCTGATGGACCGGGTGATGGCAGCGCTCGCCGGCGAGAAGGCGGCGGTGATCTTCGTTGAGCACGACATGGAGGTCGTCACCCGCTACGCCGACCGGGTGCTCGCCTTCTATTCCGGCGACATCATCGCCGACGACACGCCCGAGCGCGTTCTCGCCGACCCCAAGGTCCAGGAATTCGTCACCGGAACGGCGAGGTAGACCATGCTGACCTTAGAGAACATCCAGGTGAAGATCGGCCCGGTCGAGGCCGTGCGCGGTTTTTCGATGAGCGTCGAGCCCGGCGCCATGGTCGGGCTGGCCGGCCGCAACGGCGCCGGCAAGACCACCGTCATGCGCGCCATCATGGGCATCGCCGCCGTCTCCAGGGGCCGCATCCGCTTCGACGGGCAGGACATGGCCAAGCAGCCGGTCCACGCCCGCGCCGCCGAGGGCATCGGCTACATGCCGGAAACCCGCGGCCTGATCCCCGAACTGTCGGTGGAAGAAAACATGCTGCTGCCGAGCTGGGTCATTTCCGGCCTCGACGGCAAGGCGCGGCTCGACTTCGTCTACGAGGTGATGCCCGAACTGAAGGGCATGGCGAAACGCAAGGCGCTGCAGCTCTCGGGCGGCCAGCAGAAGATGGTGGCGCTCGGTCGGGCGCTGACCGCCGGGCACCGGCTGCTGCTGCTCGACGAGCCTTTCGAGGGTGTCGCGCCGGCACTGGCCCAGCGCCTCTCCGACGTCATCTCGGCGCTGAAGAGCGAAAAGCTCTCCATCGTCATGAGCATGTCGGAGATGACCCATTCGCACACCGTGCTCGACCATGTCTTCGGGATCGAGCGGGGTGCCAACGCCATGGACGCGGCCGCGTGAGCCAGGGCGATCGCTTCTGGCCCGACGCGCCGGCCCTGCGGCAGGAGCCGCATTTCGGCGATCGCACCCTCGACGTCTTCGCCGACCGACCCCGCGACCTCGATGCCATGCTGGCGGCGGCGGCCGCCGCCAATCCGCACGGCGACGCCGTCATCTGCGGCAGCGTCCGCATTTCCCATGCCCGCCTGCGCGTCATGGCGGATCAGGTCGCAGCCCTCCTGACGGCCGAGGGCATTTCGCGCGGTGATCGCGTCGGGCTTCTGGTCGGCAATCGCTGGGAATTCGTCGCCGCGCTCGTCGGCGGGGTGCGGGCCGGCATCGTCATCGTGCCCCTGAGCACAAGGGCGAGCTCGCCGGAACTCGCCTACATTCTCGACGATTGCGGCGCGGCACTGACCATCTGTGAGGCTGAACTAGCTCACCGCCTGCCGGAAGGCGCGCGCCGTCTGGCCATCGGCGCCGAACCGGACACGACCGAAGACGCCCGCGACCCCTTCGCCGAGATCCTTGCCACGGCCTCGCAGACGCTCGCGACCGACGCGCTGCCGGTGCCGCTCGCCGAGGAGGATCTCGCCGTCATCCTTTACACCTCGGGCACCACCGGGAACCCCAAGGGGGCGATGCTCACACATCTCAACATCGCCCATTCCTGTCTGGTCTATCGCCACTGCATGCGACTGACTGCGGCCGACCGCACCATCGTCGCCGTGCCGGCCAGTCACGTCACGGGACTGATTGCCAACGTCTTTGCCCTGCTCGGCGTTGGCGGGGCCGTGGTCATGATGGCCCGGTTCGAGGCCGATGCCTTCCTGGCGCTGGCGACCGCCGAGCGCATGACCTTCACCATCATGGTGCCGGCCATGTACAATCTCTGCCTGCTGCGCGCCGATTTCACCCGCCACGACCTGAGCCACTGGCGGGTCGGTTCCTTCGGCGGCGCGCCGATGCCGGTCGCGACCATCGAGCGGGTGGCGCAGCTTCTCCCCAATCTCGACCTCGTCCAGGCCTATGGCGCCACCGAAACCACCTCGCCGGCGACGATCATGCCGGCCGGCGGCCAGATCGCCCGCCCGGCCAGCGTCGGGGCGCCCGTGCCCGGCGCCAATATCCGCATCATGGACAGCGAGGGACACGAGGTCCCGCGCGGACAGTCCGGCGAGGTCTGGATCGGCGGGCCGATGGTCGTGCCGGGCTACTGGAACCTGCCGGAAAAGACGGCCGAATCCTTCATTGATGGCGCCTGGCGCTCCGGCGATGTCGGCCGGCTCGACGAAGCCGGCTATCTGTTCATCCACGACCGCCTGAAGGACATGATCAACCGCGGCGGCTACAAGGTGTTCAGCGCCGAGGTCGAGAACGTCCTCGCCTTCCACCCGGGCGTCGCCGAAGTCGCCGTCGTGCCCTATCCCGACCCGGTCCTCGGCGAGAAGGTCCAGGCCTTCGTCCACCGCCGCGACGCCGAGATCGACGAAACCGTTCTCGCCGCCTTCTGCCGCGTGCGCCTGGCCGACTACAAGATCCCCGACCGCTTCGTCTTCACCACCGATCCCCTGCCCCGCAACGCCAATGGCAAGCTGATGAAATCCCCCTTGCGCGAACAGGCCAGAACCGACGCCGCCCGGGACGTCTGAGGCTGCGTCGAGACGTCCGGCGGGTGCAAAGGCTCGCCCCAACAGGCAACGGGCGCCCGCGATCGATCGCAGGCGCCCGTTCGGATTCTCAGCCAGTGGGCCGTCAAGGAGGGCCGAGCGCCCCCCCCTTTTGCGGCGTTACTTCTGGATGCAGGTGTCGACGGTGTCCTTGGTGCACTCGTCGAGGCCGGTGAAGACCGGGTCATCGACATCCTTGCCCTCGATTAGGTCGATCATCACCGAGGGCGCCAGATAGCCCATCTCGAAAGGCCGCTGGCCGACGAGCGCAGTTACCAGCCCTTCGCCGGCGATCGCCACCTCTTCGCCGATCGTGTCGGCGGCGCCGACGACGAAGTCGTTGCTGGCGATCCGGTCGGCATAGGGGCCGATGAGATCGCGATAGGGCTGCGGGGCGCCGAAGAGCGGCCAGCCGCCCATGATGCCGAAGGCGTCGAGCTCGGGATTGGCGGCGAGGATGTCGGTCATCGCCTGAACGCCCTTGGCGCCGTCGTCATTGGTGAAGACCGGGCAACCGGAAACCTCGGTCCAGCCGCCCTCGCCGGCCAGCGCCGGCAGGCCTTCCTCGCCCGACAACGCGTCGCGCATGCCCTGGGCGCGGCGCAGGATGTTGTCGGCGCCCGGATTGCCCTGGATGGAGCAGATCGTGCCGCCGTCGGGCTTGGCCTCGGCGATGTATTCGCCGATCCGCTTGCCCATCAGGTAATTGTCCGTGCCCAGATAGGTCATGCGCAGGCCGGCATCCTCCTCCGCCAGATCCGCGTCGATAGTCATGATCGGCACGGTCGGGTTGGAGATCTTGATGGTCTGGGCGATCAGCTTGGCGTTGGACGGCGAGATCGCCATGGCGGCGGTGTCGGCCTTGCCCAGCATGTCCTGCACGATCTGCGCCTCGCCGGCCTCGTCGGAGGTCGAGGCGGGGCCGGTGTAGAAGCACTCATATTCGGAATCGGGGTTCTCGCCGTTCCACTTCTGACAGCCCTGGTTGATCGCCTCGAAGAACGGATTGTCGAGGCCCTTCACCACGATCACCAACTGCTTCTTGGCCAGTGCCGGTCCTGCCCCGACCGCCAGCGCCGTCACCGCTGCTGCGGCCAGTAACGTCAGTTTTCTCATGTCGTCCTCCCCAGTGATGGACCGCGCCTCTCGCAAGAAGGACGACGGCTCCCTTGCGGCTGCGGCGCTGCGTCCGCAATCCGGTTCCTGCTGCGTGATGAAAGCCCCGGGACGAAGGCGGACCGAACCAATGGCCCGCGCAGCCGACCTGAGCCGCCGATCCGGCGCGCGCCTCCCGCGTGCGCCCTTGAAGATGCCGGCGCCGCCCATCCGGACAGCGAAGGTCAAGCCGCAAACGAATTCGTCACGCCCTGCATCCCGTCAAAGCAACCCCGTCTGTCCACGAGACCAGGCTCCGATCCCGACACACGGAACATGGCAAATCGCGTCGCGCCGACCCGACGGCGATCGTCGGGCGGCGGCAGAACAAACAACTGCACCGCACCATAAAAGTTATTGCGCCGCACTTGCTTGCAGCGAATGAGCGTCATCTAAGCGCGCGACGCAAAACCGGTCAACCGCATTTTTCCTGACGAAGTAAAAAATGAGATTCTGGCCGAATTTGCTCCGGCGCGTCGTTGACGGAGAGGCCCTGAGCGTGCCTTATCGCCCTCGAAAGACGGCGCCGACGCACCGTATGCGCCCATATTCCCTAGCGGAATACGGCTGCCGCAGCCGGTGCATCGCCGTGCCGTCGCGCGGCGACCGGACGGGGACGGCGGCCGGGAACGGGGGGAATGGTCTGACGTGTCGGTTCTCGAACTCAGCAACATATCGAAGCATTTCGGCGCCATTCACGCCGTCAACGACGTGTCCTTTTCCCTGATGCCGGGCGAGGTCGTCGGACTGATGGGTGACAACGGCGCCGGCAAGTCGACGCTGGTCAAGATGATCGCCGGCAACTTCCGCCCCACCCACGGCACCCTGCGCATGAACGACAAGCCGCTGGTCATGCACCGGCCGGTCGAGGCCCGCGAGCACGGCATCGAGATCGTCCATCAGGACCTCGCCCTTTGCGACAATCTCACGGCCGCCGCCAATGTCTATCTCGGCCGCGAATTGCGGCGCGGCGTCTGGCCGTTCAGCATTCTCGACTATGCCGGCATGTACCGGCGCTCGGCCGAAATCTTCGCGGAGCTGAAATCCGAAACGCGACCGCGTGATCTGGTGCGGAAGATGTCCGGCGGCCAGCGCCAGGCCGTCGCCATCGCCCGCACGCGGCTTTCGGATGCCAAGATCGTTCTGATGGACGAACCCACCGCCGCGATCTCCGTGCGCCAGGTCGCCGAGGTGCTCAGTCTCATCCGCCGGCTGCGCGACCAGGGCATCACCGTCGTCCTGATCAGCCACCGCATGCCGGACGTCTTCACCGTCGCCGACCGGGTCATCGTCATGCGCCGCGGCCGCAAGGTCGCCGACAAGCCCGTCGCCGACAGCTCCCCTGAGGAAGTGACCGGGCTCATCACCGGCGCCATCGAACATGCCTGAGGCGGGCTGACACCCCCGTCGACCGCCCGCTCCCTTCACCCCACGCCGACCAGGACACCGCCCCATGGCTTTCACGCTGGAACAGCCCGTCGAACACAAGCATCCGAGTTGGCTGAGTTCGATGGTTGCGAGCCAGACCTTCTGGGTCGTCGTCGCGCTCCTGGCCGCCTGCCTCTATCTGTCCCTTGCAACGGATTCCTTCGCCACCAGCAGGAACCTCTACAATATCAGCCGGAACGTCACCTTCACCGCCATCATCGCGCTGGGCATGACGCTGGTCATCATCAGCGGCGGCATCGACCTGTCGGTGGGTTCGGTCCTGTGCCTGTGCTCCATGGTGCTCGCCGTGGTTATGCATGCGGGCTACTCCATCGAGATCGGCATCGCCGCGGCCATCGGCACGGCGCTTCTCGTCGGTGCCTTCAACGGCATTCTGATCGCCTATCTCGATTTTCCGCCCTTCGTGGTCACGCTCGGCATGCTGTCGCTGGCCCGCAGCCTCGCCATGGTCGTGTCGAACAACACGGTGGTCTTCGAGTTCGGCCCGGACCACGACCAGCTCCTAGCGCTGGGCGGCGGGGCCTTCTTCTTCGGCATCGCCAACCCGGTCATCTACATGGTCGTGCTGGCGCTGATCACCGGCTTCATCCTGCGCTGGACCCGGTTCGGCCGGCATGTCTTCGCGATCGGCGGCAACGAGCATGCCGCCACCCTCACAGGCGTTCCGGTGCGCCCGATCAAGGTCGCGGTCTACATGATCTCGGCGCTGACCGCGGGTATCGCCGGCATCATCCAGACCGGCTGGCTGGGGGCTGTGACGACCAATATCGGCGCCGGCATGGAACTGCAGGTCATCGCCGCGGCGGTGATCGGCGGCGCCAATCTTGCCGGCGGCGTCGGCACCGCCTTTGGCGCCCTTGTCGGCGCGGCGCTGATCGAAGTCATCCGCAACAGCCTCGGCCTCCTCGGCATCAACGCCTTCTGGCAGGGCGCCTTTATCGGCGGGGCGATCATTCTGGCGGTGCTGTTCGACCGCATCCGCAATCTCAGACTGCGGGAATAGTCAGCAGGGACCAGACTGCGCACTGGCCGCGGGACCGATCCGCCCCAACTCGGCGGAAGGGGCGCCGGCGGCCTTGCGGGTGCCATGGCCGCAGAGGCGGTCCTCCGTCCGGCGCCAAGAGATTTCGACAGGGAGTTCCAGAAATGAGCAAGCGCATCGTCTTCACCGGCGGCACCGGCAAGGCCGGCCGCCACGTCGTCCCCTATCTCGTCGACAAGGGACACAAGGTGCTGAATGTCGATCTCGTGCCCTTCGAGCATGAGGGCGTCGAGAATCTGAATGCCGACATCACCGACAGCGGGCAGATGTACAACGCCCTCTCCAGCCATTTCGGGCTCGACGAGTTCGCCACCGGCACCGGGCCAGCGCCGATCGACGCCGTGGTACATTTCGCGGCGATCCCGCGCGTGCTGATCCGGCCGGACAACGAGACCTTCCGCGTCAACACGATGGGCACCTACAACGTCATCGAGGCGGCGGTGAAGCTCGGCATCCGCAAGATCGTCATCGCCTCCAGCGAGACGACCTACGGCGTGTGCTTCGCCGAGGGCGACAAGGATTTCCACCACTTCCCGCTGGAAGAGGATTACGACATCGACCCGATGGACAGCTATGGCCTGTCCAAGGTGCTGAACGAGAAGACCGCCCGTGCCTTCGCCATGCGCTCGGGTGCCGACATCTATGCCCTGCGCATCGGCAACGTCATCGAGCCGCATGAATACGACATGTTCCCCGGCTTCCTCGCCGATCCGATGTCGCGCAAGCGCAATGCCTGGAGCTATATCGACGCCCGCGATCTTGGCCAGATGGTCGATCTGGCGATCGCCAAGGACGGGCTGGGTTTCCAGGCGTTCAACGCCACCAACGACACCATCACCGCCACCATGCCGACGGCCGAATTCCTGAAGACCTATTGCCCGCAGATCCCGATCACCCGGGAGCTCGGTGAATACGAGGCGCCGCTGTCCAACCGCAAGATCCGCGAGGTCCTCGGCTTCAAGGAAGAGCACGACTGGCGCAAATACGTCTCGGTCTGATCGTCGGACGCGGCGGGGCCCCGGCCCATCCTGGAACGAAAAGGGGCGGCCCGCCGGGCCGCCCCTTTCGCATGTCGTGCTGCGTGACGTCGAGCCTTCAAAACCGGTAGCGCACACTGCCGACGACCTGGCGCTCCTGCTCGGCGTAGCAGAAGCCTTCGGTGCAAAGGGCCGCATCCTCGTCGAAGATGTTGGTGGCGTTGACCTGCACGCGCAGCCCCTCGACCGCCTGCACGTCGTAATGCAGCGCCGCGTCGACATAGGCACGCGCATCGTTCTTGAAGCTGTTGCGGTCGTTGCCGAAGCTCTCGCCGACGAAACGCACGCCGCCGCCGATGCCGAAGCCCTTCGCGAAGCCGTTCTGCACCGTGTAGTCGAGCCAGGCCGCTGCCGTATGCTGGGGACGCGAGGACAGTGTGTTGCCCTCGGTGCCGGGCACGCCCTCGATGATCTCCATGTCGAGATAGGCATAGGACAGGGTCAGGTTCAGCCCGTCGGTGAGGCCAGCGGCCGCTTCGATTTCGAAGCCGCGGCTGCGCAGCTTGTCCAGTTGCACCTGCACGCTGGTCGAGAAATCGGCGCTCGGCTGCAGGAAGACGCCCTTCTCCTGCTCGATCTGGTAGATCGCCGCCGACACCAGCAGATTGACGTCGGGCACCTGATACTTGACGCCCAGCTCGTACTGCTCGGCCGTCGTCGGCACGAAGGCCGAGCCGTCCGGGTTCAGGCCGATATTGGGCGAGAAGGACGTCGAGTAGCTGGCATAGGGCGCAATGCCGTTGTCGAAGAGGTAGCTGACGCCGACGCGGCCCGTGAAGGCATCGTCGCTCTGGTCCTCTGCTTCGCCCAGGTCGCCGGGGGCGCCGGTCGCGGTCTCGGTCTTCACCCAGTCGTGGCGGGCGCCCAGCGCGACGGTCAGGCGATCGATCTCGATGATGTCCTGCAGATACAGGCCGAGTTGGCGCTGGGTCTGCTCCTCGGCGACCGTGTAGTCCGGGCGGGCGATGCCGCGGCTGTAGTCGAGGCTGGCAAGGTTCAGGGACGGCGCGGTGCCGTAGCCTTCCTTGTTGGTGAACTCGGTGTAGTAGCCGTCGATGCCCCCGGTCATGGTGTGCCGCAGAATGCCGGTGTCGAACTTCGCCTCGAGCTGGGTGTCGGCAACGCCGCCATGCAGCGTCTGCGCCACGACGCCCGAGCCGCGGTCGAGGATCCCGTTCACCGCCGCCCCGTACGGGTAGAGATACTCGCCGTAGATATCCATGCCCTGGTAGCGGGCCTTCTGGCGGAAGGTGAAGACGTCGGACAGGCGCTGCTCGAACTCGTAGCCGATGCGGCCCTGGGTCTGGTCGAGATCGTTGAAGTTCGGGTCCGCATAGGGCACGTCGGTCACGTCCCGGTTGCCCTGCACATAGGCCGCGGTGCCGCCGGTATGGACCCGCTGCAGTTCGCTGAGAACGGTGAAGCTGGTGTCGGCATCCGGCGCGTAGGTGATCGCCGGCGCGATCAGCAGCTCGTCGTCCGACACGAACGGATTGTCGGTGTCCGAATCGCGGGCGACGCCGGTCATCCGGTAGAAGGTCGAGCCCGATCCGCCAAGCGGCCCCGAGGCGTCGAAGGTCGCCTGGTAGCGGTTGTTGGTGCCGTATTCGGCGCCGATCTCGCGGAAGCTCTCCGTCGTCGGCCGCTTCGACGTCAGGTCGATGATGCCGCCGGCATTGGCCGAGCCGTAGAGGCCCGATGAGGGACCTTTCAGAACCGACAGCGACTGCAGGCCGTAAGGCTCGACCTGGCTCAGGAGGAAGCTGTTGGAGAAGTCCCGCAGCCCGTCGCGGAAGACGCCCGTATAGGTCGCGTCGAAGCCGCGGATGTAGAAGGAATCGAAGCGGGGATCGAGGCCGAAGGCGCCCGCCCGCGCCGACGCCGAATAGGTCAGCGCCTCGGTCAGCGACTGGACGTTGCGATCGTCGAGCTGCTCTTCGGTGATCACCGCAACCATCTGCGGCACCCTGACGATCGGCAGGTCGGTCTTGGTGGCCGATGCGGTGGTGTCGGCGACGTAGCCGTCCACGGCGTAGTCGGCGCCCGCCGCTCCCGCAATCGCGCCGCCCAACATGCCGTCCGCCTCGCCGCCGGCCGCCTCGATCGTCACCGTGTCCAGCACCACCGGGGCGTCCTGCGCCTGCGCCAAACCCGGAGCGAGGGCGAGACCCGCGGCCGACAGGGACAGAAACCGCGCCAGGCGGCGGGTCGCATTCGATGAGAAGCCTCGGTCGGCCGGTGAGTTACGCATGTCGCACATCCATTCTGTCGAGGACCCCTTGCCCTCGGAACGGACCGAGCGATAGATAAACATGAATTGAAGAGTCAACATTAAGCGAATGACGGCTCGAACGGCCTGAAACCGCCCTCGCAGTCATCAATGGACTGCGCATCAGGCGGTTGGACGGTGCCGGAACCGACATGCCGAAGTCCCGGGCCGGCGAACTGTGTCGCGGCTGTGGCGAAAAAGACACTGAATTTGGAATGATTAAAATCTCTAAGGCCAATCAACACGATACGCCGAAGGCCGCGGCCCGATGGTGATCGACAGACGTGCGCTTCTGGGGGGAATCGCCGCGACGGCCGTCACCGTTCGCGCCGCCCGGGCGACCGTGATGCCGGCGCCCCGGCTCCGCATTGCCTCCCTCGATTACGCGCTGACGGAGACCCTGCTGACGCTCGGCCATCCCCCGATTGCCCAGACCGCCGCAGGCGACTGGGACGAGTGGGTCGTCGAACCGGCGCTTCCGGCGGGCGTCGCCGATCTCGGCTCCAGCCTGCAGGTCAATTTCGAGCGCCTTGCGCTGCTCGAGCCGGACCTGATCCTCACCACCGACTATGTCGCGCGCCAGGAGACGGCGCTTGCCCGCATCGCGCCGGTCGAGCGCCTGACCATCTATCAGGAAGGCACCGATCCCCTGCAGCGCGCCCGCGACGTGACGCACACCCTGGCCGAACGCACCGGCCGCCAGGACGCGGCCGACGCCTTCATGGAGAACATCGACGCAACCTTCGCGGCCTGCGCGCGTCGGCTGGCCAGGCTGTCCCTGCCGCCGGTCTATCTCGTCGCCTTCATGGATACGCGCCATGCGCGGATCTTCGGCCGGCATGGCCTCTACCAGTCCGTCCTCGACCGCTTGGGCGTGACCAACGCCTATGAAGGCGAGACCAATTACTGGGGATTTGCCACCGTCGGCGTCGAGACGCTGGCCACTGCCAGAGACGTGCGGCTCTTCGCCTTCGAGCCGCTGCCGCCGACCCTGATGCAGACGCTCGGCGCCAGCCCGCTCTGGCGACAGCTTCCCTTCGTGAAGGCCGGACAGGTTACCGTGCTGCCGCCCACGCTGATGTTCGGCGCACTGCCCTCGGCGCTGCGCTTTGCCGAGCTTCTCACCGAGGCGCTCGCCGGTCCAGCGGGCCAGGCCGGGGATGGCGCCCCCGCATGATCCTGTCGCAGAGCCTGACCGGCCCGGCCCGTTTCAGTGCGGCGCTGGCTCTTGTTGCCGCCGTGCTGACGGTCGCCGTCGTCGCCGGCCCGATCGCGCAATTATGGGCGGGCGCGCCGACGGGCGGCTACGATCCGGCCCGCATCCTGTTCCTTCATGCCGAGCTGCCACGGCTTGCGATGGCGGTGCTGTGCGGCGCCGCCCTGTCGGCATCCGGCGCGATCCTGCAGCAGGTGCTGCGCAATCCCCTCGCCGCGCCGACGACGCTCGGCATCGATGCCGGTGCCCGGCTGGCGCTGGCCCTGGCGACCCTGTTCGCGCCGGCCCTTTTCGGCTTCGGACGCGATCTGGTGGCGATCGCCGGCAGTGTCGCCTCGACGCTGATCGTCTTCTTTCTGGTGCGGCGTAATTTCTCGGCGGTCTCGCTGATTCTCGCCGGTCTGGTCGTCAGCCTGTATTGCGGCGCGCTGTCGGCGATCCTGATCATGATCAAGGACCGCTATCTGGTCAGCCTGTTCATCTGGGGCGCCGGCTCGCTGGCGCAGCAGAGCTGGCAGCCGACCATCGACCTGGCGATGCGGCTCGCCGTTCTCGTCGTCCCGGCGTGGCTGCTGGTGCGGCCGCTGTCGCTTCTGGAACTCGGCGATGCCAGCGTCGCCTCGCTTGGCCTGAACGTCACCCGGATCAGGATCGGCGCGATCGGCCTCGCCGTACTCCTCGCCGGCTTCGTGACCAGCGCGGTCGGCGTCATCGGCTTCATCGGCCTCGTCGCGCCGATCCTGGCACGTCTGGCCGGTGCCCGGCAGTTCGGTGAGCGGCTCGTCTGGTCGAGCATCATCGGCGCATTGCTTCTGCTGGCGACCGACTGTGCGGTCACGCTGCTGTCGGGCGTCTCGGCGGAATTCCTGCCGACCGGCGCGGTGACCGCGATCTTCGGCTCGCCGCTGCTGCTCTTTCTCCTGCCGCGCCTGCGCGCCAGCGTCCGCCCGCCCTTCGAAGCCTCCGTCCCGCAGGCAACCGCCCGCTTCTCCCCTGCCCTCAGGCTTGCCCTGTGCGTGACCCTCGCCCTTTCTCTCGTGGCAGTTCTCTTTCTCGGACGCGACGCGACCGGTGCCTGGCAGATCCTGCCCCCGGATGCCTGGACGGAGATCCTACCCTGGCGCGCGCCGCGCCTCATCGCGGCGGCCGCCGCCGGTGCCATGGTCGCGGTCGCGGGCTTCATCTTGCAGCGCCTCACCGGCAACGAGATGGCCAGCCCGGAGGTTCTGGGCGTAAGTGCCGGCGCCGCCTTCGCCTTCGCGCTGTCGCTGTTCGTCTTCGATGATCTCGGCCTTCTCGGCGAAAGCCTGGTGACAAGCCTCGGCGGCCTCGCCGTCCTTGTGGCGATCATAGTCTATGCCCGGCGCACCGGCTTTTCGCCGGAGACGATCCTTCTCGCCGGCATCGCGCTCAATGCCCTTCTCGATGCCTTTGTCGGGGTGCTGGCGGCCGGCGGCGACCCCCGCGCCTTCATCCTCGTGGACTGGATGGGCGGCTCGACGCAGGGCCTCACCATGGCCGACGCGATCCCCATCGCCATTGCCGGCCTCGTTCTCGTCGCAGCAAGCCTGCCGGTGCTGCGCTGGCTGGCGATCCTGCCGCTCGGCGACCGGCAGGCCGCCGCGCTCGGGGTGCCGCTGGCCTATGCCAGACCCTGCCTTCTGGTGCTGGCCGCACTGCTGACCGCCGCCGCCACGCCGATCATCGGACCGCTGACCTTCGTCGGCCTGATGGCCCCGCATGTCGTCCGCATGCTGGGGATCCGCCGCCCCTTGCCGACGCTGCTCGTCGCGGCGCTGGCCGGTGCGGCGATCATGGCAGTCGCCGATTTCTTCGGGCGCACCATCGCCTTTCCCTACCAATTGCCGACCGGGCTGGTCGCCGCCCTCGTCGGCGCCCCCGTCCTGCTGATCCTTCTCGGCCGAAGAGGTTCGACATCATGACCGCCGCCTTCACCCTCGACGCTGCCAGCTTCAGCGTTCCGGCGCGCACGCTGCTGGCGCCGCTGTCGCTCGAACTCGGCCAGGGCACGGTGACCGGGCTCGTCGGTCACAACGGCTCCGGCAAATCGACGCTCCTGAAACTTCTCGCCCGTCAGCTTCGCCCCTCCACCGGCGCCATCGCCTTCGACGGTCGCCCACTCGACGCATGGGGTGACCGGAAACTTGCCCGCCGGATCGCCTATCTGCCGCAGCACACGCCGCTCGCGCCGGGCATGCTGGCGCGCGAACTGGTCGCGCTCGGCCGCTACCCCTGGCACGGCGCCCTCGGCCGATTCGGGCCCGCCGACCGGGACAAGGTCGAAGAAGCGATGGCGCTGACCGACACCACGGCCTTCGCCGATCGCTTCGTGGAAAGCCTGTCGGGCGGCGAACGCCAGCGCGTCTGGCTGGCCATGCTGGTCGCCCAGGATGCCGGCTACCTGCTGCTCGACGAGCCGATCTCGGCCCTCGACATCGCCCACCAGATCGAGGTCCTCTCGCTGGTGCGCGACCTCTGCGATCGCCGCGGCGTCGGCGTCATCGTCGTCCTGCACGAGATCAACATGGCGGCGCGCTTCTGCGACGAGATCATCGCGCTGAAACAGGGGCATCTCGTCGCCCGCGGCGCCCCGGCCGAGATCATGACACCGGCCTGCCTCAAGGCCATCTACGGCATCCCAATGGACGTCCTGGCGGAGCCTTCGGGCACGCGCAAACTGGCCTTCGCGCGGTGAGCCGGAGACCCGTGGACAACCATCGGGCTCAAAGTTGACTATTACTATCAGATTATATTAAGCGCTGCGCAACGCGCCCATTTCCGTGCCCGGCAGCCGACCGCGTCCGGCCGGTCCTGGCGGGACAGTGACCGGGCAATGCCCGAAAGACGAACGGCCGATCATGACCCATTTTTCTGCCTGCAGGTCCGTCCTGCCCCGGCTTTCCATCGCAATCGCCCTGGCCCTCGCCGTCATGGCGACGCCGCAAATGGCGGATCGGGCCATGGCGCAGGACGCCCTTGACAAGTCGCCCGCAACGGCCGAGCCGACCCAGCCGGCGCCGACGGCAGCGCCTGAAGCGGCACCCGAGGCCGAAGCTCCGACCGGCGTTTCCGCTGCAGAGACCGAGGCAACGCAAACCGCCCCGGCAGCCCCGGCGACACCAGCGACGCCGGCAGCCCCTGCCGAAGCGCAGCCGGCCGCACCAGCTGCTGCCGAAGCGGATACCGCGGTGACGAACGAGGTGACGACGCCCGCTCCGTCCACCGCCGCGCCGTCAGTCCCGGCCTCCGGCACGGCGCCGGTCGAGCCAGCCGAAGCAGCCGCAGACGCCCCGTCGGCGGAGCCGGCCCTCGCCCCCGCCTCGCCGGTCGCTTCCGACGAACGCAACGCGACGCTGCCCCACGATCTGTCGCCCATGGGCATGTTCATGGCCGCCGACTGGGTGGTGAAGGCCGTGATGATCGGCCTCGCCTTCGCCTCGCTGGTCACCTGGACCATCGGCCTGTCCAAGGCGATGGAACTGGCACTTGCCAAGCGCCGCGCACGGGTCGGCGTGCGCCGTCTCGCCCGCGCCGAGACGCTGACCGAGGCGCTGACCGCGAACCGCCGCCGCTGGCGCGGCCCGGTGGCAGCCCTTGCCCAGAGCGCTGAAGCGGAGCGGGCACGGTCCGCCGACCTGTCCGACGACGGCATCAAGGAGCGCGTCTCGGTTGCGCTGTCGCGCATCGAGGCCGGCGCCGGCCGCTCGATCTCCCGCGGCACCGGCATTCTCGCCACCATCGGTTCGACGGCCCCCTTCGTCGGCCTGTTCGGCACCGTCTGGGGCATCATGAACGCCTTCATCGGTATCAGTCAGGCCAACACCACCAATCTCGCCGTCGTCGCGCCCGGCATTGCGGAAGCCCTGCTGGCCACCGCCATTGGCCTCGTCGCCGCCATTCCGGCGGTCATCGTCTACAACGTCTTCGCCCGCTCCATCGCCGGCTATCGCGCCGTCCTGTCCGACGGCTCGGCGCTGGTCCTGCAGCACCTGTCGCGCGACCTCGACCGTCGCCACACGACCCGGGAGGCGGCGCCGTTGATGGCCGCCGCGGAGTAGGCCGATGGGGATCAACCTCAACCAGGGCGGCGGCGACGATCTGGGCGGTGCCGGCGAACTCTCCGAGATCAACGTCACGCCCTTCATCGACGTGGTGCTGGTGCTGCTGATCATCTTCATGGTCGCCGCGCCGCTCTCCACGGTCGACGCGCCCGTCGACCTGCCGCTGTCCAATGCCGAGCCGCAGGAGCGGCCGGACGAGCCGATCTATCTGACGGTCCAGGCCGACAACACGCTGCTGATCGGCGAGAACGAGGTCGATCCCGCAGCGCTGGCCGAAGGGCTGGATGCCGCCACGGGTGGCAATCGCGACGAGCGCATCCTGCTGCGTGCCGACGGCGCCATCGCCTATGGCGACCTGATGGAAGTGATGAACCAGCTGCGGACCGCCGGCTATCTGAAGATCGGTCTCGTCGGCCTTGAGGATACCGGCGCGGGCGTCGCCACGGCGGCAGTTCCGGGGCAGGACTGAGCCCATGGCCCGCGACGGCGATCGCATCCCCTTCGGCGACGGCACCCGGCCACTGCGCGCCGGCCTCGTGCGCTGGCCGCTGGCCGCGCTGCTCGTGGTCGCGGCCCATGGCGCCGTCGCCTATGCGGTGCTCGCACGGGTGCCCGACGAGCCGCCGGCCGGTAACGAGCAGGCCCCGATCTTGATCGAGCTCGCCGCGCCCGCGGCAACGCCCGACATCGCCTCCACCGAAGCCGTCACCGAGCCGGAAGCGACCGAGACGCCGCCCGAGATCGAGACGCCCGAGCCCGAAATCGAGCCGGAGCCTGAGCCGGAGCCTGTCGCTGAACCCGTTCCTGAACCGGAGCCGGAAGAGCGGGTCGAACCCGAGCCGACGCCGGAGCCCACCCCTCCCGACGTCGAGGAACCGGAAACGCCGGAGCCCGAGCCGACACCTGAGCCCGCGCCGGAGCCGGAGCCCGTCGTCGAGGCGGCGCCGGATGTCGTGCCGGTGCCCACCTTCCGCCCGACCCCGCCGCCGAAGGTCCGGCAGGCCGTGCGCGAGAAGAAGCAGGAGATCAAGCCGCGCAAGCCCCGCCAGAAGGTCGAGCGCAAGACGCCGCGCCGCCAGGTGAAGAAGGCCGCGCCGCCGCCCTCGACCGCAACGAAGGGGCGCAAGCAGCAGCAGGTCTCGCAGGGAGCAAGGGTCTCGCGTTCGGCGCTGACAAGCTGGCGCAACGCCGTGCAGGCCCGGCTCAACCGCTACAAGCGCAGTCCGCGCGGCGGCGGGTCCGGCACCGTGACGGTCTCCTTCCGCATGGATGGCAACGGCCGCGTCACCTCGGTGCGGGTCGCAGGTTCGGCCGGCCGGATCCTCGACGATGCGGCGGTCTCACTGCTGAGACGGGCCAGCCCGTTCCCCGCGCCCCCCGGCGGCAAGGGGGTTTCGCTGACGGTGCCGATCCGCTTCCGGTAAGTTCGCATTTGCCACGCGGACCGGCGTACCCGCCCCAATCGAAGAAACGCGCGACCGGACGGGCGCCGCGGCAGCAGCCGTGCCGCCCGTCGCGGCGCACCAGAGATGAAGACGAGGCCCCGATGCTTGCGCGGTTCTTTTCCTATTATGCCCCGTGGCGCGGCCTGTTCGTTCTCGATTTCGGCTGCGCGGTGCTGGCCGGCCTCCTGGAACTCGCCTTCCCGATCGCGGTGAAGGTGTTCATCGACACGCTGCTGCCGAGCGGCGAGTGGAACCTGATCATCGCCGCGGCAGTCGGGCTCCTGGCGATCTATCTGCTCAATACGGGCCTGATGGCGGTGGTCACCTATTGGGGCCACATGCTCGGCATCAATATCGAGACGGAGATGCGCCGCCGCGCCTTCGATCATCTCCAGAAGCTCTCCTTCGGCTATTTCGACAACCAGAAGACCGGGCATCTCGTCGGCCGCCTGACCAAGGATCTGGAGGAGATCGGCGAGATCGCCCATCACGGGCCGGAGGATCTGTTCATCGCGGTGATGACCTTCCTGGGCGCCTTCGTCCTGATGCTGTTCGTCCATGTCGACCTGGCGCTGATCACCGCCGTCGTCGTGCCGGTCGGCACCATCCTGACCGTGCGCTACGGCGCCCGCATGACCGACACCTGGCGGGCAATCTACAGCAGCGTCGGCGCCTTCAACGCCCGCATCGAGGAGAATGTCGGCGGCATCCGCGTCGTCCAGGCTTTCGCCAACGAGGATCACGAGCGCGCGCTCTTTGCCCGCGACAACGCGCAATATCGCGGCCGCAAGCTGGACGCCTATCGCATCATGTCGGTCAGCCAGTCGCTGAACTATCTGTCGATGCGGCTGACCCAGGTGATCGTCATGGTCGCCGGCACCTATTACGTTATCGAGGGCGACCTGACGAATGGCGGCTTCGTCGGCTTCCTCCTGCTGGTCGGCGTGTTCTTCCGCCCGGTCGAGAAGATCGCCGCCGTGCTGGAGAGCTATCCGAAGGGCATTGCCGGCTTCCGCCGCTATTGCGACTTTCTCGACACCGAGCCCGACATCGTCGACCGGCCGGGCGCCCGCGCCGTCGACAGGCTCGCCGGCGACATCTGCTTCTCGAACGTCCACTTCACCTATTCGACCGGCCATCCGGTGCTGAACGGCATCGACCTGTCGGTGAAGGCCGGCGAGACGATCGCCTTCGTCGGCCCGTCAGGCGCCGGCAAGACGACGATCTGCGCGCTGGTGCCGCGCTTCTACGATCTGGTCGAGGGCGCCATCACCATCGACGGCATCGACATCCGCGACTTGCAGCTTGCCGCGCTGCGCAGCCATATCGGCGTCGTGCAGCAGGACGTCTTCCTGTTCGGCGGCACCATCCGCGACAACGTCGCCTATGGGCGGCTCGATGCCGGCGACGCGCAGATCTGGGAAGCGCTGGAGCGCGCCCATCTCGCCGACACCGTGAAGCGTCTGCCGGACGGCCTCGACACCATCGTCGGCGAGCGCGGGCTGAAACTGTCGGGTGGCCAGAAGCAGCGGCTGTCGATCGCCCGCATGTTCCTCAAGGATCCGGCGATCCTGATCCTCGACGAGGCAACCTCGGCGCTTGATACCGCGACCGAGCGCGCCATCCAGACGGCGCTGGCCGAGCTCGCCAGGGGCCGCACCACGCTGGTCGTCGCCCACCGCCTGTCGACCATCCGCCACGCCGATCGCATCGTCGTCGTCGATGCCGGTCGGATCGTCGAGGAGGGCGCGCATGACGCCTTGCTGCAAAAAGACGGAGCGTATCGCCGGCTGGTGCTGGCGCAGGAACAGGACGTCGTGCGTCCGGCGATCCTCGCGGCGGAATGACTCATCCGGGCGGGCTGCGGCCAGCCATCTCAGGCCGTTCGGGAGATGCCTTTGCGGCTAGCGATGCACGCCGCCGGTTGCCGGCTCGGCCTCGCCGCGCCAGTAGGCGACGACCAGATGGTCGCGCGCCTTCAGCCCCCAATGGCGACGGCAATGGTGGCGCAGCCGCTTGAACGCCTTGAACTCGCAGCCGATCCACACCGACGTGCCGGCCTGCGACGGCCAGTCGAGCGCCACGACGGCCTCTTCCAGGAGTGTCGTCGTCCCGGCAGCCCGGCCTTCGCGGTTCAGCCAGACCAGTTCGAAGCCCGCCGGATGGGCGAGCGACTGGATCTCGCCGGCATCCTCGACCTCGATGATCGCCGTGCCGACGGCATCGGCCGGCATTTCTTCCAGCATCCGGGCGATCGCCGGCAGGGCGGTCTCGTCGCCGGCCAGCAGCATGCGCTCGGCCGGGACCGCGCCGCCGCCGCCCGGACCGATCATCCCCACCGGATCGCCGGGCTGGACCGCGCGGGCCCAGTCCGAGCCGGGGCTTTCGCCATCGTGCAGCACGATATCGATGTCGACGAAGCCGGCACCGGGGTCGATGTGCCGGATCGTGTAGGTCCGCAGCACCAGCTTGTCCTCGCCTTCCGGCCAGGCCGGAATGCCCGACGGCACGGCACTCGGCCAGACCGGCTTGCGCCCCTTCGGCGGGATCAGGATCTGGATGTGCAGCCCGCCGCTTTGAAACCGCGCCAGATCGTGGCCGGTCAGGCGCACCCGGCGCAGCTTCGGCGTCACCTGCCACGCGTCGACGACCCGCATCTCGCGGAACTGCGGCAGCTCGGACGTGCCCTCGCCGTCGCCTGACCATGCGATCTCGACATCGGGGCCGAAGAATTCGCGCATGTTCCAGGCGATGAGATATTTCATGTTGGCAAGCGCGCCGCGGTCGCTGGCATCGGCGCAGGCGGCCAGCGCCTCGCCGCGGCCCTCGATCCGCGCCCGCGCGCCATAGAGGTCGAGCGCCAGGCCGTCGCCGGGCTGGCGGGACGGCGGCATGTGATCGGCCAGGATGCCGGCGAGATGATCGAGGAAGCCGGCCGGCGTCTGGGTGGCGATCTCCACCGCGGCGCAGAACTTGGTTTCCGCCTCGCGTGCGGGGGTGTCGTCACCGTCGGGCGCGCAGGACGTCACCATGGGAGGCCTCGCAGCCGGACCGCCGCGCAGGACCGGACGCGGATGCTGCACGGCCATTTCGGCCAGCCGATGCCGCTCCGATGATTATCGGTCATGTCCGTTCCCCGTGTTTGCCCCCGTCAGGGCGGGTATAATAACATGACTTTTATAGTCAAGTTCTTGCGGCCGACGAGGGAACGGACCGCCGGCCTTCTGCGTCTTCCCCGGAAAGCGGACGTCGAACAGAAGGATAGCCAGATGACGAGTTCCATTCCCGCCCAGCACCAGGACGCCACACCGGGCCGTGAGAGCGAGATGACGCCGGCGCCGGACTACATGCCCCGCTACCCGAGCTCCGGGCGGCTCGACGGCAAGGTGGCCCTGATCACCGGCGGCGACAGCGGCATCGGGCGCGCCTCGGCGGTGCTGTTCGCCCGCGAGAAGGCGAAGGTCGCGATCCTTTATCTCGAGGAGGACGAGGACGCCGAGGAGACGAAGAGCGCCATCGAGGCGGAGGGCGCCGAATGCCTGCTGATCCGCGGCGACGTGCGTGACAAGGCATTCTGCACCGATGCCGTGAAGCGGACGGTCGAGGCGTTCGGCGGGCTGGACGTGCTGGTCAACAACGCCGCTCACCAGATGGAGGAGAACGACCTGCAGAACCTCTCGCAGGCCGAACTCGCCAAGCATTTCGAGACCAATGTCTACGGCTATGTCTACATGATGCAGGCGGCGCTGGATCACCTGCCGGACGGTGCGGCCATCGTGAACGTGACCTCGGTGAACAGCTACAAGGGCAACGATTCCCTGATCGCCTATTCCTCCACCAAGGGCGCGATCACTGCCCTCACCCGCTCCATGGCCAGCAACCTCCTTGACCGCAAGATCCGTGTGAACGGTGTCGCACCGGGGCCGATCTGGACGCCGTTCATTCCCATGTCGATGCCGGCCGACAAGGTCGAGGGCTTCGGGGAGCAGGCCCCGATGAAGCGGGCCGGACAGCCCAACGAGATCGCCCCGTCGGTGCTGTTCCTCGCCTGCCAGGACTCCTCCTACATGACCGGCCAGGTCCTTCATCCGAATGGCGGCTACATCGTCGGGGCGTGACGGCGTGACGCTCCCGGACGGGACAGAGCGCAGCGCGGCTCCGCTGGCCGCTGCGCCGGAAACCCGGCTGCCGCGTTGCCCCGTCTGCCGCGCCCGCGACATGCGCAAGAGCGAGCGCGCCGCCCGCCACCATGCGGCCTGGCGCGAATGTGGCCATTGCGGTCTTCTCGCAGACGCGGCCGCCCTCGCATCGGGGCGGCTGCCGACCCTGATCGATGCCCGCCTGGCCGGCGAGCGTTTTAGTCTGGCGCCGGACGATCCGTTCTTCGTCGAAAGCTACAGCGCGCGGACCCTGGCGCTGTCACGCGGGCTCGTCGCCAGCCCGGTGAACGACGAACAGCGGGCCGCCTTGAGCAATCCCTATACGGAATGCCCGGCCATCGCCGACATCCATCCACTCGCCGCATCTCCTGCGGTCCCGGTGTCGCTCGTCGTCATCTGCCGTCCCGGCGACCTCAGCAATCTTCGCGATCAGCTCGGCCCGGTCGCCAGCGTCCTCGACGATCTCTGCATCGTCATCGACGAACCGCCCACGGCCGGGACCATTCCACCGGCAGACTGGCCCGAGACGATCCGCATCCTGCAACGGCCCCTCGCCGGCGATTTCGCGGCCCAGCGTAATGCCGGACAAGAGATGGCCCGGCACGACTGGGTGCTGCAGCTCGACGCCGACGAAACCGTGGGTGAGGAAACGCTCGCGGCCCTCGGCCATGTCGCGGCTCTCGCCGACGCGGGCGGCTGCCTCTCCGTCGGGCTCGCGCGCCGCAACCGCGTGGACGGGGTCCTCTCCGACCTCTTCCCCGACATCCAGTACCGCCTGAACCGTCGCGTCGTGCGCTACGCGGGCAAGGTGCATGAACGACCGGCCCTCGCCGGCGGATGGCGCGACAGCTTCATCGCGCCGAACCTCGTCATCGAGCACCATCTGTCCCGGGCCCATGTCGAACGACGCTCCGAGCGCTACGAGGCGTTGCAGCCCGGCAAGGGGCGCCTGTTCGAGCGCGATGCGCTGTTGACGCCCTATGCCGACTGACGCCGGAACTCCCTCGCCGCTTCGTAGAGCGCCAGCGTCTCCTTGCCGAGCGTCTGGCGGGTAAAGCGCCCTGCCGCCGCCACGGCCCGACGATGAAGTTGCAGGCGCAGATCGGCGTCGCCCAGGGCCGGGCGCAAGACATCGGCAAGGGCCGCGCCTGAGGCGTCGGCGGCCAGAAGACCGGCGCCACTGTCGCCGACGACCCGACGGGCGGATGGGTCCACGGACAGCCCGATCACCGGTCGCCCGAAGGCCAGCGCCTCCTGATAGACGAGGCCGAAGGACTCGTAGCGCGATGGCGCGACGACCAGATCGGCCTCCCGGTAAGCCGCATCGAGCGCCGCGTCGTCGAGCCGGCCGTGCAGCGTGAGACAGGAGCGGGCACGATCGTCGAGCGGCGGCAGGTCTTCCGCGCCGATCCCCACGAGATCGAGCCGGAAGCGCGGCAATGCTCCAGTGGCGACTTCGTCGGCAAGGATCGCCAGCGCCCCCATCAGACAATCGAAGCCCTTGCGCGCCTCGGCGCGGCCGACGGAGAGCAGGCGCAGTTCCTCCCCCGCCGGCGGATAGGGCGCCCCGGCCGCGCGCGCCAGGCGCTCCGGCGGCAGCGACAGGCCGATGACCGCCTGCGGCGCGGCCTCGTCGAGCCCGTAGAGAGCCCGCACCTTCTCGCCATGGCTCTGCGTGTTGAAGATATGGCCGGCCGAGCGCCGAGCGGTCGTCGCCTCCAGGCGGCAGGCATAGCGGCCGTCCATACGGTCGCGCAGGCCGCCGGAGATGGCGCCGGTCGAAATCGCCGGCGTGGAATGGCGAGTGACGAAGGGCAGGTCCGGAATCCGGCTGGCGAACGCCCCCGGCGCGTACCAGTTCGTCGCCTCCAGGCAGTCGAAGGGCCTCTGCCGATGATCCGCCGCGATGCGGGCCGCGAACCACCGCGGCGCCACCAGATGACCGATCGCCGCCCGTCGCCGCAGCCAAGGGCCGGCCCCGCCTTCGGGCGGCTGGCAGCCGATCACCCGCACGCCCTCGATCACTTCGCTGCCCTGCCGGTCCAGCGTGTAGACATGGGCCTCCGCGCCGGCCGCCGCGAGGCTTTCGGCGATCTCGCGGGCGGCGACGGCAAGGCCGCTGGCGCTCGGCGGATAGTCCCAGGCGATCAGCGCAGTGCGAAGCCGGCTCATCGGGCCAGAAGCTCGCGATAGAGCCGCAGATAGTCCTGGGCCATCCGCCTGGCGGTGAACCGCGCCTCGAAACGCGCGCGGATCGCATCGCGGTCGAGATCACCGACCTTCCGCAGCGCGTCCGCCGCCTCGGCCTCGTTACGCACCACGAAGCCGGTGACGCCGTCCTCGACGATCTCGGGCACCGAGCCCCGGTCGAAGGCGATCACCGGCGTGCCGCAGGCCATCGCCTCGATCATCACGAGGCCGAAGGGTTCGGGCCAGTCGATGGGAAACAGCAGCGCCGTCGCCGCACCGAGCAATGCCTGCTTGCCCGCATCGTCCACCGGACCGATGAACCGGGCGTCCTCGCCGAGCAGCGGCGCGACCTTCTCGTCGAAATAAGTGGGATTGCCGACGTCGACGGCCCCGGCCAGCCGGATCGGTATGCCCGCAGCCTTTGCGATGCGGATGGCGGCATCCGGCTGCTTCTGGTCGGTCATCCGGCCGACGAAGGCGGCATATCCACCCCCCCCGCCCCCCGGGCGATAGCGGCTTTCGTCGAGGCCATGATGCACGACGCCGGCCCGGTTGGCGGCCGGAATCCGATCGAGCTGGCTTTGCGAAATGCCCGCCACCGGCAGGTCGGGAAAAGCCGCGAAGAACAGCTCCCGGTCGAGTTCGTCGACGCGCCAGTGGATGGTGGTCAGCGAACGCCGCCGCCGCTCGCCCAGAAGCGCCGCATGGAAGAACTCGCCATGGCAGTGGACGATGTCGAAATCGCTTAGCCGTCTGCGCAATTCTTCCATCTGGACCGCCTCCAGAACCTGCGGGATCGAGGGCGGCACGGACCCATGGCGCTCTTCCAGCCCCTTCAGGCTCGGCAGCGTACCGATGCGCGGAATGTCGCACCGGCTGTCGGAGGGGGCGAAGAGGGTGACGGAGACCCCCAGCGAATCCAACGCCTTGGACAGATCGTGAACGATCCGTTCCGTCCCGCCGGACAGATCCGGCGGCGTCGGAAAAATGTTAGGGGCGACCTGAGCGACTCGAAGCGGTTTCATCGCCGGCCATATGGGCGGTCAGACCATTTCGTCAGTATCCAAACGGAAGAGGTAGGCGCCTTGTTCGTCGTACACGTCGCTCTTCAGGGCTGCCTCCGGGCAACCGATGTCAGCTACGGCCTGACCCCGGACACGGGCGGCCACATCAAATATCTGCTCGAGCTGGTGGCGGCCCAGGCCAGGACGCCCGGCATCGACCGTATCGTCATCGCCACGCGCGGCTTCAACAGCGAGTATGGCGACGAGTACCGGCCGGGCTGGGAGCGGATCGACGACAAGGTCGAGATCCTCCGGCTGCCGACCGTCCGTCCCGAATATCTGGCGAAGGAAGAACTCTTCACCGAGACCACCAGCTTCGCCGAGTATCTGCTGGAGTGGCTCGGCGACCAGCCCGAGGCGCCGACCTGCCTGCACGCCCATTACGCCGATGCCGGAACCGTCGCCGAACTGGTGCGCGCAAAGACCGGCATTCCCTTCCTGTTCACCGGCCATTCGCTCGGCCGCGTCAAGCGCGCGGCGATGAGAACCGGCGAGATGCCGGCGGAGACGGCCGCCGTCCTCGACCGGCGCATCGCCATCGAGGAACGGACCTTCGCAGCCGCCGACCTCGTCATCGCCTCGTCGCGCGACGAGGCCGAGGTCCAGTACGCCGCCTATGACAGCTACGAGCCGGGCAAGATCCGGATCATCGAGCCCGGCAGCGATCTCGACGCCTATCGCGGCGCGACCACCACCGATGCGGTCGATGCGATGATCGCGCCGTTCCTCCGCGAACCGGACAAGCCGGTCGTCCTGGCGATCGCCCGGCCGGTCGCCAAGAAGAACCTGCCGATGCTCGTCGAAGCCTTCGGCCGCGATCCCTGGCTGCGCGAGAACGCCAATCTGGTGATCGTCGCCGGCACCCGCGGCGATCTCTGCGAGCTCGGCGAGGAAGCCGCCGGCCAGATGCGCGCGATCCTGGAGGCGATCGATCGCCACGACCTCTATGGCCGCGTCGCGGTGCCCAAGACCCATCGGCCTGCGGACATCCCGGCCCTCTACGCCCATGCCCGCGCCCGCGGCGGCATCTTCGTCAATCCGGCGCTGAACGAGCCCTTCGGCCTGACCCTGCTCGAAGCGGCGGCAAGCGGGTTGCCGCTCGTGGCCACCGACAGCGGCGGCCCGAACGACATCATCGAGCGCTGCAACAACGGCCGCCTCGTCAACCCGCACGAGCCCGACGCCATCGCCGGCGCCTGCCGCGCCATTCTCGAAGACCCGGCGCTTCACGCGACCTACGCCGCCAACGGCGCCAGGGCCGTGGACGCCTATGACTGGACCCGGCATGCCGAGCGCTGCCGGCAACTGGTCGAACGGCTGGTCGCAGGTGCCAAGCCGGCGCAGATCATCCACCAGCCGCAGCTGCTCGTCTGCGACATCGACAACACGCTGACCGGCTCGGACGCCTGCATCCAGGCCTTCACCCGCTGGCATGCCCGCGAAACCGCGCTCGACTTCGCGGTCGCGACCGGACGCTCGCTGCACAGCGCGCTCTCGATCCTCGAACAGCAGGCCGCGCCGAACCCGAAGATCATCATCTCCTCGGTCGGCACCGAGATCTATTTCCTCGAACCGAACGGCGTCACCTACCGCCGCGACCGCGACTGGAGCCGGCGCATCGCCACTGGCTGGCAGCGGCGGCGGATCGCTGCCGCTCTGGCGAACTATCCGGGCATCGCCCCGCAGGCGCCGCTGGAACAGCGCGCCTTCAAGCTGAGCTATCTGGCCGAGGGCGACCGCAGCATCGTCGCCGGCATCCGTGCGCATCTCCAGCGCCGCGGACTGGCCGCCGCCGTCATCCACAGCCATGGCCGCTATCTCGACATCCTGCCAGTCACCGCGTCGAAGGGCGCGGCGATCACCTATCTGCGCCAGCGCCTGTCGCTGCCCGACGAGGCGGTCTTTGCGGCCGGCGACAGCGGCAACGATATCGAGATGCTGCGCTCGGTGCCGCAGTCGATCATCGTGGCGAACTATTCCGACAGCCTCGCCAGCCGGTCGGACCTGTCCCATTCCTATGTCGCGCGGCAGAGCCACGCCCGCGGCATCATCGAGGGCGTGACGCATTTCCGGACCCGCGCCGGACGGGCGCCGATCCAGTGACGGTCAGCGTCCTCACCCTGACCCGCAACCGGCGGCCGCATCTTCTGAACCTGATGGAGAGCCTGCGCCAACAGACCCGCAAGCCGGACGAACTCGTCATCGCCTGCATGCAGCCGGCGATCGAGCCGGACCTGCCGGAGATCGGGATCCCGGTGCGCCAGTTCACGGTGCCGGGCGAAGCCCTGCCCCTGGCCGCGGCACGCAATCGCGCCGCCGAGGCGGCGACGGGCGAGACGCTGATCTTCCTCGATGTGGACTGCGTCGCCGCACCTGGCCTCGTCGCGCGCTTCACTGACGCCTGCGCGCAGACCGACGGCTTCTTCCTCGGCGAGGTCCTGTATCTGCCGGGCGGCGCCATCGACGGCGCGCTCGACTTCGACGCGCTCGACGCCGTCGGCATCGTGCATCCGTCCAAGCCGGACATGCCCCGCGCCGGCTTGCGACGCGAGGCGAATACGGGCGAGTTCTGGGGGCTCTCCTTTGCGGTGCGCAAGGCCACCTGGCAGCGGCTCGGCGGCATGGACGAACGCTTCATCGGCTATGGCGGTGAAGAGACCGATCTTGCCGCGCGTCTCGATCCGGCCGGCGTGCCGCTCTACTGGACGGCCGGGGCCCGCGCCTATCACCAGCACCACACCGTCCATGTGCCGCCGCTGCCGCATTTCGACGCCATTCTGGCCAATGCCCGCCGCTTCCATGCCAAGCATCGCCGCTGGTGCATGGATTACTGGCTCGGCCAGTTCGCTGATCGGGGCCTGATCGACTGGGACCCCGCTGGCGACGAGATCGTCGCGCGGCGCCGGCCGACACCCGAAGAGATGGCCGCCGCCCGCCAGCCGGACAGCGTCCGCTTCAGCTAGGGCACGAAGCGGCGCCGAACGCGGCTTCGGGCGTTCTAGCCGGTGGCGGCCAGCGGCTGCTGGCCCTCGCCCCACAATTCGTCCGTCAGGCTTTCCAGCCAGGTCGCCGCTCTTTGCGCAGCATCCTTGCGATAGAGCGGTGCGATCCGCGCCGGATCGAGCCGCCGCGCCTCCTCCATCAGGCCCTGCCAGCCGGCAAGATCGCCCGGCCAGCGCTGTGCGTGGACGGCCGCGCCCACCGCGGCAATCGCCTCGGCCTTGCGGATCTGCTCGTTGAAATAGCGCCATTCCGGGGCGATCACGAGCGGCCGGCCGACCCGCGCGATCTCGGTGACCGTGTTGTCGCCCGCGGACGCCACGACGATATCGGCCGCCGCGAGATAGTCGGTGACGTTCGACACCCAGCCGAGTTCGCGCAGATTGGAGAAGTCGGTCTCGTGGCCTTCCTTCAGAGTCGGCCCGAGCACCAGCCAGTCGGCGTCCGGGAGGGCGCGCGCGCCGACGGTGAGCGGCGCATAGGGCGTGCCGGCGCCGCCCCCGCCGGTGAGGACGACAATGGTTTCGCGGGTCGGATCAAGCCCCAGCTTGCGCCGCGCCGCCTCGCGCGTCGACACCGGATCGCGGGTCGTGCAGAGCCCGCCCGAATAGAAGGTCTTGGCGCGCAGATGCGCCGGATAATCGTCCTGTTCGAGACTCTCGTCGAAGGGGGCCAGCATGCCGACGCTGGATTCGTAGCTGGCGATATGGCCGGTATCCGACCGGTCGCCATGCATGCGGATCTGCACGGCCGGGACCGAGGCGATCCGCGACAGGAGCGCGATCTCCGACGAGACGTCCACGACGAACAGCCCGACGTCACGCGCGTCGAGATGGTCGATGATGGCGCGCATCGTGCCGCGCATTTCCTTCAGCCCCAACGGCACGCAATGCAGCGCCGGCGGTGTCGGCTCGGCATAGAGCCGCTCCGTCGGCACGCCGGCGCCGATCATGTTCGGCAGGGTGATCAGCTCGATATCGCGCGAGAAGCCCTCGAACAGATGCGGCCCCGCCGTCAGCACCGACACCGGCCGCGTGCGCGAAAACGCCTCGACCAGCGCCATCGTCCGGTTGGCATGCCCGCGCCCCTGGTGATGCACGAAGAAGGCAATCGGCCTGGTCATGCCCGGCCCTCCCGCTGGATGAGGGACCACGGGCCGGTGCCGCTCGCGAAATGGATGTCGAACGCTGCCATGTCGTGCTTTCGATCGATGGGAAACAGGACATGGCAGGTAGCGCGGCGGCCCGGCCCGGCTGCCGATTCATGGTCGCGGCAAACGAAAATCTCGCATCGAGAACGCAGCCAGCACGCGAACATGCCGCCGCACCGGCAGGACGCTTCGCGAAAGCGACGATGCGTCGCGGTCAGGAAAGCGGATGCAGCCGCACCCGGCCCTCGCCGTGCATCGTCTCGAAGAGCGCCCGTTCGCGACTCCAGCGATGTCCGTCCCAGCCGTCGAAGCCGAAGCCGTAGACATCGATCGGGTTGTCGAACGTCTCGAGCGCCCAGAGGAGCGCGATAAGACCGGTGGAAGGCGCGCTCATGTCGCGCAGCGGCCGCCCGTAGCCGATGACGGCGCATGCCCGCAGGAAGATGTCGACCTCGACCCGGGTCACGGACCGGCCGTTGGCACGCAGCCGCGCTTCGGCCTCGGGCGCCCAGTTGCGGGCATCGGGTGCCGAGCGTTCTGCATCATCGAGCGGAGGTTCGACGAGATCGTCCTTGCCCGGATGGATCGGCAGCAGGATCTCGCCGGCCTGCGCCACCGCCGGACGTGCGAGAAAGTCCGGATCGTCCAGCCATTCCCGCATCTGCCCGCCGCAATTGATCAGGAAGAGATGCGTCGTGCGACTGCCATTGACCCCGCCGAGGCCGAAGCAATTGTTGATGCGGATGACGCTCTCGCTGGCGTCGATCGAGGCGGAGCGGTCCCGCTCATGCGGGGCGTTGCCGACAAGGCTGATGCTGGGCTGGGTCATGACAGGCCGGATTTTCCCATTGCAGGCGATGGCGCGTGGCAAGAGCGATGCAGCGCGCGCAAGGTTCCAACGCGAATGTACGGCCGCCACTGTCGCCGGGGTCAGATCTTCTTGCGGGTCGGCGCGTGGAAATCCGGCGGCTTGCCGGCGATCCAGCCGAGGAACCGCGCAATGCGGGGATGCTGCGCGAGGGAGTCCCGTCCGCCGTCATCCGGTCGAGCTCCGCATTGGTGAAGCTGGCATGGATGGTGCGATGGCAGATCGGATGGACCGGGACGACCTGTCGTCCGCCGCGGCTCTTGGGCTGCGGATGATGCCATTCGATGCGACGGCCCAGCGTCCGGCCGCACAGCCAACACTCCTCCGCCTCGTCACGCCTGCCCTTCTGCCCCGCCATGCGCGCTATCTAGGTGCGGCGTGCCATGGCGCCAATCGCCGGAAGCAAGGCGTACGGCAGGACATGATGTCACGGTTTTGCTGCAGCCAGTCCGGCGCGTTTCTGCTAGGTCGAACAAACGCCGAACCGCCACGCCCCGGTGCGCGCCGCGCGGAGCCTTAGCCCGCCAGCGCGACCACGCAGGGCGGAATGTCGGGCGGATGTGGTGACGACGGCAGGCGGATGGACGAGGCGCCCCCAGACAACGCGATCGTGCGGGAAACGCACATGCCGGCGGCGGAGGACGCGCCGGACGTGCAGCCCGTCGCGCCCGCCAGGCAGCGCAAGATCATCCATATCGACATGGACGCCTTCTATGCCTCGGTCGAGCAGCGGGACGATCCGTCCCTGCGCGGGCGCCCCGTCGCGGTCGGCGGCTCGCGCGAACGCGGGGTCGTGGCGGCGGCGAGCTACGAGGCGCGTGTGTACGGCGTGCGTTCGGCCATGCCCTCGGTCACCGCGCGGCGGCGCTGCCCCGACCTGATCTTCGTCAAGCCGCGCTTCGAGGTCTACAAGGCGATCTCGGCCGAGATCCGGGCGATCTTCGCCGAGCACACGCCGATCATCGAGCCGCTGTCGCTGGACGAGGCCTATCTCGACGTCACCGAGAACCTTCACGACATCCCCTCCGCCACGCAGATCGCGGAGATGATCCGCCAGCGCATCCGCGAGGTGACCGGGCTGACCGCCTCGGCCGGCGTGTCCTACAACAAGTTCCTTGCCAAGCTGGCGTCCGACTACCGCAAGCCGGACGGGATCTTCGTCGTCACGCCGGCCATGGGTCCGGGCTTCGTCGAGGATCTTCCGATCGGCCGCTTCCATGGCGTCGGCCCGGCAACGGCGGCCAAGATGCAGCGCTTCGGCATTCACACCGGGCGCGACCTTCACGACAAATCGCTCCCCTTCCTGCAGGAGCATTTCGGCAAGACCGGCCCCTATTACTATTCCATCTCGCGCGGCATCGACGAACGCCCGGTGCGCGCCAATCGCATCCGCAAGTCGGTCGGCGCGGAAAACACCTTCGGCGCCGATCTCTTCGCCTTCGACGAGATGCGCGAGGCGCTGCAGCCGATCCTCGACAAGGTCTGGCGCTATTGCGAGACCAGCACCATTCGCGGCCGCACGGTCACGCTGAAGGTCAAGTTTGCCGATTTTCAACAGATCACCCGGGCCCGCTCCGCGGTCCAGCCGGTCGCCTCGCGCGACGATCTCGAACGCATCGCACTCTCCCTGCTCGGCGCGGCCATGCCCTTCGACAAGGGGGTGCGGCTTCTCGGCGTCGCGCTTTCCTCGCTCATACGCGAGGGTATGTCGGACGAAACGCCCACGCAGTTCAGCCTGCCGCTCTGAAGCAGAGCGGCAACGACCACGCCGGCCCCGCCGCCGCCAAGGGCGGGACGAGACCGGCGCGTGTCGCATCGGATATTAAGGAGTGTCAGGCGGGGGGTGTCCCGCCCGACCATGTCGCAGGCTCAGATCTGCTCGGTCTGGGCGCCGGAATTCGGCTTGGCCTTGCCGAGCGTCGGTTTCTGGCCGAGCGGCTCCGGCTGCGCCTTGACGGAGAACTCGCCGCGGCCGTCCAGGGACGGACCGGAGGCCCAGCGACCCTGCGGGGCGTCCTCGTCGAGATGCGTGTTGAGGTAGTAGTAGGAGTGCTCGGTCGCCTCGTGGCTCTCCGGCGTGGAGTTCGGCACCGGCAGCGATGCCGTCAGGCCGCCCATCTCTTCCAGCACGGCCAGCCACTGCTGCTGGTGCATGGTGTCGCGGGCGATCAGGAAGGACAGCATGTCCTTCATGCCGGCATCCTCGGTCCAGTTGTAGAGCCGCGACGCCAGCACGCGGCCGCCGGCCTCGGCGGTGACATTCGCCATCATGTCGGCGGCGACGTTGCCGGTGGCATAGACATGGCTGAGGTCGAAGGGCACGCCGTTCGCGTTTACCGGCATGGCGGACAGGCCCGAGGACAGGAGATGGCGCGGATTGGCACCGCCGAGAATGGCGTGGACCACCGGATCCTTGGCCGCTTCTTCCTGCGCACTCACCGGTGCGCCCTCGAGGTTCAGCGCGACGGCGTGGCCGAGGAACTCGATATGGGACAGCTCTTCCGTCGCCGTCGACATCAGGAGGTTGCGGATGCGGTCGTCGCCGCGCGCGCCCATGGCCTGGAAGAAATACTGCATGGCGACGCGGATCTCGCCCTCGATGCCGCCGATCGCCTGCTGCAGGAGCTTGGCGAACTGCGGATCGGGCTTGTCGACGCGGACGGTGTACTGGAGCTTGGACGAATGGTGAAACATGATCTGTCCCTTCAGTTTCGGTGAATCTGGTTCAATGGGGTCGGCTGCGGCCGGAATATCCGGAGGTCAGAGGCTGGCCGCCGTGCTGTCCATCCAGGCGCGGTGACGCTCCTCGTCGGCCAGCGCGCTGGCGAAGAAGGCCTTGGACTTCGGCACCGCATCGCCGTGGTCGGCGGCGCGCCGATAGGCCGCGACAGTGTCGTCCTCGTTGGTCTTCATGGCCTTGAGGATCGTGGCGTCGCCCATGAGACCGGCCAGCGCGACCTTGCCCGTGGTCAGGACCTGCTTCATGTCGCCCGAGGTGGGCGGATCGAAGGAGAGTTCGCGTGCCATCTCATGCAGCACGTCGAGATGCTGCTGGTGATCCTTGCGGAAGGCCGCAACCTGCGTCGCAAGGCTCTTGTCGCTCAGATTCTCGATGCAGGTCTCATATGCCGCGATGGCGTCGTGCTCGAGGATGATGAGATCGCGAACCAGCGACTTGATGTCCGTCTCTGTTCCTACTGTCGTAACCATGATCGTCTCCTTTGTCGGCGCATGCGCGGTTCACCCTGCGAACTGGCGGGTGAAGGCGCGGATCGCTCAGCCGAGCGTTCCTCGTTGCCTGACCCGAGAAAGGCGGTGACCGCGTCGAACGTTTCATCCGAGTTGCTTGTGCGGCTAAAGGAAAGGGCAGCCGAGGGACGGATAGGTGCCTACGGAGCCGGTGCGCGTGCGCGTGCGCGTGCGCGACAATACTTTCCAGATTGGGATGGAGACGAGTAACCCATACGAATATGTGCGCGCAGCCCGCGGCTATACCGACCGCGCCGCGCGCGGGGCGTCATCAAGCGCGGTCGAAGATGAACCATCGCCGGCGGCGGATCATAACATGACAAATCTGATCATGATTAATCACGCGATGCCTCGCGGCGCCCGCCAATGGCGATCCGTAATCCTTGCGAAACCTTGCGGGCCGACAGCCCAGCCGATTTGATCCGGGGATGCGGAAATCGGCATGAAGAGCGATCCGCCGGCTACGGGAACGACCGGATCGACCTGCATGGGGAAGCTCGGCAGGACGCGCCCGCGTCCGCAAGCCGGGAACGCGTCACGCTTGCCCGAGATAAGTCCGGAGCGTGTCGGCCGTACCTTTCGCCGCCAGCATGCGCAGCCAGTCCGCAAAGGGCTCTGCGAAGCGAGGCTCGTCCTTCAGCCCGCCATAGACGGCATCCATCGACAGCCAGGCCATCGGGTCGGTTTCAGCGGCCCGCGCGCGTTCGGTCAGGTGATCCCAATCGGGATCGTTCGGCGCGATCGCCGCGCCGGAATCGGTCACGCCCCGGCAGTAGCAGCACCACAACGCGCTTTCGAGCGCCAGGCCCGTGGGCATGCGCCCCGCCCGCAGATTGTCGAGCACCGACGGCACGATGAATTTCGGCTGGCGGTTCGAGCCGTCGAGGCAAAGGCGGCGGATCGTGTCGCCGATCTTCGGATTGCCGAACCGGCGCTTGATCAGAGCGTAATAGGCGCCGAGATCGGTGTCGGGCACCGGCGGCAGGATCGGCAGGATCTCCTCGGCCTCGACCTTGTCGAGGAAGCGCGCGACGAGATCGGTCTGCATCGCCTCATGGACGAAATGCACGTCCAGCAGCCCCGCCGGATAGGCGATGATCGCATGGCCGCCATTCAGGATGCGGATCTTCATGTGCTCGTAGGGCGTGACGTCGGGCACGAACTGCACGCCGACCTTCTCCAAAGCCGGCCGACCGGCGGGAAAATCGTCCTCCAGCACCCATTGCTTGAATTCCTCGCAATAGACCGGCCAGGCATCGTCGATGCCCAATGTTTCACGGCAATGGTCGATCTCGCGCTGGCTGGTCGCCGGGGTGATCCGGTCCACCATGCCGTTCGGAAAGGCGACATTCGCCGCGATCCATTCGGCCAGCCCGCCATCGACGAGCCGCGCCATGCCGATGACGGCGGCCGCGCAGACCTTGCCGTTGTGGGGGATGTTGTCGCAGGACATCACCGTGAAAGGCGCAACACCGCGCGCACGTCGCGCTTTCAGCCCGGCGCAGATCAGCCCGAACACCGTCGTCGGCGCCTCGGCGTTCTGCGCATCCGCGACGATCGCCTGATGAGCCGGATCGAACTTGCCGTCGGGGTCGATGAAATAGCCCCCCTCGGTCACGGTCAGGGAGACGATCCGGATCGCCGGGTCGGCGAGCCTCTCGACGATCGCCGGCGTGTCGCCGACCGGCAGCATGTCGATCATCGCGCCGGTGACCCGGGCGCTGGTGCTGGCATTGTCCTGCTCGACGACCGTGGTCAGGTAATCCTGCCCCGCCAGTCTGTCGCGCATCGCCTGGTCGGAGGGCATGACGCCCGCGCCGAGGATCGCGAAATCGTGCCCCTCCCCCATCTCGAACAGGGCGTCGAGATAGACCGCCTGATGGGACCGATGGAAATTGCCGATGCCGAAATGCACGATGCCGGCCCGCAAGGCCGAGCGGTCGTAGCTCGGCACCGCGGCCTTGCCGGCGATGTCGGGAAGATTGGCGGCGCAAAGCCGGACGCTCATGGCAGGTCTCCTCGGGCTGATCGTCGCGGCTGCCAGACGCTCGGCGTGCACTGGAACGGCAGGACGCTGTTCGGGCAGGAACGGTTGCGGGGCGGCGGAGGTCCCGCCGGCCCGCCCTCGTCCTAGCGGACGGCCAGACCCTGGCCGTCGAAGCGGTGCAGCTTGTCTTCCTGCGGGGTCAGATAGACCGTGTCGCCGTGATGGACAGGGAACTCGCCGCCGGCGCGAACGGTCAGCGGCTCGTGGTGAATGGGCGATTCCACGTGCAGGAAGGTGTCGGAGCCCAGATGTTCGGCGACCTTCACGGTTCCCGTCCAGGTCCCTTCCGTGGTCGACAGCGTGACGTGTTCGGGCCGGATGCCGATCGTCTCGACGCCGTAACGCTGCGCCTCCGCGCCCGTCACGAGATTCATCTTCGGCGAGCCGATGAAGCCGGCGACGAAAGTGTTCTGCGGCGCCGTGTAGAGGTCGAGCGGCGAGCCCACCTGCTCGACCTTGCCGGCGCGCAGCACGACGATCTTGTCGGCCATGGTCATCGCCTCGACCTGGTCGTGGGTCACGTAGACCATCGTCGTCTTCAGCCGCTGGTGCAGTTCGGAGATCTCCAGGCGCATGCCGACCCGCAGCGCCGCATCGAGATTGGAGAGCGGCTCGTCGAAGAGGAACGCCGCCGGCTCGCGCACGATCGCCCGGCCGATGGCTACGCGCTGGCGCTGGCCGCCGGACAATTGCCCCGGCCGCCGGTCGATATAGGCGTCGAGATTGAGCGTCTTCGCCGCATAATCCACGCGCCGGTCGATCTCGGCCTTGTCCATATTGGCCATCTTCAGGGGGAAGGCGATGTTCTTGCGCACGCTCATATGCGGGTAGAGCGCATAGGACTGGAACACCATGGCCAGGCCGCGCCTGGCGGGCGGCAGCTCGGTGGCGTTCTGGCCGTCGATCATGATCTGCCCGGCGGTCACATCCTCCAGCCCGGCGATCAGCCGCAGGAGGGTGGACTTGCCGCAGCCGGACGGGCCGACGAACACCACGAACTCACCGTCCTCGATCTTCAGGTCGAGCTCGGGAATGATGACGACGTCGCCGAAGGTCTTGCGAACCTTTTCGAGGTGGATCTGTCCCATGGCGGAGGCTCCTTACTTGACGGCGCCGAAGGTGAGGCCACGCACAAGCTGTTTTTGCGAGAACCATCCGACGATGAGGATTGGCGCGATGGCAAGCATCGAAGCCGCGGAGAGCTTGGCGTAGAAATTGCCCTGCGGGCTGGAGAACGAGGCGATGAAGGCGGTCAGCGGCGCCGCGTTCGAGGTCGTCAGGTTCAGCGTCCAGAACGCTTCGTTCCACGACAGGATGATGTTCAGGAGCACCGTCGACGCGATGCCCGGCACCGCCATCGGCGCCAGCACCTGGGTGATCTCCTTGCGCAGATTGGCACCGTCCATGCGGGCTGCCTCGAGGATCTCGCCCGGAATCTCCTTGAAGTAGGTGTAGAGCATCCAGACGATGATCGGCAGGTTGATCAGGAACAGGACGACGATCAGGCCGAGCCGGGAATCCAGAAGGCCGAAGCGCACGAACAGCAGGTAGATCGGGATCAGCACGCCGACGGCCGGCAGCATCTTGGTGGACAGCATCCACAGAAGGACGTCCTTGGTCCGCTTGGTCGGCGAGAAGGCCATCGCCCAGGCCGCGGGAATGGCGAAGACCAGCCCCAGCGCCGTCGAACCCAGCGACAGATAGACCGAGTTCATCATGTAGTGGAGGTAGTTCGACTGGGTCTGGATGGTCCGGTAGTTTTCCAGCGTCCATTCGAAGCCGACGAAGACCGCCGGGACCGAGATCGCCTGCAGTTCGGTCTTGAACGAGGTCAGGAAGGTCCAGAGGATCGGGAAGAAGATCACCAATCCGACGAACCATGCGAGGGCCGTCATCGTGATCTTGCGGCCGGTGGTCATGCGACGTGACATCTTGCAGCCCTCCTCAGGCGTCGAGGTTCTTGCCGATCAGGCGGACCAGGAAGATGGCGACGATATTGGCAAGGATCACCGCCACGATGCCGCCGGCCGAGGCCGCGCCGATATCGCCGTAGGAGGTCGCCTGCTGCGCCACGAGATAGGTGATGTTGGTCGATTGCGATCCCGGCCCGCCCTGCGTCGTCACCAGGATCTCGGCATAGATCGACAGGAGGAAGATCGTCTGGATGAGGATCACCACGGTGATCGCCCGGCTCATATGCGGCAGGGTGATGTAGACGAAGATCGACAGCGCCCCCGCGCCGTCCATCTCGGCCGCCTCCTTCTGGTCGGTCGACAGGGACTGCAGGGCGGTCAGGAGGATCAGCGTGGCGAAGGGCAGCCACTGCCACGCCACGATGATGATGATCGACAGAAGCGGCACATCGGTCATCCAGTCGATCGGCGTGAAGCCGAGGCCTGTCAGGAACTGGCCGATCACCCCGTATACGGGGTTCATCATCATGTTCTTCCAGACCAGCGCCGCCACGGTCGGCATGACGAAGAACGGTGCGATCACCAGAAGCCGGACGAAGTTCACGCCGTAGACGTCGTGATCGAGCAGCAGGGCGACCAGAATGCCGCCGCCCACCGTGATGGCGAGAACGCCAAGAACCAGCACCAGCGTGTTGCCGAGGGCGGCGAGAAAGGTCGGATCGGTGAGGAAGTAGCTGTAGTTCTCGAAGCCGACGAAGGGATGGGAGAGCGGATTGTAGAGCGTGTAGTTCAGCGTCGAGAAGTACAGCGTCATCGCCAGCGGCACGATCATCCAGATCAGGAGGACGATCACCGCCGGCGCCATCATCGCGCGGGCCGCGGCTTTGGTGTGCAAGGTGGCCATGACACTACCCGTTCTGCCGCCCCCGCGGCGTGGAGCTCAAGACCGAAGGGTCGCCGGGGGCGCGGACCGCTTCGCAGGGCATCTCGGGCCCTTCGCCGTCAGGCGCGAACGCCGGACGGATCGGGGGCATCGGACATCTGGGGGAAATGGCCTCAGGGAGACGATCCGCGAGCCGCGTCGGGCGGCCTTCTCGTCGTCCTCCCCCCGGACGTCCGGTCCGGCAGGGCGGCTCGTTTCATGACCGCCCGTGCCTGTTCGTGACCCGTTGGGGCGTTGCGCCCGGGATCAGTTCTTGATGTAGCCGCCGCGGGTCATCTCGCGGACCGCGATTGCCTGCGCCTGAGACAGCGCCTGGTCGACCGTGGCCGAGCCCGACAGGGCCGCCGCCATCTGCTGGCCGACCGCGGTGCCGATGCCCTGGAACTCGGGGATCGCGGCAAACTGCAGGCCGACATAGGGCTTGCCGCCACCCATCGACGGATCGGCATTGTTGATCGCCGTCAAGGTAGCCTCGGCGAAGGGCGCGGCCTCGGTATATTCCGGGTTCTCGTAGAGCGAGGTACGGGTGCCGGGAGGCACGTTGGCCCAGCCCTCCTTCTCGGCGACGAGGGCGAGATACTCCTTGGACGTCGCCCAACTGATGAAGCTCTGCGCGGCCTCGGCCTTTTCCGACGACGCCGGGATGGCCAGCGACCAAGCCCACAGCCAGTTGTAACCGTTGTTCGGGCAGCTCTCGATGCCGCAGGGCGCCGGTGCGAAGCCGACCTGATCGGGTACCTGGCTCTGCTTGGGATCGGTCACGAACGATGCCGCGACCGAGGCGTCCATCCACATGCCGCACTTGCCCTGGCCGAACAAAGAGAGGTTCTCGTTGAAGCCATTGGAGGCGGCCCCCGGAGGACCGTATTTGGTCATCAGGTCGACATAGAGGGTGACCGCCTTCTTCCAGCCCTCGCTTTCGAACTGCGGCTGCCAGTCGGCGTCGAAATAGTTCGCGCCGAACTCGCGGGCCATGTTGCCGAGGAAGGCCATGTTCTCGCCCCAGCCCGGCTTGCCGCGCAGGCACAGGCCATAGACGCCGGCCTCCTTGTCGGTGACCTTCTCGGCGGCTTCGGCGATGAAGTCCCAGGTCGGCTGTTCGGGCATTTCCAGCCCGGCCTCCTCGAACAGATCCTTGCGGTAGAGCGTCAGGACGCTCTCGGCATAGAATGGTGCGGCGTAGAGCGTGCCGTCCACCGAGAGGGCATTCTTGATCGCCGGGATGAGGTCGCCCTCGTCATAGGCTTCGCCGAGACCGTCCAGCGGCTTCAGCCAGTCCTGCTTGGCCCAGATCGGGACCTCGTAGGTGCCGATGGTCATGACGTCGAACTGGCCACCATTGGTGGCGATGTCGGTCGTCACGCGCTGGCGCAGGATGTTCTCCTCCAGCGTCACCCAGTCGAGCTTGATATCGGGATTGGCCGCCTCGAATTCCGACGACAGCCCCTGCATGCGGACCATGTCGCTGTTGTTGACGGTACCAATCGTCAGGGTTGTCTGGGCGTGGGCCGGCGCCTGCCAGGCGAATGCCGCCAAGGCAGTTGCAGCCGCAAGTACCGTCCTGGTCGTCGAATAGTTCATCTCGGTCCTCCCGGTTCACTCGACTGGCCGTTGACCGGCTCTCTTCCGATTTGCGAACCAGTCTGCCTTGGGAAACCCCGAACGGCAATACGTCCATCGGCGATGAGTTGGCCGCCGCGACGGCGCGGCTTGGCGCAACCGCAAGATGGTATCGTTTGAAACGGCATCGTCCGTCGGCCTTACGGCTGGCATCGGCCTCGGCCGGAACGCCTGCGAGGCGACGGTGACGCTCTGGAACGCAGCGCCGGTTCGCGGTCAGCCGGTAAAGGCAAACTCCCCGGCGGCCTCCCACGGCCCTCCCCGATAATGCCACAGCAGCAGGCCGGTGGCCGTCGCCTCGAACGGCACGAACGCTGCCGCCATCGCTGCATGAAGTGCCTTGGCTTCGGCAGCCCGGACCTTGTTCTGGATGGTCACGTGCGGGCGAAAGCCCTGCGCGTCTTGCCGCGTCAGATGCCCGGACCAGAGCCGGGCGAGATCCTGCCGGAGCGCGGCCAGGGTGGGGCTGTCGATGGCATAGGCCGTGCCCTGCCCCAGGAACCGCAGCGAGGTCACGGGCATCGGAAAGCCCGGTTGCTCCGCCGCCCGCGCCGCGAGCACGTCGCAAACCTCCCGGTACCGCCCGCCCGGCAGATGATGGAACAGGGTGAGATGCGCCGGGATCAGATTGCGCTCCGGCGGAAAATGCTGCCGTCGCTCACGGTCGAAACGCGCAAAGCTCGCCGTATCGAAGCGCAGTGTCAGGATCAGCGGCGCCTCATCCATGGCGTCGATCATCCCGCCACGCGGCGGGTCTCGCCTCGACAGACCCGCCGTTGCGCCAGCCAAGACGGCAACTGCACCCGGCTTCGCTACCCGTCGACAAGGCTCTGATACCATTCGGCATAGACGGTCCCCGCCACCATCCGCCGATTGAGGTCGGGCGCGCCGTCCGTCCACCAGACCGGCCCCCGCTCGCCCAGGCTCGTCTTTGCCGCGTCCACGCGTTGCCGTGCCTCTGCCTTCAGTGCGGCATCGTCCCCGGCGTCCCGGACCGCACGGCGGGCGGACATCAGCTCGTTGACGAGATTCTGGCGCCATTTGGGATCGAGCGACGGGTCGCTCGTTCGCCAGAGCCGGCCCCGCACGACGAAATAGCGTCCGTCCGGCGTCGTCGGATACGTCTTTCCCGATGCCGTGGCGGCTTTGCCGTTCCGCGTCATTACGACACCACGGACCGGTGCCGGGCACATCGCCGACTGCCGATGGCAGCCCCGCGCGTCTCGCGGTCCGGCATGGTCGGGTGCCTAGTTGCGGACGGGCGCATGGGCCGAGCCCTGCGCCGTCACCGAGCGGTCGATCCGCTCGCGATCCAGCACGCCCGAGGCGCGCAGCTCCGCCTTCAGCTTGTCGATCGGCGGGGCGTAGAGAAACCCGAAGGAGACGCAATGGTCGCGCCCCTCCACCGCGTGGTGAAGCCGGTGCGCCTGCACGAGGCGCTTGGCGTAGCCGCGATGCGGCACGTAGCGGAACGGCCAGCGCTGGTGGACCAACCCATCATGCGCCACGAAATAGAGAAGCCCGTAGAGCGTGATGCCCCAGGCGATCGCAAGGAGAACGGGCGAAAGCGCCTGTCCGACGAAGAACAGGGCGACGGCCATGAGGCTGAAGACGACGGCGTAGAGGTCGTTCTTCTCGAAGAAGCCTTCAGTCTCCTCGTGATGGGATTTGTGCCAGCCCCATCCGCTGCGCCCGTGCATGACGAATTTATGCATCGCCCAGGCAAACGCTTCCATCGCGGCCACGGTGGCGATCACGATCAGGGCGTAGAGGAAAATCTCGAACAACATGGCGGCTCTGCAGGTTGCGGGCTCGCGCTCTGGCGCGCGCCCATGCTGTCAATATGGCGAGGAGGTACCGCGCTGCCAAGCACCGGCCGGACGCGTAAAAACCGCGCAAGGGCGCTGGCGCGAACGGCTCAGACTACGCCCAGAACTCGCAGCGTGCCGAGCACCAGACCGTCGTGGATCGACACGACCAGCGCGATCTCGACCACGACGGCCGCAAGCAGCGTGGCGCGCCAGCCCAGCAGCCGGGCGATGAAGAAGCCCAGGGCCACGCAGGCGGTGTCGCTCAGCGAATTGACGATGCTGTCGCCGGCATAGGCCCCCGGCTGGCTCGTTTCGTTGAACAGCCGGACCACCGGCGGCGTGTTCTCGACGATCTCCCAGACAACGCTTCCCAGAACGACGACCACCAGCTTGGAGCGCGCCGGCCATCCGGGCTTCAGCCCGTCGACGAAGACATAGAGACCCGCCCCGAACAGGAGATGCATGAACGAATAGGGGTCGGTCAGATGCTGGGAATTCGCCACCAGTTCGAAACTCGATGACCAGAGGCGCAGAGGCTCCTGCGCCGGCACCACCGGACGCCCGAACATCCAGAGGGACAGCGCCGCGAGGGCGTTCGCGCCCAGGCACAAGAGCACGCAGAGCGCGAGCGACGGCCGGCCCGCACCTCCGGATCCCGTGGTGGCGAGCGCATCGAGCGAACTGTCTCTGGCATTCGGATAGGCGAGTTTCATGCCTGCCTGGATATGGGAGGCTTGGCGCAATGGTCACGCCCGATGCGACAGCGTTGCGATCACCGACGCGTCATTCTCCGGATATCGGGTGCTGGCCGCCTTGCACCTCCCGTGATCGGCTGGGAGGCGCGTCCCGGTCTGCGTCTTGCAGCGTGGGCGAAACGCCGCACTCCGCTTTTCCTGGGCGTCCGGATGTCTAGCTTCGCCCCGATGAACGACGTCGCCATCCCGGCCGGACAGGCCCCCTTCTCCGCGTGCACACGTAAACCGGTGCTGCGGCCGTTCCAGGCGGCGATCGGCCTGACGCTGGCGGGCTGCGTGATCTCCGCATGGATCGCCATCCATGTCGGCGCGGTGTTCTTCCTCGATGTCGGGTGGCGCACGCTGCCCGTCGTGCCCGTCCTCATCGCCGTGCAATGCTGGTTGACCGTCGGGCTCTTCATCGTCGCGCACGATGCCATGCACGGCTCGCTCGCTCCCGGCTGGCCGCGCTTGAACGCCCGCATCGGCGCCTTCATCCTGACGATCTATGCCGGCTTCGCCTGGCGCCGGGTCCGGGGCGCGCACATGGCCCATCACGACGCGCCGGGCACGGCCGACGATCCGGATTTCTTCGTCGACGAGCCCGACCGCTTCTGGCCCTGGTTCCGCGCCTTCTTCCTGCGCTATTTCGGTCGGCGCTCGATCCTGTTCGTGTGCACGGTGGTCACCGTCTACATCCTGGTGCTCGGCGCGCCGGTGCTCAACGTCGTCCTGTTCTACGGGCTTCCGTCCCTGCTCTCGTCGCTGCAGCTCTTCTATTTCGGCACATTCAGGCCGCACCGGCACGAAGAAGACGACTTCGTCGACGCGCACAATGCGCGCTCGAACGAGTTCGGCTACATCGCCTCACTGCTGTCATGCTTCCATTTCGGCTACCACCACGAACACCATGCCGAACCCTGGGTGCCGTGGTGGGGGCTGCCCAGCCAATGGCGGCAGCGCCAGGCGTCCTCAAGTCGCCAAGTTCCCGGCGGACGTGACGCCGCTGATGCGGCGGGAGCCAGTCGTCAGCCGGCGGGTCGATACCGGTCGGTGTCGAGCCGCGGCAGGAACCAGGCCAGAAGCCCGGCCAGCGGCAGAAACGAGCAGATGCGGTAGACGGTCTCGATGCCGTAGCTGTCGGCAAGGCCGCCGAGGATCGCCGCGGCGATGCCGCCCAGGCCGAAGTTCAGCCCGTAGAACAGGCCGCCGATGAGGCCGATCCGGTTGGGCAGCAACTCCATGGCGTAGATCAGGATCGAGGCGAAGGCGCTGGCCATCACGAGGTTGATCGCGATCGTCAGGACGCCCGTCCAGAACAGATCGGCATAGGGCAACAGCAGGGTGAGCGGCAGCGGCCCGAGCACCGAGATCCAGATGATCCGGTAGCGGCCGATACGATCGCCGACGATCCCGCCGATCAGCGCGCCCGCGGCTGCCGAGATCAGGAAGATGAACAGCATCATCTGCGACTGCGGGATCGACAGGCCGAAGCGCTCGATCAGGTAGAAGGTGTAGAACGACCGGAAACTCTCGGCATAGGCGTTCTTGGAAAACATCAGCAGCGTCAGCACCGTCAGGCCGATGGCGATGGTCGCCGTGCCGTGTCGCGGCAGATCGGCATGCTGGCCGGCCAGCGATGCCCGCAGTTCGGAGAAATGCCGGCTGATCGCCGCCTGTTGCCGGCCGATCCAGGTCAGCAGCAGCATCGCCGCCAGCGCCGCGGCGGTGAACCAGGCAAGGCTGGGCTGCCCCAAGGGCACGATGATCAGCGCGGCGAAGACCGGGCCGAGCGCGCCGCCCGCCTGCCCGCCGACCTGGAAGATGCCCTGCGCCAGCCCCTGCCGGCCGCCGGCCGCATAGCGCGCCATGCGCGTGGCTTCCGGATGGAAGATCGAGGAGCCGATGCCGATCAGCGCCACGGCGAAGAGGATGGCTTCGTAGCTCGTCGCGAAGGCTAGCCCCAGCAGGCCCGACAGGGTGAACATCATCCCCATGACCGGAGAATAGGGCGCCGGGCGCCGGTCGGTATAGAAACCGACCAGCGGCTGCAGCAGCGAGCCGGCGATCTGGAAGGTCAGCGTGATCATGCCGATCTGCCAGAAATCGAGCCCGTAGCTGCGCTGGATGATCGGGTAGATGGCCGGGATCAGCGACTGCATCAAGTCGTTGAGGAGATGCGCGACACCCAGAACGACCAGAACGCCCGTGTAGGTCCGGGGCTTCAGGGACATGGCAGGAGCGGTGTTCATTCGGGCAATCCGTCATTCGCCGACGCAGGCCGCAACGATTACAGCAAACGGCGGCGGCAGACAGTATCAGATCGTATGCTCCCCTGAATATCGCCGGCGGTGAGAAATCCCGGCCCGGCTTACGCTTCGTCCGATCCCTCCGCCGCCGGCACCACCGCTGCCAGGCGATCCAGCAGTTCGTTCGCGTGTGCCAGCGGGTCGGCTTCGTCGTCCTCGGGCGCAGGAAAGATCAGCCGGTTCTTCGACCATTTGGCATCGTCGAGCCGGTCTTCGATGCCGGCATCCTGCAGCGCCGCGGACATTGCCGGCGTGAAGCCCAAGGCGGTCGCCTTCGGACCGTGATCGAGCTTTGCGACCCCGGCCGCGCGGCAGCGAAGCCTGAGTTCGGCCAGCCTAAAATGGGTCAGGAGCGTTGCCGGCATCGGCCCGAACCGGTCCTCGATCTCCACCCGCAATGCGTCGAGGGTCGCCGCGTCCGAGACGCGTTCGAGCAGCAGCGCCAGCTCGATCCGCATATCCGGTTCGGGAACGTAGTCGGCCGGGATCGTCGCCGGCAGCCCGAGGGCGATCACCGGCCGGACATCGTCCGGCTCCGGCTGGCCCTGCGCCAGCGCGACGGCGCGTTCCAGGATCTTGCGATAGAGCCCGATGCCGATCGTCTGGACATGACCGGCCTGCTCGTCGCCCAGGAGCTCGCCCGTCCCGCGCAGATCGAGGTCGCGCGCGGCGATGTCGAAGCCTGCACCGAGCGTGCTGAACTCCTCCAGTGCCTCGAGCCGGCTTCGGGCATGCTCGCCGAGTTCCCTGTCCGCTTCGGTGGTCAAAAGGACGTGGCCACGGCGCGCGCCCCGGCCGACCCGGCCGCGCAGCTGGTGCAGTTCGGCGAGACCGAAGCGGTCGGCATGGCACACGACCATGGTGTTGGCATTGGCGACATCGAGCCCGCTTTCCACGATCGCGGTCGCCAGGAGAACGTCGTGCTCGCCATGGGCGAAGGCCAGCATCGCGTCCTCGACCTCGTCGGGCTTCATCTTGCCATGCAGCGTGACCGTCGTCTGCTCCGGCACCAGTTCCTGCAGCTTCGCCGCCATCGGCTCGAGATCCTCGATGCGCGGGCACACGACGAAGCTCTGCCCGCCGCGCGCGCGCTCCGCCGTCAGGGCGTCACGAACGGCGGCGTCGTCGAACGGCCCGACCCGGGTCTTCACCGGGCTGCGCCGGTTGGGCGGTGTCGCAATGATGCTGAGATCGCTCAGCCCGACGAAACCGGACTGAAGGGTGCGCGGAATAGGCGTCGCCGTCATCGTGAGGATGTGGACGCCATCGGCCAGCGTGCGCATCGCGGCCTTTTGTTCGCTGCCGAAGCGCTGCTCCTCGTCGATGATCACCAGCGCCAGATCGTCGAAGGCCACATCGCCTGAGAGGATGGCGTGGGTCCCGACGACGATCTTCGCGGTTCCGTCCTGCATGGCAGCCTTGGCGGCATCCGCCTCGTCCTTGCCGACGAGGCGCGACAGCCGGACGATCTCAACGCCCTGAGCGCCGAAGCGGGCCGAAAACTCGCGAAAATGCTGCTGGGCCAGAACCGTCGTCGGCGCGATCACCGCGACCTGTCTGCCGGAGAAGACCGCGGCGGCCGCGGCGCGCAGCGCCACCTCGGTCTTGCCGTAGCCGACATCGCCGCAGACCAGACGCTCCATCGGACGGCCGGACGCCAGATCGTCGAGCACGTCCAGGCACGCATTGTTCTGGTCCGCTGTGAGCTCATAGGCAAAGCGCGCACAGAACCGCTCGAAGGAGACCCGGTCGGGCACGATCTTCGGTGCCTTCGCCTCGGCCTTTTCCGTCAGCCGTTCGACCATGCGGTCGGCGGTCACCGAAATCGCCCCGAAGATCTCGTCGCGGCGCTTCTGCCACGTCCGGCCCTTCAGATCGTCGAGGGTCACGTCGGTGGAGGCACCGCCACAGCGCCAGACCGCGCCGATGTCGGACATCGGCACCAGCAGCGTCTCGTCATTGCGGTAGCGCAGGCTCAGGGCCTCGCCTTCCGGATCGCCGCCATTGCCGTTCGGATCGATCGGCACGAGGCCGTCGAGAACCGCGACCCCGTGTTCGATATGAACGACCCGGTCGCCGGTCATGAAGGTATCGACCTGCGGCGCGAACCCGTCCGACGGGCCGGCGACCGCGGCAGCCGCCTTCTGGCCTTCGAGGTTGCGGAGGCTGATGACGGCGACACCGCTTTCGGCGGCGACGAACCCTTGCGTGATCGGTGCATCGAAGAGCAGCAGCGACGATGGCGCAGCGTCGCAGATCGCATCCCAGTTCGCGGCCGGCTCGAAGACGCCGTCGAGCGCCGTGCCGGCCTTGCGGGCTGCCGATCGCATGACGCGGCCGTCGGGACCCGCCAGAACGATGCGATAGCCCTCATCACGCAGCGGCTCCACAAAGGAAGCCAGCGCCTTGTAGGGCTGGCGCTCCGTCGCAAAGACCGGCACGGAATAATCCGCCTCCACGTCGTCGACGAGCGCCGTCACCCGCTCCGCGACGAGTGTGTCCCACGTCTCGCGGTCCAGGTGGTCGGCCAGGACGGCGTGACGGTGCGGATCGTCCGCATCGATCCGCTGCAGGGCATCGAAGACCTCGTCGGCGCGGATCTCGGCGCCGGTCTCCAGCACCATGTCCGCATCCTGCAGATAGTCGAAGACCGTCTCGGGCCGTTCGTATTGGCGGCAGAGGAACCGTTCGCTGTCGGGCGCGCCGGTCTGAAGCGTTTCGCCATCGATCTCCTGCCGCCCCGTGGCGCCATCGTCCGCCCCGACGATCTCGCTCGCCGGATCGACGATGAGGCAGTCGGTTTCGCTCACCGAGCGTTGGCTGACCGGATCATAGGAGCGGATCGCGGTCACCACCCCGTCCTCATGCTCGATCCGGCACGGCCGCGGCGCCGCGGCAGGGAAAATTTCCAGCACCTTGCCGCGAAACGCCGCCTCGCCCGGCTCGTCGACCCGGTCGTCGAGCCAGTAGCCGAGATGCTGCAGCTTTGCCTGCAGCGCCGTCTGGTCGAGCGTCTCGCCGACCCGGATTTCCGAGTGCAGCCCCTCCCAGACCGATTTCGGCGGGACCTTGCGGATCAGCGCCGCCGGGGTGGTGATCAGGACGGAGGGACGCTTCTCCTCGTCGAGAAGCCAGCGCAGCATCGCCATCCTGTTGCCGGCGGTCGCCACCGTCACCGGCAAACCATCGCCGGGAAACCCGTCCGGCGCGTCGAGTTCGCAGACCGTGCCGGGACCTGCCAGAATGCTGGCCAGGGCGAAGATGTCGTGCCGGCGTCGGCCGGTCTCGGCGATGTAGATCAGCGGGCGCCGGTCGTCCGAGACCCGCCTTGCAATCATGGCGGCGACGACCCCGATGGGATGCAGCGGGAAAACCCGTTTGTTTCCGCTCCTGCGATCCTGGCTCGTCGTCGAATGATGCATGTCCCGCCCTTTGAAAATCCGCACCATCGAACGGGCGGGAGGGCAAAACGATCCGCGACATATTGCACCGGATCGCGCGCCGTGCGGACGGCGTGTCGATCGATTGGCAGTCGGTGCAGCAGTGGGAAGGCTGGGTAAAGGCGTCGAAGCAACCGTCCTCAGAGCGCGGCGATGCCTAGATCCTGCGCGATGCGGTCGAGCTCGGCCCGCAGCGCCGGGTGCAGGGCGATGCCATCGGCGACGCGCTGCGTGCGCGCCGCCTCGCGTCCGTCGCCCGGCACGCGGACGGCCGGATAGCCCGGCAGCGGCGTAGAGGCGCGCATCTCGGCGAAGACGCGGTTCGCTGTCGCAGTGAAGTCGCCAAGATCGCCGAAGGCCGCAATGTCGATGGCGGCGACGAACTGGCCCGTATTGGTGGGGCTCTCGGTGTCCTTGGTGAAATCCACCACGTCGGACCCGAATGCGGCACCGTTCAGGACGCCCGCCAGGAGCCCGATGACCATGGCGAGACCGTAGCCCTTGGGCCCGCCGATCGGCAGGAGGAACCCCTCGTCCTTGCGGTTCGGGTCGGTCAGGGGCTTGCCGTCGCGGCCGACCATCCAGCCCTCGGGCATCGGCTCGCCCTTCTGGGCAAGGGTCTTGATCTTGCCCATCGCGGCGACGGTGGTCGCCATGTCGAGAACGAAGGGATCCGCCCCGCCCGGCGCGGCGAAGGCGATGGGGTTGGTGCCGAGAAGCAGGTCGGTGCCGCCATAGGGCGCAACGTGGTTGGCGCTGCCGACGGCGGCGCAGATGCCGATCATCCCGGCCCTGGCCTGGGGTCGCACATAGAGGGCGGCGGGCCCGGCATGGTTACCGCCGCGCACGCCCACCCAGCCGATCCCCGCCTGTCGCGCCTTGATGATCGCGAGGTCACAGGCCTGCGCCATCGCCAGTTGGCCGAGGCCGTTATCGCCATCGATCAGCGCCGTGGCGACCGTCTCGCGCAGGACATGCGGGTTGGCCGCCGGGTTGCAGCCGCCGTCCCGCAGGCGGTTCACATATTGGCGCAGGCGAAACAGGCCATGGGTGTCGTAGCCGAGACGGTCCGCCTCGACCATCAGTTCGGCCACCGCCCGAGCATCCCCTTCGGGAACCTTGAGGCTGGTGAAGGCGCGGGCGGCGAACTCCGCCAGCGCCGCCCCCGGAACAGGCGCCCCGGCCACGCCCTAGCCCTCCGTCAGGGCCGAGACCCGTTCCTTGTGCCAGAACACGAAGCGGCGCTGGACCCAGGTCACGAAGGCGAAGAGCCCGAGCCCCACGAAGGACAGGTAGAAGATCAGCGAGAACACCCGCGGCGTGTTCAACTGGCTGGCCGCGATGCGGATCAGCTCGCCGAACCCCTTGCCACCGCCGAGAAACTCGGCGGTGATCGCCCCTGCCATGACGCCGACCGAGCCGATCTTCAGGCCGGTGAAGATCTGCGGCAGCGCCATCGGCAGCTTCATCTTGGTCAGCGCCTGCCAGCGTGTGGCACCCATCGTCTTGAACAGGTTGCGGCTGTTGGTGTCGGCAGCATGCAGCCCGGCAGCTGTTCCCACCACGATGGGGAAGGTCGCGATGAAGGCGCCCAGGGCCACCTTGCTGTCGATGTCGAAGCCGAGCCAGGCGACGAAGAGCGGCGCGAAGGCGACCTTGGGCATGGTGTCGATGGCCACGAGATAGGGCATGATTGCCCGCTCCCCGAAGGCCGTCTCGCCGACGATCACGCCGAGGCTGAAGCCGATCGCGATGGCGAGGAGGAAGCCATAGAACACCTCCTTCAGCGTGATCCAGAGCGCCGGCAGCATGTAGCCGCCGGTCAGGATATTCTCGCCGACGAAGATCATGTCGGCCAGCGTCTCGCCAGGCGTCGGCAGGATGATCGGGCTGACGAGGCCAAAACGGGTGATGAGGTCCCAGGCCAGCACGAAGACGCCGAACACGAACAGCATCTGGATGCTGCGCGGCACGCTGTCCAGCCAGCCGACATGGACCGTCCAGACGGTATCGTCCTCCGCCGTCGGCGCCCGATCGGCGATCCGTTCGAGACCCGTCATATGAATGCCTCCTTGTCCAGACGGCTCCGGATATGTTCGACGATCTCGCCGAATTTCGGCGTCGTCATCATGTCGAGCGTGCGGGGACGGGGCAGGTCGATCTCGACCACTTCGGCAATCCGGCCGGGGCGCGGCTTCATCACATAGACCACGTCCGACAGGATCACCGCTTCCTGGATCGAGTGGGTGACCAGGAAGGCGGTCGCGTTGCGTGACATGCAGATGCGCTGCAGCTCCATGTTCATGAAGTCGCGGGTCAGTTCGTCCAGCGCGCTGAATGGCTCGTCGAGCAGCAAGACGGCGGGCTCGGTGATCAGCATCCGGCAGATCGAGGCGCGCTGCGCCATGCCGCCGGACAGATCGCCGGGATAGGAATTCTCGAAGCCCTTCAGGCCGACCAGTTCGAGAAGTTCGCGGGCCGGCTCCTGCGCGGCCTTGGCGGCCGCCCGTCCATCGCGGATCTCGATCGGCAGCACGATGTTCTGCAGCGTGGTGCGCCAGGGAAACAAGGTCGCCTGCTGGAACATCATGCCGATGTCGCGGCGCGGGCCGGTCACGGGGCGGTCCTGGAGAACCACCCGCCCCATGGATGGCGGGATCAGTCCCGACATGATCTTCAGCAAGGTCGACTTGCCGCAACCACTGGACCCGATCACGGCCGAGAAACTGCCCCGGGTCAGGGTCAGATTGACCCCTTCCAGTGCCGTGATCGCATTGCGGGCGTAGGTCTTGCCCACGTTTCGGAGCTGATAGACGAGTTCGCTACGGCTCTCCGTCGGCTCGATCAGGGTTGCGGCAGCCTGCATTACTGTGCGCTCCCGTTGACCTTCATCGTGAAGTCATTGGTGTACGCTTCGGTCAGTTCGGCCAGCGGCTCGGCCATTTCACCACCGGTGACCTGGACCTCCTGCCATTCTTCCCAGACTTCGGGCGGCTGGTAACCGAGGCCCTTGGACTGGTCGACCGGGACGGTCTTGCTGCGCACCGCATCGAACAGGGCCGCGGCGAAGTCGCGATCCTCGCTCTCCTGCGGATTGCCGGTCGCCATGTGCTCCAGCACCTTGTCGCGATTGGCATCATCCAGCGCGAAGACATGACCCTTGTGGATCGCCCGCACGAACTTCTCGACCAGTTCCGGGTCGTTGCGGATCAGCTCGCCGGTGGTGGCGAAGCCGTTGCCGAAGAAGCGGGCGTATTCCGGCGGGGTGATGTCGCGCACCGCCTGCCCGCGCTGGTTCAGGATCGCGGCATCCGCGGTCGAGGACGAATAGGCGGCGATGGCATCCTGCGAAAAGGCCGCGACGGCAGGGCCGCCGTCACCGACGGTCAGGAAGGTGTAGTCGGTGCCTTCCTCCAGGCCCGAGCCCGACAAGACGTTGCGGGCAAATCCGACCTCGGCCCCATCCGCCGTGCCGGTACCGACGACCTTGCCCTTGAGCTCTTCCGGCGCCTGGATCTCGCTGGCTTCCGGCACGACGATGCCGAAATTGGAGCGGGCGGCGAAATTGTAGATGAACACCACGTCGACATCGCGGCTGCGGGCGGCGAGGACAGGTCCGGGACCCGGCCGGCCGAACTGTGCCTGGCCCGAGGACAGGGCCTGCAGGACGGCGCCGGAGCCGTTGATCGCCTCGACCGAGACGTCGAGACCTTCCTCCGCGAAATACCCTTCGCCGATGGCCACGAACACGTTGAACGAGTTGATGGCGGAGGGGCTGGGCTGGACGAAGGTGACCTTCGTCATGTCCTGTGCGGACGCTGTGCCCGCCATGGCCAACGGTGTTGCCGCCATCGCCCCGGCCAAGAGCGCTGTGAAGATTCGTCTGTTCAGCATGTCATTCCTCCCAGAATGTTAGATGCGCAGTCTCCTACCTCCAGCTCTGTCGGCCGGTTGGTTCATGCTGGGCGGACCGTGTTGGTCAGACGCCCGATTCCATCGATTTCGCAGACCACCTCGTCGCCATCCGTCAGGAAGCGGGGCGGCTCCATGGCATAGCCGACGCCCGACGGCGTGCCGGTCGCCAGGACATCGCCCGGCTCCAGCGTCAGCCCCTCCGAGAGCGACGCGATCAGCGCGGGAATGTCGAAGATCATCTGCGCCGTCGTGCTGTTCTGGCGACGCTCGCCATTCACGAACAGCCGCAGGCCGGTGTTCTGCGGGTCGGGGAATGCGTCCTTCGTCACCACCACCGGCCCCATCGGGCAGGACCCGTCGAGCCCCTTCCCCTTGAAGTACTGACCGCCATGGCGGCGCTGCACGTCGCGCGCGGTGACATCGTTGAGGATGGTGTATCCGAAGACGTGCGCGTAGGCGTCGTCCCTGGCGATGTCGCGGCCCGCCTTGCCGATGATGACCGCGAGCTCGACCTCGTAGTCGATATGGGTCGAGACATGGGGAAACAGCGGAATGGTCGCGCCCTCCCCGATCACCGCCGTCCTCGGCTTGGTGAAGAAGACCGGCACCTCGGTGACGTTCACGACGGCGTTCTGCGCCCGGGCGCCCTCGGCGATGTGCTCGGCGTAATTGCGCCCGACGCAGAAGACGTTCTTTTCCGGACGTGGCAGCGGCGCGAGCATTTCGGCTTCGCCCGACGCGACGATCAGGGCCGCAAGCGCCGCCTCGCCAGCCTCGGCCGCGGAAACCATCCTGGCCAATGCCGCCAGCGCCGCATCCCCGCCCTCGACCAGCGCCTGGAGACGCCCGTCCAGCAGCGCCGGCTCGCTCGACCCCGTCGCCGCCGCGGCGGCCGCCACCGGCAGATACCCTCCGGCGGGCATCTCCACCGCGCAGGCCGGTCCCGAAGAGAGCTTGATCGTAGCAAGACGCATTGGTTCAGATGTCCATCGTTTTGAAGGCGTACAGGCAGTTGGCGATGCCACGATGCCGGACTGGCGACCACCGGACGAAAAGGCACTATGTCACGGCGAATACACAGCAATTACAGTGTGTCGGGCCCTGTTGACCGGCCCGGCAGGCGTCTGACTTGACGAAGCGATGCTAGCAGGTTTTCTGGCGCCGGATAGTTTTCGCATTTAACCAATGCGACAATTGGTCTAGCATCGCGCCATGATCACCGTGTCCCTGGCCGAGCAGATCAAGCAGTACATCGCCGAGCGGCGCTTCCGTCACAACGAACGGCTGCCGCCGGAACGCGAGCTGAGCCGGGAGTTCGGCGTCACCCGCGGCGAACTGCGCAAGGCCCTGGCCGAACTGGAGAGCGACGGCCTGATCTGGCGGCATGTCGGCCGCGGCACCTTCATCGGCGCGCGCTCCGTCCTGAACCTCGCCGACATGGCCTATCTGGGCGAACTGGCGAGCCCCGCCCAGGTGATCGCCGCCCGCCTTGCGGTCGAGCCCGAACTGGCGCGGCTTGCGGCGGTCCACGGGACGCGGTCGGACTTCGAGGAAATTGACGCCTGCCGCGTCCGCTGTCGTACAGCTTCCGACTGGCGCAGCTACGAGGCGTGGGACAACAAGCTCCACCACGCCGTCGCCAAGGCGACCCACAACAAGCTGCTGATCCACCTGTTCGACATGTTGAATGTGGTGCGGCGGTCGACAGTCTGGGGACAGCCGCGCACCACCAGCCTGCCGTCCCGCGACCACAAGAGTTTCCCGGAACACGACGCGATCTGCGCGGCCATCGAGGCCCGGGATGCCAATGGTGCCGCACAGTGCATGCGCGTCCATCTCGATTCCGTGCGCGACCGGGTGCTGCCGGCCATTTCGGGCCGACAGCGGGTCTGATGGAGGATCAGGCGACGGTGACTTTCAGGTCGCCCACACCGGCGACATGGCATTCCATGACGTCGCCCTTGACCACGGCGCCGACGCCCGAGGGCGTGCCGGTCATGATGACGTCGCCGGCCGCGAGCTCGAAATAGTCCGACAGATAGGAGATCATCTCGGGCACCTTCCAGATCATCTGGTTGAGGTCGCCGGTCTGCTTCGCCTCGCCGTTCACCTTGAGCTCGACGAGGCCGGACGCGGGGTGCCCGACCTCCGACACCGGACGCAGGGCGCTCACCGGGGCCGAGGCCTCGAACGCCTTGCCGATTTCCCAGGGGCGGCCCATCTTCTTGGCCTCGCCCTGCAGGTCGCGCCGCGTCATGTCGAGGCCGACGCCATAGCCCCAGACGTGATCGAGCGCCGCATCCACCGGGATGTTCACGCCACCCGACTTGAGCGCCACGACCATTTCGATCTCGTGATGCACGTCCTCGGATTTGGGCGGATACGGAAAACTGTCGCCGACCGCCAGGTTGTTCGGGTTCTTCTGGAAGAAGAACGGCGGCTCCCGGTCCGGATCATGCCCCATCTCGATGGCATGGGCGGCGTAATTGCGGCCGATGCAATAGACGCGGCGAACGGGGAACTCCGCGTCCGACCCTTCGATCGGAAGGGTGACGACCGGGGGCGGATTGATCGCGTAGTTCGGCATGAAGACGGCTCTCCTTGAAGCAACGATGTCCTTGCATCCCAGATTCCACCCGGCTAATCAATCGAAATCAATCTGCGATCATCAAACCAATAGAGACCGTTTTGGCCATGCTCGACGATTCCAGCCCGCCGGCACAGCGCGCCGATGTCCCGGACGGGCAATTGTCGGGCCAGTCGGCCCTGGCGCAATTGCGCGCCTTCATCGCCGACCGCGGGCTGCAGCCGGGCCAGCGCCTGCCGCCCGAACGTGTCCTGTGCGTCGAACTCGGACTGAAGCGCAGCGATCTGCGCCAGGCGCTGGGCGTGCTGGAGCAGGAAAACCGGCTGTGGCGGCATGTCGGCAAGGGCACCTTCCTCACCGATCAGGAGCCCGATGACGCCGCCGGCCCCTTCGACCAGCTGGCCCGCAAGGTCAGCCCCGCCGACGTGATGCGCGCCAGGGCGGCGCTGGAGCCGGCGATCGCCCGCGACGCGGCGCTGCACGCCTCGGCCTCGGCGATCGGCCGGCTGCAACTGACCACGGACCGCACGCGGCAGGCCGCGACATGGCGGGAATACGAGGCGCTGGACAACGAGTTCCACCGCCAGATCGCCGAGGCCAGCGGCTCGACCACGCTTCTGGCGCTGTTCGACCAGCTGAACACCCTGCGGCGCATGGTGTCCTGGGGCCGCGTGGTGCGCGAGGGCCCGCGCCCACCGGCCGAGCATGGCAGCTTCGCCGAACACGACCGCGTCGTCGACGCCATCGCCCAGCGCAGCCCCGACGCCGCCCAGAACGCCATGCGCACCCATCTGCGCTCCGTCGAAGACCGCCTGTTGCGCTAGCCGATCGGGGCGGACGCGATCCGGACATTGCCGCACCATGTGCAATCTCACGGCAACGGTGTCGCGCGCTGTCAGGTCTTCGATGCCGCAGGCGTGAAGGGATGAAACCACTCTTCTACAGTCAGCGGGCTCGGCAGGCCGCGCCCGGGGTGCTGATGCGGGACGGCTGAGAGGAACCGCAAAGTCTCCGGTCCAGTCCAGAGACCAAACCACGTACGGCCTCCCAGCGGGAAGAAAATCTTCTAGAGCGGTTCATGTTTTGACGGAAGCGCATCGAGCACCCGCTTGCGGTGCGCACCATCTTGCGCGGCGCCACCGAGCCGGTCTGACGGTAGCGCTGCGACCACTTCACCGCCGAGGAAACCGCCACATGGAACCGACTGGCGGCTGACCGGCAACTCTCGCCCGCCAGAACCGCATCCACAACGCGCTCACGCAGATCATTGGAAATGAGGTCGGGTCATCGATGCTGGCTTCCGACTCCAGCCAGCATCTTGAATCACACATCACGCCCCAACGGGATCCGCACGGATCCCATCAGCCGATGAACCGCTCTAATCCTGATCTGCCTGGGCCGGATAGACGATTCTTCCGTCTGCGGTCTTCTCCGCTCCCGGCGTCGGGGTGGCGGGGTCGATGCGGCCGGGGGCCATCAGGTGATCGACACGGTGCCCGTTGAACAGGAGATAGTCCGTGATGATCCGGCGGTGGCAACGCCACCAGACTGCCTCCGAGCACATCATGGCGATACGCTGATCTCGACCACGGCTCACAAGGTCCTCGAACGCAGACGCAAACGCTTCGCCGAGGGCGTAGTCCGCGTAATTGTGGAAGCTCTGTAGCCGCCACATGGCGTTGCAGCATTCATTGACGCCGGATTGTTTGCGACGTCGACCTCCGAGATCGGGCGCGTGCAAATAGCCGATCTGAACCCGTCCGAGCTCATCCGGGAAGCTGTCGATATTGTAGACCGGATTGCTGCGGGAGCGCGGAAAGGAGCGAACGTCCACGAGGAGGCCAACCCGGGCATCCCGCAGCATCCGGATGGTCTCCTTGAGGTCGCGGTTCGAATGACCGATGGTCGTGAACTGCGCGACCATCAATCCACCTTCGTCAGCGCACTCTCCTTGTGCGCCGCGATATGGTCGGTCTTGTCGCTCTCGATCTCGTATTGGGGGTCATCTTTCGACGCGCGGCGACGGTGACCCTTGTAGTCGAAATCGGCATGGTGGACCCTGAGGATCCTCCCGGTCACATGACCGGCTTCGGAATTCCAGCTGACGTGGTCGCCTTCGGAAAACTTCGCCATTCCGTCCTCCTTCTGCAGCGAAATTCCTCCTGTGCCGCATTGTTCCGATCGGCTGGCGAACCGGACAGGATCCGGCGGAATGGTCCGCGCAGAGCGGCGGCGACGGCCAGCGACATCGCGCTGACAATCGTCTCGGCGCAGCTGGCCTCGTCGCTATCGCAGACTCATATAGCCTCCGACGCAACGCGGAGATGACCATGGCAGAACACGAAGTCGAGCAGACGCGGAACGACACGCTGATTGCCGAGAAGGGCGAGCGCGCGATCTACAGATTCGAGATCAGGAAGCCAGACGGCATCTGGACGCCCATGTTTCGGGGGCAGGACACGATTCATGACGCTCAGGGTAGCGACGTGGCTGCTCCGGCGCATCCGACCTTCCCGACCGAAGAGCAGGCCCGGGAGTGGCTGACGGCTCGCACGGACTGACGCACCGGTCGTCCGCAGCATTTGCCGAATTTCGAGTGCGGGGGCGGTCCGGCAGCCCTGTGTCCGCGGCCTGGGTCTGATCGGCCTTTCACGGACAGATGCGGATCAGCCTTCGTCTCTCCTCCATGCGAGCAGATGCGGTTGGGTGACGGCCTGAATCATCTCAGCACCGCAACCTGACGCAGGCGGTCGGCGGCGAAGTCGACGAAGGCGCGGACCTTCGCGGCGGCGCGGCGGCCCTCGACATGGACGAGATGGATCGGCAGCGGTTCGGGCTCGTGATCGGCGAGTACCGTCTGCAGGGTTCCGTCCTCCAGATCGGGCCCGATCTGGTAGGACAGCACCCGGCACAGGCCCCAGCCGCTGCGCACGATGGCGATCGACGCGGCCACGCTGCTGACCGTCAGGCGCGGCTCCACCCTGACGATCCGGGTTCCGTTCGGGCCGAACCGCCACGTCCGGGCCTGACCGTCGGGCATGGTCGCGACGAGGCGGTGGCGCGCCAGATCTGCCGGGTCTCGCGGAATTCCGTGCTCGGCGAAATAGGCCGGCGCCCCGCAGACCACCCGGCGGACCTGGCCGATCCGCACCGCGGCGAGATCCGAGGACGCCAGGGGACCGATCCGCAGGGCGACATCGATCCCTTCCTCGACGAGATTCACGACCCGGTCGACCATCAGCACCTCGGCGCTCATCCCCGGAAAGACATCCAGGAACCCGGTCAGCAACGGCGCGATGTAGATCCGCCCGAACTCCTGCGGACAGGTGATGCGAAGGTGCCCGACCGGTTTGCCGGCCGCCCCGGCGGCGGACTCGTCGGCGGCCTGCAGATGGGCGAGGACTTCGCGCACCTCCGCCAGATATCGCCGCCCCACATCGGTCAGCCGAACCTGCCGCGTCGTGCGGGTGAACAGCCGTGCGCCGAGCCTTGCTTCAAGCGCGTTGACGCCCCGCGTGGCCGACGGACCGCTCAGCCCCAGGGTCCGGGCACCACCGGCGAAGCTCTCCGCCTCGGCGACGGCAACGAACATCCTGAGAGACTGCAGCCGATCCACCCCGATCTCCATTGCTTCGAAAACTGCAATAGTGCGCTGCAGACTTCGCCCATTCTTCCGGAAGATGAGCATCGCTAGCTTGTCGGCGAGACGCAAGCCACGCCCATCCGAAGGAACGCGATCCATGCGCCAGGACAGCTCTTCAGCCACCCAACCGGTGACCCTCTATCGCAACCCGAAATCCGGCCATTGCCACAGGGTGGAGCTGATGCTCCGCTTCCTGGGTCGGCCCTATGTGACGGTCGACCTCGACATGGCGAATGGGGCGCACAAGCAGCCGGACTTCCTGGTGCTCAGCCCGCTTGGACAGGTGCCGGCGATCGAGGACAACGGCGTCAGGCTGGCGGATTCGAACGCCATCATCACCTATCTCGCCTTGCGCTACGGCGACGGCCCGGCGTGGAGCGGCCGCACGCCGGTCGAGGCGGCGGAGGTTCAGCGCTGGCTGTCGATTGCCGCCGGCGAGATCGCCTCCGGTCCCTGCGCAGCGCGGCTGGTGCCCCTCTTCGGCGCGAAGCTCGACCACGATCTGGCCAAAGCGCGGGCGCATGCGCTCTTCGCCGTGATGGAGACCCATCTCGACGGCCGCGACTGGCTGGCCGCCGACCGCCCGACCCTCGCCGACGTCGCGGGCTACAGCTACATCGCCCATGCGCCGGAGGGCGGGGTCAGCCTCGCCCCCTACCCCCAGCTCCGTGCCTGGCTCGCCCGGATCGAGGCGCTCCCGGACTTCCTCGGCATGCCCCGGTCGCCGGCGCTGGCCTGACCCTTTGGCACGCGCCCGCCCTCGGGTGGTTCTGCAGCGGTCTGGAGATGCACCAATGGACTCCCCCACCTTCCATGCCGGCGAACTGGAAGCACAGCGCCGGGCCGGCGTCGGTGACGTCGCGGCCGCGGCCGCGGCCGCCGGCTTCATCCGCGACCGGATGCCCGAGCAACACCGGGCCTTCTTCGCGTCGCTGCCGTTCCTCGTCATCGCGAGTGGCGACGAAACCGGCCAGCCTTGGGTGTCGATCATGGAGGGGCCGGAAGGCTTCGCCACCTCGCCGAACCCGCGCCAATTGCGGTTGGCGGCCAGCCTCGACCGGGCGGACCCGCTAGCTGCCACACTCGCCGCCGGCAGCGAGATCGGCATGCTCGGCATCGCGCTCGCCAGTCGCCGGCGCAACCGACTGAACGGGTTCATCCGGCCCGAGGGGACGGGATATGTCGTCCACGTCCACCAGAGCTTCGGCAATTGCCCGCAATATATCCACGCGCGCGAATGGCGCCGGGTCGAAGCCCGTCAGGCCCCTCCCGCTCGGCTCTCCGACCGGCTGCAGCCATCCCACAAGGCCTGGATCGCGGCTGCGGATACGCTCTTCATCGGCTCGGGCGTCCGGGCCGGCGGCGGCCGCACGGCAGGTGGCTTCGATGCCTCCCATCGCGGCGGCGAGCCGGGTTTCGTGCAGGTCGCGAAGGATGGTTCCCTGCAGATCCCGGACTATCCCGGCAACAATTTCTTCAACACGATCGGCAATCTGGTTCGCGACCCCAGGGTCGGGCTGCTGTTCGTGTCCTTCGAGACCGGCAGCCTTCTGCAGATCGCCGGGCGGGCGCGGATCGACTGGGGTGCGGCGGGCAGCGACGATCCGCAGGCGCGGCGCATGATCCGCGTCGCGATCGATCGCGTGGTGGAGCGTCCAGGTGCCCTGTCCCTGCGCTGGCGCCGGGACGGCTTGGAAGCGCTGAAAATGACGGTGATCGACAAGGTCGTCGAAAGCGATGCCATCACCTCGTTCCATCTCGCCCCCCGGGAGGGCGGGCCGCTGGCGCCGTTCCAGCCGGGCATGCATCTTCCGGTCGCACTGACGGACCCCGGACAGGCGGGCCCGGTGCGGCGCAGCTATTCGCTGTCCGGCAGCCCAACGGCCGAACATTACCGCATCAGCGTCAAGCGGGAGGACCGGGGCACCGTCTCGCGTGTCCTCCACGATGAGATCGCTGTGGGCGACACGATCATGACGGGGCGGCCGGCGGGTGCCTTCCAGGCCCCGTCCAGCAACAGCCCGCTGGTGTTGGTCAGCGCCGGGGTCGGTGTCACGCCCATGCTCTCGATGCTGCATGCCGCCGTGGAAAGCGGTTCGGGCCGGCCGACCCGGTTCGTCCACGGCACCCGAAACCGGCGCAGCCACGCCTTTGCCGCCGAAATCGACGCGCTTATCGCGACGGGCGCACCCATCGAGCGGCTTGTCTATTACAGCGCCCCGGAGGCTTCGGACGGGCCGGGCGTTCACTTCGACAAAGCCGGGCGGATCACGGCGGCGGACCTCATCTCCCTCAATGCGGGTGCGGATGCCGACTACATGCTCTGCGGTCCCGAGCGCTTTCTCGCGGACATCCATGCGGGCCTGACAGCCCGCGGCGTCGATCCCGGCCGGATCCATTTCGAGACCTTCGGTCCCGGCGGATGAGACGCGGACCGGACGGCGAAACAGCTCCCCGACACGCCAGAGCGGCTCATGTTTTGACGGAGCCGTATCCGGCATTGGCGAAGTGGTTTGCGCATTCGCCGGGCTGGATGGTTTCGACCAGGGCGCCGAGATGGCGCCAGGTATCCTCGATGCTGCGCTTCTCGGCCCTGCGCATCCAGTGCTTGATCTTGGCGAAAGCCTGCTCGATGGGATTGAGGTCGGGCGAGTAGGCCGGCAGGTAGCGCAGGCTGGCACCGGCCGACCGGATCAACTGCCGGATGGCAGCCGATTTGTGACTGCCGAGATTGTCCATGACGACGATGTCGCCGGGCTTGAGGACCGGCTGACCAATTAGACAGGATATCAGATCAGATGTGTTTCGAGACTGGATGGATGAAAGAGGTCCTCGGGCACGAGGCGGCGCGAGGACAGGCCCTGAGCATGATGGTGGTCGAGAAAAATGTCCAGCTGTTCGCGATTTCGGGCGTAGCCATAGGACCAGAAATCTGCGCCCATCAGCTGGTGCGCTTCGCGCAGGCGCTCTTCCACAAAAGGCAGCGTCACCTTGGTGGCGGACGTATCACTAAGCCGGCGTTGTGCGACAACCTTGGCCTGCGTGAAGGCCTTCAACAGAGCGCCCGCGAGCCAGGGATGCTCATCGGATAACTCACGACGCAGGCCGGTGAGATGCATTATCGGAAAGATGCCGGTGCGCTCGTAGTAGTCGGTGGCTGCCCGGGTCGGATCTTCGAAAAGCCATCGCACGCCCGCCTCGCCCCGATCGTACGCTGAAGGTGCGCGCGGCGTCAGAATTGCATCAATCTCACCCGCAAGGAGGAGGTCGGAGAGGGAGCGACCTTCCGGCGCGCTCTCCAACCGGACGCCCTCGGGCAGATCGATCGCGATCTTCTCCGGCCGGCCCGGCTGCTCAATGCCCCCACGCACCCAGGTGATCTCGCTGGGATCCAGCCCGTATTCGTCCTTGAGGATTACCCGGCCCCAGACGCAGGCGGTCAACTGGTATTCCGGCACGCCGACCCGCTTGCCGCGCAGGTCCTGCGGTTTGGTGATGCCAGCCGAAGCGTTGACATAGAAGGAAGTGTGGCGGAAGGCCCGGGACAGGAACACCGGGATCCCGACATAGGGACAGTCGTCCCGCGCAGTTTTAACCGAAAACGAACTCAACGACAGCTCGGAGACGTCGAATTCGGCATGCCGAAAGGCCCGGAAGAAGATCTCCTCGGGATCGAGTGTCATGAAGACCGGGTCGACGCCGTCGATCTGGACGGTGCCGTCGATCAGCGGACGCGTGCGGTCGTAATCGCCAACGGCGATGGACAGTTTCAGCTTGCTCATGTGATGGTTCCGTTCGAACTGCCCTGAAGCGGGCCGAGTATCAGACCGCGCCTCTGACGAGCCGAGTGCGGCTAGGGTTCAGGCGCAGATGGACGTTCTTCTCGCGGGTATAGGCGAGGAGTTCCTCGAGGCATTCCTCGCGCCCGAGGCCGGACTGCTTGACGCCGCCGAAGGGCGCGCCGAGAAAATGCTTGGAGACGTCGTTGATCCAGACATAGCCGGCCTCGACCTCGCGGGCGGTGAGATGCGCCTGATGGAGATCGTCGGTCCAGATCGAGCAGGTCAGCCCATACTCGACGGCGTTGACCTCTTCCAGCATCGCCGCCTCGTCGCGCCAGGGCGCGATCGCCAGCACCGGACCGAACACCTCCTCGCGGGCTATCCGCATCGTCGGCGTAACGTCCGCGAAGACAGTCGGCTCGATGAAGAAGCCGTCCTCCAGCGCCGGATCACTTGGATGGCCGCCGCCGGCGACGAGCCGAGCGCCTTCCGCCTTCGACGCTGCGATGAACTCTTTCACCCGCTCGTACTGCATCCGACTGACGATTGCGCCCATGGTGGTAGACGGATCGGTCGGGATCCCCGGCCGGTAGGCGGCGCAGGCTTCCGCGAGGTGGGCGAGCACATCCTCGTAGATCGCCGCGTGGATGAAGCCGCGGCTGGTCGAGCCGCAGGACTGGCCGCACCAGGTGAAGTTCATGCCTGCGGCCAGCGCCCGCGCCACCTCACGTGGATCGGCGTCGGGATAGGCAATCAGCGCGTTCTTGCCGCCAAGTTCGAGCAGAAGCGGCTTGATCGTCTCGGCCGCCGACCGCATCACCGCCTGGCCGGTGCGCACGCTGCCGATCAGCGAGACCATGGCGACGTCGCGGTGGCCGGACAGCACCTCGCCGACCTCGCGCCCGCCCGGCAAGAGGTTGAAGACGCCTGGCGGGAGCAGCCCGTCGATCAGCTCGGCAAAGCGCAGTGAGGAGAGCGGCGCCTGCTCCGGCGGCTTGACCACCACGGTGTTGCCGGCGGCGAGAGGCGCCGCGATCTTGCCGGCGCAGAACATGAAGGGATGGTTGAAGGGCATGATTTTGGTGACGACGCCATGCGGCTCGCGTAGCGAAAAATTCACCGAACCCGGGCCCATGGGGATCGATGCGCCCTTCATCTCGGTGACGAGGCCGGCGAAGAAGTCCAGCTGGGCGCTGGCGATATCGGCATCGCCCAGCATCGCCGTCATCGGGTTGCCGCAGTCGGCGGCGTCGATGGTGGCGAGTTCGCGGGCGTTTTCACGGACGATGGCCGCGATGCTGCGCAGGATTTTCGCCCGCTCGTTCGGCGTGACGTCGCGCCACTCCCGGAAGGCCGCCTTGGCCGCGGCGATCGCCGCCTCGGCATCCGCGGCGCCGGCTTCGGCGACAGTTCCGAGGGACTGTCCCGTGCCGGGACTGGTCAGCTCGACATGCCGGCCGGACGCGGGCTCGCGCCAGGCGCCGGCGACGTAGAGCCCGCGCTGGCTGGGCAAGAGGGTGGTGATGGGGTCGTTCGGCTCGTCTAGCATGCTGCCTCCGAAATCGGCAATGCAAAAGTGAGCGGCCGGCCGCGAGCAGCCGGCGCGCGGGATTTATTCGCTATGGCCGGCGGGATACTGGATCAGCTCGTCCAGCTGCGCCTCGGTCAGCACTTTGGGGATGAACTTCAGCCGGACGGCATCGGCCATGGCGTCGTCCATGCCGCTGAGCCTATCGATCCGCAGGTTCTCCTTGGGGTAGAAGTCGTCGCGGGTCTTCTCCGCCACCTCGACCGGCACCTCGACCCACTTGGCATAGGCCTCCACCGCTTTCGGATCGGAATACATGTAGTCGAGCGTCTCGGCATAGGCTTCGACGTAGCGCTTTATCTCGTCCTCCTTTGCCTCAAGGACCGACGCCGAGGTGATCATAAGACGCACGGTCTGATTGCGGAGGGATGGGACATCGCTGCCGCGCGCGATGACGCGGATCTTGCCGTCCTGCAGTTCCTGCACACCCCTCGGCGGAGCCGACCAGCCGATGTCGACCTGGCCCGACATCGCTTGGGTCCAGGTGGAGGCTGGGCTGCCGGTCGCGACCGGTTCAGCCTCGATGCCGAATTCCTGCATCAGCCCGAGCACCATAGTGTTGGTGGAGGAGCCATTCGAGGAAAAGGCGACAGTCTTGTCGCCGGCGTCCTTGAAGGACTGCACCGGCGAGTCCGCCGACACGTACCAGAAGAGGTCGTTGGCGCCGGTGGTGGAGTTGGCGATCGCCCGAACCGGCGCGCCCTTTGAAAAGGCGCTGAGGATGCCGGAGGTTCCGACGCCCACACCGATGTCGACGCTCCCCGAAATGACCGCCTGCATCGTCTCACCGCCGCCTTGCGTGTAGAGGATGTCGAGCTTCAACCCGTGCTTGGCGAAGATGCCCGCCTGCTGCCCGAGTTCAGCCGGAGAGTTCTCCCAGTTGCCCCGCTGGCCGATGGCCAGCCTCAGCATGTCGAGTTCCTGGGCCATGGCCGTGCCGCCCGACAGCGTCGAAGCCAGCACCAGGCAGACCTTCAGAAATGTCCTGCGCATTGTCATTCCTCCCGTTTGGTTTGTTGCCCAGAAACCTGCCGGCGGACCTCCCCCGCCGGCAGGCAATAGCGCTACTGTCGCGCCGGAATCTGGATGAGTTCTGCCAGCTGCGCGTCGGACAGCTTCTCCGTCAGCACCTTGTGCTTGACGGCATCCTCCATCAACGCAGGCATGCCGGACATCTCGTCCGGGTCGATCAGTGACTGCGGGAAGAACTCATCACGGATGCGCTTCGCCGTCGGGACGTCGGTGTCGGCGAATTCGGCATAGGTCTGGAGTGCCTCGTCGCCGGAATACATCCAGTCGATCGTCTCGCGGTAGGCAGCCATGAAGCGCTGCAGCTCGTCCGGACGCTCTGCCATGAACTGTTGGTTGGCGATCAGGGTGCGGATCGACTGGTTGCGGATCGCCTCAATGTCGTTGCCGCGGGCGATGATGCGGATCTTGCCCTCGTCGAGGGCATCGAAGCCGAAGGGCGGCGAGGACCAGCCGACATCAACCTGGCCGGTCATCACCGGGGTGAAGGTCGCCGCGGGACTGCCGGTCGCGACCGGCTGAGACTTCAGGCCGTATTCGTTGATGAAGCCGAGCACCATCGAATTGGTCGACGAGCCGTTGGTCGAATAGGCAATCGTCGTGTCGGCGTCGGCGTCCTTCAGCGACTGCAGTTTGGAGTCGGCAGGCACGTACCAGAAGTCCGCTGCGCCGGTCGCCTCGGCGCCGATGATGCGGACCGGGGCGCCCTTGGAAAAGGCGCCGAGGACACCAAGGGTGCCGGCCGCAACGCCGATGTCGACGCTGCCGGAGATCACCGCCTGCATCGTCTCGCCGCCGCCTTGGGTGTAGAGCAGGTCGAGCTCGAGGTCGTGCTTTGCGAAGATGCCGGCGCGCTGTCCGAGCTCGGCGACCGCGGTGTCCCAGTTGCCGCGCTGTCCGACCGCGAGCTTAAGGTTATCGGCAGCAATGGCCTCGCCCGCCATCGCAGAGGCGAGCAGCCCTGCAAGGATAAGTGTCGTCGTTTTCATGTATTCCTCCCTGTGTGTAGAATAACCGCGGGCGTCTCCCCCGCCCGCGGGATGGCTATTTGCCGGCCCTGCCGCCGCCCGGCCGGGTCAGCCGGCTGATGCCGGCATTGGCCAGAATCGACAGGGCGAAGACGGCGATCAGAAGCGCGTACATCGCCGGCATATCGAAGCGCTGGTAGTTCTGGATCACCAGGAAGCCGAGGCCCTGGTTGGAGAGCTTGGTCTCAGCAAGAAGCACACCGATGAGGGCGATGCCGAAGCCCAGCCGGAACCCGTTCACCACCGGTTCGCGCATGGCCGGCAGGTAGATCTTCGTCACCATCTGAGCCTGGCTAGCCCGAAAACTCTGGCCGACGCGGATGAGGATCGACGGGATTGCCCGCATACCGACGGCGACACTGAGCGCAACCGGAAAGAAGCAGGACATGGCGCCCATCGCCATTTTGGAGCCCGGGCCGACGCCGAACCACATGATCATGATCGGGAAGAAGATGATCTTCGGCGTCGGGCCGAGGTAATAAAGATACGGCTCGAAGGCGCGGCCGAGGAAGCGGCTGCCGCCGAGCGCGATGCCGACGAAGAGCCCCGCCCCGCCGCCGACGAGAAGCGCTACCGCGGTCTCGTAAAGGCTTGCCCAGAGATTGACGTAGAACTCTGCGCTCCCGAGGAGACGGGCGAGCGCCCTCACGATCGCCTGCAGCGGCGGGACCACGTCCTGATAGAGCAGTTCGGAAAGGGCGAGAGCTTGCCACAGGATAAGGATCGCCGCGATGATCGCGATCCGTACGAGGGTGACCGCATCGGGGCGCCAGCTTGGCGCCGGCCGGGTCAGGACGCCGGTCGTAGCCATTTTTCCACCCTTTCGACCAAGAGGAAGAAGAGCACGCTGACCAGCACCACGAAGCAGATCGCCGCATAGGTGCCGGGCATGTCGTAGCGCTCGGACAATTCGTTGATCAGCGGACCGAGGCCGCCGAAATTGATCAGGAACTCGACGCCGACAACATTGATCATCGCGAAGATCAGGCCGAGCCGGAGCCCCGCAAAGATCGTCGGGACGGCGGCCGGGAAGAGGATCGTGCGAAACTGCTGCCAGCGAGTCAGGTTGAAGCTCGCCCCGACCCGGATCAGCACCGGCCGCACGCCGGATAGCCCCTCCAGTGTCTTCAGGATTACCGGCGGCAGGCCGGCGACGGTGCCGATGGCGATGATCGTCCAGGAGCTGCGGCCGAAAATCACCAGGAACAGCGGATAGACCAGGACTACAGGGGCGGCGGCGAAGGCCGCGACCCAGTTCTCGGTCGCCCGCCGCAACAGGTTGACGCTGAACAACAGGATGCCGGCGGGGATGCCGATGCCGGCAACCAGAAGGCCGGCGGCGAACGCTTCCCCTGCGGTCAGGACGAAGCGCGGCACGACGCCCTCCTCTGTCACCACCCGCTCCAGGGCGACAACGACGGCGGACGGCAGCGGCACGATGTAGCCGTTGATGACGCCGGCGCGGATCAAGATTTCGACGACGACGAGAAACATGATGAAGGCGCCAAGGCCGAGCGTGGCCGGGCCGAAGCGGTCGATGGCTCTCATCGCCGCCGCCTCTGCACCGTCATCTCCTCGTCCTGCATGCCCTTGCTCGCCTCCTCGCGCAGATCGTTCCAGATCTCTGCGACGTAGTGGCCGAAGGCGTCGCTGCCGACGATCTCCGAGCTGCGCGGGCGCGGCAGCTTGATCTCGACGAAGCGCTTGGTGCGCCCCGGTCGGTAGGTCATGATCAGGATGCGGTCGGATAGCTGCACCGCTTCGGTGATGTTGTGGGTGATCAGCACCACCGTCTGGTTCAGCTCCTGCTGGATCTGCAGGACCTTGTCACCGAGAAGGAGCCGGGTCTGCTCATCGAGGGCGGCGAAGGGCTCGTCCATCAAAAGCAGCTTCGGCTCGAAGGCCAGCGTCCTCGCCATGGAGACACGCTGGCGCATGCCACCGGAGAGTTCCGTCGGATAGCTCTTCTCGAAGCCCCGCAGCCCGACCATGGCGATGAAGTGGTGCGCCCGTTCCAGCCGCTCGGCCTTACCGACGCCCTGGACCTCCAGTGAAAAAGCGACGTTCTCCTCGACGGTGCGCCAGGGAAACGTTGATTCCTCCTGGAACACCATGCCGATCGAGGGATGCGGCCCGCGCACCTCCTCGCCGGCAACGGTGATCTGCCCCTCGCTCGGCGAAAGCAGCCCGCCGATCAGGTTGAAGAGGGTCGACTTTCCGCAGCCGGACGGGCCGATGACCGACACGAACTCGCCCTCTCGGACATCGAGCGACATGTGGTCGACGGCGATCAGCGGGCCGTCCGGGGTCTCGAAGCGCTTGACGACGTCGTCGACGGTGAGGATCGAAGGCGCGGCATCCTTGGAAGATGCAGCATCGATCTTGAAGCTTGCCGGGATACTGTTCATTTCTCGCCACCTCCGCTTTCGCGCGTCAGGGCACCGGCCATCGCCGGCGTATAACCGGGCTGCACCCGGACATCGACGACCGCCACGCTGCCGGCTTCAACCGCGGCAATGGCCTCGGCGAAGGCCTGATCCATGGCCGCGCGGCTGGTGACCGGGCCGAAGCCCAAAGCACCCTGCGCCCGCGCCATGGCGGCAAGGTCGATCTCCGGATCGCTCATCTGCATGCCGATCCACTTGTTCTCGACTGGCCGCTCACGCATCCGGGCGACGCGCTCCTGATGCACCTCGTCGTTGAAGAAGGATCGGTTGTTGGCGACGACGATAAGCAGCGGGATCCGATAGTGGACGGCCGTCCAGAGCGCGGTGGCGCCCATCAGGAAGTCGCCGTCGCCGCAGATCGAGACCGGCAGCCGGCCCGAGCTGCGCAGCGCCAGCGCCGCCCCGACCGAAATACCGGGGCCACCGCCCAGGCCGCCGCCGCCATCCGAGCCGAGGAAGTCGAGCGGGTGGCGGAACGGCCAGAAATCGCCGTCCCAAGAGAGCGGCAGATGCAGGAGCGACACCGGTCGCTCGCCGACCGCCTGCCGCAGCTGCTTGGCAAGGTCCGGCACGGTAAGCGGCGCAGCCGGATCGTCGCCGACCACGATGACCGGCGGGGCAACCGGCTCGTAGTCGCCGGCCGGCTGCAGTTCCATGCTTCGGCAGAGGGCCGCGACCAAAGCATCGGGATCGGCGGGCACGAACCGGTCGACCGGGCTCAGGCCCTGGTGATCCATGCTCCAGCCATTGTGAACGTGATGGTCCACCGAGACTTGCGCGATGAAGGCTCCGGGCCGCTTTGCCGCCGGCAGGACGCCGTGCAATGCAACCCAGTCGAGGCTGAGGACGAAATCCGCCTCGTCGATCGCCGCCTGCGCCGCCGGGATAGGAAAGACCCCTGGGCCGGCGAGGGACAGCGGATGGTCGGTGGGAAAGCCGGCGCCGATCTTCAGATCCGTCAGCACCCGCGCGCCGGTGGCCTCGGCGAGCGCGATCCTTTGCGCCCAACCTTCCTGCGACCGCGACACCCGCCCGACCAGGATCACCGGCCGCCGGGCCGCCCTGAGGCCCGTGGCGATCTCGCGGACAACCGCCTCGCCAGGCTCGTAGGATACCGCCGGCATAAGCCGGCCGATCTCGACCGGCGGCAGCGGCGCTTCTAGCGGCTCTTCCTGCATGCCGGCATCGAGATTGACGTAGGTCGGCCCCTGCGGCAGCGTCTCGGCGATCCATTTCGCCCGCACCAGCGCCTCGCGGGCAGCGCCCGGCGAAGCCGGCTGGTCATCCCACTTGACGTAGTCCCGGACGATGGCGCCCTGGTCCTTGGCGGTGTGGATCCAGTCGATCCAAGGCCGGCGCTTGACCGCGTCGACCGGGCCGGTGGCGCCGATGACCAGCATCGGCATGCGGTCGCACCAGGCGTTGAAGATTGCCATAGTGGCGTGGAAAAGTCCGACATTCGAATGCACCGCCACGGCCATCGTCTTGCCGGTCACCTTGGCCCACCCTTGCGCGATCGCAACGGCATGCTCCTCGTGCAGACAGAGCAGCATCTGCGGCTGTTCGTTGCCGAGGTGGTTGACGAGGCTGTCGTGGAGGCCGCGGAAGCTCGCACCCGGATTGAGCGCGATGTAGGGGATGTCCAAGGCGCGCAGCGTCTCCGCCACAACGTCGCTGCCGAACATCGCATTGCCGCGATGCTCCACCGGCCGTTCGATCAGCCGGGACACGTCCTGGCCGCCGGGGAGACCCAAGTCTTGCATCGTCATCGATTTCCTCCATGCCGCTCGAGGCGGCGCATCAGTCAGCCGGCGACGGCCCTGAGCGAAGCCGTGGCGCGGTAGTCCTCCCCCGCGCGCCGGCTCCAGTAGTCCCACGCGCGATCGAGCACCGGTGCGCGCAGATTGAATTCACCTGCGAGTTCGATCTCCCGGTCCGTCAGCGGGTCGATATCGCCGATCTGCAGGGATGCGATCTGTAATTCGGCATTGCGGCAGAGCTGGATCGTGCGGAACACCGCCTCCTTCAGCGTCCGCCCGGCGACGACGCCGCCGTGATTGGCGAGCAGCACCGCAAAGTCGGCGCCCATTGCCCGCCCCAGCGACAGGCCCTCCTCCGGGCTCGCCACCAAGAGATTGGTAGCGCCGAAATCGGTACGGCTCGACCAGCGGTGGATCGGGCCGACGGTCGCGCCGAGATGCGAGACTGGAACGATCTCGCGGCCGGTGATGCAGAAGGGCATGATGGCGGGCGCATGGAAATGGCACACGGCCCCGATATCGGCCCGCAACTGGTAAAGCGCGCCGTGGATCACCCGCTCGGAATAGCTTGCCGGCGAGGCCGGGTCGACCGGGTTGGAGTCCAGCGTGAAGCGCAGGATGTCGGCCTCCTCGACGACCTCCGGGCTGCGGGCGCGGGCAATGAGATATTGCTCGGGGTTTTCGGGATCGCGAATGCTGACATGGCCGAACGCGTCCAACACATCCTCGCGTGCCAGGATGTGGTTCGCCAGAACAAGATCTCGCACAGCATTCGGCGTCTGCCCCATGCCACTCTCCTCCCATGCCGGGGCTGTCGCCCTTCTCGTACCGGCAGAAGAGAGCAGAACCGCGCGGCTGTCCAAGACATGTTTCTTGTGCGGTCATACCGAAATGGTTTGACTGGCGAAGCATTCCGGTGGAGCTTCCGCCCGGGAGGAGCGGTCGGTGCGCATCAGGCAGCTGGAATTCTTCGTCGCGGTTTGCGAGACCGGCAGCATTACCCAGGCGGCGGCCCGGCTCAACGTCGCGCAGCCGGCACTCGGGCTCCAGCTCAAGTCACTCGAGGACCAGCTCGGCGTCGTTCTCCTGGAGCGCACGCGGCGCGGAGCGGTCCCTACCGAAGCCGGCGTGATCTTTCTGGAGGAAGCCCGGCACATCATCAGGCGCCTCAGCGAAGTCCGGCGGCGCCTGCGCGAATTTGCCGGGCGCCAGCCGCGCACGATCACGCTCGGCCTGACGCCGAGCCTGACGACCGTTCTGACCGGCCGTCTCCTCGAGATCGTGCCCGAGCGACTGTCGAACGTGCGGCTGCAGATCTTCGAGGAGTTCAGTCATACGCTGCTCGACCGGCTCGGCCGCGGCCACCTCGACCTCGCCCTCGCCTATTCGGTGCCGGACGGGTTGAAGCTGCGGCGCAAGCCGCTGCTGCAGGAGGTGCTCTTCTTCGTCTGCGCTCCTGGCTCGCCCTTCGACCATCCGCAGCCTTTGCCCTTCGCCGACCTGACCGAACCGAATTTCGTGATGCCGAGCGAGCGGGACTTCGTGCGCCAGCTCGTCGAGGAGACAATGGCGGCGAACCGGATGACGCTTAAGGTCCCTTATCAGGTCGAGTCCATGCAGGCGATGAAGGAGCTGATCGCGCGCGGCATGGCCTGCGGCATCCTGCCGTTCGGCACGATTGCGCGCGAATTGGAGGCCGGCATTCTGACCGTCCGGCCTATTGTCTCGCCCGCCATCACTCGGACACTGTCGATGGTCTGGAGCAAGGACGTCGCGCCGGCGCCGCAGGAACGGCAGTTAGCGACGATCATCGAAGAACTTCTCGCCGTAATGTGTCAAGAGCACCCTGCCTTTACGGCGCCCGGCTCGGCACTCATCGTCAGCGAGCCGAAATGAACACCGATCCGGACCCTGCTCGATCGCAATGTTCGCCCACCAGTTCTTCTGGCTGCCGGCATTGGATGACGCAGCGGCATCAGCTATTGGCACCATACAGACGGGCCGGTCGGCAGATGCCCATTTCAGAAATTGCCATCAAGGGCTTAGGATCGAAGCACCTTCTTTTCGCGAGTGGCCTGGAGATGTGCTCTGGACTCTTGTCACTGGTTCCATTTGTTGAACCTCGAAGGCAATCCAGGGTCGATCGTCGCATGTAGTGCCCATATTCGGCCGGTACGGGGCACTTCCAGGCATACGACTATAAAGACGCGCTTATCTGGCCGGACGTTGAAACTAGAGGCTATCACCGCGCTGGCGCGTCGGGCCCCTTGTCTGGATATCCATTATTGTCCGGTCTGCACGGGGGTACTTTGCTGGCATAGGTCGCGGCTCGAAATCGACAGCTGCCGCCGCATGGCTGTCAAATATTCGGCTCGCAATGTCGCAATCCGTAGCAGATCTAACCGGCGACCACTCAGCCAGACTTGATACCTTCAAGGATTTGCCGCCGGCGGGCGTTGCGTCCATGACCTTGGCTTTAACTAGGAGGGGGGGATCGGCGGGATCGATCGACGGGTCGACGATCTAAACGGCGAACCATCCTCGCCCGAGCGGCGTCGAGCGACGCTGCAAGGCGGCGATCGAGGCCTGCCGGTCGGAGATTGGGGCCCATTCGTCACTGCGCCGCATCTCGCCGTCCAGCATGTCGAGGAGCATCGCCTTGAGGGCGAGTTCCGCCTTCGACAGCGACCGCCGCTCGGTGTGGATGAAGAACAGGTCTCGCTTGACGTCCGGATCGACGATGCGCTTCGCGATTAGCTTGCCCGCCTCGATCTCCTGGCGCGCCGCGCCGTAGGGCATAACGGTGGCGGCCATGTGTTGCGAGACTAAATCGCGCACTGTCGAGACCGCATGTACCTCGTAGACGATGTTCAGGGATACGTTCGCCTCGATGCTCTTCTCCTCGATCAGTGCACGGATGCTGTGCGGCGAGGCGGGAACGACCAGAGGATGGGTTGCGACCTCCGCAAAGGTGATCGTGCCACCGCTCGCCTTGCCCTGCTCGGCGCTCTCGACGAAATAGAGACTTTCCTGCAGCACCGGCTCCCAGCGCAGGCCCGGCGCACTCGCGACGTTGAAGGCCAGCGCGATCTGAAGCCTCTCCTCGGCGACCCATTCCATGAGCACAGAAGACATCTCCTCCACGATGCACACCTGCACGCCGGGGAGCTCCTGGGCCGCGCGGCGAATTAACGGGCCGGCGAGCATGCCGCTCATCATGGTCGTCAGTCCGAGATTGAGCCGACCGCGCGGCAGGGCGGAAAAGTCTCGCAGAGCGGCGGCGGCCTCCTCGGCCTGCTTGATGATCCTGCGCGCATGATCAAGAAGCAGCGTTCCCGCCTCGGTCGGTTCCACCCCACGGGAATGGCGCCGCAGCAGTCGGACACCGTGCTCGTCCTCAAGCTTCCTGATCTGCTGGCCGAGCGCCGGCTGCGCCACGCCCAGATGCTCGGCAGCGCGCGTGAAGCTGCGGGCGTCGAGAATCGCCACGAAATAATGGAGTTGCTTCAGGTTCACGCCGCCTCCCAACGCCGTGTTTACACGCCCGTCCTCGGGTCGGTCGATATAAGTAAATGCTCTAGCTGCCAGCGGCGCAAGGATTTTGTTCTCCGGCAGGCTGGGCTGTAGCGTCCGGGCAAACATGCAAACGGGAGGAAAAGCATGAAGATCACCAAGGCTCTGCTCGCAGGAGCGCTGCTCCTCGGCTCGAGCTTCGCCGCCTCGGCCGAGGGCGGTGCGGCTGCCGATTTCTACAAGAACGAGACGGTGCGTCTCATCGTCGGAACGGGCCCCGGAGGCGGATTCGACCAGTATGCCAGGCTGCTGGCGCCGGAACTCGGCAAGGTTACAGGCGCCACCGTCGTGGTCGAGAACCGCCCCGGCGGCGGCGGCATCACGGCGATCAACCAGGTCGCCGGCGCCGATCCGGACGGACTCAGCGTGATGCTGATCAACGGCGTGCCGGCCGCGCTCGGACAGATCACCGAGGCGCCGGCCGTTCGCTTCGAGTTGCAGAACCTGCCCTTCGTCGGCCGCGTCGCGGCCGAGCCCTGGGTACTGCTGGTCAGCAAGAACTCCGGCTATACGAGCCTGAAGGACCTCGTCGAGGCCAGCAAGGCCGGCAAGACCTTGAGCTTCTCCGGCCTTGGACGCGTCGATGGTCCGACCGACACCGCCGCAGTCGTCTGCGAGGCCCTGGAGCTTAGTTGCAACCTCGTCGTCGGCTTCAAGGGCTCGAGCGAAGCGTCGCTCGCGGCCATCCGCGGCGACGTCACCGGCATCGCGATCACCGACAGGAGTGCCCGCGACTATTCCCAGGATGGCTCGCTCATCCCAGTCGCGGTGATCGGCCACAACCGCTCGCAGCTCCTGCCGGACGTGCCGACGATCTTTGAGGCGGTCGACGTTCCGCAGGAAGGAGCTTTCTGGATCGACTTCCGCGCCGGCATCGTCGACATCGGCCGGGCCCTCATTACCACGCCTGGCACCCCCGATGAGCGCATCAGCTATCTGCGCGAGGCGTTCGAGACGATTTTGGCCGATCCGGCTTTCGTGAAATCGGCCGAGGATCGCGGACTGCCGATCGACTACGCCTCCGGTGAAGACGTGCAGGACACCGTTGGCAAGATCTTCGGCAACCTCCCGGAAGACCAGCTCTCGGCGGTCCGCGACGTGCTCCTGTCCAAGTACTTCTGACCGGAGCGCACGGCTATGTGGGATGCATTGATCAGTGCGGGCAGCCAGACCCTGCAGCCCGCCGTCGTCTGGGCGGTGGCAACGGCCTTGCCCGTCGGCCTGCTGTTCGGACTTCTGCCGGGCCTCAGCGGATTGACAGCAATGGCCGTGCTCATTCCCTTCGTCTACGGAATGGACGGCTTTGCCGGTCTCGCCTTCCTGCTGACCGCGCATGCCGTGGTCTCCACCGGCGGCTCCGTCACCGCGATCCTGCTCGGAATTCCCGGATCGCCGGCGAATGCCGCAACGCTCATCGACGGAGTGCCGCTGCGCAATGCTGGCTTCGGCGGCACCGCCGTCGGAGCTGCCCTGACCGCATCGGCGGTGGGCGGGGTGTTCGGCGCCCTCGTGCTTCTCGTGCTCCTGCCGGTGCTGCGGCCCGTCGTTCTCGCCTTCGGCCCGGCCGAAACCTTCCTTCTGTCGCTGATGGGCCTGACCTTCCTCGCCGCGGTCGGCGCCGGTTCGCCGGCCAGAGGCCTCGTCGCCGGCGCCTTCGGCATCTTCATCAGCTTCGTCGGCTACGAGCCGGTCAGCGGCGTGCCGCGCTACTGGTTCGACTACGACTATCTGCTCGACGGCATCCGCCTCATTCCGCTGGCGCTTGGCCTGTTCGCCATTCCCGAACTCGTGGCGTTGGCCTCCGGCCGCTCGCTGGAGCAGTCCAAGGGCGAACTGCCCGGCCGCCAGCTCCTCAACGGCTTCAAGGCCGTCTTCGGTCGGATGGGGCTCGTCTTTCGCAGCTCGGCCGTCGGCTCGATCATAGGCATCATCCCCGGCGTCGGCGGCGAAACCGCGCCCTTCGTCGCCTATGCGACCGCCCGCCAGTCCGACAAGAATCCCGAGCGCTACGGCACCGGCATCATCGAGGGCGTGATCGCGCCTGAAGCAAGCAACAACGCCAAGGAAGGCGGCGCGCTGGTTCCGACGCTCGTCTTCGGCGTTCCGGGGAGTTCAGGCATGGCGCTGCTTTTGGGCGCCTTCCTCGTCCTCGGCCTGCAGCCCGGTCCGAACTTTCTGCGTGACCATCTCGACATCGGTCTCGGTCTCGTCCTGGTGCTCGCCATCGTCAACGTCCTGGCCGCCGGGCTGATGTTCGCGCTGATGCCGCTCCTCGCACGGGTGGTCAGCGTTCCCCCGCGGCTGCTCGTACCCTTCCTTCTGACCCTCGCACTGCTCGGTGCCTATTCCACCGAGAACAACATGCAGGACGTGGTCTTCACCTTCGTCTTCGGCGCCGTTGGCATCGCCTGCGTCCGCTACGGCTTCAACCGGGCGGCGTTGCTGCTCGGTTTCGTTCTCAGCCCTGCAGTCGAGCGTTATCTCGAGATCTCGCTCAACATCTACGGCCCCGGCTTCCTGCTGCGGCCAATCTGCATCGGGCTGATCGTGCTGATGGTGCTGGCGCTGCTGGCGCCTAAGATCGGGCCGCGCCTGCGCAAGAGGCTCACATGATCCGCAGTGACCGCCTTTTGATCGCGGGGACGATCCTCGGCGTCTGCGCCCTCGTCATCTGGGGCATGACCATCGGCGACTATCCGGCGAGCGCCAACGTCTTTCCGGCGATCGCCGCCGGCGGCGTCCTGCTGTTCGGGCTCATGGCCATGCGCGGCGAGCCGCCGAACGACGACCACGCCGCGATCACTTGGTCGGCGATCCTTTGGCTTCTGGCTGCCCTGCCGCTGATTTACCTCCTCGGGTTCCGGATCGGGCTGCCGGCTTATGGCTTCGTCTACGCCATCGCCCGCCGGACCGGCCCGTTTGTCGCACTTGTTGTTGCGATCGGGATCGCGGCGGTGATCGAGATCCTGTTCGTCCGGGTTCTCAGCCTGAGCTTTCACTGGGGCTGGCTTATCGCCCCCCTCCTCCGCTAGGGCCCGATGCGCTTGCTCGTCATCCAGCCCTCCCCATTCATCCGAAAGAAGCCTGCCATGACCATCGATGCATCCGCCGGGGCCGCCGGATCCCTTGCCCGCCAACCGGAGTTCATCCGATGCGGCGGCACCGCCCGGCTTCAGCTGACCCTGGCAATGGCCGACTACGACCACGTGCACGATCTCGCCAATGGCGAAATCCAGCCCGAAGGCATCACGCTGACGCCGCTGCTCCTGCCCGTCGAGGAGATCTTCTACCGCTTCCTGAAGCATCAGGAATTCGATGTCTCCGAAGTGTCCTTCGCCAAGTTCCTGGCGCTGACCGCGCAGGGCAATGCGCCGATGGTCGGCATCCCGGTGTTCCCTTCGCGGGTGTTCCGCCATTCGGCGATCTATCTGCGCTCGGATTCGAAGATTTGCTCTCCGGAAGAGCTGAACGGCAAGCGCATAGGTATTCCGGAGTGGGCACAGACCGCCGGCATCTACGTCCGCGGCATGCTGCAGGAAAGCTACGGCCTCGACCTCGCCTCGGTCGACTGGGTGCAGGCCGGGGTGAACCAGGCCGGGCGAGAGGAGAAGGTCCGCCTGAACCTGCCGAACGGCATCCGCTATTCCAGTCGCCCGGACAGCTGCCTCAACGATATGCTGCTTTCCGGCGAGATCGACGCGATTGCGACGGCGCGCCCGCCGAGAGCCTTCGCCGAGGGCAACGAGAGGATCCGCCGGCTGTTCGCCGATCCCCAGGCCGAAGAGCGCCGCTACTGGGAAGATACCGGCATCTTCCCGATCATGCATACCATTTCGGTCCGCCGCCACGTGTTCGAACGCCATCCCTGGATCGGCACCAGCCTAGTCAAGGCGTTCGAGGACGCCAAGCGTCGTGGGATCGAGCGCACCCTCGATGTCGCCGTGTCGCGCATCCCGCTGCCCTGGATCGCGAGCTTCGCCAGCGAGGTCCAGCGGAGCTTCGGCGAGGATTTCTGGCCCTACGGTATAGATGCCAACCGGCCAACTCTGGAAGCCTTCTGCCGCTTCGGCCATGCTCAAGGCATCACCGACCGGCGTATGGAACCAGAGGAGCTTTTCCCGCCGGAAGTTCGCTCCAGCGTCAAGGTCTGACCAGCCACGGCGCGCGCAGCCGAAACTGATGAAGTATCGTCTCAGAAAGAGTAAGAATGTCTGCTGAAGCAATCCGAGAGAAGAACGTCATCGAGGCCACGCTGACTACGCTGGTGATGGCCAATCGCATCCTCGCCCGCGAGACCATCATCGATAATTTCGGCCATGTCAGCGTGCGCCATCCGCTGAACCCCGATCGCTATTTCCTGTCGCGTTCGCGCAGCCCGGAGATCGTCACGCGCGACGACATCATGGAATTCACCCTGGAGGGCGAGCAGATCGGCGACGACCCGCGCAAGCCCTACGCCGAGCGACACATTCACGGCGCCATCTATAAGGACCGGCCGGACGTTCACGCCGTCACGCACCACCATGCGCGCTCCGTGCTGCCTTTCACCATGTGCGACGCCTCGCTCCGCCCGATGTTCCACATGGCTTCGGTGATCGGCGCCGAGATCCCCGTCTGGGACAGCCAGGACGAGTTCGGCGACACCAACATGCTGGTCGATTCGATGGCGATGGGGCACTCGCTGTCGCGTGCGCTCGGCGCAAACCGGGTGGCGCTTCTCCGCGGCCACGGCGCGATCTGTGCCGCCACGGACCTGAAGTCGGTCGTCATGATTTCGATCGGCCTGCGCGACAATGCCGAACTGATCCAGGCGACGCGCCTTCTCGGGGCTGTCACCTATCTCACGGATGGCGAGATCGACAAGGCGAGTGCGATGCTTCTCAGCCCGATGCCGGTTGCCCGTGCATGGGACTACTGGACCGCCCGTGCCGGCTTCGGCGGGATCTGATCCGGGCAGAAAAGCGCAGGCATGATCGGCCAGGCCGGTCAGCCCTCCTCTGCGGATGCGACGCTCGAGACCTTCGACGCGAGCGCAATGAACTGCCGGTACTCCTCGTCGTCGAGCCCCGGAAGAATCTCCTTCTGGAGAGCCATGACCACCGGGAGCAGCCGGGCGAGCACCGCCTTCCCCTCGCTGGTCAGAGCGAGCACACGGGCCCGCTTGTCCTGCGGGCTGACGCGGCGGTCGACGAGACCCTTCTGCTCCAACCGCACCAGGACGGAGCCGAGGGTTGCCCGGTCCTTGGCGACGAGCTTCGCAAGCCCCTTCTGGTCGATGTCCGGATTGTGGGCGAGCGCGTCGAGTGCGGCGAACTGAACCGGGGTGATGTCGTATCCCGCCGCCTCGACGCGGCTGTGGAACACCATCGTCGACACCTGATGCAGCCTGCGGATCAGATGACCCGGCATCGTCAGGCTCGTCGTTCCCGTCCTCTCCTTCGGCATCAGCCATTACCTCGTTCATGTCCCTCGACGGGATAGTATGTACACATATCAACTTGATATAGCCACATCCGGCGGGTATAGTATGTAGACATATTAATCTGGGAGAATCCATGCAGTACCATCTTCACGGCTTTCGCGCCGGCGATCCGGAAACTTTCGCCCCTGAGCCGGGCCGGCCGGCCGCATCGCAGCTTCCCGACTGCCTCGACGTCCTCATCGTCGGCTGCGGCCCGGCCGGACTGACGCTCGCCGCGCAACTCGCCGCCTTTCCCGAAATCTCGACGCGGATCGTCGAGCGCAAGCCCGGGCCGATCGAGAAGGGCCAGGCGGACGGCATCTCGTGCCGCTCGATGGAGATGTTCAACGCCTTCGGCTTCGCCGATACGGTCAAGCGCCAGGGCTACTGGGTCAACGAGACGACGTTCTGGAAAGCCGATCCCGAGCGCCCGGAGCACATCGTACGCACGGGCCGGGTGCAGGACGTCGAGGACGGGCTTTCCGAGATGCCCCACATGATCCTCAACCAGGCCCGTGTCCACGACATGTATCTGTCGGTGATGGCCAGGTCGCAGTCGCGGCTGGTGCCGGACTACGGCCTCGAAGTCGTCGACGTGACGACCGATCCGCAGGGGAGCGACTATCCCGTCACGGTCACGCTGAATCGGGTCGCCGAGACGGCGGAGGTTGGTGTCGCGGATGCCGCCGAAACCATCATCCTGCGTGCGAAATACGTCGTCGGCTGCGACGGGGCCCGCAGCGGCGTGCGCCGCGCCATCGGCCTCGAGCTGAAGGGCGACTTCGCCAATCAGGCCTGGGGCGTGATGGACATCCTGGCGGTGACGAACTTTCCCGACATCCGCTGCAAGACGTTGATCCAGGCTTCGGGGGGTGGCAACATCATCATCATTCCCCGCGAAGGTGGCTATCTCCTGCGCTTTTACGTCGAGCTGGGCGCGCTCGGCGCCGGTCAGCGCCTTGCCCGGGACGAGGTCACCGTCGACCGGCTCATCGAGGCCGTGCAGCGGACGTTCCGGCCCTATGACTTCGCGGTGAAGGAAGTCGCCTGGTGGTCGGTCTACGAGATCGGCCAGCGACTGACGGACCGGTTCGACGACGTGGCCGATGGCAGCGCACGGCTTCCGCGGATATTCATCGCGGGCGATGCCTGCCATACCCATAGCCCCAAGGCCGGCCAGGGGATGAACGTCTCCATGGGCGACGCCTTCAATCTCGGCTGGAAGCTCGTCTCAGTGCTGACCGGCCGCTCGGCGCCGGAGCTGCTCTCGACCTATTCTGAGGAGCGCCAGGCGGTGGCGCGCGATCTCATCGACTTCGACCGGGAATGGTCCCGGATCATGAGCGAGCGGGCGAGCGCGGACGCAGCCGACACGGGCGAGACGCCTAAGTTCCAGCGCTATTTCGTCGAGCACGGCCGCTACACCGCTGGCATGTCCGTCGCCTACAAGCCATCGGTACTGACGGGAGAGGCCACGTGGCAGTCCCTGGCTCCGGGCTTTCCCATCGGCGAGCGACTTCATTCCGCCCCGGTGATCCGCCTCGCGGATGCCAAGCCCATGGAACTCGGCGAGACCATCCAGGCCGACGCCCGCTGGCGGCTCTATGCTTTCGCTCCCGCGGCGGACCCGGCAGCCGAAGGATCGGCGACCCGGTCCTTGTGCGACTATCTGGCGTCGGATCCCGCCTCGCCGATCCTAAGCCATACACCGGCGGGTTCCGACGTCGATGCGACGATCGATGTCCGGGTGGTCTTCCAACAGGCGGCGAAGGATCTCGCTCTGGAGACGCTGCCGCCGATCCTGCTGCCGAACAAGGGGCTCCTGGGCCTGGTCGACTACGAGAAGAACTTCCGCCGAGACGACGCTCCGGGCCGGGACATCTTTCAGCTGAGAGGCATCGACCGGCAGAACGGCTGCCTTGTGATCGTACGCCCCGACCAGTATGTCGCGCACGTTCTGCCGTTCAACGCCCATGAAGAGCTCGCCCGCTTCTTTGCCGGCGTCCTGCTGCCCGCCACGGCTGCCCGAATACCCGGGTCCGAAACGGCCGCCGCCTGATCGGGGGCTTGCGACTCCTTCCGGGCCCGTCCCGTCCCCTCAGACGAAGACGCGGGTGCGGGTCGGCTTGTGGGAGCGCCCGGCACCGTCGATGCCGGAAGGTCCGGCGCAAAAAGGCCCGGCCGCAGGGCAGCGGCCGGGCCTTTTGATGAACCGGAATGGTCCGGCATTCAGTTACTCTTCAGCGCTTCGACGAAGGCCGTCGCCTCGATACCGGAGCCGTCCGCCTCGGAAATGACGCGCTCGACCACCGGAGCCGACCCGGCGTCGAACTTGGCGGCCTCTCCGGCGGGCAGAGTGATGACTTCCTTGCCGTCCGTCGACCCGAAATCGGCGAGCACCGTCTCCGCCGTCGACTGCCATGCGTCATGGCCGTGGCGCGCGGCCTGGCGTCCGGCCTCCGTCACGGCCTGGCGCTGCTCGTCGGTCAGCTCGCCCAGCGCGTCCCGGTTCATGATCAGGAAGAAGCTGGAGATCGTCGTCTTCATGCCCTGCGTCACGAATTTGGTGACCTCGCCGAGCTTGAACGCCTTCAGCGCCGTCGCGTCGATCATCGCGCCGTCGATGACGCCGGTCTGCATCGCATTGTAGATCTCCGGCGCCGGCATCGACACCGGCGTCGCGCCCCAGGCCTCGACCACGAGCCCGGCATTGCGCGACGGCACGCGGATCTTCATGCCCTGGAGGTCCTCGAGGGTCCCGATCGGCTTGCTGGCCGACAGGAGCAGGTTCGGCGCGTTGTTCCACAGCCCGAGCAGCGCGACGCGGCGATACTCGTTGGACAGCATGTCCATGTTCGCGAGGATGTGGTCCGTTCCCGTGGCCGCGTCGATCACGCCGGGCAGCTCAGTCAAAAGCGTCTTCGGGAAGTTGGCCGCGGTGTAGCCCGGCAGTCCGAAGGCGATGTCGGTGACGCCCTCGACGGTCCGGTTGTACTGCTCGGACGGCCCGGGCCCCAGTTCGCCGCCCATGTAGAAGGTGACGGTGACCTCCCCGCCCGTCGCCGTCTCCACGGACGTCTTGAACGGCTCGTAGACCGAGCCGACGACGAAGTGGCTCGGCGGCTGGAAGTCGGCGAGCTTCAGGTCATGCGCGGACGCAAGCGGCGCCGCCACGAGTACCGCTGCCGTGATGGCCGCCTGCAATACTGTCTTGAACACGTCTTTTCCTCCTGTTTGACATGCGTTGATGGGGTGCGAGGCGCGGCTTGCGCGGAGGCGTCAGCCCCGTCAACCGAACATCGAATTGGGAAGCAGGAGCGCGATTCCGGGTATCGCGATGATCAGCAAGAGGCCGAGAATCATTGCGATCAGGAAGGGCATCACACCCCGGAAGATGGTCGTCAGCGGCACGTCCCCGGCGACGCCGCGCACGACGAAGACGTTGAGCCCCACCGGCGGCGTGATCATCCCCATTTCGATGACGATCACCGCGACGACGCCGAACCAGATCGGATCGAAGCCGAAGGCGACGACGACCGGGAACACGATCGGGATGGTGACGACCAGCATCGACAGCCCGTCCATGAACATGCCGAGGATGAGATAGGCGATGATGATGACGAAGAGCGTGCCATAGGCGCCGAACCCGAGTTCGACGAGGCTGTCGCCGAGCGCCTCGGGGATCCGCGTGATGGCGAAGAACGGGTTGAGGACATTCGCGCCGATGACGATCATGTAGAGCATCGCCGAGGTGCTGAGCGTATTCAGCACCGCTTCCCTGAAGCCGGCGAAGGTCAGCCGCCGGCGAGTGAGAGCCAGAAGGATGACGAGTGCTGCACCGACGCCCGAAGCCTCGACCGGGGTGAAGACACCGGCATAGATGCCGCCGATCGAGATGACGATGATCGCCAGAAGCGGCGCGGCCTGGCCGAGAACACGGAAGCGCTTGCCGAGCGGCACCGGCTCGCCGCGCGGCCCGGCCTTCGGATCGAGGGTCGCGACGATCCAGATCGCGCCCATGAACAGCCCGGTCAGGAGCAGCCCCGGCAGGATGCCGGCCATGAACAGGCGGCCGATCGATTCTTCGGTGAGGACGGCGTAAAGCACGAAGCCGGTCGAGGGCGGGATCAAGAAGCCCAGCGTGCCGCCCGCGGCGATGGCCCCGGTGGAAAGGCTCGGCGCGTAGCCGAGGCGGCGCATCTCCGGCAGCGCGACCCGGCCAAGGGTCACAGCCGTCGCGACGGAGGATCCGGAGACGGCCGCGAACACCGCGCATCCGAGGACCGAAGCCGAGGCGAGCCCGCCCTTGAACCGGCCGACCCAGGCGAAGGCGGCGTCATAGAGGCCGCGGCTGAAGCCGGACACCGCCGAAATGTTGCCGAGAAGCACGAACATCGGCACGATGATGAGATTGTAGTTCGCGACGGCGGAATAGCTCTCGGTCAAGAGCACGCCGCCGGCGCTGCGCGAGCCCTCCAAAGTCCAATAGCCGAAGAAGCCGACGGCCAGCATGGCGAAGGCGACCGGCGTCCTGATGATGAGAAGGCCGAACAAGCAGGCGATGCCGATGAGGCCGACGGTGACCGGCGTCATTGCTGCGGGCCTTTCGCGATCAGGACGAGGAACTGGGCCGCGAAGACGAGCGCGCAAAGGGCCGCGCCCGCCGCCAGGATCGCGTAATAGGGCCAGAGCGGCATCCGCAGCATGTTGGTGGCGTCGCCCCATTCGAGAGCGTCGAGCACCTTCAGCGCCGCGCGGTGGGTCAGGACGGCGAGGATCACGATCGCGATGGCGCGCGACAGGACGTCGCCGATCAGCCGGCCCCACGCCCCGAGTATTGGATCGAAGACGTCGATGGCGACATGGTCGCCGCGAGCCGTGCAATAGGGAAGCGCCGACATGACCAGGGCGACGGCGGTCAGTTCGACGATCTCGTTCACCCCAAGCAGGGGCGCTCCGAAGGCGTAGCGCGACACCACGCCCGCCGTCACCACCACTACGACGCCGAGGAGGCAAAGGCCGCCGATCACCGTCAGTCCGATCGTCGCCTTCTCCAGGCGGCTGGACAGGCGTTCCAGTCCTTTCAGCATGATTCCTCCCTCGCAGTCCCGAGACGAAGTCCTCCCTCGCAGGGGCTGCTTGATCCTCTCACTAGCCGCCGCTGGTCCCCAATGCCCAATCCAAACCACAGGGAGCTCCATAAGATGAAGCTATGATGCCTTATGAACGGCCCGGCTTCGAATGAGTTCGAGAAGCATCGACTGCGCCCGTGTCGGAGCCCAGGTTTCGCGATAAGTCAGCCCGATTGGGCGACCGGGCCAACTCGTGCCGACATCGATTTCGGCGACGAGTCCTTTCGAAATCTCTGCAAGAGCCTGTTGCCCAGAGATGCAGCCGAGATGCTCGCTGGCAGCCACGATCTCGCGCATCAGGAGGATCGAGCCGGCCTCGATGATGCCGGCCGGCAGATCGATACTCTGAAAGAAGGCGTCGAACTGAAGCCGCGCGGGCGTCCCCTCGCGCGGCACCACCCACGGAAAGGCAGACAGCGCCTCGCGAGATACGCCGATTCGCCCGACGAGCGGATGATCATTGCCGGCGATGATCGTCAGGTGGTCGTCGAAAAGCTGTTCCTGCACGACGTCGCCGATCGGCGCCGGCTGGCGAAGCGCACCGACGATGACGTCGATGTCGCCGCGCCGGAGCCCCGTCAGGAGTTCGTCGTAGAGGCCGTCGACGACGAGGACCCTCTGTCCCGGACGGACGGAACGGAAGGCCACGAGCGCCTGCGGTAGCAGAGCCGAGCGGGCGAGCGGAAGCGCGCCGATGACGATGCGCCCGGCGTCGCGCCCGTCGAATTCCGCCAGATCCGCCTCCGCCTGGTCGAACTCGCGAAATGCCAGGAGGACGGCACGCGCCAGCGCCGTCGTCTGGCGCGTGGCGACCATGCCGAAGGACACCCGCTCGAACAGCCTGCGCCCTGCCTCCCGCTCGAGCAGCGTAATCGCCCGGTGGACGGTGGGCTGCGCGAGGTCCAGCCGGCGGGCGGCCAGCGTCACGTTCTCTGTTTCGACGACGGCGGCCAGCGCTTGCAACTGGGCCATGGTCGCCGTGAGTTTCAGGCGCGGCGAGATGTCCGCAAGCGCCGGATCGAGGCGATCGAAGGCTCTCCGCAGCCGGTCGACGAGAGCGCCTCCCCGAGGCGTAACGAAGAAACCCTGCCTCGTCCGGTCGAAAAGCGGGCCACCGAAGTCCCGCTCGAGCTTGCCGATCGCCTGCGTCACCGCGGGCTGCGAGACATGGGCGGCCTGGGATGCGAGGGTGAGCTTGCCGGTATCGGCGACCGCGAGAAACAGTCGCAAGTGGCGCAGGTTGCGCGAATTCACAAGCGGTTCAAGACGGCGTCGGCGCGGGTCGCCAGCCCGTGGTCTCCGGCAGCCGGATCCTCGTCTTCGAAGGCGAGGCCGAGCGCGCCGATCTGCTGCTGCCAAGCGGCGATGGCCACGCTCATGCGGGGTGGCAGGCCGAGCGCGGCGACCGTCTTCTCGACCTCCTCCATCTCGGCCGCACGGCGGCTTCCGTGGGCCGTCATCCGTTCGAGATTGTAGCTCGAACGGGCCTGCCAGTCGAAACCCGGATCGGACGCCTGCAGGGAGGCGAGGACCTGGGCTTCGACGCCTGCCCGGCGGGCTGCGAGAATGCATTCGGCCGTCAGCGCCTCAAGACCCTTGATCATCACCGACCGCAACATCTTGATGGCCGAAGCTTGTCCCACCTCCATCCCGGCGACGGCGGCATTCATGTCGAGTGCCGTAAGAACGGCAAGCCCGGCTTCGGCATGCGGGCCGGCGATAAGGACGGGAACGCGGTGCTTCTTCGGATGCACCGGCGCCATGATCGCCATGTCGACGTAGCGCCCGCCGGCGGCTTCGACGATGGCGGCCGCCTGCCGCTTGCTGTCTGGGCTGCAACTGTTGCCATCAAACCAGAGCGTGCCGGGGACGACAGACGCCGAAGCGTGGCGCGCCGCGACCACCGCCTGGTCCGCAGTCACTAAGCAAAACACGGTCGCCGCACCGGCAAGCGCATCTGCAGCCAAAGAATAACCCGCGATGTCGGCCTCCCGACACCGCGCCGCCATCGCCTCGCGGGTTTCGCTCGACGCCAATTTGACGTCAAAAGCCGCAAGGGTCCTCCGAGCAACTGGCCAACCGGCGCTGATCGTCCGACCTGCCTCGCCGAAGCCGATGATGGCGATCCGTCCGTTCACTGCATCATTCCCTCTTATCCTCACTCGTCGCCACCTTTGCACGGACACGCGCGGAAGAGGAGAAGCTATAGCGTCAACTTATGTCGTCGCGCTTGCTTCCGAATTGCTGCGAATCGGGCGGGGGTGAAAGGTCGCTGCCAGAACAATGCAGGAGACGGCCATGTCCGCCCAGAAAACCGCTCTCGTTATCTCCGCCCATGCCGCCGATTTCGTCTGGCGCTGCGGCGGGGCGATCGCGCTTCACGCTGACAAAGGCTATGCCGTGACGGTCCTCTGCCTCTCCTTCGGCGAGCGCGGCGAGAGCGCCAAGCTTTGGAAAAAGGAGGACATGACGCTTCAGAGGGTCAAGGACGAGCGCCGCAAGGAGGCCGAGGAGGCCGCAAGCGCGCTCGGCGTCCACGACCTCGTCTGCCTCGACCTCGGCGACTATCCGCTCGAGTTCTCTCGCGACAACAAGATGAAGATCGTCGACGTGATCCGGCGGGTGCAGCCAGCCTTCATGCTCTCCCATTCGCGCTACGACCCCTACAACACCGACCACATGAACACGATGCAGGCGGTGCTCGAATGCCGGATGATCGCCCAAGCCTGGGGGCACAATCCGGGCGAGAAGGTGCTCGGCGCGCCCCAACTCTATCTCTTCGAGCCGCACCAGACCGAGCAGATGGGATGGAAGCCCGACACCTTCCTCGACATCACGCCGGTCTGGGAGAAGAAGCGTGCGGCGATCGAGGCCATGCAGGGCCAGGAGCATCTCTGGGAATACTACACCCGCGTCGCCATCAACCGCGCCAACCACTTCAAGCGCAATTCCGGCGGCCAGTCAGGCGGGCGGGACTGCCGATATGCCGAAGGCTTCGAATCCGTCTTCCCTCGGACGGTGGACGAACTCTGAGCGACCTCGGCCAAGACCACTTGGGAGGTGAGACCACATGAACACGCCGACGACCACCAGCTTCGACATCGCCCATCTCGGCCATGTCGAGATGTTCACCGATCGCTTCGACGAGAGCCTCGACTTCTTCACGCGGGTCTATGGGCTGAAGCTCTCCGAACAGGACAAGACCTCGGCCTATCTGCGCGCCTGGGACGACTACGAGCACTGCTCGTTGAAACTGACGCGCTCGGACCGGACCGGCGTCGGCCATGTAGCCTATCGTGCCGCCTCGCCGGAAGCGCTGGAGCGCCGCGTCGCCGCGATTGAGACATCGGCCTACAAGACCCATGGCTGGATCGACGGCGACGAGAGCCACGGTCGCGCCTTCCGCTTCGAGGACCCGTTCGGCCACGTCTTCGAGATCTACTACGACACCGTCTGGTACAGGCCCCGGGACGCGGCGGAGGCGCATCCGCTGAAGAACATGGCGTCGGCCTTCACCGGCGCTGCGCCGCGGCGGATCGACCATCTGAACCTTCTCGCTGTAGACGTCGCCGAGTTCCGCCGCTTCATGGAAACCTGCCTCGGCAGCCGCGTGACGGAATACATACAGCTCGACAACGGCCGGATCGGCGGCTGCTGGTTCACCGTCAACAACAAGACCTACGACCTCGCCTGCACCGAGGAGCATGGCAAAAGCCATGGCCGGTTCCACCACGTCACCTACGCCACCGACCAGCGCGAAGACATTCTGCGGGCGGCCGACATCTTCCTGCAGAACGGCGTCCACATCGAGACCGGCCCTCACAAGCATGCGATCCAGGGCACCTTCTTTCTCTATGTTTGGGAGCCCGCCGGCAACCGGGTCGAACTTGCAAATGCCGGCGCCCGGCTCATCCTCGCTCCCGACTGGCAACCAGTCGTCTGGACCGAGACCGATCGGAAGAAGGGCCAGGCCTGGGGCCTCAAGACCATCGAGACATTCCACACCCACGGCACCCCGCCGGTCAAAGCCTGAGGGAACGCAACGTCATGGCCTTCAACATCCATGCCATATCACCCAACACGCCCGGCTACGTGGTCCAGGACGTCCAGCGTGCCGATCCATCGGTGATCGCCCGCCTCGCCGAAGCCGGCACCTCCACGGTCCACGAGGCGCAGGGGCGGATCGGCTATCTTGGCAGCGGGCTTCGTCCCATCCAGGTAGGCGTGCGCGTCGCCGGCTCGGCCGTGACCATCTCCTCGGCTCCCGGCGACAACTGGATGCTGCATGTGGCAATCGAGCAGTTGAAGGACGGGGACATCCTGGTGATGGCGCCGACCAGCCCCAGCGACGACGGCTACTTCGGCGATCTGCTGGCGACGAGCGCCAAGGCCCGCGGCTGCCGCGGCCTGATCATTGAGGCCGGTGTCCGCGACGTCGCCGATCTGAAGGCGATGAATTTCCCGGTCTGGTCGAAGGCGGTTTCCTCGCAGGGCACGATCAAGGAGACGCTCGGCTCGGTGAACGTGTCGATCATCTGCGGCGGCCAACTGGTCGAGGCCGGGGACGTCATCGTCGCCGACGACGACGGCGTCTGCGTCGTCAGGCGGGCCGATGCCGCCTCGGTCGCCGAAAAAGCCAAAGCCCGAACCGACAACGAGGAGGCCAAGCGCCTGCGCCTCGCCGCCGGCGAACTCGGCCTCGACATCTATTCCATGCGCGAACGGCTGGTCGCAAAGGGCCTGAAATATGTATGAGACGCCCGGTCCAGGGACGGCGACTCACGATGCGGTCGGCTCCGATCCGCTGCATGACGGCATTCCGTGCCTGTGGATGCGCGGTGGCACATCGAAAGGCGCTTATTTCGTCAGTACAGATCTTCCGGCGGATGAGGCCGAGCGCAACGACCTTCTCCTGCGGATCATGGGGTCACCCGACCAGCGTCAGATCGACGGCATCGGCGGCGCCGATCCTTTGACCTCCAAGGTTGCGATCCTTTCGCTATCAAGTCGCGAAGACGCCGACGTCGACTATCTCTTCCTCCAGGTTTTCGTCGATCAGGCGCTGGTTTCGGACGTCCAAGGCTGCGGCAACATCCTCGCCGGCGTCGGCCCGGCGGCGATCGAGCGCGGTCTCGTCTGCGTCGCAGGTGAGGAGACGACCGTCCGCATTCACATGATCAACACCGGCGAGGTCGCCAACGCCCGTGTCCAGACGCCAAACGGTCGCGTATCCTACGCCGGCCAGGCTTCGATCGACGGCGTGCCGGGCCATCATGCAGCCGTGCCTCTGATGTTCGGGAACATTGCCGGTTCGATGTGCGGCGCCCTGCTCCCCACCGGTAACATGGTCGATGTCATTGACGGCATCGAGGCGACGCTGATCGACAACGGTATGCCGATCGTCGTGATGCGGGCGAGCGATCTAGGGATCGACGGCTCCGAAAGCCGCGAAGTGCTGGAAGCCAACGCCAGCATGAAGGCACGTCTCGAAGCGATCCGGCTGAAGGCCGGGCCTATGATGAATCTCGGCGACGTGACCAGAAAATCCGTGCCGAAGATGACGCTGGTCTCGCCCGCCACAGCCGGCGGCACGATCTCGACCCGCAGCTTCATTCCCCATCGTTGCCATGCGACGATCGGCGTCTTCGCCGCCGTCTCAGTTGCGACGGCCTGCGCGCTGGAGGGGACGCCGGCCAGCGAGATGGTCGGTTCGCACCCTGATGGCCGGTTCATGATCGAACATCCTACAGGCGCCGTCGAAGTCCTCATCGAACGGGACGAGACAGGCGTCACAATCGGTGCGGGTACGTTGCGCACCGCACGGAAACTTTTCGATGGTCGAGTGTTCGCACGCGGATAAGTCGATTTGGTTTGCTTTCAAATGCCAACACGTGAAATCCACTATCATCCAACCCTACGTAGTGACCCCGGTTTTGGTGCGATCAGTGGCATAGCGTGCCGATCGGCGTCGGGACTCCACGACGAGCCACAGTATGAAGAAGGCGAAGATGGTCATCGTTGCCGCGATCGAAGCCGCGGTGCCCGTCTTCAGCAGCGGCGGACCTTCAGGTAGGCGGCCTCGATCCAGAGAGAGGGCCAGCCTACCTTCGATCAGCCGCTCTCGAGCGCCTTTCGTCGAGAGCAGCGAGATCGGGATAGAAGGAGCGACTATTGAGGAGAACGTCGGCATGCGCCTCGCCAAATCCGTCGCGCTCGCGCTTGCGCATCAATGGACCGCCGTCGAGGCCAGCGTTCCGCAGACGGTCCCGCGTCTGATTGTCGAAGCTCGGGGAGCGGCAATACCGCTGTTCTTGTCGAAACGTATCGATGACGAAGGGAAACCGGCTCGGCGGAACACCAAGCCGGTGGAGATAGCGCAGGCCGGGACAATCACCGATGAAGTCGAGGCTGCGACGCGCTCCGAACACCGAAATCAACCGGTAGGCCCATCCCACGTCCTCATCCGCTACGAGCTGATCCTCCGATCGCGATCCGACCCGACGCCCGGCGACGGCGAAGCTCTCGAGTTCGGCCAACGCCCGCGAGATCTCCTCGCGAAACAGGATGGCGAGTGCTCGGCGTTCCACGCTTTCGTCATGACCATCGACTGAATGCCTTCCAATCGCGCGTTCAACTGCATGGCCAGGGACATGGCCGCGCATGGGCGGTGATTCTCAGACTTAGCGATAGGTGCTTCCTACGGCCGCAATTGTCCTTGCCGGCCGGAAGTCTTGGTCGCCAGTGATAGACATTGCCCCGCTGAACGAGATTGGAAACATGATGTCGTACGGCCATTGCCTACGTGCGCCCTACCAGGGACCGGGCAGCTTGTGCCCCAGTCCTGTGCCTCAGTTTGGTGCATCAAACCGGACATTGGCAGCGAGTGGGGTTCCCAGTGAGAGGGAATCTGGCAATGAAATCAGTGATCGGGAGAGCGTTGGCTGGGGAACCTGGATCCCCAGCCAGAGGACGGTCAAGTCTCTGTAAACAATGTTGGTTCCGGCTCCAGCCACGCGATGGGCGCCACTTCTGTGCCCTGGTTAGGGGCCGACGTCAACGTGAGACGAGCCACTGCTTCGTCGACCAAATGCTGGCTCCCGGAAATGATTTCTGATTTCGAAACCCAGTTCCTCGTCATCATCATGCGCCGTCTGAAATATGCCGGCCAGACTTGCGAGGAGATTGTGGTGCATTGGCCGCACCGTGGCGCATGTGCTGGTCAGCAAATACGTCGATCACCGCCGCTATACCGTCAGGCGCAACTCTATGCCGCCAGAGCCTTAACCTGGACCGCTCGACGCTCGCCGACTGGGTTGGCAAGGCAGCCTTCCTGCTCCGGCCGGTCCAGAGGAGGCTGTTCGAGCGGCTGAAAGCCTCAGACAAACTCTTTGCCGACGCGACGACAGCGCCAGTGCTCGATCGCGGCGCTGCCGCACCAAGACGGCACAGTTGTTCGCCTATGCACGCGATGATGCCCCCTGGGGCGGGATCGGTCCGCCCGGCGTTGCCTACCTCTATACGCCCGATCGTAAGGCCGAACAGCCATTCCGAAATCTGCTGGACTTCGTCGGGATCCTACAGTTCGAGGCTATGCCGGATACCGGCGTGGCCTTCTGCTGGTCGCCGCTTCTACGAACTGGCGCAGTCCGTTGGACGCTCTCGCGAAAATCCCTATGCACGCTCGCCTGTGTCAGCAGTCGCTCGATGCTCTACCGGATTAAGGGCGGGGACAGCCAAGATCCCGAATCTTTCAAATCGGAAACCGGCCGGGAGGGAGAGAGTTTGCCGTCCAACGTTTGCACTGATGGCCCGTAGAGGCACCTCAGATTACCAATTTCCTCAGCGGAATAGTGAGAGAATCGACTGGGAGTTACCGTTCGCAATCGACAAAGCCTGGACGCCAAGTTGCTGCTGAACCTGCAATGCTTTGAGGCGCGTCGACTCCTTGTTCATGTCAGCGTCAACCAGCGTGCCGACGCCCCGGTCGATCGTATCCTTCAGGTTGGACACAAAGGTTGACTGATTTTCAGCGCGCTTCCTCGCCGCGCCAAGGTCGGCAGCCGCCGTTATCATCTTGCCGAGCATCGCGTCGACGCTGGAGATATGACCTTCGATCTCGATCGAACTCGCATTTGTGATGTCGATGGCAGTAATGCCTGACGTGCCCGTTGCGGTTAGCGTCAGGTTGGTGATCGCAACCGGCCCCGATGCAGGCATATTGTTGATATCGATAACGCCGCCAAGATCAACGTTATCGAAGTCGCCCCAGCTAACGTATCCAGCATTTGTAAATGCAGCATCCAACACGCTCTTCATGGCAGCGCTTGTCGAGACTGTGCCGTCGGACGAGCCAAGTGTGGCGTCGATCAGCGCCTTGTCGATCGTGATGGTGCGTGCCGGATTGGCTCCCAAAGCCAAGTCAAAATTAACGGTTTCAGCAGCACTGAGCGCGAATGAGGAGAAGTTGAACCTGACCCCCGGAACTCCGGTTCCCGAGTCTTCTACAAGTCCACCAATGCTCGACAGCGGCCCCGTCGCAGCCCCCGCGTCAAGCAATCCATCCGCTGTCGCCGACCCATCGAAAAGTGCGATTCTCGAAGCATCTATATCTATGGTTCCGATAGATACGGCTCCAGAAGATGACCGGTTGAAGGATGACACGATCGACTTTGTTGCATTATAGCCCGTGTCGTCGCTATTAACCGACAGCCAGTTTTCACCAGAGAATGACGACGCCGCAGCAGTCGAGATCAACTGCTCTTGGAGTTGGGTGATCTCAGACTGTACTTTCGCCCGGTCGACGCCCGGTTCGCGTGCCGCGACCAGCTTCGCCTTGATTTCGTCAACCAGATCGATCGCTGCCGTCATGCCGGTATAAGCAGTGTCGATCTTCGCCATGCCTAACCCAAGTGCGTCTTGAACGGCTGACAGTGAGTTGTTGTCTGACCGCATCGTCGTAGCAATCGACCAGTAGGCCGCGTTGTCCGCCGCTACGGCGACGCGGAAGCCGGTGGAAATTCGGGATTGAGTAGCCGACAGTGCCGCATTGGTCGCGCTCAATGTCTTCAGCGCGGTCATTGCCGAAGAATTGGTTATAATGCTCGTCATACTCTAGTAACCCGCAAGCTTCGGAACACATATTTCTCTTCGCATGCGAACCGCATATATCGCTTCCGAGTGACTCTGTTGGTGCCATTGATGACAATAAGAGTTTAATCAGAAGCTAAGAGATCGCCTGTGCCGGCTCATTTACCGTTGAGCGGAAATAGGTGAAGGATCTCGACGCTCACGCGATACCATTCCCGATCGCATCTGATGCAATCGTGTCCGTGCCTTGCCAGCAGCCAAGGTTCTGGATGTCACACAGATGTAGGGTGTTCGCACAGCGGACGTACAGGTTTGTTCTTGCGACTTTCAAGCTCGGACAGGGACAGGGCCACAACAGTGTTGTGCAGCCCGGCCCGCTCAAGGCTCTTCGATTACACTAGCCTGTATCAGAATGCAGGCGGATCGCTCGTCTATTTGGAAATACCGCCTGGGGGAAACTCAATACAGCCGGAGCTGTTGGCCTGGTCGGCCCCCACGGGGTGGTACTCCCTGAAGTATGGCTTGCCGCACATTGGAGGACGAGAGCAGGCCGCAGAAGAAGCACAAGCCTGAAGAGATCGTCGCGAAGCTGCGGCAGGTCGATGTCCTGGTATCGCAGGGGCCACGAGTGGTCGAATGTCCAGAACGGACCTGCAGGTCGTAATCCCGACTCCGTTGCCTGACACAGGAACCCGTACAGCGGCGGCGCGTGCGGCGCTGCCCGACATCAAGGCCCGCACTGCGTAGGCGTTCCGGTCAGCTCATGAAAGTGTCTCTCCATGGAAGATGCCCGGTTCGGCTTTGACGCCTACCACGTCCTGCTCGTGGCGCTGGGATCGAGTTTGCTCGTCTCGTACTGGGTACCCCATCTGCTTGTGAGGCGGCCGCCTGCTGCAACGGCGCTTCTCATGGCCTGCGGCATGGTGGGTTCACTGCTGTTTCCCGACATCGTCAATGGGATCGACCCCACGCAGAATCCAGCGATCTGGGAGATCGCGGCAGAGTTGGTCGTGATCGTCGTCCTGTTCGCCACGGGCCTGCGGATCGACAATCTGGGTGGATTGCGGCTTTGGAGCCCAACCTTCCGGCTCCTCGCCATCACAATGAACCGCGCCGGGTTTTCCGGAGACCTCATTTCCTGAGAGAATGGGGTCATCATGACAAAATCGACATCGAAGAGATATTCGCCAGAGGTTCGTGAGCGGGCTGTCCGAATGGTGCGAGAGCATCGAGCTGATCACGCTTCCCGGTGGGAGGCGATTTCATCCATTGCGGCCAAGATCGGCTGCTCAGGCGAGACGCTGCGCAAGTGGGTGCAGCAGGCCGAGCGTGATCAGGGCGGTCGTGCTGGACAGACGAGCGAGGAACGGGACCGGATCAAGGCTCTTGAACGCGAGGTCCGCGAACTTCGCCAGGCCAATGAGATCCTGCGCAAGGCGTCGGCGTATTTTGCCCAGGCGGAGCTCGACCGCCGGTTCAAGCCATGACAGCGTTCATCGACAATCATCGTGACGTCTATGGGGTCGAGCCGATCTGCCGGGTTCTGCCGATCGCCCCGTCGACCTACCACGAGCACGCTGCTCGCAAACGGGATCCGTCTCGCAGGCCGGCCCGGGAGCACCGCGATGGCAAGCTCTGCGAGGACATCCGCCGCGTCTTCGAGACGAACTTCGGCGTCTACGGCGTCCGCAAGGTCTGGCGCCAGATGAAGCGCGAGGGCATCGACGTTGCCCGCTGCACGGTCGCCCGGCTGATGAGAAGCATGGGCCTGAAGGGTGTCGTGCGTGGCAAGCCGGTGAAGACGACGATCAGCGACAAGGCCACACCCTGTCCGCTCGACCGAGTAAACCGGCAGTTCCAGGCGCCCCGGCCGAACGCCTTGTGGGTCAGCGACTTCACCTATGTCGCCACGTGGCGCGGCTTCGTCTACGTGGCGTTCGTTATCGACACCTTTGCCCGCCGGATTGTCGGCTGGCGCGTGTCGCGGACGGCCCACACTGACTTCGTCCTCGACGCTCTGGAGCAGGCGCTTCACGATCGGCGACCCTACGCGGGCGATGGCCGGGACTGTCAGGAATTCCGTGTGTGAGCGGGCATAATGGGACCGAAGGAGAGACCCATGGCCCGCCGCAAAGAACCCAGCATTCCTGACGCGCTTCTCGACCAGCTTCTGTCTGGCGCCGATCCGAAGACTGCCTTCGACCCGGGCGGTTTGCTCGACGGCCTGAAGAAGGCATTCGCCGAGCGTGCCCTGAACGCCGAGATGGATCACCATCTGGCCGGCGAGAACGGCGCCGGAAACGGCCGTAATGGCTACGGCCGCAAGACCGTGACGACGGACAGCGGCAAGTTCAATCTTGCCGTGCCGCGGGATCGGCAGGGCAGCTTCGACCCGCAGCTCATTGCCAAATATCAGCGGCGGTTCCCGGGCTTCGACGAGAAGATCATCTCGATGTATGCCCGGGGAATGAGCAATCGGGAGATTGTTGGGCACCTTCACGATCTCTACGGCGTCGATGTTTCTGCGGACCTGATTTCGGTGGTCACGGACGCCGTTCTGGAAGAGGTCGCCGCCTGGCAGGCCAGGCCACTGGAGGCGGTCTATCCGATCGTGTTCTTCGATGCTCTGCGTGTGAAGATCCGCGACGAAGGCTTCGTCAGAAACAAGGCGGTCCACATCGCCCTTGGCGTGCGCGCCGACGGCACCAAGGAAATCCTCGGCCTCTGGCTCGAGCAGAACGAGGGCGCCAAGTTCTGGCTGCGGGTCATGAACGAGATGAAGCACCGCGGCGTTGAGGACGTCCTGCTTGCCATCGTCGACGGGCTGAAGGGCTTTCCTGAGGCCATCGTCGCCG
>NZ_CH672387.1:340178-585159 GCF_000153465.1 Aurantimonas manganoxydans SI85-9A1 | reverse complement strand
GCGATGGCCTTGTTTGTCATTCCGACCGTGGATCGCAATACGTCAGCATCCGCTACACCGAGCGCCTAGCCGAGGCCGGCATCGAGCCCTCCGTCGGCAGTGTCGGCGACAGCTACGACAATGCCCTGGCCGAGACGATCAACGGGCTGTTCAAGGCCGAGGTGATCCATCGGCGCGGGCCGTGGCGCAGTCTCGAAGCCGTCGAGTTTGCCACCCTCGAATGGGTCGATTGGTTCAATCATCGCCGGCTGCTCGAGCCGATCGGCAACATTCCACCCGCTGAAGCAGAAGCCGCATACTATGCTGAGCTTGAGGCCATGCCGATCGCCGCGTAGGACTCAAACCAAACGGTCTCCGGAAAACCCGGCGCGGTTCACTCGACGGCAGCTATAAGGATCATAATCGGCCACTGCCCGTTGCCCAGTGTATCCCCACTGCGAGTGGGCGTCCGAAGCAACGGAGTTTCCACGTGTCTATCGAGAAAATGATCCGCCTCCACCCTGACGTAGGCCAGGATGCGAACGAGGCTCTAGCGACGGCGGCCCGCCATTCCATGCTGTGTTCGCTGTTCTGCACGTCGTGTGCAGACGCCTGCATGGCCGAAGAAATGGACATGCGCCAGTGCGTTCGCACCTGTATGGATTGCGCGGATGTCTGCAATGCCACGGCCCATCTTGCCGTGCGCCGGACAGGGCAGAATGTCGAACTGCTTCGGGCGCAGCTTGAGATTTGCATCAAAGCTTGTGAAACCTGCGCGGCCGAATGCGAGAAGCATGATCACGAACATTGCAAGCTATGCGCCACCATGTGCCGCGAATGCGCTGATGATTGCCGCAAGGCACTTGCGACCGTTCAGTAAGTCGGTGACCTCGTCTCGATGTGTTTGCAATCGGGACGAGGTCGATGGTGCCGCTGTCGAGCGGCAGTTTAGGGCCGGAAGGGGACTGTCCGGTTTCAAGATGCACCGGGTGGTAAGCTGCCGTTCCGATCTACAGCATCGAAAATGCTTGCTCTGTTTTCTCACAACCCAATTTCGGTCTTTCGCATCCTTTGCCGACTGTCGAAGCATAGAGCCTTCAGCCTACGGCGACGCGGGTAGTCTCCGTAGGAACGTGGCACCCAGCCGACTTCCGCCAATGAGCACCAAGCCGCGCCCCGGCGCGTAGCACGCGTAAAATTAGAAGCCGTATTTCTCGCGGCGTAGGTGGAAGGCGGCCTCACCGCCCTCCATGATTTGTTTGATGGCATCGCGCGCATCCTCAACGTCGATCGCCCCCACGCCCTTGATCGTTCCCCGCGATTGATCGCCAGTCGTGCGGTAGCCAAACCAAGCCACAAGTTCGGCGTCGCCGTTGACCACGAGGTTGGCGTTGTGGCTGGCGAACACGATCTGGCGCAGCTTCTTCGCAGCCCAAAGCTGCTCGACGATTTCAAGCATAACCGGGTTGTCCAAGTCCTCTTCCGGCTGGTCGATCAACAGCGGCGGCCCGGGCTGGTTCAGCAGAGTCTTCAGCAGGGCCGTCGCCTGTTGCCCTGCCGAGGCATTCTTGAAGGGGATATACTCCCCTTCGCGTGCCCTGAATTCATAGTTCGGCATGGATTCGATCGGCGTCAGGGAAAGCACGAGCCAGTTTTCCGCGGTGAAGTGCTGTGCGATCCGGTCAATGTCGCCTGCGTTCAGCCCCATGTCGAGAAGCGCGACGGCGCCCGGCCGCGTGCCAGGCGGGCCGCGCTCGGCATCATATTCCGCGAGGCTTTCCAGCTCGGCCAGGGCCGCCAACCATGCGGACTTGGGATCGGCTGCAGTGGTGATCGCCTCGCCGAGCGCTTCAAGCCGCGCCGATTGCACCCGCGAGCCCTGCAGCGCGGAGCGCAGGTTAGCGATGAAAGCCGAAGGATCGGCATAGCGCTTGACGCCGACGCGGATCAGGCCGCCGGAACGGGCGGTCAGCGCCGCACATTCGCGGTCGACTAGGTCGTCATGCTCGGCTTGCGCGTCGAGCCATTGTCCGCGTGCCGTCGCATAGTTCTCGTCCGCCGTCGCCAGGGTCGCCAGCGTCTCGCGGGTCCGCGTCGTCTCTGCCGCCAGCTCGGCCACGCGGGCTTCCATGCTGCGGAGCTGCTGCAGCTTTTCGGTATGAGACGACGAGCGTTCCATGGCCGCGGCATATTCCGTCTGGAAGGCGGCATGCCCAGTCTTCCAAGCTTCCCAAGGGCCTGCAGCCCCATCCCCACCTTCGATCACCCGCGCGGCGTCCGCGATTTCGGAGAGCGACGCGAGGGCTGATTCCAGCAACCCGTCGTATTGGGCGCGGGCGGCCTCGAGCGTTTCCTTCATGGCAGCGGGCTCGGCCGGCACCGGCGGCAACGACGCTCGCTGCGCATGGACAAGCTGGCGGAGCTCGCGCGCCTTCTGGCTGATCGTGCCGGCGCCGACCTTCCACGAGGCGACGAGGGAACCTGCCGCCGTGTAGTGCTGCCCTTGATCGAGGAGCGCGCGATCGGCGTCGGAAAGTCCTGTCAGCGAGGCGCGTATCGTGTTCGCCTGCTGGCTGATCGAACGCTCTTCGAGCTGGCGGTTGTGCAAGGTCCGCGTCAGATCGCGGAAGCGCTGGCGGGTGGTATAGGCCTCCCGGATGCGGTTCGCCCGGTCGAGGGTGTGCCGCTGCAGCCGGTCGAGGTCGCCCCGGATCGGCGCCGTGATGAAGCGCGTCAGCTCTTCAATCCGCACGCTCACGTCGCTGAGCTGCTTCTGGCTGTAGGCCTGGATCGGGAGAAGCGCCCTAACCTCTTCCTCAGTGCAGGGCTGCAGGGCGCCCGCGCCGATTTTCATTTGCACGCTACCGTCGACGCTGGCGCGCCGCACCAGATGCTGCACGCCGTTCAGCACGTAGGTCACGTCCACGGTGGCGAGGTGCGACTTCAGCGTGCCCTCGATCAAGCGCCGGCGCCTGGCCTGATAGTTCGGCGCCTCGTCCTCGTCGCCGCTTGGCGGCTGATCGCAGAGCGCCCAGCGGAGGTACTCAAGCACGGTCGACTTGCCCGTGCCGCGGCCGCCGATCAGCGCGCTGTATTGCGGGTTGAGGTCGAGATCGAGCGGCCCGAGAAAGCTGGAATTACTGACGCTGAGGCCGGCAATGAAGGTCTCGGGCACATGCGGCGCGTCATGGGCGACGCGTGATTCTTGCGCGAGGCAGGCCTGCCGCAGCGCTTCCGCAGTCGGCATCGCCCACTTGATCCAGGTCGAGGGCACGCCGAGCGTCGTGTGATCGTCTCGGCGGCTGTCGGAGGTCTGAATGCAGGCGATCCGCTTGTGGCCCCACGACCGATCCTTGCCGGACAACTTGTTCTTAGTGCCCTCGCGCAGCGCGTCGTAGCGGCCATCGCTGTAGCCGCCGACGCAAGGCATTCCGATGTATTTGTCGGTCTGCCCCGCGCGCAGGAGCGAATGCTGCCCCTCGTCCGTGACGTTCGGCAGGACGATGTAACGGCCGCGGAGATATCCATGCGCGTCGAGCTTGGCCTTCAGCTCGGAAAACGTCGTGATCGCGCCGAGTCGCACGACATCGCGCACCTTGGATTGCGCGGCGTCATTCTGAGTGATCGCCAAGGCCGTCATTGCCAGCGAAAACATATCGTTGGGAAAGTCGGCATCGAAGATGACGATCGCTTGGCAGGGCACGCCGAGCGTCAGCTCCATGCCCGGGAACACTACCAGCCGATCCTCCGGCGCCAGCTCGGAGCCGTCCGCCGCCAGCTCTTCCTCCGCCGCGCGACGGATGAAGGGCAGGAAGGTCATGCAATGATGATCGGTGACGGCGATAGCCTGCAGCCCCTTGTCCCGGCAGGCCTCGACGAAGCGCCGGCCGTAGGCTAGGCGCTCGTCGTCGGTAACAGCCTCCGGCCCCGCCCAGCGCAAATCGCGCGGCGTATGCACCTGGAAATCGCAACGGTAGAAATGCGCTCCCCTGTCCAAGATACCTACCCCCATCGGCTCGGCTGAAGGCGCTCGATAAGCATCCCCCAATAAAGTTCGGCCGCGCCTTCCTGCGTTAGCTTTGCTGCGTCTCGATTCCCACTCATCGCCGCCATGCCCATGCTACGCAGAAACATGGATTGGTCGTCTGCCTCGACTGATAGAAGCTCATTGTAGCCATTGCTGGCGGACGTCTCCGACGCCGAGTACGCAATGCCGCCGGCGAAGGTGCGGTCTCCTAGGAACACCGTGCAGCGGGACACAGCCTGCCCCTGCTTGTAGACGACCGCCGCGAAGCGATCCGCGTCAATACGACGAAAATCGCCCTCAATCCCGTCGTTCCTAGCTGCGAACTCGCCGAGCGAGTTTTCGAAGAACCGCGCCAAATATTCGAAGCTGTCCCGCTGGAAGCGGTCCTTATCCCGCTCAGTAAATACCTTTACGAGGGCGAGATTGCTGGACCGAGGACCGGCCGGAAGGGAGGAACGCGCCGCCTCAGCTTCGGCAATGACGTGTCGGGTCGCGATGGATGGCGAAACCTTGGGCGCCAAGCGAGCCACTGCTCCCCGAACCGCCTTTGTGACTTCGAGCAACGCCTGATCGCGATCCGGATATTGCGTGATCGGCGTGCCGTTGAGCGGGGTGGCGTTGAGCTTGCCGAACGGAGCCCCATGCCAGTCGCAAGCACGTAAGATCACGGGGATAACAATTGCCTCTCCGGCTTCATGCCGCTCCATCGCGCGCTTCATCTCGATATCGTAGCAATAGTCGGAGGCGATAAAGTCCGCGCTGACGAGTAGCAGGATGACGTCGTCAGTTTCTACATGCTGCTCGATAGCGCCGGCAAACTCCTCGCCCGCACCGATCCGCCTGTCATGCCAAGTCTCGATGATTCCCTGACGCTTCAGTAGAGCGAGCTGGGTCTCCACAAGGTCCCGCAGCGCCTCATCCACATGAGAGTACGAAAAAAACACACTCGCCACCATAAGCTCTCCCTGCGGCGCCGTGATGCAATCGACGACAGTAGTCTCCGCAGTTCTTTTTTCGCTCTATCGAGAATGCGGTCAGACGAATAGATGTTTGAGCCTCGCCCTGTGCAAATAGAGTCGGCGAACTCCGAACGGGCGCCCCTTGTGCCCCGGAGCTAATTGCCGACGTGTCTTGGGTAACTAACCACGGCCGCGGTCGCAAGCAAATCGGGTATGTATCGAACGACCGCTTACGGGATCGCCCTCGAGCGAATCCAACAGCCGGAATGGGCGCAAAGCCGACCGTCCGCTATGCGGTCGGTATAGTGTTAACCTGCCAGTCGCACGTTCAAGTTGTTCTGACGAGGCAGCATTTTGCCAAGTGGCCCTTCTGCCACAATTGGTTTTGTCGGAGAGCCGGATCGTGAGCAGATTGTGCCGTTGAGCATGTAGCGAACATCGTCTTCCGGATACGAATGAACGCCTTCCATGCGAGATATGAAGCCTCCGGTTGGTTTGCTTTCAAGTTCGCTTCATCGCAGGTTTAGCGATTGCCAGCATCCGTTGCTGCGGCTACCGATCAACTATGCGGGCTGGAAACTGCATCGCCCATATCCTGCATGGAGCCGATTATGGAAACTGCACTTATCAAAGCGAAGACTGGTGTAGCGGGTCTTGACGACATCCTCGTCGGTGGTCTGGCTCCTGGTCATGTCTTTCTGATGGAAGGCAGTCCTGGCACCGGCAAGACCACTATTGCTCTTAGCTTTCTCATGAGCGGTGCCGAGATCGGCGAGAGAGGCCTCTACATAACCCTGTCGGAGACAGAGAAGGAACTGCGGACTGGCGCGAGATCGCATGGCTGGGACCTCGGCGATGCGATCGAAGTAAGCGAGCTCGTCCCTCCCGAAAGCCTGTTAGATCCAGATTCCCAGCAGAGCCTTTTGTATTCTTCGGACCTTGAGCTGGGCGAGACGACGAAGGCAATCTTCGACGCCTTCGAACGCATCCAGCCTTCCCGTGTTGTCCTCGACAGCCTTTCCGAGATACGCCTTCTCGCACAGAGTTCACTTCGCTACCGTCGGCAGATCTTGGCGCTGAAGCATTTCTTCGCCACGAAGAACGTCACCGTCCTCCTCCTTGACGACCTCACGACGGACACGATGGACAAAACTGTCCATTCGATCGCGCATGGCGTGATCAAGCTGGAGGAACTGGCTCCAGAATACGGCTCGGAACGCCGACGACTTCGCATCATGAAGTATCGCGGTCAGTCTTTTAGAGGCGGCTACCACGACATGGTCATCAAGAATGGCGGCGTGCAGGTATTTCCACGGCTAGTCGCGTCAGAGCACCGCATTCCCTTCGCTCGCATGCAGATGACCAGCGGCATCGGCGAACTCGACGCGCTGGTCGGGGGGGGGCTTGAACAGGGTTCCAGCACATTGGTCCTGGGCCCGGCCGGCACCGGAAAGAGCACCTTCTGCTTCCAGTTCGCCGTCGCGGCCGTCGCGAGGGGCGAGAAGGTGGCGATGTTCATCTTCGATGAAGAGCTCGGCCTGCTTTTCGACCGGACGAAGGCTTTGGGAATGGATCTCGAGGCGATGAGGGATGCAGGGCTGCTGCTTATCGAGCAAGTCGATGCGGCAGAGCTTTCCCCTGGCGAATTTGCTCACCGTGTCCGGGATCGCGTCGACAGTTCAGATGCAAAAACCGTCGTCATTGACAGCCTCAACGGATATCAGGCAGCGATGCCGGCTGAAGGTGCCCTGACGCTACACATTCACGAGCTGATCCAATACCTGAACCGGCGTGGGACAACTACCTTCCTGACGGTCGCGCAGCATGGTCTCGTCGGCGACATGAAGTCCCCTGTAGATCTGACGTACATCGCGGACACAGTCATCCTGCTCCGATATTTTGAAGCTCTCGGCAAAGTCCGTCGGGCGGTCTCCGTTATCAAGAAGAGAACGGGTCGACATGAGGATACCATCCGCGAGTACAAGATCGGAGTGACTGGCCTGATCCTCGGACCACCGCTAAAGGAGTTCCAAGGCGTGCTTCGCGGCGTTCCTACTTTCATCGGCAGCTCGGAAGGCGGACCGAGGTCCGTTCCAGAAGGCATGCTGTAGGGATGCCGGCACTGACCGCCCTCATCCTGTCGCCCGGCGGCCGGGACGCTGCCATCGCCGCGCGAATCCTAGAGGATGCCGGCATGCAGCCGGTCATATGTGAGAGCTACCAGGAGCTGATCTGCCGGATCGGCAACGGCAGTGGTTTCGCGATCGTGACCGAGGAATCCTTTCGAGGCGCAGATCTCAAGCCATTGCACGATCGCCTCACCGCACAGGATCCGTGGTCGGACTACCCCTTCATCGTGCTGACGCGGCGCTCGGAGAGTTCGCAGCGAAATCCTGCGACGACGCAGCTTGCCGAACTTCTGCTGAACGTGACGTTCCTCGAGCGTCCGTTCCATCCCGCGACGTTCATCAGTCTAGCGAAGACCGCTTCCAGAAGTCGTGAAAGGCAGTTCGAGGCTCGTGCCCGTATCGTCGAGTTGCACGAGCGCGACGAGCGGCTCAGGCAGGCGAACGAGACTTTGGAGACGCGTGTCGCCGAGCGGACGGGGGAAATGCAGGCAGCTCACGAAAAACTGGTGATGGAGGTTGAACAGCGCGAGCGAACGGAAATTCTTCTGAGGCAGGCGCAGAAGATGGAGATGATCGGTCAGCTTACGGGCGGCATCGCGCACGACTTCAACAATTTGCTCATGGCAGTTCTGGGAAACCTAGAACTTCTGAAGCGTCATATGACGCTCGATGCGAAGGCTGAACGCTTAGTCGAAGGAGCTGTGAAGGGTGCGCAGCGTGGCGCCGCACTCACCCAGAGACTTTTGGCATTCGCTAGAAGGCAGGAGCTCACCCTCGCTCCGACGAACCTCATCGAGCTCGTGAGGGGAATGGCGGACCTATTGGACCGATCCCTCGGCTCGACGATTGAGCAGCATGTCGTACTTCCGGAAGGCATGCCGCTGGCTCTCGTCGACGGAAACCAGCTCGAGCTGGCTCTGCTCAATCTCGCAGTGAACGCACGTGATGCAATGCCGGACGGCGGCAGCCTAACGATCGAGGTGGACATGCCGAAGACGTTCGAAGGGATGGTACTGCGATCGGGCACCTACGTCCGACTTTCGGTCTCCGACACTGGCTCCGGCATGGGCGAGGAGACGCTGAAGCGGGCGACCGAGCCTTTCTACTCGACAAAGGGCGTCGGCAAGGGAACCGGTCTCGGGCTGTCGATGATTCAGGGCCTTGCCGAACAACTGGGTGGATCGTTGCGGCTGACAAGCACGGTTGGCATAGGGACGCGTGCGGAGCTATGGCTTCCGGTCGCCGCCAGCGCAAGCGAAGTACCGGCTGCTAGGCCAGATCTCGAAATTTCGGCAGTGACCGGCAGTTGCCGGATCCTGATGGTAGACGACGATCCGCTGATTTCGATGAGCACTGTCGACATGCTCGAAGACCTTGGTCACGAAGTCGTCGAGGCGAGCTCGGGAGCGAAAGCGCTTGAGATTCTGAATGCCGGTGAGCAGTTTGACCTGATGATCACGGACTTTTCTATGCCGAAGATGAACGGCGGTCTGCTTGCCCGTGCGGTTCATGAGCTTCGTCCAAGCCTGCCGATTCTTCTGGCCACAGGATACGCAGAGATGCCGTCCGGTTCTGAAATCGAGCTGCCGAGGCTCGGGAAGCCGTATACCCAAGCGCAGCTAGCGGCTGAGATCGGGAAGCTAGTGCGGTAATATCAGATCGTACTTGTGACTGGCGCGGGCTGAAATAAGAGGTCTGTTATGAAGCCTTGGTGCCAGGTCTTCGAATGCGGCCTTCTCTCTCGGAAGAATGAGCCCAGAGAGCAGGCAGTGATAAGAATGCATCAAATTGCGCGGGGAATACCTCGCGCTGCTGATGTCCGGTTAGTCGAGCGCGCATAAGGTCAGTATGAACAGGTCGTTTAGCCAAGGTTCAGAAAGCTTCGCGAGGTGCTAAAGTTCTCATGCCGGCGATTCCGGAGGCATTCCATTGAATGGCAAAGCACGAAGGCTCATCGGTGGCTGTTGGATGGCCGGGATTTTCATAAGTATCTACTGGCGTCGACACGCGGCGTCTGCATCCATCAATGCTGTCGTTGATAGAGCGCACGAGGCCATATCCTTTGGGTCGATCCCGGCGAGAATATATGTTCGGAGCCGCTCTTCGAGCAAGATAGGGTCGCGGACGCCTTCGCGATTGAGCATAATTTCCAGAGATTTGCGCATTTCGTCAATTTCGTGGATGCCGTATTTTCGAAATACCGTCGCTCGTGCAGTTTTCATCGAAGGAAACCTTTGCGCGCAGGATGATGGTAGAAAGCCGCGAGTTTCCATTCATTCCAGTACGGGAGGCAGCCGTCCGTCAGGAGGACCAGTCTATAAGATCCCGGATCTAAGCAGCGACCTCTGCCTTGGATCTACGCTTCGTGGTCCACGACGGCACCCCAACGGCGATCGCTGCACAGGCGAGCCCGACAGTTCGGCTGGTGCCTTCGCATTTGAACTCAGTCACGTCCGACACCGTAATGGACAAACGTCGAGCGGCTTCATCGTCGGAAAACCACATCATATCTAGCCACTCGATAAAATCATGAGCCGTCATGTTCAGTCCCTCAGCGCGAACTCACAGCTACGCGCCGAGTTTTACGGAGAGTCAATCGAGGCGGCTGCAACGTCGTCATCGGCAGTCGATATAGACGATCGTGTCGACAGCCGACTGGTCGACCAGAAGACCACGCTCATGGGCGATGAGGGCGAGCATTCCGAACGGGAGGTCAGGTAGGCGTTCTGACCCTCCTTCTTGCCTTCCATCGACAGGCGGTATGCACGCCCGCCGTGCCTTCCGTCGACGCATCGCCCTCCTCGACCTTTCACACCAGTCAAGGTCGTGTCCCCATAGGTGGTGTAGCTCGGCGATAGCGTCGCCAATCTCGTCCGCGCCTTTCATCGCGCTGTAGGACGAGATTGGCGGCGCGGTGGTCACCAGCGGTTTCCGGTTAGGCTTGGGTTGCGAGACCTAACTGCAACCGGAGATCCCCTGATGACCAATGACATGATGGGCCTGCGCAGCCTTCTGGAGAAGACCCCTGATGCCGATCTGCTGCGCGAGATGATCGGCTTTGCCGCCGAGCGGCTGATGGAACTGGAGGTCGGTGCCGCGACTGGCGCCGGCTATGGCGAGAAGAGTGCCGAGCGCCTCGCCCAGCGCAATGGCTACCGCGACAGGGACTGGCAGACGAGAGCCGGCACAGTCGAGTTGCGCATCCCAAAGCTGCGCAGGGGCAGCTACTTTCCCGGCTTTCTGGAGCCGCGGCGCATGGCCGAGAAGGCCCTGACGGCCGTCATTCAAGAGGCCTATGTCCAGGGCATCTCGACGCGCTCGGTCGACGACCTGGTCAAGGCGATGGGCATGACCGGCATCTCCAAGAGCCAGGTGTCGAGGCTGTGTGAAGAGATCGACGGCAAGGTAAAAGCCTTTCTGGAGCGGCCGATCGAAGGCGACTGGCCCTATCTCTGGATCGACGCCACCTACCTCAAGGTCCGCCGCGGCGGCCGCATCGTCTCGGTTGCCGTGATCATCGCCGTCGGCGTCAACGCCGATGGCCGGCGTGAGGTTCTCGGCATGGAGATCGGCACCTCGGAAGCCGAGCCGATCTGGACCGAGTTCCTGAGAAAGCTGACCCGACGCGGCCTTCGCGGCGTGAAGCTCGTCGTGTCCGACGCTCACGAGGGCATCAAAGCCGCGGTCACCAAGGTGCTAACGGCGACATGGCAGCGCTGCCGCGTGCACTTCATGCGCAACGTCCTGGCCCATGCTGGCAAGAGCGGCCGTCGTGTCGTCTCCGCCTTCATCGCCACCGCCTTTGCCCAAGAGACGCCAGAGGCCGCCAGCCAGCAATGGCGCTCCGTCGCCGACCAGATCCGGCCAAAGGTGCCGAAGCTCGCTGCCATCCTCGACGAGGCCGAGCCCGACGTGCTGGCCTACATGACCTTCCCTAGGGAGCATCGGGCCAAATTGCACAGCACGAATCCGATCGAGCGGCTGAACGGCGAGATCAAGCGGCGCACCGACGTCGTCGGCATCTTTCCCAACGATGAGGCCATCCAGCGCCTCGTCGGCGCGCTGCTGCTCGAGCAAAATGATGAGTGGGCGGTTCAGCGGGCCAGGTACATGACACTGGAATCCGTCGCTCCCCTGAGCGATGATCCGTTCGTTAGCCTGCCAGCCGTGGCACGCTGATCAATCCGGCTTGGCCGGAACCGCACGGCCATCGCCGTCAGCTACACCACATGGTGGGACACTATCACAGCGGTATCGACGCCAGCCTGTTTCATTGTGTCGGAAAATCCATGACGGAGCGCATGGATGGATCGGTTCCAGAGGTTGTCCGTGAAGTGCGGTGAGGCCTTCACGAGTGGAATGAAGTCCTTGTAGAATCGGTCCCCGGGATCATTGATCTTCAGCAATGGCGAGAAGAGCTCGGGGAAGAGCTCTTGGTATCCGAGTCGGCGGATCGCCCCGACATAGTCGAGAAATCCGAGGCGTAGCACCTCGGACGGCACCGGCAGGATACGATCTGACTGTGCATTCTTGATACCGCGGATCGCGTTCTCCCGGATGTGAATGGCCGGGCCGTTTGGCGTGTCGAGCACATCCTCCGTTCCCAATCCGGCAAATTCGAAGCGGCGCGCTCCCAGATAAGCCAGCATCATTGGCAGGAAGTAGACCCCGGAGTGGAAAACCGCGTCGCCGGGAATGCCCCGGTTCATCGCATCTCGGCAGCCGGTGAAGACCGGAAGGTCGAAGATCGGTCGGACCTGTTCAGGCGTCGGCTTTACCTGCTTCAGACGTAGCGCTCCCAGCTTCGGCTTTTTCGGGCGAAGGCCCTTGAACGACCAGTCCGCTACGACGTAACCGCTCGCCTGGAGGTGGGTGAGGAATGTATCGAGGTTGCCCAGATGCTTTCTGATCGTTGCTGCCGACAAGCCGACCGGGATCGGTGGCCGGCCCAGCCGTTCGGCCCGTGCGTTTTCCTCGGCAGCGAAGGTCCGAAGTGCCGCCGGCTTCATCGCGCGCTGACGCGCGCTCTGGCCGTAGCGCGTTGGAATGAGGTTCAGATGCTGGCGGAGTGCTGCTACGTGGTGTTGGCGGATTTCGCCGGAATGCGCGACGCCATGCTCCTCCAGAATGTCGCGGAACATCCGTGCTAACGTCCTCACATCGCTCGCGGTGGCCGGAGTCCAGTTCTGGCGGTTGTTCTTGTAGAGTTCATCGTAGGCGCGCTCGAAGTCGGCAAGAATGAGGATGCGCCCCATCGGCGCGACGTTCGAGGCATCCAGAGCCTCTTCGGAAATGATTTCCGGGGAAGCCATCGGCGTCGGCACTTCGGCCGGTTGCGACGCCTCAGGGGAGCGTTCTTCCGTAGGAACCTCGAGGTCAGGAGCGATGGCCGGAGTGGCCGCGGGCGGCGTCGCAGGCGCGTCTTCAGATCCGGTGGGCGGGACGGAGTCAGCGATCGGTTCGGCAGAGGTTGAGAACACCAGTTCAGCGCGCTCGTTTTCCGGCAGCGTCGTGGCGACCAGCGCATTTTGCCGACGGTCAATCATTGGCCAGCGTTCGGCGACGTTCAGAAGGGCGTCGGCCTTGGCACGGAACAGCTCCATCTTCGCTCGCTCGCGATTGGCAAGGGTCGGGTTGAGCCCGACATCTGCCATCTGCTGTCGCACGTCCCGATCGAAGACGACGTCTCGCGCCGCCTTCTGCTCTGCCCAAAAGGTTTCGGCGATCACCCTGACGTGCGGTTCCGGAATGCCGTGGCGCAACAGCAAAGCCCGCGCGGGACATTCCGCATCGAAGGTGAGTGGCCGCGCCGTACCGTAGAGTTGGATCAGGCGGTAAGCCCAGCCAACCTCGATATCGGCTTCCATCTCCCGCACATCGTCGACGCCGCCGCTGCGTCGGACCGCGAAGGCGATGTCCTCGAGATGCGCGCTCATGCGCTCGATCTCGGCGCGGAAGAGCTGGTCGAGCTGGTCCTTGGTGGTCATCGCGGCGGCAGGTCTCACGGTCAGGTCGGCAAGCAGCGTGTTCAGCCGCCGCGCCATGTAGGCCGCTTTGTGGTGGTCGGACAACCGAAGCGAGAAGGACAGTCGAGCCTGCCGCGGCACCTGCCGGAAACGCGTCGGGACCCTGGCACGCCAATAGAAGGTGTGGCCGCGTCGTTCGAGATTGCTGATGTCATGCCGAGTCGCCACTGCCCGGATCCCTTGAGCTTGGAGCCCGGGATCGGCCGCATGGGCATCACCTCTGGGCTACAGGTTTGGGCCCAAAGCACGCAGATGGCACCGAGAGGATTCTCAGTGGCTGAAAACAATAACGATTACAATGACTTGAGATAGACTGGCTGGGGAACCTGGATTCGAACCAGGACTAACGGAGTCAGAGTCCGTGGGTCTACCGTTAACCTATTCCCCAACGGTCAGCCGAGCGTCGCCGCGGCGTGACGGCCTCCATATACTCATGTGAGGGGCGGCTGTGAACCCTTTGTCGGCGAAAATTTCGCATCCGGCGTCATGCGCGCGTTCGGCGGCCTTCCGGATGCCGGGCTCCCGGGCTTCCCGTGGCAATCCTCACCCCGTTTTTCGCCTGCCCTTGCACCTCACCCCCGGCTTGGTACACTCGCCTTAACCAAGCAACCTGAGGCGTTGCCCGTTCGAGCGCGGCGCCGGAGAGACAGTGTGAGTGACCATGAAATCGGTGGGAGAAACCGTCCATCGTTGATTCCAGCCGGAAGGCCCAGAGCCCCGGCCTATCGTCCGCATGCCGAGACGCCCTCGCCCGACGCCGCGACGGGTCCGGAACGCCGCACGGCGGTGCATTCGTCGGCGCAGGCACCCGGCGGTACCGACCGCCCGGCGCGGAACGCGGTCGATTTAGCTTCTGCATCGGACGATGGAGGCCGGCAGGGGCATGAGCGCGGGACGGCGGACACCCTGAACGACCGCCCTGCCCCTGAATCCGGCAACGCCAATGGGCCGGGCGAGAGGGGATCGCGCGGCCAGTCCGGCTCCGGACGGCACGATCAGCGACAGGAACGAGCTCGCCCCGGCCAACAGGCCGCGTCCGGGCAAGGCGTCTCCGCGTCCGGCGAAACCGCGTCGAGCGAGTCGTCGTCGTCGCACGTCCGCAAGGATGAAGCCGCTCCTCGCGGAGCATCCGCCGATGCGACGCCGACGGGCGCGCGGGCTGATTCTGCGACGCCCGCAACGGTCGACGGCGCGCCGCTGACCAAGCGCAAGCGCCGGCGGCGGCGCAAGACTGGCAAGAACGCCGCGGCGCAACCAGCTGCGAGCGTCGACGCGCCTGCGGACACCGCCGCGAACGAGGCGCCGGCGGATGCGCCGGCTCGGCCGAAGCCGGGGCGGAAACCGCGCCGGCGCCGGTCGCGGCGCTTTGCCGGGTCCAGCGGACCGGCCGCGCCGGCCCATGCGGATGCCGGCTCGCCACCCGCGCCGCTCGGCCAACCCGCCCCCCGCCCCGCGGCGAACGACCATGCGGCGCCTTCGGTGCCTGCCGCGCCGATGCCGCAGCCCGTGCGGCGGGCGCCGGTCTATGCGGCCCTCGATCTCGGCACCAACAATTGCCGGCTGCTGATCGCCATTCCCACCCGGCCCGGGCAGTTCCGGGTGATCGACGCCTTCTCGCGCATCGTGCGCCTCGGCGAAGGTCTCAGCCGCACCGGCAGCCTGTCGCGCGGCGCCATGGACCGGGCGATCGCGGCGCTGGCGATCTGCGCCCAGAAACTGTCGGCGCGCGATGTCGTGCGCTGCCGCCTGATCGCGACGGAAGCCTGCCGCGCCGCGGCGAACGGTGCCGAATTCATCGAGCAGGTGGCGCGCGAGACCGGGCTGGAACTGGAGATCGTCTCGCGCGAGACCGAAGCGCGGCTGGCCGTGTCGGGCTGCGGATCGCTGATCGAGCGCTCGGCCCGCGGCGCGGTGCTGTTCGACATCGGCGGCGGCTCGTCGGAGATCGCGCTGCTCGACCTGCGCGGCCGCGACACCCGTCGGCTGTCGAAGCAGATCGTCGCCTGGACCTCGCTGCCGGTCGGCGTGGTGACCCTGGCCGAGCGCCATGGCGGCCGCGACGTGACGCCCGAGATCTTCGAGGCGATGATCCAGGAAACCGTCGAGATGATCCGCGGCTTCAAGGGCCGCGACAAGCTCGGCGCGATGGTCGGCACGGACCGCTTCCATCTCCTGGGCACCTCCGGCACCGTCACGACGCTGGCCGGCGTGCATCTGAAGCTGGAGCGTTACGACCGGCGCCAGGTCGACGGCCTCTGGCTGACGGATCTGGAAGCCGACGAGTTGGTCGCCCGCATTGCCGGCTGGAGCTTCGAGGAACGCATCGCCAACCCTTGCATCGGCAGCGATCGCGCCGATCTGGTACTGGCGGGCTGCGCGATCCTGCAGGCGATCCGCAGGGTCTGGCCGGCCCCCACCCTGCGCGTAGCCGATCGCGGCCTGCGCGAGGGCCTACTGATGGAAATGATGGTCGCTGATGGCGTCTGGCGCCGCAGGGATCCGACAAGGAATACCGGGACATGAGCGGCGGACGCAGCGACAGTCGAGGCATGACCGTCAAGGTCAAGAAGAAGCGCGGGCTCAAGCTCTCGTCGCGGCGCTGGCTCGAGCGCCAGCTCAACGATCCCTATGTCCGGCGCGCCAAGGCCGACGGCTACCGCTCGCGCGCGGCCTACAAGCTGATCGAGATGGACGACCGCTACAAGCTGCTGAAGCCCGGCCACCGGATCGTCGATCTGGGCGCGGCGCCCGGCGGCTGGTGCCAGGTCGCCGTCGATCGCACCGGCTCGACGGCCGCGGACGTGCGGGTCGTCGGCATCGACTACCTGACGGTCGAACCCGTCGCCGGGGCGACGATCCTGCTCATGGACTTCCTCGACGATGCGGCGCCCGACAAGCTGATGGAAACCCTCGGCGAGGCGCCGGACATCGTCCTGTCGGATCTGGCCGCGCCGACCACCGGCCATCGTCCGACCGATCATATCCGGACCATGCATCTCTGTGACGTTGCCGCCGACTTCGCCATCCGCACCCTGAAGCCGGGTGGGCATTTCCTTGCCAAGACCTTCCAGGGCGGGACCGAGCGCGAATTGTTGACGCTGCTGAAGCGGCATTTCGTCAGCGTCCATCACGTCAAGCCGCCTGCCTCCCGCGAGGGCTCCGTGGAGCTCTACATCCTCGCCAAGAGCTTCAAGGGCAAACGCGCCGAAGTCGAAAACCTGCAAGACGAGGTCGAGGATCCCCGGGTCCATGACCAGGCCGATGAGGAGGCCGGCCCGCTCGGCTGACGCGGGGCCCTGGATACGGCTTTCGCCAGACGCATCGGGAGCCGCGCCGCCCTACTCGGCAGGAACGCGGCGGCCCGAAACCTCGCTGCCGGCCTCGCGGCCCATCGGGATGAAGGCGAAGGCCGCCGACATGGTGACCAGCCCGACCACGAAAAAGGCGGCGGAGAAGTCCATTGGCGCAGCCAGGTCGCGGCCTGACATCACCATGCCGACCTCCAGCACCGCGCCGGCCAGCGCGACGCCCGTGGCGATCGCCACCTGCTGCAGCGCGCCCATCATCGCCGTGGCATCGCCCGTCGATTCGCGCGGCACGTCGGCAAAGGCCAGCGCGTTGATCGAAGTGAAGAACAGCGAGCGGAAGAACCCGCCGACGAGCAGCAGCGGGATCAGCACGGCAAGCGATATGTCGGGCCGGTAAAGGCCGAGGGCCGCCGTCAGCGCACCACCGACGATGGTCGTCACGACCAGCGTGGTGCGGAAGCCGAAGCGCTGCAGGATCGGCTTGGCCAGGAGCTTCATGGCCATGGCGCCGCCGATAGCGACGCAGGTCACCAGTCCCGATTCCAGCGGCGTATAGCCGAAGCCGAGCTGCAGCATCAGCGGCAGGAGGAATGGCACGGCCCCCGAGCCGATGCGGAACAGCGCCCCGCCGGTGACGGCCGCGCGCAGCGTGGTGATCCGCAGCAGCGACAGCCGCAGCACCGGCTGGTCGATGCGGCGCGCATGGCGCACGAACAGGCCCGCCGCGACCGCGCCGGCGAGCGCCATGGCGACACCGAAGGCCGGCGGCAGCGCCGGCAGCGACACCACCGACAGGCCGAAAACGATGCCGGCGCAGGCAAAGCCCGACAGGAGAAAACCCGGCCAATCGAAATGCACGCCCGCGACCCGGTCGACCCTGGGCAGGAATCGCCCGGCCAGCCAGATCCCGACGACGCCGATCGGCAGGTTGATCAGGAAGATCCAGCGCCAGTCGGCATAGGTGGCGATGGCGCCGCCCACCGGCGGGCCGATCAGCGGCCCCATCAACGCGGGGATGGTGAACCAGGCCATGGCGCCGACGAGGTCGGATTTCGGCACAGCCCGCACCAGCAGCAGCCGCCCGACCGGCGTCATCATCGCGCCGCCCATGCCCTGCAGGAAGCGGGCAACCACGAAGGCGCCCAGCGAATCCGCCATGGCGCAGGCCAACGAGCCGACGACGAACACCGCAATGGCCAGCCGGAAGACGAGCTTTGGCCCCCAGTGATCGGCGATCCGCCCGGAGATGGGGATGAAGACCGCCAGCGACACGTAATAGCTCGTTAGGGCGAGCTTGAGCGCGATCGGGCTCGTGCCGATGTCTGCGGCGATGGCCGGAAGCGAGGTCGCGATGACCGTCGAGTCCATGTTCTCCATGAACAGCGCGACGGCGAGCACGACCGGAACGATGCGGTTCAACTGCGGTCCTCGGATAGGCGGTAAGGCGAGCTTAGGTAAGCTGATGTGGGACATAGGCCGAAACCCGGGAAAAGGGGAGGCCTGCGCGGCTTTCCCTGTAAACAGTCCGTGCAGTTGCTTGCCCAAGGGGCTGCCCGTGCCACTTGCCGTATCGCAACGATATTCGCCCCGATCATCGACAGGCCGACACGAGGTTTCCATGAGCAAGAAGACCACCGGACGATCCATTTTCAGCCGTCGCACGGCGCTCAGTCTGGCTGCCGCCGGTGGTGCGGCCATGACCGGTCTCCTGCACACCCGTTCCGCACATGCTCAGGACCAGTCAACGGCCGCCGAGGCTGCGAGTGAACGGGCGCGGATGCCGTCGCCGGGCTGGCACCGGATCGAACTCGGCGATGCCCGCATCACCACGATCCTCGACGGGCTGCGGCCGGGCGAAGGCCCCTACCCGACCTTCGGCGCCGACCAGAGCCAGGAGGCGATGGCCGAGCTGATGCGGGCGAACTACCTGCCCGAGACCCAGTTCGTGAACGGCTTTACCCCGGTGCTCGTCGAACTCGACGACAATCTCGTCCTGTTCGACACCGGCTTCGGCGAATCCGGCAAGGAGAACGGTTTCGGCAAGCTGGTCGAGCGGATGGCCGAAGCCGGCTACGGCCCCGACGACGTCACCATCGTGGTCCTCACGCATTTCCACGGCGACCATATCCAGGGCCTGATGACCGGCGGCGAGCCGACCTTCCGCAATGCCCGCTATGTCGCCGGCCAGACCGAGTTCGACTGGTGGACGTCGGACGAGGCCAGGAACGGCGACCGCGCCGGCGGCGCCAAGCTGGTCGAACAGATGGTCGTGCCGCTGAAGGACAAGATGACCTTCGTCGCCGAAGGGGACGAGGTGGTGTCCGGCATCACCGCCATGGAGGCCTTCGGTCACACCCCCGGCCACCTGATCTTCGAGGTCGCCTCCGGTGGCCGCCGCCTGTGGCTGACCGCCGACACCGCCAACCATTTCGTCGCTTCGCTGCAGAAGCCGGACTGGGAGGTCAAGTTCGACCAGGACAAGGACGCGGCGGCCGCAACCCGCAAGCGTGTCTTCGACCGGATCGCCGAGGAACGCATTCCGTTCATTGGCTACCACATACCCTTCCCGGCCATCGGCTATGCCGAAAAGCTGGACGGCGGCGGCTACCGGTTCATTCCGGAAACCTACCAGCTGGATGTTGACGCGGACGCCTGATCGGCAATCCTGCGTTTTCAGACCGTGGCGGAGCCATCGGCTCCGCCACGCCCTTAATGCTCAGAATCAGCGCGAACAGCCGATCTCGGCCATGATCGCCACGACATCGGCACGCGACCGGCAGACATTTTCACAAGGGATGCCGTCATTGTCCCCGTCGGCCCGCGGATGCCGGCCCGCGCACCATGCGATGACGGCCTCGCGGCAGCTCCGATAACTCTTGCAAGTGGCGGCATGTGCTTCGGCGCCGAGCGCCAGGGTCATAAGGGCCGCCAGCCCCAATGCGCGGAATTGTCCGATGGTCATGTCTGGAAGATACCGTTCCTAAGCTGTCCTTACGACCATCTCCCAAAGCCGGCACACCGCGTCAAGCGGTCGGGGGCGCCGAATGTCGGGCCCGCTTTCCAATGTCATGATGGCGTGCTAGCAGCCCTTGCCAATCCTTCTCCCGCCGACTCGCGCTCCTGCCGGCGGACGCATCGTTCAAGAGGACTGGCATGGCCCGCATCATCGACACCGCAACCGGCGGCACAGCACTGACTTTCGACGACGTCCTGCTGCAGCCGGGGCATTCGGAAGTCATGCCGGGCCAGGTCGACGTGCGCACGGCGATCACCCGCACGCTGAAGCTCAACATCCCGATCCTGTCGGCGGCGATGGACACGGTCACCGAGGCGCGGCTGGCCATTGCGATGGCGCAGGCCGGCGGCATCGGCGTCATCCACCGCAATCTCACGCCGGTCGAGCAGGCCGAGGAGGTCCGCCAGGTCAAGAAATTCGAAAGCGGCATGGTGGTCAATCCGGTGACCATTGGCCCGAACGCGACGCTGGGCGACGCCCGCGCGCTGATGACGCAGCACAACATCTCCGGCATTCCGGTTGTCGAGAATGGCGGTTCGGGCGGCCAGAACCGCGGCAGGCTGGTCGGCATCCTGACCAATCGCGACGTGCGCTTCGCCTCCGACGATCGCCAGCCGATCCACGAGCTGATGACCAAGGAAAAGCTGATCACGGTCCGCGACAATGTCGATCAGGACGAGGCCAAGCGGCTCCTGCACCATCACCGCATCGAGAAGCTGCTGGTCGTCGACGACCAGCACCATTGCATCGGGCTGATCACCGTCAAGGACATCGAGAAGTCGCAGCTCAATCCGAGTGCCTCGAAGGACGCCCATGGCCGGTTGCTCGCGGCGGCCGCCACCAGCGTCGGCGACGACGGCTTCGAGCGCGCCGAGCGGCTGATCGACGCCGGCATCGACCTGCTCGTCATCGACACCGCGCATGGCCATTCCCAGAAGGTGCTGGACGCCGTCGCGCGGGTGAAGCGCATGTCCAACGAGGTCCAGATCCTCGCCGGCAACGTGGCGACCCCGGACGGCACCAAGGCGCTGATCGACGCGGGCGCCGACGGCGTCAAGGTCGGCATCGGCCCCGGCTCGATCTGCACCACCCGCATCGTCGCCGGCGTCGGCATGCCGCAGCTCTCGGCCATCATGGGCGCCGCCGAGGAGGCCAACAAGGCGGGCATCCCGGTCATCGCCGATGGCGGCATCAAGTTCTCTGGCGATCTGGCCAAGGCGCTGGCCGCCGGTGCGTCGGCCGCGATGATCGGCTCGCTGCTGGCCGGCACCGACGAGAGCCCCGGCGAGATCTACCTGCACCAGGGCCGCTCCTACAAAGCCTATCGCGGCATGGGCTCGGTGGGTGCGATGGCGCGCGGTTCGGCCGATCGCTACTTCCAGGCGGAAGTGCGCGACACGCTGAAGCTGGTGCCCGAGGGCATCGAGGGACAGGTTGCCTACAAGGGACAGGTCGCGGCGGTGCTGCATCAGCTGACTGGCGGCCTGCGGGCGGCTATGGGCTATGTCGGGGCTTCGACGCTGGAGGATTTCCGGCGCGATGCGCGCTTCGTGCGCATCTCCAATGCGGGCCTGCGCGAGAGCCACGCCCATGACGTGACCATCACCCGCGAGAGCCCGAACTATCCGGGCCAGCTGGTCTGAGAAGAGAAGTCGGCGCTTCCTGCTTATGGCGGGAAGCGCTACAGCGGTCCGGGGGTCAGACCCGTGCGACCCGCTCGGTCTGCCGCACCGGCGGCACCAGGTTCGAATTGGCGATCGGCTTCGGCCAGGTCCGCGCATGGGACAGATGGCCGTCGGCATAGGCAACCAGGACGTCGCCCCGCCGCGGGATCGAGCGCATGAAGAAGCTCTCGCGCACCGGCACGATCCGCGGGCCGTCAGCATCGCGCACAGTGATCTCTCGCCTGGCGATATCGACCTGCAGGATTTCGGTCACATCGACGAGATTGTCGAGGTGCCGCGTCCGCCCGGTTCCGTTTCTCAGCTTCTGAACAAGCATCATCAACTCTCCATCCCGGATATAGCCAAGGACGGAACGAGAGAATATTCCTGTCAGTTCCCTTGCTGGTCACGCGGAAATCACTGTCCGGCTAAGGACGCCCGCAGTCGGAGCATCTCGCTCCGCTCGCCGTCCGCTCAGGCTGCGACGGCTTCGGTCCCCGCAGCGCGGATCGCCGCGATATTGGCACGGTAATGCTCGGGCGTGCCGCCCTTGAACACAGCCGATCCGGCGACCAGCACGTTGGCGCCCGCCTCGACCACCAGCGGCGCGGTCTCCGGCGTCACGCCGCCGTCGATCTCGATATGGATGTCGCGGTCGCCGATCATCGCCTTCACCCGCCGCACCTTTTCCACGACTGAAGGAATGAAGGCCTGGCCGCCGAAGCCCGGATTGACGGTCATCAGCAACACCAGGTCGAGCCGGTCGAGCACATAGGCGATGACGTCCTCAGGGGTCGACGGGTTGAGCGAGACGCCGGCCTTCTTGCCGAGATTGCGGATCGCCTGGAGCGACCGGTCGAGATGCTTCGTCGCCTCGGCATGGACGGTGATGTAGTCGCAGCCGGCCTCGGCGAAGGCTTCCAGATACGAATCGCAGGGCTCGATCATCAGATGGCAATCGAAGATCTTCTGCGAGGCGCCGCGCACCGCCTTGATGACCGGCGGGCCGAAGGTGATGTTCGGCACGAAATGCCCGTCCATGACGTCGAGATGGATCCAGTCCGCCCCGGCCTGATCGACGGCCGCCACCTCCTCGCCAAGGCGCGCGAAATCGGCCGAGAGGATCGAGGGTGCGATGATGACGGGCTTGGCCATTTCAGTCTCCTACCTGTTCTGTCAGCCCGGCGCTGAGGCCGGGTCCGCGTCCGCACCGGCAAAGACGCGGCTGGCGGCGATGTCGGCTGCTTCGATGCGCGAAAGCGCCTCGGCGTTCAAGGGCCCGCCATCCAGTTCGAACAATCGGTTGGCCTGGCGCAGCCGCGCCCGGTCGAGGGCGTTGCGGATCGAGCGGGCATTGGCGAAATGCGGCTGCGCCCGGCGCCGCGCGATGTAGCGGGTGAGAACGGCCTTCGCGTCCCCGGTCAGATGGTAGTTCTGGCGCTCCAGCATGCCGACCGAGATCTCCAGCAATTCGTCGTCGGAATAGTCCGGAAAGTCGATGTGGTGGGCGATGCGCGACCGGAAGCCGGGATTGCTTGCGAAGAAGGTGTCCATCCGGTCGGCATAGCCGGCGAGGATCACCACGAGGTCGTCGCGCTGGTTCTCCATCACCTGCAGCAGGATCTCGATTGCCTCCTGGCCGTAATCGCGCTCGTTCTCCGGACGGTAGAGGTAATAGGCCTCGTCGATGAACAGGACGCCGCCCATCGCCTTCTTCAGGATGTCGCGGGTCTTCGGCGCCGTGTGGCCGATATACTGGCCGACCAGATCGTCGCGGGTCACCGACACCAGATGGCCCTTGCGGATGTAACCCAGCCGATGGAGGAGGTTCGCCATCTTCATCGCCACCGTGGTCTTGCCGGTGCCGGGATTGCCGGTGAAGCTCATGTGCAGCGTCGGCGTGTCGTGAGCCAGCCCCAGACGCTTGCGGGCCCGCTCGACGAGCAGCAGCGCGGCCGTCTCGCGAATGCGCTTCTTGACCGGCGCCAGACCGATCAGTTCGCGGTCGAGTTCGTCCAGAACATCCGCCACCCCGGCATCGCGATATTCCTGCCGAAGATCGATGGCCGCGGGCGTGTCCTCGCCCGGCGCGTCCTGGGTTTCGGGTTCTGCATCCATCGTCCTGCTCCTCAATCCATCATGCAGCGGCCACAGGCTGGAAGGGCGGGCGAAGCCGCCCTCCCCGTGTGCTGCTCTGCCCGTATCCCCTCTCTCCCCGCCGGGAGAGGGAGCGGCTCAACCGACGGCTACTCGGCGTAGCGTTCGCCCTCCGGCTTGTCGGTGGCGTAGGATTCCGTCGTGTAGCGAATAGTGCGGCCTTCCATTTCCGAGCGGCGCAGCCGGAAGCCCGGCTCGTTCGCCGGCCGGTTGACGATGAAGGACAGCTTCACCGACTCCCAGCCGGCCGTGGAATCGAAGGCCGACATGCGGATGTAGCGTTCGCCATGGACCTTGCGGCACTCGGACAACTCCATCATCACGCCGGCCGCATCGGCGATGTCGAACATCGGGTGGCCCCACATGTCCCAGTAGGTATTGCGCGGATGCGGGTCGTCGGTGTGCTCCAGATTCACCGCCCAGCCATTGTCGAGGCAGTACTGGATCTGTGCGGTGATCTGCGTGTCGGTGAGGTCGGGCAGAAACGAGAATGCCCCTTGGGTGATGCGCATGGTCGATATCCTCTTCAGGTTGCGGCGCCAGCCTTTGCAAGCAGCGCCGGCCGGGTTCGATCGATGGGGAGGACGGGGCGTTGGGAGGCTCGCCCCGTCCTGACGCGGGATGGATCAGGCCGAGGCCGTCGCCGTCACCGCGTAGTCGGGGGAATCGGTCGAGGTGTAGTTGAAGGTCACGTCCTTCCACGTCTCGAGCGCCTGCTGCAGCGGCGTGCAGCTCCTTGCCGCCTCCTGCAGGATCTCCGGTCCCTCATTGACGATGTCCCGGCCCTCGTTGCGGGCAAGAACCATGCATTCCAGCGCCACCCGGTTGGCGGTCGCGCCGGCGGCGATGCCCATGGGATGGCCGATCGTGCCGCCGCCGAACTGCAGCACGGTGTCCTCGCCGAGAAGATCAAGGAGTTGGTGCATCTGGCCGGCATGGATGCCGCCCGAGGCCACCGGCATCATCTTGTTCAGCGAAGCCCAGGGCTGGTCGAAGAAGATGCCGTTCTCGAGCTTCCGGTGGGTGAACTCGTCGCGGCAGATGTCGTAATAGCCCTTGGTCGTCGCCGGATCGCCCTCCAGCTTGCCGACGACCGTGCCGGCATGGATGTGGTCGACACCGGCCAGCCGCGCCCATTTGGCGATCACCCGGAACGACACGCCGTGGGTCTTCTGGCGGGTATAGGTCGAGTGGCCCGCCCGGTGCAGATGCAGGATCATGTTGTTGCGCCGCGCCCATTTGGCCATGGACTGCATGGCGGTCCAGCCGATGACGAGGTCGATCATGATGATGTTGGAGCCCAGGTCCCTGGCGAACTCGGCGCGCTCGTACATGTCCTCCATGGTGGCGGCGGTGACGTTGAGATAGGTTCCCTTGATCTCGCCGGTGGCGGCCTGGGCCTTGTTCACCGCCTCCATGCAGTAGAGAAACCGCTCGCGCCAATCCATGAAGGGCTGCGAGTTGATGTTCTCGTCGTCCTTGGTGAAGTCGAGCCCGCCCTTCAGCGCCTCGTAGACGACGCGGCCGTAATTGCGGCCCGACAGGCCGAGCTTGGGCTTCACCGTCGCGCCGAGCAGCGGCCGGCCGAACTTGTCGAGGCGTTCGCGCTCGACGACGATGCCGGTCGCCGGCCCCTGGAAGGTCTTCACATAGGCGGTCGGCAGGCGCATGTCCTCCAGCCGCAGGCCCTTCAGCGGCTTGAAGCCGAAGACATTGCCGATGATCGACGCCGTCAGATTGGCGATCGAGCCGTTCTCGAACAGGTCGAGGTCGTAGGCGATATAGGCGAAATACTGGTCGTCGGTGTTCGGCACCTGATCGACCCGGTAGGCCTTGGCCCGGTACTTCTCGGCCGCCGTCAGCCGGTCGGTCCACACGACGGTCCATGTCGCGGTGGAGGATTCGCCGGCCACCGCCGCCGCCGCCTCGATCGGATCGACGCCGTCCTGGGGCGTGATCCGGAAACAGGCGATGACGTCCGTCTCCTTGGGTTCGTAGTCGGGCTCCCAATAGCCCATCTTGCGGTATTCCATGACACCTGACTTGTAGCGGTCCTTGCCCTTGATGGTCTGCGAGCCCTGATCCATGACGGTCCTCCTTCGTTGATCCCGGTTGCGTCCGCAGCGCCGTTTCCGGCGAATTTCGGACAAGCGTCTCCCTTCGGCGCGAAAGGGGTTCGCGCCGTCCATTCAGGCAATTCTGTCAGTTTCGGTGCCGCGGGGGCCGGCCGGTCAGGCGACCGGCCGGGCTGGAGCTGGCCTCAGGCGGCGACGGCGTGCGCTTCGATGCGCGGGTCGAGTTCGCCGCCGGCATAGCGGGCGGCCATCGCGTCGAGCGACAATACGCGGATCTTCGAGGCCTGGCCGGCACAGCCGAAGCGCTCGTAACGGTCGAGGCAGAGGGTCTTGAGCGCGTCCATGGCGGGGATCATGAACTTGCGCGGATCGAACTCCTCCGGCTTCTCCATGGCCACCTTGCGGAACTGCCCGGTCATCGCCATCCGGCAGTCGGTGTCGATGTTGACCTTGCGCACGCCGTGCTTGATGCCGCGCACGATCTCGTCCACCGGCACGCCGTAGGTCTCGCGCATGCGGCCGCCATACTGGTTGATGATGGCCTGCAGCTCTTCCGGTACCGAGGAGGAGCCGTGCATGACGAGATGCGTGTTCGGCAGCTTGGCGTGAATCTCCTCGATGATGTTCATCGCGAGGATGTCGCCGTCCGGCTTGCGGGTGAACTTGTAGGCACCATGCGAGGTGCCCATGGCGATCGCCAGGGCGTCCACATGGGTCTGCCGCACGAAGTCCACCGCCTGGTCCGGATCGGTGAGCAGCTGGTCTTCCGACAGCTTGCCCTCGAAGCCGTGGCCGTCTTCCTTCTCGCCCTCGCCGCTTTCCAGCGAACCGAGGACGCCGAGCTCGCCCTCGACCGAGGCGCCGACCCAGTGCGCCATGCGCGTCACCCGCTCGGTGATCGCCACGTTGTACTCGTAGGAGGCCGGCGTCTTCATGTCGGCCTCGAGCGAGCCGTCCATCATTACCGAGGTGAAGCCGTGGCGGATCGCCGTCAGGCAGGTCTGCTCGTCATTGCCATGGTCCTGATGGATGCAGACCGGGATCTCCGGGAACATCTCCACCAGGGCCTCCATCATCTTTTCCAGCATGATGTCCTTGGCGTAGGACCGGGCGCCGCGCGACGCCTGCATGATGACGGGGGCGTCGCTTTTCGCGGCCGCCTCCATGATCGCCAGACCCTGCTCCATGTTGTTGATGTTGAAGGCAGGCACGCCGTAGCCGTTCTCGGCGGCATGATCGAGAAGCTGGCGAAGTGTGATCTTTGCCATGTCTAGATGTCCCTCCTGAACCGGTCCGGTGCCATCACGCGATCTCCAGCGCCGCATCGACCACGGCCTGCGGCGTGATGCCGAACTTCTCGTAGAGCTGCGGCGCGGGTGCCGAGGCGCCGAAGCCGGTCATGCCGATGAAGCGGCCATTCTCGCCGATCCAGCGATCCCAGCCGAGCCGGGCCGCTGCCTCGATGGCGATGCGCGGCGCCGTGCCGAGGACCGACTTGCGGTAGGCCTCGTCCTGCTCCTCGAAGAGATCGAGGCAGGGCATCGACAGCACCGCCGCCTGCTTCCCGGATTCGGCCAGCGACTTGGCCGCGGCGAGCGCGATCTCGACTTCCGAGCCGGTGGCCATGATGGTTACGTCGCGCGGGCCGTCGGCCTCCTTCAGGACGTAGCCGCCGCGGGCCGAGCGGTTTTCGCCGACATCGCCGGCACGCACCGTCGGCAGGCCCTGGCGGGTCAGCGCGAGCACCGACGGACGATGGCGCTCGGTCAGCGCGATTTCCCAGCACTCGGCGGTCTCGATCGCGTCGGCCGGACGGAACACCAGAAGGTTCGGCGTCGCCCGCAGCATCGCCAGATGCTCGATCGGCTGATGGGTCGGGCCGTCCTCGCCAAGGCCGATGGAATCGTGGGTCAGCACGTAGACGACACGCAGCCCCATCAGTGCCGACAGGCGGATCGCCCCGCGGGCATAGTCGGCGAAGACCAGGAACGTGCCGCCATAGGGCACGAAGCCGCCATGCAGGGCCAGGCCGTTCATCGCCGCGGCCATGCCATGCTCGCGCACGCCGTAATGGATGTAGCGACCGGAGAAGTCGTCCGGGGTGATCGACTGCATGCCCTTGGTCAGGGTGTTGTTGGAGCCGGTCAGATCGGCCGAACCGCCAATGGTCATGTCGGTGACCCGGTTGATAACCTCCAGCGCCATCTCGGACGCCTTGCGGGTGGCGACCTTCGGCGCGTCGGCCGACAGGGCCTGCCGGAAGGAGGCGAGCTCGCCGGCGAGACCCGACGGCAACGTCGTGGCGACGGCGGACTGGAAGCGCTCGCGTTCGGCGCTCGACGCCAGCCGCTTCTCCCAGGTCTCGCGGGCCTCGCGGCCGCGGATGCCGACCTCGCGCCAGCCCTTGACGACTGCTTCGGGCAGTTCGAACGGTTCGGACTTCCAGACCAGCTGCTCGCGGGCCAGCGCGATCTCCTCGTCGCCCAGCGCTTCGCCATGGGCCTTGGCGGTGCCGCCGCGATTGGGCGCGCCGTAGCCGATGATCGTCTTGCAGGCGATGAAGGCCGGCTTGTCGCTCTTGCGGGCCTCGGCAATCGCTGCTTCGACGGCGTCCGCGTCGTGGCCGTCAACGGCCCAGGTGTTCCAGCCGGCCGCCTTGAAGCGGGCGACCTGGTCGGTGGCGGTGGCGATGTCGACCTTGCCGTCGATGGAGATGCCGTTGTCGTCCCACAGGACCACGAGCTTGGACAGCTTCAGCGTGCCGGCCAGATCGATGGCCTCGTGGCTGATGCCCTCCATCAGGCAGCCATCGCCGACGATGGTGTAGGTGTAGTGGTCGACGAGATCACCGCCGAAGCGGGCGTGCATCATGCGCTCGGCGAGCGCCATGCCGACGGCGGTGGACAGGCCCTGGCCGAGCGGCCCGGTGGTCGTCTCGATGCCCAGCGCGTGGCCGTATTCGGGATGGCCGGCGGTGCGGCTGCCGAGCTGGCGGAAATTCTTCAGCTGCTCGATGTCCATGTCGGCATAGCCGACCAGATGGTGCAGCGCGTAGAGCAGCATCGAGCCGTGGCCGGCCGACAGGACGAAGCGGTCGCGGTCGGGCCAGTCGGGGCGCGACGGGTCGATGTTGATGAACTTCTGGAACAGGACGGTGGCGACGTCGGCCATGCCCATCGGCATGCCGGGATGACCGGACTTCGCCCGCTGCACGGCGTCCATGGCGAGGGCGCGGATGGCATTGGCCATGTCGCGGGGATTGCGGTCGGTGGTTTCGGGCGATGGTTTCGCGGTCGAAGACATGATTGGCATTCCTTTCGTCGAAGGCCTCAGGAGGCCCGTCGGCGGCGTTCCATCAGCTGCAGGATCAGCGGCGTCAGGATCAGTTGCATGGCGATGTCGAGCTTGTTTCCAGGCGCGACGATGGAGTTGGCGCGGGACATGAAACTGCCGTGGATCATCGAGAGCAGATACGGAAAGTCTATCCCGCGCGGGTTGGCGAAGCGGATGACGATCATCGACTCGTCGGCCGTCGGAATCCAGCGAGCGATGAACGGATCGGATGTATCGACGATGGGCACCCGTTGAAAGTTGATATCGGTCCGCGCGAATTGCGGGCAGATATATTTCACATAGTCGGGCATCCGACGCAGGATGACGTCCATCACCGCATCCGTCGAATAGCCCCGGCTGGCCTTGTCCCGGTGGATCTTCTGGATCCACTCCAGATTGATGACCGGCACCACGCCGATCTTCAGGTCGGCCAGCGGCGCGAGATCGACTGTATCGGTCTTCACGCAGCCATGCAGGCCCTCGTAGAAAAGTAGGTCGGACTCCTCGCCGAGCGAACTCCACTCAGAAAAGGTGCCCGGCGCGCTGCCGTAGATCTTCGCTTCCGCCTCGTCGTGAATGTAGTGCCGGGTCTGCCCGCGGCCCTTCCGGCCGAACTCCGAGAACACCTCCTGCAGCCTGTCGAGGATGTTCGCCTCCGGGCTGAAATGGGAGAAGTTGCGGTTTCCGTTCCGCTCCTCCTCGGCCATCTTCTCCTTCATCGCCTGGCGGTCGTAGCGATGGAACGCGTCCCCCTCGATATAGGCCGCCTTGACGTGCTCGCGGCGGAAGATATGGTCGAAGATGTTCTTGACCGACGTCGTGCCCGCTCCGGACGAGCCGGTGATCGCGATGATCGGATGCTTGGTCGACATGCGATGTCCTCCCCCGGCCCGACACGCTCCCTCGCGCCGGGCCATTCCTCCTGCCTAGGTCCTGAACAGGCTGCGTTTGCCGAACAGCGGCGAGCGATCGGTCAGCGCCGACGGATCGGCCACGTAGCGGGCGACGCGGTCGACCTCGTGCTTCGAGCCGAAGACCAGCGGCGTGCGGGCATGCAGGTCACGCGGCACGATGTCGAGAATGCGCGACGACCCGTCGGTGGCGGCGCCGCCGGCCTGCTCGACGCAGAAGGCGACCGGGTTGGCCTCGTAGACGAGGCGCAGGCGCCCCTCGGTGTAGCCCTTCCGGCCGTCGCCCAGATACAGGAAGATGCCGCCGCGCACGAAGATGCGGTAGCAGTCGGCCACCATCGAGGCGATCCAGCGCATGTTGAAATTGCGCTCGCGCGGGCCTTCCTCGCCGGCTAGGCAATCGTCGATATAGCTGCGGATCTGCGGGTCCCAGTGGCGGTAGTTCGCGGCATTGGTAGCGAACTCGCTGGTCTCTTCGGGGATCGCCACCGAGCCGATATGCTCGACGAAGCCGCCGAAGCTCGGCGAGAACAGGAACACCCGCGTTCCCTTGCCGACCGACAGCACCAGCAGGAGCTGTGGCCCGTAGATGAAGAAGCCGGCGGCAAGCTGCCGGTTGCCCGGCTGCAACAGCGCGCTGGTCGGATCGGAGCGATGCTCCTCGCCCACCGGCAGCAGCGAGAAGATCGTGCCGATCGAGACATTGGTGTCGATGTTGGACGAGCCGTCCAGCGGGTCGATCGCCAGCGCCAGCGGCGCGGCCGGGTCGATCATCACCGCGGCGTCCTGCTCCTCCGAGCCGTAGACGGCGATCGCCGAGGCCTTGGCGGCATCGAGAAACATCTGGTCCGCGACGATGTCGAGGGGCTTCTGCACGTCGCCTCCGGCATTGGTGTCGCCGCCGCCGGACCGGGCTTCGACGCCCCCCGAAATGATCGTGTTGCGAAGCTTGATCGAGGCGGCGCACAGCTGGCGAATGGTATCGGCGACCTGCCGGCCGATCGGATCGGACCCGCATTCGGATCCCAGATGTGCGTCGAGAGACGATGACATGCATTCCTCCTGAGTGGCGTCGAGCGCTTCGGCTCCGTCCACTCGTCTATGGGTGGATGGTGGATTCTGCGAGCGTATAAGTAAAATTCATTCTCTTTACGGCATCAGTAAGTTCTTTTAGAAGAGGCCATGCGAACGCTGACACTACGCCAGTTGCGATCGATCCAGGCGATCAACGAGCACCGTACCATCGCCGCGGCTGCGCGCCAGTTGGGCCTGACTCCGCCGGCCGTCACCCTGCAGGTCAAGCAGCTGGAGGACGATTTCGGCCTCGCGCTGTTCGACCGCACGAATGACGGCATGCGTCTCACCGCGGCCGGCGCCGCAGTGCTGGGCGCGGCCAACGCCATCGAGACGACCCTGCGCGCACTCGCCGACGAGATCCAGGCGATCAAGGGCGTGAGGTCGGGCACCATCCGGCTCGGCGTCGTCTCCACGGCGAAATATTTCGCGCCCCGGCTGATCGCCGCCTTTCGGCGCGACTATCCCGACATCGAGATCCGGCTGATCGTCGGCAACCGGCTGGAGATCATCGAGCAATTGCGCACCTACCGGCTGGACATCGCCCTGATGGGACGCCCGCCGGTCGAGTTCCCGGTGGAGGCGACGGTGTTCGGCGACCACCCTCTGGTGATGATCGCGCCGCCCGACCATCCGCTGGCCGCCGCCCGCGAGATCACCCGCGAGCGCCTGCTCGAAGAAACCATCATCATCCGCGAGCCCGGCTCAGGCACGCGCGCGGCACTGGCGATCTTCTTCGGCGACCATCCCGACGCGCTGGAGACGCGCACGGCCGAGATGGGCTCCAACGAGACGATCAAGCAGGCGGTCATGGCCGGGCTCGGCATCGCCTTCATCTCGGCCCACACCATCGCCTTCGAGGTGGAGACCGGCCGGCTGGCGATCCTCGACGTGTCGCACATGCCGATCCGCCGGCAATGGTTCGCCGTCAGCCGCAAGGAGCGCATACCGGCACCCGCCGACATCGCCTTCAAGAATTTCCTGATGCAGCGCGGCGCCAGCTATTTGCCGCTGCTCGACCGGCTCTATCCCGCCGACGCCGGCGATGCGGCTTCATCCCAAACAACAGGCGAGACCGAAGGGGCGTCCTCCCCCGCGTAGAACCTGCAGGTCAGAGCGATCCCGGACCGGCGGGCGACAGCAGCGCAGCGCGCCGCAGCGCCGCCAGATCGGCCGATCCGGTGCAGAAGCAGGCGATCCGCAATTGCGCGATCACCTGCTGGAAATGTGCCACGGCGGCTTCCGGCGAGGCGTCCGCGCTGCCGAGCGAGGCGGCGGCTTGGCCGGCGAGATCGGCGCCGAGGCGGATCGCCTTGGCGGCGTCGAGCCCGTCGCGGATGCCGCCCGAGCCGATGACGACAGTCTGCGGACAGGCGGCCCGCACGTCGACGATCGCCCGGGCAGTCGAGATGCCCCAGTCGGAGAAGGTCAGCGCCGTGGCGCACTGCGCCGGGTCCGGCGAGCGCTCGGCCTCGACGGCCGCCCAGCTCGTGCCACCGGCCCCGGCAACGTCGATGGCGTGGACGCCCGCATCGACCAGCCGCCGCGCGACCGTCGCCGAAATGCCGGCCCCGACTTCCTTGACCACGATCGGCACCGGCAGCAGGCGCGCCAGTTCGCCGATGGCCGCAAGGACACCGCGCCAGTTCGTGTCGCCGCCCGACTGCACCGCCTCCTGCAGCGGGTTGAGATGCACGATCAGCGCGTCGGCATCGATCATGTCCACGGCCCGCCGCACCTCCGCCAGGCCGTAGCCGAGCACCAGCTGCGCCGCGCCGACATTGGCGAGGATCGGCACGTTCGGCGCCGCATCGCGCAACTGCCGGTCGAGCCCGCCCGAAGCACGGCCCTCGATGGCGATGCGCTGCGAGCCGACCGCAAAGGCGATGCCGAGTGCCTGTGCCGCCTCGGCGAGATTGCGGTTGATGCGCGCCGCCCGTTCCGGCCCGCCGGTCATCGACGAGATCAACAGCGGCGCTTCGAGCCGGCGGCCGAGAAACTGCGTCGACAGGTCGATCTCGGCCAGCGAGATCTCCGGCAGCGCGACATGTTCGAAGACGATCTGCGACAGGCCGCTGTCGGCCCGCCGCGCCGCCAGCGAGGGATGCAGCACGATGTCGAGATGATCGCTCTTGCGGGCGGCGATGTCGCCGGCGGCCGATGTGTCTCCCGAGACGCTCACGTAACCTATGTCCTATCGTCGCAGATTGCGAAACCGGGCGCTCCCCGGTCGTCGCGTTTGCCAATGATCGTGTTAGCATCAGTTGCAACGTCACGTGTAGCGAATGACCCGTGACAAAATGCCAGAACCGAAGGCGACCCTCCCGGCATGACGTGCAATGAAACCGACGGCTTCAGGACCGAGGCTGCCGCCCTGATCGCCAGGATCGACGCGCGGCTGGCGGTGCTGGTGCCCCGCGCCCTGCCCGGCCAGACCGGGCTCGACCTGGCGATCCGCGAAAGCGTGCTGGCCCCGGGCAAGCGCCTGCGGCCGATGATGGCGGCGCTGACGGCGGGCGATCTCGGCGGTGACGAGGACGTGGCGGTCGATGCCGGCTGCGCCGTGGAGATGGTGCATGCCGCCTCGCTGATCCTCGACGATCTGCCCTGCATGGACGATGCCACGATGCGCCGCGGCAGACCGGCGGCCCATGTCACCCACGGCGAGGATGTCGCTGTCCTGTCGGCGATCGCCATCCTGTCCGGCGCCTATGAGATGCTCGCCAGGGTAGAGGGTCTGTCGCCGGCCGCGCGACTCGAGGCGGTGACGGTGCTGACCCGCGCCGTCGGCGTCGAAGGCCTCGTCGGTGGCCAGTTCGCCGACCTGCGCGGCGGCCGCGCCGAACGGCCGCTCCACGAGATCGCGGCCACCAACGGCCGCAAGACCGGCGCGCTGTTCCTCGCCGCCGTGGAGACCGGCGCGATCGCGGCCGGCGCCGGCGAGACGACCCGCGCGCATCTGCGCGGCTTTGCCACCGAGCTCGGCCACGCCTTCCAGCTTCTCGACGATTTGCTGGATGGCGGCCCGAGCGCCGCGACGATCGGCAAGGACGTCAACAAGGATGCCGGCAAGTCGACCATCGTCTCGATGCTGGGTCGTGCCTCGGTGGAGCATCGGATCGAACGGCATGTGGAAGCCGCCCATGGCGAGCTGACCTCGGTGTTCGGGGCGTCGAGCCGGCTGCATCGCCTGACCGACGCAATCGTTGCCCTGCCCGGCAGGCCCGTCGCCGACACGACGTGCGACGAGACGCGATTTCGCGAACCCGAAGCCGGCGCACGCTGACGATCCGGTTCGCCGGGCCGACGCAGACAGCCGAACGCACGCGCCGATCTCGTTTGCATCTGAGGCCTGTGCCAATGCAGCCTGGATGAGCCGGCCTAGCGCGCGGGGCCCATAAGCCGGGGCCGCGTCCACAGCGCCTCGGAGCGGCCCGCCGGTCCGCCACGCCGCGCCAGCGCCGCCTTGGCTGCGCCGCGGGCGACATGGCCGAGTTTCTGCCGCCGCCCGGTGGAGACGCGGGCGTCCCAGGCATTGGCGCCCAGTCCCTTCACCTGCATGCCGATCTCGCGATAGACGCCATGCGCCGTCGCGACCGCCCAGGCCGAGCGCGGCGGCAGTTCCCGCAGGCCGTGGAAGGCCGAGGCGTAATAGGGCTCGGCGAGGTCGATCAGCCGGTTGGCGACCAGCGACACCACCGGACGCTGGCGCGGATCGGCGAGATCGCCGGGCTTCAGATCGGCGTCGGCCAGCCATTCCGCCGGCAGATAGACCCGGCCGGCCCGGGCATCCTCGACGATGTCGCGGGCGATGTTGGTGAGCTGGAAGGCGATGCCCAGATCGCTGGCGCGGTCGAGTGTCGTCTCGTCCTTTGCCCCCATCACCATGCTCATCATCACGCCGACGACGCCGGCGACATGGTAGCAATAGGTCAGCGTGTCGGCGACGGTCGCATAGTGCCGTTCCTCGACATCCATCCGGTAGCCGTGAAGATGCTGCAGCAGCAGCTCCTGCGGCAGGCCGTGCCGGGCGACGACATCGGCGACGGCGCGAAAGCTGGGATGCGAGGTCGGCTCGCCGCGCAGGGCCGCCAGCGTCTCCCTCTCCAGGAGCGCCAGCCGCTCCGCTCCCGAGCAAAGCGTGCCGAGCGGCCGCCGGGCAAAGCCCAGCACCTGATCGTCGATGGTGTCGTCGCAATGCCGGCACCAGGCATAGAGCATCATGGCGCTGCGCCGGGTCTCGGCATCGAACAGCCTGGCCGCCGCCGCGAAGCTCCTGGAGCCCTTGGCGATCGTATCCTCGGCCATGGCCGCCAGATCGGCCCGCGCCGCCGGATCGAGCGGCACGGCGATGGGTTGGGAGGCTAGCATCTCAGGCTCTCGAGTCGGCGATCATCAGCCCGGCCGTCGCCTTGGCGGACCCGACGACGCCCGGCACGCCGGCCCCCGGATGGGTGCCCGCGCCGACAAAATAGAGATTGGGGATGTCGGCATCGCGATTGTGCGGCCGGAACCAGGCGCTCTGGGTCAGCACCGGATCGAGCGAGAAGGCCGAGCCGACATGGGCATTCAGCTCGTCGCGGAAATCGAATGGCGTGAAGATGCGGCTGGTCACGAGGTCGGCCCTGAGATCGGGAATGTAGCGTTCTTCGAGATAGTCGAGGATGCGGTCCCGATATTTCGGACCCTCGATCTCCCAGTCGATGTCGGTATTGCCGAGATGCGGAACCGGGGCGAGGACATAATAGCTGCCCGCGCCCTCCGGGGCCAGCGAGGGATCGGTGGCGCAGGGGCTGTGCAGGTAGAGCGAGAAATCGCCGGGCAGTTCCCCGCCCTTGAAGATCTCGTCGATCAGCGGCCGGTAGCGCGGCCCGAAGCAGACCGTGTGATGCTGCAGTTCCGGCCGGTGACGCTTCAGGCCGAAATAGATCACGAAGAGCGACATGGAGAAGCGCCGCGCCTTGAGGCGCTTGGCCTCCTTCTCGCCGCGCCGGGTGCCCGCCATCAGCGTGCCGTAGGTGTGGACGATGTCGGCATTGGAGGCGATGCGGTCGGCCTCGAAGCGGCGGCCGTCCTTTAGCACCACGGCCTTCGCCCTGTCGCCCACCACCTCGATCTGCGCCGCCTCGGCGGACAGTTCGACCCGGCCGCCCATATCCTCGAACAGCCTGACGAGGCCGCGGACCAGCGCACCGGTACCGCCGCGCGGAAACCAGACGCCCCATTCGCGCTCCAGCGCATGGATCAGCGCGTAGATCGAGGAGGTGGCGAAGGGATTGCCGCCGACGAGCAGCGAGTGGAAGGAGAAGGCCTGCCGAAGCTGCTCGTCCTCGATATATTGCGCCACCTTGGAATAGACGCTGCGCCACGCCTGCAGCTTTGCCAGCTGCGGCCCGGCCTTGACCATGTCGCGGAAGCTCAGGAACGGCACCGTGCCGAGCTTCTCGTAGCCCTCGCGGAATACCTCCCGGGAATACGCCAGGAACTGGCGATAGCCTTCGATATCGGCCGGATTCTTGGCATGGATCTGGCGATCCAGCTCGTCCTGGTCGTTGGCATAGTCGAAGCTGTAGCCGTCTTCCCAGCACAGCCGGTAGAAGGGCTTTACCGGCAGGAGCTCGACATAGTCGGCCATCGTCCGGCCGGCGGCCGTGAACAGCTCTTCGAGCGCCGAGGGATCGGTGATCACCGTCGGTCCGGCATCGAAGATAAATCCCTGATCCTCGTAGACATAGGCGCGGCCGCCCGGCTTGTCGCGCTTCTCCAGAAGCGTCGTCTGGATGCCGGACGCCTGCAGGCGAATGGCCAGCGCCAGCCCGCCGAAGCCGGAGCCGATGACGATAGCCGTGCGCTCGCCCGCTCCCGCGCCGTTCATCGTAGCGCTCATGCCAGCTCCCCTGTGAGGCGGTGCCGTGCCAGCACCTTCAATGCGTTGCCGACGGGCACGGGCGGCCGCCCCGTCATGATGCGGACCATGTCCAGCCGTGAGAGCTGCGCCGCGTAGAACCGGCCGATCAGCGTGTCGGGCAGCCGGTGGAAATGCTGCAGGATCTCGTAGCGCTTCGACGGGACACCGGCGAAGAACAGGAGCCGGTTGAGCAGGCGAAAGAAGCCCCGCTCCCGCCACGCCGCCACCGAATGCGCCCGCGTCGCGGCAAAGACCGCGCCGGCCGACAGGTCGGTGAGGCCCGCGAGCCGGTCGGCAAGGCGCACCGCGTCGGGCAGCGAATAGCCGGTGGTCGGATGAAACAGCGCCGCCGCAAGGCCGGTCGCGGGCACGCCGCGCCTGTCCGCCCAGAACGCCTCGATGTCGCCGTCGAGCGCGATCGGCAGGACGCCGCGTTCCTCGCGCAGCACCGCTTTCGCCGTCCAGCCATGGGTCGCGAGATAATCCGCGATGGTCGTGCGCAGGCGCTCCTCGGACAGTGCCGGGCCGTCGGCGTAATAGGTGTCCTCGACGAGCAGCGTCGTCGCGGTCAGCGGCAGCACGTAGACGAAGCGATAGCCGTCCTCCTGCGCCACCGTCGCGTCCATGATGATCGGCCGCGACAGACCATGCGGCGCGGCCAATTCGATTTCCTGGCCGAGGAATTTCTGGAAGCCGAGCATCAGATGCGGGCTCGGGGCATGGCCGCGGCCGTCGATCACGCAAACAGCGGCAAGCTCCCGCCCGTCCTCAAGCGTCAGCGTCGTCGGCGTAACCGCCCGCACCGGTGCGTGCCTCTCGATCCGGTCACCGAGCGCGGCGTCGATCACCGCCCGGAACTGCTCGGAGGACACGCTGCGATAGCCGGTCGCGATCTGACGTCGGCGCTGGGGAAAGCGCACGTCGTAGGCATCCCAGCGATAGCGGACGAAGGGCGCCAGCCAGTCGTGTTCGGCAGCGCTGAGGTCGCCGGCGTGAAACGACCATGTGTGGTTGCCGCCGACGGCCTCGCCAGCCTCGAAAACGCGGATCGACAGCTCCGGACGCGCGCGCGCCAGTCGGTACGCGGCAAGGCCGTTGGCCAGGCCGCCGCCCACGAACGCCACGTCGATCGGTCTGTCGTGGCGCTCGACGCCGTTCATGCCTTGCCTTCCTACCCGGTGACGGCCGGTTTGCCGGTCACCGCATCCTCGATGATGTCGGCGGCGCGCCGCGTGCCGCCGGACATGCGGATGTCCTGGCCGATCCGCTGCGCCGCGTTGCGGAATCTAGGCTCCGCCAGCAGCCGCTCAAGCGAATTGCGCAGTTTCGCGCGGGACAGAAGGACGCGGGGCAGCCGCTCGCCGACGCCGTGATGAACGATCCGCGCTCCGATCCCCGGCTGGTCGAAGGCGATCGGCAGGGCCAGCATCGGCACGCCGGCTTCCAGCGAATCCAGCACCGTGTTCATGCCGGCATGGGTCACGCAGACCGCGGCACGCGACAGCATCGCCCGCTGCGGCACGAAGTCGGTGACGATATCGGCGCCGATGCCCGCTGCCTGGCGCTCATCCAGCCGGCCGCAATGGGCGACGACGCATTGCGCGCCGAGTTCGCGGCAGGCGGCGGCCACGGCGCGAAAGATGCCGGCGCGGTGGCCCTGCAGCGTGCCGAGCGAGGCGAAGACCAGCGGCCGCGCCGGGTCGAGCCGCGCCTGAAGCTCGGCGGGCAGGTCCGGCGCGCTTTCCGATGGCGGGCGGATCGGTCCCACGGCGTGGTGGTGCGGGGCGGCAGGACGCGGGAAGTCGAAGCTTGGCACGAGCTGCGAGATCTGCGCCAGCGAAGACAGGCAATCGGCATGCCCGGCGTGCGGCCCAAGACCGAACCGCTCCGCCCAGCCAGCAATCATGCGGCCCTGCGCGGTCATCAGGAGGTTGGCAACGCGTTCGCCGCCGCGATTGCGTTTCAGGCCCTTCTCGCTCGGGTCATACGGCCAGGGCAGGAAAGGCAGCGGCACGGCGGGATCGGCATGCACCGGCAGGGCGGCGGCGACCGAAACGAACGGCAGGCCGAGATACCGGGCGAGAAGCCCGGCCGCCGGCTCCATCTGGTCGCCGAGGATGGCCGTCGCGCCGATCCTGTGCAGGATGTCCGGGGCGAAGCGGCAGAGCTGGTCGGACAGGCCGGCCGCGTCGGAAACCGTGCGCAGGATGCCGAGCGGCCCGCTCGGCCGGGCCGCTCGGGCGATGATCCGCTCCAGGCGACCCGGGCCGCCCGCCCCGGCCTCGTGGATCGCGATGCCCTCCGGCGCCTTAGCCGCGAGCAGCTCGCCCGCCCCGCCATTGACGACGAAGCTCGCCTGGTGTCCGCGCCGGACCAGTTCCGCGCCGAGCACCGCGAAGACCTGCAGATGGCTGTAATAGGGCGGACAGATCAGCGCGAAATGAGCCATGGCGGCGAAATTGCGTCCGGTTCAGCGTGAATGGCGAAAGACATGCGGCGACGTCTCAGGAACCGGGCCAAGCACCGACGCCACAGGATCGGCTGCCCCGCCTGCTACCACGTTTCTGCGCGAAGCCATCCTGCGACGTCCGGTCCCAGCGTGACGATCGCTGGGCCGCGGCTCGGCGTATCAAGGCGAGCACGGCCGTCCCGGCGTCAGCCGCGTGCCAGCCGTGCCGCCCGCCGGGCCCGCGCCTCGTCGGCCGCATCCAGCTTGACCTGCGGCAGCTTGGTCCGCCAGTCGGTGCCGGTGATGCCGACGACACGGTTGCCGCGGAAATCGGCTTCGGCAGTAATCAGCCCCCGCTCGGCCATGAAGGACAACAGGAACCGGCCGCGCGACGGCGAATGGCTGCCATAGGCACGAGCCAGCGCCGCATCCTCGGGGCATTCGGCCTCGTCGCGGGCCGCGCGCGCCAGCATCATGAAGACGCCCTGCATCTCCTCGGGCAGGTCGGCGGCCCGGTCGACGACGCCCTGCCATTCCTCGTCGTCGGTCTCGCAGGAGACACCGGCCCGTGCCAGCGACAGGCGCCGGCGGAAGGCTGCCATGTCGGTCTCGGCACCGCGCAGACGCTTCAGCCGGCAATGGGTGAGGAAGTCCTGGTAGAGCACCGGCACCGGCCGGAAGGCCGCGTCCGGGTCCTGCAGCATTTCCGCGAAGATCGCATCGACGGCGGCGGCGCGCTCTTCCGGCGAGCGCGGATCGTCGTCGATCGGCTCGTGCCGCTCGGAGACGGACGGAGCAGCGGCCACTCGCTCCAGAAGCTCACGCGTGGCGATCGCCGCGGCGGCGCCCTCGATGCGCGGGGCGGCGTTGGATTGCGGGCGCTCGATGGCGCGGCGCTCGGCCGCCTTGTCCTCTTCCGTCGCGGTGAAGATCAGGTCTTCCATCGCCTCGCGTGGCGTCTCCGGCAGCGGCATCAGCGACGGCCGCCCACTGCGACCCGCTGTCTCGACGGGACCGATGCGGATCGGCATCGGCCGCCGCGACAATGCCGGTCCGAGCGCGACGAAATTGCCGGTCTCCAGGTCGCGGAAACGTTCGGCGGCGCGCCGGTCCATGCCGAGCAGGTCGGCGGCGCGCTGCATGTCGATGTCGAGGAAGGTCCGGCCCATCAGGAAGTTCGACGCCTCGGCGGCGACGTTCTTGGCGAGTTTGGCCAGGCGCTGGGTGGCGATGACCCCGGCCAGGCCGCGCTTGCGACCGCGGCACATCAGGTTGGTCATCGCGCCCAGCGAGGCGCGACGGGCCTCTTCCGAATGCTCTCCGGACATGGCCGGCGCGAAGAGATGCGCCTCGTCGACGGCGATCAGCATCGGGAACCAGTGCGCCCGGTCGGCATCGAACAGGCCGTTCAGGAAGGCCGCCGAGCACATCATCTGCACCTCGGCGTCGAGCCCTTCCAGATCGAGCACCACCGAAGCGCGATGCTCGCGGATGCGCCGCGCGATGCGGGTCAGCTCGGCCGGCGTGCGATTGGCGTCGACGACCACATGGCCGTAGCGCTCGGCCAGCGACACGAAGTCGCCTTCCGGATCGATCACCGCCTGCTGCACCCAGTCCGCGCTGCGCTCCAGGAGACGGCGCAGAAGATGCGACTTGCCCGAGCCCGAATTGCCCTGGACGAGCAGGCGCGTCGACAGCAGCTCCTCCAGATCGAGCTCCGCCGGTTCGCCGGTTTGGGTCGTGCCGAGATCGACGGCAACGGTCATTGCAGGCCTTTCGGTGCTGGCGATGTCGTGAACGACCGCCCGCCTTGGCGGCGCGGTCCGGTCGTCGAGGGGACGTGGCCGGAACCTATCACGCCCGCCCCGGCGAGAGTCGAGACGGCGACGACCTGTCCACAGGAAGGCGCGACTGCGGGGCGGCGTCCCGCGCCGAAGCAGGCTTCAGCGAAGCCGTGGCAGGCTCAGAGCCATGTGTCGTAGTCGGAGACGAGCAGCAGCATCGGGTCCTCGTCCTCCTCGATCTCGGAAAACCGGCCGAGCGGCTCACGGAAGACATTGTCGGTGAGATCGTCGTTGACGGTGGAGACCTCGCCGATCAGGACGTCGCCGCCTTCGCCCCAGAAGGCGTGCCAGTTGCCGGGCAGCAGCGTCACGCTCTCGCCGGGCTCCAGCATCAGGACGCCGCCGGCCGGCAGCCGCCGGGTGATCCCGTCGGTGACGACGGTGACCTCGGCGCTCTCGTCGACGGAGCCGTCGGGCGCGCTTTCGTGCATCTGGATTGCCAGCTTGGCGCCGCCGCGGTTGATGATGTCCTCGGCTTTGACGATGTGCCGGTGCATCGGCGAATACTGGTCGTGGCGGGAGATCATGATCTTCTCGGCATAGAGCATGCCGCCGCCGGCCTTCAGATCCGCCGCGTCGCCGTTGCGCGTGGTGAACAGGAACAGCCCCATCCGGTCGAAATCGTCCTTGCCGTAATCGGTCACGTCCCAGCCGAGCCGGCGCTCCACGATGGTCGACAGGTCGGCGCGCCGCGCCTTCATCTCGTTCGGGGAGAGATAGGCGAAGGGCGGCATGACGTAGCCGAAGGAGCGGATGTAGGAATCCGCTTCCCTGAGGATCTCGTTGACGCGGGAACGCTTCATGCTGGCCTCCCTTCGGAGCTTGCCGTCGGATCGACGAGGATGATCCGGCAGTCGTTGACATTGGTGTGGGTCGGGCCCGGCACGAACAGGCCGCCGATGGCCTCGAAGAAGCTGGTCGAATCGTTCGCCGCCAGTGCCGCCTCGGCGTCGAGCCCGGCGGCCGCCGCCTTGGCCAGCGTGTCCGGCAGGACGAAGGCGCCGGCCGGATCGCTGGCAAGGCCGGTCCCGCCATCGGTGCCGTCGGTGTCGCCGGACAGCGCCGCGATGCCGGGATGGGCGCCCAGCGCCAGCGCCAGCGCCAGGGCATATTCCTGGTTCGGCCCGCCGCGGCCTTCGCCGCGGATCGTCACCGTCAGTTCGCCGCCCGACAGGATCGCGACCCGGTCGCCGGCCTCAACGGCCTCCAGCGCGATGCGGGCATGTTCGGCCGCCACGTCGCGCGCCTCGCCCTCGACGTCGGCGCCGAAGCTGACCACCTTGTAGCCGAGCCGCTCGGCCACCTTCGCGGCGGCGTCGAGCGAGGCGGCAGGGGTCCCCACGATCTTGTATTCGGCGTGCTCGAAGACCGGGTTGCCCGGCTTCGGCGTCTCGTTGGCCGGATCGTCCAGCGCGGCGCGGCAGGAAGCCGGCAGGTCGATGCCGCGCTTGGCGATGATCGCCCGCGCATCGGCGAGTGTCGTTGCGTCCGGCACGGTGGGCCCGGAGGCGATGACGCTCGGATCGTCGCCGGGCACGTCGGAGATCGCCAGGGTGATCAGCCGCGCCTCGCCACAGGCATGGGCGAGGCGTCCGCCCTTGATCTGCGACAGATGCTTGCGCACGCAATTGATCTCGCCGATGCCGGCGCCGCTGCGCAGCATCGCCTTCGTCACGGCCTGCTTGTCGGCGAGCGAAATGCCGTCCGCCGGCAGCAGCCAGTTGGCCGAGCCACCGCCGGAGATCAGCGCCAGCACGAGGTCGTCCGGCCCGGCCGCTTCGGCCAGCGCGACGACCTTCGCCGTCGCCGCCAGCCCGTGCGCGTTGGGTAGCGGGTGCCCGGCCTCGACCACCGGGATCGGCCCGGCGTCGAGCGCATAGCCGTCGCGGGTGACCGCGATGCCGGTGAGCCGGTCGGCCGGCACGTCATGCGTCTGCGTGTAGTGGGCGACTGCGGCGGCGGCCATCGAAGCGGCGGCCTTGCCGGCGGCGAGCATGACGATGCGCCCCGGCGGCGGCGGCGGCAGATGCGCGGCGAGAATGCTCGCCGGATGCGCCGCGGCGACAGCCGCCTCGAAGATCTCCGTCAGGTCCCCCGACCATCCCGTCATGTTCATGCAATCCCCTCCCCGCATCGTCCCGGTGGCATCCATACCAGAAGAACCGCAGGGGGAAACCGCCCGAGTGGCGATCGAGATCGGGTCACGGCGCGCGGAAAAAGCCGGGCGGCCTTGCGCCCATACGCTGGCAAAATGGTCGCAGAGGCCTACTCTGACCTTGTCGCAGCGTCCATCTTGGGTGCATCCACGCGCCAGATAAATGTTGAAGGCACAGCCATGTTCGAAGGTTTCGACCCGGTCACCCTCGCCCGCTTCCAGTTCGCCTTCACCATCTCGTTTCACATCATATTTCCGGCCTTCACCATCGGCCTCGCCTCGTTCCTTGCGGTCCTCGAAGGCCTGTGGCTGGCGACCGGGCGGTCGGTCTACATCGAGACCTTCAACTACTGGATCAAGATCTTCGCCCTGAGCTTCGGCATGGGCGTCGTCTCCGGCATCGTGATGAGCTACCAGTTCGGCACCAACTGGTCGGTCTTCTCCGACAAGACCGGGCCGATCCTCGGACCCATGATGGGTTACGAGGTGCTGTCCGCCTTCTTCCTGGAGGCCGGCTTCCTCGGCATCATGCTGTTCGGCCGCAAGCGCGTCGGCGACAAGCTGCACTTCGCCGCCACGGTGGTCGTCGCCATCGGCACGCTGTTCTCGGCCTTCTGGATCCTCTCGGTGAACTCCTGGATGCAGACGCCGGCAGGCTTCGGCTACAACGCCGCCGGCCAGTTCGTGCCGGAGGACTGGTGGGCGATCATCTTCAACCCGTCGTTCCCGTACCGGCTCCTGCACATGGTGCTGGCCGCCTACCTCACCACGGCCTTCATCGTCGGCGCGGTGGGCGCGTTCCATCTGCTGCGCGACCGCACCAACCAGAGCGCCCGCACGATGTTCTCGATGGCGCTGTGGATGGCGACCATCGTCGCGCCGATCCAGATCGTCGCCGGCGACCTGCACGGCACCAACACGCTGGAACACCAGCCTGCCAAGATCGCCGCGATCGAGGGCCATTTCGAGACCAACAGCGAAGGCCCGATGCCGCTTACCCTGTTCGGCATCCCGAACATGGAGGAAGGCCGGACCGACTACGCCGTCAACGTGCCCTATCTCGGCTCGCTGATCCTCACCCATTCGCTCGACGGCGAGGTGCAGGGCCTCAACGCCTTCCCGCGCGAGGACTGGCCGAACTCGACGGTGATCTTCTGGACCTTCCGGGTGATGGTCGGCATCGGCTTCGCCATGCTCGGCATCGGCCTGTGGTCGCTGTTCAAGCGCTACCGCGGTTCGCTCTACGATTCGCCCTGGCTGCAGCGCGCCATGATCGCCATGGGACCGATGGGCTTCGTCGCGGTGATCTGCGGCTGGGTCACCACCGAGATGGGGCGTCAGCCTTTCACGGTCTTCGGCCTGCTGCGCACCTTCGAGAGCCATTCGCCGATTGCCGCCGAAGCGGTGGGCACCTCGCTGGTGGCCTTCATCGTGGTGTATTTCGTGCTGTTCGGCGCCGGAACATTCTACATCATGCGCCTGATGTCGAAGTTGCCCAGTCCGGCAGAGGACGACACGCCGGATCATCATCCGACGCGCTCGGCCGGCATCACGCCTGCCTTCTCCCTGGAAGGCCGCAACGAACCCGAACCGGCGGAATAGGAGGCCGACGCAGATGGATCTCGCTGTACTCTGGGCCTTCATCATCGCCTTCGCGGTGATTGCCTATGTCATTCTCGACGGCTTCGATCTGGGCACCGGCATCCTGTTCCCGCTGCTGGGCCGGCACGAGAACCGCGACACCGCCATGAACACGGTGGCGCCGATCTGGGACGGCAACGAAACCTGGCTGGTGCTGGGCGGCGGCGGCCTGTTCGCGGTCTTCCCGCTGGCCTACGCGATCATCATGCCGGCGATCTACGCGCCGCTTATCGCCATGCTTCTGGCACTGATCTTCCGGGGTGTGGCCTTCGAGTTCCGCTTCAAGACCGTGCGCGGCCGCTGGATGTGGGACGTGTCGTTCTTCGTCGGCTCGATCGTCGCCGCCTTCAGCCAGGGCATCGCCCTCGGCACGCTGGTGCAGGGCATCGACATCGAGGGGCGCGCCTATGCCGGCGGCTGGTTCGACTGGATGACGCCCTTCTCGCTGATGACCGGCGTTGCCGTCGTGGTTGGCTACGCGCTTCTGGGCGCCACCTGGCTGGTCATGAAGACCGAGGGCGAACTGCATGACATTGCCCGCCGCTACGCCTGGATCTCGGCGATCGGCACCATGGTCCTGATCGGCGTGGTCAGTCTGTGGATGCCGTTCATGGAGGACGAGTTCTATCTGCGCTGGTTCACCTTCCCGCAGATCTTCTATGTGGCGCCGGTGCCGATCCTTGTCGCACTCGCCACCTTCAGCCTGTTCCAGTCGCTGGCGACCGGCAAGGAAATCCGGCCGTTCCTGTCGGCGCTGGCGATCTTCGTCCTGTCCTTCGCGGGGCTGGGGATCACCTTCTATCCCGACATCATCCCGCCGCACGTCACCATCTGGGAAGCGGCAGCACCGGATTCCTCGCTGATGTTCCTGCTGGTCGGCGCATCGGTGCTGATCCCGCTGATCCTCGCCTACACCGCCTATTCCTACTGGGTCTTCCGCGGCAAGGTCCGCGAGGGCGAGGGGTATCACCATTGACGGCGCGGCACGGCGACCGCCCGGCGACCAGGGACGAGGCTCCGGGTAGCCTGAAAAGCCGGCTCGGCTGGTTCGCGCTCTTATGGCTCGGCGGCGTCGCCGCCGTCGCCACGATCGGCTACGGCATCCGTCTCGTCCTGATCGGCTGATCAGACTGCCAGTTCCGGCACGGTCTGGAGCACCAGCGCCATGTCCGCATGGAAGGCGCGGCGCTCGCGGTCCTGCGTCACCTTGTCGGGCAGCCGCAGGATATAGGACGGGTGCACGGTTACCAGCGCCCGCGTCCCCTCGTCGAGATCGATCAGCGTCGACCGCGCGTCCCGGATCGTCACCGTCTTGCCGAGGACGGCCGACGCCGCCGTCGCGCCGAGCGCCACGATCAGCTTGGGTCGGATCAGCTCGCGCTCGATATCCAGCCACCAGCGGCAAGCCCGCACCTCGCCGCCATTCGGCTTGGCGTGGATGCGCCGCTTGCCGCGCGGCGCGAACTTGAAGTGCTTCACCGCATTGGTGACATAGGCGCGGCTGCGGTCGATCCCCGCCTCGCCCAGCGCCGCGTCGAACACCTTGCCCGCCGGCCCGATGAAGGGCTCGCCAGCAATGTCCTCCTGGTCGCCCGGCTGCTCGCCGACGAAGATGACCGGCGCATCTTCCGGGCCGCGCCCGAACACGGTCTGGGTCGCCGGCTCCCAGAGCGGGCAGGCGCGGCAATGGCTGGCCGCCTCGCGCGCGGCAGCGATCGATGTCGGGCGCGCGTCCGACGTCCGCGCCATCAGATCGGGCTCTCGTGCCATGTCACGCTCCTTCTGGCGTTCGTGCCGCAGGCTCGGCAGGGTCGGCGCAGTCTCGATCATCCGCCGCGAGGCCGCCTCGGCACCGGCGATCAGCGGCTTGATCAGCGCCGTCTCAGGCATGTTCGCCCAGTATTTCTTCGGCATCTCGGCGCGCATGGCGTTCACCTTCAGCCGCGCCGGGTTGAAGATCGAGGCGTAGTAGGTGAGCCACAGGGCTTCCATGTCGTCGCCCTCCGGCCGCATGTCCCTGGTAGCGCCGGGCAGCAAGGTCAGTTCGCTTCCGTCCCAATGCGCGCTGCGCTCCGGCGTCAGGATGGTCCAGACCATCCCGGCAAAGCGCCGGGCGAAGAACGGCGCAGTGTGTTCGACGATATGGTGGAACGGCTCGAACCAGGCGACGTAGTGGCGGCGGCCTTCGTCGTCCTCGATCTCCCGAAAGCGGACGAAGGCCTTCATCTTGTGGCTGTCGCGGCGGACTGCCTTTTCCATCTCGGTGGCGCGCAGGATGTCCGGGTCCGACGCGATCTCCAGCAGCTTCTTTTCCCGCTGCAGGCGCCACAGCAGGCGATAGGCGAAGACGAAGCGGTCGGCATCGGCGTGGCAGACCAGCTTGGCTGCCAGTTCGGGAAACGCTTTGGGCACCGTCGGCTGCGGCGCTTCGGCGGGTGCCGGCGGCAGCGGCTCGGCGAACAGGCCGGCGGTTTCGTCACCGACCGTGAAGCTCATCTCCTCCGGCGGCACGCCGAGCGCCAGCGCCGTACGCGCCGCCTGGCGCCACGCGTCGAAATCGGCGGAGAAGGAAAGACGCGCAACATACATGGGATCGGGCTCGCCAGCGGGACGGAGTAGAACCTGCATGGCGGTGCGCCGGTTCCCGCCGAGACCCCGCAGCTCGACGGCCGGCGACCAGCATGAGCCCGGCGCTCAGAACAGTTCGAGCTGGGCCGTCCGCTGCACCTTCGGCACGAAGCGTTCGCGCAGGCCGGCGCTGTCCGTCGCCGCCCCCGGCGACCAGTCGAGCGCCTCGATGAACGGCCGCACCTTGTCCACCGACTGGCAGAGCCGCGCCACGTCGTCGAGGCGCAGGCTGCGATGCCGCCGCGTCGACAGGATGCGGTTCACCGCCCGCGTACCAAGGCCCGGCACCCGCAACAGCATCTCGCGGTCGGCGCGGTTGACGTTGACGGGAAACCGCTCGCGATGCTTCAGTGCCCAGGCAAGCTTCGGGTCGATTGCCAGATCCAGCATGCCGCCGTCGCCGCCCGCGACGATCTCGCCGCGGTCGAAGCCGTAGAAACGCATCAGCCAGTCGGCCTGGTAGAGCCGGTGCTCGCGCATCAGCGGCGGCTTGGAGAGCGGCAACCGGCTCGACGCGTCGGGGATCGGCGAGAAGGCCGAGTAATAGACCCGCTTCAGGTGATAATTGCCGTAGAGATTCTCCGACCGGCCGAGGATCGCGTCGTCGCTTGATCCGTCGGCGCCGATGATCATCTGGGTCGACTGGCCGCCGGGCGTAAAGCGCTTCGGCTTGGCCCGGTCGCGTTTCTCGCCCTTGTGCTCCTCGATCTTGGCGCGCAGATGCCCCATCGACCGGCGGATGTCGCGCGGGTTCTTTTCCGGCGCGAAGGCTTCCAGCGTCACGTCGGTCGGCAGTTCGATGTTGATCGACAGGCGATCGGCGAACAGCCCCGCCTCCTCGATCAGCGCCGGCGCGGCGTCGGGGATCGTCTTCAGATGGATGTAGCCGCGGAAATTCTCTTCCAGCCGCAGCTTGCGGGCGATCCGCACCATCTCCTCCATCGTGTAGTCGGAGCTGCGGATGATGCCGGAGGAGAGAAACAGCCCCTCGATGTAGTTGCGCCGGTAGAAGGACATCGTCAGGTCGACGACCTCCTGCACCGAAAAGCGCGCCCGCGGCACGTTCGACGACGAGCGATTGACGCAATAGACGCAGTCATAGACGCAGAAATTCGTCATCAGGATCTTGAGCAGCGAGATGCAGCGCCCGTCCGGGGCGTAGGCATGGCAGATGCCCGAGCCCTCGGTCGAGCCGATGCCGCCGGACTTTGCCGAGTCGCGGCGGGTCGAGCCGCTGGACGCGCAGGAGGCGTCGTATTTGGCGGCGTCCGAAAGGATCGCCAGCTTGTCGATGAGCGTGGTCTTGGCCATCCCACCTGTATAGGGTTCTCGGAATGTTCCTGCGAGCGGTCGCGGCCGGATTGCCCTGCTACAGGCTGTCGCAGGTGGTCGCCGCGGCCATTTGATCGCCCAGGCGCTTCGGACTGCGCCAGATGCGGGGCTCCATCCCGCGGGAGGCCACAAACGAAAACGGCCGGGCTGAAACCCGGCCGTCGCAGCATGAAAGCCTTGCCGAAGCCTAGTGCGACTGCGCCTTGGCGACCGCGCGCTTGGTGACGACCTTGACGAGGTTGGCGCGATAATCCGACGAGCCGTGCAGATCGGCCAGCATGTCGCTCGGATCGACCGACAGCCCCTCGATGGCGGAGCCGTCGAAATTCGCCGACAGCGCCTGCTCGGCGGCTTCCCAGCGGAACGTGCCGTTCGAGCCCGCGCCGGTGACGCCGACCTTCACGCCATCGCCCCGCTTGGCGACGAAGACGCCGCACATGGCGTAGCGCGAGGCCGGGTTGCGGAATTTCTCGTAGCCGCACTGGTCCGGCGCCTCGAAGGACACCGCGGTCACGATCTCGTCCTCTTCCAGCGCCGTCTCGAACAGGCTGACGAAGAACGAGTCCGCCGGCATCTCGCGCTTCGACGTATGGATCGTGGCGCCCATCGCCTTCAGGGCAGCCGGATAATCGGCGGCCGGATCGTAATTGGCGACCGAGCCGCCGATCGTGCCCATGTGGCGCACGGCGATGTCGCCGATCAATCCGGCCAGCGAGGCAAAGCCCGGACAGGTCGACTTGATGCCCTCATGGGCGGCGATCTCGGCATGGGTCGTGCCGCCGCCGATGCGGATCGAGCGGCCCTCGACGCTGATGCCCTTGAGCTCGGCGACATGGCGCAGATCGACCAGCGCCGTCGGCGCGGCAAGACGCTGCTTCATGGTGGGGATCAGCGTCATGCCGCCGGAAAGGAACTTGCCCTCCCCGCCGCTGTCGCCGACCAGCCGGACGGCCTCGTCGAGGGTCGAGGGGCGATGATAGGTGGTCTCGTACATCTCAGGTCTCCCTTGGCGCCGGGTCGCGCCTGTCCTGTTCAGGCGCGGGCCGCGCGGCGCGGCTGTCTCGATGGGACCAGAGGTCCCGGAACGCTGCCGGCGGCCGGTCTGTGGCCGCCGGACGATCAGGCCGCCGTCAGGTGACGGCGTGGATGGCGCGCCACACTTTCTGCGGCGTCGCCGGCATGGTCAGGTCGTTGTTGCCGATGGCGTCGGTGATGGCGTTGATGACGGCCGGCGGCGAACCGATCGCCCCCGCCTCGCCGCAGCCCTTCATGCCGAGCGGATTGCCGGGGCAGAGCGTCTCGTTGGTCGACACGTCGAACATCGGCAGGTCCCAGGCCCGCGGCATGGCGTAGTCCATGTAGGACGCGGTCACGAGCTGGCCGGTCTCGTCGTAATGGGCGCCTTCCAGGAGTGCCTGGCCGATGCCCTGGGCGAGGCCGCCATGCACCTGCCCCTCGACGATCATCGGGTTGATCACCCGGCCGAAATCGTCGGCGGCGACGAACTGCACGATCTGGGTGGTGCCGGTCTCCGGATCCACCTCGACCTCGCAGATGTAGCAGCCGGCCGGGAAGGTGAAGTTGGTCGGATCGTAGAACGCGCCTTCCTTCAGGCCCGGCTCCATGCCGTCCGGCAGATTGTGGCCGGTGTAGGCGCCGAGACAGACCTCGTGCCAGCCGAGCGACTTGTCGGTGCCCGCGACCTTCACCTCGCCATTCTCGATGACGATGTCGCCCTCGTCGGCTTCCAGCAGATGCGCGGCGATCTTCTTGGCCTTGGCCTCGACCTTGTCGAGCGCCTTGTGGATCGCCGACATGCCGACCGCGCCGGAGCGCGAGCCGTAGGTGCCCATGCCGAACTGCACCTTGTCGGTGTCGCCATGGATCACCTGGACGTTGTCGACCGGCAGGCCGAAACGCTCGGCGACGAGCTGGGCGAAGGTCGTCTCGTGACCCTGGCCGTGGCTGTGCGAGCCGGTGAGGATCTCGATCGTGCCGACCGGATTGACCCGGACCTCGGCCGATTCCCACAGGCCGACGCCGGCGCCGAGCGAGCCCACCGCCTTGGACGGCGCGATGCCGCAGGCCTCGATGTAGCAGCTCATGCCGAGGCCGCGCAGCTTGCCGCGGGACTGGGCCTCGGCCCGGCGGGCCTCGAAGCCGGCGACGTCCGCCGCCTGCATGCCGGCATCCAGCGTCGCGTCGAAATCGCCGGCGTCATAGGCCATGATGACCGGCGTCTGGTGCGGGAAGGAGCGGATGAAGTTCTTGCGGCGCAGTTCCGCCGGCGAGACGCCGAGCTCGCGCGCCGCCGTCTCCATGGTCCGCTCGATGACGTAGGTCGCTTCGGGCCGGCCGGCGCCGCGATAGGCGTCCACCGGCACGGTGTTGGTGTAGACCGCCCTGACATTGGCGTGGATCGCCGGGATGTCGTACTGGCCCGACAGGAGCGTCGCGTAGAGATAGGTCGGGGTCGCCGACGAGAACAACGACATGTAGGCGCCCAGATTGGCCACCGTGTCGACCTTGAGGCCGAGGATCTTGTTGTCGGCGTCCAGCGCCATCTCGACTTCGGTCACGTGGTCGCGGCCATGGGCGTCGGTCAGGAACGCCTCGGTGCGGTCGGACGTCCATTTCACCGGGACGCCGGTGCGCTTGGACGCCCACAGGCAGACGATCTCTTCGGGATAGATGTAGATCTTCGAGCCGAAGCCGCCGCCCACATCCGGCGCGATCACCCGCAGCTTGTGCTCCGGCGCGACGTTGTAGAAGGCGCTCATCACCAGCCGGGCGACATGCGGGTTCTGCGAGGTGGTCCAGCAGGTGTAGTGATCGTCGGCGGCGTCGTAATGGCCGAGTGCCGCGCGCGGCTCCATCGGGTTCGGCACCAGCCGGTTGTTGACGATATGCAGCCTGGTGACGTGCGCGGCATTGGTGAAGGCCGCGTCGGTCGCGCCCTTGTCGCCCAGCTCCCAGTCGAAGATCAGGTTGTTCTCGGCTTCCGGATGGAGTTGCGGCGCGCCATCCTTCAGCGCCTCGACGGCGCTGACCACGGCCGGCAGCTCGTCATAATCGACCATCACCGCTTCGGCCGCGTCGCGCGCCTGCATCTGGGTTTCGGCGACGACCACCGCGACGGCCTGGCCCACATGGCGGACCTTCTCCACCGCCAGCGCCGGCCAGGCGCCCATCTTCATCGGCGTGCCGTCCTTGGAGGACACGGCCCAGCCGCAGATCAGATTGCCAATGCCGTCGCCCTGCAACTGCTCGCCGGTCAGGATGCCGATGACGCCCGGCATTCCCTTGGCCTCCTCCATGTCGATCCCGGCGATCGTCGCATGGGCATGGGGGGAGCGCACGAACGCCGCGTATTTCATGCCCGGCACGACCATGTCGTCGACATAGCGGCCACGCCCGGTGATGAACCGGCGATCCTCCTTGCGCAGAACCTTTGCGCCGATGCCTTCGATACCCATAGAAAACCTCCCAATTTTCGCTGGGGGCCGGGATCACCATCGGGATCGCTGCGGCCGCCCTGATCGGTGGCGACCCGAAGGCCGCCCTGCCTCCCTATTCGGCCGCGACCTGCTGCGGCTGCGATGCGCCGGCGGCGGCCAGGATTGCCTTGACGATGTTGTGGTAGCCGGTGCAGCGGCAGATATTGCCCTCCAGGCCGTCGCGCACCGCCTTCTCGTCCAGCGCGCTGCCGTGCTGGCGGATCAGGTCGACCGCCGTCATGATCATGCCCGGGGTGCAGAAGCCGCACTGCAGTCCGTGATGCTCGCGGAAAGCCGCCTGCACCGGATGCAGCTCGGCGCCGTCGGCCAAGCCCTCGATCGTCGTCACCGAGGCGCCCGAGGCCTGGACGGCCAGCATGGTGCAGGACTTCACGGCCTTGCCGTCCACATGGACCACGCAGGCCCCGCACTGCGACGTGTCGCAGCCGACATGGGTGCCGGTCAGGCCGAGATTTTCGCGCAGGAAGGTGACGAGCAGCGTGCGGTCTTCGACCGCGCCCTTCATCTCCCGACCGTTCACCGTGATCGTCACGTCACTCATCGATATCCTCCCCGGGGGTCTGATCGCATCGTCCCGCATCGCTGCCGAACGGGCGGATGTCTGCGCGGCGTCGACTACCCACGCCGCGGCTCCGGCGCGAGCTTGCCCTTTGACGGGGATCGCTTCAAGCGCTTTTCAGAATCGTTCCATGGTACGGCGTCGCCGGCGCGGGTCTGGTTGCAGCCGGAACCACCGGCGCGGAGAGGCCGCCGCCTGCCGTTCAAATCATCCGCCCCCCGACCTCGCGGCCAAGCGTCGCAATGTCGCTCCGACAGGTGTGTCCCCGGCGGCACGGGACGGGCGGAAATCAGCTACACGTTAACGTCACTGGACGAAATATCCCCGCCAGTAGGTTGTTATTTCATCAAATCCCAGCATGCTGGCCGCCAGCCCAAGGAGGGGTCGCGGCAGCCTTCCGCGCGCCGTCACTGGACATCGTGAAGCCAGCTTCGGGTGCCGCTCCAACGGTCAATGCGGTCAACGGGAAACTGGCGTCTTTGCGGTATCGGTTCCACACCAGCCACATGCTTGCACACGCTGCCCTCGCGGCGGTGCTCGTGATGGCGGCTCCGCACCGCGCCGCGGCCTTCGAGATCTTCGGATTCAAGTTCTTCGAGGACGAGACCGACGCCGCCACCGACATCATCAACCCGATCTCCTACACGGCATCCCTGTCGCTCGCGCCGGGCGTGACCGCCGACGGCGACATCGAGACCGCGTTGAACGATGCCTCGGTCCTGGTCTCCGATGCCAGCGATCCGGTCTCCGGCTCGCTCGGCCTGATCGCCAAGGCGAAGACCGACCGCAAGCGCCTCGTCGCGACGCTCTACGAGAACGCCCGCTATGACGGCCTCGTCGACATCTTCATCGAGGGCCGCAACCTCGCCGACCTGCCGCCGGACACGAAATTCGACACCTCGCGCCCCGTGCCGGTCACGATCCGCGTGACGCCCGGCCCGGTCTACGAACTCGGCCGCGTGGCGATCTCCACCGGCGGCCTGCCCGTCGATCCGGCCGAATACGGCCTGGTGCGCGGCGGCTCGGCGAACTCCGTCGATGTCCTCGAAGGCGAGGCGAAGCTCCTGCGCGATCTGCGCAACCAGGGCCGCCCCTTCGTCGCCGTCACCGGCCGCGAGACCGTGGCGGACGCCGCGACCGACGAGCTGGACTATTCCCTCGACGTGTCGCCCGGCGATGTCGTCCCCTTCGGCGAGACCTGGGTGGACGGCACCACCGATGTCGATCCCGGCTTCGTCGCCTACATGGCCGGGGTGAAGGCTGGCGAGGTCTTCTCGCCCGACGAACTGGCCGCGGCCCGCAAGCGCCTCGTCGAACTCGGCGTGTTCTCCAGCGTGACGGTGAAGCCCGGCGCGGCCCAGGCCGCCGACGGGACCCTGCCGGTGCAGGTCGAGGTGGCCGAGCGCAAATTCGGCTTCTACGGCCTCGGCGCCACCTATTCCAACACCGAGGGCGCCGGCGCCTCCGGTTATGTCGGCTATCGCAATCTCTTCGGCCGGGCCGAATCGATCCGCCTCGACGCCTCGATCTCGCGCATCGGCGCCACCGTCATCAGCGACGAGGCCCGCGAGATCAGCGGCCCGGACTATGCCACCTCGCTCGTGTTCAAGAAGCCCGGCGTGCTGGGTCCCGATTCGGTCTATATCGGCTCGATCGAGGCCGGCCGGCAGCAGCCGCTGGCCTATGACCGCGAATTCGTCGCCGTCACCAGCGGCGTCGAATACAAGATCGACGAGCAGCAGAAGCTGAGCGCCACGGTGCGCGGCGAATACGAGACCATCGGCGACTTCCTCGGCGAGCGGGACTATCTCCTCGCCTCGGTGCCGGTCACTTATACCTTCGACAGCCGCGACAACGAGCTGAACCCCACCGAGGGCATCTTCGCCAAGGCCTTTGCCGAGCCGACCTACAATGTCGACGACGGCGCCGCCTTCGTGAAGACGCGCGTCGATGCGTCGAGCTACCTGTCGCTGACCCAGGACGACAAGCTCGTTCTCGCCGGCCGCGTCGGCTACGGCACCATCTTCGGCGCCGATCTTGGCGAAGTGCCCAACGACCGGCGCTTCTTTGCCGGCGGCGGCGGCTCGGTCCGCGGCTACGAATTCCAGTCGATCGGCCCCTATTATCCGTCCAGCGTTCCCGCCGGCAGCGGCTTTAATCCCGACTTCACCGACACGCCGACCGGCGGCCTGTCGCTGTTCGAGGCATCGCTCGAAGCCCGCGTCGCGGTGACCGACAAAATCCAGATCGTGCCTTTTGTCGACGGCGGCACGGTGTCGGACGACCTCGTGCCCGACTTCAACGAATTCAAGCTCGGCGCCGGCGTCGGCCTGCGCTACCTGACCAGCTTCGGGCCGATCCGCGTCGACGTCGCGGTGCCGCTCGATCCGGGCCCGCGCGACGCCAGCTTCCAGTTCTACGCCGGAATCGGACAGGCCTTCTGATGATACGTGCCGGACGCCTCCTGCAGATCGTGGCGACCCTCGTCCTGGGTGGCCTCGTGGCGCTCGCCCCTAGCCGCCCGGCGCAGGCCCAGCAATTCCTCGCGACACAGATCGAGAACCTCGTCTCGACCGACACCATGCAGGTGAAGATCGAGGGCCTGTCGGGCGCGCTGAGCGGCGACATCCGCATCGAGAACGTCACCGTCTCCGATCCGCAGGGCGTCTTCCTGACCGCCAGCGACCTCGCCATGGACTGGTCGCCGCTGTCTCTCGTTCGCTCCAACGTCTCGATCGATGCGCTCACCGCCGGCAGCATCGTTCTGGAACGCCTGCCGACCGGCCAGCCGGAAGCCGCGCCCGACGAGGAATCCGGCGGCTTTTCGCTGCCCTCGATCACCGCCGACATCCGCCGCCTGGCGATCGACGAATTCGTCCTCGGCGAGGCGATCGCCGGAACCCGCGCCCGTCTGCGGGCGAATGCCAGCCTGCAGCTCGCCGCCGATCCGACCGATCTGAACGTGAAGGCCGACATCGAGCGGCTCGACCAGCCCGGTCAGATCGCCTTGGAGATCGGCTATGCGCCGGCGCAGAACCAGCTGAAGATCGACGTCAAGGCCAGCGAGCCGGCCGGCGGTCTCGTCGCGACGCTGCTTGAGATTCCCGACCGCCCGGCCGTCGACCTGACCATCAACGGCTCCGGGCCGCTTTCGGCCTTCATGGCCAACGGCTCGCTGGAGGTCGGCGCAGAAACCGCGGCCACCCTCACCGCCCGCGCCGACGACGTCGATGCCGGCCTGCGCGTCTCGGCTTCGCTCAACATTGCCGCCGAACGCTTCGTGCCCGAACAGTTCCAGCGCTACGTCGCCGGCGGCACCGCGCTCGACCTGCAGATGGTGATCCGCGACGACGGCACCTACGCCATCGAGCAGGCGGTCCTCTCCTCCGACGCGCTCTCGGCGCGGGCCGGCGGAACGCTGGACCTTTCCGGCACCGCCAACGACCTGAATGTGACAATCGCCTCCCGCGACGGCGATCCGATCCCCTTCGTGTTCGGCGAGGTGCCGGGCGAGACGGCGATCGAGCTGGCCGGCATCGACGGCACGCTGAAGGGCGCCCTGTCCGCCGCCGCGCTCGACCTGACGCTGCGCCTGCCGCGCGCCGGTTCGGGCGAATATCAGGCGCAGGGGATCAGCGCGAAGATCGTCAGCGCCGGCTTCGACCTCACCGGCTTCAAGGGCGCCTTCGACGCCAATCTGGAGGCCCAGTCCGTCGCCGCGCCCGACGGCATCCAGCAGCGCTTCCTGAACGGCCCGGTGAAGATCGCGCTTGCCGGCAACCTGACCGACACGGGGTTGACCTTCCGGCCGAGCGAGGCGGTGACCGACGTCGCCAATCTGCAGCTCGAAGGTCAGGCCGCGCTGAACTTCTCGACCTTCGCCCTCGACGTGCAGTCGCGCTTCCAGACCAGTGCCCTTTCGGCCGCCGTGGTGCCATTGGCCGGCGAGGAACTCGCCGTCGGCGGCCGCTTCGCGCGCACCCCGGACGGCGCGTTGAGCGCCGAGGCGCTGACCGTGCGCGGGGATGGCCTGACGATCGACGGCACCGCCGCCCTCACCGACGACACGGTCTCCGCCGATATTTCCGGTTCGCTCAAGGAGGCGGGTTCCGTCAGCGGCGCGCTGGCCGGTGCGGCGACATTCAGTTTGACCGCCTCCGGCCCCGCCGAAAAACCCGACGTCGATCTGCAGGTCTCCGGCAACGGCCTGTCGATCAATGGCCGCGAACTCGCCGACCTCAAGGTCGAGGCCCGCGGCACGCTCAACCCGGCATCGCCCTCGGGCAGCGTCGCCATCACCGGCACGCTCGACGGCCAGCCCTTGTCGGGCAACGCCACCGTCGAGACGCTGGACAATGGCGACCGCCGGATCACCGACCTCGCCATCCGCCAGGGTCCCAACAGCATCACCGGCGATCTGCGCCTGACCGACGCCTTCGCGCCGGTCGGCACCCTCGCCATCGATGTCAGCGACATTGGCCCGCTGGCCGCGCTCGGCAGCCTCGACGCCTCCGGCGACGTGGTCGGGCAAGTCGACCTCACCGTCGAGAACGACGGCATGCCCGTCGCCGCCATCGACCTCACCGGCGAGCGCCTTTCCGTTGCCGGCAACACGCTCGACGGCGCCCGCATCGACCTGTCCGTGAAGGACTATCTCGGCATTCCGCGCCCGACCGGCACCGTCACCGCCCGCGCCATCGCGGCGCCCGGCATCGCCGTCAGCGACCTCGAGGTGGCGCTGCGCGAGGACGAACAGGGCACCGATCTCGTCGCCGAGGCGAAGGTCAACGCCGTGCCCTTCGCGCTGGCCGGCAATGTGCTGTTCGAGCCCGACACGACGCTGGTCCGCCTGACCCGCTTGACCGCCGACATCGAGGACGCTGCGATCCGCCTCGCCGAAGAGGCCATCGTGCGGATCGAGGGCGGTGTGACGACCCTTTCCGGCATCCGCGTCGACGTCGGAGAAGGCGACCTTTCCCTCGACGGCAGCGCCGGCGAAACCCTCGACCTCGCGCTGCGCCTGACCGACGTGCCGGCCGCCGCGGCCAATCCCTTCGTGCCGGGCCTCGCCGCTGCCGGCACCATCGGCGGCACCGCCACCGTCTCCGGCGCGGCAAACGATCCGGCTGCGACCTTTGCCATTCTCGGCACCGACCTCGCCGTCGCCAGTTCGCGCGCTGCCAGCGTGCCGGCGATCCAGGCGAACCTCACCGGCAGCTATGCCGGCGGCACCCTGACCCTGCAGACCGCACGGCTCGATCTCGGCGACGGCTCGCTCGACGCGTCCGGCACGATCGGCGACCAGCTCGACATCGAAGTCGCGATGGATTCCGTCCCGGTGGCGCTGGCCAACGGCTTCGTCGACGGGCTCGACGCAGAAGGCACGCTGACCGGCACGGCGACCGCCACCGGCCCGCGCAGCGATCCGCAAGCGACCTTCGCCCTGTCCGGCACCGGCATCACCGCCGAGGAGATCGCCGCGGCCGGCATCGATCCGCTGACCCTCGATGTCGCCGGCGCCTATGCCGACGGCACCGCGACCCTCGACCGCGCCGAACTGATCGTCGGCGACGGCTCGCTGAGCGCCTCCGGCACAATCGGCGAAGAGCTCGACATCGAACTGGCCATGCGCCGCCTGCCGGTCGGCCTGGTCAACGGTTTCGTCCCCGGCCTCGACGCCAGTGGCACCCTGTCCGGCACCGCCTCGGCGTCGGGTTCGACCATCGACCCGCAAGCCGTCTTCGACGTCTCGGGCACCGGCATCACCACGCAGCAGATCGCCCGCTCCGGCGTTGCGCCGCTGGCCCTGCGCCTCACCGGCACCTACGCCGACGCCACCGCTGCGCTGGAAACTGCCGTCATCAATGTCGGCGACGGTTCGCTTGTCGCCACTGGTCGCGTCGGCCAGAATCTCGACCTCGACGTGACCATGACCAACCTGCCGGTCGGTCTCGCCAACGGCTTCGTCGATGGCCTGGCTGCCCGTGGCACGGTCTCCGGCAAGGGCACCGCCACCGGCACGCTCGACAATCCGACCGCCAGCTTCGACCTGACCGGCTCGGGCATCACCGCCGACGCCATCGCCGAGAGCGGCATCGACCCGCTGACGGTGGACGCCGCCGGCCGCTATGCCGACGGCACGCTGACCCTCTCCGAAGCCGAGATCGCCGTCGGTGACGGCTCGCTGACCGCCGAGGGCACAATCGGCGAGACCCTCGACCTGCGCGTCGCCGTCAACGCCATCCCGGTCGGCCTCGCCAATGGCATCGCTCCCGATCTCGGCGCCGAGGGCACGATTTCCGGCACCGCGACCGCCACCGGTTCGCTCGCCGACCCGCAGGCCCGCTTCGACCTCACTGGCTCCGGCATCACGACGCGCCAGATCGCCCAGTCCGGCGTCGCGCCCTTCGCCCTCGATGCCGCCGGCGCCTATGCGAACGGTACTGCCACCATCGAGCGCGCCGACCTGACCGTCGGCGACGGCTCGCTGAAGGCCACCGGCACCGTCGGCGAACAGCTCGACCTCCGCCTTGCCATCGACGCCCTGCCGGTCGGCCTTGCCAATGGTTTCGTCGACGGCCTCGGCGCGGAGGGCACGATCACCGGTTCGGCCACGGCCACGGGCTCCCTGTCCGATCCACAGGCCCGCTTCGATCTTTCCGGTAGCGGCATCACCACGCGGCAGATCGCCCAGTCCGGCGTCGCACCCCTCGTCCTCGACGCCGCCGGCTCCTACGCCGATGGGACAGCCACGATCGAACGCGCCGACGTCACCGTCGGCGACGGCTCGCTTCGGGCCACCGGCACGGTCGGCGAGCGGCTCGCCATTGATGTCGCCATCGACGCCTTGCCCGTCGGGCTCGCCAACGGCTTCGTCGACGGCCTCGGCGCCCGCGGCACCGTCTCCGGCTCGGCGTCGGCCACCGGATCGCTCACCGATCCCGACGCCAGCTTCGACATCACCGCCTCCGACGTCTCCGTTGCCCAGAGCCGCGCCGCCGGCGCGCCGGCGCTGCAGGCCGTGGCCGAAGGCCGCTATGCCGGCGGCACGCTGAACCTCGGCAACGCCCGCATCGATGTTGGCGGCGGCGCCATCACCGTCACCGGTTCGGCCGGCGCCGACGCCCTCGACATCACCGCCGAGATCAGCGCCCTGCCCGCCTCGATCGCCAGCGCGGCGGCGGCGGGCATCGCCCCGCAGGGCACCATCAACGGCACGGTCCGCGCCACCGGCGCCCCGTCCAATCCATCGGTCACCTACGACATCAATGCCAGCGGCGTGTCGATCCAGCAGACCCGCGCCGCCGGTGTCGGCGCCCTGGCGGTCACCACCAGCGGCCGCTTCGCTGACCAGGTGGTCACCACCGACACCAGCCTGACCGGCGACGGCCTCGACTTCAGCGCCAACGGTTCGGTGAACCTTGCCGGCGGGCCGCAGCTCGACCTGTCGCTGAACGGCTCGGCACCGCTGTCGCTTGCCAACCGCATCCTGGCCGAAGGCGGCCGCTCGGTGCAGGGCACCGTCCTCGTCGATGCCCGCGTGACCGGCCCCGTGTCCCAGCCCGCGGTCGTCGGCACGGTCTCGACCACCGGCGCGCGCTTCATCGACACCGGCGCCAATCTCGCCCTCAACGACATCTCGACGACCATCTCGCTGGACGGACGCACTGCGACGATCCGCGCCTTCGACGCCAGTCTCTCCGCCGGTGGCACGCTCGACGTGTCCGGCACGGTCGGTCTCGACGGCGGCTTCCCGGCCGACATCACGATCCGGCTCGATGACGGCCGCTACAACAAGGGCGAACTCGTCACTGCCAGGCTTGATGCCGAACTGACCATCACCGGGCCGCTGACCGGCACGCCGCGTCTGGCCGGCACCATCAATGCCGAGGAGATCAACGTCCTCGTGCCGGAGAACCTGCCGAGTTCGCTTGCCCGCATCGACGTGACCCATCGCAACGCCGCCCCCGCGGTCTACGAGCAGCAGCGCGAGATCTCGCCTGAGCGCGCCGATGGCGGCAACAGCGGCGGCGGCATCGATCTCGACCTGACCTTCAACGCGCCGAACCGGGTGTTCGTGCGCGGCCGCGGCCTCGACGTGGAACTCGGCGGCCGGATCACCATCACCGGCTCGGCTGCCTTCCCGAATGTCGTCGGCGGCTTCGACCTGCAGCGCGGCCGCTTCTCGATCCTCGGCAAGCGTCTGGACTTCGATCGCGGCCGGCTGAGCTTCACCGGCGGCCTGACGCCCTATCTCGACCTCGTGGCACGCTCCACCGCCGGCGACGCCACCGTGTTCATCACCGTCACCGGTCCGGCCGACGATCCGAGCTTCAACTTCTCCTCCGAACCGACCCTGCCCCAGGACGAGGTGCTGGCGCGACTGATCTTCGGCCAGGGCACCTCCGACCTGTCGCCGCTGCAGATCGCCCAGCTCGCCGAGGCCGCGGCCTCGCTGGCCGGCGTCGGTGGCAGCAGCGGCCTTCTGGAGAATCTGCGCTCGCAGCTTGGCGTCGACGATCTCGACATCCGCACCGCCGCCGACGGCACCACCGCGGTCGGTGTCGGCAAGTATCTGAACGAGAACACCTATGTCGGCGTCGACACGAGCGGCCGGGTGACCATCGACCTCGATCTCGGCGCGGGTCTCAGCGCCCGCGGCGCGGTGACCTCCTCCGGTGGCGGTGAGGTCGGCGTCTTCTACGAAGGCGAGTTCTAGACTTCCGACTTGAGCCGCGGTGACGCAGTGTCGTCACCGCCGGGCATCTCGCAACGACATTCCCGGATGAACCTTTCTCGCCGCCGGCCCGTTGGGGACCCAGAAGGCGCGACGGCGCCGGCATGTCCGGCCCGCCGCGCCCGCCCCGAAACGACAGGCAGGAGACCGACAATGATGTCGTCGAAATTCGATCACCCGACCCATGGCTCGTACGACAAGCCCGAGGACGTCCTGAAGGACGACCGGCTGTCCGACGGCGAGAAGGAAACCATCTTGTCGGAATGGCGCTCGTCGTTGCAGCAGATCCTGAAGAACGACCCGAACGTGCCCGAGGTGAAGGCTACCAGCGAGTCCCTCGACACCGCGATCGAGAACCTCTCGGCCGCACGCACCTGATCCGTCGCCGTCGGCTTCGTCCGACGGTCCGATCCGCGCCTCTGTCCGGGCGCCGGCTTCGTGCTAACTAGCGAAGCGGCCCGGCCGGACGGCGCGGACCGGTGCATGAAACGACGCGACCATCAGGAGAGACCATGCCCACGAGCATCAATCCGGCGACGGGCGAGACCATCGAGGAATTCGCCGCGCACACCGACGCCGATATCGAGCGCACCCTCGCCAATGCCGATCTGGCCTTCCGCGACTGGCGCAAGACCTCCTTCGCCCGGCGCGCCGAAGTTCTGATGCGGGCCGCCGACCAGATGGACACCCGGAAGACCGAACTCGCCCGCATCGCCACCATGGAGATGGGCAAGCGGCTGAAGGAAGCCGAGGCCGAGGTCGGCAAATGCGCCAACGCCCTGCGCTTCTACGCGGAGAACGCTGAGAAATTCGTCGCCGACGACGTGCGGGACGGCCCCGCCGGCCGCAATTTCGTGACCTATCTGCCGATCGGCCCGGTTCTGGCGGTCATGCCGTGGAACTTCCCCTACTGGCAGTGCATGCGCTTCGCCGCCCCGGCGATCATGGCCGGCAATGTCGGCATCCTGAAGCACGCCTCCAATGTCAGCCAGTGCGCGCTGGAGATCGAGCGCATCTTCCTCGACGCCGACGCGCCGCAGGGCGTCTTCCAGACCCTCCTGATCTCCTCCTCCAAGGTCGAGGTGATCCTCAAGGACAGCCGCGTGCGCGCGGCCACCCTGACCGGCAGCGAGGGCGCCGGCTCGGCCGTCGCATCCACCGCGGGCTCCGAGATCAAGAAGACCGTGCTGGAACTCGGCGGCTCCGACCCCTTCATCGTCATGCCCTCCGCCGATATCGCCAAGGCGGTCGAGGTGGGCGTCACCGCCCGCATGCAGAACAATGGCCAGAGCTGCATCGCCGCCAAGCGCTTCATCGTCCATGAGGACGTCTACGAGGATTATCTCGGCCGCTACACCGAGGCCGTCGAAGCCATCAAGCTCGGCGACCCGATGGCCGACGACACCGGCATGGGCCCGCTTGCCATGAAGGCCGGCGTCGACGACCTGAAGGACCAGATCGACAGATCGGTCAGCGCCGGGGCGAAGCTCGTGACCGGCGGCCCGGCGCCGGAGGGCCCGGGCTATTTCTTCCAGCCGTCGATCCTCGCCGATGTACCGGAGAGCGCCCCGGCCTATCGCGAAGAGCTGTTCGGCCCCTGCGCGATCATGTTCAAGGTCAAGTCAATCGACGAGGCCATCGACCTCGCCAATGATTCCGACTTCGGCCTTGGCGGTTCGGCCTGGACGACCGAGCCGGCCGAGCAGGAACGCTTCATCCGCGAGCTCGACCAGGGCGGCACCCACATCAACCGCATGACCGCCTCGGACCAGCGTCTGCCCTTCGGCGGCGTCAAGCGTTCCGGCTACGGCCGCGAACTGGCGCATGAAGGCATGCTGGAATTCATGAATGTGAAGACCGTCACGATCGACTGAGACGACAGCTGATGGGGTCGGCAGGCTCGCACCTGCCGGCCCCCCTTTCATGAAATCGAGCGCCGCGAATTGCAGCACCGCCGATATGTGCCCTATAATAGGGCACATCAGGCCATGAGCGGCGCCGACCCGGCGTTTGCCTCCTATCCACAACCGGCTTAAAAGGCCGCAGGGCAGGCGCTTTCTTGCGACGACCGCATCCAACATCATGGCAGGGCAATTCATGAGCCAGACGTCCGATTCCGGCGCTTCTCCTGCGGCTGCAGAACTGACCGGAATGGCCCGGCAGGCCGCCGATCGCGGCATCCGTTCGCTGTTTTCCGACGATCCGAGCCGCTATCTGGAGTTTTCCGCCGCGCTGGGCGATCTCGTCCTCGACTATTCCAAGACCTCGATCGACGACGATGCCCGTGATGCCCTGATCGCCCTCGCCCGCAGCCGCGGTGTCGAGGCCCGGCGTGACGCCATGTTCGCCGGCGAACCGATCAACTTCACTGAAGACCGCTCGGTGCTGCACATGGCGCTGCGCGCCGAGCCGATGGACGGCTTCCGCGCCGCCCGCAACCCGGTGAGCGGCGCCGTGGCGGACGTGCTGAAGGCGATGAGCGCCTTCGCAGAGGGCGTGCGCAACGGCACCATCACCGGCGCCCGCGACACGCAGATCACCGACGTGGTCAATATCGGCATCGGCGGCTCCGACCTTGGCCCGGCCATGGCGACCCTCGCGCTGGCGCCTTATCACGACGGGCCGCGCACGCATTTCGTCTCCAATGTCGATGGCGCGCATATCGCCGACACGCTGAAGACGCTGGACCCGGCCTCCACGCTCTTCATCATCGCGTCGAAGACCTTCACCACCATCGAGACCATGACCAACGCCGCCGCCGCGCGCCGCTGGATCAGCGACGCGCTGGGTGAGGACGCGGTGGGCGATCACTTCGCCGCCGTCTCTACCGCGCTCGACAAGGTCGCCGACTTCGGCATCGCATCGGAGCGCATCTTCGGCTTTTGGGACTGGGTCGGCGGTCGCTATTCGATCTGGTCGGCGATCGGCTTGCCGCTGATGATCGCCATCGGCGCCTCGGACTTCCGCGACTTCCTCGCCGGCGCCCGCGAGATGGACACGCATTTCCGCACCGCGCCGCTGGACCAGAACCTGCCGGTCCTGCTGGGGCTCGTCGGCTATTGGCACCGGGCGCTCTGCGACTATCCGACCCGCGCCGTCATCCCCTACGACCAGCGGCTGTCGCGCTTCCCCGCCTATCTCCAGCAGCTCGACATGGAATCGAACGGCAAGCGCGTCGGCCTCGACGGCGAAACCGTTCCCGTGAGCGGTCCGGTGGTCTGGGGCGAGCCCGGCACCAACGGCCAGCACGCCTTCTTCCAGCTCATCCACCAGGGCACCGACATCATTCCGGTCGAGTTCCTGGTCGGTGCCAATGCCCACGAGCCGGCCGAGATGCGGGTCCATCAGGACCTGCTGCTGGCCAATTGCCTGGCCCAGAGCGAGGCGCTGATGCGCGGCCGCACGCTGGACGAGGCGCGCCAGCAGCTTCTCGACGGCGGCATGGAGCGAGAACAGGCCGAGCGGATCGCGCCGCATCGCGTGTTCCCCGGCGACCGGCCGTCGATCACCCTGCTCTACCGCCAGCTCGACCCGGCCACGCTCGGCCGCCTGATCGCGCTCTACGAGCACCGGGTCTTCGTCGAGGCCCAGCTCTACGGCATCAACGCCTTCGATCAATGGGGCGTCGAACTCGGCAAGGAACTGGCCAACCGGCTGGTTCCCGTCATTACCGGCGAGACTTCGGCAGAGGGGCGCGACAGCTCTACCGCCGGTCTCGTTGCAGCAATCCACAAACTGAGGGGGTCATGATGGCCGACATGACGAACGAGGTCGATTCCGCCCTGGACGGAACCGGTGCCCCGACACCCGCACCCCGCAAGAACGACCCGGAGACGCTGGCCCGGCAGATCGTCGAGAAGCTGACCTACTCCGTCGGCAAGACACCGGCCGAGGCACGGCGCTACGACTGGCTTGAGGCGACAACGCTGGTCATCCGCGACCGGATCATCGACCAGTGGATGGAATCCTCCCAGCGGGCCAAGACCAGCGGCGAGAAGCGCGTCTGCTACCTGTCGATGGAATTCCTGATCGGCCGCCTGCTGCGCGACGCGATCAACAATCTCAACCTGACCGAGCCGATCCGCGAGGCGCTGTCGCGCTATGGCGTCGATCTCGACCTCGTCGAACTGCTGGAGCCCGACGCAGCGCTCGGCAATGGCGGCCTCGGCCGCCTCGCCGCCTGCTTCATGGAGTCGATGGCCTCCACCGACATTCCCGGCTTCGGCTACGGCATCCGCTACGTCCACGGCTTCTTCCGCCAGGAAATCGCCGACGGCGCCCAGGTGGAGCTGCCGGAAACCTGGCTCGCCCATGGCAATCCGTGGGAGTTCGAGCGCCGCGAACTTGCCTATGAGATCGGCTTCGGCGGCAAGGTCACCACCATCCAGGAGCCCGGCCGCCCGGCCCGGCAGGTCTGGCGTCCGGCCGAGCGCGTTCTCGCCGTCGCCTACGACACGCCGATCGTCGGCTGGCGCGGTCGCCGCGTGAACACGCTGCGCCTGTGGAGCGCCCAGCCGCTCGACCCCATCTTGCTCGACGCGTTCAATTCCGGCGATCACATCGGCGCCCTGGTCGAATCCAACAAGGCCGAGGCGATCACCCGCATCCTCTATCCGGCCGACTCGCACCAGGCCGGCCAGGAACTACGCTTGCGGCAGGAGTACTTCTTCTCCTCCGCCTCGCTGCAGGACATCATCCGGCGCCATCTCCACGCCAACGAAAATCTGTCGAACCTCGCCGACAAGTTCTCGATCCAGCTGAACGACACCCATCCCGCCGTCTCGGTCGCCGAACTGATGCGGCTCCTGATCGACGTGCACGGCCATGAATGGGCCGAGGCCTGGGAGATCACCCGCAACACCTTCTCCTATACCAACCACACGCTGCTACCCGAGGCGCTGGAGCACTGGCCGATCCATCTGTTCGAGCGGCTCCTGCCGCGCCAGATGCAGATCATCTACGCCATCAATGCCGGCGTCATCCGCGAGGCGGCGCAGGAGAAGGGCTTCGACGATTCCAAGATTGCCGCGATTTCGCTGATCGACGAGGGCAATGGCCGGCGCGTGCGCATGGGCCAGCTCGCCTTCGTCGGCAGCCATGCCGTCAACGGCGTCTCGGCGCTGCACACCGAACTGATGAAGGAGACGGTGTTCCACCATCTCCACCTGCTCTATCCCGACCGGATCGAGAACAAGACCAATGGCGTGACCCCGCGGCGCTGGCTCATGCAGGCCAATCCCGGCCTCACCGACCTCGTGACCGATGCGATCGGCCCGGCCTTCCTCGACGATATCGAGAAGATCGCCGATCTCGATCCGCTGGCCGACGATGCCGCCTTCCGCGAGCGCTTCGCGGCGGTCAAGCGCCGCAACAAGGAGCAGCTGGCCAATCTCATCGGTGAGCGCATGGCGACGCAGGTCGATCCGGGCGCGATCTTCGACATCCAGGTCAAGCGCATCCACGAATACAAGCGCCAGTTCCTCAACATCATCGAGGCGATCGCGCTCTACGACCAGATCCGCTCACACCCTGAGCGCGACTGGACGCCGCGCGTCAAGATCTTCGCCGGCAAGGCGGCGCCGAGCTACGCCCAGGCCAAGCAGATCATCCACCTCGCCAACGATGTCGCCCGCACGATCAACAGCGATCCGGCGGTCCGCGACCTCCTGAAGGTGGTGTTCATCCCGAATTACAATGTCAGCCTCGCCGAGATCATCATGCCGGCGGCCGACCTGTCGGAGCAGATCTCGACGGCCGGCCTCGAGGCGTCCGGCACCGGCAACATGAAGTTCGCCATGAACGGCGCGCTGACCATCGGCACCCTCGACGGCGCCAATGTCGAGATGCTGGAGCATGTCGGAGAGGACAACATCTTCATCTTCGGCCTGACCGCCGAGGAGGTCGCCCAGCGGCGGCGCGAGGCCCATAGCGGCCGCTCGATCATCGCCGAGCTGCCGCTGCTGCGCGAGGCGCTGGACGCCATCTCCTCGGGCGTCTTCTCGCCGGAGGACCCGGCGCGCTACCACGACCTGGTCTCCAACCTCTACAACAACGACTGGTGGATGACCTGCGCCGACTTCCAGGCCTATTGGGACACCCAGCGCCGTCTGGACGCGCTCTGGCAGGACCAGGACGAGTGGCAGGCCAAGGCCGTCCACAATACGGCGCGCATGGGCTGGTTCTCGTCCGACCGGTCGATCCGCGAATATGCCCGCGACATCTGGAAGGCCGGGCCGGACGCCTGATTCCCATAGCAGAGGCGATTGATCGCGATCCGGCATGGCGTCGGGCCGCGTCTGCGCTATGTTCGACATGCGTGGGGGAAGAACGATCGGGTACCGGGGGCCAGTCAGCCAGCCATCCGGAGAGCCGTCTGCCCCATGGATGATCCAGGGAGGAGTTCATGGCAGAGAACAGACGCGCCGGACCGCTGGCCCGCGAGACGATGGCCTACGTACTGGCCGGCGGACGCGGCAGTCGGCTGATGGAGATGACCGACAGCCGCGCCAAGCCGGCCGTCTTCTTCGGCGGCAAGACGCGGATCATCGACTTCGCGCTCTCCAACGCCATCAATTCCGGTATCCGCCGCATCGGCGTCGCCACCCAGTACAAGGCTCACAGCCTGATCCGGCATCTGCAGAACGGCTGGAACTTCCTGCGGCCGGGCCGCAACGAGAGCTTCGACATCCTGCCGGCCAGCCAGCGCGTGTCCGAGGACCAGTGGTACGCCGGCACCGCCGACGCCGTGTACCAGAACATCGATATCATCGAATCCTACGCGCCGCGCTACATCGTCATCCTGGCCGGCGACCACGTCTACAAGATGGACTACGAGATCATGCTCCAGCAGCATGTGGATTCGGGGGCGGACGTGACGGTCGGCTGCCTCGAAGTGCCGCGCATGGAAGCTGTCGCCTTCGGCGTCATGCATGTCGACGAGAACTACAACATCACCGATTTCGTCGAGAAGCCGGCCGATCCCCCGGCCATTCCGGGTCGTCCCGACACGGCGCTGGCCTCGATGGGCATCTATGTCTTCGAGACCAATTTCCTGATGGACCAGTTGCGCCGCGACGCCGCCGATCCCGGGTCGAGCCGCGATTTCGGCAAGAACATCATCCCGCATATCGTCAAGCACGGCCGCGCCGTCGCCCATCGCTTCAACCTGTCGGTGGTACGCTCGGAGAACGAGCCGGACGACGAGGCCTACTGGCGCGACGTCGGCACGGTGGATGCCTACTGGCAGGCCAATATCGATTTGACCGACATCATTCCGCCGCTCGACATCTACGACCGCGACTGGCCGATCTGGACCTATGCCGACGTGGTGCCGCCGGCCAAGTTCGTCCATGACGAGGACGGCCGCCGGGGTTCGGCGATCTCCTCGCTGGTCTCGGGCGATTGCATCATCTCAGGCGGTCAGCTGCACCGCTCGCTGCTGTTCACCGGGGTGCGCCAGCGCTCCTATTCCATGCTCGACCACGCGGTCGTGCTGCCCCAGTGCCGTATCGGCCGCCATGCCCGCATCACCAGGGCGGTGCTCGACCGCGGCGTGGAGATCCCCGACGGCCTGGTGATCGGCGAGGATCCCGAGCTCGACGCCAAGCGGTTCCGCCGCACGGCGAACGGCATCTGCCTCGTCACCAAGCCGATGATCGACAGGCTCACCTACTGATGACCACCGGCGTGCTCTCCGTCGCCTCGGAAGTCTTCCCGCTAATCAAGACCGGCGGGCTGGCGGACGTTGCGGGGGCGCTTCCCGCCTCGCTGGCGGCCCACGACTTTGCCGTGCGTACGCTCATGCCGGGCTATCCCGATGTCATGCGGCAGATCGAAAATGCCGACATCGCTTGCCGTTTCGACGATCTCTTCGGCGGCCCGGCGCGCGTCCTTGCCGCGACCGCCGGCGGGCTCGACCTTCTCGTCCTCGACGCGCCGCATCTCTTCGATCGGACCGGCGGTCCCTATGTGTCGAGCGCCGGCCACGACCACGCCGACAACTGGGCCCGCTTCGCGGCGCTGTCGACGGCCGGTGCCGAGATCGGCCAGGGCGCAATCCCCGGCTTCGCACCGGCGATCGTCCATGCCCATGACTGGCAGGCGGCGCTGACGCCGGTCTATCTCGCGGTATCCGGCAAGCCCCGGCCACGCAGCGTGGTGACCATCCACAACCTCGCCTTCCAGGGCAATTTCCCCTACCAGATTTTTCCGCGCCTTGGCCTGCCGCCATCCGCCTGGTCGATCGAGGGCGTCGAATATTACGGCAATGTCGGCTATCTGAAGGGCGGCCTGCACGCCGCCGACGCGGTCACCACCGTCAGCCCGACCTATGCCGAGGAGATCCTGACGCCGGGCGGCGGCATGGGGCTCGACGGCCTCTTGCGCGGACGCGGCGAACGGCTGGTGGGCATAGTCAACGGCATCGATACCGACGTCTGGAACCCGAAAACCGATCCCGACATCCCGCATCATTACAGCGCCCGCTCGCCCAAGGCGCGCCAGCGCAACAAGCGCGCGCTGGAAACCGAGTTCGGCCTTGCCCATGAGGACGGCCCGATCGTCGCCGTGGTCAGCCGCCTGACATGGCAGAAGGGCCTCGACCTCGTTGCCGACGCCTGCGACGACCTCGTCGAGCGCGGCGTGCGCATGGTCGTGGTCGGCTCAGGCGAGCCGATGATCGAGGGCAGTTTCCAGGCCGCTCATACCCGGCATCCGAACAAGATCGGCGTGCGCATCGGCTATGACGAAGCCCTGTCCCACCGGGTGCAGGCCGGGGCCGACGCGATCCTCGTGCCGTCGCGCTTCGAGCCCTGCGGCCTCACCCAGCTCTACGGCCTGCGCTATGGCTGCATTCCGGTGGTCGCCAAGGTCGGCGGCCTCGCCGACACGGTGATCGACGCCAACCACGCCGCCATCACCGCCGGCGTCGCCACCGGCTTCATCTTCGCGCCGCCCACGCGCGACGATCTCATCGACGCCGTCGACCGGATGCAGCGGCTCTATGCCGACCCGGCCGCCTGGCGCCAGCTACAGCTCAGCGCGATGCAATCCGACGTATCCTGGCGCAGCAGCGCCGGGCACTACGCCCAACTCTTCCGCGATCTTATCGGAGACCAGCGGCCATGATCGAGACGATCGCCACCAAGCCCTTCAACGACCAGAAGCCCGGCACCTCGGGCCTGCGCAAGAGCGTCCCGCACTTCCGCCAGGCCAATTACGCCGAGAATTTCATCCAGGCGATCTTCGACGCCGCCGACAGCCATGACGGCGAGACCCTGGTGATCGGCGGCGACGGCCGCTTCTACAATCGCGAGGTGATCCAGACCGCGATCCGCATGGCCGCCGGCAACGGCTATGGCCGCGTCGTGGTCGGCCGCGGCGGCATCCTGTCGACGCCGGCCGCCTCCAACCTGATCCGCATACGCAAGGCGGCCGGCGGCATCATCCTGTCGGCGAGCCACAATCCCGGCGGCCCGAAGGGCGATTTCGGCATCAAGTACAATGTCGCCAATGGCGGCCCGGCGCCGGAGAAGATCACCTCCGCGATCTTCGAGCGCACGCGGACGATGTCGCAGTACCGCATCTGGTCCGGCGACGCCCCGAGCCTTGCCGAATTCGGCGAGACGAAGCTCGGCGACATGGTGGTCGAGGTCATCGATCCGGTCGCCGACTATGCCGCACTGATGGAGAAACTGTTCGATTTCGGCCAGATCCGCGACCTGATCGCCTCCCGCTTCACCCTGCGCTTCGACGCCATGCACGCCGTGACCGGCCCCTATGCCAAGGAAATATTGGAAAACCGGCTGGGCGCCCCGCTCGGCACGGTGATCAACGGCGAGCCGCTGGAGGATTTCGGCGGCGGTCATCCCGATCCCAACGCCGTCCACGCCGCGACGCTGATCAACCAGCTGATGGCCCCCAATGGTCCGGATTTCGGCGCGGCTTCCGACGGCGATGGCGACCGCAACCTGATCGTCGGCAAGGGCATCGTCGTCTCGCCCTCGGATTCGCTGGCGGTGCTGGCCGCCAACGCCCATCTGGCACCGGCCTACAAGGACGGCATCGCCGGCATCGCCCGCTCCATGCCGACCAGCCAGGCCGCCGACCGGGTCGCAGCCAAGCGCGGCATCGGCATGTACGAGACGCCCACCGGCTGGAAGTTCTTCGGCACGCTGCTCGATGCCGGCAAGGTGACGATCTGCGGCGAGGAGAGCGCCGGCACCGGCTCCGACCATGTCCGCGAGAAGGACGGCCTGTGGGCGGTGCTCCTGTGGCTCAACATCCTGGCCGTGCGCCGCGAAAGCGTGCAGGCGATCCTGGAGAGCCACTGGGCCGAGTTCGGCCGCAATTACTACCAGCGCCACGACTATGAGGAGGTCGACGCCAAGGCGGCCGAGGGGCTGATGGGCTCGCTGCACGACCGCCTCGCCTCCATGGCCGGCCAGCGCTTCGGCACGCTCGTCGTCTCCGAGGCCGACGACTTCTCCTATAAGGACCCTGTCGACGGCTCGGTCGCCACCGGCCAGGGCGTGCGGATCGTCTTCTCCGGCGGCTCGCGCATCGTCTACCGCCTGTCGGGCACCGGCACCAAGGGCGCCACCCTGCGCGTCTATATCGAGCGCTACGAGCCCGACCGCACGCGCCACGACATTGCCCCCGAACAGGCGCTGACCGAACTCATCGACACGGCCTCGGCGATCGGCGAGATCGGCAAGCGCACCGGTCGCACGGCGCCGGACGTCATCACCTGACCGCAGGGACTGCATGACCTACGCAATCACGGCCGAGCGCGGCAGGCCCGCCGCGCTCGGCGCGACGCTCGACGGCGACGGCGTCCATTTCGCCGTCCATTCCGAGAATGCCGACGCCATCCAGCTCTGCCTCTTCGACGCCACCGGCACGCGGGAAACCGCGCGGCTTGTCCTGCCAGGCGAAAAGGACGGCCGGCGCTACGGCTTCGTGCCGGGGCTGGCGGTGGGCGCCCGCTACGGGCTGAGGGCCTTCGGGCCCTACCGACCGAAGGACGGCCATCGCTTCGACCCGTCCAAGCTCCTGGTCGATCCCTATGCGGTGCAACTCGACCGCCCCTTCCTCTATCATCCGGTGCTGGCAGCGCCCCCCGGGCGCCAGCTCGACAGCGCGCCCTACATGCCGCGGGCGCTCGTCACCGCGCTTGATCGCAGCGCCGCGCCCCTGCCATTCACCACCCCCGGCCTGACCTACGAGGTATTGGTCCGCGCCTATTCCCAGCGCCATCCCGATGTCACGGCCGAAATCCGCGGCACCGTCGCCGCTCTCGCCGAACCGGTCTTCCTCGACCACATGGAAAAGCTCGGCGTCGAGGCCGTCGAACTGATGCCCCTCGCCGCCTGGATCGACGAGGGCCATCTTTCGGCGCACGGCCTGACCAATGCCTGGGGCTACAATCCCATCACCCACATGGCGCCCGACCCGCGGCTTGCGCCGGGCGGCTTTGCCGAGATCCGCCGGGTGGTCGACGCGCTCCATGCGCGCGGCATCAAGGTGCTGCTCGACGTGGTGCTGAACCATTCCGGCGAAGGCGACGAGGGCGGGCCGACCGTCTGCTATCGCGGCCTCGACAATCTCCTCTACTACCGCCACGCCGAGGACGAGCCGGGCCTGCTCGTCAACGACACCGGCACCGGCAATACCCTCGCCACCCACCGCGAACCGGTGGCGCGGCTGTGCATCGACGCGCTGCGGACCTGGGTCGAGGCGACCGGCCTCGACGGCTTCCGCTACGACCTCGCCCCGGTCATGGGACGGCTGGACGACGGCTTCTCCACCGACGCGCCGTTCTTCCGCATGCTCGCCGCCGATCCCGTCCTGCAGCACCGCATCCATGTCGCCGAACCCTGGGACATCGGACCCGGCGGCTATCAGGTCGGCCAGTTTCCCAAGCCGTGGTTCGAGTGGCAGGACAAGTTCCGCGACGATGTCCGCCGCTTCTGGCGCGGCGATGCCGGCATGGTCGGGGCGCTGGCGACGCGCCTCGCCGGCTCGGCCGACCTCTACGACCGCGACGGTCGCCGCCCCTCGAGCGGCGTCAATTTCATCGCCGCCCATGACGGCTTTTCGCTGGCCGATATCACCGCCTATGCCGACAAGCACAACGCGGCCAATTGCGAGGGCAATCGCGACGGCCACAACGACAACCACTCCTGGAACAACGGCGTCGAGGGCGACACCGACGATCCTGCTGTCCTCGAAGCACGCGGCAAGGACATCCGCGCCTTGCTGGCGACGTTGATGGTCGCGCGCGGCACGCCGATGATCGTCGCCGGCGACGAATTCGGCCGCAGCCAGGGCGGCAACAACAATGGCTATGCCCAGGACAACGAGATTACCTGGCTCGACTGGGCACGGGCCGACACCGATCTCGCCGCCTTCGTCGCCCGGCTGTCGCAACTGCGCCGCGCCCATCCGGCGCTGAATGCCGACCGCTTCCTCACCGGCCGCCCCGTCGAGGGCGGCGACGTCGAAGACGTCGTCTGGCTGCGCGAGGATGGCGCTCCCATGGAACCGGGCGACTGGTCCGATCCGGATCGGCGCTTTCTCGGCATGTCGGTCTATGCACCGCGCGGCGCCGACGACATCGAGAGCGAACGCGCGGTGATCTACCTCAACGCCGGCGATACCGATGTCGCGGTCACCCTGCCACCGCCGCGCGCCGACCACGCCTATTGCCTGCATCTCCAGTCGGACTGGCCGCAGCTCGAACCCAGACGGATCGACGCGGCGGACGGGCTGATCATCCAGTCACGCTCGGTGTTCGTCATCCTCGAGGAGCGGCTCTGATCGCCCTGCCGTCCACAGGTGCGGCTGACCTGCGGTTTGCTGCCGCCCCAACGAGCCGGTAAGAACGGCAGGCGCGCGGCGATGCTCCGCGCCTCCTTGACCGCGAACCGGGCCCGTGTCCCATGCCCATCCAGCAGCTCTCCGATGCCCTGATCGACCAGATCGCCGCCGGCGAAGTCGTCGAGCGGCCGGCCAGCGTCGTCAAGGAGCTTGTCGAGAACGCCCTCGATGCCGGCGCAAGGCGCATCGAGATCGCCACGGCCGGCGGCGGCAAGAATCTCATCCGGATCAGCGACGACGGCTGCGGCATTCCAGCCGCCGAGATACCGCTGGCGGTGCGCCGGCATTGCACCTCCAAGCTCGCCGGCGGCCTCGACGCCATCGGCACGCTCGGCTTTCGCGGCGAGGCCCTGCCCTCGATCGGCTCGGTCGGCCGGCTCAGCCTGAAGTCGCGGGCCGCCGGCAGCGACGAAGCCTACGAGATTTGCGTCGAGGCGGGCCGCCCGTCCGAGCTGCGCCCCACCGCCCTGTCCAGGGGCACGGTGATCGAGGTCCGCGATCTCTTCCATGCCGTGCCCGCCCGGCTGAAATTCCTGAAGAGCGACCGGGCCGAATCCAGCGCCATCACCGAGATCGTCCGGCGCATCGCCATCGCCTTTCCAGGCGTCCGCTTCGAGCTGTCCGGCCCCGACCGCACGACGACGGTGTTCGAGGCGGTGCCCGGCGACGCACCGCTGCCGCGCATCGCCGACGTGCTGACCCCGGACTTCGCCGACAATGCTATCCCGGTGGACGCCATGCGCGAGGACGTGCGGCTGCGCGGCTTTGCCGGCATCCCGACCTACAATCGCGGCAACGGCCAGCAGCAATTCTTCTACGTCAATGGCCGCCCGGTCCGCGACAAGACGCTGCATTCGGCCCTGCGCGGCGCCTATGCCGACGTTCTGGCCCGCGACCGCCATCCCGTCGCCGTCCTGTTTCTCGAGCTCGACCCGGCCCTCGTCGACGTCAATGTCCATCCGGCCAAGGCCGATGTGCGGTTCCGCGATCCGGGGCTGGTGCGCGGCCTGATCGTCGGCTCGCTGCGCCAGGCCTTCAACGAGGCCGGCCTGCGCTCGGCGACCACCAATTCCTCCGGCCTGATGGCCCGCTTCCGGGGCGCCGCCCCGGCCGAGCCGGCACCGGTGACGCCCGCTCCGCGCCGCTTCGACGGCTTCGCGCCCGGCGGCTTCGCCGCGCCGCGCCAGGCCGCCTATGCCGCCGAGGCCTCGCCCTACCGACCCCTCGATATGGGCGCCGGTGCCACGACCCTCGACCGCGGACCGGACGCCGGCTCCCCTGCACAGGCACCCGTTGCCATCGCCGCCCCGGACACCGAGTCCGCCGAGGACGCGGCGAACGGGAGCGACCACCCGCTCGGCGCGGCCAAGGCGCAGTTCCACCGTAACTTCATCGTGTCGGAGACCGAGGACGGCATCGTCATCGTTGACCAGCACGCCGCCCATGAGCGCCTCGTCTACGAGGCGCTGAAGACGGCCCTGCACGGTCGCCCCCTCGCCTCGCAGCTGCTGCTGATCCCGGAGATCGTCGATCTGCCGGAGGACGACGTCGATCGCCTCGCCGAGCAGGCGGAGACCTTCGCCCGGCTCGGCCTCGGCATCGAGCGCTTCGGCCCCGGCGCGGTGGCCGTGCGCGAGACGCCGGCCATCCTCGGCAGCGTCGATTGCCAGCGTCTGATGCGCGATCTCGCCGACGAACTCGCCGAGGCCGGCACCGCCGACGCCGTGCGCGGCCGCATCGACCACGTCGCCGCCACCATCGCCTGCCACGGCTCGGTGCGCTCGGGACGGCTGATGAAGCCCGAAGAGATGAACGCGCTCCTGCGCGACATGGAGGCGACGCCCGGCTCGGGCCAGTGCAATCATGGCCGGCCGACCTTCATCGAGCTGAAGCTCGCCGACATCGAGAAGATGTTCGGCCGCCGCTGAGCGCGAGGCGGTGCCATTTGACGGCTCCCCGGCCCGGCGTTAGTCAGAAGCCGACCGACCGGCTGGCAAGGCCGGTCCACCGACAGCGGAGACATCCATGAACCGCATGGAGAACGGCGGCGAGGCGAAGCTGCGCTACGGCACGCCCGATTTTCAGGTCGTGCGGCCCGGCGCCTATGTGCGCTGCGCCGTGACCGGCGAGGCGATCCCTCTCGACCTGTTGCGCTACTGGAGCGTCGAGCGCCAGGAAGCCTATGTCGACGGCGAGGCCTCGTTCCGCCGCGAAAAGGAAGTCGCCGGCAAGGGCTGAAGCGGCCGGCTCCCGCCGCTCAGCCGAATTTGCGCCGGCGGAAGGCGCGCCGCGTGTCGCGGATGATGCGGGCGCCGAGGCTCTGCGGCGCGAAGCCGAGCGCCACGTCGAGCACCTCGCATTCCTTCAGGAACAGCTGCATCGCGGCGGACCCGGTCGCCAGCCGTACCGCATCCTTGCGGGTCGTCACCATCTGCAGGCCTTCGCGCCAGGCCGAGGCCGACAATTCGTCCATGTCGTCGCTGGAAAAGACGTGGTGGTCGGGAAAGTCGCGGCTCTCGACGATCTCGGCGCCGAGCGCGGTCAGGCTGGCGTAGAATTTCGCCGGATCGGCGATGCCGGCGAAGGCCAGCACCCGCAGCCCGGCGAAACGGGCGCCGTTCTCCGGCTCCAGCGCCGCCTCGAAGATCGGCTTGTTGCCCCGCGCCGTCTGCCGGATCACGGCGTCGCCGGCGTCGCCCTCGCCGATCACCAGCAGCGCGTCGGCATAGCGGATCTGGTCGATGATCGGCGCGCGCACCGGCCCGGCCGGCACCACTGCGCCATTGCCCAGACCGCGCCGCGCATCCACCGCGATCAGCGCGAAATCGATCGCCAGCCGGGCGCTCTGGAAGCCGTCGTCCATGATGATGAAGTCGACGCCGCGCTCGGCGAGCAGCTTCTGCGCGGCCTGCCGGCGGTTCACCGCGACGCAGGTCGGCGCGACGCTGGCCAGGAGCAGCGGCTCGTCGCCGACCTCGGCCGCGCTGTGATGCGCCGGATCGACCAGTACCGCGCCGCGGCTGGCGCGCCCGTGGCCGCGCGACACGAAGCCGGGACGCAGCCCCTCGGCGAGCGCCGCGCGCCCGAGTGCCATCGCGGTCGGCGTCTTGCCGCCGCCGCCGACGGTGAAATTGCCGACGCACAGCACCGGCACGCCGACATCGGCGCGCTCGCCGTTCTCCAGATTGCGCCGGGCCACGCGCCCGTAGACCGCAGCCGCCGGTGCCAGCATCAGGCTCTGCCAGGCTTTCGGCCGCCACCAGAAGGGCGGCGTCTCGGCCCGCATCATCGCGGCGCCGCCGGACGGTTGCAGCGGTCGAGGCCGACCGACAGCTTCAGCGGATGCAGGAACGGCTGCAGCGCCTGCATGGTCCGCGGCAGCGCGCCGCGCATCTCCTCCACCGTCGTCGCCGAGGCCCGCTTCATGCGGGCGAGCGCGGCCGGATCGTCGAGGATCTGCGCAAGGCAGGCGGCCAGCGTGTCGCCGTCGCGCACGATCTTGGCACCGCCATTCTTCAACAGCCGCTGATAGGCGTCGCGGAAGTTCTGGACATAGCGGCCCGACAGGATCGCGGTGCCCAGCATCGCCGCCTCGAGCGGGTTCTGGCCGCCCTCGCCGGTCACCGACTTGCCGAGAAAGGCGATGTCGATGAGCCGCAGATAGAGCCCCATCTCGCCCATCGTGTCGCCGAGCAGGATATCGGTTTCCGCATCGGGAAGGTCGCCGCGACTGCGCCGCGCGACCTTGAGGCCGGCGCCGGTCAGTTCGGCCTCGATCTCGTCGCCGCGCGTGGTGTGGCGCGGTACGATGATGCTCAGAAGTCCGGGATGGCTTGCGGCCAGCTTGCGGTGCACCTCGCCGGCCAGCGTCTCCTCGCCTGCGTGGGTCGACAACGCGGCCCAGCGGCGCCTCTCGCCCAGCGCCGCGATCATCTCGTCCAGCGCCGCGCCGGGGCTTGGCGGCGGAGCGGTATCGGCCTTCAGATTGCCGGCCACCGAGACGGCCCGCGCGCCCAGGAGATGGAAGCGCTCGCCGTCCACATCCGACTGGGCGACCACATGCGCCAGTGTTTCCATCAGCGCCTCGGCCAGCCACGGCGCCGACTTCCAGCGCTTGAACGAGCGGTCCGAGAGGCGCGCATTGACCAGCACCTGCGGAATGCGCCGCCGGTTCAGCTCCATCAGCGTCGTCGGCCAGATCTCGCTCTCCGCCACGATCGCCACGTCCGGGCACCAATGGTCGAGAAAGCGATGGATGGAGGGGCCGAGATCGAGCGGCACATATTGATGGATGACGCAGTCGCCGAGCCGTTCGGCGACCAGCGTCGCCGAGGTCATCGTGCCGGTGGTCATCAGGACGGAGATGCCGTCCGCGGCGATCGCCCGCACCAGCGGCGTGACCGCGGCGCTTTCGCCGACGCTCGCCGCATGCACCCAGACCAGCGGCCCGGCCGGGCGCTCGACGCTGGCATGGCCGTAGCGTTCGCGGCGGCGCAAGGGGTCTTCCTTGCCCCGCGATGTGCGGTAGCCGACATAGGGGCCGAGCAGCGGATAGACGAGCGTGCCGGCCGCCCGGTAGGAGGCGAGTGCGGCGCGTGCCAGGAAATCGCTCACGCAACCCTCCCGACCAGCCGCTCGGCCGCGACATTCGCCGCCTCGATCGCCAGCGTGATCTCGCGCCGCTTGGCCTCCATCTCCTCCGCGTCGGCATCGGCCGCCACATGGATCGGATCGCCGACCACCACCGCGATGCGGCCGAAGGGCAGCGGCACCGTCGTCTTGTCCCAGGAACTCTCGACCACGTAGCGCCGGCTGGTGACCGCCGCGGACGGCAGGACCGGACGGCCGGAAATCCGCGCCAGCGTCACGATGCCGAGCCCGGCGTCGCGCGGCACGCCCTTCGGCACGTCGGCGATCATGCAGACGCCGAATCCGCGGGCGAGATAGCGGCGCAACGCGATCAGCGCCCTGGCCCCGCCCTTCTGGGCGCGCACCGGCCCGGCACGGCCGCCCGAGCCGCGCACCGTTTCGATGCCGAAGCGCGCGACCACGGCGGCGTTCATCTCCGCGTCTGCATTGCGCGACAGGAGCGCGACATAGGGCAGTTCGGCCGGCCGGAAGAACGGCGCCAGGAGATGCTGCCCGTGCCACAGGCCGACGATGGCCGGATGCTCGGCGGTCAGCCGGGCCCGCCAGTCGGTCGAACCGGGGGCTTCCCTCTGGGTCGCATGGACGAGACGCAGGCCGCCATAGATCGCGCTGCCGCCGACCGCCATGGTCGCCGGGCTGCGGAGCAGGCGCCGGACGCGCTTGCGCCACGCGCCCAGGGTCCCCCGCGGGCGTTTCGGCGGAGCGCCGTCCTCGCCGGTTCGAGCCTGTGCCATCAATTCATCCGACATCGACGTCAGCCCGACCGCCTGTCCGGGGACAGACCGATCTCACTGCTTGTCCGGGTCCATCAGCCGGTGCATGTGGACGATGAAATACCGCATGGCGGCATTGTCCACGGTCTGCTGCGCCTTCGACCGCCAGGCGGCCAGGGCCGAGGCGTAGTCGGGAAAGATGCCGACGATGTCGAGATTGTCGAGGTCCTTGAAATCGACGCTCTGGAGATCGTCCAGTTCGCCACCGAAGACCAGGTGAAGAAGCTGCTTGGGTTTCTGCTCTTCCATCATGTCCTCTTTCGTCCTGCACCGCGCCGCGCGCGGCGCAGACTGGGGTGTTGTTACCGGGTGCAGCCTTGTCCTGCACCAAAATACCGTCCGCTCCAAGGCGACGGCGCCGTTCAGTCGGGAACGGCCTCGGCAAGCCTTCGCAGCCGCGGCATCGCCGCCAGCGAGGCGGCCATCAGGATCTCGTGCCGGCGCCCCTCGCTGCGATAGACGGTCGGCAGGCCGGCCCGGCCGCACAGGAGGCCACCGGCCCGCTCGATCAGGAGATCGGCGGCGGCGATGTCCCAGTCGCTGGCGCGCGGCCGGATCAGCGTGCCGTCGAGCCGCCCGCACGCCACCAGCGCCAGCCGGTAGGCCAGCGACGGCACGGCCTTCTCGCTGGTGAAGGCTTCGCCATCGGACGCCTCGACGCGCTTGCGCATGGCATCGGGCATCGCCAGCCGCATCCGGTCGCCCGGCCCCGGTTCGGCGACGGCGCAAGGGGCCCCGTTCATCAGCGGCGTTCCGTCGGCGGTCACCTCGAAGATCTCGCCCATCGACGGAGCGGCGATCACGCCGACCACCGGACGGCCATTCTCGACCACGGCGATCGACACGCACCAGGTATCCTCGCCGCGCAGATAGGCCCGCGTGCCGTCGATCGGATCGACCACGAAGAAGCGGCTGCCTGTGCCCGTCCGCGCGTCGCCCGGCTGCATCTCCTCCGACACCCAGCCATAGTCCGGACGGGCGCCCACCAGCGTGTTGCGCAGCATCAGGTCGACGGCGAAGTCCGCCTCGCTGACCGGGGAGTTGCCCTCCTTCCACCAGACCTTGGGGTCGCGGCGAAAGAAGCCGAGCGCGATCTCGCCGGCCTCGACGGCCGCCGCCTTCACCAGTTCCAGATCGGCCTGGTAGCCGGACAAGATCACGCGCCCGCCACGGTCATGGAGCCGATCCGCAGGGTCGGCACTACGGTGGAGAACCGTTCGTCGAGATCGTCGGCCGCCGTCAGCGAGGCCAGCATGTCGGTGAGGTTGCCGGCGATGGTCAGCTCGGACACCGGCGTGGTCAGCTCGCCATTCTCGATCAGATAGCCCGAGGCGCCGCAGCTGTAGTCGCCGGTCACCAGATTGGTGCCGTGGCCGATCAGCTCATCGATATAGAGCCCGGTGCCGGTCTCGCGGATCAGCGCCTCGCGCGACATCTGCCCGGGCGACAGGAGGACGTTGCTCGACGAGGGCGACACGCCGTTGCCGCCGCGCGCCGCGCGGCCGTTGCTCGCAAGGCCCAGCTCCGTCGCGGTCGCCGTGTCGAGCAGCCAGTTGCGCAGGATGCCGTTCTCGACCAGCGCCATCGGTGCGCCGCGCACGCCCTCGCCGTCGAAGGGGCGCGAGCCGGGCCGCCGCGGCAGCAGCGGATTGTCGGTCAGCGTGAAGCTCTCCGGCAGGATCGCCTGCCCCATGCGGTCCTTCAGGAAGCTCGTGCCGCGGGCGATCGCAGCACCGTTGACCGCGGCCACGATGCTGCCGATCAGCCCCCGCGCGATCCGCGGATCGTAGAGGATCGGCATGCGACCGGTGGCCGCCGTGCCGGGGTTCAGGCGCCGCACGGTCCGCTCGCCGGCGCGCCGGCCAATGGCCTCGGGGTGCTCGATATCGGCGTAATGGATGCGGGAATCGAAATCATAGTCCCGCTGCATGCCGACGCCGGTGCCGGCGATGACGCTGATCGAGCGCGAGAAGCCCGAGCGCATGCGATGGCCGGCAAAGCCCGACGAGGTCGCCAGTACGAGACCGGCCGCCCCCGCCGAGACCGAGGCCCCGCCGGAATTGGTCACGCCGGCAACGCCGCGCGCCGCCTCTTCCATCGCCAGCGCCTCGTCGATCATCGCCGTCGTCGCCAGATCGGTGTCGTCGTAGAGATCGAGGCCGGGATCGTCACGGCCATCGGCCAGGCGGTCGGCATCGGCGAGCCGCGCGAAGGGATCCTCCGGCGAAACCTTCGCCATGGCGATCGCCCGTTCGACCAGCGGCTGCGGATCGCTGTAGATATCGCCCGAGACGGTGGCGACGCGCCGACCGACGAAGACGCGGAGCGACATGTCCTCGCTCTCGGAATTCTCCGTATCCTCGACTGCGCCAAGCCGGACCGAAACCGATCGCCCGAAGGAGCGGACCACCGCCACGTCGCAGGCGTCGGCCCCGGCCTTTCGTGCGGTCTCGATGAGCCGCTCGGCGACCGAAAGGAGCCGCGTGCTGTCGTCGTCCATGAACCTGCCTGCTGGTGTTCGTCACCGAACCATTTATTGTGCGATGCCATAGCCATCAAGGCGTCATTGCACGCGATTGCAGCCGGCCGCGCGTGCAGCAACCGGGAACGGGAGCTTCGGTGGAGCACACAACCTCGATCTTTCTGGAAGTCGTGCTGCTTCTGGGCGGCGGAATCGTCGCAGGCACGCTGTTCCAGCGCATCGGGCTCGGCACGGTTCTGGGCTATCTGTTTGCCGGCATTCTGCTCGGCCCGGTCTTCCGCGTCGTCGCCGATGGCGAGGAGATCCTGCATATCGGCGAACTCGGCGTCGTCTTCCTGCTGTTCATCATCGGACTGGAGCTGAAGGTCGGCCGCCTGTGGGCGATGCGGCGCCAGATCTTCGGCCTCGGCCTTGCCCAGGTGGTGCTGTCCGGCTTGGTGCTGGCGGGCGTCGCCTTCCTGTTCAACTTCGCCTGGCAGGCGAGCGTCCTGATCGGCTTCGGCCTCGCTCTCTCCTCCACCGCCTTCGGCCTGCAATTGCTCGACGAGGCCGGCGAGACCAACACCCGCCACGGCCAGTCGGCCTTTTCGATCCTCTTGTTCCAGGATCTGGCAGTGGTGCCGCTTCTGGCCGCGATCCCGTTCCTGGCGCCGGCCTCGGGCGACACGGCGATCGACCCGGTGGAAATCGCCATCTCGATCGGTGCGGTCGCGGCCCTGGTGGTGGGCGGGCGCTACCTGCTCAATCCGCTGTTCCGCCTCATGGCCACCTCCGGCGCCCGCGAGGTGATGCTCGGCGCCGCGCTCTTCGTGGTGCTGGGATCGGCCATGCTGATGGAGGCGGCCGGCTTCTCCATGGCCATGGGCGCTTTCATCGCCGGCGTGCTCCTGGCCGAATCCACCTATCGCCACGAGCTCGAAGCCAATATCGAGCCGTTCCGCGGCCTGCTGCTGGGCCTGTTCTTCATGGGGGTCGGGCTGTCGCTCGATCTGGCCGTCGTCATGCGCGACTGGCTGGCGATCCTCGCCCTGACGCCGGCGCTGATGCTGTGCAAGGCGGCGATCATCTATCTTCTGTCGCGGGCCTTCGGCGAAACCGGCAACACCGCCACACGCGTCTCAGGCCTGCTGGCCCAGGGCGGCGAGTTCGGCTTCGTGCTGTTCACCGCCGCCTCGGCGGGGCTGCTCATTTCCGAGGCGACAGCCTCCTTCCTCATCGCCATCGTGACCTTGTCGATGATGCTGACGCCGCTGACCACCTGGCTCGGACGCCGGCTCAGCGCCGAGGCGAATGGCGATGAGGAAGTGCTGGACGAGGATTTCGCCGGCGCCGGCGCCTCGGTGCTGATGATCGGCTTCTCGCGCTTCGGGCAGATGACCGCGCAGGTGCTGCTGTCGAGCGGTACCGACGTGACCATCATCGATTCCTCGGCCGAGCGCATCCGCACGGCGGAGGCCTTCGGCTTCCGCATCTATTTCGGGTCGGGGCTGCGCAAGGACGTCCTGGAGGCGGCCGGCATCCGCAAGACGCGGCTGGTCGCCATCTGTACCAACAAGCGCGAGACCACCGACCGGATCGTCGACCTGATCCGCGCCGATTTTCCCAATGTCCGCCTCTATGTCCGCGCCTATGACCGCAGCCACGCTTTGTCGCTGCGCGCCCGCGGCGTCGATTACGAAATTCGCGAGACGGTGGAATCCGCCCTCGCCTTCGGGCGCGCCACGCTCGACGCACTGGGCATCGAGGACGAACTCGCCGACCGGATCACCGAGGATGTGCGCCGGCGCGACCTCGCCCGTCTCAAGCTGCAGGAGGCCGAGGGCTTCTACGCCGGCACCGACATGATCACGAACCGCGTCGTGACGCCCGAACCGCTGGTCAAGCCGCGCCCGGCCTTGAAGGACATCGAGCGCTCGCCGACCGATGACGACGCTGGCGCGAGCCCGGAGGACGGGGCGCCGATCAAGCGCCGCCGCGGCCGCCCCTTCGGCGGGCGCCGTCGCGACTTCGGCAAGGTCCAGTCGCGCTGACGCGCGACCGCCGAAGCCTCACCCGCCGACCCCGATCCTGCGAGGCATCGGGGAGCCGGAGCTCAGTCCGGCTTGGACAGCTCCGATTCCGACTTCATTACCCGGCTGCCATCCTCCTGCTCGATCATATAGGCGGGGTTGTCCGGGTCGGCATTGCGGGTGATCTCGCTGCCCTCGATCGTGCGCGTGACCTTTTCGGTGAAGGTGTCGCTGACCTTCCCGGTGCCGGTCCCGGTCCCCCAGTTCCATTCGACCCATTCGCCCTTGCGGTACTTGGCCATCGCTCGCCTCCTGTTGATCGGATAGGCGCGAAGCGATTTCGCGGCGGATGCGTTCCCGCAGGGCTTTGCGTCCGGGCCGGCCAAATCGCCGCAGACCGGGCGCGGAACCGGAGTCCGGAGGCCGCCGTTTGGAGACTCGTCCCGGCCCTTGAGGCCTTCCATCCATCGGCCCCGTCCATGAACCCTCGCCTTGCCTATCACGCCGAACAATTCGGCCTCGCCCTCACCGATCCGCACCGGTTCGAGGTTGAGCGCCGCAAATGCGGCAAGGGGTTCAAGATCTGCTTTTCCAACGGCGAGCCCATCGCCGACAAGCGCCTGCGCAAGCGGGTCAAGGCGCTCGCCATTCCCCCGGCCTGGACCGAGGTGAAGATCTGCATGGACGAGAGCGGCCACATCCAGGCGATCGGTCGCGACGAGAAGGGCCGGCTGCAATATCGCTATCACGACGAATGGGTGAATGTGCGCGACGCGGTGAAGACCGAGCGGCTGCTGCGGTTCGGCCATGCCCTGCCCCGGCTTCGCCGCCGCGTCGAGAAGGATATGCGCCGCCGCAAGCTCGACCGCCTCACCACCTCGGCGATCGCCACCCGGCTGATCGACCTGACGGCCATGCGGCCCGGTCACGAGAAATATGCCAGCGATGGCGGGCGCGGCGTCGCGTCCCTGCGCAAGGACAACCTGCGCATCGTCAAGAAGGCGGCGGTGCTGAAGTTCGTCGCCAAGTCCAACAAGCCGCAGCGCATCGAGATCGTCGACCGGCCGATGGTCAAGTCGCTGAAGCGGGTCCGCAAGGGCAAGGGCAAGGGCAAGCGCCTGTTCCGCTTCCCCGATGCGCGCAAGGAGCAACGCGAGCTGACCGCCAACCTCCTCAACGACTATCTGCACGATGCCGCCGACGCGCCGGTCTCGGCCAAGGACTTCCGCACCTTCCACGGTTCGGCCGAGGCCCTGCGCTATCTCGTCGAGGATGCCGGCGACAAGGTGAACACCAAGTCGAAGCGCAAGCGCGCCGTCGCAGCAGCCATGCGCTCGGTCTCCACGGTCCTGCGCAACACGCCGGCGGTTGCCCGTGCGTCCTATGTCCACCCGCAGATCGTCGCCGCCTTCGAGGCCGGCGAGTTGTCGCCCGAGCTTCTCAAGGGGCGCTGCCGCGAGGGTCTCACCCGCGTCGAGACCGGGCTGATGCGCTTCCTCGAACAGGCGGCGCGCAAGCCGGTCACGGCCGGGCAGAACGAGACGATGAACGAGGCGGCGGAAACGCCGCCTGAAACCGGTCGGCTGGATGAGCGGGTCCTCGAAGCCGCCGAGTAAGCAGCCCGATGACGGCGCGGCCTATCCGGCCTTGACCGACGTGACGCCGTGCTGGCGCCGGCCGCTGTTCTTGGAGGAGAGCAGCGCGTCGAGCGACCGCTTGGTCTCTTCCTTTACCGGCGCTGTCTCCGCGAGAATCTGCTTGGTACGCAGGAAATCCAGAACGCCGTAATGCGACACCGGCGGGCAGATCAGGAGGTCCGGCGGGTGCATGTGGACCTTGGTGTCGATGATCGACTGCATCATCAATTGCGAGGCGCCGAACAGCGCCTCCAGCGGCGTCGGCATGATGTCCGGCCCGCCCTTTGGCCCGCCATTGACGTCCACGGCGATGACCTTGTCCACCTTGCCCTGCAGCCGGTCGAAGGGCAGCGGGTTGAAGATGCCGCCATCGATCAGGACCCGCCCGTCGCGGCGCACCGGCCGGAACACCGCCGGCAAGGCCGCCGTCGCGGCCAGCGCGCTGAACAGTTCGCCGGTGTCGATCTCGCATTCCAGCTTGCCGTAGAAATCCGTGGTCATCACCCCGAGCGGGATCTTCAGTTCGCTGAAATGCAGCGGCAGGTCGAGCGGCAGGAAGGCCCGCACGACCCGCTCGGCATTGAGCTGGCCGAGGCGCAGCCCGCCATCGGCGAGGAATTCCTGGAAGCTGCCCGGCCGGGTGCGCCAGAGCCGCCCGAAGACGAGGCTCTTGCCGGCAAAGCAGTCGAGAACGAAGTCGCGGACGTCGCGGCCGCTCATGCCCGAGGCGCGACCGGCGCCCATGATGGCGCCGATCGACGAACCGACGATGCGATCCGGCACGAGCCCGAGTTCGTCGAAGGCTTCGAGCACGTGGATATGGGCCAGCCCCCGCGCGCCGCCGCCGCCGAGGGCGAGCCCGAGCGTCGTCACCGCCGTCAGGCTCCCGCGGGACCGACGGTGATGATCGTCGGCGGGGCCGACAGCAGCGCCCTGGCCTGCGCCTTGACGTCGTCGAGGGTGACCGCGTCGATCAGGTCCTGACGCCTGTCGATATAGTCGATGCCGAGATCGTCGAGCTGGATGCCCAGCAGCGTCGAGGCGATCGCCGCCGAGGAATCCAGATTGCGGATGGCATAGGCGCCTTTCACATAAGCCTTGGCCTTGGCCAGTTCCTCGGCCGTCGGGCCGTTTTCGGCGAGATCGGCAAGCTGCTCGCGGATGATCGCGATGCTTTCCTCGGCCTTTTCCGCCCGCGTCGCAGTACTGATTCCGAGCACCGCCGCATGGTCGTAGCTGGCCAGGAACGAGCCGGCGCCATAGGCGAGGCCGCGCTTCTCGCGGATTTCCTCGTAAAGGCGCGACGTGAAGGAGCCGCCGCCCAGGATATGGTTCATCAGATAGGCGGCGAAGAACTCGTCATCGTCCCGCATGACGCCCGGCAGGGCCATCTGGATCGTCGTCTGCGGCACCGCCAGATCGACGGCCTCGGTCTTGCCGAGGACCGGCTGGATATCGGCGACGGGCTTCAGCTCGGGTGTTTCGGGTAGCGCGCCGAAAACCTCGTCGAGCCGCTTGCCGAGTTCGTCCGGCGTGATGTCGCCGACGACGCCGACATAGAGATTGTCCTGCGCGAAGATGCGCGTCCTGAACGCTTTCAGGTCGGCCGCAGTGACAGTTTCCAGCGTCTCCAGCGTGCCGTCGGTCGGCCGCGCATAGGGATGATCGGCGAAGACCGTGCGGGAGAACGCCTTGCCGGCGAGCTCGCCGGGGTCGTTCTGCTCGGCGAGAATCCCCGCCATGATCTGGCCGCGGATCCGCGCCACCGGTTCCTCGTCGAAGCGCGGATCGTTGATCGATGCCTTCAGCAGCGCGAAGGCGTCGTCATTGACTTCGGTGATGGTCCGGAAGCTGCCCGAGAAATTGTCGAGGCTGGCGTCATAGCTCAGCGATACGCCGAGATCGTCGAGCCGTGCCTGGAATTCCTGACTGTCGATGTCGCCGGCCCCCTCGTCAAGGAGCCCGGACATCAGGTTCGCGGTGCCTTCCTTGCCGGGCTCGTCCTGGGTCGAGCCGCCGCCCTTGAAGGCGAAGTTCATCGCGATCAGCGGATTGGTGTGATCCTCGACCAGCAGCGCCTTGATGCCGCCCGGGCTGGTGACGGTCTGAATATCGACGGCTTCGGCGGTGCCGACCGATGCGAAGGACAGGCTGAACGAAAGGGCCAGGGCGGCGATCGTGCCACCGAGCGCGGGGACGAATGACTTCAACGGGAAATTCCTTCTGCGAAGGGGAAGATCAGGAGCGCGTGTCGGCGTCCGGCTGGGCCTCGGGCCTGAGATAGCCGGTGACCGAACGCTGCGGCCGCAGATACTTGCGGGCGACCGCATTGACGTCCTCGACGGTCACCGCCTCGATGCGCTCGGGCCATGCCTCCACATCCTCGATGGTGCGGCCGGTGGCCAGGGCCGCGGCATAGCGGCGGGCCATCGAGGTCTGGCTGTCGCGCAGATAGATCATGTTCTTGCGCACCCGGTTCTTGGCCCGGTCCAGTTCCGCCTCGGTGACACCCTCTTCGATCAGCGTCGCGATTTCCTCGTCGAGCGCCGCCTCGACGGCATCGAGGGAGGCGCCATCGCGCGGCGTGCCGTAGACCACGAACTGGGCCTCTTCCAGCGCGGTGCCGCCGTAATAGGTGCCGGTAGCGGCCGCCAGCGCCCGGTCGACGACCAGTCCGCGATAGAGGCGACTGGTGGTGCCACCGCCCAGAATGTCCGCCAGGATGTCCAGCGCCTCAGCCTCGCCGTTCTCGTCCGTCGTTTCCGACGGCACCAGATAGGCGGTCTGCAGCGACGGCTGGGTAACGCGCGGATCGGTCAGCGTGACGGTGCGCTCGGCCAGCGGCTCCGGCTCGACGGGACGGACCCGGTCGCCCGGATCGGCGCGCCGCTCCACCTTGCCGTAGGTCTCGGCGACGAGATCGCGGACCGTGGCAACATCGACGTCACCGGCGATCAAAAGGGTCGCGTTGTTCGGCGTGTAATATTTGTCGTAGAAGGCGATCGCGTCGTCGCGCGTCAGGCCCTCCATCTCCTGCCGCCAGCCGATCACCGGCGTGCCGTAGGGGCTGTTCTGGAAAAGCGCCGCCTGCACGGCTTCCGAGAGCTGCGAGCCCGGGTCGTTGTCGATCCGCATGCGGCGCTCCTCGAGGATGACGTCGCGCTCCGGCAGGACGGCCTCCTCGGAGAGAACGAGGTTCTCCATCCGGTCAGCTTCCATCTCCATCACCATTGCCAGCGCGTCGGCCGGCACCTGCTGGTAGTAGCCGGTATAGTCGGAGGTGGTGAAGGCGTTTTCCTGGCCGCCGATATCGGCGACGCGGCGCGAGAACTCGCCGGTGGGATGATTCTTGGTGCCCTTGAACATCAGGTGTTCGAGGAAATGCGCGATGCCGCTCTTGCCCGGCGCCTCGTCCGCCGATCCGACATTGTAATAGACCATCTGGGTGACGATCGGCGCGCGGTTGTCGGGCAGCACCACGACCTGCAGGCCGTTGTCGAGGGTGAAGGTGGTCAGATCCGGCCCGTTTTCACGCGCCGCGGTCTCGGGCGTCGTCGGCGCCGTGTCGGACGGTTCGGTCACCTCGGCCTGCGCCGGGGCCGGCTCTGTCTGGGCAGCGGCCGACAGGGTCAGGGGCAGCACGAAAGCGACGGCGAGCGCCGGCAGGCCGATGGGGCGGAAGTGATGCGTCATCGTTCGGTCTGATCCTCGTTATTGCACCCTGTTGCAAGCCTCGCGACTATGCCGGATGCCGAGAATCCTTGCCAATTAAGGTTTGTTTAGGTCGCCGTGAGAACCGCGGTCAGCGGCCCGGGGCGACAAGAAAGCGCAGCACCGTCTCGCCCATGGCGCGCTCGTCGGTCTGCTCGAACCCGCCCGGCACCTCGAACGGCGCGGCCAGGGCTTCCTCGACGATCACCAGCGCGCCCGGCTTCAGCCAGCCGCCATCGCGCGCCGAGACGAGCGCCGCCGTGCCGAGACCGCGCCCATAGGGCGGATCGGCCACGACGCAGTCGAACGGCTCCATCGTTCCCACGATGCCGAGGCTGGTGGCGTCGCGCCGGAAGATCTTGGATCGCCCCTGCAGACCGAAGGCCTCGATATTCTCGCGGATGAGACCGCGGCCCTCGACGCCCTCCTCGACGAACAGGCAGAAGCGGGCGCCGCGCGACAGCGCCTCGATGCCGAGCGCTCCGGTGCCGGAGAACAGGTCCAGCACCCGGGCGCCGTCGAGCTGGAAGCCCGGCCGGTGCGTCAGGATGTTGAACAGGGTCTCGCGGTTGCGGTCCGTGGTCGGCCGGATCGTATCGGTCTTCGGGACGGCCAGTTGCCGCCCCTTCAGTTCACCCCCGACGATACGCATGCCGGATCAGCCCTTGCGCGGCGGACGCGGCGGGCGCCCCGGACGCTGCGGCGCGTCGCCGCCGGTACGGGGCGGACGGCCGGCTCCGGGCTTGCCACCACCACCACGCGGCGCCGACGGGCCCGACGGGCGTTCGCCGCGGGACGGGCCCCGGTCGGGCCGGCCGGCCTGCGAACCCAGCGCCTTCTTGGTCCCCTGCGGACGCGCGCCCGGCGCCATCCAGACATTGGCACTGCGCTTGGGCGCATCGATCGGCCGCTTGGGCGGGCTGGCCGCGTCGTCGCGGCCGCCGGCGGCGTCGCGATCGCCATAGGGCTTCTTCGGGCCCTCGAAGCGCTTGGCTGGACGCTCGCCATAGGGCTTGCGGTCGCCGCGATCGTTGCGCTCAGGCCGTCCGGCACGGGTATCGAGCCGGCCCAGCGCATCCTCGCGCTTGGCCTCGCGGACGCGCTTCTTGTTCGGCGCGGTCTCGCTGGCGGAAATCCACTCGTCGGCCTTCTTCGGCCGCTCCGTGCGCTCGGCCTCGACCGGGCGGTTGGAGAAAGGCTTGGCCACCGGCGCGTCGAAATCGGCGCCCGATTCCTCGATAAGGCGCTCGCCGAGCTGGTCGCGCAGCATGCGGCCCTTGATCTCCTGCACCGAGCCTTCCTTAAGGTCGCCTAGCTGGAACGGGCCGAAGGACAGGCGGATCAGCCGGTTCACCTCAAGGCCGAGATGCGCCAGCACCTTCTTGACCTCACGGTTCTTGCCTTCGCGCAGGCCGAGCGTCAGCCAGACATTGGAGCCCTGCTCGCGGTCCATCGTCGCCTCGATGGCGCCGTAGAAGACCCCGTCGATGGCGATGCCCTGGCGCAGCTCGTCGAGACGCGCCTGGGTGATCGCGCCATGGGCGCGCACGCGGTAGCGCCGCAGCCAGCCGGTCGCCGGCAGCTCCAGGATCCGGGCGAGCCCGCCATCATTGGTCAGGAGCAGCAGCCCCTCGGTGTTGATGTCGAGGCGTCCGACTGTGAGCACTCGCGGCATGTCGCTGGGCAGGCGGTCGAAGATCGTCGGCCGGCCCTCAGGGTCGCGGTTGGTGGTCACCGTGCCGGCGGCCTTGTGGAACAGCCACAGCCTTGTCCGCTCGATGGCCGGCAGCGGCGCATTGTCGATCTCGATCCGGTCGGACGCCGTGACGACGACGGCCGGCGTGTCGAGGACCTTGCCGTTCAGCTTGACCCGGCCGTCGGCGATCATGCCTTCGGCATCGCGGCGCGAGGCGATGCCTGCGCGCGCCAGGCGCTTGGCGATCCGCATCTCGCCAACGGCGGATTCGGTCTCGGCGCGGGGCGCGCGATCGTCGCGCGGTGCCCGCTTCGGCCGGTCGTCGCGCACCGGGCGGCGCTCGCCGCCGGACCGCTCCGTGCGATCGCCTTTCGGTGCGTCATGCTGCAGCCGTCCGAAGCTGCGGGGCTTGGCCCCCTCGCCCTTGTCGCCGCGCGCGCCGCCATGGGAGAACATGCCACGGCTCTTCGGCGTGAAGGGCTTGTCGCCCTCGCGCGGCTTCGGCCGATCGCCGCGCTCGCGCTCTCCGCCACCTGCGCCCCGGTTGCCACCGGGTCCGCGTCCGCGACCTTTTCCGTCGTCGCCGTTCGTCGTATCGCTCATGCAACTGCCTCTCATGCGGCGGCTATCTGCTCGGACCGGCGCTCGCGCCGGCTCACCACCGTCGAGATGGTGAAAGGATCGGTGGCGCGGTTCGCCCCTGAGGAGCTGGAACGCTTGCGCCGACCCGCGAATGGATTAGCAGGTGGCTCTACAGCATCGCCCGTCAAAGGGGAACGGGATTCGGACCGCGCCATGCGGCCGGATCGACAGACCAAGGAGCCGCCTCTGCCCCGCCCGACCTTCATGGACATCGCCCTCGAGGAAGCCCGGCTGGCCGCGGCGCGGAACGAGACGCCCGTCGGTGCGGTCATCGTGCGCGGCGACGAAATCATCGCCCGCGGCGGCAACGAGACCCGCCAGCGCAACGATCCCACTGCCCATGCCGAGATCGTCGCGATCCGCGCGGCGGCTGCCCGCCTCGGTTCCGAGCGTCTGCCGGACTGCGATCTCTACGTGACGCTGGAGCCCTGCGCCATGTGTGCGGCGGCGATCTCCTTTGCCCGCATCCGGCGGCTCTATTACGGCGCGGCCGATCCCAAGGGCGGCGGCGTCGATGCCGGGCCACGCTTCTTCAGCCAGCCCACCTGCCACCACGCGCCCGAGGTCTATTCCGACATCGCGGCCCGCGAAAGCGCCGAGCTTCTCCGCGGTTTCTTCCAGGCGCGGCGATCCTGACCGCGTCCGCCCACCGGCGGCACCGCATACGCCTGTCTTGAGGGCGAACCGCCCCGCAAACGGGCGTGATCAGAACGGCAGGAGGTCGCGGATCTTCGAGCCCAGGCCCTCGCCACTGCCGCGCAGGCGCCGCTCCTTGACGCTCTCGTCGACGCCCGGATCGCCCACCGGGGCGCTGGCCGCGGGCTGGCGATAGGCGACCGGCGGCTCGCTCAGATATTTGCGCTGCACCGGGCTGCCCTGTGCGCGCTCCTTCAGACGTGCGCGCACGAGTTCGCCGCGACTGCGCAGCTGCTGCGGCGTCAACAAGGGCGCGTCGTCGTTGTTCTTGCCGAAATCGAAGCCGTCGCTGCTGGTGCGATCGAGATAGGCCTGCGTCACGCCCTCCTTGCGGGCGGTCGCGACATCGGCCGGGATCGGCCCGTCGCCCTGATAGGCGGCGGCCTGCAGGCGGGCGCTGCGCTGTTCCGGCGATTCCGGCCAGTTCGGATCACCGGTCGTGTTGCGCGCCGTCTGCGGCGCCGGCAGCACACCGGTGTTCTCGGGCTTCACCAGCTCGGGGCGCGGCGCATAGGCGATCTCGGCGCTCTTGTTGTCGCCGCCGAGGCTGACAACATTGTTGAGATCGTCGAACAACGTCTCGCCCTGCGACTTGCCGGTGCCGTAGGTCGGTCCCAGACAGCCGGTCAGCGCCAGGCTGGCCGCTCCGATCGCCGTAGCACGAAGCGCATTGCGGACTGTCTTCGATGTCATCCGGTACGGCCCCCTAGCCGATCATTTCCGCCCCCCATACCGGCATGCGACCGGTCGGGCGGACCCTGCGCATGTCACGGAAATCTGGCGAATTCCGGGCGCAGTTCTAGGCTGCTGCAATGGGTTCTGCAAGCGTGCGGCCACCGCCGGGGGCGCCGCACGCCTTGATTGACCCGCCGCTCAGGCTGCCGTCAGCCGCCGCGCCGCCTTCAGCTCGTGCAGCGCCGCCGCATCGCGCGCCGACACGTCCGGGAAGGCCGGATCCGAGCCGACATCGCCGGTGATCTTCCACGAGCGGGCGCATTTGGTGCCCTCCGCCTTGCGGAAGACGACCGCGACGCCCGGCGTGTCTGCCAGACGGAAGGCATCCGCCGGGGCCGGTTCGGCCGAGATCACGAGACCCGAGGTGATGGCGATCTCGGCGAAGTCGACCGAGGCCGCCTCTGCCCGCAATTCGGTATCCTCGACATGGACCACCGGCGCGGCTTCCAGCGACGAGCCGATCACCTTCTCGCGACGCTTTTCCTCCAGCGCGCCCATGACGACGCGGCGCACCCGGCGCAGCTTCTGCCAGCGGGCGGCCAGGTCGCCGTCGCGCCAGGCCGGATCGACGTCGCGGAAGCTTTCCAGATGCACGGACTTGGCCTCCGGATAACGCGACAGCCATGCCTCCTCCATGGTGAAGGGCAGCATCGGCGCCATCCAGGTCACCAGATGGTCGAACAGGATGCGGACCACCTGAAGCGAGGCCTTGCGGCGCGTCGAGGACAGCGGATCGCAATAGAGCGCGTCCTTGCGGATGTCGAAATAGAAGGCCGACAGCTCCACCACCACGAAGTCGAGCAGCGTCCGGCTGATCCGCTTGAAGTCGAAGGAATCGTAGCCCTTGCGCACGATCTCATCGATCTCGGCCAGCCGGTTGAGCATCAGCCGCTCCAGCTCCGGCATCTCGGCCAGCGGCACCGTCTCGCCCTCGTCGTGGGAGAGCGTGCCCAGCATCCAGCGCAGCGTGTTGCGCAGCTTGCGGTAGCTGTCGATGTTGGTCTGCAGGATCGTCTTGCCGAGCCTCAGATCCTCCGAATAGTCGGAGCTGACCACCCAGAGCCGCAGGATGTCGGCGCCGGACTGCTTGATGACCTCCTGCGGGGTGACGACGTTGCCGAGCGACTTCGACATCTTGCGCCCCTCCTCGTCCATGACGAAGCCATGGGTGAGGACGGCGTCGTAGGGCGCCCGGCCGCGGGTGCCGCAGGATTCCAGCAGCGAGGAATGGAACCAGCCACGATGCTGGTCCGAGCCTTCCAGATAGAGATCGGCCGGCCATTTCAGGTCGGGCCGCTTCTCCAGGCAGAAGGCGTGGGTGGAGCCGGAATCGAACCACACGTCGAGGATGTCGCGGACCATGGTCCACTTGCCGGCATCGTGCTCGTTGCCGAGGAAGCGCTCCTTGGCGCCGTCGGCGAACCAGGCGTCGGCGCCCTCGGCCGCGAAGGCTTCGAGGATGCGGGCGTTGACCGCCTCGTCCTTCAGCACCTCGCCATTCTCGTCGGCGAAGACGCAGATCGGCACGCCCCAGGCCCTTTGCCGGGAGAGAACCCAGTCCGGACGGTCGGCGATCATGCCGCGCAGCCGGTTCTGGCCGGACGCCGGCACGAAGCGCGTCGCGTCGATGGCGCCGAGCGCGCGGTTGCGCAGCGTGTCCTCGGTACCCGCCGACTGACCGTCGAGGCCGTAGCCGCCGAGGTCCTGGTCCATATGGACGAACCATTGCGGCGTGTTGCGGAAGATCACCGGCTTCTTGGACCGCCAGCTATGCGGATAGGAATGCTTTAGCCGGCCGCGGGCGAGCAGATTTCCGGCCTCGATCAGCGCGGCGATGATCCGCTTGTTGGCGTCGCCCTTCTTGCCCTTGTCGTCGATGACCCGCGCGGCTCCGCCTTCCGCGTCCGGCCCGAAACCCGGCACATCCCTAGTGTAGAATCCGTCATCATCAACGGTGAAGGGGATCCAACGAGAAATATTCCGAGCTGCGAGCTGCGGTTTGAATTCGCGCCAAACATTTTCCCAAAGCTCGAAGTCTTCACGACCATGACCGGGCGCAGTATGAACGAAGCCGGTGCCTGCGTCGTCTGTGACATGATCCCCCACCAAAAGCGGGATTGCTGCAGGGTAACCTTGAATCTTACGCGCGAGTGGATGCTCGCAGATCATCCACTTCATCGTATTCGACGAAAGACGCGCCAGACACCTATAGCCCAATTTTGCCTTCGACATGACTTCGGAAGCCAGTGATTCGGCTAAGACAAATTTCTCTCCAACCGAAGGGCCGAAATCGTTCTCCGCCGAGATTACTTCATACAATCCGTACTTTATGGATTCTGAGTATGCGATCGCGCGATTGCCCGGAATTGTCCAAGGCGTAGTGGTCCAAATAACTACTGAAGCGCCTCGAAGGTCCCTAGCGAGATCGTCTGCTACTGGTGTACCGAGACTTGCGATAGGAAACTTCACCCAGATCGTGTCGGACTCGTGGTCGTGATACTCGACCTCTGCCTCTGCCAGGGCGGTCTTTTCCACCACCGACCACATGATCGGCTTGGAGCCGCGATAGAGCTGGCCCGACATGGCGAATTTCAGCAGCTCGCCGGCGATCACCGACTCCGCTCCGTAGGCCATGGTCAGATACGGGTCCTTGAAGTCGCCCTCCACGCCGAGGCGGCGGAACTCCTCGGTCTGCTCGCCCACCCAATGGGCGGCGAAGTCGCGGCATTCCTTGCGGAACTCGTTGACTGGCACCTCGTCCTTGTTCTTGCCCTTGGCCCGGTACTGCTCCTCGATCTTCCATTCGATCGGCAGGCCGTGGCAGTCCCAGCCCGGCACGTAATTGGCGTCGTAGCCGCGCATCTGGAACGAGCGCGTGATGACGTCCTTCAGCACCTTGTTCAGGGCGTGGCCGATATGGAGGTTGCCGTTGGCGTAGGGCGGCCCGTCATGCAGCACGTATTTCGGCCGGCCGGCCGATTCCCGGCGCAGGGTGCCGTAGAGGTCCATCGCGTCCCACTTGCCGATCCATTCGGGCTCGGCCTTGGGCAGACCGGCGCGCATGGGGAACGGCGTTTCGGGCAGGAACAGCGTCTTGGCGTAGTCGATCCCGGTGGCGGAACCGGCCGCAGTGTCGTTCTTGGTGTCGCTCATGAATTCAGCCATGTCGTCTGCCGCGGTCGTGACGGCGGCGCGAGAAAAGGAGGCGTGGTGGCGCAAATGGCCGGCAACCCGGACCTTCTCCGGCCTGGCCGGTCAGAAGGCCGGGCGACTAATTCGGCCCGGACGGAGTATTGCGCGTGGATCCAACATGGCGTGGCTTTAGCAACTCCGCGCCCGGATGGAAAGAACGCCCCGCCGCAGGGCTGGCGTCGCCGCCCCCGGGTGAAGGCTCAGAACGCCATCCGGCGGTCGAGGTCGCCGAGCGGCGCGACGCCGGCGAGCATCGCCCGGGCTTCGTCCGCGTCGCCGTCCATCTGGGCGATCAGCGCCTCGGCGCCGTCGAAGCGCTCCTCGCCGCGCAGGAAGCCGAACAGCGACACCGAAACGGTCTCGCCATAGAGATCGCCGGAGAAGTCGAACAGGAAGGTCTCGAACAGCGCCGCGCCATTGTCGAAGGTCGGGCGGCGGCCGAAGCTCGCCACGCCATCATGCAGCGTGCTGTCGGCACGGCGCAGGCGCACCGCGTAGATGCCGTGCTTCAACAGGCTGTCCGGCTCGATGACCATGTTGGCGGTGGGATAGCCCAGCGTGCGGCCGAGCTTCGCACCGCCGACCACCTCGCCGGCAATCGTCCAGCGGTAGCCGAGCAGCCCCGCGGCTTCCGTGACGGCGCCCTCCCCGAGGCAGTCGCGGATCCGGCTCGACGACACCGTCTCGCCACCTTCGTCGACGAAGGCCGGCACCAGGGTGGCGCCGAAGCCATGCATCCGGCCGGCCTCGGCCAGCGTCTCGGGCGTGCCGCCACGCTTGGCGCCGTAATGGAAGTCGAAGCCGGCAACCACGTGATGGGCGCCCATCGCTTCCACCAGTACGGTCTCGACGAAGGCTTTCGGTGCGAGACCGGCAAACTCCCGGGTAAACCCCTGTTCGACCACCGCGTCGAAGCCGAGCATCTCCAGAAGGCGCGCCTTCATCGGCGCCGGCGTCAGCCGCGCCACCGGCTGGTCGGGCCGGAACACGGATCGCGGATGCGGCTCGAAGGTCAGGCAGACGAGCGGCCGCCCCGCGGCCGCTGCGATGGTCCGGGCCTCTCCCAGGACGGTTTGATGGCCGCGATGCACGCCGTCGAAATTGCCCACCGCCACGACGGCGCCGCGCAGATCCGCCGGCACGTCCGCGACCGAGCCGAGACGCGCGATCGCGTCTGGCATCATGTCAGGGCAGCCATGAAGTAGCGCGCCGTCAGGCCGCGTTCCGACAGGACGGCGGTGACGGTCTGCGTCGCCGAATCCGCCGACGCCAGTTCCTCGCCATGGATGCCGTCGGTGATCAGCAGCGCGTCGGCGCCGAAATCATTGGCGCCCTTCACGTCGGTCATCAGCCCGTCGCCGATCGCCAGAACCCGCGACGAGGACCCGAGATCGAGGACGCGCGACGCAACGTCGTAGATCGGCCGATGCGGCTTGCCGGCGAGACGCACCGTGCCGCCGATCTGGCCGTAGTCGCGCGCCAGTGCCCCGGAACACGGAATCAGCCGTTCGCCGCGATGCACGACGATGTCCGGATTGGCGCAGATCATCGGCAGGTCGAGCGCCTGCAGCCGGGCCAGCATCTCGGCATAATCCGCCGGCGTCTCGACCTCGTCGTCGTAGAGGCCGGTGACGATCACCGCCCTGGCGTCGGCCTCGCCGACCAGATCGACGTCGATGCCGGCGAACAGGTCATGGTCGCGCTCAGGACCGATATGGAAGACCGGTCCTGCGACATCGGCGATCAGCGCGCGCGTGGCGTCACCCGAAGTGACGATGGCGTCATAGGCATCGTGGGAGAAATCCATCGTGCCGAGCTGCGCGACGACCCCTGCCGACGGGCGCGGCGAGTTGGTCAAAAGCACCACCTTGACGCCGCGCTGGCGTGCCGCCGTCAGCGCCGCCTCGGCGGCCGGATGCTTGACGACGCCGTTGTGGACGACACCCCAGACGTCGCAGAAGATCACGTCGTAGTCACCGGCGATCTCGGCCAGCGCGGTGATCGGCCGGACGTCCTGCGGCTGCCGGACGGCATCCGTCCCACGGCCGGTGTCGGAGAGAGAAGTTTCCATCGGTGCCCACGCTGCCATTGCCTGTCCGGTGGCGATAGAGGCGGCCTGCCGACCGGTCAAGGCGAAGCGCTGTCGCAAGCGCCTTCTCTGCCGCGTCAACCCCTGTCGTGACGGCGGCCAGATCCCGGACGGCGATTAACGAAACTTCGATGACGCGATGCGCCGACCGCTTGACACCGCGCCTCCTGCGACACTATCTCCATCGTCGTTAGCACTCGCCCCGAGTGAGTGCCAAATGTTCACGCCGGATGCCGAAAAGCGGGTCCGGCCATATCCGTCAACGAAGGGTTCAACGAACATGGCAGCTGTGAATTTCCGTCCTCTGCACGACCGCGTCGTGGTCCGTCGGGTGGAATCCGAAGCCAAGACGGCTGGCGGCATCATCATTCCGGACACCGCCAAGGAGAAGCCGCAGGAAGGCGAGATCATCGCCGTTGGTTCCGGTGCACGTGACGAGTCGGGCAAGGTTGTTCCGCTCGACGTCAAGGCGGGCGATCGCGTCCTCTTCGGCAAGTGGTCGGGCACCGAGGTCAAGCTGAACGGCGAAGACCTTCTGATCATGAAGGAATCCGACATCATGGGCGTCGTCGCCTGATCAGGCGCCTGCGATTTCCGTAATTCCACGAAACTTCGAAGCGGCGCGGCCTGATCAGATGGCGCGCCCGGGAGAATACGAACATGGCAGCTAAAGAAGTAAAGTTCGGCCGCGACGCACGTGAGCGCATGCTGCGTGGCGTCGACATTCTTGCCGACGCAGTCAAGGTGACCCTCGGCCCGAAGGGCCGTAACGTCGTCATCGACAAGTCCTTCGGCGCTCCGCGCATCACCAAGGACGGTGTCTCGGTCGCCAAGGAGATCGAGCTCGAGGACAAGTTCGAGAACATGGGCGCCCAGATGGTGCGCGAAGTGGCCTCGAAGACCAACGACAAGGCCGGTGACGGCACGACCACCGCGACGGTTCTCGCCCAGGCGATCGTCCGCGAGGGTGCCAAGGCTGTTGCCGCCGGCATGAACCCGATGGACGTCAAGCGCGGCATCGACGCGGCCGTCCTGAAGGTCGTCGAGGCGCTCGGCGTTGCCGCCCGCTCGATCGACACCTCGGACGAAGTCGCCCAGGTCGGCACCATCTCCGCCAATGGCGAGAAGGAAATCGGCGAGATGATCGCCTCGGCCATGCAGAAGGTCGGCAACGAGGGTGTCATCACCGTCGAAGAAGCCAAGACCGCCGAGACCGAGCTCGAAGTCGTCGAAGGCATGCAGTTCGACCGCGGCTACCTGTCGCCGTACTTCGTGACCAACCCGGAGAAGATGGTCGCCGAGCTCGAGGATTGCTACATCCTCCTGCACGAGAAGAAGCTCTCCAACCTCCAGGCGCTGCTGCCGGTCCTCGAGTCCGTCGTGCAGTCCTCCAAGCCGCTCCTCATCATCGCCGAGGACGTCGAGGGCGAGGCCCTGGCCACGCTGGTCGTCAACAAGCTGCGTGGCGGCCTGAAGATCGCGGCCGTCAAGGCACCGGGCTTCGGCGATCGCCGCAAGGCCATGCTCGAGGACATCGCTGTCCTGACGGGCGGTACGGTCATCTCCGAGGACGTCGGCATCAAGCTCGAGAACGTCACCCTCGACATGCTCGGCCGCGCCAAGAAGGTCTCGATCACCAAGGAAAACACCACCATCGTCGATGGTGCCGGTGAGAAGACCCAGATCGAAGCCCGCGTCGGCCAGATCAAGGGTCAGATCGAGGAGACCACCTCGGACTACGACCGCGAGAAGCTGCAGGAGCGTCTCGCCAAGCTCGCAGGCGGCGTCGCCGTCATCCGCGTCGGCGGTGCGACGGAAGTCGAAGTCAAGGAGAAGAAGGACCGCGTCGACGACGCCCTCAACGCGACCCGTGCGGCTGTCGAAGAAGGCATCGTGGCCGGTGGTGGCGTCGCGCTGCTGCGCGCTTCGAACGCCGTCACCATCAAGGGCATCAATGCCGACCAGGACGCCGGCATCGCCATCGTCCGCAAGGCGCTTCAGGCTCCGATCCGTCAGATCGTCCAGAACGCCGGTGCGGAAGGCTCGATCATCGTGGGCAAGATCCTCGAGAACGAGTCCCTGTCCTTCGGCTACAACGCCGCGACGGGCGAGTACGGCGACATGATCCAGATGGGCATCGTCGATCCGGTCAAGGTCGTTCGCTCGGCTCTCCAGGACGCGGCATCGGTCGCCGGCCTGCTGGTCACCACCGAAGCCATGATCTCGGAGGCTCCGAAGAAGGAGTCGGCCGGCGGCGGCGGTGGCATGCCGGGTGGCATGGGCGGCATGGGTGGCATGGGCGGTATGGACTTCTAAGAAGTCCGAACCGGCCGGACATCCATCCGGACTATCGAGGGGCTCGGCATCGCCGGGCCCCTTTTTCGTGCGCCCTGCCCTTGTCTTCCCCCGGGCCGCGCCGGGTTGCCCAGCCGCGCCCGCCTTGCCATAGACGTTCCATGATCTCGCAGCGCGCCCGCTACGCCATCCGCTCCCTGAGAAACATCGCGCCGCGGGCCGCGCCCGTATCGGCCGCCGTCATCGCGGTCGAGGAGCAGATCCCGCGCAAGTTCCTCGAAGCGATCCTGGCCGAACTGAAGCAGGCCGGCCTCCTCGTCAGCCTGCGGGGTGCGCGTGGCGGCTATCGCCTGGCACGGCCCGGCGAACAGATCAGCTTCGCCGATGTCCTGCGCGTCGTGGACGGTCCGCTGGCGCTGGCCCCCTGTGCCTCGCGCACCGCCTATCGCCGCTGCGAGGATTGCCGCGACGTGGAGAGCTGCGAGACCCGCACCGCGCTTCTGGCCGTGCGCGACGCCACCGCCGCGATTCTGGAAGGCCGGCATTTCGGCGAAGACGACGGGACCGGCGATCGCGCCTAGGCCGGGCTGCGCTGTCGCCGGTCCCGACATCTGCGATCATACCGATCGCCACCCGCGTTGAAGATGTCCGATCTCATGACGCGGCGAAATACGCACAGCACGTGCGCGCGTTGGCGCCATGGTGGAACTTATATTCCTATCCAGCTCGTAGGAATAAGATAGCCTGATCCGGTCTCCAACCACCGGGTCTTCCATGAGCGACTTCTTCCTGTTTCTCGCCGTCGGCTTCCTTGCCCAGCTCGTCGATGGCGCGCTCGGTATGGCCTACGGCGTCGTCTCCTCCACCGTGCTCCTGTCCTTCGGCGTGGCACCCGCCGCCGCCTCGGCCTCGGTCCACACGGCCGAGCTGTTCACCACGGCAGCGTCGGGCACCGCCCATCTCGTCAACCGCAATGTCGACTGGAAGCTGTTCTGGCGCCTCGTGCCCCTCGGCATCCTCGGCGGCGTTCTCGGCACCTATGTCCTCACCAGCATCTCCGGCAGCGTCCTGCGCCCCTATGTCGGCGCTTATCTGGCCGTGATCGGCGTCTATCTCCTCGTGCGCTCGTTCCGGAAGATTCCCAGCAAGCCGGTCTCGCCCGCGACCTCCATGCCGCTGGCCGCCTGCGGCGGCTTCCTCGACGCGGTCGGCGGCGGCGGCTGGGGACCGATCGTCACCTCCGGCCTGCTCGGCGCCGGCGGCCAGCCGCGCTACGTCATCGGCACCGTCAACACGGCCGAGTTCCTCGTCACGCTTTCGGTCTCGCTGACCTTCGTCTTCGCCCTCGTCACCGGGCATTGGGAGGAGGCCGGCGATCTGACCACCCACGGTCTCGCCATCCTCGGCCTGATCGTCGGCGGCGTCGCCGCAGCGCCCTTCGCCGGCACGATCGTGCGGCGGATTTCCGAAACGGCGCTGCTGCGCACGGTCGGTCTCCTCGTCTGCGGTCTGGCGATCACCCAAATCGTCGGGCTGCTGCGCTGACGCGTCCGGTCGGTGCGACGCAATCCGGAACCACCGATCGAGAAAACCGTTGAGGTACCGAAGCTTGGCAGACACTGCCGGCAACGAAGCAAAGGATGTCCTCATGGTTGACAAGAACGAGATCAAGGGCGCGGCGAAGGAAGCAGGCGGCAAGCTGAAGCAGGCTGCCGGCGATCTGTCGGGCAATGACCGCATGAAGGCCGAGGGCGCAGCCGACGAAATCGAAGGCAAGACCCAGAAGAACTACGGCAAGGTCAAGGACGCCGTCGAAGACCAGACCAGCTGAGCCCCCTCACCCCCAGTGATTGAACGAAGGCCGTCCCGGATCGGGGCGGCCTTTTTCGTGCGGCCTGCCTGTCTGCCGCCCGCATGCGACGCCATCGGCGGAACGCACGATGTGCGCTGCAGCATCCATGGTGTTCGTCTTCCCTGCGAAGACGCCGTGGCCACCCGAATGAGGTTGCCGTTTCCTGCTGTTCGGCTATTTTGGAATCAATCCAAATCATGACGGAGCCGCTTGGCGGCACCTGCCTGACCGGCCGCCCTGAAGGAGGCTTCCCTTGATCAGTTTCACGCTCAACGGCGAACAGAAGACGTTCGACGGCGATCCCGACACGCCCCTGCTCTGGGTCATCCGTGACGCCGAGCGCCTGACCGGCACCAAATATGGCTGCGGCATCGCCCAGTGCGGCGCCTGCACCGTGCATCTCGACGGCATGACGCGGCGCTCCTGCATCACGCCGATCTCCACCGTCGACGGCTCCAGCGTCACCACCATCGAGGGCGTCGAGGGCGCTGAAGCCGAGGCTGTGCAGGCGGCCTGGACCGCAATCGACGTGCCGCAATGCGGCTATTGCCAGTCCGGCCAGATCATGTCGGCCGTCTCGCTGCTGCAGTTCAATCCGACGCCGAGCGACGAAGACATCGATAACGCCATGGCCGGCAACATCTGCCGCTGTGCCACCTATCAACGCATCCGCCAGGCGATCCATGACGCCTCCGACACGCTGGAGGGCTGATCCCATGGGTATTCAGACCATCAACCCGACCCGCCGCAACTTCCTGATCGGCACCGGTCTCGTCATCGGCGTGGCGCTGGCCTCGCGGACGAAGGCCGCCGCTGCCCTGATCCAGGGCGCGCCGGCCGGTCCCGCCGGCCCGGCCAGCGAGTTCAACGCCTTCGTGCGCATCGCCCCGGACAGCACGGTCACGGTCCTGTCGAAGCATATCGAGTTCGGCCAGGGTCCCTATACGGGCCTGACGACGCTGGTCGCCGAGGAACTCGACGCCGACTGGAGCCAGATGCGCGCCGCCGCGGCGCCTGCGGACGAGACCTACAAGAACCTCGCCTTCGGCCTGCAGGGCACCGGCGGCTCGACGTCGATCGCCAATTCCTACGAGCAGATGCGCAAGGCCGGCGCCACGGCCCGGGCCATGCTGGTCGCCGCGGCGGCCGAGGAATGGGGCGTTCCCGCCGAGGAGATCACCGTCTCCAAGGGGCGCATCGCCCATGCGGCCTCCGGCAAGGAGTCCGGCTTCGGCGAACTCGCCGACAAGGCCGCGACCATGGATGCGCCGTCCGATCCCGCGCTCAAGGACCCGAAGGACTTCGTCCTGATCGGCACCGACCGGCCGAAGCTCGACACGCCGGAAAAGACCAACGGCAAGGCAGTCTTCACCCTCGACGTCCTCGCCGACAACATGATGATCGCCATGGTCGCGCATCCGGCGCATTTCGGCGCCACGGTGCAGAGCTTCGACGATACGGCGGCCCGCCAGATCCCCGACGTCGTCGACATCCAGCAGATCCCGCAGGGCATCGCGGTCTATGCCGAGAACACCTATGCCGCCCTGAAGGCGCGCGATGCGCTGAAGATCGTCTGGGACCTCACAACCGCCGAGTCCCGCTCCAGCGAGGAGATCTACGAGGATTACCGCGCGCTGTTCTCCGGCGAAGGGCTCGAGGCGGCGAATGAGGGCGACGTCGACGGCGCCTCCTCGGCGAACGGCATCACCACGATGCACTCCGACCTCGTCTTCCCCTTCCTCGCCCATGCCCCGATGGAGCCGCTCGACGCGGTGCTGATCAAGCAGGAAGACGGCTCGATCGACTGCTACAACGGCTCGCAGTTCCCCGGCCAGGACAAGGCCGCGATCGCCGAGGTCTGCGGCGTCGACGCGTCGAAGGTGCGGGTGAACATGCAGCTCGCCGGCGGCAGCTTCGGCCGCCGGGCCCAGTTCGGCTCGCCCTACATGCGCGAGGCCGCCGCCGCCTTCAAGGCGTCCGGCATGGACCGCCCGATCAAGCACATGTGGACCCGTGAGGACGACATTCGCGGCGGCTTCTACCGCCCGATCTACGTCCACGCGATCAAGGGCGCCATCGACTCCGAAGGCAACATCGTCGCCTGGGACCACAAGATCGCCGGCCAGTCGATCATGAACAAGACCGAGCTCGACGAGACGACGGTCGAGGGCGCCTCGGACCTGCCCTATGCGATCCCCAATCGCCGGGTCTACGCTCATCAGACCGAGCTGCCGGTGCCGATCCTGTGGTGGCGTTCGGTGGGCCACACCCACACCGCCTTCGCCGTCGAGACCTTTCTCGACGAGATGCTGGAAAAGGCCGGCAAGGATCCCCTCGAGGGGCGCCTGGCGCTGCTCGGCGAACATCCGCGTCACACGGCCGTCCTGAAGAAGGTCGCCGAGATCGCCGACTGGGGTACGCCCGCGCCGGAAGGCCGCCAGCGCGGCGTCGCCGTCCACAAGAGCTTCAACACCTATGTCGCGGAGATCGCCGAGGTCTCCATCGGCGAGGACGGCGCTCCGAAGGTCCACAAGGTCTGGTGCGCGGTCGATTGCGGCGTTGCGGTCAATCCGAACATCATCCGGGCCCAGATGGAGGGCGGCATCGGCTACGGCCTCGGCGCGATCCTCTACGATCAGATCACGCTCGGCGACGGCGGCCGCGTCGTCCAGTCCAACTTCCACGACTATCGCTCGCTGCGCATCAACGAGATGCCCGAGGTCGAGGTCGCCATCATCCCTTCCAACGAGCCGCCGACGGGTGTCGGCGAACCCGGAACTCCGCCGATCGGACCGGCCGTCGCCAACGCCTGGCGTCGCCTGACCGGCCAGCCGGTGCGCCGCCTGCCGATCGCCGGCAATCTCGTCTCGTGAACGACAGGACAGCATCTGTGACGTCAATGACATCCCTGGCCGGCCGCTTCGCCGGCATCCTGCTCGCCGCCGGCCTCGTCATGAGCCCGGCAGGTGCGCAGGAACGCGCGCCCGCGGCGCCCGAACCCTCGACGCCCGCCGTCGCGCCGCAGGCCGATCCCGAGCGGACCCTGAAGCCGGTCTCGGCCTTCGACGGGATCGCCGACGAGACCCAGCGCTCGATCGCCATCTTCGAGGAAACCGGCAAGGTGCTGCTGCATCCGCGCTGCGTGAACTGCCATCCGGCGGGCAATTCGCCGCTCCAGGGCATGGAGATGCGCGAGCACCAGCCACCCGTCGTGCGCGGCGATTCCAATTTCGGCGCCCCCGGCATGATGTGTAACACGTGCCATGGCCCCGAGAATGTCGAGGTGGTGGCGCAGGCCGAGGGTATCCGCTCGATCCCCGGCAATCCGAACTGGCATGTGGCGCCGATCGAGATGGCCTGGGAAGGCCGTTCGCTGGCCGAGATCTGCGTGCAGATCAAGGATCAGGACCGCAATGGCGGCAAGACCCTGGCCGAGCTCGTCGAGCATATGGCCGCAGACGATCTGGTCGGCTGGGGCTGGAATCCGGGCCAGGGCCGCGAGAAGGTGCCGGGCACGCAGGAGCAGTTCGGCGCGCTCTACGAAGCCTGGGCCGCGACCGGGGCCCATTGCCCGACCGGCTGACCGGCCACCATCCATGACGATACCTTGCAGGCGGGTCCCCCGGGGCCCGCCTGTTTTCGTTTGGGGCTTCGCCGCCGGCCTAAACCGATTTTACCCTGCGCCCGCCCCTTCCGATCCGGCGGCGCGCCCGGTAAGCCATGCCCGACCTGTACACGAGCTGCGAAGGGCAGAAGATGAGCACCCGTACCGAAACCGATTCCATCGGCGCCATCGAAGTCGAGGCCGACCGCTACTGGGGCGCCCAGACCGAACGGTCGCGCAACAATTTCCGCATCGGCGGCGACCGCCAGCCGCTGCCGCTGATCCACGCCCTCGCCCTCGTCAAGAAGGCCGTCGCCCGGGTGAACACCTCGATGGGCCGCCTCGACGGCCAGATCGCCGACGCCATCGAGAGCGCCGCCGACGAGATCGTCGCCGGCAAGCTCGACGACCACTTCCCCCTCGTCGTCTGGCAGACCGGCTCGGGCACCCAGACCAACATGAATGTCAACGAGGTCATCTCGAACCGGGCGATCGAGATGCTCGGCGGCACCATGGGCAGCAAAAAGCCGGTTCATCCCAACGACCACGTCAACATGAGCCAGTCGTCCAACGACGTCTTCCCGACGGCCATGCATGTCGCCACGGTGCTGGAGACCCGGCGCCTGCTGCTGCCGGCCCTCGACCGACTGCACGGCTCGCTGGACGCCAAGGCGAAGCAATATGCGGCGATCATCAAGATCGGCCGCACCCATACCCAGGACGCCACCCCGGTGACGCTCGGCCAGGAATTCTCCGGCTACGCCGCGGCGCTGGAACTCTCCAAGAAGCGCATCGCCGACGCTCTCGACGGTGTCCTGGCGCTGGCCCAGGGCGGCACCGCCGTCGGCACCGGCCTCAACGCACCCGAGGGCTTCGATACGGCGGTCGCCGCCGAGGTTGCCAAGCTCACCGGCGAGGCGTTCCGCACCGCGACCAACAAGTTCGAGGCGCTGGCCTCGCACGGCGCGCTGACCTTCTTCCACGGCGCGCTCAACTCGCTCGCCGCCGACCTGATGAAAATCGCCAACGACATCCGCTTCCTCGGCTCCGGCCCGCGCTCCGGCCTCGGCGAACTCAACCTGCCGGCCAACGAGCCCGGCTCGTCGATCATGCCGGGCAAGGTCAACCCGACCCAGGCCGAGGCCATCACCATGGTCGCCACCGAGATCTTCGGCCACGACACCACCGTGACGGTGGCCGCCTCGCAGGGCCATTTCGAGCTGAACGTCTTCAAGCCCGTCATCGCCAATGCCGTCCTGTCCTCGATTCGGCTTCTGGCCGATTCCATGGTCAGCTTCGCCGAACATTGCGTCGACGGCATCGAGGCGAACGAGGAGCGCATCCAGAGCCTGATGGAGCAGTCGCTGATGCTGGTGACCGCGCTGGCGCCGACCATCGGCTACGATGCCGCCGCCAAGATCGCCAAGACCGCGCATCAGAACGGCACGACCCTGCGCGAGGAAGCCGTTGCGAGCGGCCTCGTCTCCGAGGCGGATTACGATCGGATCGTCGATCCGCGCACGATGATCGCACCGGGCTGATCCACCTGACAGACGGCGACGATCGATGCCCGCCTATCGGTCGTCGCCACCAGAACTGCGATTGTATCGTTTTCGGTTGACGAATTGTCGGCGCCGGGCCGGGATGCAAGTTCCCGCGCGGGAGTTTACCTGTGCATCGGTTCAACCGACAAAGGCGCTGCGGAACATCATTCACCGCAATGACGCCGCCCAGGAGACATCGCCATGAACGCCAATCTCATCCTTCTCGGCAGGGTTCTCCTGTCGATCATTTTCATCGTATCGGGCTTCGGCAAGCTCGCGGGGGCCGCCGGCTTCTCGGGCTATTTGTCCAGCCTCGGCGTGCCCGCTCCGCTCGTGATGGCCTATGTCGTCGGCGCCTTCGAGCTTCTGGCCGGCGTCGCGGTGCTGGTCGGTTTCCAGACGCGGGCCGTGGCCATCGCGCTGGCCGCCTTCTGCATCGCCACCGGCCTTCTTGCCCATATCGACGACCAGACCGCGCTGCTTAAGAACATCGCCCTCGCCGGCGGCTTCCTCGCCCTTGCCGGCGCCGGTGCCGGAGCGCTGGCCGTCGACAAGCCGAAGCGCGAAAGCCGCTACGCCTGACGAACCAGAAGGTCCGAACAATGCCTCAGCCGCTCCGGTCGCCGTCGCGCCGGGGCGGCCTTTTCGTGCGCACGCCCCCGAACCGCGTTCCAATCGACGGCGGGCGAGCTGGCATGACTTTACGTTAATTCTGTTGCCTTATCGAATTTTCTTCTTATACCATCGAGCGGCGGGGGAGTTCGACACAAGACGGTAGTCAGCATGCTTGATGGGGTGAACATGACAGACCACGTAAGTATCCATTCCGGCGAGATCAGCCGGGAATACGTCGCCTGGATGTTGATGGAAAAGGTCATCCGTTCAGAGGCAGACAACAGACGCAACAGTCCTGACCGGAAATATGTTCTCGATCTCTTCGTCGAATGCCTGCAGGCAACGGGCGGTCACAGACCCGGATAGTATTGATCAGAACAATTTCGCCGCGCCAGCCGGTGCGGCGGTGCGGCGGTGCCGCCGGGCTGATCTCAGTCCGGCGCCGAACCGAACCGCGCGGCGAGGGCGTCCGCTTCCGCCACATCCTGCCGATCGCGCGCGACCAGCGAGCGGATGAGGCAGGCCTGCGACCGTAAAATCACCCCGTCGGACAGGATCTTGAGATGGTTCGCCGTCAGGGTGGAGCCGGTCGAGGTGATGTCGACGATGACATCCGCCGAGCCCGCGGCGGGCGTGCCTTCGGTTGCGCCGAGGCTTTCGACAATGCGGTAGCTCTGGATGCCGTTGCGCCGCGTGAAGAAGCTCTGGGTCAGCCGCCAATACTTCGTCGCTACTCGCAGTCGGCGCCCGTGGCGGGCGCGATAGCCCCCGGCCACGTCGTTCAGGTCTTCCATCGTCTCCACGTCGACCCAGGCATCGGGTACGGCCACGACGACGTCGGCATGACCGAAGCCGAGACGCGACACCGTTTCCACCACCTGTTCAGGCTCGGCGATGGTCTCGCGGATCAGATCTTCGCCGGTGATGCCGAAATCGATCGCCCCGTCGCGCAGTTCGCGGGCGATCTCCGAGGCCGACAGCAGCAGCACTTCCAGTCCCGGTGCCCCGGTGACGCTGGTGCGGTAGCTGCGCGAATCCTCGGCGGACGCCACATGGATGCCGGCCCCGGCCAGCGCCGCGACGGCCTTGTCCTTCAACCGCCCCTTGGACGGAATCGCGAGAGTGAGTGTCATGTCGCGTCTCCCGTCCGGCTGGCGATGCGGTCGAGCCAGAGCGAGAAGCCGACGGCCGGCACCGGCCGCTCGGCGCCCAGAATGCTCAACAGCCGGTCATAGCGCCCGCCACCTGCCAGCGGCTCGTCCGAACCCTTGCGGCGGGCCTCGAAGACGAGGCCGGTGTAATAGTCGATCGGCCGGCCGAAGGCGGCGCGATAGCGCACCGCGGCGAGATCGACGCCGGCCGCCCGCAGCGCGAGGTTGCGGGTCTCGAAAAACGTCAGCGCCCGGCCGAGATCGAGCCCGGCCGCACCAGCGAGATCGCCGATGACCGTGCCGGCCTCCGACAGGGGTGCGTCGATGGCCAGGAACCGGCGCAGAAGCTGCAGCGAGCCCTCGCTGAGCTTCGCCTCGGCGATCGCCACCTTCTCGATCAGCCGCGCCGCGACCTCGCCCGGCGAACGCCCGGAATGGGGCGGCAGACCAGCCTCCTCCATGCGTTCGCGGATCCTGAAGGTCAGCGCACCCTGCTCGCCAAGACGGGCGAATTCGGCAAATTCCGGGTCGAGGGTGTCCAGAGCGCCGCTGCCGCCACGCGCCAGCGCGGCAAGTGCCGCTTCCAACTGATCGTCATGGCCGAAGGTGCGCACCAGCCGGCGCTGCCAGCCTTCCGGCAGGCCGAGCGCCCGCAGGAACGCCTCGAACAGGCCCTGGTCGCCGAGCACGAGATCGAGCTCGCCGGCTTCGAGGCCGCAGGCCTCCAGCCCCGCCAGGGCATCGGCCAGCGCCCGCGCGTCGGCGGTCGCAGCGTTTTCCTCGCCGAGATCCTCGATCCCGGCCTGGTAGAACTCGCCCGGCCCGGTCGGCCGCTGGCGGAACACCAGCCCAACATAGCTGTAGCGCCGCGGCAGCGTCGCACCATGGCCGACATGATCGCGGCAGACGGGGATGGTGAAGTCGGGCCGCAGGCACAGCGTCTCGCCGGCCTCGCCGCGGGTCAGGAAGATACGCCGGCGCAGCGCCTCGCCGGCCGTGTCGAGATAGGGATCGGCCGGCTGGATGATCGGCACGTCGACGCGCGCCGCGCCGCGGGCGGCGAACAGCGCGCCGAGCTCGGCATCGTAGGGCGCGCCCGTTCCGGCGCGTGTCTCGGCGCTCACGGTCTCAGGCTCCGCTGTCGGCATCGCCGCCAGAACGGCCGTTCTGACGCGCCAGGATCGCCTTTACCGCCGCGACCATGTCGGCCTCGTCGACCATTTCCTGCCCGGCCCGCGCCTCGCGCCATTCGGCATTGTCGGTGATCTCGGCGGATAGTTCCTTGCCGAGCGCCAGATCCTTGACCTGCACCTTGCCGGCCGCCTTCTCGTCGCCGCCCTGGATGACGACGACCGGGGCATTGCGCCGGTCGGCATATTGTAGCTGCTTGCCGAACTGCTTGGGGTTGCCCTGGAACACCTCGACCGGCACCGGCGTCGCCGTCGGATTGCCGTTCTCATCGGTGTTCAGCGCCGCGCGCAGCGTCGTCGCCATGGCCTGGTAGTCAGCCATGCGGCCGCGGTCCATCACGGTGACCACCACCGGCCCGGTCCGCTCGGCAGCGTCGAGGCGACCGAGATTCTTCAGCGCCGTCATCAGGCGGGAGACGCCGACGGAAAAGCCCGTCGCCGGCACCGGCTGGCTCATGAAGCGCGACACCAGCCCGTCATAGCGCCCGCCGCCGCCGACCGAGCCGAACTGGACCTTCTGGCCCTTCTCGTTGGTGACGTCGAACAGCAGCTCGGCCTCGAAGACCGGCCCGGTATAGTATTCGAGCCCGCGGACACATGAAGGATCGAGGATGATACGGCCATCACCATAGCCGGAAGCGATGGCCAAATCCCGAATCGCGATCAGTTCGGTTATGCCCTCTATCACCCCCGCATTGGTGCCGTAGTCACTGTCCAAAATTGCTGTAGTGAGCAACTTTTCGGCTCCCCCGCTCCCGTCTTCCTTGAGGTAGTCGAATTTGGGGTCAATCTCTTTCGATTTTGTCGGGTCATCATAGTCGCGAGATGCCACAGTTACGAACCAAAGAAGACGCTTCGTCTGCGCGTCGTCCAGCCCGGCGCCCGGCGTGAAATCGCCCTCGCCTTCCTGGCCGCCGTCCCAACGTCCCGTGCCGAGCAGCAGCTTGACGCCCTCGGGGCCGAACTTGTCCAGCTTGTCGATCGCCCGCAGCACCGTCAGGCGGCGGCCGGCATTCTCTTCGCCGCCGAGGCCGATCGCCTCCAGCACGCCGTCGAGCACCTTCCGGTTGTTGACGCGGATGACATACTGGCCGCGTGGAATGCCCAGCGCCTCCATCGTGTCGGCCATCATCATCGCCATCTCGGCATCGGCCGACACGTTCGGCGCGCCGACGATGTCGGCGTCGAACTGCATGAACTGGCGGAAGCGGCCCGGCCCCGGCTTCTCGTTGCGGAAGACGTAGCCGGCGCGGTAGCTACGATAGGGCTTGGGCAGGCTCTCGTAATTCTCCGCCACATAGCGGGCGAGCGGCGCCGTCAGATCGTAGCGCAGGCTCATCCACGCCTCGTCGTCGTCCTGCAGCGAGAACACGCCGGCATTCGGCCGGTCGGCATCCGGCAGGAACTTGCCCAGCGCGTCGGTATATTCGAACACAGGCGTCTCCACCGGCTCGAAGCCGTAGGTCTCGTAGACCCGGCGGATCTTCGTCAGCATGGCATCCTGGGCGCGCAGATCGCTGGCATCGCGATCGACGAAGCCGCGCGGCACCCGTGCCTGGACCCTCGACGGTTTCTTCTTCTTGTCGGCCATGAATGCGCTGCGTCCAAACGGTTTGACGGGCGCTCACATGCACCCTTTCCTGCGGGCGATCCCCTACCCCGTGCGCCCGATTTCGGCAAGGCAAGCCGGTTTTGCAAGGCGTGGGGCGGGGGCGGGTGCGCAGCGGGTGCGCAAACGCGGCCAACGATGCGGCTGAGATGCAGATCGGAGGGGTGGCCGGCAGCGTCAACGATCTGGCATGGGTCCTCGGGTCAAGCCCGAGCAACTGTGTGAGTATGCGTCAAGGGGTGGCTGGGCGCGGCTGATATTCTCCGGTTCGGATTGCCACGTTGAGCGTGACGAGGAGCTTGCGGGCGATGGCGATCAGGCTGAGCTTTGCTGGTTTGCCGGCGGTCGTCATGGTGGCGAAGAGGGCCTTCCACGGCGTTGTTCGCACGGCGGCGAGCGCCGCCATGTAGAGGGCGTCGCGCACGCGCTTGCGGCCACCCTGGACGCAGCGTCTGCCGCGCAGCAGGCCGGAGTCCCGGGCAATGGGGGCAAGCCCCGCCAGGGCGGCGATCGCCCGGCGGCTGACGCGGCCGAGTTCGGGCAGGCTGGCCAGCAGCACCGAAGCGGCGACCGGCCCGATGCCGGGAGCTGCGCGCAGCACGCGGCGCTGGCGGGCCAAAGCGGCATCGGCCGCGACCGTCGCCTCGATGCGGCGCTCGATGGTGCGGATCTGCGCGTCGAGGAGGGCGATCACCGCGAGGAGACTTTCGGCGATGCACGGCTCGCTCATGGTCCGCAACCGCACCCGCTCGGCCTTGCGCATTGCGACGAGCTGGTCGCGGCGGCTGACCAAGCCCTGCAGCGCCAGCCGCGCGGGCGCCACCTTCTCCGTCGGCCGCAGCGCCAGAGCCGTGCCGTAAAGGGCCAGCATGCGGGCATCGACCGCATCGGTCTTGGCCAGAAGGCCGGCCGACCGGGCGAAGTCGCGGGCGCGGCGGGGATTGGCCCGGTGGAACACCAGGCCCGCCGCCTCCAGGGCACGGATCAGCGGCTGGTCGAACGGCGCGGTGGCCTCGATCACGACGAAAGCCTGCCGCCTTGCCGCCAAGGCCGTCACGGCAGCGATCCCGTCGGCATCGTTGGTCAGGCGTCTGGCCCGCCCTTCGGGATGAGCAAAGACGTCGAGATGCGCTCCAGAGATATCGATACCCAGCACGGTCCGGTCTATCATCATAAGTCCCATCCTTGTCCTGCGGGCTCGGCGCTGTCACGCCGGCCCCGGCAACTGTTCGGGGTGGATGACGAAAGGCGGGCGGCGAACCTTGCTCGGGCACGGTCTCCAACGACCAAGGATGACACGGTGCGCTGCCCGCCGATCAGCCTCTCCAATTGCAAGAGGCCGTCAACAGACAAGGATGACGACCTTGTTGGAGGTTTTCGCTACACTTCGGCGGCTATGACCTCTGCAGCGGCTACGGACCTTTGCAGCAGCTGCGGACCTTTGCAGCGGCCGCAGCGCCGCGGACCTTTCGATGCCACCGGTTCCAGCGACTGCACAGACGGTGGCGATTGGCAGCACAGCTCAAATCTCGGCGTCATCCTCGGGCTTGACCCGAGGACCCATGCCTCGACGTTGCAACCGCCGCTCCGGCGAATACCACCAACACCTCACCACCCCATGCCGCGGTAAAGCTCGTTCCACTCCGGGTTCATCGCCTCGATCAGGTCGATCTTCCATTGCCGCCGCCAGCGTTTCAGGGATCTCTCACGTTGGATGGCGCTGCCGATGTCGACATGATCTTCGTACCAGACCAGCCGCGTCACCCCATGGGCCTTCACGAAGCCTTTGGTCAGGCCGCTCTTGTGCTCGTACACCCGGCGCGACAGGTCCGACGTGACGCCGATATAAAGCGTGCCGTTCTTCTGCGACGCCATGATGTAGACGGTGCCGGCCATCGGTGGAGCGTCGACGGTGGCGGTGGCGGCGTCAAGCAGGTGTTCTGAGGCGTATGTGGCGGCGGAACCGGCTTGGCATGGGTCCTCGGGTCAAGCCCGAGGATGACGCCGAGAGGGAACGCTGCGGCTAGTCGCAGAAACAGCGGCATCCAGAGACCACGGCCACCGCCGGAGTGTAGCGAAAGCCTCCAACAAGGTCGTCATCCTCGGGCCGAGGACCCATGCCTCGCCATCTCAACTTCCGCTCCGGTGAGGCTCACCGCGTTAGCCTGCCGCGACACCGTAACCACCGCTACCGCGACGTTCACCACTAACGCAACGCCGCTTATGCCCACGCGCCCGACCCCTCACCCCGGCGCCGTGAACGCATCCCGCGCCGTCTGGCAGTCGTCGCGCATGCAGCAGCCGTCGATGTGGTCGTTGACGAAGCCCAGCGACTGCATGAAGGCGTAAACCGTGGTCGGGCCGACGAAGGTGAAACCGGCCTTCTTCAGGGCCTTAGACAGGCGCGTCGAGGCGGGGGTGACCGGGTTGGCGCGCAGCCATTCGGCCGTCACCGTCGCCGGCCGTTCGTCCGCATCCGGTGCGTGGCGCCAGAGGAAGCGCGCCAGTGAGCCGTGCTCGGTGCGCAGCGCGTCGGCGCGGCGGGCATTGTTGATCGCCGAGACGATCTTGCCGCGATGCCGGATGATGCGGGCGTCGAGGACGATCCGCTCCACATCCGCCTCGTCCATCGCCGCCACCCGCGCGATGGCGAAACCATGGAACAGTTCGCGGAAGGCCTCGCGCTTGCGCAGGATGGTCAGCCAGGACAGCCCCGCCTGAAACCCTTCCAGGCAGAGCTTTTCATAGAGCCGGTCGTCGTCATCCGTCGGCCGGCCCCATTCCGCGTCATGGTAGCGGCGATAGAGATCGTCGCCGCCGTGCCAGGCGCAGCGCAGGCGACCGTCCGGGCCGCGGATCAGGCCGTCCGGCGGCGGCGCGTCGTGCATCGATGGGTCCATGACGCAGTTTTCGCAGGCGCCCGCCGCAGTGGCAAGCCGCCGCGCCGCCCGCCTGTTTCAGGCGTTGGTCGAGCGGCCCGACGCGCAGCGATAGCGCTTCAGATGCCATTTCGGCCGTGCCTTCAGATGTTCGACGGCGGCAGCCTGGCCGAACAGGGCGCATTGCATGATGGAGCCGTCGAAGGCGACCTGCTCGGGGCGGCAGTCAGTGGGGGCAGAGTTGAGGCAGACGATCAGGGTCAGAGCGATCATGGCAGGGCTCCTATGCCGGTCCAGCGGCCATGGCGAAGGGGTTGCAGTCGCAATCTCGTGCGACCGGTTCATGCCATTGCGTGCGTTCATCCCGCATCCGGGTTCTGGTGCCCGTCTTGGCGCCCGTCGGACACCGACATCGAATCTAGCAAGTATGCTGCATTGCACAATGCCTGAAATTTCGGCATGCGGTTTAATTCGGCAAAGTGTGGCACGCGTGCTGCATCTAATCCGCTCGCAGCAACCGCAGCCGACCACAACGCGCCCTTAACCACGCTCCGAAACCGCTGCTTAACCTTATGAAACTGTTTCCGTTTCCGAGGGCGTTTCAGACCTGCGCGTTTACCATTCCCTTGCCCTTTGCAGCGAGGCTCGGTGTCGAGGCGGCAGGCGCAAGCCGGCCCCTATCCGGCAATCGAGGGACATCATGGCGATACCGATATCCGCCCGGCGCGCACTCGTCGGCCTGCTGGCGATCCTGGCCTGCCCCGCGGCGAGCCAGGCGCAGGAGCGATACCGCAGCCTGCCGCCGGTCGAGATCGCACCCGATCTGGCCGACCGCTGGCTTCTCCAACTGTCGACGGGTGACGGCGTCGCCCGCAGCTACCAGCGGGCCGCCGCGTCCGGCGTCGTCCTCGGCGGCCGCCGCGTCGCACAGCCGCCGTCGGCCGGCACCCGCGTCGTCGTGCAGCCCGGCTATGCGCAGCCCAGGATGCAGCAGCGCGTCCGCGGCCAGGCACCCGGCGTGCGCCCCGGCTATCTTCCCGGAACGCGCAGCGCCGCGCCGGTGACCGGACAGCAGCAGGCCGCACTGGCGACCCGCAATCTTCCCGCCCCGAATGCGGTTGACCCGCAATTCCTGCCCCAGACCGTGCCGTATAGCGGCAAGGAGGCGCCCGGCACCATCGTCGTCGATACCAGGGCAAAGTTCCTCTACCATGTCGGCCGCGACGGCACGGCGCGCCGCTACGGCGTCGGCGTCGGCAAGCCCGGCTTCGGCTGGAAGGGCCGGCATCCGATCACCCGCAAGGCCGAATGGCCGGGCTGGACGCCGCCGAAGGAGATGATCGCCCGCGAACGCAAGAAGGGGCGAATTCTGCCGGCCCACATGAAGGGCGGCGAAGCCAACCCGCTGGGCGCCCGCGCGCTCTATCTTGGCTCCACGCTTTACCGGATCCACGGCACCAACCAGCCCTGGACCATCGGCCGCGCGGTGTCCTCGGGCTGCATCCGCATGCGCAACCAGGACGTGATGGATCTCTACGAGCGGGTGAAGGTCGGAACCAGGGTCGTTGTGCTCTAACGGCAACAGCCCCGACTTTCCTCAACGGAATGCGGAACTCGATGCGACCAACGCGGCGGGAATGCGTTCAAACCATGGCACAATGACGACAACGAGGCGCGGGACATGGTGGGCTTTGCTCCGCCCCGCCAAACGAGAGGAGCCTCCCATGCAGAACTGGACACGATGGGCCGGAGCCGGCCTGACGGCCATCATGGCCCTCGCGGTGACCGGACAGGCCAGCGCCGAAGACGTGCGCCGCTACGACCATGCGACCAACAAATGGGTGACGGTCAGCGCCGAGCGCGTCGCCGCCCGCACGCAGGGTCGTGCGCTGGCGCAGCGCGGACCCGCCGCCGAATATCACCGCCGTCAGGTGCGCATCGAGACGCGTGAGAAGCCAGGCACCATCATCGTCGATTCCCAGCGCAAATTCCTCTACTTCGTCGAGGGCAACGGTATGGCGACCCGCTACGGCGTCGGCGTCGGCCGCGAAGGCTTCGGCTGGTCGGGCCGGATGAGCGTCGGCCGCAAGGCCGAATGGCCGGGCTGGACGCCGCCGCCGTCGATGATCAAGCGCGAGCGCGCCAAGGGTCGCATTCTGCCGGCCCACATGAAGGGTGGCCCGGCCAACCCGCTGGGCGCACGGGCGATGTATCTGTATCGCGGCGGTCGCGATTCCATGTTCCGGATCCACGGCACCAACCAGCCCTGGACCATCGGCCAGAACATGTCCTCGGGCTGCATCCGCATGATGAACCAGGACGTCGAGCACCTGTACGAGCGCGTGCCGAACGGCACCAAGGTCGTCGTGATCGGCCCCAGCGGTCAGGGTCCGAAGAACGTCTATGCCGAAACCGGCATCGTGCGCGAGAACGTCATCGCGTCCATCTTCGGCGGCTGAGCCAAGGGCTCGATCAGCATGACATCACGGCCCGCCGGCGACGGCGGGCCGTTTCGCGTTGAGGGCTACTCCGCCGCGACGAGGCCGGGCTCGCCGCGGGGCCGGACGGCGGCGAGGCTCGCCGGCTTCTCGCCGCCAAAGGCCCAGTCGAGAAGCTCGATCGTATGCAGGATCGGAATGCCGGTGCCCGACCCGATCTGCGTCATGCAGCCGATATTGCCGGTCGCAATGGCCTGCGGCGCGATGCTCTCGATGTTCTTCACCTTGCGGTTGCGCAGGGTGGCGGCGATCTCGGGCTGCAGGATGTTGTAGGTGCCGGCCGAGCCGCAGCAGATATGGCCCTCGGGCACGTCGCGAACGGTGAAGCCGGCCTGCGCCAAGAGCACTTTCGGAGCCTTGGTGATCTTCTGGCCGTGCTGCATCGAGCAGGCCGAGTGATAGGCCACCACCAGATCGGTCGCGTTGACCGGCAGCGGCAGTTCCAGTTCGGACAGGAATTCGGTGACGTCCTTGGCCAGCGCCGAGACCCGCGCCGCCTTCTCTGCATAGGCCGGGTCCAGCCGCAGCATGTGGCCGTAATCCTTGATCGTCGTGCCGCAGCCGGACGCGGTGATGATGATCGCGTCGAGGCCGTCGGCCTCGGCCGTGCGTGACCAAACGTCGATATTGCGGCGGGCGAAGTCGAGCGCCGGCTCTTCCTGGCCCATGTGATGGACCAGGGCGCCGCAGCAGCCCTCGCCTTCCGGCACCACCACCTCGACGCCGAGCCGGTTGAGCAGCCGCACCGTCGCCTCGTTAATCTTCGGGTCGAGCACCGACTGGGCGCAGCCGCGCAGCAGCGCCACCCGCTTCTTGCGCGGCCCCTCGGCCGGGCGCACGCCCGCCGCGTTGACCTGCGATTTCGCCGGCACGGCGCCCGGCGCCAGCTTCAGCATCGCGGCCAGCGGCTTCAACGGCTTGATCGCGTCGAACAGCCCGGCAAAGGGCCGGCCGATGCGCGCCATCACGAGGCTCGCCCGGAACCGCTCGGGATAGGGCAGCGTCATCGCCAGGATCCGGCGGATCATCCGGTCGGCCAGCGGCCGCTCATAGGTCCGCTCGATATGGGCGCGGGCATGGTCGACGAGGTGCATGTAGTTCACGCCCGACGGGCAGGTCGTCATGCAGGCTAGGCAGGACAGGCAGCGGTCGATATGGGTGACGGTCTTCTCGTCGGCCGGCCGGTCGTTCTCCAGCATCTCCTTGATCAGGTAGATGCGCCCGCGCGGGCTGTCGAGCTCGTTGCCGAGGGTGACATAGGTCGGACAGGTCGCGGTGCAGAAGCCGCAATGCACGCATTTGCGGATGATCTGCTCGGAATGCGCGGTCTCGGGGTCGGCGAGCTGCGCGGGGGAGAAGGTGGTTTGCAAAGGTCTGGCCCGTGAAAGAGTCTGGAAACGTCGTCAATGCGAACCGCCGGTGCGGCAGCCCGCCTAGCCCATCCGTCCCGGATTGAGCACGCCGGCGGGGTCGAACTGCTGCTTCAGCCGGCTGGCGAGACCCGCCAGCGGTCCCGGCTGCGGCTGGAACACGGCAGTCGCCGCCCGCACGCTTTCGGAGGCGCGCACCAGCGTCGCATGGCCGCCGCCGAAGCGCCGGATCGTCTCGCGCACCAGCTCGGCCTCAGGCTCGCCTTCCACGCGCAGCCAGACGAGACCGCCCTGCCAGTCGTAGAAGGCGTCAATCGCCGCCTGCATCCGCAGGCTCATGACGATCTCATGGCCGCGCGTCGGGGTGACGGACAGGCGCCAGACCGGCTTGTCGGTGCCGTCGACGAAGGGCCGGACGTCGCGCACGTCGCGCCAGACGGCGCGCGATGCCTCACCCTCCAGATGCTCGACAGTGCCGACCTTTTCCAGCGCGGCACTGAGATAGGCCGAACGGGCCGCGACAGACGGGCCGAAGCCCTCCAGCCGGATCAGCGTCGCCGCGTCGTTGCCGAGATGGCCGTCGGCGACGCGCGAGGCGACATACATCGGCAGATGTGCCGCGCCCGAGGCCTCCGCCGACGAGCCCATCGCCGCGGCCATGGCGCCGGTCGCCGCGTCGTCGGCGAGACCGCGCAGGACGATGGTCGTCTCGGTCTCGGTCTTCGGCAGCACCTTCAGCGTCACGTCGGTCATCACCGCCAGCGTGCCGAAGGAGCCGGTCAGGCCCTTGGAGAGATCGTAGCCGGTGACGTTCTTCACCACCCGGCCGCCGGACTTGAACATCTCGCCGCGGCCCGACACCGCATGGACGCCGAGGATGTGATCGCGCGCCGCGCCGTGCTTCAGCCGCCGCGGCCCGGCAAGATTGCAGGCGACGACGCCGCCGATCGTGCCAAGGCCCGGTTCCAGCCCGTGCAACGGACCGTAGTCGAGCGGCTCGAACTCCAGGCGCTGGCCGGCCTCGTCCAAAAGCGTCTCGATCTCGGCGATGGGCGTGCCGACGCGGGCCGAAAGGACCAGCTCTTCCGGTTCGTACAGGGTGACGCCGGTCATCGCCGACAGCGACAGGGTGCGCGCCGCCTGCACCGGCCGTCCGAGACCGCGCTTGGAGCCGGTGCCCTCGACCGCCAGCGGCTCTTCCTGCGACACCGCGGCCGCGACGATGTCGCGGAGCTGGATCGCGGTCTCGGGCCGCAGAATGGACGCGGCGGAGCCGGCCGCGCCGGTCGATCGCAACTCGCTCATGGTCAGAACCTCGGCAGGTCGGGAAAGGCCACCTGCCCCTTGTGGACATGCATCCGGCCGAGTTCGGCGCAGCGATGGAGCTGCGGGAAGACCTTGCCGGGATTGAGCAGATGCTTGTCGTCGAAGGCGCATTTGACCCGCTGCTGGTGGCGCAGGTCGTCCTCGCTGAACATCTCCGGCATCAGGTCGCGCTTTTCCACGCCGACGCCGTGCTCGCCGGTCAGGACGCCGCCGACCTCCACGCACAGGCGCAGGATGTCGTTGCCGAACTCCTCGGCCCGGTGCAGCTCGCCCTCCTTGTTGGCGTCGTAGAGGATCAGCGGATGCAGATTGCCGTCGCCGGCATGGAAGACATTGGCGACGCGCAGATCGTATTTCTCCGAGAACGCCTTCATGCCGGCCAGCACCCGCGGCAGCTCCTTGCGCGGAATCGTGCCGTCCATGCAGTAATAATCCGGCGAGATGCGGCCGACCGCCGGGAACGCCGCCTTGCGTCCCGCCCAGAACGACGCGCGCTCCTCTTCCGAATTCGAGACCTTGGTGACGGTGGCGCCGTTGGCGTCGGCAATTGCCGCAACCTCGGCAAGGAGATGGTCGACCTCCGCGCCCGGCCCGTCGAGCTCGACGATCAGCAGTGCCTCCACGTCGCGCGGATAGCCGGCATGGACGAAGTCTTCCGCCGCATGGATGGCCGGCCGGTCCATCATCTCCATACCCGCCGGTATGATGCCCTTGGCGATGATCGCGGCCACGCACTCGCCGGCCTGCTCGGAGGTGGGAAAGCCGATCAGCACCGCCCGCGCCGTCTCCGGCTTCTGCAGGATGCGGACCGTGACCTCGGTCACGACGCCGAGCAGGCCTTCCGATCCTGTCATCAGGCCGAGGAAATCGTAGCCCTCGGCCTCCAGATGCTTGCCGCCAAGGCGCACCACCTCGCCCTCGATGGTGACGAACTCGATGCCGAGGACATTGTTGGCGGTCAGGCCGTATTTAAGGCAGTGCACGCCGCCGGAATTCTCCGCGACATTGCCGCCGATCGAGCAGGCGATCTGCGAGGACGGATCGGGCGCGTAGTAGAAGCCCTCGCCTTCCACCGCCTTGGTGATGCCGAGATTGGTGACGCCCGGCTGCACCACGGCGCAGCGATTGTCGTAGTCGATCTCCAGCACCCGGTTGAACTTCGACAGGACCAGCAGCACGCCGTCCTCGAGCGGCAGCGCGCCACCGGACAGCGAGGTGCCCGAGCCGCGCGGCACCACCGGGATCTCGTTGGCGTGACAATATTGCAGGACCCGGGCGACCTGCTCGACCGTCGACGGCAGCACCACCACCAGCGGCATCTGGCGATAGGCGGTCAGGCCGTCGGATTCGAACACGGCCATCTCGTTGGCGGCATCCACCACGCCCTCGCCCGGCAAGATCGCGCGCAGGGCGTTGACGATCGACTGGCGGCGGCCGAGGATCGCCTCGGACGGCTTGGGCATCATCACGGACATCGGCTCACTCCCATTAGAGAGGCGAAACTAGGCGCCGCACGGGCCGGCGTCCACAGAAGGAACGATAGGCGTCTGCGGCTCAATGACCGTCCTCGCCGCCCTGCATGTGATGCTTGCGGATACTGCGCACGACCAGCCAGACCCCGAGCAGCGCGATCGGCACGAAGCCGGCGACGAGCACCGTCGCGGAGACCGGCAGGCCCTGATACTCCAGCGCCTTGGCGACATAGCCGAAGAGCCCGACGACGTAGTAGCCGATCGCCGCGACCGACAGGCCCTCGACGGTCTGCTGCAGCCGCAATTGCAGCCGCGCCCGCCGGTCCATGGAGGCCAGCAGGTCACGGTTCTGGTGCTCCAGCTCCACGTCGATACGGGTCCGCAGGAGGTTCGCGGCGCGGCTGAGCTTCTCCGACAGATTGGCCTGCCGCTCCTCGATGGCGCGGCAGGTGCGCATGGCCGGCCCCATCCGCCGTTTCAGGAAGGCGCTCCAGCTCTCCTGCCCGGCGATAGGCTGCTCGCCCACGGAGGCGAGGCGCTCGCTGACGATCTCGTCATAGGCGCGGCTGGCCCCGAACCGGTAGAGCACGGAGGCGGCGGAGGCCTCGACCTCGGCCGCCGCCAGGGTGATCTCCTGCAGCAGCTGCCGACTGTCCTCGTTGCCGCCCTTCATCTCCTCGGTGATCGACATCAGCCGGCTTTCGAGCGAAGCCACCATCGGCCCGACCGAATGGGCGAGCGGCAGGCCGAGCAGCGCCAAAGTGCGGTAGATCTCGACTTCCACCAGGCGCATGGCGAGCGCGCCGGCGCGTTGCGGCGGCAGTCCGTCGTCCAGCACCAGCATGCGCGTCATGCCGTCGCCGTCCTGGCGAAAATCCGTCGCCGCATGGGCGAGCCCGCTCTCCATGATCGAATGGCAGTAGCTGGACTTGTCGAAGCTCTCCAGCGCCGCCTGCCCGGCGGCGTCGTTCGGCCGCAACTCCAGATGGACACCGGCGATGAAGGGTCCCGGCGCCTGGAACTCGGCGCCGAAGGGATGGCCCTCGACCGGATCGCCGAAATGTTCGGGCGGCGGCCCTTCCCAGGAATAGGTGCAGAATTCGGTGTGCCGCTCCCAGCGCAGCTTGCCCTTGCCAAAGGCGAAGGAATGGGTCCGCGCGTCCTTGGCCGGCGGCGGCACGCCGCGGCGCACCGACATTTCGGCGAGGATCGCCAGATCGCTCTCGCCGTGATCCTCGTTCATGAAGGCCAGCACCACGAGCGCCCGCGGCAGCTCGATCAGCGGAAACGGGCGGGCATGCAGTTCGCCCAGGACGGCAGCCCGGCGCGGATCGGTGGGAAAGCGGTCGAGCGACGCCTGGCGTAACGTGATGCGGCCCATCTTTTCCCCTTTGTGGTGCCGCTCTTGCTACCCGATCGGCCAAGCCCGGTCCAAGCAGGAATTGCGATTGTCGACAAACCGGCTCAGAACGTTTCCAAACTGCAACGTTGCCGACGCCGCCGCCAATGTGCGACGAAGGACGTACGAGGAGAAGCCATTGAGCGAGAATGCCGTTCGCAGCGAGACCCGCCCGCAAGTCGCGCTGTTCGTTACCTGTCTGGTCGATCTGTTCCGTCCGAGCGTCGGCTTCGCGGCCATCAAGCTTCTGGAAGAATCGGGCTGCGACGTCGTCGTCCCGACGGCCCAGACCTGCTGCGGACAGCCCGCCTACAATTCCGGCGACCGGGCCGACACCCGCGCCATTGCCGAACAGGTAATCGCCACCTTCGAGGGCTTCGACTACGTGGTCGCCCCGTCGGGATCGTGCGGCGCCATGCTGAAGAAGCACTATCCCGAGCTCTTCGCCGGCGATGCCGAGTGGGAGGCGCGCGCCCTCGCCTTTTCCGACAAGGTGTTCGAACTCGTCAGCTTCCTGGCGGACGTACGCGGCATGACCGGCGTCACCGCCAGGGTCGAGGGCACCGCCACCTACCATGATTCCTGCTCGGGCCTGCGCGAGCTCGGCGTCAAGGCGCAGCCGCGCATGCTGCTCGACAGCGTCGAGGGGCTGGAACTGACGGAACTGCGCGATTCGGAAGTCTGCTGCGGTTTCGGCGGCACCTTCTGCATCAAATATCCCGACGTCTCCAACGCCATCGTCACCAAGAAGGCGCGCAATGTCGGCATGACCGGCGCCGACATGCTGCTCGCCGGCGACCTCGGCTGCCTGATGAACATGGACGGCAAGCTCAAGCGCGAGAATATCGGCGTCGAGGTCCGTCACGTGGCCGAAGTCCTCGCCGGCATGACCGACGCCCCGCCAATCGGCGGCAAGCTGTGAGGCGTCAACGCCTGCAGCGAAGCGGCGGCACGCCCGTCCCGGTGGCGGTGACAACCGTCCCCCGGACTGTCGAGCAGCGCCGCGCCCCCGACTTCATGCCCGAGTAGGCTCCGCCCCATGCAGATCACTTCGCATACGTTCAAGGCCAATACCGTCAAGGCGCTCGCCGATGTCGAGCTGCAGCGGGCCCTTGGCCATGTCGAGAAGGGCTTCATCGACAAACGCCAGACCGCCGTCGATGCCCTGCCCGAATTCGACGCCCTGCGCGACAATGCCGTCGCCATCAAGAATCACACGCTGAAGCATCTCGACCTTTACATCGAGGCCTATGTGGCCAAGGTCGAGGCCTCGGGCGGCATCGTGCATTTTGCCGAGGATGCGGACCACGCCCGCAAGATCTTCCTCGACATCGCCCGCAAGCGGAACGCCAAGACCGTCACCAAGGGCAAGACGATGATCTCCGAGGAGATCGGCCTCAACGCCTTCCTGGAAGAGAACGGCATCGTGCCGGTCGAGACCGATCTCGGCGAATACATCATCCAGCTGCGCGGCGAGCATCCGAGCCACATCATCGCCCCGGCCGTCCATGTGACCCGCGACCAGGTCGAGGCGGATTTCCGCCGCGTGCATGTCGATCTCGACCCGAACCGCAATCTGGTGGAGCCGGAGACGCTGCTCGGCGAGGCGCGCCAGATCCTGCGCCGCAAATATGCCGAGGCGGATATCGGAGTGACCGGCGCGAACTTCCTGATCGCCGAGACCGGCTCGTCGGTCATCGTGACCAACGAGGGCAATGGCGACCTGACCCAGCTCCTGGGCAAGTGCCACGTCGTGCTGGCCTCGATCGAGAAGCTGGTGCCGACGCTGGAGGACACGGCCCAGATCCTGCGCATTCTGGCGCGCTCGGCCACCGGCCAGGACATGAGCGTCTACACGACGCTCTCGACCGGCCCGAAGCGCGAGGCCGATCTCGACGGGCCGGAGGAATACCACGTCATCCTCCTCGACAACGGCCGCTCCAACATGCTGGGCACCGAATTCGAGGAGATGCTGCGCTGCATCCGCTGCGGCGCCTGCATGAACCATTGCCCGGTCTATCACGCTGTCGGTGGCCACTCCTATGGCTGGGTCTATCCGGGTCCGATGGGCGCGGTGCTGACGCCGTCGCTGATCGGTGTCGACAAGTCCGGCCATCTGCCGAATGCCTCAACCTTCTGCGGCCGCTGCGAAAGCGTCTGCCCGATGCGCATTCCGCTGCCCAAAATGATGCGGCACTGGCGCGAGAAGGAATTCGAGAGCCATCTGCAGCCCAAGACCCAGCGCGCCGGCCTTGGTGTCTGGGCCTTCTTCGCCCGGCGGCCCGCGCTCTACCGGGCGGCGGTGTCGATGGCGATGCCCCTCCTGAAGCTCGCGGCGGGCCGCAAGCGGCGCTTCGCCTCGCTGCCGCTGGCCGGCGGCTGGACCAAATGGCGCGACCTGCCGGCGCCCGAAGGGCGGACCTTCATGCAGCAATACGCCCAGAGATCCCATGCGACGACGGGGGACAAACGATGAGCGCATCCACCCGCGAAGCCGTCCTTGGCCGGATCCGCCGCTCCAACGGCGCCCGTCCCAACGACCCCGAGCGCAGGCGCATCGTCGAGGAACGCATGGCCGGCGCGCCCGTCGGCATCGTGCCCCAGCGCGGCCAGTTGCCCCAGGACGAGCAGGTGGCGCTGTTCATCCGCATGGCCGAACGCGCCAACGCCACCACCACGCGGATCGCCGGCTATGGCGACCTGCCGGGCGAGGTGTCCCGCTGGCTGCGCGAGAACAATTTCCCCGCCGACCTCAGAATGTCCGAAGACCCGCGCTTCGCGGGCGCCGATTTCGACACGACGTCGCTGACCATCCGCAAGGGTGTCAGCGACGGCGACGATCTGAACGGCCTGTCGCATGCCGAAACCGCCATCGCCGAGACCGGCACGCTGGTCCTCGTCTCCGGTCCGGAGAACCCGACGAGCCTCAACTTCCTGCCGGAAAACCACATCGTCGTGGTGAAGGCCGACAGCATCGGCGGCGAGATGGAAGCCGTCTTCCCCATGCTGCGCGCGCGCTACGGCAAGGGCGAGATGCCGCGCTCGCTGAATTTCGTCACCGGCCCCTCGCGCTCCGGCGACATCGAGCAGACGCTGCTTCTGGGCGCCCATGGCCCGCGCGCCCTGCACATCGTCATCGTCGACTGACGCGGCGCGCGGCCGTTTGCGCCCGCCGCGCATGACGTTGGGGAAATATTTTCACCGGACCGGATGAGTTCTGCCCCAAACCGGGCTAGGCTTTCCCTGGCCGCGCCCGTACCGGGCGCGGCCAGGGAGGTGGCGATGACCGGATGGACATGGACGGGCCTTGCGGCGATCGCGGTCACGGCAGCGCTCCCCATGGGGTCCGCCAGCGCGGCGTCCTGCTGGGACTTTCCCGGCCTGCGCTCGCAGGAATCGGCACGGTCGGTCACGGTGACCTTCGTGAACCGCACCGAGGAATATCGCAGCGTCGACTGGCTCGACTTCGACGGGCAGCCGGTCAGCTATGCCAGCCTCAATCCCGGCGAGAGCTTCCGGGTCGAGACCTATCGCACCCATCCCTGGATGCTGACCGACGGCCCCGGCAATTGCATCGAGATCTTCATGCCCGGACGCCGCGACGTGCAACGCTTCGACATCACGGTTCCCTCCGATGGAAGCGGCGGCGACTGACGCCTCGCTAGCGGGCGGAACCGGCCGGCGGCCCCACATTCCAGGCGGCCAGTTCCCGCGTGCGCAGCCCCGCTTGACGGCGGCGCCACCGGCTGGCTCTGTTCCGCATCCCGGTCGCACTGCGGAGCGTTCATGCCCATCGATCCCGCGACGCTTGCCGCCTTCGCGCTGGCCTCGCTGATCCTTCTCGTGATCCCCGGCCCGACGATCATCATGGTCGTCGGCCAGGCGCTGGCCCATGGGCGCACTGTCGCGCTGGCCAGCGTGCTGGGTGTGGGACTTGGCGATCTCGTCGCGGCCAGCCTGTCGCTGATCGGCGTCGGCGCGCTTCTTTCGGCGTCGGCCACGGCCTTCGTCGCCCTGAAATGGGTGGGTGCGCTCTATCTGGTCTGGATGGGCCTGCGCATGTGGCGCAGCACCCTGTCGCAGGCTTCTAACGATCTCGATCCCGTTGCCACGGGACTGCCGGAGGCAGGCACGGTGCGGCCGGCCCACATCTTTCGCGACGCCTTTCTGGTCACTGTCTTCAACCCGAAGGGCATCGTCTTCTTCGTGGCCTTCGTGCCGCAGTTTCTCGATCCCGGTCGGCCTTACTGGCCGCAGGCCAGCATCCTCGTCGCGCTCTTCGTGCTGTTGGCAGCCGGCAACGCCTTTCTCTATGCGCAGCTCGCCGTGCGGGCCCGCGACCTCATCCGACGCCCGTCGGTGATGCGCTTCGTGGTCCGCATCGGCGGTTCCTGCCTGATGGGCGCCGGCATCGCCGCGGCACTGGTGACCCGGCCGGCCTGACGCGCCGGGCCGGCACCGGCAGAATTCGCTCCGCCGTGGAACAGGGTGCCGGTGACGCCGTTTCGTTGACAATTCCGAATGGAGCATCCGAGATGAAGACGCTGAACGAATCCGCCATGGACAATGCCATGCACGCAGGCCCGCGCGATCGCGCCGAGGACAAGGATGCGAAGGACAACGCGGCATCCGGTGGCGGCGACCGGCCGATGAACGACGAGGAAGAACTCGACGAGGCGCTGGACGAGACCTTCCCGGCCTCCGATCCGGTCGCACCGAGCCGCATCGACGGTCCGATCAAGCCGTAACACCAGCAGACGCTTAAAAGCGCCGCGCGACCCTTCAGGCTGCGCGGCGTTTTCCATGCACGGCGGGAAAGAAGGCCGGCGGGAGCGATCCCGCCGGCCTCTGTCGTTCCGGTCAGTTCTGGACGGCCTGCACCGAGCCGCCATCGACCCGCATGTTCGAGCCGTTGATGAAGGAGCCGCGCTCCGAGACGATCAGCGCGATCGCGGCGGCGACCTCCTCGGCCCGGCCGCGACGCTTCAGCGCGATGCCCGGACGCTCTTCGTCCAGGAAGCTCTCGACCGCCTCGTCGAAGGAGACGCCCAGTTCCTTCGAGCGCTTCTCCATCATGCCGTCGGTCATCTGGGTTTCGATGAAGGCCGGCGAGACGGTGTTGCAGAGGATGCCGTGCTCGGCCTCCTTGTAGGAAAGGTTCTTCACGAAGGCCGCCAGCGCTGCCTTGGCGGTGTTATAGGTCGCCTCGTCCCAATAGGGCTGCACGGCGTTTTCCGAAGTGATGCAGACGAAGCGGCCCCAGCGGTTCGCGCGCATGGTCGGGAAGGTCGCGCGGGCGACGCGCACCGCCGACATGAAGTCGATCTCCCAGGCTTCCAGATAATCGGCGTCGGCGACCTCCAGCGGATGCCCCTTGGCGCCGGTGATGCCGGCCGTATGCAGGACGATGTCGATTCGGCCGAAGCGATCCAGCGCTTGTTTGGCCATGGCATCAACGGCGGCCTGGTCGGTCACGTCGGCCGCCACGCAGATATAGTCCGCGTCGAGGGAGGCGGCGTCCTTTTCGAGCCGCGTGATCTCCTTGTCGGAGAGCACCAGCTTGCAGCCTTCCGCGGCGAGGATGCGGGCGGTTTCGAAGCCCATGCCGTCGGTGGCGCCGGTGATCAGCGCGACGCGATCCTTGATCTGGAGATCCATGCGGTGTCCTTGCTTTGTGTCTGAGGGTTTCGCGTGACAATGACTGCGGGGAGATTAGGTTTCGCCGCCATGCGGACACGATGCCGCATCCGGGCCGTGCCACGGCCCGGGGGAAGGACGATTCGAGACATGCCCAACCACGACTTCAAGAGCCCGCGCCTGTATCTCGACACGGATCTGGTCGCCGAGACCCCGGTGCCGGCAACGCCCGTGCAGGCGAACTATCTTCTCAACGTCATGCGGCTCGGCGAGGGTGCGCAGGTGCTGGCCTTCAACGGCCGCGACGGCGAATGGCGCTGCGAACTGGTCAAGGCGGCCAAGAAGAAGCTCGACCTCGTCCCGCGCGAAAGGGTGCGGGACCAGACCCCGCCGGCCGATCTGCATTACCTCTTCGCGCCGCTCAAGCACGCCCGGCTCGACTACATGGTCCAGAAGGCCGTGGAGATGGGTGCCGGTGTCCTGCAGCCGGTGATGACCCAGCATGTGCAGGCGACCCGCCTCAACACCGAGCGCATGCGGGCAAATGCGATCGAGGCGGCCGAGCAATGCGGCATCCTGTCGATCCCCGAATGCCGGGAGCCGGTCAAGTTCAACGACCTTCTCGACCGCTGGGACAGCGGCCGCCGATTGATCTTCTGCGACGAGCGGGCCGATGCGGCGAGCCCCATCGATACTTTGCGTGCGCTACCCGAAGGCCCGCACGCCCTGGTGATCGGCCCGGAGGGCGGCTTTTCGGCCGACGAGCGCGAGCGGCTGAACGCCGCCGACTTCGTCACCGCCATCTCGCTCGGCCCCCGGATCCTGCGGGCCGACACGGCGGCGGTGGCCGCCATGGCAGTGCTGCAGGCCGCGATCGGCGACTGGCGGCAAGGTTGAGGCACGCCGCACTGGCCACACCGTCAACACGAATTATGTTGCGGTCCGAGGGGAAAATCGGCAGTGCCGATATTCCCTTGGCGGCACTCCGCCTGCCGGCAGGACCGGCTGAACCATTCGAAGGACGAGCATGGCGCGCGATACGACCGATCTGACGCCGGTCACCTCGGTCGAGGATCTGACCGCTCATCTGGCGACAGGCGAAAAGCCGGCCTCGCAGTTCCGCATCGGGACCGAGCACGAGAAATTCGGCTTCTACACCGAAGATCTGTCGCCGGTGCCCTACGAGGGCGAGCGCGGCATCGGCAAGCTGCTGGAACGCATGCAGGCGCTGTCGGGCTGGGAAGCGATCATCGACGACGGCCGCATCATCGGACTGTTCGGCAGCGAGGGCCAGGGCGCCATCTCGCTGGAGCCCGGTGGCCAGTTCGAGCTGTCCGGTGCGCCGCTGGAGACGATCCACGAGACCTGCCGCGAATCCAACGCGCATCTCGCGCAGGTCCGCTCGGTCGCCAAGGAACTCGGCATCGGCTTCCTCGGCATCGGCTCCTCGCCGACCTGGACGATCGACGAGACCCCGGTCATGCCGAAGTCGCGCTACGAGATCATGCGCCGCTACATGCCCAAGGTCGGCACCCGCGGCCTCGACATGATGTTCCGCACGGCGACCATCCAGGTCAATCTCGACTTCTCGTCGGAAACCGACATGCGGCGCAAGATGCAGACCAGCATGAAGCTGCAGCCGATCGCGACGGCGCTCTTCGCCAATTCGCCCTTTACCGAAGGCAAGCCGAACGGCCTCTGCTCGTGGCGCTCCGACGTCTGGTCCGACGTCGACAACCAGCGCTCCGGCCTGCTGCCCTTCGTCTTCGAGGAGAGCTTCTCCTATCGCGACTATGCCGAATGGGCGCTCGACGTGCCGATGTATTTCGTCACCCGCAACGGCCGCTACACCGATGTCACCGACGTCACCTTCCGCCAGTTCATGGACGGCGCCCTGAAGGGCCGCATCCCCGATCCCGAGCCGCAGCTCGGCGACTGGACCAACCATCTGTCGACGCTGTTCCCGGATGTGCGCCTCAAGACCTTCCTGGAAATGCGCGGCGCCGATGGTGGACCATGGCGGCGCATCTGCGCCCTGCCCGCCTATTGGGTCGGCCTGCTCTACGACGAGGCGACGCTCGACGCCGCCGAGGCGCTGACGAAGGACTGGACCTTCGAGGAAGTCTCGGCGATGCGCGAAGCGGTGCCGCGCGACGGCTTCCGCACGCCGTTCCGCGATTCCAGCGTCCTGGAACTGGCCCGCGAGACGGTGCGGCTGTCGCGTCAGGGGCTCGTCGCCCGCAACCGGCGCAACGAGGAAGGCAACGACGAGAGCCATTTCCTCGCCCCGCTCGAAGAGGTCGTCGCCCGCGGCACCACCTCGGGCGAGGAACTGGTCCGGCTGTTCGAGGAACAGTGGGACGGCTCGATGGAGCGCGTCTTCAAGCATCTGACCTACTGAGCGCCGGCCGGCCGAGCGGCCGCAGCCTCGCCCTTCGACCGTTCCCGCCTGTTGCAGGTCTAGGCTGCAACAGGCGGTCTTGCTTTGTGATTGGCTTTCCCCCGGCGGTTTGACAGGATGATCGGTCTGTGCCCCGTTCTGCCTGGGCACGCCTGCGAGCGAGGTCGCCATGACGGACTTTTTCGACTGGTTGACGGTGAATGACGGTGGCCTCGGTACCGACAGGCTCGCCGATGCCTTCAAGCTGAGCCGCAAGGAGATCCGCCAGACCACGGAAGCCCTCGCCCCGGCCTTCACCCTGGCGCTGCAGCGGGCGATGTCGGACCCGAACGCCTGGTCCGAGGTGTCCCGGCACTTCCTTCCCTTCATGAGTGCCGTCGGCACGCCCGGGCCGGAGACCGCCCGCAGCCCGGCCGCCAAGAACCTCGCCGACAATCTGTTCGGCTCGCGCGACATCTTTCTGGAAGTGGCGCGCAAGGTCTCGACCATCAGCGACATCGCACCCGACACGGTCGAGAAGCTGATGCGCAGCCTGTCGGTGATGAGCATCCAGACGATGATGCAGATGATGCTGGCCAACATGGCACGCCAGCAGCCGGCCGGATTTGCCGAAGGCAACTACCCGGTCGCCATGGCCGAGATGATGCGGCGCAGCGCCAACGCCATGGAAGCCATGGGCCGGCCCTCCGACGAGCCGCATCGGCGCACCAGCCCCGGCGCCATGGGCTCGGATTATCTCACCGGCCTGTTTTCCGACGCGCTCAACGGTCGCCTGCCCTGGCTGCCGCCGAGCACCGGCGAGACCGGCGCCCGCGCCAAGCCGGCGGACCGCACGAACGAGACCCCGGCAGCCTTCGACCCCTTCCAGCCCTTCGACGCGATGATGGCGCATTTCGCCAGCGGCATGTCGAGCGCGGATACGAGCGGCAGCGCAGGCTCGCAGGAGCCCGCGGAACCCGGGGCCCGTACGCCCTCCCAGGAACGGGCGTCCGAAACGACGAATGAGGCCGAGGCGGCGGACGAGGCGGCGGGTGGCTTCGACGATCTCGCCCGGGCCGGCATGACCATGCAGGAAGAGTTCGCGCGGCAGATGCTCGACCTGTTCCAGGGCACCGGATCGGCAAAACCCGCCGGCGACGCCAGCGACGGACCGGGCACCGGGGACAGCCGCAAGACCTAGCCGGCGGGAAGCGGAGCCGGGCGCTGCGTTTCCCTCGCGCCGCCGCGCGCTAGGTCACAGCGTCCAGGGCCGCCCATCCGGCGGCCCGCCCCGACAACACGGCCATCTCCTTGCTCATCTTCTACGCCTTCATCATCGTCCTCCTCGTTCTCATCAACGGCTTCTTCGCCATGTCGGAGCTCGCCGTGGTCTCGGCGCGAAAGTCGCGTGTCGAGCGGATGCGCGACGAGGGCCGGCGCGGCGCCGCCAGCGCCCTCAAGCTGATCGAGGATCCGACGGGCTTCCTGTCCACCGTCCAGATCGGCATCACCCTCGTCGGCATCTTCGCCGGCGCCTTCGGCGGTTCGACCTTTGCCGGGCCGCTGGCCGGGATCATCGAGGACTGGCCGTTGATCGGCCCCTATGCCGGCACCGTCGCCTTCGTCGCCGTGGTCATGGTCATCACCTACCTGTCGCTGGTGGTCGGCGAACTGGCGCCCAAGCGCTTCGCCCTCAGCCGGGCCGAGGCGATCGCCATCAAAGTCGCCCCGATCATGGCGGTGATCGCCAAGGTCGGCGCACCCATCGTCTGGCTCCTGCGGGTCTCGACCAACGCCATCACCAGTATCTTCAGCGACGGCGAGCGCGACGATGGCGTCACCGAGGAGGACGTGCGGGCGATGATCGCCGAGGGCACGCAGATCGGCGTCTTCAAGCCGAAGGAGCGCGAGCTCCTGGAGGGCGTGATCCGCATGGCCGACCGCAATGTGCGCTCGATCATGGTGCCGCGGCCGGGCGTCGTGTGGGTGGCGGTGGACGATGGTCCCGAGGCGGTCTTCGAGAAGATCCTGGAGGCCAATCATTCCCGCTATCCGGTGATCGACACGGAGACCGACGACGTCGTCGGCGTCGTTCAGACCAAGGACATGCTGGAGCAGCAGCGGGAAACCGGCACGGTCGACGTCGCCTCGGTGATGCGCGAGCCGCTCTACGTCCACGAGACGATGCCGATCCTGAAGCTTCTGGAGCGCTTCCGCGCGGCGCAGATCCACATGGCCATCGTCCTCGACGAATATGGCTCCTTCGAAGGCGTCGCCACGCCGACCGACATTCTGGCCGCCATCGCCGGCTCGCTGCCCGAGGGCGACGACCACGATCCGCATGTCGTCGAGCGCGAGGACGGCTCGCGCCTGATCGACGCCGCGATCCCGATCCACCTCTTGGAGAGCGCCATCCCGGAGCTCGAATTCCCCAAGAAGGGGGATTACGAGACCATGGCCGGGCTGGTGCTGGACCGGCTGGGCCATATCCCGGAGGTCGGCGAGCACTTCCAGTGGAAAGGCTGGCGCATCGAGGTGGTCGACATGGACGGGCACCGCATCGACAAGCTTTTGATGATGGCGCCGGACCAGGCACCCTCCAGGCCAACTGACGGCTGACGGCTGGTTTTCGCCCATCGGTATGGGCGGGCTGAATGCAGAACGCGGCGACCGGACTGGCCGGCCGCCGCGTGAATGTCTCGAAATATCGGGCGGGGGCTGGCCCTATTCCCAGTCGTAGCCGCTGCGACGGCGCCGCGCGGCCGCGACGGCGAGCCGCCACGTCGGGTCCTCGCGCCAGTCGGTATGAAGCGCGTCGTGAATGTCGTCCCGCCGCAGGCCAATGTCCTTCAGCATATAGTCGGACATCTCGCTCATCGCGCGGACCTTGCGGCGGTTGAGCATGGTTTTGACGATCGCACGGGCCGCCACGACGAGCAGCTTGGCTGCCTGCGCCGGGTGAGCAAGGGTCGGGCTGAGCCGCGTCTTCGTTGTGATCGCCATGGCCGTGTCTCCTTTCGTGCCATCGGGGTATCGGGAAAAAGGCGGGAGGCCGTCCGCATGCGACAGACCGGCGCTCCCAAGTTCTTCCTGACAGCCACGAAGATATGCGCGCGCTATTGATCAGACCAACGAATGTTAATAATCTCAGCCATCATCATCGGTGATGGAAAAAGCCATGAGCACGCCCCTCGATCTCGACCATCTGCGCACCTTCGTCGCCATCGTCGACGCCGGCAGCTTCACCCGTGCGGCGGACGACGTGTTCAAGACCCAGTCGGCCGTCTCCATGCAGATGCGACGGCTGGAAGAGCGCCTCGGCGTCAGCCTGTTCGAGCGCAACGGCCGCAACATTCGCATCACCAGCGAAGGTGCCCGGCTGCTGACCTATGCGAGGCGCATGCTGGCGCTGAGCCAGGAAACCCTGTCTGCCTTCGACGACGAGGCAATGCAGGGTCATGTCCGGATCGGCTTGCCGGACGATTATGCCGAGCGCTTCCTGCCGGAAATCCTGGCACGGTTCTCGCGCTCGAACCCGCTGGTGGAACTGCAGATCGCCTGCGAGCCCTCCTCCAATCTGGCCGATCATATCGACAAGGGTCGCCTCGACGTGGCGCTGGTGTCGGACTGCTATCCCGGCGCGTCGCTGCCGGAGATCGTGCGCCGCGAGCCGCTGCACTTCGTCACCTCGGCCTCGCACGACACCCACAACGAGGAGATCCTGCCACTGGCGCTCGGCCGGCCGGACTGCGTCTGGCGCCGCGAGGGCTGCGAAGCCCTCGGTCGGATCGGCCGGCGCTACAAGGTGCTGTTCACCTCCTGGTCGGCGCAGATCGTCACCTCGGCCGTTCTCTCCGGCCTTGCGGTCAGCGTGCTGCCCGAATGCGCCCTGCGGCCGGGTATGCGGGTGTTGGGCGAATATGAAGGCTTCCCGACCCTGCTCGACACCGAGATCGGCGTCGTGAAGTCGCGCAATGCCGACGGACCGGTGATCACCGCGCTGGTCGAGCATATCCGCGAGAGCCTCGCCAATCTGTCGCCGCCCGACGGCAAGGCCCGCCCGTCGCGCCTGCCGGAACTGCGGCCCATGCGTCCGGCGCTGGGGAACGGCCGGTTGAAGGTCGCCGGCTGACGGCGGAGCAAAGCGGCGCGGAGCAAGCCACCTAGCGGCGCAGGTTCTTCGCCGTCCCGCGAATGTCGTCCATCTTGGCCGATTGCAGTTCGGCATCGGCAAAATCGGCGCCTTCGACCATCGTGCCGTTGAAATTGGCGCCCGAGGCTTCGAAACGCGTGAGGTCGGCGCCCGACAGATCGGCGTCGGTGAAGTCGGCGAACTCGGCCGCGGCGCGCGACAGATTGGCGCCGGAAAGATCGGCACCGGTGAGATCGGCGGAGTTCAGGACGCCGCGCATCAGGCCCATCGACTGGTTGCGCATGTCGGCGGAAAAATCCGCGCCTTTCATGTTCGCCCGCACGAAGGAGGCGCGACTGAAATCGCCGGCAATCCGCGCCGCCGACAGATCGGCGCCATCGAACGTCGCGTCCTGCATCTGCGACTGGAACAGGCTGGCGCCGGACAAATCCGCCCCGGTGAAGTTCGCCCCAAGGCCCCAGGCCTGGTCGAGCTTGGCCCCGGCGAGACGGGCGTTCGAGAGATCCGTCCCGTTCAGATAGGCACTGGTGAGGTCGGCGTCGGCCAGATCGAGCCTGGAGAGATCGAGGCCATTCAGTTCGGCCCGGCTGAGATCGGCCGGCTCGGCTTTCGTCGCCCTGGCCAGCAGCGTCTCGACTTCGGCCCGGGTCATCGCGGCTTCAGTCATGCGCGGCGAGGTCAGGTCGAGGCCGCGCATCAGATCCTGCCCCGAGGCCGGCACCACCAGCAGCGACACCGCCAGGAGAATGAAGAGAATCAGGGAGAAGACGGCTGGACGCACATGGCGCCGCCGCCGCTCCGTCGCACCGGGCCGTTCCATCATGCGCTCCCAATCGGCCAGATCGTCAGACGACCCTGACACCCGACCTGCCCCAGGGTCAAAGCGCATCGCGGTGATCAGTCAGGCTTGGCATACGGCATTCTGGGCACATTCGCTTGACCCGGGCGCCATGGTCCTGACACTGGAGGCATGAGCCGCAGCCCCGAATCCGCCCCCATGTCGAACGTTGCCGAATACAGCGTCTCGGAAATCTCCGGTGCGCTGAAGCGGACCGTCGAGGAGCGCTTCGGCCATGTCCGGCTGCGCGGCGAGGTCTCCGGCTACCGCGGCCCGCATTCCTCCGGCCACGCCTATTTCTCGTTGAAGGACGACCGCGCCCGCATCGACGCGGTGATCTGGCGGACCGCCTTTTCCAAGCTCGCCTTCAAGCCCGAGGAAGGGCTGGAGGTCGTCGCCACCGGCAAGCTGACCACCTATCCGGGCTCGTCGAAATACCAGATCGTCATCGAGCAGATCGAGCCGGCCGGTGCCGGCGCGCTGATGGCGCTGCTCAACGAACGCCGGCGCAAGCTCGAAGCCGAAGGCCTGTTCGCCGCCGAGCGCAAGCGGCCGCTGCCCTTCATGCCCCGCGTCATCGGCGTGGTCACATCGCCGACCGGCGCCGTCATCCGCGACATCCACCACCGGATCGCCGATCGCTTTCCGGTGCATCTCCTCGTCTGGCCGGTACGGGTGCAGGGCGAGACCTCCGGCGAGGAAGTCGCCCGCGCCATCGATGGCTTCAACACCTTTCCCGAGAGTGGTGCGATCGCCCGGCCGGACCTGATCATCGTCGCGCGCGGCGGCGGCAGCCTCGAGGATCTCTGGGGCTTCAACGACGAGGTAGTGGTACGCGCCGCCGCAGCCTCGGCGATCCCGCTGATCTCCGCCGTTGGCCACGAGACCGACTGGACGCTGATCGACCATGCCGCCGACATGCGCGCGCCGACGCCCACCGGCGCGGCCGAAATGGCAGTGCCGGTGCGAGCCGATCTCCTCGCTGCGGTCGCAGCGCTTGCCGCCCGCCATTCGGGCGCCGTGTCCCGCCGGCTCGACCAGGAGCGTCGTGCCGTCGCCGCCACCGCCCGCGCCCTGCCCTCGCCCGACATGCTGCTGGCGCTACCGCGCCGCCGGTTGGACGAGGCGTCGACTTCGCTCGGCCAGTGCCTGCGGGTGAACCTGTCGGAGAAGCGCCGGGCCTATGGCGAGGTGGCGACCCGGCTGGCGCCGTCCAGCCTCGAAACGCTGCTGCGCGAAAAGCGCGCCGATCTGCGCCATCACCAGAGCCATGCGGCCCACGCCGTGACCGGGCTCGTGCAACGCAAGCGCCAGCGTTTCGAGCGCATTGCCGCCGACCTGCAACCGCACCGCATCAATGCCCGGGCCGAGGCCGCGCGCCTGCGTCTCGGCACGCTCGGCGAGCGGCTGACCGCCGCGCAAGCCCTGGCCGCGACCGGAAGGCGCCAGGCTCTCGCCTCCGCATGGCGGGTCGCCGACAGCCTCAACCCGATGCGGGTCCTGGAGCGCGGCTACACCATCGTGCGCGGACCGGACGGCGAGCCGATCGTGCGGGCGTCGGGACTGGAGCCGGGCATGGCCTTCGAGGTGCAGTTCGCCCATGACCAGCGGCGCGGCGCGGTTGCGACCGGCGAGCCCGTTGCCGGTATTACTCCGGCGGCCGCAGGTGATGCGGCGGCAGAGCCCGCGGAAACGGAACCGCCGAAACCGCGGGCGAAGCGACGTGCTGCCGCCAAAGCCACCGAAGAGGATCAGGGCACGCTGTTCTGAGGCCGGGCCGGAGCGCGGATAATAGGCGGCCCGAAGGCTAGGTGCCACGCCGGGTCGAGGGCACCAGCACTGGATTCATCAGCCGGAATCTGCTTTTCCACGCCCCGAGGCTTGCGGCGCGGCGGCAAACGGTTCCAACACCTTTCGCGCCAGCACGGAACACACGCTGAAGCGGCACGGGACCCGGCAGGGCGGTCGGATGCGATCCACCGGATGCCGGTCCCAGCATACAATCGAGGCGAAGGCACTGCGGTTTTTCGTTATCAATCTCGACCGGTCGACCGAGCGATGGCACGAGATCGCCCAGTCGGCTGCTGACATCGGCGTCGACGTCACGCGGGTTCCCGGCACCGACGGCGCGGCCATTCCGGTGGCCGAATGGCGCGACGTCGATCACGACCGCTTCCGGCGAAGCCACGGACGGATCATCCTTCCGGGCGAATATGGCTGCTATCGCAGTCACCTTGCGGCCCTGCAGGCGGTGATCGATTCCGGCGAGACGGTCGCGGTGATCTGCGAGGACGACATCATCCTGAAGCCCGAGACGCCCGCCGCCGTCGCCGCTATCCTCGAACAGAAGCCGGACCTGCACGTCCTCAAGCTCGCCAATCATCGCATCCGCGGTTTCGTCTCCCATGGTGGCGAGGGCGTCGGGAAATTCGGACGTTGCGTTCACGGCCCGCAGGGATCGGCCGCCTGCTACGCCGTCACCCGCGAGGGCGCCCGAATCCTGCATGATGCCCTCCAGACCATGTGGCTTCCCTGGGACATCGCCTTCGAGCGCGGCTGGGCGCTGAACGCACGGATCTACACGGTTCCGCGCAAGGTCATCGGCTTCAGCAAGCTGAGCCGCGGCTCCACCATCACCACCAGCCGGAGTTCCGACTACAAGAGCTCGAAGATCCCCCTCTTCCAGCGCACGCCCACTCTCCTGTTCCGCGCCTTGGATTATGTGCGCCGCGCGGCCTACGCCTTGAGATGAGTGGTGGCCTGACACGGGCAGCGCAGGCGGCGATGCCGACGCTCACGGTTCTCCTGATGCTCGGCCTGGTTTCGGCCGTCTGGGTGGAGAGCGACCTCTATCGCTATTGCGCGCCGTTTCTCCTGCTCCAGGCCCTTGTCACCTTCGTCAGAACCGACGAGCGGCCGTCAATCGGGATCATGGGCTGGCTGTGCATCGCCTGGGTGGTCTACATCCTCCTGCGCAACGCCGCCGTCTTCGTGCTGGCTCCCGACATGGCCGGAGGTTCGGCCGAGGGGATCTATCTCTTCCCGCTGGTCTACCCGACGCTGGGCTACGCCTTCTTTTTGAACTGGCGGCGAATGCCGGCGACAGCCTGGGGGTTCCTGGTGATCAGCCTGATCGCCCTTCTGGCGAGCCTCGAGCCGCAAACGATGCTGTCGGGCGATCGCGCGCCGCTGCTCTTCCACGGCAATCCCATCCATGCATCGGTCGGCGCCGGCCTGATCGCGCTGGCAGCCATCAGCTTCGGCCTCTATCTCGCGCGGCCGGGACCGCGCCACAAGGGCCTGCGGCTCGGCGGCATCGCCCTTTGCGTCATCGTCGCCGGGCTGTGCTTCCTCGGCATTGCCGGCGCGTTCTCCAAGGGCGTCTGGCTGGCGCTGCTGGGTGCCCTGCCGGTCCTCTTTGCCATGGTTTTCACCGAGCGCACGCAATTGCGGCACTGGCTGCTCCTGGCTGCGGTCATGGTCGCCGCGGCGATCCCGTCGGTGCTTTTCTATCCGGAGATCTCCGCCCTGATCGCGCCGAACATCGCCACCGCCATCGCGTTTGTCGCGGGGGCGACCGGCAGTGGCGATCCGCTTGCCGCGGTGGATGCGCTGATCGCCTCGGGCAATGTCCCGTTCAGTCTCCACGAGCGGCTGATGATCTGGATGAATGGCTGGGAGATCTGGCGCACGAACATCGTTGTGGGAACAGGGATCGCCTGGGAGGCGCTCTGGGAGACGACCAGCTACGCGGGCGTCGGCTACAAGCTGATGCACAATGGCTACCTGGAGGTGGCCGTGCGCTACGGGCTCGTCGGGCTCGGCTTCTATGCCGCTCTCATGGTCTGGAGCCTCCGCCAGGCCTTCGTCTGCCGCGCCCGTGGCCTGATCCCGTCATCGGCGCTGGTCCTCTACGTCACGGCGACCGCCTTCTTCGCCCTGACCATGCTGACCAATTCCAACAACCGGCTGGCGATCGGCGAATCCTTCATGCTGGTCGCGGCCGGCTTCGGCTTCTGCTGCTTCTACCGCCTGCAGCAGGCATCGCGGGAGGCCGACTCCGCCGGGCGTGCAGCCCGGGCCGGATAGGCGCACACGCGCCCGCCGCCGCCATGGGCCGCAGCGCCGGCAAACCCGGCGCGCCGAGACGCAGCCATTCGCTGCGTCACCGAACCGATATCAATGTGGAAAAGGGATGGTACGGTTGGGTGGTCTCGAACCACCGACCTCCGGAGCCACAATCCGACGCTCTAACCAACTGAGCTACAACCGCACAACGGGATTTCGCCCGCGCAGTGACGAGATAAAATCTTTCGCCCCGCGGTGCAAGCCCGGATCGGAGCGAAGGCCGGAAAAGTCCGTCATCGGCTTTCGCATGGGACAGACCGGCTTTCCTGAACCCGCATGTGGCCGCGGGGAGGCATCAGAGAACGCCCGGTGCCTTTGAAGACGTCGGGCGCCTGTCGCCGGGACGATGCCCGGCCTCATCGCTCAGCCGGCGGAAGGCTGACGCCCCGCCGGCCCATCGCGAAGAATCAGCGGGCGTTCTTCGAGGCCTTCTCGAAGGCATCGCGGCCCGGCTTCATCATGTCCTTGGCGACCGACTGGGTCAGCGCCTGCATGTCCTTGGACTGATCCGTCGCCATCTCGATCTGCTTGCGGACATAGGCCGTCTGCATCTCGATCACTTCGGCGAAGGACTTGGCGGACATCATCTTGTCGAGATGCTGGAAACCGGCCTCGGCGTTCGAGCGCATCGCGTCGATGGCCTTCTTCGACAGCTGGAGCGAACCCTGATGGGCGTTCTCCATGGTCGATTCCAGTGCCTTGGTCGCCTCGTCGGCCGCCGACTTCATGCGGCTGTAGGCTTCCTTGGACTGCTCCATCGACTTCTGCGTCATGGCGCGGAAGGTCTCGTTCATCTGCGAGGGATCCATGCCCATCATCTGCGGGTTCGGCATGGCGAAAGGATCCTGGGAATTCTTGGCGTCGGCCATCTGGGTGTCTCCTCTATCTGGGTAACTATCATTTGGCCGCTGCGTCCCAAAACGCCTGCGACTGCCTTTTACTTAATCACTATTTTTGTGCAGTGCAACATTCAGCGTCCGGATATTCCGCAACTGCCCACTCGTTAACCCTCAATCGCAACTCCTCGCCCCGCAAGCCGGAAGAATCTGGATTCGTCGGAAGCCGGCTATTATGAATCCATTCTTAAGATCGGCTCTGGAACCGTCCCTCACGACTCAACATATGAGCGTGAAGAATGTTTGGAAGCGTTGCTTATGGCGACATCAACGGTGCCAATCGCAATGGCGATCATGGCCCATCGGACGCTGCGCGAGGCCAGTGACGCGGGCATGCCGCTTGCTGTCTTCACGTCCGACCTGACCCGTCTCCTGTGGGTGAGCACCGCCGCGGCCGAGCTGCTGGGCCTGTCCGCGGCCGGGCCGCAATCCTCCGACGCCACGCCGAATTCCGCCATCATCCGCCAGATCCGCGCCTCCGGCCGCATGCTCGCCCGCACCGGCTCGGCGAAAGCGCGGGTCACCTCGCCGGCGCGGTCCGGGCTGGGCCGGCCGCTGAACGCCGAACTCCTCACGATCACGGGCGAGACCTTCGGAGAGGCCGTCCTCGTGACGATCGCCGATCCGTCCGCGACGCCTCGGAAAGCAGCGCAGACCGCCCGCGACCTTCTGGCCGAAAGCGGCATGTCCAACGCCGCCGTTCTCTCGGCCGAGGGTGACGTCGCCGCGGTTGGAGACAATGCAGCGGACGTCGCCGTCGACGCGTCGCAGATCGCCGAATTCCTCGCATCGGCGGACGACCACCGCACCATCACCGCAAACGACGGGAGCGCCACCGTCGTCGCACGCCTCGCCGGCGACCATGTTCTGGCCTGGACGCAGAGCCCGTCCGAGGCTTCGGATTCCGACGCTTCGTCCACCGACGCCGCCGAGATGGCCCAGCCGGTCGCCGACGCGCCGGAGGCCACCGCACCGGAGCGCGAACTCCAGCCTCCCGAGCACGACCGCAAGATCGGCATGAGCGCGATCCTGCAGCGCTGGTACTTCCGCAACACCGGCGCAGCCGACGCGCAGCGCACGCAAGCCGCCGAACAGGCCGAACAGTCCGGGTCTCCCGGAGAAAGCGAATCCATGCCATCCGGCGATGATCGTATGGCGACGCCCGCCGAGACGCCCGGCCCCGGCCCGCAGCAGCCCTACGGCGCGCGCTCCGGCCACAGCGGGTCTATCGACCGCCCGGCGGACGCAGCCCCGTCCGAGCCCCGCCGCATGCGTTCCATCTGGGGCCCCGCGCCGTCACCGGCGACCGCCGAGAGCGAAAGCGGGACGCTGACCGAGACAGAGGAAACGCCGGAGACCCGGGCGCCTGCAGCCGAGACGTCGGACGCCGTGGAGCCCGACGTGATGGCGACCGAGCCCCATTCCGAGGCTGCGACCCAGGATACGCCCGACGCGGCGGTGCCGGCCATTCCCGACGTCGAAGACGACAAGGCTGACACAGTCGACACCATTTCAGCTCCCGCCCAGGCCGACAGTCCGCCCGCCGCCCGCGGGACCCGGCCGGTGCTGGCCTCGGATTTCCGCTCCTACCCTGACACCGGGAGCGCGGCGGACGGCTCTGGCGCCCCCTTCGAGCCGCGTTTCGACGTGGCGCCCGTGCGCTTCGTCTGGCGCATCGACAGCGAAGGCCGCTTCCGCTCGCTTTCGCCGGAATTCGCCGCCGCCGTCGGACCGCGGTTTGCCGACGTGATCGACCGCCGTTTCGAGGAGGTCGCAGAAGAATACGGGCTCGATGCGGATGGCGACATTCGCCGGCTGCTGGCCAAGCGCGACACCTGGTCGGGACGCACGCTGGAATGGCCGGTGGAGAATTCGACCCGGCGCGTTCCGGTCGAGCTGGCCGCCCTGCCCGTCTACGCCCGCGACCGCAGCTTCGATGGTTTCCGCGGCTTCGGGATCGTGCGCCTTGCCGACGCGGTCGAGGCACCCGTTGCCGTGGCCCAGGAGGAGCGCGTCGAAGAGGTCGCGCAGGAGCGGCAGGACCTGACGCTGGAGGGCGGGGCCCGGGCCCTTCTGAAGCGCATCTCGGCCGAGGAGCCGCCGGCGCCCTTCGGCCGCCGCGATCCCGACGCCCGACCGACGCCGGAAACCAGCGACCGCGCCGAGAAGATCATTCGCCTCGAGGAGCGCCGCCGCTCCAAGGACAGCCATCTCAGCCAGTCCGAGGAAGCGGCGTTCCGCGCCATTGGCGAAACCCTCGGCGACGACGATCGCATCGGCGGGCTGGAAGGCGCGATCCGCACCGCCAGCCGCCGCATCGGCGAGTTCGAGGACGAGGCCCGCGACGCCGAGCCCATCGAAGTTGCCCCGGACGCGAATGACGATCTCGAATTGATTGATGGCCCCGGCGCAATCTGTGCAGGCGACGAGGCCGACGAGGCGGCGTTGAACGCTGATTCCGGCGATCAGCCCGACGATATCGTCACCGAAGCGCGCGTGTCGGACGATACTGACGTCTCGGCATCGCTACCCGAAGTGCCGCGCGGCATCGCACCGGCCGAACAACCGTCCCTGCCGGACGTCACCGCGCAGGCCGGCGACAACGAGCCAGCTTTGGCCGCCCCCGTCGAAGCCACGGTGCAGCCCGCCGATAAGGCGGCCGCGGAGCCCGCCGTCACCGACGGCGCGGACGAGCCGGCCGACCCTGTCGACGCAGACGAGGACGACACGGACGAGCCCGAACTGCCCGATCACGCTCAGCTCCTCGCCGATCTCGCCACCGTCTATGGCTGCCTGCCGCTGCCGGTCCTCGTCCAGATTCGCGAGACCCTGGTCTACGGCAATCGCGAATTCTTCGACCTGACCGGCTATGACGACATCCCCGCCCTGGCCGAGGCCGGCGGTCTCGCCCGCCTGTTCGACGGCGACGACCGGGCGGCGGGTTCGGGCGAGGTCGCGATCCGCCGCGTCACCGGCGAGACGCTGGCCGCGCGCAGCCACATGCAGCGCTCCACCATCGCCGGCCGCTCCTGCCTGGTCATGTCCTTCTTCGCCTCGCCGAGCCTCAGCGCCGCGGCGCTGCGTTCCGAGCCTGAGGTCCCGCCGCAGGGCGACGCGGCAGAGACGGATGCCGACCTGGTTGCCGAGGTGGAAGAGCTTCAGGCGGTCCTGTCGGCGGCCACCGACGGGGTTGTCCTGATCGATCGGGAGGGCATGATCCGCTCCATGAACCGGGCGGCGCACGCCCTGTTCGGGATCGGTGCGGACGATGCGGCCGGCCGGCCGTTCGTCACGCTGCTTGCCCACGAAAGCCAGAAGCCGACGCTCGAACACATCGAGACGCTGCGCACCGCCAGCGCCACGGCGCCGCGCGACGACGGACGCGAAGTCATCGGCCGCGTCGCCGAGGGCGGCTTCGTGCCCCTGTCGGTCAGTTTCGGCCGGCTGCCGGAAGAGCGCGGCTGGTGTGCCGTCATCCGCGACATCTCGAGAGCCAAGCGCGTCGAGCAGGAGCTGATCAAGGCGCGCAGCGAGGCCGAGGCCGCCAGCCTGCAGAAGAGCCAGTTCCTGGCCAATGTCAGCCACGAACTGCGCACGCCGCTCAACGCCATCATCGGCTTTGCCGACGTCATCGCCACCGAGTGCTTCGGCCCGATCGGCAACGAGCGCTATCTGGAATATCTCGACGACATCAAGCGGTCGGGCCATCACGTGCTCGACCTCGTCAACGACCTCCTCGACATCTCCAAGATCGAGGCCGGCAAGCTGGAACTCGCCTTCGAGGCGGTGTCGCTGAACGAGGTGATCGGCGAGGTCGTCGCGCTGATGCAGCCGCAGGCCAATCGCGAGCAGGTCATCGTGCGCTCCAACCTTCCCTCCTCGGTGCCGCCGGTCGTCGCCGACCGCCGCTCGATGCGGCAGATCGCCCTCAATCTGGTCTCCAACGCGGTGCGCTTCACCCCGGCCGGCGGGCAGATCATCGTCTCGACCAGCTATTCTCCCGAGGGCGACGTGGTGGTGCGCTTCCGCGACAGCGGCATCGGCATGAGCGAGGACGAGATCGAGATTGCGATGATGCCGTTCCAGCAGGTCAATCCGGGCAACCGGCGACGCGGCGAGGGGACCGGTCTCGGCCTGCCGCTCACCAAGGCGCTGGCCGAAGCCAACCGCGCCGGCTTCGCCATGTCCTCGACGCCCGGCGAAGGCACGCTGGTGGAAATTTCGTTTCCGCCCCAGCGGGTTCTGACCGACTGACGCCTCCGCGACCGGCAGCCGGAACCGGGCCGTCGCCGGCGGCCCAGTTTAGAATTCTTCTAATACATTGATTTTACTGGCCTATCGATCGGCAGGGTGTTGCGCTGGGCAGCGCCATCCGGCATAGGTGAGTGGCTGCCGCAAGATTTAGCGGCCTCGCCATTCAACGGTCTCCGGATCGCCTGCCTGTCAACGTCGCGTTCGCCGGTTTTCGGCATCGCGCAGCATGGGAAGAGATTTTCATGATGCCCAGCATCTCCCGCCGCCTCGCCCTGTCGACGGCCGTTCTGGTTGCGGCCTTCGCGCCGGCTGTCGCCAGCGCCGCCGACGTCAACATCTACACCTCGCGCCAGCCGGAGCTGATCCAGCCGCTGCTCGACGCCTTCACCGAGGAGAGCGGTCTCACCACCGCGACGATCTTCATCGACAAGGGCCTGGAAGAGCGGATCGCGGCCGAGGGCGCCAATTCGCCGGCCGACCTGATCATGACCGTCGATATCGGCCGCCTCGACGCCGCCAAGCAGGCCGGCGTCGTCCAGCCGGTCGAGGACGAGACCCTCGAGAAGAACATTCCGGAAGCCTATCGCGACAGCGAGAAGGAATGGTTCGGCCTCACCGCCCGCGGCCGCGTCGTCTACGCCTCCAAGGAGCGCGTCGATGCCGATGCGCTGACCTACGAGGAACTGGCCGATCCCAAGTGGAAGGGCCGGCTGTGCACCCGTTCGGGCCAGCACCAGTACAACATCGCCCTGATCGCGGCCTATATCGCCCATAACGGCGAAGAGGCGGCGCGCGAGTGGGTGACGGGTCTGCGCGACAATCTCGCCCGCCGGCCCGAAGGCGGCGACCGCGACCAGGCCAAGGCGATCTTCGCCGGCGAATGCGACGTCGCGCTGGGCAACACCTACTATGTCGGCAAGATGGCGACCAACGAGAAGGAGCCGGAGCAGAAGGAGTGGGCGGACGCCATCAAGGTGATCATGCCGACCTTCGAGAACGGCCTGACCCACGTCAACATCTCCGGCGTCGCGCTGGCCAAGAACGCGCCGAACCGGGACAATGCCGTCAAACTGATGGAATTCCTGTCCGGCGACGAGGCGCAAAAGATCTACGCCGAGCTGAACTATGAATATCCGCTGGAGCCGGGCATCGAGGCATCCGAACTGGTCAAGTCCTTCGGCGACCTGAAGCCCGACACGCTGCCGCTCGACGAGATCGCCAAGTTCCGCACCAAGGCCTCCGAGATGGTCGACGAGGTCGGCTACGACAACGGGCCGCAGAGCTGAGCCCATCTGACATGCTAACAGGACGGCGCCCGGGCGGGTTATCCGCTGCGGGCGCCGCTCCGTTGTCTCCACACGGCCCGGCCGCGACGCGCCTTCACCCAGGTGCATTCGCGAGACCGGGCCTCATCGCGTCAAGCCCGCCATGTCCGCCACCGCCCCGCTCCTGAGACCCGGCATAAGGGCCCGGCTCCGCCTTCGGCGGGGCCGCGACCGTGGCTATCTGGTGGGCGCGTCGGTGGTCGCCCTGACGGTGATCCTGCCGCTGATCGCGCTTCTGGTCATCGCCCTGTCGGGCACCTCGGCCAACTGGCGGCATCTGGCCGAAACCATCCTGCCGGAAGCCAGCCGCGTGACGCTGCTCCTGATGACGGGCATCGCAATGCTCGCCGGTTCGGTCGGCGTTGTCACGGCCTGGTTGGTGGCGACCTTCCAGTTTCCCGGCCGGCGGATCTTCTCCTGGGCGCTGGTGCTGCCGCTGGCGGTGCCGACCTACATCGCCGCCTATTGCTTCGTGGAATTCCTGCATTTCGCCGGCCCGGTCCAGACCGCGATCCGCTCGGTCTTCGGCTTCCACTCCTCGCGCGACTACTGGTTTCCCGAGGTTCGCTCGCTGCCGGGCGCCATCGTCATCCTCTCCTCGGTCCTCTACCCCTATGTCTTCCTGACGGTGCGCATGGTCTTCGTCATGCAGGGCCGCAAGGCCGGCGACGTGGCCCGCACACTGGGCGCCTCGCCCGCCGCGGTCTTCGGCAAGGTGCTGTTGCCCATGGCGCGGCCGGCGATCGCCATCGGCGTCGCACTGGCGCTGATGGAAGCCGTCAACGACATCGGCGCGGTGGAGTTTCTGGGTGTGCGCACCCTCACCTTCGCGGTCTATTCGACCTGGCTGAACCGCGGCGATCTCGCCGGCGCGACCCAGATCGCCCTGTTCATGCTGCTGGTCATCGTCGCCCTCGTGCTGGTCGAACGCTTCGCCCGGCGCCAGCAGCGCTTCAGCATCCAGCGGGCCGACCGGCCGCAGACCGGCCGCGAGCATCTGGCCGGCTGGAAGGCGGCGCTGGCGGTGCTCGCCTGCTTCGTGCCGATTGCCGCCGGCTTCGGCGTGCCGCTGCTCGTCCTCGGCGATTTCGCGATCAACCGGCTGGACCAGCTCGCAGATCCGCAGCTCTGGCAGGCCCTGCGCCATACGGTGACCATCGCCGCCGCCACCGGCTTCGTCACCGTGGCCGCCGGCTTCGCCATGGCCTACGGCATCCGCCTGACCGGCTCGAACCGCCTTGCCAGCCTCGTGCGGGTCGCCGCGCTCGGCTATGCGGTGCCCGGCACGGTGCTCGCCATCGGCATCCTCATCCCGCTCGCCGCCTTCGACAATGCCGTCGATGCCCGCATGCGCGAATGGTTCGGCATCTCCACCGGCCTGCTTCTGTCCGGATCGGGCTTTGCCATCGTCTATGCCTGCTTCGTACGCTTCATGGCGATGGGCCACGGCGCGCTGGAAAGCGGCTTCTCCAAGCTGTCGCCGCATCTCGACATGGCGGCCCGCACCCTGGGCCGCGGCCCCGGCGGCGCTTTACGACAGGTGCTGCTGCCGCTGATGCAGCCGGCGCTGCTGACCGCCTTCCTGCTGGTCTTCGTGGATGCCAGCAAGGAGCTGTCGGCGACGATCCTCCTGCGGCCCTTCGACTTCGAGACCCTGGCGACCTTCGTCTATGCCCAGACCTCGCGCGCCGCCTTCGAGGACGGCGCCATCGCGGCCCTCCTCATCGTGCTTGTGGGCATCCTGCCAGTGGTGATCCTCAACCGCTCGATCGTGCGCGAGACCGAGCGCGGATAGCCTGCCGCGCAACGCCCCCAATTTGTTTTGGCTCCCTGACGGAATTCCGTAACGGCATGAGAAAAAACGATCATTCCTAACGGAACCTGCGCCCCAGCGCTCACGTTCTCTCCGCCAGTTGCCAACAATAGGAGGAAACAAGTCATGAAACGCATGTCTCTTCTGCTCGGAAGCGCCGCCCTTCTCGCCCTGCCGATCAGCGCGGCCTCGGCCGACTGTCGCGAGGAAATCGCCATGCTCGGCGGGTCCGGCACGACAGCTTCCATCTCCGGCTCCGCAGGTGATATGGCCGGCTCGACCGGTGCCTCCGGCACGGCCGACGGCAAGACCACCAACTTCGAAACCGGCGCCGGCCTCGACACCGGCGATGGCAAAGTGACCAAGGACGGCAGCATGGCGCCGCTGCAGAGCAACGCGGACGCTTCGGCCACAACCGGCGCCGGGACAGGCGGCGCCGCGAGCGCTGAATCCACGAGTTCTGCCGCATCCGGTCAGTCCGGGGCTTCCGGCGGCGCGTCAGCTGGCGCGATCGCCAAGGACGGCTCGACCATGCCGATGGAGAGCGAGACCAGCGGCGACACCGCCATGTCCGGTCAGGACAGCGCGTCGCAGCAGGGCGGTGCCGAAACCGCGGCCAACGCCGCCGCGACCGGTACCGAGCAGGCTGCGGGCGGGTCCTCCATGACCGCCGACGCCTCCCCGAGCGGCACGCCGCTGGAGCGGGCCGAGATGGCGCTGGCCAAGGGCGACGAGGAAGCCTGCATGGCCGCGATCGAGGAAGCCAAGGCTGCCAAGGCGCAGTAATCTGAGCTCCTGAACGTGACGAGGGCGCCGGCATCGCTGCCGGCGCCCTTTTTCATGGCACACGCAGAATCAGGACGCCGACGCGCCTCAGGTCGTCAGCTCTTCCCGTCCAGCAAATTCCTCCAGCGCTTCCGGGTTGGCGAGCGCCTCCTTGTTCTTCACCGGCCGGCCCTCGACCACTTCGCGCACGGCAAGTTCGACGATCTTGCCGGATTTCGTGCGCGGGATGTCCTGCACCTGCAGCACCTTGGCCGGCACGTGGCGGGGCGACGCCCCCTCCCGCACGACGCTCTTGATCCGCTTGATGAGATCCTCGTCCAAGGTCAGCCCCTCCGCCAGGCGCACGAACAGCACGACCCGCACGTCGTTGTCCCAGGGCTGGCCGATGCAGATCGCCTCGATCACCTCGTCCATCTGCTCGACGACATTGTAGATCTCGGCCGTGCCGATCCGCACGCCCTGGGGATTGAGCGTGGCGTCCGAGCGGCCATGGATGATCATGCCGCCATGCTCGGTCCATTCGGCAAAGTCGCCATGGCACCAGATGCCGGGAAAGCGCGCGAAATAGGCGTCGTGATAGCGCGAACCGTCCGGATCGTTCCAGAAGCCGATCGGCATCGAAGGGAAGGCCTTCGTGCAGACGAGGTCGCCCTTTTCGCCGCGCACCGGCTGGCCGTCGTCGTTCCACACGTCGGTGGCCATCGCCAGCGCCGGCCCCTGGATCTCGCCGACATAGACCGGCAGCCAGGGCACGCCCATCACGAAGCAGGCGGCGATGTCGGTGCCGCCGGAGACCGAGGCGAGGTGCAGATCGGGGCTGATGTCGGAATAGACATATTCGAAGCCTTCCGGCGAAAGCGGCGAGCCGGTCGAGGACAGCACCTCGACCGCCGAAAGATCATGAGTCTCCGCCGGCTTCAGGCCGAGCTTGCGCGAGGCGTCGATGAACTTGGCGCTGGTGCCGAAGAAGGTGGCCTTCTCCTCGGCCATGTAGTCGAAGATTACCTCGGGCTTCGGATGGAAGGGCGAGCCGTCGTAGAGCAGCAGCGTCGCGCCCGAGGCGAGCGCCGTGACCAGCCAGTTCCACATCATCCAGCCGCAGGTGGTGAAGTAGAAGAACCGGGCCCCCGGCCGCACGCCGCAATGCAGTTGGTGCTCCTTCAGATGCTGGACCAGCAGCCCGCCCGCGCAATGGACGATGCATTTGGGCACGCCGGTGGTACCGGAGGAAAACAGGATGTACAGCGGATGCGAGAAGGGCAGCCGCTCATAGGCGATCTCCCTTGGCGCGTAGGACGCGATGAAGGCGTCCAGCGAAACCCCGCCCGGCGTCGTTGCGGCGACGTCATCGGCCTTGCCGAGATACGGCACGATGATGGTTTTCGCAGCACCCAGCTTGTCGGCGATGGCCGTCAGCTTGTCGGCGATCTCGATGGTCTTGCCGGCGTAGTAATAGCCGTCGCAGGCGATCAGCAGCTTGGGTTCGATCTGGCCGAAGCGGTCGAGCACGCCGCGTTCGCCGAAATCGGGTGAGCAGGACGACCAGACGGCGCCGATGGAGGTCGCCGCGAGCATGGCTGCGATGGTCTCGGGCATGTTCGGCATCATCGCCGCGATCCGGTCGCCGGCCACGATGCCCTCGGCGCGAAACGCCTGGGCAAGGCGTGAAACCAGCGCCTCGAGTTCGCGCCAGCTGAGCCGCCGGCGCACCTTGTCCTCGCCGCGAAAGACCAAGGCATCGGCGTCGGGCCGGTCCTTGGCGTGCGCCAGGAGGTTCTCGGCAAAGTTCAGCCGCGCCTCGGGGAAGAATCGGTCGTCGCGCATTGTGTCACCGGCGACGAGGCTCGGTCCGTCCTTGTCGCCGACGACGCCGGTGACATCCCACAGAACGTCCCAGAAGGTCGCCCGGTCATCGACCGACCAGCGGTGCAGCGCCGCGTAGTCGGCAAAGTCCCCGCCTGTCCGCGCGCCGGCTTCCTGTGCGAAGCGCGTTAGCGGATGCTGCGCCACCCGCGCCGTGTCCGGTTTCCAAAGCAGCCGTCCAGCCATTCCCGCCTCCCAGTGATCGTGCCTTGCTGGTGCCACACCGACTTGCCATTGGCAACGCTGGCGAAATCGCCGCCGGCGCTCGCACGTCCACCGCCCGTATCCACATCCGAACGTTCCGTAAGGGCGCGCTCCCTCTGGTTTCGCGCAGCGCCTTGGACTAGAACGGCTCGAAAATCGGAAAGGAAATCGGTGGCGCGCAATTTCTCCCTGGACCGGCTCGCGAAACGGGCTGACGCTCCCGGCGGGAGACGGCGGGGAACGAAGCGACTGGCCGCTGCCGGCGTCATCCTCGTCACGCTGCTTCTGACGGCGTTTCTGACCCTCCCGCAGCTGGCGATCGACACCGAAGCGGCGCGCGACGATCTGGTCGCACGGCTCCAGACCATGACCGGCGAGACCGTCACGGTGGAGGGCGACGTGACCTTTTCCCTCCTGCCGCGCACCCGGCTCGTGGCACGCCATGTGCGGATCGGCACGGCCAACGCCTTTACCATCGACACCGTCGTTGCCGATCTCGATGCGGTCGATGCCCTGATCGGCACCGCCTCGATCGCGCGCGTCGTCCTGGTGCGGCCGGAATGGCGCCCACTTCCCGAGACTGAACCATCGTCCAGGACCGCCGAGCCGGTGCTGGTTCCGGCCGCCAACGGCATGGCCGCGCCGCATCAGGGGAGCCCGCTCGACGGCCCGCGACGGCTGGTGCGCACGCTGCTCGAGCGGTTCCACGATCTGGAAACGCTGGAAATCCGTTCCGGCGTGTACCGGCCGCGGGCCGGCGACAGCCGCGCGGGCATCAGCAACGCCAATCTGATCGTGGCGCAGGCCTCCTCCACGGCGGCGATCTACGTGTCCGGCTCCTTCATCTGGAACGGCCAGCCAAGCGAGCTCGATCTTCGTCTCGCAGCCCCGAGGGCACTGCTGTCCGGGGACCCGAGCGAGGTGCGGATCGCCCTGTCGTCGCCGCCCCTCACCGCCAGCTTCGACGGCGAAGCGACCCTCGATCGCAATGCGACGATCTCCGGCGCGCTGCGCATCGATGCGCCGTCGCTCAGCCGGAGCATCGAATGGCTCGGCGAGTCGCGACCCGACACGCCCGACATCGGCCCGGTCGCCCTCGACGGCACGCTGCTTCTGGCCGGCAGTCGCGCCAATCTGCAGGACACCCGCATCACCATTGCCGGCAGCCGCGGCCAGGGCGTGATGGAAGCCGAGTTCGGCGGCGACAAGCCGCGGGTGCGGGGCACGCTGGCCTTCCAGACCCTGGATTTCGATCCCTTCACTAGATCCATCGCGCCCCTGCCGCGCAACGTCCTCGACTTCAATCGCCCCATCGACCTCGCCTTTGCCGACGAGATCGACCTGGACGTGCGGCTGTCGGCGGCGCAGGCGAATTTCGCGCATGTGCCAATGTCCGAGATCGCGGCGGTCGTCGCCCTCGACGACGGGGTCGCCAAGCTCGACATCGGCGACGCGCAAATCTTCGGCGGCCGTGGCCAGGCCAATCTGACCTTCCACTCCACCTCCGAACGCCCGACGGCGACAGGCAGCCTGACCCTCAGCGGGATCGACACCGACGCGTTTCTCGGCGCCCTCGACGTCACCACGCTCGGTGTCGGCGGCCGGTCGGATCTCTCCGTCAATATGAAGACGCCGGTCAGCGACTGGGAAACGATCATCCGCCATGTCCGCCTGGAGGGCCAGATCAGCGCCCGGGGCGGCGCCGTAAGGGGCCTCGATCCACAGGTCTTCGCGACCCCCGAAGCGCGGCCGCTGCTTGCCGGCACAGCGGGCTCGACGGTGCCCTTCGATACGCTGGAACTGGGTCTGTCGGCCGCAGGGCCGCGACTGCGGATCGACGATCTCGCGATCGCCAACGGCGCCGGCCTTCTGACCGCCGTCGGCAGCGTCGCCCTCCATGACGAGGAGATCAGTCTGCGCGGCACCTACAATGCGGATGCGCAGCAGACCGCCTCGGCCGAGCGCGAATTCACCACATCGAAACCGGTTGCGTTCATCCTGCAGGGGCAATGGCCCAACCCGAGCGTCACGACGCGGTAGAGCCCTCCCCGGTCCGCCGACAAGGCGTATGAGGCACCGGTGGCGGCGATCCGCGGGTCCGCGCTCGGCAGCAACGGACGCTCCGACATGCTTCGCGCACCGCTCATCCTCGTTTCCGCCACCCGCTGCTGGCGGCCGCTTCTGCCCTTCGCCGCCGCCCTGATGCTGTCGACGGCGGCTCATGCAGCCCCGGCTGCGGATGCCCCCGCCAACGACCCGCCGGACTGTGCGACGCGCTATCACTCGGCCCTGCAGACCATCCGGACCGGCGCTTTCGCGGCGATCAAGCCGGCCCGCGCCATCGCCTTCAAGGGCGACGGTTCGCTCCCCGACGGTCCGATCTTCCGCGCCTCCGCCAAGCGTGGCTCGGCCGAGGCGAAGGCGCTGGCGGAGGCCGCCGGCATTGCTCGCAACCGCGGCCGCGCCAGCTGGGTCGGCAGCGCCAACGACCGCTGGATCGCCGATCGCATCGTCACCGATCTCGGCGAATATGTGAGCCAGGACGCCTCGCCATATCTGTGCGGCGGCGTCGCCGCGTATCTCGACACCTTGAAGAGCTACATGGACCGCATCGCGACCAGCCCGGCAAAGGCCGCCGGACACCGCGCTGTCCAGACCGCGGCCACGCAGGACAGCATTCGGACCGCGTTGATCGCCATGGGCCCGGTGCCGACGCCCCGCTTCGCGCCGCCGCTGCGCGGCCACCCGTTGGTCTTCGACCTGCGACAGTCCAAGGGCCTCGAACGGTCCGTGCAGACCGTCGCCTTCGGCCCGCATTTCGATCCGGCGCTGCCGCCGCTGGCGATGGCCGAGACCGCGCGTCCGGCCCTCGAGACCGACGCCGACCGGCTGGCCGTCCTCGATATGCTGATCGACACTGCCCGGACCAACGGCTTCCTGGCCGGCCCTTCCGCCGTCGCCGGGACAGCCGCCGAACCCGTCGCCGGCGCCCGGCCGAAGGCCGATGCGGCAACCACCGGCGCGATCGGTGGCGAGCGGATGAAACGTCCGGTTCTCGCCCGCCTGGAAATGCTGCAGCCGCTGGTCGTCGGTCGCTCGGCCGAGATCGGAGACGCGCTGGTGCGCAGCGCCCTGACCGAAGCCTTCGCCGATATCGAGGCGCTCGACCATCTCGCCCACCGCCCGCGCGGCGGCTACGATCCGATGCTCGCCGCCATCGCCGCCACCATGGACGCGATCACCACGGCGCATGGCGAAGCCTGCGACTGCACCGGCGCCAACATGGCCGCCGCCAATGCCGACGCGGCATCGGCGAACCGCTGAGCCTGTTGATTCGTCGCCCGGACTGCCGGCAGATCAGCCAGCGGTCGCCGCCAGATGGGCATCGCGGGCCTTTTGAACCTCGCGGCGCTTGTTGAGGATCGCCGCGATGATGACGCCGACCGAGACCACGGCGATCAGAAGGGTGCAGACGGCGTTGATCTTCGGCGTCACGCCCAGCCGGACCTGACTGTAGATCTTCATCGGCAGGGTCGTTGCGCCCGGCCCCGAGGTGAAGCTGGCGATGACCAGGTCGTCCAGCGACAGGGTGAAGGCGAGCATCCAGCCGGCGGCGACCGCCGGCCAGATCACCGGCATGGTGATCAGGAAGAAGGTCTTCCATGGCGGACAGCCGAGATCCTGCGCGGCTTCCTCGAGGCTGCGGTCGAAGCTGATCAGCCGCGACTGCACGACCACCGCGACGAAGCACATCGAGAAGGTGATGTGGGCAATCGTGACGGTCCAGAAGCCGCGGTCGAAATCCATCGCCACGAACAGAAGCAGCAGCGACAGGCCGGTGATCACCTCCGGCATGACCAGCGGCGCATAGACCATGCCGGCAAAGAGCAGCCGGCCGCGGAAGTCGAAGAAGCGCACCAGCGTCGTCGCCGCCAGCGTGCCGAGGATCGTCGCGATGCTGGCCGACAGCAGCGCCACGCGGAGCGTCACCCAGGCCGCGTCGAGCAGCGCCTGGTCGTTCCACAATTCGCGGTACCAGACGGTCGAGAAACCGGCCCAGACGGTAACCAGCCGCGAGGCGTTGAAGGAGTAGATCACCAGGAGAAGGATCGGCAGGTACAGGAAGGCGAAACCGAACACGACCGAGACAATGTTGAAGGGCGACCAGTTCCGCGTCACGTCAGCCGTTCCCCGTTGTCTTGGCCTGCGCCCGCTGGAACCAGACGATCGGCAGCACCAGCACGATCAGCAGAAGAATCGCCACCGCCGAGGAGACCGGCCAGTCGCGATTGGAGAAGAACTCGTTCCACAGGGTCCGCCCGATCATCAGCGTGCGCGAGCCGCCGAGGAGATCGGGAATCACGAACTCGCCCACCGCCGGGATGAAGACCAGCATGATCCCGGCCAGCACGCCCGGCCGCGACAGCGGAAAGGTGATCGTCCAGAACGCCTTCATCGGCGGGCAGCCGAGATCGTTGGCCGCCTCGATCAGGCGGTAGTCCATTCGCTCCAGCGATGCGTAGATCGGCAGCACCATGAAGGGCAGGTAGGAATAGACGATGCCGATATAGACGGCGACATTGGTGTTCATGATGACCAGCGGATCGGAGATCACGCCGAGCCACATCAGGAACTGGTTCAGGAGCCCGTCGGTCTTCAGGATGCCGATCCAGGCATAGACGCGGATCAGGAAGCTCGTCCAGAACGGCAGGATGGTCAAAAGGATCAGCACCGGCCGCAGGCCGCCCGGCGCCCGCGCGATGCCGTAGGCCAGCGGATAACCGATCAGCAGTGTGATCGCCGTGGCGATCCCGGCGATCTGCAGGCTCGACAGATAGGAATTGATGTAGAGCGGGTCCGACGTCAGCCAGACGTAATTGTCGACGGTGAACTGCTGGAGATTGTCCCAGAAGGTCGACAGGTTCTCCAGCGAGAAGGACGGCACATAGGGCGGCTGTGCCAGCGCGATCTGCGACAGCGAGATCTTGAAGACGATCAGGAACGGCGCCAGGAAGAACACCAGCAGCCAGACAAAGGGGACGCCGACGACGAAGCTGCGATAGAGCCGCGCGCCGCGGCCGCGCAGTTTGTCCCGTGCGGGTTCCGGTGGCGCGCCGGCCGGGATCAGGGGTTCCACCGCCATGGCTAGCCGGCCAGAACGATGCCGGAATCCGGCGTGAAGGTCAGCCAGACCGCCTCGTCATAGCCGATCTGCTCGGACGCCCCGCGGACCGAATTGAGCGTCGCGGCGCGCACGATGTCGCCGCTTTCCAGCTTGACGTTGAACAGGGTCATGTCGCCCAGATAGGCAATGTCCCAGATTTCGCCGTGGAGCGCGTTGATCGAGACGTCCGCAGGCTTCTGCCGCGACAGCCGCATCTTCTCGGGGCGGATGGCGAAGAACGCCTCGCTCCCGGTGGCGAGATCGCCGGCGGTCTCCGCCTCGATGGTCACGCCGCTGGTGGTGGCGATCCGGGTCGTGCCGCCGGTACTGCTCTCGATCGTGCCGGCGAGAATGTTCACCGAGCCGATGAAGTCCGCCACATAGCGGGTGGCCGGTGCCTCGTAGATGATCTCGGGGGTGGCGACCTGGACGATGCGCCCCTGGTCCATGACGGAGATTCGGTCGGCCATGGTCATGGCCTCCTCCTGGTCGTGGGTCACGATCAGGAAGGTCAGTCCCATCTCCTGCTGCAGGTCCATCAGCTCGAACTGGGTCTCCTCGCGCAGCTTCTTGTCGAGGGCGCCCAGCGGCTCGTCGAGGAGCAGCACCTTCGGCCGCTTGGCCAGCGAGCGGGCGAGCGCCACGCGTTGCTGCTGGCCACCGGACAATTGCTGCGGCTTGCGCGCGGCGAAGCCGTCGAGCTTGACCAGTTTCAGCATCTCGGCAACGCGGTCGTCGCGCTCCGACTTGGCCATGCCGTCCTGCTTCAGGCCGAAAGCAATGTTGCCGGCGACGTCCATATGGGGAAACAGCGCGTAGCTCTGGAACATCATGTTGACGGGCCGGCGATGCGGCGCAATGCCGATCAGGCTCTGGCCGTCGAGGCGCACGTCGCCCTGGCTCGGCTCCTCGAAGCCGCCGAGCATGCGCAGAAGGGTGGACTTGCCGCAGCCGGACGGCCCCAAGAGCGCGTGGAACTCGCGCCGGTAGATGCCGAGCGACAGGTCGTCGACGGCCTTGAACTCGCCGAAGCGCTTGGTGACGCGATCGAACTCGATAACCGGCGACTGCGTCGCGTCGGCCCAGGGCGCGAAGCTGCGACGGATGTTGCCGAGGGATTTCTGCACCGTCGCCACCTCGTCCGTGAATCGACCCGTTGCACCGCCCGGTGATCATGGCGACGACCCACTCCCGGCCAAGGGCCGGAAGCGGGTGCGCTCATGTCGGGCGAAGCGCCTTACTGACCGGTCTGGACCGTCGTGAAGGCGCGGTTGATGAGCCGCTGCGTGCGGGCGTCGTAGGCTTCCTTGGTGTACAGATTGGCGAGAACCTCGTCGCTCGGATACACCGCCGGATCGTTGATGATCGCGTCATCGACGAATTCCTGGCTAGCCTTGTTGCCATTGGCGTAGACGACGTAATTGGTCGCCTTGGCGATGACCTCGGGGCGCATCAGATAGTCGATGAAGGCGTGGGCGTTGTCCGGGTGCGGCGCGTCGGCCGGGATCGCCAGCTGGTCGAACCACATGCGGGCGCCTTCCTTGGGGATCGAATAGGCGATCTCGACGCCCTGCCCGGCTTCGGCGGCGCGGTCGCGGGCCTGGAAGATGTCGCCCGAATAGCCGTAGCCGACGCAGATGTCGCCATTGGCCAGCGCGTTGATGTACTCCGACGAGTGGAACTTGCGCACGAAGGGGCGCACCTTCAGCAGCATCTCCTTGGCCTGCTCGATCTCGGCCGGATCGGTCGAGTTCGGATCGAGGCCGAGATGGTTCAGCGCCGCCGGCATCACTTCGGTCGGTGCGTCGAGCATCATGATCCCGCAATCGGCCAGCTTCTCGGCATATTGCGGATCGAAGATCAGGTCCCAGGAATCGGTCGGCGGATTGTCGATCCGCTCCTCGACCATCTTCTTGTTGTAGCCGATCCCGGTGGTGCCCCACATGTAGTTGACGGAATAGTCGTTGGCGTCGCCATATTCGCCGACGCGGTCGCTGATTACGTCCCACATCTTGTCGAGATTGCTCAGCTTCGACTTGTCGAGCTTCTGGATCAGGCCGGCCTCGATCTGGCGGACCAGATATTCGGAGGACGGCACGACGACGTCGTAGCCGCTGCCGCCAGCGAACAGCTTGGTGTCGAGGATGTCGTTGGAATCATAGACGTCGTAGACGACCTTGATCCCGGTCTCCTTGGTGAAGTCCGCCAGGATGGAATCGTCGATATAGTCCGACCAGTTGTAGACATTGACGACCTTCTCTTCCTGAGCGGTCGCCGTTCCGGCGCCTATGGCGAGGGTCGCGGCAGCAGCCCCCAGCATCGCGATCAGTCGTGTCATTCGGTCAGGACCTCCATAGGATGTGTATCGGAAGCGGGCGTCGTCCCCGCCGGGTGTCGGCGCCAAGTTAAGAACATCGGCGCGGCAATTCCTAGCCCTTGCGCGCCCTTCCGGCGTGTTCCCGGGCGGCTTCAGGTCTTCGTTGGGCGGATCATGAAGCGTGCGTCGCTGCCATAGTCCGCAAGGGCCCCGGCCGACAGCGTGTCCGACGCATCGACGAAGCCGAAGCGGGCCCAGAAGGGCCCCGTGCCGTAGACCGAGACCAGCCCCGCCGACGGATAGGACGCGGCCTGTTCGAGCAGCAGTTCGACACCCGGCGCGGCGAGCCCCTGCCCGCGCATTTCGGGGGCCACCACCACGTCGTGGATGAAGAAGCGGTCGGCGGGTGTCGGCAGCGTGCCGAGCAGCGTGTTCAGCTTGGGCGGCAGGCCCTCCGTCCAGGGATGGGCGAGCGTATAGCCGCAGACGATGCCGGCCGGGTCGGCGAGAACGAGGCAGCCTGCCGGACAGAGATGCAGGCGATCGGTGAAGACCGCCTCCTCCTCCGGCAATCCGGGGTGGATCCGGTCGGCGAGCGCGATCGCGGCGCGCAGATCGGAGCGTGCCATGGGGCGCCACCGGGCCGTGTCGTTCCGCGCCGTCAATCGCATGCCGTCCCGTCCCGCAGCTGGCCGCCGCTCAGCGGTGCTTCGTGCCCTCGCCGTAGAACAGCTTTTCCCACGCCTTGTGGGCCTTGTAGCCCTCGCGGATGAAGGGCGTGAAGACCGCCATGTTGAGGACCGCCTTGTTGGTCGTCTTGGCCGGCTGCTTCAACGGCTTCTCGAAATCGACGAACAGCACCACCCGCACCTTGTCCGAGTGGTTCCAGGCCTCGTGCTCATAGGCGTCGTCGAAAATCAGCGCCTTGCCCTCTTCCCAGTGGCAGGTGCGGTCGGAGACCCGGATGCCGATCTTGTCCGGCTCGTCGGGGACCAGCAGGCCGAGATGGAAGCGCAGGACGCCGTTATACGGACCGCGATGCGGCGGCAGGTGCTTGCCCGGCTCGAAGATCGAGAACATCGCCGATTTCAGACCGGGGATCTTCTGCAGGATGCGCCAGGTCTCGGGACACTGGCGGATCGCCTCCTCCGACTTGATGCCGTAGCCGCACAGGAAGAAGGTCTTCCAATTCTGGTCCGACGAGATCGAGCGCACTTCCGACGAGATCTCGTGAAACGCCGGCAACTCGCCCTTGCGCACCAGGACATTGTCGAGCTCGGCGCGGATCGCCTTCCACTCGGCCTCGACCTCGCGCGCCCATGGAAAGTCGTCGGTCTCGAAGACCGGCGGATTGCCCACGGCCGAATGTTTCAGATTGAGCTTCTCGGCGCCGTCGACGAGCCGCTGCACCGAGCGTGCGACGAAGCCGTCGCGGGTCATCGTATCGTCCAGACCTTCGGTCTTCTGCTTCTGCTGGCTCACAGGCTTGTCTTTCGTTGTGTTCGCATTCCGCCGGCCACCGCCGGGCGATTTCCGCCTTCGCCGCAGGTTGCCGCGCTCGCCCGCTAATTGTGACGGTACGCTGACACCTGCAAGGGCCCGTCGCGGTGCATCTGGCCCCTGTTCACTGGAAATCAAACGCCGACAGGCCGGTGACCATTTCGTCGAGGCCCAGCGGCCGGGTCAGCGGCGGCTCGGCGCGGGCAAGGCACGCCTGCCGCTCGCACAGCCGGCAGGCCGGGCCGATGCCGACCGCGGCGGGCTTCGTTCCCAGATGCCGGCCATAGACCGTCTCGTCCTTGTAGCCAATGTCGCAGCCGATCAGGATGGCCGTCCGGCGCGGACGCTCGGCAAACCCCGCCTGCAGCCCTTCCAGCGTCCGCGCGACGAGCAGGAACTCGGCGCCGTCCGGCATTTCGGCGCTTTCGACCAGTATCTGCCCCGGCTGGGCGAAGGCCGCGTGGATCGGCAGCTTGGGACAGCCGCCGCCGAAGCGCTGCACCGGAAAGCCGCGGGCGCCGGCCCGGCGGAAACGGTTGCCGGCATTGTCGACCTCGAGCAGGAAGAACGGCACGCCCGGCGCCCCCTGGCGCTGCAGCATGGTGAGCCGGTTGGCGGCCTGCTCGAAGGACACCTGGAACCGGCCGCGCAGGACGTCGATGTCGTAGGCCGAGCGCTCCGCGGCGGCCTGGAAGGCGGCATAGGGCATCATCAGCGCATGGGCGGCGTAGCGCAGCAGCTCGAACCGTGCCAGCCGGCGGGCCTCGTCGCTCGTAAAGGCGAAGGTCGCGGCCTCCGCCGAGATCACCTCGCCGAAGGCCAGGAGGCAGGACTCCAGCGCCACCTCGCGCAGCCGGTCGGCCGGGGCGAGACGCTCGGACAGGAACAGCCGGCGCGAGTGCCGGTCGAAGCGGCGGCGCCAGTTCGGCATGGTCTGCACCGGCAGCACCCGCACGGAAATGTCGTGCTCCTTGCGCAGCCAGATCTTCAGCGCTGCCATCAGATCATCGCCGGCGGCCAGCGTCTGGTGCAGGGTCTCGGCGGCGGTTTCCAGGGCGGCGAAATAGTTCGGCCGGGTCTCGAACACCTCGCGGACCTCGTCGATCGGCAGCCGCGCGCCGGCCAGCCCGGTGCCGCGCCCCTCCCGCGCCAGAAGATCGGACAGGTCGGAGAGCCGCCCATGCTGCTCGCGATAGGCGCGATAGAGCTTGATTACGCCGGCCGCCGCGTTCGGCGCGGCTTCGGCGATCTCCAGAAGCTCCTGCTCGCCGGGAAGCTCGCCGGCCAGCAGCGGGTCCGAGAAGACCCCGCGCAACTCGGCGACGGAGCCCTGCTGCTCGCCCCGCAGATCGCCAATGTCGACGTCGTAGGTCTGCGACAGCTTGAGGATGAGCTGCACCGTCAGCGGGCGCTGATTGCGTTCGATGAGGTTCAGATAGGACGGCGAGATGCCGAGCTCTTCGGCCATCGCGGTCTGGGTCAGGCCGAGACCGTTGCGGATGCGGCGGATGCGCGGCCCGGCGAAGATCTTGTTTTCGGCCATCAGGCGCCTCCCGGGAAGAAAGAGAGCGCCGGATCGTCAGGGGTCAGGGAGTGGAAGGGGGGCGGCCGGGTGCACCGGCCACCGTGTGCAAAACGGCTGTTCAGGCGCCCAGATGCGTGCCGCCGCCCTGCATGCGACGCAGGCAGGCGGGGCCCGGTCCGCGCATGTAGTGACGCTCGGGATGATAGGCCGCCAAAGCGTTGCTCAGGCCCAGAAGACGCAAAACCACACGCACCGCACTCATCGTCCGCTCCAAATCTCGACCGGTCGTCCGCCGACAATTGGCAGGATGACCGGGAAAGGTTTCGATTAGTGGAATCCAAGGCGATATTGTGTTGGTGGATCATGTCTTTCACGAAAATCCATACCTCTGTGACGCCACTGCAACGGCCGTAAGCGCCCCGCACCGACGGCCATGCGATGCCGCAACGTGCCTCTCCGGCCTATGACAATTTTTACATCGTGACAAGCGCGGCTTGTGAAGGTCCTGACAAGACGACCCGAATAAGCCGGCGATCTAACCGCCCGGCGCTTTTCGGCGCAGACCGGCGGTGTCATGTCTCTCCCCAGGCGCTGCCAGTCGCTTGTCACAGTCGCACCGGCGGCCGGAATTCAGGAGAGGATCGACCGCCATGACCGATTTTTACAATCTCGTCCCGTCTGCCCCCGAAGGCCGCTTCGACAATGTCGAGCGCAACTACACGCCCGAAGACGTCCAGCGCCTGCGCGGTTCGGTCCAGATCCGCTACACGCTGGCCGAAAACGGCGCCAACCGTCTCTGGGATCTGATCCACTCGGAAGACTTCGTCAATTCGCTCGGCGCGATGACCGGCAACCAGGCCATGCAGCAGGTCCGCGCCGGCCTGAAGGCGATCTACCTCTCCGGCTGGCAGGTCGCCGCCGATTCCAATACCGCCTCCTCGATGTATCCGGACCAGTCGCTCTACCCGGCCAATGCCGCACCCGAGCTCTGCCGCCGCATCAACCGCACCCTGCAGCGCGCCGACCAGATCGAGCATGCCGAAGGCGTCAAGTCTGTCGACACCTGGTTCGCCCCGATCGTCGCCGACGCCGAGGCCGGCTTCGGCGGCCCGCTCAACGCCTTCGAGATCATGAAGGCCTTCATCGAAGCCGGCGCAGCGGGCGTCCATTTCGAGGACCAGCTCGCCTCCGAGAAGAAGTGCGGTCATCTGGGCGGCAAGGTGCTGATCCCCACCCAGGCGCATATCCGCAACCTGACCGCAGCGCGGCTGGCGGCCGACGTGATGGGCGTGCCCTCGCTGGTGATCTGCCGCACCGACGCGGAGGCAGCCAAGCTGATCACCTCGGACATCGACGAGCGCGACCAGCCCTATGTGGACTATGACGGCGGCCGCACGCCGGAAGGCTTCTACCGGGTCAAGAACGGCCTCGAGCCGTGCATCGCCCGGGCGATCGCCTGCGCGCCCTATTCGGACCTGATCTGGTGCGAGACCTCCAAGCCCGACCTCGAACAGGCCCGGCGATTTGCCGAGGCGGTGAAGAAGGAGCATCCGAACCAGCTCCTCGCCTATAATTGCTCGCCGTCCTTCAACTGGAAGAAGAACCTCGACGACGCGACCATCGCCAAGTTCCAGCGCGAGCTGGGAGCCATGGGCTACAAGTTCCAGTTCATCACGCTGGCCGGATTCCACCAGTTGAACCACGGCATGTTCGAACTGGCCCGCGGCTACAAGGACCGGCAGATGGCCGCCTATTCGGAGCTGCAGGAAGCCGAGTTCGCCTCCGAGGCCGACGGCTATACGGCGACGAAGCACCAGCGCGAGGTTGGCACCGGCTATTTCGACGCCGTCTCCATGGCCATCACCGGCGGCCAGTCTTCGACGACCGCCATGGGCGAATCCACCGAGAGCGCGCAGTTCAAGAAGGACCAGCACCTCAGCGTGGCAGCCGAGTAACCCCCTCGCGCAAGTCGGTTGGCCAACCTCCGGCCCCTTGCGCAAACGGAGCGGGATACGCGCGGGAGTTTCTCTTCCCGCTTCCGCGGCCCCCAGTCTCCCGCTCCCCCGGAACGCTCCCCCGAGCGGCGTTCCGGGACCCCACGACACCGGACAAGACGACCAACCAAGGAGACAGACGATGAGTGCAGTCGCTATCGACGAAAGCCGCCCCCGCACCCGCGTCAAGGAGCGGGCCGAGGAGCAGTCCTCTTCCATGGACGAAGCCCAGCAGGCCGCGATCCGCATGCTGGCCAATGACCTTCACCGGCTGAACCAGTCCGTGATGAAGGCGGTCGAGGCCGGCGTCTCCGTCGAACTCGTGCGCTCCGCCCGCCACCATTCCGGCAACGGCAATTGGGGCGACCTCCTGATCCCGGTCGTGGTCAAGACCGGGGGCTGAGCAACCGGCGGGCGCCCGCAGAACGGCGCCTTCCGAAATCACCCAAGCGGCGCCCGTTCCCTGCAGAGCCTGGGAGCGAGCGCTTTGCGTCGGGGATGCGGGGCTGATCATCGCCAAGGCGGCGCATCCCGGCACGCCCCCCGCCTTCCCTCACCCCCGTCCGGCACGCTACACTCCGGCCCAATCCGCCCGAGAGGCGCTTCCCCGCAGGATGGCATGACCAGCACGAAACCTCCGAAATCGCCGCGTCCGAGCGGACCCGCACGGATCGATTACGGTCGCAAGACCGGCCGCGTCGGCGGCAACGAGGCCAGCGCCGTCAAGGGCGCGCCGAATGCCAGGCGCGACCCGGCCCCGGTCAAGGTGCCGGTGAACGACGGCGCCCATCTGGAATCCAAGCGCGGCGTCGCCTCCATGCACGAGGCCTCGGGCTGGCTTGCCGCACGCGGCATCGACGATCTGGAATGCATCACCCCGGATCTGGCGGGCGTGGCGCGCGGCAAGATGATGCCGGCCAAGAAGTTCACCGCCAACACCTCGCTGGCACTGCCGTCGGCGCTGTTCATGCACACGATCTCCGGCGAGTATCCCGAGGAGAGCGGCGAGTTCCGTTATTCGCCCGGCGACGGCGACCTCAAGCTCGTCCCCGACCTGTCCACCCTGTGCCGGGTGCCGTGGGAGAGCGATCCGACCGCCCAGGTGATCTGCGACCTCGTCGACCAGAACGGTGTGGCCGTCGGCTACACGCCGCGCAATGTCCTGAAGCGGGTGATGGCGCTTTACGATGCCAAGGGCTGGAAGCCGGTCGTCGCACCGGAGATCGAATTCTACCTCGTCTCCAAGAATGTCGACCCTGACTATCCGCTGGTGCCGCCGATCGGCCGCTCCGGCCGGCAGATCCAGTCTGGCCAGTCCTATTCCATCGGCGGCGTCAACGAATTCGACGAGCTGATCGACGACATCTACGACTATTCCGACGCGCAGGGGCTGGAGATCGACACGCTGATCCACGAGGAGGGCGCCGCGCAGCTCGAGATCAATCTGCGCCATGGCGACCCGCTGGAGCTCGCCGACCAGGTCTTCATGTTCAAGCGCACCATCCGCGAGGCGGCGCTCGGCCAGGACATCTACGCCACCTTCATGGCCAAGCCCATTCAGGGCCAGCCGGGCTCGGCCATGCACATTCACCAGTCGGTGGTGGACAAGGCGACCGGCCGCAACGTCTTCTCCAACGAGGACGGCTCGGCCTCCGACCTGTTCTTCGCCTTTCTCGGCGGCATGCAACGCTACGTGCCGGCAGCGCTGATCATGATGGCGCCCTACGTGAACTCCTATCGCCGCCTGACCTACGGCATGGCCGCGCCGACCAACACCGCCTGGGGCTACGACAACCGCACCACCGCCTTCCGGGTGCCGACCTCGGACGCCGCCGGCCGCCGCGTCGAGAACCGCCTGCCCTCCTCCGACACCAATCCCTATCTCGCCATCGCGGCGTCGCTCGCCTGCGGCTATCTGGGCATGGTCAACAACCTCACGCCCGAGGGCCCGACCGACCGGACCGTCAATGAGGACGGCGTCATCTCGCTGCCCCGCGGGCTCCTGGAAGCCCTGGCGATCTTCGAGGCCGAGAAGGATTTCGATACCGTCTTCAGCCCGGAATTCGTCGGCACCTATGCCGGTATCAAGCGCGGCGAGCACGAGACCTTCATGCAGGTGATCAGCCCCTGGGAACGCGAGTTCCTGCTCCTGCAGGTCTGAGCCTTGCCGGCATACCAGTCCCCCATCGCCCCCGGCCGCTCCTGGTACGATGACAGCATCGAGCGGCCGACCTATCCGGCCCTGGACGGCAGCCGCAATGTGGATGTGCTGGTCGTCGGCGGCGGCTTCACAGGCCTGTCGGCGGCGCTGCATCTGGCCCGCACCGGCGTCGCCGTGGCGGTACTGGAGGCGCATCGCTTCGGCGATGGCGCCTCGGGGCGCAATGGCGGGCAGATGGGCACCGGCCAGCGGCTCTGGCCGATGGAGATCGAGGCAGCCTACGGCTTCGAGCGATCCAAGGCCCTGTTCGATCTCGCTGAGGAAGCCAAGGCCCATCTGACGGAGTTCATCACCGCCAACGGCATCGACGCCGACTACCGCGAGGGCCAGCTTTCGGTCGTCCACAAGCGTCGCTACCTGAAGGACTACCGCGCCCAGGTCGAGGACCTGACGACCCGCTACGCCTATCCCCATGTCAGCTTCATGGATGCCGCCGAGACTGCCGACCGGCTCGGCTCGCGCCGCTATTTCGGCGGCATTCGCGACACCGGTACCGGCCATATCAACCCGATGAAGCTGGTCGTCGGCAGCGCCCGGGTCGCGGCCGAGGCCGGAGCGCAGCTCTTCGAGAACAGCCATGTCGAGCGGCTCGACCGGCGCGCTGGCCGCATCGTCGCCGTCACCGCCCATGGCGAGGTCAGCGCCGAGCGCGTGCTGATCGCCACCAATGCCTATGGCGGGGGCCTCGACCCGCAGGTCGACGCCCATGTCATGCCGATCGGCTCCTTCATCGGCGCGACCGAGCCGCTTGCCGACACCGACGCGGTTCTGCCCGGCGGCGAATCCTGTGACGATTCCCGCTTCGTCGTGCGCTATTTCCGCAAGAGCGGCGACGGCCGCCTGCTGTTCGGCGGCCGCGAGGCCTACACCTCCGCTACCGGCGACATCGGGCGGCACATCCGCAAGCAGATCGCCGAAGTCTATCCGCATCTCGCTAACGTGCGCCTCAGCCACGCCTGGGGCGGCTCGGTAGGCATCACCATGGAGCGCCTGCCCTATGTGCGCAGCCTGGCACCGGGGATCACCACCATCGGCGGGTTTTCCGGACATGGCGTCATGCTCGCAAACTTCGCCGGCCGCCTCTATGCCGAGCGCGTCAACGGCAATCGCGACCGCCTCGCCGACTTCGAGGCGCTGCGCATTCCCGCTTTTCCGGGGGGCCGGCGACTGCGCGCGCCGCTGCTTTTCCTCGCAATGACCTGGTTTTCCCTGCGCGACCGCTTCTAAAATCCGGCCCGCGCGACATATTCGGATCGTGCGCGGCAGGACCCATCGCCCGCAACCGGCAGGCAGGCAGCCCAACCGACGCACCATGACGGCCCCAGGAGCAGACGACACGATGCCAGATCTCGACATTCTCAAGGGCCGCACGGGGCTGATCGTCGAGGACAACATGATCATCGCGCTCGATGCCGAGCAATTGCTGCTCGACAACGGCATGGCGCGGATCCTGACCGCCGCGAATGTCGCCGAGGCACTGCGGCTGATCGAGACCGAAACGATCGATGTCGCGCTGCTCGACGTCAATCTCGGTTCGGAGACCGGTTTCGCGCTGATCGCGCCGCTGAATGCGCGGAGCGTGCCCTACATCTTCGTCACCGGCTACGGCGAGAATCTTGATCTGCCTCCGGAAGCCGGCGCGAGCGAAGCGATCAACAAGCCCTATGACGACGTCCGCATGCTCGAGGCGGTCACGCGGGCCTTCGCCCGGCGCGAGGCCGCGGCCTGAGCGCCCGGCGCGAATGATTTTGCCGGCTCACCGCGGCTATGGAATAATTCAATCGATTAGATTACACAGCGGACGGAACGGCTTCCCCCGCTCACTGTCTTGCAGAGGGACGATACATGTCCAGCCAGATCATTCCCGTCGACCCGTTCGACTATGTCGTCTTCGGCGGCAATGGCGACCTTGCCGAGCGCAAGCTGCTTCCGGCGCTCTATCATCGCGATCATGACGGGCAGATGCCGCAGGATTCGCGGATCATCGGCGCCTCGCGCACCCATATTTCCGACGAGGAATACCGGGCCTTCGCCCGCGAAGCGATCGCCAAGCACGTCAAGCCCGAGGACACCCACACGACGTCGGTCGAACGCTTCGTCTCGCGCCTGCACTACCGCCAGGTGGATGCCCGCGCCGACGAGGGCTGGGACGAGCTGAAGGCGTTCCTGGAAGGCGTTGAGGATGGCAATGGCACGCGCGTGCGCGCCTTCTACCTGGCGGTTGGCCCGGCGCTGTTCGCCGATCTTGCCTGCCGCATTGGCGAGAAGGGTCTGGTCGACGCCAACACCCGGCTCGTCGTCGAGAAGCCCGTCGGCCGCGACCTGGAATCGGCCCGCGAACTGAACGACATCATCGGCCGCTACTTCACCGAGGATCAGGTCTTCCGTATCGACCATTATCTCGGCAAGGAGACGGTGCAGAACCTGATGGCGCTGCGCTTCGCCAATGCGCTGTACGAGCCGATCTGGAATTCCGCCCATATCGACCACGTCCAGATCACCGTGGCGGAATCGGTCGGGCTGGAAGGCCGAGCCGGCTATTACGACAAGGCCGGCGCGCTGCGCGACATGGTGCAGAACCATATCCTGCAGCTGATGTGCCTGGTCGCCCTCGAGCCACCCCCGACGCTGGACGCCGACGCCCTGCGCGACGAAAAGCTGAAGGTGCTGCGCGCCCTCACCCCGATCGATGCGTCGAATGTCGAGAGCCGCACGGTGCGCGGCCAGTACAAGGCCGGCGCCTCCGACGGTGCTGCCGTGCGCAGCTATCTCGACGATCTCGGCGAGGCCCAGAGCGACACCGAGACCTTCGTCGCCATCAAGGCCGAGATCGGCAACTGGCGCTGGGCCGGCGTGCCCTTCTATCTGCGGACCGGCAAGCGCCTGTCCGAGCGCATGTCGGAGATCGTCGTCACCTTCCGGCCGATCCCGCATTCGATCTTCGCCGGTCTTTCGGGCAGCATCCAGCAGAACCAGCTCGTCATGCGGCTGCAGCCCAACGAGGGCGTCAAGCAGTGGCTGATGATCAAGGACCCCGGCCCCGGCGGCATGCGTCTGCGCCACGTCCCGCTGGACATGAGCTTTGCCGAATCCTTCCGGGTACGGAACCCGGACGCCTATGAGCGGCTGCTGATGGATGTCATCCGCGGCAACCAGACCCTGTTCATGCGCCGCGACGAGGTCGAGGCGGCCTGGAACTGGATCGACCCGATCCCGCAGGCCTGGGCCGAGAAATCCATGAAGCCGCAGGGCTACACGGCCGGCACCTGGGGCCCCTCCTCCGGCGTGGCGCTGATCGAGCGCGACGGCCGCACCTGGCACGAACCCGACTGAGGCGATCCGGAATGAGCACAGCCCCCGTCCTGCACCGCTACCGCGATGGCGACGCCCTGGCCGAGGCCCTCGCGGTCGGCGTGGCCGCCGTCCTTGCCGGCGCCATCGCCACCCGCGGCACGGCGACCCTGGCGGTCTCCGGGGGTTCGACGCCGAAGCGCTTCTTCGAGCGTCTGTCGCAGGCCGAGATCGACTGGCCGAATGTCAACGTGCTTCTGGTGGACGAACGCTGGGTGCCGGCGACGAGCGATCGCTCGAACGCTGCGCTGGTCGCCGACAGGCTCCTGAAGAACCGCGCCGCGGCGGCGCATTTCATTCCCTTCTATCTCGATGCCGAGACGCCCGAGGACGCGCGCGAGGATCTCGCCGAGCGCTTCCGGCGGCTGGCCCGTCCGCTCGACGCTGCCGTGCTCGGCATGGGCACGGACGGCCATACCGCGTCGTTCTTTCCGGGCGGCGACAATCTCGATGCCGCCATCGACCCGCAGACCACCGAGCCGGTCGTCGCCATGCGTGCGCCCGGGGCCGGCGAGCCCCGCGTCACCCTGACCCTGCCGATGCTGGTGGAAGCGCGGCTCCTGGCGATCCACATCGAAGGGGAGGAAAAGCTCGCCGTCTACGAAAAGGCATTGGGGGGCGGCCCCGTCGAGGAGTTGCCGATCCGGGCGGTCCTCGAAGCACCGCGCAAGGACCCGGCCAACGTCTTCTGGTGTCCCTGACGCCCCTTTCACCGTCCAGGAGGTCAATCCCATGACCGTCGATCCGCGCATTGCAGAGATCACCGACCGCATCCGGGAGCGCTCCGCTCCGACGCGCGAACCCTATCTGGCGCGCATCATGGCGAAGGGCGCCGAGGGACCGAAGCGCTCGACCCTGACCTGCGGCAACCTCGCCCATGGCTTCGCCGCCTGCGGTCCGCTGGACAAGTCCCGCCTGTCGGGCGACCAGACGCCCAATCTCGGCATCATTACCGCCTATAACGACATGCTCTCGGCCCACCAGCCCTTCGAGCGCTATCCCGAACTGATCCGCGAGACGGCCCGGGCCATGGGCGGCACCGCCCAGGTGGCCTCCGGCGTTCCGGCCATGTGCGACGGCGTCACACAAGGCCAGGCCGGCATGGAGCTGTCGCTGTTCTCGCGCGACGTGATCGCCATGGCGACCGCCGTCGGCCTCTCCCACGACATGTTCGACGCCGCCGTCTATCTGGGCGTCTGCGACAAGATCGTGCCGGGCCTGACCATCGCCGCCCTGACCTTCGGCCATCTGCCGGCGATCTTCGTGCCGGCCGGGCCGATGACCTCGGGCCTGCCCAATGACGAGAAGAGCCGCATCCGGCAGCTCTACGCCGAGGGCAAGGTCGGGCGCGAGGAACTGCTCGCCGCTGAATCCCAGTCCTATCACGGCCCTGGCACCTGCACCTTCTACGGCACCGCCAATTCCAACCAGATGCTGATGGAGATCATGGGCCTGCACACGCCGGGCTCGTCCTTCGTCAATCCGAACACGCCGCTGCGCGATGCGCTGACGCGGGAAGCGGCCAAGCGCGCCCTGTCGATCACCGCACTGGGCAACGAATACACGCCGGCCGGCCTGGTGGTGGACGAGCGCGCCGTGGTCAACGGCGTCGTCGGGCTGCACGCCACGGGCGGCTCGACCAACCACACCATGCATCTGGTGGCGATGGCCGCAGCCGCCGGCATCAGGCTGACCTGGCAGGACATTTCCGACCTGTCGGACATCACGCCGCTGCTCGCCCGCGTCTATCCGAACGGCCTGGCTGACGTGAACCATTTCCAGGCGGCCGGCGGCATGGGCTTCCTGATCCGCGAACTGCTCGATTGCGGCCTGCTGCACGAGGACGTGCGGACCGCATGGGGCCATGGCCTGCGCGCCTATACGGTGGAAGCGCGCCTCGCGCCGGACGGCGAGACCGTGCTGCGCGAAGCCGCCCCGGCCCACAGCGGCGATCCCAAGGTGCTGACCACCGCCGACCAGCCCTTCTCGTCCAATGGCGGCCTGCGCATGCTCAAGGGCAATCTCGGCAAGGCCGTCATCAAGGTCTCCGCCGTCCGGCCCGAACGTCGCATCGTCGAGGCACCGGCGAAGATCTTCCACGACCAGAACGACATGAAGGCGGCCTTCGATTCCGGCGAGCTCAACCGCGACTTCGTCGCCGTGGTCCGCTTCCAGGGCCCCCAGTCCAACGGCATGCCGGAGCTACACAAACTGACGCCTCTGCTCGGCGTTCTTCTCGACCGCGGTCACAAGGTGGCGCTGGTCACCGACGGGCGGATGTCGGGCGCCAGCGGTAAGGTGCCCGCAGCGATCCACGTCACGCCGGAAGCCAAGGCCGGCGGAATGATCGCCAGGCTGGTCGATGGCGACATGGTCCGCCTCGATGCCGATGGCGGCACGCTGGAGATCCTCGTGGATGCCGACGAACTGGCCGCGCGGCCCCTCGCCGACCCCGATCTCAGCGGCAACGAATTCGGCATGGGCCGGGAATTGTTCGCCACTTTCCGGGCGGCAGTGGGCACGGCTGACGCAGGCGCCAGCGTCTTTTGACGGCTTCCGCGGCGCGCGTTCGCATGATAGCGCACTAAATGGTCTGCCCGAGGAGGCGGAACCATGGATTCCTGTTGATGAATTTCGCCAAGAGCATGCTGGCCATTTCCCTGCGACAGCTCGGTATCGTCCACGACATCCTGATCGCCGCGGTGTCGATGACCATCGCCATGTCGATCGCCTGGGGATGGCAGCCGCTGTTCAGCGTCTGGCAGATCTGGCTTCTGATCGGTGCCTATACGGCACTGAGCGCGGTCTGCTTTCCGTTCTTCTCGCTCAACAGCGGCGCCTGGCGCTATGCCTCGCTGCTCGACGTGCTGTCGATCGTCAAGGCGGTCACCTTCATCAACCTCGCCTTCCTGCTGCTGCATTTTCTGCTGTTCCGCGGCGCCTTCCTGCCCCGCTCCACGATCGTGATCTCCTGGTTCATCATGATCGTCGGCCTGGGCGGCCCCCGCCTCGCCTACCGGCTGATGAAGGAGCGGCGCCTCGACCGCCGCAGCCTCGCCGCCTCGGCCATCGCCGGCACCAAGCGCGACCTCCTGCTCTACGGCTTCAACGACAATGCCGACCTGTTCATCCGCAACAGCCGGCGCAACCGCCGGCAGGACGCCATTGTCGGCATCATCGACGAGAAGTCCAAGAACCGGCGCCGGCAATTGCATGGCATCCGGGTGCTCGGCACGCTGGCCGAACTGGAACAGACCATCGTCTGGGCCGAGAAGCGGGGCACGCCGGTCGGCGAGCTGGTGGTCACCGAGGTCGACATTCCGGCCGCGCGGCTGTCGCGCATCGTCGCCACCTGCGCGCCGCTGGGCGTGACGGTCAAGCGGCTGCCCGACATCAGCCAGACGGGAATCGTCGACGAGAACCGCCCGATCGAGCCGCTGCCGATCGCGCTGGAAGATCTCCTGGGGCGCCAGGAGGTGGATCTCGACATCGCCGAGGTCGAACGGCTGATCAAAGACCGGCTGGTTATCGTCACCGGCGCCGGCGGTTCGATCGGCTCCGAACTCGTGCGCCAGATCGCGCGCTTCGCGCCGCGCCGTCTCGTCCTCATCGACAATTCCGAATTCAATCTCTGGTCGGTCACCCGGCAGATCTCCGACGAATTCCCCACCGTCCCGATCCTGCCGCGGATCGTCGACGTGCGTCACGGCAACCGCATCCGGACGCTGTTCGCCGAGGTCGGCCCCGACGTCGTCTTCCATGCCGCCGCGCTCAAGCACGTGCCCATCGTCGAGGACAATCCGGTTGAGGGGATCGACACCAACCTCCTGGGCACCCGCAACGTCGCCGATGCGACCCTTGCCGCCGGCGCCTCCGCCTTCGTAATGATCTCGACCGACAAGGCGGTGAACCCGTCCAACGTCATGGGCGCGACCAAGCGGGCCGCCGAAGCCTATTGCCAGGCACTGGATCTCGATCAGGACGCGACCCGCTTCATCACCGTGCGCTTCGGCAACGTCCTCGGCTCGACCGGCTCGGTGATCCCGCTGTTCCGCTCGCAGCTCGAAAAGGGCGGGCCGCTGACGGTCACCCACCCGCACATCACCCGCTTCTTCATGACCATTCCCGAGGCGTCGCGGCTGATCCTGCACGCGGCGGGCCACGGCATCACCGATACCCGCGCCAAGGGCCAGATCTTCGTGCTCGACATGGGCAAGCCGATCCGCGTCGCCGAACTCGCCGAGCGGGTGATCCAGCTCGCCGGGCTGAAGCCGCATATCGACATCGACATCCGCTTCGTCGGGCTGCGCAAGGGCGAAAAGCTCTACGAGGAACTGTTCGGCGAGGGCGAGACGCGCGAGGAGACCGGCCGCGCCGGCCTGCTCATCGCCGGCTCGCGGGTCAGCGACGTGAAGCTCCTGTCGCGCAGCTTCGCCAATATCGAGGGCGCTGTCGCGGCCGGGGATGCCCAGCGCGCGCTGGACATCCTCAGGCGCATCGTACCGGAATACCAGCCGGCAATCATCGACGACGACACCGGCGCCGACCCGGCGCGTCTGGCACAGCCGACACCGCCGGCACCGGCCTGATCCGCGTCGGAGCATCAATGCGGCGCGCTGGCTGAACTGGCCGCGACCGCAACACACTCCGCGCGCTCACCTCCCCTGTCGTCGATCCGCGCGGACCGCGTGCCGGGACTACAGTGCCTGGCGGCGGCCGCGAATGTCGGCGATGTGCTTCTTCACCGCGGCGATGTCGTTCTGCAGCCGCACGACTTCCTCGTCGTCGCCGGCCTGCGGCGTCTCGCTGTCGGCGGGATCGGGAAGATCGCCGCCCAGCGCGCGGATGCGCTCGCGCAGCGTCCGCCGCCGCACGGCCGGCGGCAGGGTCTCGTCTTCGCCCACGCTGTCCGCATCTAGCGCCGCCTGCGCGGGAGCTGCGGCATCCTCTCCGTCATTCGCCGGAGCAGGGCGATCCTCCGACGCGGCGGTCTCGACCGTTGCCGAGCCTGCCTCGACGGACACGGGCTCTTCCGCAATCGGCATGGCCTCGGCCATGCGCCGTTGATCCTGCGCGCTCGCATGGACCGATGGACGGAAGTCGTCGTCCTTGGTCTCGGCGCCGGGGGTCATGGCGCCGTCGCCAGGGGCCATAACGATGGCCGTGGAATACCCGCCGCCATTGCCGAAATGACCGGTCGCGGCCGAGCTGTAGGAGGTGCTGAAGCCCGCCGGACGGGGCCGTGCCGCCATCTCCGCCCGCATCCGCATGGCGTTGCGATACTGCTCGGAGATCGCACCGACGCCGGCAAGGAACACCCCGGCAAGGAAGCCCAGCATGCCGCCGGCCCCGACCACCAGACGCCGCGACATACTGGACGGCCGCAGCGGCGGGGTGGCTTCCGAGATCACCCGGACATTGGCCGTGTTGATGCCCTGCTGCTCACCGGTTTCCCGGGCCCGCAGCAGGTAGGATTCATAGACCGCCCGCGAGGCCTCGACCTCGCGCTGCAATTCGCGCAGCCGCACGAAGGAGCCGCTCGTCGCCACCTGATCGGACTTCAGCTCGTCGAGCTGCTTGGTGAGATCGCGATTGGTGCGCTCGGCGCGGGCAAGATCGGTCTGCGCCCCGGCGACGATCCGGGCGAGCTCGGAGCGGATGGCGTCGCGCGCCGAGGCCAGCGACTGTCGGCTGGCGATCAGCTGCGGATGCCGGGGCCCGAGCGTGGCCGCGAGCGACGCGGTCTTCTGGGCAAGGTCCGAATACGTACCGCGCAGGCGCGTCAGCGCCTCCGACGTCAGCTCTTCGGGAAAGGCCCCTTCGACCACGTCGTCGACACTGGCCTTGGACATCTGCTCGGCCTTGACCCTGAGGGCGGTGACATTGGCCCGGCCGCGGGACAGTTCGTCGTTGATCCGCAGGATGTAGCTGTCGTCGACGAGCTGCCCGCCAACGCCGACGAGCTCGTTCTCGGACTTGTAGTCTTCCACCGCCTGTTCGGCGGCCGAGACCTTCTCCCGCAGCTCGGTCAGACGCGAGGAGAGCGCGTTGGTCGCCCGCCCCGCCGTGTCCGACTGGACCTCTGCCAGATGGTCGATGAAGGTGTTGGCGACCAGACGCGACAGCTCCGCGGATTTCTCCGGGCTTTCGGTCGTCACGGAGATGTTGAGGATAAAGCTCTTGGCATCGCGCGAGACCCCGGTCGCCTCGCGCAGATTCTCCATCGTCTGCAGGAAGCGCTCGTTGGTCGACGCGATCGTGGGGCTGGTGAGGCCGAGGCTTTCCAGCGACGGCAACAGCGATTCGCCCTGGCCGTTGAATTCGGGGTCCGACGTCAGATCGGCTGCCTCGACGATCTTGGCCATCAGGTCGTTGGAGTTGATGACCGCGATCTGGCTCTCGATCAAGGCGAGGGTCGCCTCCGTCGGCAGGCCGTTCGGCGTGACCTCGTTCTGCACCACCTTGATGTCGCGCGGATCGGCGAAGATCTGCGAATAGGCGGTGTATTTCTTCGGCATCGACAGCGCGAAGGCGACACCGAGCAACAGCCCGAAGATGGTCGTCAGGATGATCAGCCGCCGCGCCGACCAGACCGACTGGAAGACATGCACCGGGTCGATCAGCGAGCCGTTGGAATCCTGCATCTGCGGCCCCGACGGGCGCGCGGCGTACGGTGCGTTCGGGTTCGTCTCCGATGAGAACATAGCCATATCGATCCGCAGAACAGCTGCCCGGGTCAAGTGCCGGACCTTGCCGACCAACTGTGGGCAATCATGGCTAATGAACGGTTAAGACCCGCGTCCGTAGCGGAACTTTCCGCCGGTCAGCCGGCCCGCAGGCGCGATTTCAGCAGCTCCAGCCACGGCTTCGGGCGCAGGTCGCGGTCGAGCGGGAGTGGCCGGTCGGGATGGCCGTCCGGCCGCGGCAGCACATCCGGCACCCAGCTGTAGCGGTCGGTGATGCCCCAGACGGTCACCGCCTGCGGCGGTTTCCAGGCGAAGATCGCGTCGAGGAGGTCGGAGACCAGCCCGTAGGCGGTCTCGTCCTGCGCCGCGTTGCTTGGCGGCGTTTCCCAGTCGATGATATCCAGCTCGGTAACCATCAGCCCGACGCCGAGCCGGTCCAGCTCCTTGTGGAAGCGTTCGAGCCCCTCCCTGTCGATCTGACGTCCCGCATACAGATGCCCCTGCATGCCGACGCTGTGGACGGGCACATTGCCGTCCTGCAGCTGGCGCACGATGCCGAGCATGATCTCCCGGCGCGCGTCGAAGCGCGGGCCGACGAACTCCAGATCGTAGTCGTTGATCACCAGCCGCGCCTGCGGATCGGCCCGGGCCGAGGCCGCAAAGGCGATGGGAATGTGCTTCGGACCCAGCTTGTCCAGCCAGACGGTCTGGCGCAGCGGGCCTTCGGTGGCCGGATCGTTGGCGATGACCTCGTTGACGACATCCCATCCGGTCAGCCGGCCCTTGTAGCGGTCGCCGATCCGTTCGATGTGGTCGACCAGCGCGGCCTCCGCCGCGGCCGGGGTGTCGAGCCGTTCCACCCAGTCCGGCGTCGCGCCCCACCAGACGTGGCAGGTGCCCCGGCTGAGCCGGTCGTTCTGAAGGGCAAAATCGACCACCCGGTCGGCGGGCTCGAAATTCCACTGGCCGGGCGCGGGATGGACGAGGCTGAACTTCAGCCCGTTCATCGGCATGATCAGGTCGCAATGATCGAGAAACGCCTGCTTGTAGCCGGGGTCGACCTCCATGAACTCGGCCTGGATGGCGCCGCCCAGCGGCACGCCGCCGGCCGCTCGCACACCGGTTCCGGCGGCCGATGCCGCACCTGGCGCCAACGCCAGCGCGGCCCCGGCGCCCAGAAGGGAACGGCGCGTTAAACTTCCCGCGCTAGTCGGAGACGAGCCGCCGGGCGCGGCTGCTTCCGGCTGGTGCACGCTTCGCAACCTGGAACGTGCATCGCGCCCGCGGTGGTGTATCGTCATCTGCCTATCGCTCTCCCGAAGGTTGGAGCATGCCACGCACAGCAGTCTGGATCGAAAGCTTTAAGGGCAACCTAAGCGTGATCCGCGATTACGCCTGGTTGCTCAGCGGATCCGCCGGCCGGCTGGTCCTGTCGCTCGCCTATTTCGTCAGCATCGCCAACGGCCTGTCCGTCGGCGATTTCGGCCTGTTCGCCACCGCGTCGGCCACCGGCATCGTCCTGTCGCGCATCGGCGGCTTCGGCTTCGTCTCGCCGCTCTACCGGGTGGCGACGGTGCGCCAGCGTCTGGTCGGCACTTATACGGCCGGCCTGCTCGTCGCCTTCCTCCTGTCGCTGCCGGTCGTCGCCATGGCCGCCGCCGGCTTCTATGCGGCCTTCTTCGACGGCGAGATGGGCATCGCCGCCTTCGTCGCCGTGGTCACTGCGGAAATTCTCTTCTGGCGGGCGCTGGAAGTGGTGGTCATCGTCAATAACGGCCTCGGGCGCTTCGGGCGAGGCGCCAGCATCGTCATCGCCGGCTCGGCGATCCGCGCCGCCGCCGCGGTCGGCTTCGTCCTTGTCGGCAGCGGCACCCTGCTGGAATGGTCCTGGGTCTACATGACGGCCAATGCCGCCGCCGCGCTCTTCGCCATCGTCGGCTTCTACCCCCGCCAGCGGCTGCGCTTCCGGCCAGCGCTCTATCTGGCGCGCTGGCGCGACAGCCTGTCGGTGGCCGGCGCCGAGATCATCTTCTATCTGCAGTCGGAGCTCGACAAGCTGCTCGTCCTGTCGCTGGGCGGACCACAGATGGCCGGCATCTACGCCATCCTCATGCGCCTGATCGACCTGACGGCGCTACCGATCCGCTCGGCCAACACGATGATCGTGCAGAAGCTGATGAAGAGCCCGGGCTGGATCGCCGACTGGAAGATGCGCTGGGGGCTGGAAGCGATCGTCGCGGTCGTCTCGGTCGCCGGGCTGGCGGTCCTCGGCGGCATCCTGCACGTCTACCCCACGCTCCTCGGCCGCAATGTTGCCGACGCCGCGCCGCTGGTTCTCGTCGCGCTGTTCGTCCCGGCCTTCCGTAATCTCATCGAATACGAGAGCGAACTGCTCTATGCGCGCGGCAAGACCGGCCTGCGCGCGCTGATCCTCGCCATTGTCGGCCTGATCAAGGCCGGCCTTCTGGTGGTGCTGCTGCGCGCCGCGCCCGATACCGAACGCTGGATCCTCGGCCTGAACGGGCTGTTCCTGGTGCTGTGGATCGTCTCGGCGTCCTCGACCTACGCGGCCTTCGACTGGTCGCGCCCGCGCACCCGCCTGTCGCGCCGCTGGCTCAGATCAGCCCCACAGCCCGGCGAATGAGCGCCGGGTCCGTCCCGGTGAAGGACTGGATGCCCGCCGCCACCTGATGCGGTGCGAGTCCGCGCGAGAAATCGGCCAGCGCCTGCGCGCCCAGCGCCGCACCGTTCCAGTACATGTGGCAGAGTTCGACATCCGTCGGGACATGCCGGTCCGGCCGGTCCTCCACCTCGGCGACGAAGCGGCCGTAGAGCGTGCATTCCGACAGCGCCCGCCCACCGACCAGGATGCTCATCCACGCGCGGCCGCCGACCCTCTCCATGCGGGCCTTCATCTCGCGCACCGTGTCCGTGCGCCACGGAAGCAGCGTTCCGATATATCCCTCGTCGGTCGTCGCCGGCGCGTCGATTCCGAGCATGGCCCCTGCCCGGCGCGACCAGGCGCGGTGTTCGCCGCGGGCCGGTTCGTCGAGGAAGGCCACGGAGCCTGGACGCCGGAAGAAGTCGACCCCTCCGTTACGCTGAAACCAGCCGAGATCGAAGGGCCGCAGGAACACGACGTCGGAATCCACCGACACGACGACCTTTTCGTCGAGCAGCGCGGAAATGGCGAGACGGCGCAGTTGTTGCACGTGCCAGCCTCGCAGCGGCGGCCCCTTCGGCGTCAGCCAGATGCGGCGACGCCCGAGCGACAACGGATCGGGAAACGGCCGCAGCCATCGCGGCAGAAGATCGCGTTCGTCGACGATCTCGCGCCGCGGGCCGGCCAGTTGGCGGAACAGGGCGACATCGGCACCCTCGACCATGATCAGATGACGGCTTTGGCCGGTGACCCGCTGATCCATGCTCTCGCATAGGAGGCAGCAGCGCTCGAAATCGCCGCGATAGCTCGACGTCACAATGGCCGACTGCAAGGTCATCGTCTCCGTCCCGCGGGCCTCAACACATCAGCCGATCGGGTGACGCGGCGCGAACCTATCGCGGAGAATCCCGAGGAGAAAGGCTGGATTGCCGAGAATGTAGCGCCGCCACAACCGTGCCGGCTCGAGCGCCAGACGCCACACCCATTCCATGCGCAACCGACGCACGAGCGCCGGCGCGCGCGACACGTTTCCGGCGTGGAAGTCGAACAGCGCGCCGACCCCGACGAACAGGCGACCGTGACGCGAATTCAATGCGTTGACCAGGAAGAGCTCCTGCGCCGGCACGCCCATCGCCACCAGCACGATATCCGCCTCCGCATGCTCCAGCGCGGTCAGGACGACGGCCTGTCCCGCCGCATCGAAATAGCCGTCGGAGATGGTCACATAATCGTGGTGGGGCGCGATTTCGCCGAATCGTCCTGCCGCACGCTCGGCAACGCCCGGCGCGCCGCCGATCAGCGCGACGCGCAGCGGTCGATCGAGCGCTGACAGAAGCCGCGGGACGAAGTCGGTGCCGTTGAGGTTTTCGCGAAAGCGCGCGCCGTAGAGAAGGCGCGCGGCGATGTCGACGCCGATCCCGTCCGGCAGCACCAGACAGGCGGCCAGCGCCCGCCGGTAGTCCGGGTTCGCGCGCACCAGATTGACGCAATGGGCGTTGAGGAAGGCAAGCCGCGTCGGAGCGCCTTCGCTGCTCATGGCCGCGTCCAGCCGGCGAATGGCGTCCGCTCCGGTGATGTCGGCCACCGCAATCCCGGCGATCCGGCGCTCGGCCATCGCCGTCTGCGGGGAAGCCTCTTGGGGCAGGTGCTGGCCGCCGTCCATCAGGCCTGATCCCGGCCGGCCAGGGCGACCTGCCCGGCTTCTCCGGCCATGTGCGCGGTGTCCCGCTGCTCCGTGCCGTTGTTCACCCGGCGGGACAACGCCGTGCGCAGCATATCGAGACTGGCGGCGATGCCGGCATCCAGGGCGGCGGTCTGCGTCCGCACGAAATCGGCGCCATCCATGCGCACGCTCTCCCCGGCGCGCTCGGCGGCCACCAGTTCGACCAGCCGGTCGGCAAAATCCTGCGGATCGTCTGCGGTGCGGACATTTGCCGGCACGGCACCGACGCCCCGCAGGGCCTGCGGTGTCGCGACGGCCGGCATGCCCTCCTCGAAGGTCTCGATGGTCTTGAGCTGGATGCCGGTTCCGCCCCTGGTCGCCAGCGCCAGCACCCGCGAGGCACCGACGAAGGCCTGTGCGTCCGCGACCCGGCCGAGGAAGGAGACGTTGCCGGGCAGCGCCGGCGGGGTGCCGTCGAAGCTGCCGGCGATGGCGACGCGGATGTCGGACGGCAGGCGCGGCACGACCTGCGCCAGGAACCAGTCGAGCCCGACGCGGTTCGGCGCCCAGCTCCAGGTGCCGATCAGTCCGACATCGTGGCTGCGCACGCCGTCGTCGGCGCGGGGCGAGCGTCCCGTCGTCAGGGCCAACGGCCGGCAGCGAGCAGATCCGGCAAGGCCCAGCGCGGCGCGATCCTCCTCGCTCAGCGTGTGGATGACCGCCGCGTCGCGGCAGATGCAGTGTTCCACCCGGCGTAACAGCGCGGCCTCGCGGGCATAGAGCGCCCGCGTGTGCAGGCGGCCGGCGTTGCGAGCATTCTCGGCGGCCGAGCGATGCTCGACATTGTGGGCGATGAAGATCGAAGGCTTCTCCCGCGCCAGAAACGGATAGGCGGCGGGCATCTGCACCGAGCTCAGCACGTAGCCATCCACCGGCCCCGCCTCGGCCAGCCGTGCGCGAATCCCGTCCCGCGTCAGCCCCGCTACCTTGGCGGCCGACACCGGCAGGTTGCGCAATGTCGCGGCGCCCACCCAGCCGATCTTCTGCGACAGCGACGCCGCGGCGTTCTCGATGGCCAGCTCGCCGAGACAGATCTCGTCCGCGGCCGGCTGCCGGCTGCCGGGTCGGCGAAAGCCGGCGAAGCTCAGCCGCACGCCCTGCCGCCGGTAGGACTGCGCGATCGCGTGATTGGCAATCTCGAATCCGGTCGACGGCCGGCCGTCCGGCAGCAGCGAGGAGAGAAAGAGAAGATGCATCCGACAAACCAGGGGTGTGCGCTGCAAGGAGCAGAATGCTGGCACGGAAGGATTGAAGGAATATCAATCCGCCGGATCAAACCCCGCAGGTTCGTGCCAAGAACGAGGATCTCCCCGTCCGATGGCGCGCGATCTGAGGGAAATCGATCCTTTCTTCACCTTTCTCTGGTCTGCTCGCGCCGAACCGCGGACAATCGCCCGAGCGAGATCGATGACCGACGCCATCACCATCGCATGTGAATCGCCCGGCCTCGACGGCGACGCCTTCGCGATCGTCGTCACCCTTCCGACCTTTCGCCGGCCCGAGCATCTCCTGAAGACGCTCGCCTCGCTGGCTGCGCAACGGACCACCCGTCCATTTGCCGTGATCGTCATGGAGAACGACGCCGAGGGCCGTGCCGGGCTCGATGCCGCGCGTCCCCTGTTTGCGGACGGTCACCTGAACGGCCTCGTCCTGATCGCCCATGAGCGCGGCAATTGCGCCGCCTACAATGCCGGCTGGCAGACCGCGCTGACGCGGTTTCCGGCCATGCGCCATCTTCTGGTGATCGACGACGACGAGATCGCCGACCCGGACTGGATCGACCGTCTCGTGGCAACCTCCGACAGGCTCGATGCCGATATCGTCGGCGGGCCGCAGGTGCCGGTCTTCGAGGACGGTGCCAGCACCCGCTACGCGCGCCATCCGGTCTTCACGCCGCATTACAGCGAGACCGGGGCAGTCCCGATCCTCTATTCCTCGGGCAATGTCGCGATCCGCCGCAAGGTGCTCGAGACGATCGGCGCGCCGTTTCTCGACACCGCCTTCAACTTCATCGGCGGCGGTGACAGCGACTTCTATACACGCTGCCGCCAGCGCGGCTTTACCTTCGGATGGTGTGCCGAGGCACCGGTTCTGGAGACGACGCCAGCGCGCCGCACCGAGTTTTCGTGGCTGAACGCCCGCGGCCTGCGCAACGGCGCCATATCCTCGATCATCGAGCGCCGGCAGACATCGGGCCGCCGCAACGGGCTGCGCCGCGTCGCCAAGAGCGCCGCGCTGCTGGCGGCCTCGCCGCTGCGCTCGGCAGAGCTGGCCCTGCGCACGCGCTCGCCGGTGATCGGGCTTTATCACATGCAGGTCGCCATCGGCCGGCTGATGGCGGAATTCGGATGGGTGAATGAGCAGTATCGCCGTCCAGAACAGAACTGACTTTCGCTCCTTCGGCGACACCCAGTGGTGGACGGATACCGTCCGCATGCTGCTGGGCGCCGGAATCTTCACGGCGCTGCTGGTCACCGTCACGCCCTTCGCCGTCACCTTCACCGGCGATCAGGACGCCGGCAGCCTGGCCAACCAGCTGGGCTATGCCTCGCTGGCGCTGGTCGTCTTCGCCGGGCATGCCCTCTTCACCGACCGCACGACGCTGCTGGCGATGGCCCGCCCCATGTGGATCATCATGGCGGCGTGGCTGCTCGTCAGCGCCCTGTGGGCGGACAGTCCGGAGAACGCCCTGCGCGGCGCAGCCTTCACGCTGCTGGCGATAGCGACCGTCAGCGCCATCCTGTGCTTTCCCAAGGATGTACGCGCCTTCCGCACCGCGCTGACGCTCGCCATGCTGGCCGTGCTGGCGCTGTCATATTTCGGCGTCATCGCCATGCCCGGCCTTGCCCTCCATGACGGCTCGGGCTCGGAGCCCCAGCATGCGGGCCTGTGGCGCGGCGCCTATTCCCACAAGAACGTCGCCGGCGCGGTGTTCGCCGTGGTGTTCTTCTGCGGTGTCTATCTGTTTCGCTGCGGCCAGCGCTGGTCCGGTTTCGTCATTGCGCTTCTGGCCGCCTTCTTCGTGCTGAAGACCGGTTCCAAGACGTCGATCACGCTGCTGCCGCTGGTCGCCGCCATCGTCATCATCGGTTCGCTCACCGGCCGCTGGCTGCTGACCATCGGCATCGCCCTGACCTTGACCGTGATGGCGTTCCTGACGATCGGCACGGTCCTGTCGCCGCTGTTCGACCAGATCGTCCAGACGGTAGTGCCGGGCACGACCTTCACCGGCCGCATGGATCTGTGGCGCTTCGCTCTGGAAGTCTTCGAAGGGCACGAATGGACCGGCTTCGGCCTCAACGCCTTCTGGCAGAGCCAGGTCGTCTACGGCACGGAGCGCAATTTCGAACTGTCCTGGGATCCGCGCGGCAGCCCCAATGCCCATAATGGCTATCTCGACATCGCCATCTCGATGGGCCTGCCCGGCCTCGTCCTCGCCGTCATCGTGCTGGTCGTCCTGCCGCTGTGGGATTTCACCCGTGTCGGGCGCGATCGCGAGAGCCAGCGGCTCGGCCAGCTCTTCCTGATGGTCCTCGCCTATCTGCTGCTGAACGCGTTTCTGGAAAGCTTCCTGTTCGACCGGGCCAATCCGATCTGGATGGCGGTCTGTTTCGCGGTCATCGGCCTGCGGCTTTTGTCACGCCACTCGGTCAGGGCGTAGAACCGTCCGCGACAGGCTTGTCGGCCGGACCTCCGGAGACCGGAGCAGACTTCCGTGACAGGCGCTTCTGGCCATAGGCCATGCCCGGCCGCTCGATGAGCCGCCAGGTGATCGCACTCATGATTATCGTCCCGGCCAGGATGATCGCCAGCGCCGTCAGCGACTGCCATTCCGTGCTGCCCATCAGGCGCTTCCCGTCCGCCGCCGCCGAGAAGATCGGCCAGCCGGTCCTGTCGCCCAGCACCGTCGCGACGTTCTCGGCGCGCGAGATGACGAACGCGTGGGTCATGTAGACCGAGTAGGAGATCGCCCCGAGAAAGTCGATTGGACCGGCCTTCAGGAGGCGGCTTACCGCGCCGCCCTCGTGGCCGAAGACATAGATGGCGAAGGCGAAGACCAGGGGCGCGGCCACCGACAGCACCGATCCGCCGAGCTCGCTGACGAAGACCGCGACCAGGAGGACGCAGGCGAGTTCGGCCAGCGTCCAGGCAGTGCCCCCGACCGCCACCCGTCCGCCGGCCCGCGGCCAGATCACCATCCGCAGGACAGCCCCGAGCGAGAAGCCGGCGAGGCAGCGCAGCCAGCCGAAGCGGACCGTCGTGTCCATCGTCCCCTCGACCAGCGCAATGACGACGAGCCCGACGACGATGGTCACTGCCATCAGCGGCAGCATCGCTCGCGGCGCGCGGATGACCAGCAGCGCGAACAGGCCATAGGCCAGAAGCTCGGCCGAGATGCTCCAGCTTGGATAGTTCCAGCCGAGCGTATCCACGGTGCCGAAGGAATGACTCATCAGGAGATTGTGGACGAGGGCCACCACCGAATTGCCGTCCACGAAGGCCTCCGACGGCCCCTTGGTCACCAGCATCAGGCACTCGAAGGCGACGAAGAGCGCCAGCATGAAGAGATGTAGCGGATAGACCCGGAACAGCCGCAAGCCGAAGAAGCGGCCGAAATTCTTCTCCCCGCGCAGCCGGTCGTAGAAGGCATGGGCGATGACGAAGCCCGACAGGACGAAGAAGAAATCGACGAAGAGATAGCCGTGCCGGAAGAAGGCGGTCTCGTGGACGATGCCGGCGACCGGAGCGTGGAACAGGACGACCAGCAGCGCGCAGATACCGCGCCAGCCGTCCAGCGCTTCGAACCGTGCCGGCTGGCTGCGATCCTGTACGGCGGCCTCGCGCTGTTCGTCGTGCATGGCAATCCCCCCGGATGCCCGCGCCGATCGGCGGCGCCGTCGGCTCTCGCGGTCGTTGGACCGCGCCAGAATGCGCCGGAAACGTTAAGCTTTTGGTCATGCCTCGATGCAGGGGGCGGCGATGTGCCAGATGTCGGGCCGAGATGCCGTTGCGGTCGGTGCCGGCGCGCCCTAGGTTCCGCGCTGCCAACACGGAAAGAACCCTTCGCATGACCGACCGCCTGCGCCTCCTCGCCGTCGACACCGACGATCTGGCGATCATCTCAGCCTATTGTCAGGACGCGGTGGTCAAGCCGAAGGACTGCCAGCACCGGGCCGCCGCCGGCCAGTTCATCGTCGAGATGAACCGCTTCGTCTGGGAGACCTCGCAGGGCGTGTCCCGCTTCCGCCTGTTCAAGAAGGCCGAATATGAGCGCCGCCGCGCGGTGCTGCATTTCGACCGGGTGACCGAGGTCAAGCATACCGGCCTCGCGCCCGCCTCCGACGACGTGCTGGTTCTCCTCGCCATCCGCTTCACTGTGACGGAAGCGCCCTCGGGGATTGTCGAGCTTGTCTTCGCCGGCGGCTCCGCGATAAGGCTGACCGTCGAGGTGATCGAGGCGCAGCTCGCCGATATCGGCGGCTCCTGGAGCACCGGGTCGAAGCCGGACCACAACCGGCCAGACCGGATCAGCTGACGGCCGCATGGCTGGCGCGCCCTGCCGAAAGGCAGGTGGAACCGCGACGGCCCGACGGCGTCCGACGAGAGTGACGGAAGGGGTTCGCAGAGTGCCGTCGAGGCTCAATACCGACGATTCCGGTTTCGAGGCGGAGTTTCGCGCTCTGCTCGGGGCCAAGCGCGAGCAGGCGGACGACGTCGATGCCGCGGTCCGCCACATCATCGCGCGGGTGCGCGAAGAGGGCGACGCCGCCCTGATCGATCTGACGCGCCAGTTCGACGGGCTCGACCTGACCCCCGAGGTGCTGCGGGTCGGCCAGGACGAGATCGACGCCGCCCATGCCGCGACGCCCGAAGAGACACTGGCCGCGCTGACCACGGCCCATGATCGCATCTCCAGCCATCATGCCCGGCAGATGCCGAAGGACGACCGCTATGTCGATGCGATCGGCGTCGAGCTGGGCAGTCGCTGGACGGCGGTGGATTCGGTCGGCCTCTACGTTCCCGGCGGTCAGGCGAGCTACCCCTCTTCCGTGCTGATGAACGCCGTGCCGGCGAAGGTCGCCGGCGTCGAGCGCATCGCCATGACGGTGCCCGCCATGCGCGGCGTCCTCAACCCGCTGGTCCTTACCGCGGCGAAGATCTGCGGCGTCAGCGAGATCTACCGGCTGGGCGGGGCGCAGGCCGTGGCCGCCTTCGCCTACGGCACAGAGACCATCGCGCCCGTCGCCAAGATCGTCGGCCCGGGCAACGCCTTCGTCGCCGCCGCCAAGCGGCAGGTCTTCGGCACGGTCGGCATCGACATGATCGCCGGCCCGTCGGAAATCCTCGTCATCGCCGACGGCCGGAACGATCCGGACTGGATCGCCGCCGATCTGCTCAGCCAGGCCGAGCATGATTCCGCCGCCCAGTCGATCCTGATCACCGACGACGCGGGCTTTGCCGACGCAGTCGAGGCCGCCGTCGAACGGCAGCTGAAGACCCTGTCGCGCGGCGCGACGGCGGCGGCGAGCTGGCGCGACCACGGCGCGATCATCCTCGTCGGCTCGCTCGACGAAGCCCCGGCCCTGTCCGACCGGATCGCGCCAGAGCATCTGGAACTGGCGGTCGACGATCCCGAAGCCCTGTTCGCCAGGCTGCGCCATGCCGGCGCGGTCTTCCTTGGCCGGCATACGCCGGAAGTGATCGGCGACTATGTCGGCGGCTCGAACCATGTCCTGCCGACCGCCCGCTCGGCGCGCTTCTCCTCCGGCCTGTCGGTGCTCGACTTCGTCAAGCGCACCTCGATCCTCAAGCTCGGCCCGGACCAGTTGCGCGAACTGGGTCCCGCGGCGATCGAACTCGCCCGTGTCGAGGGGCTCGACGCCCATGGCCGGTCGGTCGCGATCCGGCTGAACCTTTGAGGATGGCATGAGCGAAGCGGACGGCACGGGCGATGGCCATCTGATCGACGTCGAGCTTGACGACACGATCGGCCGGGCGACGCCCGACGTCGAGCACGAGCGTGCCGTGGCGATCTTCGACCTGATCGAGGAGAACGTCTTCAATCCGGTCGGCGCGCCCCAGGGGGGACGCTTCAAGCTGAAGCTGTCCCTGGCCGACAAGCGCCTGGTCTTTGACATCCGCGACGAGAACGATGCGCCACTGGTCGCCCATATCCTGTCGCTGACCCCGTTTCGCCGGGTCATCAAGGACTATTTCCTGATCTGCGACAGCTATTACGAGGCGATCCGCTCGGCCACGCCCCAGCATATCGAGGCCATCGACATGGGGCGGCGCGGGATTCACAATGACGGCTCCCAGACCCTCATGGAACGGCTGAAGGGCAAGATCGACGTCGATCTGGATACGGCGCGACGGCTGTTCACCCTGATCTGCGTTCTCCACTGGCGGAGCTGACCCCGGCCATGGCGTGGCGAGTGACGGCATCGGGGCGAGATCGGGATGCGGGGTCCGGCGGGCCCCGGCGCGGCTCCGCTGCATCCAGGAAACCCTGCCCATGAGCGCGGCCGGCGAAGGCGGCGACAAACGGCGCATCTCCTCGGTGCTGTTCGTCTGCGGCATGAACGCGATCCGCTCGCCCATGGCCGAGGCGCTGGCCCGGTCACTGCTTCCCCCGTCGGTCTATGTCGCCTCCGCCGGCGTACGCGACGGCCAACGTGATCCGTTCGTCGACAGCGTTCTGGCGGAAAAGGGACTCAGCCTCGGCGATCGGCGGCCGCAGCGGCTGGAGGATCTCGAGGACAGCTATTTCGACCTGATCGTCACCATGGCGCCGGAAGCCCATCACGCCGTCCTCGACGCCACTGGCACGGCCTCGGTGGATGTCGAGTTCTGGCCGATGCCCGACCCGTCGGTCGCCACCGGCAGCCGCGAGCAGATTCTGGAAGCCTATCGCGCCGTCTGCAGCCGGATCGACGACCACATCCGCAAGCGCCTGCTGCCAGATCAGGCGGCGCCGCCCGCACCGAAAGACTGACGCGGACCGCGGCCGAACGCCGGAGGCGCCCTGCCCTATTCGGCCAGTGCGGCGATCTCGGCCTTCAATTCGTCGAGCCCGACGCCCTTTTCCGACGACGTCGAGAGAATTCGCGGGAACGCCGCCGGGTGCCGCTTGATGCCGAGCGCTGTCGCCTCGATCAGCTTCGGCACGCCCGTCGCCTTGATCTTGTCGGTCTTGGTCAGGACGATCTGGTAGGAGACGGCCGCCTTGTCGAGCAGGCCCATCACCTCCTCGTCGTTCTTCTTGATCCCGTGCCGGGCATCGATCAGCAGAAAGACCCGCTTCAGGCTGGCGCGGCCACGCAGATACGAGAAGACCAGCTTGGTCCAGGCGTCGACGTGATCCTTCGGGGCCTTGGCATAGCCATAGCCGGGCATGTCGACCACCGCGATCGGCGGCAACTCGGCGGTCTCGCCGCCATAGCCGTCCGGCACGAAGAAGTTGAGTTCCTGCGTCCGGCCCGGCGTGTTCGACGTGCGCGCCAAGCCCTTCTGGGCGAGAAGCGCATTGATCAGCGACGACTTGCCGACATTGGAGCGACCGGCGAAGGCGATCTCGGGCGGGCCTTCCGGCGGCAGGAACTTCATCGCCGGGACACCGCGCACGAAGACCCAGGGCTGGCCGAAGAAATGCGCGGCGGCCGGCGGCGGCGGCGTGTTGGCGTCGTCGGTCATGTCCTGATCCATCGTCATTTCGCCTTTTCCAGCGCGTCTATGTCGCCGCCCCGGATCGCTCCGAGATTGCGGCTGATCCTGTCGACCGGCCAGTTCCACCACGCGATTTCCAGGAGGCGCCGGACGGCGTCGTCGGGAAAGCGCATGCGGATCGTTCGGGCCGGGTTGCCGCCGACCACGGCATAGGCCGGAACGTCCTTCGTGACCACCGCATGGGCCGCGATCACCGCCCCGTCGCCGACGGTGACGCCCGGCATGATGGTCGCCTTCTCGCCGATCCACACATCGTTGCCGATCCGCGTATCGCCCTTCACCCCGTCGAGGATGGTCTGGAAATCGAAACCGTCTTCCCAGCCCTTGCCGAAGATCTGGAAGGGATAGGTCGAGATTCCGCCCATCGCGTGATTGGCGCCGTTCATCACGAAGGAAACGCCGCGGGCGATGGCGGAGAACCGGCCGATGATCAGCCGGTCGCCGATGAACGGATAGAGATGACCGACGCAGGCCTCGACGAAGCGCTCGGGCCCGTCCGGGTCGTCGTAATAGGTGTAGTCGCCGATCTCGATCTGCGGATGGTCGACCAGCGGCTTGAGGAAGCCGACACGCGGATGGCCGGCCAAGGGGTGCGGATCGGTCGGGTCGGGTCCGTGCATGCTCGGTCCTTTTTGAGGACGGCACCCCCGAACGGCGGCGTCCCGCGCGTTGCGACCCGAAGGCCGCATCGCACGGGACGTCTGCTCAGCCCTCGGAGGGCTTTTCCTTTCGTCGGAACATCCCGCGCAGATTGTCCCAGAGTTCGATCTTGGTGCCGTTGCGCTTCATGATCACCGACTGCTGGATCACCGATAGCAGGTTGTTCCAGGTCCAGTAGATCACCAGTCCGGCCGGGAACGAGGCCAGCATGAAGGTGAAGACCACCGGCATCCAGGTGAAGATCATCTGCTGCGTCGGATCCGGCGGCGTGGGGTTGAGCCGCATCTGGACGAACATCGTGATGCCCATCAGGATCGGCCAGACGCCGACCATCAGGAGATGCGGCAGCTCGAGCGGGATCAGGCCGAACAGATTGAAGATGCTCGTCGGATCCGGAGCGGCCAGATCCTGGATCCAGCCGAAGAACGGCGCGTGCCGCATCTCGATCGTCACGTACAGCACCTTGTAGAGCGCGAAGAACACCGGAATCTGGATCAGGATCGGCCAGCAGCCTGCGGCCGGGTTGATCTTCTCCTCCCGGTAGATGCGCATCATCTCCTGCTGCTGCTTCTGCTTGTCGTCCTTGAAGCGCTCGCGCATTTCCATGATCTTCGGCTGCATGTTCTTCATGCGCGCCATCGACTTGTACGACTTGTTGGCCAGCGGGAAGAAGATGAGCTTGAGGACAACGGTGACCGCCAGGATCGCGACGCCGAAATTGCCGATCACGCTGTAGAGCCAATCCAGCGCGTGGAACATCGGCCGGGTGATGAAATAGAACCAGCCCCAGTCGATCAGCTGGCCGAACTGGCGGATATCGTAGCGCTCTTCATAGCTGTCGATGTCGCTGACGACCTTGGCGCCGGCGAAGGTGCGCGAGACGTTGGTCGCTGTCGCGCCCGGCTCGACCGTCACCGGGTCGGTGACATATTCCGTCTGATAATGCGGCCGGCCGTCGGTCATGTAGAGGAAGCGCGACTGGAACGGGCGACCGGCCTCCGGGACCAGCGTCGTCGCCCAGTACTTGTCGGTGATGCCGAGCCAGCCGCTGGAGGATTTCGGCGGCGTGTAGCGCTGGTCGTCCTCGATGGTGGAGTACTTGATCTCCGACAGGCCATCGTCGCCGAAGACACCGAGAAGCCCCTCGAACAGGACGTAGACCGAGGCGACTTCCGGCTTGGAATAGCGGGTGACCCGGCCATAGGACGACAGCGTCAGCGGCGCCGAACCCTCGTTGCGGATCGTGTCCTCGTAGGTGAACATGAACCGGTCGTCGACGGAGATGGTCCGCTCGAAGGTGACGCCCGCGCCGTTCGTCGCAGTCAGCGTGACCGGGCTGTTGGGCGTCAGGGACTGGCCGCCCTCGGCCTGCCAGATCGTGCTCGGCCCGGGGAGCTCGCCGGCATCGCGGCCGAGATAGCCGAATTCCGCGAAATAGCCCGACGGCAGCCGCTCCGGCGACAGGAGCACGATCGTCGGCGACGAATCGTCGACGGTCTCGTGATAATTCTTCAGGCGCAGATCATCGAGCCGGGCACCCGTCAGATTGATCGAGCCCGACAGGGCCGGCGTGTCGATGGCGACACGGCTGCCGGCGGCGATCGCCTGCTCGCGCGTCTCGTCGGTTGCCGGCAAAGCGTCCTGCTCGGGCACGACGCTCTCGCGTCCGGCCGGTGCGGCGACATTGTCCTGCGGCGTTCCGGCGGGCGTCTGCGGCGTCTGCAGCGAGCCGTCGTTCTGCGCAACGGTCGGCTGGGCCGCCTCGGTCTCGAGGCGCTGAGCTTCCATGCGCGGGCTGACGACCAGAAACTGCCACCCGACCAGCACCCCGATCGACAGGATCATGGCGATCAGGAAGTTGCGGTTGTTTTGCATCAGTCAGACCCCGATGGACGCTTCGACGGGCGCCGTTCCGTTTTGGCCGGCTCTCGCTGCGGCTGCTTCATCCTGGCGACCCGACGCGACAGCTCGTCCTTGAGCTGCTCGAAAGGCAGCGTCAGCACATCGCGGCGGGCGACGACCACATAGTCGATCCCCGGAGCCATGTCAGCCTGCGTATCGAGACGAATCGCCTCGCGCAGCCGCCGCCGGATCCGGTTGCGGACCACGGCATTGCCGACTTTCTTGGTCACGGTGAGCCCGACACGAGGTGGAGCCGCGTCGCCGCGGTCCAGCGCCTCGATGAAGAAGGACGGGCCGTTCAGACGACGGCCCCGGCGCGCGGCGAGAAACTCCGCGCGCTTTGTCATGCGGCCGACAGCCTTCGGCATCTCGCCTGGCCGCGACCGACTCACGTCTGGTGTCAGGCCGACAGCCGCTTGCGGCCGCGTGCGCGGCGAGCGGCGATGACCTTCTGGCCACCCTTGGTCGCCATGCGCGAGCGGAAACCGTGGCGGCGTTTGCGGACGAGCCGGGACGGCTGATAAGTGCGCTTCATCGTTTCACCCCCGCACCTTGCGGCACGGGCCCTTCATGTGTTCCGGAAACTGGGTTCGCGGTACAAGACGCTGCACGCAACTATCCGTCGCGCGGAACGCTGCCCGCTCGTGTGCGCGGCTTATAGGAAGGAAGAGCGGGAAAAGTCAATCACCGGCGCGCAGCTCACGGCGAACGGATCGATTCCGGATTTTGCGCAACATGGCGTGAACTGCGGCCGTTTTCAGCCAACGCTCTTTCGGTTTGCCGCGCCCCGCGCAATGTTGCGGGGCCACGCCAAACGGCAGCACGAGCACCCCTCGACCGCGCCTGCAGATAAATCGGAAGTTCCATGAGACCGCATCTCGACGCCAAAACAGGGCCACCGTCGCTGGTGCGCTATCTTCCCGTCGCGGTGATCGTCGCAGGCCTCGCCTTGGCCTACGCGCTCGAACTGCACCATTATCTCTCGCTCGACGTCTTTCTCGACAGCCGCGAGCGCCTGCGCCACTTCGTCGCCGGCCATATTGTCCTCGCCTCGCTCGGCTTCATCGCACTCTATGCCCTGCTCGTTGCCTTCGCCTTCCCGGCGGCCGCGGTGGTGACGATCGCCGGCGGCTTCCTGTTCGGCTGGCTTCTCGGCGGCACCCTGACGGTGATCGGCGCGACCGTCGGCGCGACGGCGCTCTTCCTGGCCGCACGGCATGCCTTCGGCGACGTCCTTCGGCGACGGGCCGGTGGCGCCATCCGGCGTTTCGCCGAGGGTTTCCGCGACGACGCCTTCGCCTATCTCCTCGTCCTGCGGCTGACGCCGATCCTGCCCTTCCTGGCGGTTAACGTCGCGCCGGCCTTCTTCGAGGTCTCGCTGCGCACCTATGTCGTCACCACCTTCCTCGGCATCATCCCCGGTGCCATGGTCTATGCCTTCCTCGGCAGCGGCCTGAACCAGACGCTGGTCAATGTCGGCAGCGGCGACGTCGAGATCGCCGACCTCGTGACCATGGAAATGACCATCGGCCTTGCGGGACTGGCGGCACTCGCGATCCTCGGCCTGGTCCTGAAGAAGACCTTCTTCCGCCGGCGCAGCGCGTCCGCGGACGACAAGAGCGGCGGACGCTGAATGGCCGAAATCCTCACACCGGACATCTGCGTTATCGGCGCCGGCTCCGGCGGCCTGACCACGGCGGCGGCCGCGGCCGCCTTCGGCGTGCCCGTTGTCCTGGTCGAACGCGGCAAGATGGGCGGCGACTGTCTCAATTATGGCTGCGTGCCCTCCAAGGCCCTGATTGCCGCCGGCAAGCACGCCGCAGCAATCCGCGAGGCGCCGGCCTTCGGCGTGTCGGCTGGCGATCCGCTCGTCGATTTTCCGGCGGTCAAGGATCATGTCGACGCCGTCATCGCGGCCATCGCGCCGAACGATTCGGTCCAGCGATTCGAACGCCTCGGCGTGATCGTCATCAAGGCCGACGCGACCTTCGTCGACCCGCGCACGATCTCGGCGGGCGGCCAGCTCATCCGCCCCCGGCGCTTCGTCATCGCCACGGGCTCGTCGGCACTGGTGCCGCCGATCGACGGCATCGGCGCAACGCCGTATCTGACCAACGAGACGATCTTCGGCCTGCGCGAGCGGCCCGACCATCTGCTTATTATCGGCGGCGGACCGATCGGCATGGAGATGGCGCAGGCCCATCGCCGGCTCGGATCGCGGGTGACTGTGGTCGAGGGCAGCAAGGCGCTGGGCCGCGACGATCCCGAGCTGACCGAAGTGGCGCTCGCCGCGCTGCGCCGCGACGGCGTGACCATCATGGAGAACACCAAGGTGGTGCGTGCCGAAGGCCAGGACGATGCCATCCGCCTGACGATCGACCCTGCCGATGGCGAACGCCGGACGCTGGACGGCAGCCATCTTCTCCTGGCGGTCGGGCGCTCGCCCAATCTCGACGGGCTCGGGTTGGAACTGGCCGGCATCGCTTACGACAAGCGCGGCATCACGGTCGGCGCCGATCTGCGCACCAGCAATCGGCGCGCCTATGCCATCGGCGACATCGCCGGCGGGCCGCAATTCACCCATGTGGCGAACTATCACGCCGGCCTTGTCATGCGGGCGCTGCTGTTCCGGCTGCCGGTCCGCACGAACCACGACAATCTGCCCCATGTCACCTTCACCGATCCGGAGGTCGGCCAGGTCGGGTTGACCGAAGCGCAGGCGAAGGAGCGCGGCCTCGCCGTCGAGATCCTGCGCTGGCCCTATGCCGAGAACGACCGCGCCCAGGCCGAGCGTCGGATCGAAGGTCTGGTCAAGCTCGTGGTCGGCCGGCGCGGCAAGATCGTCGGCGCCGGCGTCGTCGGCACCCAGGCCGGCGAGATCACCAATCTCCTGTCGCTGGTGGTCGGCCGGGGCCTGTCCGTTGCGGCCCTGCGTGACTTCGTATCGCCCTACCCCACCTTGTCGGAAATTGGCAAACGGGCGGCCACCGCCTACTATCAGCCCTATACGCGGCGTCCCCTGGTGCGCCGCGCCGTTGCCTTCCTGCAGCGGTTCGGCTGACCGGATCGGCAGGCGCTCCGGCAGCGGACCGCACGGATGGCTGCGGATGGCAGCGAAAGGACAGACTGCGACTTGCCGCTGACGCCCGACAGACCTGCGGACGGCGCGACGACGCGCGCCAGCGTGCCGACTGTGCGGCACCGCATTTCCAACCGCCTCCTGATCATCACCATGCTGGCCGTCATGCTGGCGGAGGTGCTGATCTTCGTGCCGTCCATCGCCAATTTCCGCGAGGAATGGCTGTCCGACCGGATCGCCACCGTGGCGGTGGCGGGACTCGCCTCGCGGGGCCGCGACAGCGAGGACGCCGCGCCGTTGAGCCCGGACGAGGAGGCCGGCCTCCTGCGGGCACTCGACGCCCTGCTCGTTGCCATCATCGAGGGCGACGCCTCGCGGTTGCTGGCCCGCGACCCGCGGCTGGACGCCGTCGATCTGCAGATCGATCTGGGCAATCGCGGCCCGTGGAGCGCGGTCACCGGCGCCTTCGACACGCTGTTCTTCGGTGGCGATCGCATCATGCGGATCTCCGGCCCCGTCGGCGACCGCTCCATGCTGGCCGAGATGGTGATGTCGGAAGCGCCGTTGCGCCGCGACATGCTGGTCTATTCGCGCAACATCCTGCTTCTCTCGCTGGCCATCGCCAGCTTTGCCGCGCTGCTGGTCTATGCCGCCATCAGCGTCTATCTGGTGCGGCCGATCCAGGCGATGACGACGGCGATGGTGCGCTTTGCCGAGCAGCCCTCCGACCCGCGGCGGATCCTGCGGCCGAGCGGCCGCGACGACGAGATCGGCGTGGCCGAGGCCGAGCTTGCCGACGTCCAGTCGCGGCTGGCCGAGACCCTGCGCGAACAGCGCCATCTCGCCGATCTCGGCCTCGCCGTCTCCAAGATCAATCACGACCTGCGCAACATCCTCGCCTCGGCGCAGATGATCTCCGACCGGCTGTCCACCGTGAACGATCCGCGGGTCCAGCGGGTCGCGCCGATGCTGCTGCGCAGCCTCGACCGGGCACTGCACTATACCCAGTCGGTGCTGGCCTATGGCCGCGCCGTCGAGACCGTCCCGGTCAAGCGCCGCATCCGCCTCAGGCAGCTCGTCGACGACGTCTTCCAGATGCTGACGATCTCGCCGCAATCGCCGATCGAGCTCGTCAACGCGGTCGATCACGGCATGGAGGTGGATGCCGATCTCGACCAGCTGCACCGCGTCCTTCTCAATCTGTGCCGCAACGCCGCGCAGGCGCTGGAGGCCGAGGACGACGATTTGTCCTCGCTGGTGCGCCGCGTCACCGTGTCGGCCACCGGCGGGCCGGCCGAGGGCATCGTCATCTCCGTGGACGACACCGGCCCCGGCCTGCCGGCCCGCGCCCGCGACAATCTGTTTCGCGCCTTCCGGGGCTCGGCCCGGACCGGCGGAACCGGCCTCGGCCTCGCCATCGCCGCGGAGATCATCGAGGCCCATGGCGGGACGATTCGGCTGGCCGAGACCAACGCTTCGGGAACCCGGTTCGAGATCGCCCTGCCGGGCACCGCTGCCCCGGCCCGCCCGGCCCCCGGGCGCCCGCCGCGCAATGGAGCGGAGGCACCGACGGCCCCCGACGCGTCCTGACAGGCCGGCAATCCCGTCACCCGAGCGTCACGGACGCCGGATAGACAGGCCATGTAGCGACGACGAAAAAATGCGCCCCTAGACGGCTTGCATTCCGCGAACCGAGCCGTTAGGAACCCCCTCAAGAGCGGGCGGCAGACGCGGCCCCTTCTGGATGCGCCCGTAGCTCAGCTGGATAGAGCACCAGACTACGAATCTGGGGGTCAGAGGTTCGAATCCTTTCGGGCGCACCATTTCCGTACAGATCTGCAACCACCGAAAGCGCCCGACAAGTTTCGGTAGGATCGCTTGGCTCCGCACCGGCTGCGTTCGGACCCGGTCGAGCGTGCCGCACACGCTCCCCGTCGAGCCGCAGGCTGGTGATTTGCTCGCGCAGGATGTCATCCATGTCGGCAACGCCATCCTTTGCCAGGCGGTAGAGCCGCTTCAGCTCGTCCTGCGTGTTTGTCGCCTCTCGTTGCGACGCAATGATCCGTCCGTACCCCACCGCTGTACTCTTAGCCCGCCCGCCTCGGACGCCCACCTTGGCGAGGCGGCGGATGTACATCTCAAGACCAAAACAGTCCCGGAAGAAACAGCTGTACCTGACGATAACGTCGAAGCGCCGATCGCCGTCAGTAGCGCGCTCGATCATCTGCTGAGCTCGGACCGCATGTCGTCGGTCGCCGACGCGCCCGACTCGATGTATTCGGCTACGAGTGGCCACCCCTTGGCCTGGCACCGGGGCGATGTCATCGGCCTGGCCAAGGCGGCCCAGTGGCGCCATGGAACCCATGCGGGCACCAAGATTCCACGGCTTGCCCCGGATGAATAGCTCCGTTTCGCCCGCGCCGGGCGCCACCAGATGCTGAGCGCGTCCAGCATTCGAGAAAGCTGGCCAACTCTCTTACTATTCCCCCCTTCTGGGGCTCCCAACCAACCCTAAGACAATGCAAGGCGGGCCGGTCGGGAAACGGTTGGCCAAACCGTTTTCCCGTTTACCGCACCTATCTCTTCGGCATGCCGCGAGGCGGCAGTTCTCGCTTCTGGGCTGCAATCCGGAAGGGTGCATTGGGAGCGCCGTAGCCGGTGTAGCCACCGCGCCGTTCCACGATTTCGAAGAAGAAGCCCTCGCCGAAGGTCGGGCCATAGAGCTGGAAGTACTCGCCCTTGCCGTCCCGGTCGTAGAGGATGTTGTGGGCGCGCAGTCGGTCGGCGAAGTCGGGATCCAGGCCGAAGCGGGCCTCGAGGTCGTCGTAGTAGTTCCGGGAAATCCGCAGGGGCTGGAACCCGTGCGCCCTGAGCCGCGCAGCGGTCGCGAAGATGTCGTGGCAGGCAAAGGCAAGGTGCTGGATGCTGGAGCCGAAATTCTCCGCGATGAAATGTCCGGCGAGCGTGCGCCGGTTCCCGGCCCCGTTCAGGGTCAGCCGCAAACCGTCATTCTCGCTCTCGATGACCTGGCTGCGGATCAGCCCGGCGGGGTCCACCACGTCGACCATCGCCAGCTTCCTCGTCCGAAAGATCGCGGTGTAGAAGAGCAGCCAGGTCAGCATTTCCTCGTAGTTCATCGTCTGGGCGACATGGTCGATCCGGAACAGTCCCTCCGTTTCTTCCAGGTGACCGGTCGGTTCGAACTCGACATCCCAGACCCGGGCCAGTTCGCTCGTCCCATCGATGAAATAGATGACCCCGCCACCGACCCCCCGGATCGCCGGGATCGCCAGTTCCCCAGGCCCGCGCCGCTGCTCGAACGACTCGGCGCCGAGCGCGCGTGCGCGCGCCACGGTGGCCGCCGCGTCCTCCACTCTCAACCCGATCGCATAGGCCGATGCGCCATGCAGAAGGTAGGAGGAGTGTGCGAAGCCTTCCTTCTCCATGTTGATGACGATGTTGATGTCCTGCTGGCGGTAGAGCGTCACATCCTTGGTCCGGTGCCGCGCCGCCGGCACGAAGCCAATCGTGTCGAGGATGCCGGCGAGGTCTGCCGCTTCCGTTTCGTTGGCCGCGAACTCCACGAACTCCACGCCCTCGACGGCGATGCGGTCCGGCATGTCGGGCACGGAGACCTGGATCCCCGGCTCGCTGCGCGCCACCCGATCCATCAGATAGACCAGCGAACGCCGCCCATCGACCGCGATCGAGCGCGGGGAACCACCCCTGAACTGGTCGTTGAAGATCTCCAGCGACAACGGCCCGTCATAGCCGGTGGCCGCGACCGCCTGCATGAAGGCCGTTACCGGGAGGTCGCCTTCGCCGGGCATGTTGCGGAAGTGACGGCTCCAGTACAGCAGATCCATGTCGATCTGCGGCGCGTCGGCCAGTTGGACGATAAAGATGCGATCACCCGGGATGGACCGGATGGTGTCGACGTCGATCTTGCGCGCCAGGGTATGGAACGAGTCGAGGATCAGACCGATATTCGGATGGTCCACCCGGCGAACGATCTCCCAGGCATCGCGGTGATCGTTGATGTGCCGACCCCAGGCCAGCGCCTCGTATCCGACGCGCAGTTCCCGCCGGGCAGCCCGCTCCCCGAGTTCGCGGAAGTCGTCGGCTGCACGGTCGATTCCGCCGAGCGCGATCGGAGACACGTTGGAACAGACCAGCATGAGGTCCGTACCGAGTTCCTGCATCAGGTCGAACTTGCGCTCGACGCGGTCGAAAATCCGCATCCGCTGCAGCTCCGGCATGCCTTCGAAATCCCGGAAGGGCTGGAAGAGCGTGATCTCCAGGCCGTGATCCCGGACCATGCGCCCGACTTCCGCCGGACTGCCGTCGAAGGCGAGGAAATCGTTCTCGAAGATCTCGACGCCGTCGAAACCCGCGGAAGCAATGGCCGCCAGCTTCTCCCGCAGGTCGCCGCTGATCGAGACCGTGGCGATCGACGTCTTCATGCGGCGGCCTCCTGCCAGCGGAGCGCGGCCCTCAGCGCGCCCTGATCCACCACGCGGCCGGTGAACAGACGGAAGGCGTCGACGGCCTGGTGGAAGAACAGTTCGTAGCCGCTCATGACCCGGATTCCCTTGGCGCGCGCATCCATCGCGAATTGCGTGTCGATCGGCGTGTAGACGGCATCGAACGCCCATTGCGCCCGCCCCATGTGGTCCGCCGGCACGGCGCTGCCGGGAAGCCCGACCATGCCGAGGGGGGTGCAGTTCACGAGACCGTCTGCGCCGGCTGCCGCCTCGGCGATGTCCGGCGCGACGACGACCTGCATCGCCATCGGCACGGCCTCGATCGACGCCTTCAGGGCCGAAGCCCTTGCGCGATCGGTATCGAACAGCCGCAACTGCGTGGCGCCAAGGCGGTCCAGCGCGAAAGCGATCGCCTTGCCGACCCCCCCGGCGCCAGCCATCGCGACGACGCCCGGTCGCGCTCCCGGAAAACAGGAACGAAAGGCCGCGATAAACCCGGTGTGGTCGGTATTGAAGCCTTGCGGGACGTCGCCGTCGAACAGGACCGTATTGCAGGCCCCGATCCGTGCGGTGGGGGCATCGTGGACGCGGACCCGCCGGACGACCGCCTCCTTGTAGGGATAGGTGATGTTGATCCCGCGATAGCCGCTCTCTTGGCAATGCGTAAAGACGGAGTCGAAGTCACGACTGAGATCAACTGGGATCAGGCGCTCGTAAGACACGTCGAGGCCGCACAAGCGCCCGGCCTCGACATGCAGCGCGGGTGACCGAGACCGCACGATATTGTCGCCGATCAAACCCAATCGCACTGCCGACACTGCCACCTCCCCGCCGCAACCGATGCTGGGCGGCGACGGCAAGGATAGCGAGACACGGGCCGGTTTCAACTGATATTATGCGAAACATATGGCATTAGTCATAATCGCTGGAACGGTCAGCACAGCCCTTATCCGATGGTGCCGGTCGCCAGGGCATGCTCCACACCACCCTCCACATGGCGTGCCAGCACCGTCTTCGCGGTGACGGCGTCCCGTTCGAGCGCCGCGTCCAGCAGCGCCCTGTGCTCGCCGGCCGCGATATCGCCCCGGAACGACAGGGCAATCATCTGATAGCGCAGATACTTGTCGAAGACGGCGGCATGGGTCTCCATAAGTTCGCGCGACCCGCAGGCCGAGATCAGCGCCTGGTGGAATTCCCAGTCGTAACGTTTCCACAGCTCAGTCTCGCTGCGATCCCCCTCCTTCATCCGCCGCTCCATGACGGCAAGCTTGTGATGCGCGGCGACGACGCGGCCTTCCCACTCCATGTCTCCCGCCACGAAGGAATGCTCGAGCGCATGCTGCTCGAGCAGCATTCTAAGGGCCGCGACCTCTTTCAGATTGGCGATGGACACCCCTGCGACCTCGAAGCCGCGCTGCCCTTCGGCGGTCACGAGTCGCTCGGATGACAGCCTGTTCAGGGTTTCGCGGAGCGTGCTGACGCTGGCGCCGTAGTCGTCCTTCAATCGCTCCAGCCGCAATTTCTGCCCCGGTGCGAGACGCCCGAAAACGATATCCGTGCGGATCCGCCGATAGGCGTTCTCGCCGGCGGTTTCGATAGGCAGATCTGGGGACGCCATGAGCATGTCGAATTCACATCAGGGAGAAGTTGGACACTTGTCGCCGTTCGCATCAGACGTTGCAAGCTGGGCCGCAGAACGCGCGGACGGCGGGCGGACACCATGAGGCCATGCATCTTCTCAATTTTATCATAGAAAATCGGAAATAACCGATAAATGCGCGATGACAGATTGAAACTTGGGACGGCCGGTGCAATGAATGGCCGGTGTGGCGGCTGGGAGTCCGCCGGAATGTCGACCGGGAGGAGACACATGATTTTTTCGACTACTCGTCGCGCAGTGCTGGCAGCCAGCGCCGCCATGCTTTTCGCATTCGCGGTTCCGTCGGCGGCGCAGGACAAGAAGCCGCTCCGTTTCTCCGCCGTCTTCTCCGAGCAGGACATCCGCGCGGAGATGATGAAGAAATTCGCCGACGCGGTCGGCGACGACTATGCCTTCGAGGGCTTCTACGGCGGTAACCTGTTCAAGCAGGGGACCGAGCTGGTCGCCTTGCAGCGCGGCAATCTCGAAATGGGCAATATCGCGCCCCAGGACATCGCCAACCAGATTCCCGAATGGTCGATCCTCACCTCGGCCTATCTGTTTCGCGACGCCGAGCATCTGCGGACCTTCTTCGCCAGCGATGCCGGCGACGAGATGAAGAAGATGGTCGAGGACCAGCTCGGCGTCCACTTGCTCGGCCCCACCTATTTCGGCACGCGTCAGGTCGGGCTGAAACCCGACAAGAAAATCGAGACGCCGGCCGACATGGCTGGCATCAAGCTGCGCATGCCCGGTGGCGACGCGTGGCAGTTTCTGGGGCAGGCCCTGGGAGCCAATCCAACGCCGATGGCCTATGCCGAGGTCTACACCGGCCTCCAGACGGGCGCGATCGACGGCCAGGACAACCCGCTTCCGAACGTCCAGAACATGAAATTCTACGAGGTCATGTCGCAGATCGTGCTGACCTCCCACCTTGTCGGCTACGATCTCCTGACCGTGTCGTCCGCCGTCTGGGACGACATGTCGCCGGATCAGCAGCAGGCATTCCAGGCCGCCGCCGACGCGGCCATCGAGTGGAGCACGGCGGAACACCTCAGGCAGGAGGAGGAACTGGCAGATTCCTTCGAGGAGCGCGGGCTGAAGCTGTACAAGCCCGACGTGGAGGCGTTCCGTACCCACGCCCAGAAGATGTACTCCGAGTCGGACCTCGCAAGGAACTGGCCCGAGGGTATGCTCGAGCGCATCAACAAGCTCTGATCGGAACCTTCGGGTCCCTCAAGGACACACGGCGGCATCTCGCATTCATGGCCGCGTTCCGCCCCCAGCGGCGCGCGGCCAGTGTCCGACTGCATGAAGGAGGTTCGCATCCATGGATGCTAGGAAGGCGGGCGCCTGGCTGCGCCGACGTGCCGAAAACGTTCTGGCGCTGATGCTCGCCGTGATGTTCCTTGCGTTCCTGCTTCAGATCGTCTCGCGATACATCCTGAACTGGCCCATCGGCTGGACGTCCGAGCTGACGGTGGTGATGTGGGTCTGGATGGTGCTGTGGGGCGCATCCTTCGTCGTCCGCGAGGACGAGGAGATCCGGTTCGATCTGGTCTACGGAGCGGTCAGCAGCCCGACCCGGAGGGTCATGACGATCATCACCGCGTCGACGATTCTTGCGCTCTACCTCGGATCCCTGCCTGCGGTTGTCGACTACGTGACCTTCATGAAGGTGCAGGCGACGGCCTATCTCAAGATCCGGTTCGACCTGCTCTATTCCATCTATGTCCTGTTCGCCGTAGCGCTCATCGTCCGATACGGCTGGATCCTCTGGACGGCGCTGCGCCGCAAGACAACCCGAACCGATCCTGCCGGCCCGAGCATTGACGCCTGATGAGTCCGTTTTCGATCTGCATCCTGACGATCGTGGCTCTCAGTCTGCTGGGGCTGCCCATCGGTCACGCGATGATCGGTGGCTCGATCCTCTACCTGTTCCTGTCGGGCCTCGACATGGGCACTGTGGCCGAGCAGCTCCTGAACGGCATGTACACCAGCTACATCCTGCTCGCCGTGCCGCTGTTCATCCTGTCCGCCGAGATCATGAACAGTGGCTCGATGACCGAGCGGCTGCTCGCCTTCTGCAACGCCCTCGTGGGCCGCTTCCGGGGCGGCCTGGCGCAGGTCAACGTCGTCCAGAGCATCATCTTCGCAGGCATGTCGGGCTCCGCGATCGCGGACGCTGCCGGCACCGGCAAGATGATGCAGAAGATGATGACCGCGGAGGGCCGGTATCCGCCCAGTTTCGCGGCCGCCCTGACGGCCGCTTCCGCCGTGATCGGCCCGATCATCCCGCCCTCGATCCCGGTCGTCATCTACTCGCTCGTGTCCGATGCTTCGATCGGCTACCTGTTTCTGGCCGGGGTCGTCCCCGGACTGATGATGGGGCTGGCGCAGATGGGCATCATCGCGGCGGTGGCCCGGCGCCGGAACTTCCCGGTGGAAGCGCCTGTCCCGGCGCGGCAGATCCCGCGCGTCACTTTGCAGGCCTTTCCGGCGCTGATGATGCCGGTGGTGCTGCTTGGCGGCATCTACAGCGGCGTGACGACGCCGACCGAAGCCGCCGCGATCGCCGCCGCCTACGCCTTCCTCATCTCGGCCTTCCTCTACCGGACGGTGACCTTCGCGAGCACGTATCGCTCGCTCCTGGCCAGTGCCCGCACCACCGCGACGATCGGCATGCTCATCGCCGGCGCCCTCGTCTTCAACTATGTGGTGACGGTCGAGAACATTCCGCGCACGGTCAGCGCGGTGCTACAGGCCTACGACCTCTCGCCGACGACGTTCCTGATCGTCGTGAACCTGCTTCTTCTGCTGCTCGGCTGCCTCCTCGAAGGCACGACCATCCTGCTCATCGTCGTTCCGGTCCTGATCCCTACAGCCCAGGCGCTCGGCGTCGACCTCGTCCATTTCGGCATCGTCTGCGTGGTCAACATCATGCTCGGCCTGATCACGCCGCCCTACGGGCTGCTGCTGTTCATCATGACCAACATCGCTCAGGTCTCGCTGCGGGAGCTGGTGCGCGAGGTCATGCCCTTCCTGATCGCCATGCTGGCGGTCCTCGTGCTGATCACCTTCGTTCCGGACGTCGTCCTCTTCCTGCCGCGACTGTTCGGATACCAGGGCTGAGCAGGCGGCCGCGAAAGGAACCCCATGACCGATCCGATCTATGTCCTGAACGGCCCCAATCTGAACCGGTTGGGAACCCGCGAGCCGGACATCTACGGCCGCACGACCCTTGCCGAGGTCGAGACCCTTTGCCGGAAGACGGCGGGCGCCATTCCGGTCGAATTCCGCCAGTCGAATGCCGAGCACGAGATCATCGGCTGGATCCACGAAGCGATCGACCGTCCGGCCTGCGGGATCGTGATCAATCCCGCCGCCTTCACCTTCACGTCCATCGCCATCCTCGATGCGCTGAAGATGTTCCCGGGGCCGATCATCGAGCTTCACATTTCGAATATTCATCGACGCGAAGCGATCTATCATCGCTCGTTGATCTCGAACGTGGCGACCGCCGTGATCGCCGGGCTGGGGCCTGCGGGTTACCCGGCCGCCATCCAGGCAATGCTCGAACGAGCCGGAAGGGGCGAGTAGCCGTGTCGCGGCTTGGAGCGCCTCCGAAGCAGCCGGTGGTGATGGGCCCGCTCCGGATTGATCCCTGACGGATGCGGGAAGCCTTCACACCGTTGTCACATCCGCTTGGCCACTCGCCGTTTATCCTGGCGAAGCGAACGGGGAGATCGTCAGGTTCGTTGGAAGATTCACATCTGCTGGAATGAACCACCGCAGTTGGACCCGCCGTCAGTGATAGCCTAGCGGCGAAGGCTATCGAAAATATTGCATTGCGGAAAAATCCTGCGTGCGCACACTGTCTGGCATGGACGCCGATCTTTCCATCCTGGTTTTCGACGAAAATGCCGTTCGTGCCGCCATCATCGAGGCGGGGCTGCGCGAGGCCGGACATCGGCGGGTCGCCGTCGTCAGAGAGATTCTCGGCCTGGTGAAACGCATCGAGACGGTTCAGCCGGACGTGATCGTCGTGGACCTGGAAAACCCCAACCGGGACCAGCTGGAACACTTCTTCCAGGTCTCCCGCTTGGTGAAGAAGCCGGTCGCGATGTTCGTCGACCGCTCCGACGCCGGCGCGATCGAGGCGGCCGTCGACGCCGGCGTCTCGGCCTACATCGTCGACGGGCTCAGGAAGGAGCGCGTCAAGCCGATCCTCGACATGGCGATCTCGCGCTTCAATGCCTTTTCCCGGCTGTCCAGCGAACTGGCGGAAGCGCGCTCGGAACTGGCCGAGCGCAAGGTGATCGAGCGTGCCAAAGGCATCCTGATGAAACTGAAGAAGCTGGACGAGCCTGCAGCTTACGCGCTCCTGCGTCGAACGGCCATGAACGAGAACCGAAAGATCGCCGACGTCGCCCAGGGCCTCGTCAGCGCCTATTCGCTGCTGGGAGATGCCCGTGACGAAGCTTGAGAGCGTGCGCCTCGGCTATCTGCCGCTGCTCGACAGCGCCGTGCTGCTGGTCGCCGCGAAGCTCGGCTTTGCCGAGAAACGCGGCCTCGATCTCACCCTCTTCCGGGAAACCTCCTGGGCGACGATCCGCGACCGGATGGGGGTCGGTCAGTTCGACGCCGCACACATGCTGGCGCCGATGCCGATCGCGGCCAATCTGGGCATTGGCCCGCTTGCCGTTCCGATGATCGCGCCGATGGTGCTGGCGCTCGGCGGCAATGCCGTCACTGTCTCGACCGCCCTCGCCCAGGCCATGGCCGATACGGCTGGCGACGATCCGGATGGGCCTGCAGCGGCGGGTGCCGCGCTGAAATCAGCCCTCGGCCGGCGGGCGCAGGCAGGGGGCAGCCAAGCCCGGCTCGCTATCGTCCATCGCTATTCGAGCCACAATTACGACCTGCGTTACTGGCTTGCCGCGGCCGGGATCGAACCGGACCGGGACGTGGAGATCACCGTCGTCCCGCCGTCACTGGTGCCCGACGCTCTCGCCGTCGGGGAGATCGACGGCTTCTGCGTCGGCGAACCCTGGAGCACGGTCGCCGTGCGGCGCGGTGTCGGGCGGATCGTCACCAGCAAGGCGGAGATCTGGCGACGTGGCCCGGAAAAGGTGCTCGGCGTCTCCGCCGCATTTGCAAGGGACCGCCCGGAAACGCTGTCCCGCCTCATCGACGCTCTCGGTCAGGCCGCGCTCTGGTGCGCTGATCCGGCCAATCATCGCGCTCTCGCGGATTTGCTGGCCTTGCCGGAACATCTCGGCCTGCCGTCGGACGATCTCATGGCGGGGATAACCGGTCGGATGGAAGTCGCCCCGGGACGATTCCGGTCCATCGAGGGCTTCATGATCTTCGCCGGTCGGGACGCCAATCGTCCTGACCGGAGCCATGGCCGATGGCTTTATCGTCAGATGGCACGATGGGGCGATGTCCGCTTCTGCGAAACCGGGCTGGCCATCGCCGGTCGGACATTCCGCCCGGATCTCTTCGACAATGCACGAGGAGACCCAAAGCCCGCTGCCGCGCGAGATGAAGATGCGGACGAGGATGGGCCCTCTTCCGTGTCGGACCGCCCGGAGGGCCTCTTTGATGCTGAAAACGGCGATCCGCACGAGACATGAGCACACCGCGTGATCGGATGCACGGCGATCTGCACAATAAATATACAGAATCTGTAAAAGTTCAAAAAAACCGCAAAAACGCGTCCTGCCGCGTTGCAACATCTCCGCTGCGGCAGTAAGAATGGTGGCCAGAGACCGGATCACTGATCCGTCTCCCATCTTCTCCCGGCACCGCTTGCCGGCATCATAGGCGCCCAATGGCGGGCGCACCGGCAAGGCTGCCGACTTCGTTTTCATGCGCTTCCGAGGCTTCGGGGCGACAACGGGTCGGGCAGCCTTTTTTCATTTCAACGATCAGCAACGCCGGCGCGGCATGCCCGGCGAACGGGGACGCTTACGCCATGGCCAGCATCATCGCAGTCTCTCGCCGAACCCTTCTTGCCTGCACGGGAGCGTTTGCCGTCCTGGCCGCCTCGCCCGCGTCGGCCGGCATGCTGCCGGTCGAGAAGGACGAACTGACCTTCGGCTTCATCAAGCTCACCGACATGGCACCGCTCGCCATCGCCAAGGAGATGCACTTCTTCGAGGATGAGGGCCTGTACGTCACGATCGAGCCCCAGGCCAACTGGAAAGTGCTGCTCGACCGCACCATCACCGGCGAACTCGACGGCGCCCACATGCTGGCCGGCCAGCCCCTGGCGGCGACGATCGGCTACGGCACCAAGGCGCATATCGTCACGCCGCTCTCCATGGATCTGAACGGCAACGGCATCACCGTCTCAAACGACGTCTGGGCGGAGATGAAGACGCACATCCCGGCGGGCCCCGACGGCAAGCCGGAGCACCCGATCTCGGCTGCCGCGCTCGCACCGGTAGTCGAGCAGTACCGCTCGGCTGGCAAGACCTTCAACATGGGGATGGTCTTCCCGGTCTCGACCCACAATTACGAGCTGCGCTACTGGCTTGCGGCCGGCGGGCTCAACCCCGGCTATTACTCGCCGAGCGATACCTCCGGCCAGATCGACGCCGAGGTGCTCCTGTCCGTGACCCCGCCGCCGCAGATGCCGGCGACGCTCGAGGCCGGCACCATCCAGGGCTATTGCGTCGGCGAACCGTGGAACCAGCAGGCGGTGTTCAAGGGCATCGGCGTGCCGGTGATCACCGACTACGAGATCTGGAAGGACAATCCCGAGAAGGTCTTCGGGATGACGGCGGCATTCGTCGAGGAAAACCCCAACACCGCGATCGCCGTCACCAAGGCGCTGATCCGCGCCGGCCAGTGGCTCGATGCCGATGACGGCGCCAACCGCCGGCAGGCGGTCGAGATCCTGTCGCGGCCCGAATATGTCGGGGCCGATCCTGAGGTCATCGCCAACTCGATGACCGGCACCTTCGAATACGAGAAGGGCGACACGCGCGAAGCGCCGCACTTCAACGTCTTCTTCGACAAGTTCGCGACCTACCCCTTCTACTCGGATGCGGTCTGGTACCTCACCCAGATGCGTCGCTGGGGCCAGATCTCCGAGGAAAAATCCGATGCCTGGTACGCGGAGACCGCCGCGTCGGTCTACCGGCCCGACATCTACCGCCAGGCCGCGGAATCCCTCATCGAGGACGGCTATCTGGACCCGTCCGCAGTGCCCGACACCGATGGCTACAAGCCGGCGACGGCCGAGTTCATCGACGGCGTCGAATATGAGGGGCGCAAGCCGAACGAATATCTCGCGAAGTTCGAGATCGGGCTGAAGGGCTCCGAGGACGTCGCCAGCGTCGTCTCCAACTGAGCGCAGCCGCTCGCGCCGGGCAGCCGCTGCCCGGCGACCTTGCCGCCGAAGCATTCGACGAAGGAACGCCAGCGATGAGTACCGCCTCCGATTTCATGGGCGACGAGCTGTCCCCCGCCGAGCGCCGGGTAGTGAAGCGCGAAAAGCGGATGTCCCGGATCACCCGCGCCACCGGACCGTTGACCGCGATAGGCCTCGGCTGGTCCGTGCCGGTCATGAAGATCGCTGCTGGAGACGATGCCCGCAGCAATCTGCGCGCCCTGTGGCAGAGCCTGATCGTGCCGCTGATCGGCATCGTCGCTTTTCTCGCCGCCTGGGCCGCCCTCGCCCCGCAGGTCCAGACATCATTGGGCACGGTGCCCGGGCCGGTTCAGGTCTGGCAGCAGGTCGGCTCGCTGTACGACGACTATCAGCGGGGCCGGCAGGACCGGGTGGCGTTCTACGAGCGACAGGACGCGCGCAATGCCAAGCTGGTCGAACAGGGCATGGCGGACCGCGTGAAGACCCGCAGTTACACCGGCGCCCCGACCTATCCGGAACAGATCCTGACCAGCCTCAAGACCGTGTTCCTCGGCTTCGTGCTCGCCACCATCATCGCCATTCCGGTCGGCATCGCCTGCGGATTGTCCGCGACGATCAACGGCGCGCTCAATCCGCTGATCCAGATTTTCAAGCCGGTGTCGCCCCTGGCCTGGCTGCCGATCGTCACGATGATCGTCTCGGCTCTCTACGTGAACGCCTCCGACGCCGTGCCGAAGTCGATGGTGGTCTCGGCGATCACGGTCACCCTCTGCTCGCTCTGGCCGACCCTGATCAACACGGCGCTCGGCGTCGCATCGATCGACAAGGATCTCGTCAATGTCGGCAAGGTGCTGCAGCTGCCGACGCACAAGACCATCACCAAGCTGGTCCTGCCCTCGGCCATGCCGCTGATCTTCACCGGACTGCGCCTGTCGCTCGGCGTCGGCTGGATGGTGCTGATCGCCGCCGAGATGCTGGCCCAGAACCCCGGCCTCGGCAAGTTCGTGTGGGACGAGTTCCAGAACGGCTCGTCGGATTCGCTGGCCCGGATCATCGTCGCGGTGATCACCATCGGCATCGTCGGCTTCATGCTCGACCGGATCATGGCTGCCCTGCAGACCGCCTTCACCTTCACCTCGAACCGCTGAGACGGCCTTCCCGGGCGCGAAAGGACATGACCATGGCCACCTCCCCGATGATCGAACTGGCGAATGTCTCAAAGGCCTACGGCGAGGGTCCGGGTCGCGCCGAGATCCTCGACGGCATCGACCTCAAGGTCGCGGAAGGCGAGTTCGTCGCGATCGTCGGCTTTTCCGGTTCCGGCAAGACCACGCTGATCTCCCTCCTGGCAGGGCTCATCCGGCCCGATGCCGGCCAGGTGCTGATGAGGGGCGCCCAGGTGACGGGACCCGGCCCGGAGCGCGGGCTGGTCTTCCAGTCGTATTCGCTGATGCCGTGGCTCACGGTCCGCGGCAATGTCGCGCTCGCGGTCGACACCGTCTTCGCCCGCGAGACGAAGGCCTGCCGCAAGGCACGTGTCGACAGGTACATCGACATGGTCGGTCTCGCACACGCCGTCGACCGCAAGCCGGCCGAGCTCTCCGGCGGCATGCGCCAGCGTGTCTCGGTTGCACGGGCTCTCGCCATGAGCCCGGAGATCCTGCTGCTCGACGAACCGCTGTCGGCTCTCGACGCCCTGACCCGCGCCAAGCTGCAGGACGAATTCGCCGCGATCAGCCAGGTCGAGAAGAAGACCATCATCCTGATCACCAACGATGTCGACGAGGCGATCCTGCTCGCCGATCGGATCATCCCGCTCGATCCGGGCCCGAAGGCCAGTCTCGGGCCGTCCTTTCCGGTCGAACTGCCGCGCCCGCGCGACCGCTCGGCGATGAATGCCAATGACGAATTCAAGCGCCTGCGCCGCGAGATCACGGGCTATCTGATGGATCGGGGGCGCCATGCCTCCGCCGACACGGATGCAGCGGTCTGCCTGCCCAACGTCGTCCCGATCACCCAGAAATCGGCGAAGGGACCGATGCCGGAGCTTCCGGCCGCCTATCGCCGCGCAGCGCAGTCCGCCATCGGGCGCGGCTATGTCGAGTTCTTCGAGGTCACCAAGACCTATCCGACGCCGAAGGGGCCGCTGACCGTCGTCGACGGCTTCGACATGAAGATGGAAAAGGGCGAGTTCGTCTCGCTGATCGGCCATTCGGGCTGCGGCAAGTCGACGGTCCTGTCCATGGCCGCCGGCCTCAACGACATCTCGTCGGGCGGCATCATCCTCGATGGCCGCGAGGTCAGCGGAGCCGGCCCCGAACGCGCGGTGGTCTTCCAGTCGCCGTCCCTGATGCCCTGGCTGACGGCCCGGGAGAACGTCGCTCTCGGGGTCGACCGGGTCTATCCCGACGCGACGCCGGCCGAACGCCGCGATGTCGTCGAACATTATCTCCACCGCGTCGGGCTCGGCGATTCCATGCACCGGCGGGCCGAAGACCTGTCCAACGGCATGAAGCAGCGGGTCGGCATCGCCCGTGCCTTCGCCCTGTCGCCGAAACTGCTGCTGCTCGACGAACCGTTCGGCATGCTCGATTCACTGACCCGCTGGGAGCTTCAGGACGTCCTGATGGATGTCTGGAAGCGGACCCAGGTGACCACCGTCTGCGTCACCCACGACGTCGACGAGGCGATCCTCCTCGCCGACCGGGTCGTGATGATGACCAACGGCCCGATGGCCCGGATCGGCAAGATCATGAAGGTCGACCTGCCGCGCCCGCGCACCCGCAAGGCGCTGCTCGAGCATCCCGATTACTACCTCTATCGCGAACAGCTCCTGAGCTTCCTGGAAGAGTACGAAAAGGGTGGCCCCGGCCCACAGGCGGGCGGCGCGGAGACGACCGCCGACGACAAGGCCGCGGGCGCGGAAAGGGAAGCGGCATGAGCGTGATCGCGCCCGAAGTCGCCACCCGCGCCTTTGTCGAGGTGACGGAAGTGTGGGTGCCCGATGGCGACCGTCTGGTCTGGTCGAGCGGCAATTACGGCACGCTGGACACCTTCGCCGCCGTTTCGGCGAAACAGAGCTTCGCCAGGGGCGAAGGCCTGCCCGGCCGAGCCTGGGACGAGGCCCGCCCGGTGGTGCTGAAGCAGTTCGACGGCTCCTATTTCCAGCGCGCCGAGGCCGCCAGGGCGGCGGGGCTGACCTGCGCGGTCGCCGTGCCGATCTTTGCCGGAAGCGCCCTGAAGGCCGTCATCGTCGTGCTGTGCGCCGATGACGAATCGCGCACCGGCGCCATCGAGGTCTGGCGCGAGAGCGACGGCCTCATGATGCTGGACGACGGCTATTACGGGGCGGCGCGGCACTTCGAATGGGTCTCGCAGCATACGCATTTCCCCCGCGGACAGGGCCTGCCCGGCGGCGTATGGGCGGCGAACGCGCCGATGCTGATGCGCGATCTCGGCTCGGGCTACCGCTTCATCCGCGCCGAAAGCGCCGGCAGGGCCGGCCTGACCACAGGTCTTGGCCTGCCGATCACCGTGCCGGGCGACCGGACCTATGTCCTGACACTGCTTTCGGCCCGCGGCACGCCGATCGCTCAACGGTTCGAGTTGTGGAATGCGCGCGCCGCCGGAACGGCCGGCGCCAGGGAGGCGGTCCTCGCCGACGGCATCTGCCAACGTGAGGGACCGCTCTGGGACGACGAGAACGAAGCGCGCGTGGCGGCCTGGCAGGGGCCGATCGGCGAGGTGCTGGGCACCGGCATCCCCGCCGTCAAGCACGACAATCCCGCTCTGACCGCCGGCTACGCATCGATGGTGGCTGTTCCGATCTATCGCGACGGAACGATCAGCCACGTCGTCGCCTGGTACTATTGAAAGGAACGTTCATGCAGAAACTGGTCGTCATCGGTGCCGGCATGGCGTCCGGCCGGGTGCTCGAGACCCTGTTCGAGGCCGATCGGGACGCCTACGCGGTCACGCTGTTCAATGCGGAACCGCGCGGCAACTACAACCGCATCATGCTGTCGCCGGTCCTGTCCGGCGAGAAGAGCTATGACGAGATCGTCACCCATGACGAGGACTGGTACGGCGCGCACAACGTGACCTGCCGCTTCGGCGAGAAGGTCGTCGCGATCGACCGGGAGCGCAAGATCGTCACCGGCGCGAAGGGCGAGGTGCCCTACGACAAGCTGATCATCGCCACCGGCTCGGTCCCGTTCATCGTGCCGGTGGAAGGCCGGGACCTGCCCGGGGTCATCACCTACCGCGATTTCGACGACACCCACGCCATGATCGAGGCGTCCGGCACGCCCGGCAGCCATGCCGTCGTCATCGGCGGCGGGCTTCTAGGCCTGGAAGCGGCGGCCGGGCTGCGGTTGCGCGGAATGGAGGTCACCGTCCTGCATCTGTCGGGTCACCTGATGGAGCGTCAGCTCGACGAGGCGGCCGGCTATCTCCTGCGAAAGGATCTGGAAAAGCGCGGCATCACCGTGATGACGCGCGCCTCGACCCAGAGGATTCTCGGCACGAACCGTGTCGAAGGCGTCGAACTGGCGGACGGGACAACCCTGAAGGCGGATCTGGTGGTCATGGCGGTCGGCATCCGCCCGGCGGCGCAGATCGCCAGGGATGCGGGTCTCGACATCGGCCGCGCGATCGTCGTGAACGCCCAGATGCAGACGTCGGACCCCGATATCTACGCCGTCGGCGAATGCGTGGAGTTCGACGGCACGCTCTTCGGCCTCGTCGCCCCGCTCTACGATCAGGCCAGGGTGCTGGCGAAGTCGCTACTCGGCCAGCCGGACGCCTTTGCGGTCAGGGAATTGTCGACCAAGCTCAAGGTCACGGGATGCGACCTCTTCAGCGCCGGCGACTTTGCCGAAGGCGAGAAACGCGAGGAGATCGTCCTTCGCGATCCGGCGCAGGGTGTCTACAGGCGCCTGGTGATCGAGGACGACCGGCTCGTCGGCGCCGTGATGTACGGGGATACCGCCGACAGCAACTGGTTCTTCGACCTCATTCGCGACGGCGCCCCGGTATCGGACATGCGCGAAACCCTGATCTTCGGCCAGTCCTTCCAAGGGGGTACCCCCCTGGACCCTATGGCGGCCGTTGCAGCCTTGCCGGATGATGCGGAAATCTGCGGCTGCAACGGCGTATGCAAATCGAAGATCACTGGCGCGGTTGCCGCGGGCGGGCTGACCAGCATCGACGAGGTGCGGGCCCAAACCAAGGCGTCCGCCTCTTGCGGCTCCTGCACCGGGCTCGTGGAGCAGCTCATGGCGCTGACCCTGGGCGCCGCCTTCAATCCTGCGGCCGTCAAGCCGATGTGCCCCTGCACCGATCTCGGCCATGGCGACGTGCGACGGCTGATCCGCGCCAAGGCGCTGAAGTCGATCCCCGAGGTCATGCAGGAGCTGGAGTGGAAGACCTCCTGCGGCTGCGCCAAGTGCCGGCCGGCCCTCAACTACTACCTGATCGCCGACTGGCCGGGCGACTATGTCGACGACAAGCAGTCCCGCTTCATCAACGAGCGGGTCCATGCCAACATCCAGAAGGACGGCACCTATTCGGTCGTGCCCCGCATGTGGGGCGGTATCACCTCGGCCAACGAACTGCGGGCGATCGCCGACGTCGCCGACAAGTTCGCGATCCCGACCGTCAAGTGCACCGGCGGCCAGCGCATCGACCTCCTCGGCGTGAAGAAGGAGGACCTGCCCGCGGTCTGGGCCGATCTGAACGCCGCCGGCATGGTCTCCGGCGCCGCCTATGCCAAGGGCCTGCGCACCGTGAAAACCTGCGTCGGGACCGACTGGTGCCGCTTCGGCACGCAGGATTCCACCGGCCTCGGCGTTAGGATCGAGAAGTTCATGTGGGGCTCATGGACGCCCGCCAAGGTGAAGATGGCGGTGTCCGGCTGCCCCCGGAACTGCGCCGAGGCGACCTGCAAGGATGTCGGCGTGATCTGCACCGACGCCGGCTACGAGATCCAGTTCGCCGGTGCAGCGGGGCTCGACATCAAGGGCACCGAGATCCTCACGCAGGTGAAGACCGAGGACGAGGCACTGGAGATGATCGTCGCCCTCGTCCAGCTCTATCGCGAGCAGGGCCATTATCTGGAGCGCATGTACAAATGGCTGAAGCGGGTCGGCATGGACTCGATCCGCGCCGTCATCGTCGAGGATGCGGCGCGGCGGCGCGGCTATTACGAAGCCTTCGTCCATAGCCAGACCTTCAGCCAGACCGACCCCTGGTCGGAGCGGGCCTCGGGCGCGCGCGCCAGCCACGAGTTCCGCCCGATGGCCGATCTCACCCTGGAGGCTGCCGAATGACCGGCTGGCATCGCATCGGAGCGGTCACCGACATTCCCCGCCGCGGCGCGCGCTGCGTGCTCACGCCGTTCGGTCGCGTCGCAGTGTTCCGGACCGCCAATGACGGCATCTTCGCCACCGAGGACCGCTGTCCGCACAAGGGCGGGCCGCTCAGCCAGGGCATCGTCCACGACGCCTCGGTCACCTGCCCGCTGCACAACATGGTGTTCTCGCTGGAGAGCGGGATCGCCGCCGGGCCCGACGAAGGTCGGGTGCGGGTCTTCGCCGTGCGGGTCGACCCGCCGACCGGCGACATCGAACTGTCGCTGGACGAACCCGCCCTCGTCCTCGCCGCCGAATAGCCGGGACCCGCGCGATGGACGAACGACCGGCCGACACCACCATCCGGACGACATGCCCCTATTGCGGCGTTGGCTGCGGGGTCCTGGCAACCCCGCGTCCAGATGGCAGCGTGGCGATCGCCGGTGACCCCGCTCATCCGGCGAATTTCGGCCGCCTCTGCTCCAAGGGCTCGGCCCTCGGTGAAACACTGGGGCTGGAGGAACGGCTGCTGTTCCCGACCATCGCCGGCGCACGTGCGAACTGGGACGACGCGCTTTCGCGCGTCGCCGAACGCTTCACCGCCACCATCGCCGAACACGGGCGCGACTCCGTCGCCTTCTACGTCTCCGGCCAGTTGCTGACCGAGGATTACTACATCGCCAACAAGCTGATGAAGGGCTTCATCGGCTCGGCGAACATCGACACCAATTCCCGCCTGTGCATGGCCTCCTCGGTCGCCGGCCATCGCCGGGCCTTCGGCTCCGACACGGTGCCGGGCACCTATGAGGACCTGGAACAGGCCGATCTGATCGTCCTCGTCGGCTCGAACCTCGCCTGGTGCCATCCGGTGCTCTACCAGCGGATCGCGGCGGCCAAAGCCGCGCGCCCGCAGATGAAGATCGTGCTCGTCGATCCGCGCCGTACGGCAAGCGCCGATCTCGCCGATCTGCATCTGCCGATCGCTGCCGATGGCGACACGGCGCTCTTCGCCGGGTTGTTGCCGTTTCTCGCCGAGGCCGGTGCGATCCATTGCGACTATGTGGCCCGGCATACCGACGGCTTCGTCGAGGCGCTGCGCCGGGCCCGCGGAATGCGGCTGCCACATGTTGCGGAGGCCACCGGTCTCGACAGCCGTCAGGTCCAGGCCTTCTACGAGCTCTTCGCCAGGACCGAAAAGGTCGTCACGGTCTACAGCCAGGGCGTCAACCAGTCGGTGACGGGCACCGACAAGGTGAACGCGATCATCAACTGCCATCTGGCGACCGGCCGCATCGGACGACCCGGCATGGGTCCCTTCTCGGTGACCGGCCAGCCCAATGCCATGGGCGGGCGAGAGGTTGGCGGCATGGCCAACATGCTCGCGGCGCACATGGCGATCGAGGACCCGGCGCACCGCTCCCTGGTGCGAGACTTCTGGGACGCCCGGGCGATGCCCGACCGTGCCGGCCTGAAGGCGGTCGACATGTTCCGCGCCGTCGCCGACGGCCGGATCAGGGCGCTCTGGATCATCGGCACCAATCCCGTGGTGTCGATGCCGGATGCTGACGCGGTCAAGGCCGCCCTAGCCGCCTGCCCCTTCGTCGTCGTCTCCGATGTCGTCGCTCGCAACGATACCCTGCCCTTCGCCGATGTCGCCCTGCCCGCCGCGGCCTGGGGCGAAAAGGACGGAACGGTGACCAATTCCGAGCGGCGGATATCGCGTCAGCGCCCCTTCCTGCCGCTTCCCGGCGAGGCCCGGCCCGACTGGGCGATCATCGCCGACGTCGCCCGCCGCATGGGCTTCGCCGACGGCTTTTCCCATGCCAGCGCGGCGGACGTCTTCGACGAACACGCGCGGCTCTCCGCTTATGGCAACGCGGGAGAGCGCGACTTCGACATCGGCGCGCTCGCCGGGCTCGACCAGTGCGGCTACGACGCCCTGCCGCCTGTCCAGTGGCCGCAGCCCCGCACGGTCACGTCGCACGGATCCGGCGACGCCTCGGTCGAAGCGACGGCGGCTCTGGCGAACGACGGCAGCCGCTTCTTCGGCGACGGGGACTTCTTCCACCCGGACCGGCGCGCCCGCTTCGTGGCAGTCGACGTCGCGCCCCGGCGCCGGCTGGGCAAGGGCCGGTTCCTGCTCAACACCGGGCGTGTGCGCGACCATTGGCACACGATGACCCGCACCGGTCGCTCGGCCCGGCTTTCGGCCCATGTCGCAGAGCCCTTCGTCGACGTCCATCCGGCAGACGCCGCAGCGCAAGGGATCGCGGAAGCCGGCCTCGTCACCGTGCGATCCGGCATCGGCGCGGCGATCGTGCGTTGCCGAACCACGGACCGGCAATCGCGCGGCTCGGTCTTCGTGCCGATGCACTGGAGCGACGAATTCTCAGGCAGCGGTCGCATCGACGCGGTGGTCGCACCGGCCGTCGATCCGGTCTCCGGCCAGCCTGGTCTCAAGGCCACCGAGGTGTCGATCGCGCCGTTCCCCGCCGTCTGGTTCGGCTTTGCCATCACGCGGTCGCGGCCCGATCCGCACGGCCTCGACTATTTCGCGCTGGCGCGGGCCGAGGCCGGCTGGCGCATGGAATTGGCAGGCCTGGCGCCGCAGGCTGACCCGAGCGCTTTCGCCACGGCGTTGCTCGAGGCGCCGGACAGGGCGCAGATGCTGGCGTTCCACGACACGACGACCGGTGCGCATCGCTTTGCCGCCTTCGACGGTGAAGCGCTGATCGGCGCGCTCTGGATTGCGCGCGACCCCGTCGCCGTCTCGCGCGTCTGGGCGGCGGGGCAGCTGGGCGACGCGCACAACGCTGTCCGCGACCGCTTCCGCCTGCTGGCCGGGCGCGGGGGTGCCGACCGCCCGGACCCCGGTGCGATCGTCTGCTCCTGCTTCAGCGTCGGCGTCAACGAGATCGCGACGGCGGTGACCACCGGCCGGGCCATCACCGTCGAGGCTGTCGGCGCGGCGTTGAAGGCAGGGACCAATTGCGGCTCCTGCCGCAGCGAGATCAAGGGGATCATCGATGATGCACGGCTTGCAAACACGGCGTAAGCCGCCCCTCGCCGGGAACGACACCGAACGGCTCCCGCAGCGCTCGCAGCGCATGGGTCCGCTGGCGAGCCTGCCGGTGTTCTTCGACCTAGCGGGCAAGCGCGTCGTCATGGCCGGGGGCGGCCCGGGCGCGGCATGGAAGGTCGAGCTCCTGGCCTCGGCGGGGGCCCTCGTCGATCTCTATGTCCCGGCGGACGGGATCGATGGCGAGATGGCCGAGCTTCTCGCCGTGCCGCCGGAATCCGGCGTGATCATTCATCACGACCGGCCCTGGGCGACCGATGTCTTCGCCGGAGCGGCGATCGCCGTCGGCGATACCGAGAGCCTCGCCGAGGGCCAGGCTTTCGCCTGCGCCGCGCGGGCGGCCGGCGTGCCGGTCAACGTCGTCGACAAGCCATCCTATTGCGACTTCCGCTTCGGCACGATCGTCAATCGCTCGCCGGTGGTCATCGGTATTTCCACCGACGGCGCCGCACCGATCCTCGGCCAGGTGATCCGCCGCCGCATCGAGACCCTTCTGCCGCCGGCGCTCAGCCAGTGGGCGGCCCTGGCCGCCAGGGTCCGCGGCGCGGTGATGGAGCGGCTCTCGCCGGGCCCGTTGCGCCGTGCCTTCTGGGAGCGCTTCGCCGACAGCGCCTTCACCACCAAACTGCCGGACGCCGCGGCCGAGGCGGCGGCCGGCGGCTTCATCGACGATCTGGCGCGCTCGCCCGAGGCCGGCGGCCGCGTCACCCTGGTCGGGGCGGGCCCCGGCGAAGCCGAACTCCTGACGCTGAAGGCGGTCCGCGCCCTGCAGGCGGCCGATGTGATCCTGTTCGACGACCTCGTCTCCGACGAGATCCTGGAGCTCGCCCGCCGCGAGGCACGGCGCATGCTGGTCGGCAAGCGCGCCGCCCGCGACAGTTGCCGCCAGGAAGATATCAACGCCATGATGGTCAGCTTCGCCAAGGCGGGCAAGCACGTCGTGCGGCTGAAATCCGGCGACGTGTCGGTGTTCGGCCGGGCCGGCGAGGAGCTGGACGAGCTGGCGCGCGAGAACATTCCGGTCGCCATCGTGCCGGGCATCACCGCCGCTTCGGCGCTGGCGGCGAGCTTCGGCGTGTCGCTGACCCATCGCGACCGGGCCCAGCAGCTGCGTTTCGTCACCGGCCATTCCAAGAAGGGCGGCCTGCCGGAGGACCTCGACTGGCATGCGCTGGCCGACGATCACGCCACCACCGTCTTCTACATGGGCGGCCGGATGGCGGCGAAGATCGCCGAGCGGCTGATCCATCACGGCCTGCCGGCCACGACCCCGGTCGCCGTCGCCGCCAATCTGTCGCGCGACGACGAAACCCGCGCCGCCGGCACGCTCGCCGACCTCGGCGCCATCGTCGCCAGGATCGGCGTCGACCGCCCGATCCTGATCGGTGTCGGCCGGGTGTTTGCGGAGCGCGCGCGGTCCGCCACTACCATCGCTCCTGCACGCGGATACGCGATCACCGGAGAGGCACACCGCGCTTGGCATGAGCCTCCCGGCGCCCCCCATGATCTGGAGGCCTTCTTCGACGCCGGTTGATGATCCTGATTGCGAGATTGGACCAAAACCCGCCCGCGGCTCGGCTAGGTATGGTTACTGCCTGGGCGGAAAGGATAAGCCGTGCCCGGAATAAGCCGATCAAGGATTGCAAAGACCAGCCCGCAGATCAGCCAGGCGAGGACAACATCCGAAAGGAAATGTCCGCCGAAGGCGATCCGGTTCAACGATAACGCTCCGGCATAGACAAGCGTCGCTGCTGTCGCAGCCAGCCTTACGGGCTTCGGCGTCACCAGGGCCGCAGCGACGAGCCAGGCTGACGAGGAAGCTTCTCCGCTGACAAACGAACAGTTTCGATCGCACCAATCGCTGATGACCCAGACCGTCTGGTGGACTGCGTCCCCTCCGAAGACATCGACGTTGATGGGTCGGGGTCGGCCCCAGTGCCCCTTCAGGAGGCCGTTCACAAGCAGGCCCGGCCCAAGAGCTAAGCCGGCCAGCAGCCAGATCGGCTTCCGCACCCTTGACCAGGTCAAGGCGCCGTTGATGGTATCGCGGAGTATGCGGAGCAAGATAACGACAATAACCCCGGCCAGTGCCCAACGAGAACTCCTGCGGAGCCATTGCAGTTTCGAATTGCTGGGCGAGGTGAAGCCGTCGCCGGGGCTGAAAAACCAGCGGCTCACGACTAGGTCGAGTCCTGGAAACATCCAGAAGAACATGCTGGCTACCAGAATGGCGATCAGGAACGCGATAATCAGACGGTCCGATTTCGCGCGCGATGAAACGGGGCTGGATGGGGGTGCGCTCATAGCCGCGGCGCATGCGCTGGCTAACTTGCAGAAAACTTGCAGGTTCGACCCCTGCAAGGTGCTCGACGAAGCCGCGGAAATTGAGCAGCGCACGAGCTGGTCGCACTGGCTCGCGTGTGGCGATCCCTCGCCGCCGTGACTCCGGCGGAACAAGCTTTCGCCGCTCCACGAATTTCGAGCGATGTCGCCGGCGATCCCGGGATGATGGCCTGCCGTTCCGATTTGAAGTCGCCCGGCGGGGATGTGCTGCTGGCCTGTTTGAGGCTGCTTCGTTGCCTTCTCGAAGACCGAGCTGGACGTGCATCGACCGTCGTCGCCAGCCAGATGGGCCACGGGGCCATCGGTGCAGGATCTACGCCGCCGCCATGCTCGATCGCCTCGCCCAGAACGCCGACCGCGTTGGATTCCCCGACGACAGCATGCCGCAAGCGCACCTTGGACCCGCATGGAGAGATTGACGGGACAAGCTTTGGGTGACAGGAAAAATTAGAGGCAATCGGCGATCGAGAGCGCGGGGGACACCATCCCGGAAGCCCAGGGAATCCAGGCTCGCAATGTCCGGGCGACCTCCTCGGAATACGCACAGCCCGTCAGCTGAGTGAACGCTTCATGTTGACCAGCCGAGCCGGGTTCTCGAGCCGGGGTTCTGAAGAGGCGTGATGCGAATTCTGGTCGTCGAGAATGATCGGCTGCTTTCCGAGGCCTTGGGGCGGCGGCTTGTCGAGGCCGGTCATGCGGTCGATGTGTTCGCCACTGTCGCGGACGCCGAGGCGGCGTGGAAAATAGCGGCATACGACCTTTGCATCGTGGACGTCATGCTCGACGATGGCGATGGGCGGGCGCTCGTCATGTCTGCCCGCGCCGCCGGCCTGCGGACGCCGACGTTGATGCTGACCGCGCGGGACGAGATTGGGGACCGGGTGGCTGGATTGGATGCGGGGGCTGATGACTATCTCGTCAAGCCGTTCGCGACCGAAGAGCTGCTGGCACGAATAAGGGCACTGCGACGACGCTCGCCGGAAATCACGGCGACCGAGTTGCGGATAGGAAATCTTCTCTACGATCCTCACAGCTCAAGTCTGACGGTGGCTGATCGAGACGTAAGGCTGACCGCTCAGGAACATGCCGCCCTCGACAAGCTGATCCGTGCCGGCGACCGCGTGACTCCGAAGCGAATGCTGGGCGAGCATCTCTATGCCCTTCACCAGGACTGGTCGGACAACGCGGTCGAGACGCTGGTTCATCGGCTGCGCAGGAAGCTTTCGGAGGCCGGGGCGACGGTCGAACTCAAGGCGCTGCGCGGCCTGGGCTACATCCTGTGCGAGACCCGACCATGAGACGGGCCTATCGCCTCGACGTGAGGCTCGCGGTGGTCGTGACGGTGATATCCGTTCTGACCCTGATTGGTGCCGGTACGATCCTGTCCCTGGAGTTCACGCGCGGCCAATTCGCGATTGAAGAACGCGGGCTATCCACTCAAGTCGAGGAATGGGCGGGATTGCTTCGACGCAGTCCTGGCGGCACGATCGTATTTGACCGGCCGGCGGAGCCATCATCAGAGATTGACCCGCCTTATACCGGGCTTCTGTCAGGCACACGGCCAGTCTACGGCTACACCGTCACGGATGCGACAGGGACGGTAGTGGATCGCTCCGACGCCAACGCTCCGGCCGGACGTCCTGGACCGGCAGACCCGGAACCGGTTCTTTCGAGCGGACCGACGCTCGACGGCACCGGACCAGTCCTGATCGCCGAACTTTACGTGCCGGAGTTCGGGGTATGGCTCCGGCTGGCGCGATCGCGCTCGGATGTTACCGCCCTGACCAACACTTTCTTTGCCCAATCTCTCGAAGAGCTGGGGTGGGCGGCGCTGGCAATGCTTGTCGTCATGGTGATCACTGCGGTGAGCATCGTTCGCTTCAGTCTGATGGGGCTTCGGCGAGTCGCCGCGCAGGCCGAACGGATCACCTTTGACAATCTGGGGCATCAGCGGCTTGCCGGCTCATCGGCGCCCGCGGAGGTTCAGCCGTTGATTGCCGCCGTCAACCATGCCTTGGACAGCATAAGGGCCGGTGCCGTTGCTCAACGCGATTTCTCGATCCATGCGGCTCATGAGCTTAGAACGCCGCTTGCCGACCTCAAGCTTCGGCTGGAAGGCCTTGCATCTGCCCCGGACCGGGATGCGGCCATGCAGGACATCGATGCGATGGCTCGTCTGATCGAGCAGCTGCTGCAAATCGCCAGACTGGATGGCAGTTCGGACTTCTCCCTACAATCGCTCCACCTCGGTGAGACAGTCGCCCAGGTCCTGCAGGAGGCGGCACCGCGGCTGGTGTCTGCCGGATGGTCGCTTGAAGCGGACGGCCTGGACTTACCTGTCCGGATAATCGGCGACCCGACGCTGATCGCACTAATCCTGCGGAACCTTTTGGATAACGTCCGTAAACACACGCCGCCCGGTAACACTGTAAGGGTTTCCATCTCCAGCGACGGAACGCTTCTATTCACCGATACGGGCCCAGGCTTGCCACGGGGATTTCCCCGTTCAAGCTTTGCACGTTTCGTTCGGGGCAATGACGACACTCGTTCCGGAAGCGGACTCGGACTTTCGATATGTGAAACGGCCATGCGGCGCATGGGAGGCACCTTCAGTCGAGAGCCCGCGGCGAGCGGCGCAACGTTTGGAATGGCCTTCAATTTGGACCGAAGCTCTGAATCCGGATAAGTCTAGTTGCACCATCGATCGTAAAGTCGCCGACGCCAATCTAAATTGTGCTGTAGTTTATTCTTCTATCGATGCTGACCAGTCGAATTCGACTTGCTTAAGGAATTGGCCTACCCCGAACTTGATCCAGGGGCCATTAGAGCCAGGCCGGTATTGGTCCGCAGCGTCTGTTCTCCCGTGCCTTGAACCAAGACCGCCCCTCATCATCGGAAGCCCGACATGGGCTCCAGCGACATGATCCACCCCCTGGATTGTCAACAATCCGTTTGACAATGACCCGCGGGCGTTTATGCAAGGGGTGACCAAACGGGAGATGACCATGGCTAGACCGTCGACGATCCGGACCGTCGAGGCGCGGACGATCCGTGTTCCGCTGGATTCTCCGACCTCCTTCTCGACCCGCCAGGTCCATCACCGCGACTATGCCGTCACCCGCATCACCACCGACGACGGCGTCCGTGGTATCGGCTTCTGCTATGGCGGCAGCGATGCCGGCAGTCTGGTCACCCGGGGCGTGCGCGAGCTTTTCGCGCCGCTCCTGATCGGCGAGGACGCCACCCGCGTCGAAGGCCTGTGGGACAAGATGTATGCGTCGGGCCTGCTGCAGGGCCGTGCCGGCTCGCTGATGCGCTCGCTGTCGATCCTCGACATCGCCCTGTGGGACCGCAATGCCCGTGCCGTCGCCATGCCGCTGCACCGCTATCTCGGCGGCTATCACGACGAAAGCGTGCCGGCCTATGCGTCGGGCGGCTATTACCTCGACGGCAAGTCGCCCGAGGCGCTGGGCGAGGAACTCGCCGGCTATGTCGCGCTGGGTTTTCAGGCGGTGAAGATGAAGGTCGGCCGGCTCGATCCCGCCGGCGAGGAGGCCCGCATCAAGGCCGCCCGCGAGGCGATCGGCCCCGACGTCCTGCTGATGCTCGACGCCAACAATGCCTGGAGCGACCTGCCGACCTGCCTGCGCTTCATGGATCGCTACGAGCCCTATGACCCCTACTGGATCGAGGAGCCGTTCTCGCCGGACGACATCGCCAACCACGCCCGCCTCGCCCAGAATACGCGCGTGCCTGTCGCCACCGGCGAGATCGAGGCCGGCCGCTGGCGGTTCAAGGAACTGCTCGACCAGGATGCCGCCGCGATCCTGCAGACGGATGCGGCCGTGTGCGGCGGCATCAGCGAATATCGCCGCATCGGTGCGACCGCGGCGAGCTACGGCGTCAAGCTGTGCCCGCACTGGTTCCACGATCTGCACGTCCATCTCGTCGGCTCGGCCGCCAACGGCCAGTTCGTCGAATATTTCCCGGACGATCAGGTGCTGAATTTCCGCCGGCTGATCGACCGCCAGCTCGAGACCAGGGGCGGTCGTCTCATCCTGCCGACCGAGCCGGGCCTCGGCTTCGACTTCGACGACAAGGCCCTCGACGCCTTCGCCCTCGACGACTGGGCGTAAGCACCGTTTTCGCGAGGGAACGACGACAGGGACGACCGCGGGGCCGATGCCGCATTTGGAGGGGGAGAAGACCATGCCAGCCGATGCGATGAGGGGCGTTCTGTCGCCCGTGGTGACACCGTTCGACGCGGAGCTGCGTCCCGATACGGCGGCCTGGCTTGCCCATTGCCGCTGGCTCCTGTCGCAGGAGTGCGGCCTGGCGATCTTCGGCACCAACAGCGAGGCCAACTCGCTGGCCGTCGCCGAACGCCGGTCGCTGCTGGAGGCTGCCTTCGAGGCGGGTCTCGACCCGGCCCGCATGATGCCCGGCACGGCGTCCTCGGCATTTCCCGAGACGGTGGAGCTGACCAAGGCGGCCGTCGCCGGCGGGGCCGCCGGCGTCCTGATGCTGCCGCCCTTCTACTACAAGAATGTCTCCGACGACGGCCTCTTCGCCTATTACAGCGAGGTGATCCAGCGCGTCGGCGATGCTCGGCTGCGGGTCTATCTCTACCATATCCCGCCGGTCGCCCAGGTCCCGATCTCGCTGCCGCTGATCGAGCGGCTGCTGAAGGCCTATCCGGGCACGGTCGCCGGCATCAAGGATTCCTCCGGCGACTGGGAGAACACCCGGGCGATGATCGTGGGCTTCGACGATTTTGCCGTCTTCGCAGGATCGGAGGCCTTCCTGCTGGACACGATGCGGGCCGGCGGCGCCGGCTGCATCAGCGCCACGGCCAACATCAATCCGGCCGCCATTCACGACGTCTATGCCAACTGGCAGGCCGCCGATGCCGACCAGCGCCAGGCGGCGATCACCGACTTCCGCAAGTCCGTCGCCGCCTTCCCGATGATCCCGGCACTGAAGGCGACGATTGGCCTGTCCACCGGCGAACGGGGCTGGGAGCGGGTGCGCCCTCCGCTGACCCCGCTGAGCGACGCCGATCTGGCGTCGCTGTCGCAGATGCTGGACGGCCGTGGCATTGCCATGCGGGGCCGCCGGGACGCAGCCTGATGACCGGCGTCGTCGTTGTCGGGGCCGGCACGATGGGCCGGGCGATCGCCGCGGGCTTTGCGCGCTCGGGAGAGCGGACCCTTCTCGTTTCTAGCGATCCCGCCAGTGCGCGCCCGGCACCGACGGGCGTCGAACTCGTCGGCGCCCTGCCCGAGGAGCCGCCGGCCATGGTCGTGGAGGCGATCCCGGAGGATCTGGCGCTGAAGACCGCCTTCTTCCGGTCGGTGGAGGCGCGCTACGGGCCGGATTCGGTCCCGCTGATGGCCTCGAACACCTCCGGCCTGCCGTTGCAGGACATCGCCGACCGGCTGGCCCGGCCCGATCTGTTCCTCGGCATCCACTGGTTCCACCCCGCCGACGAACTGCCAATGGTGGAAAGCGTGCGCGTCGCCGAGACGGCACCGGCGACGGTCGACACCGCGCTTGCGCTGCTGCGCGCGGCCGGCTGGGACAGCATCGTCGTGCCGCGGCCGGTTCCCGGCGCGGTCGTCAACCGCCTGCAGCACGCGATCCTGCACGAGGCCTATCATCTGATGGCCGAGGGGCTGGCCAGCGTCGAGGACATCGACCGGGCGGCGCGCTGGCTGCTGGGGCCCCGCATGTGCATCGCCGGGCTACTGAAGCAGAAGGATCTCGCCGGCCTCACCGGCCATATCCTGGCCCAGCGCAGCATCGTGCCGGACCTCTGCCACGATGCCGAACCCAATGAAGCAGTTCAGGCCATGCTGGAGCGCGGCGAGACCGGCGCGCTGGCCGGCCGCGGCTTCTACGACTGGGACGGGCGCGACGCCAGGGCGGAGATCGCCGCTGCCGCCGTGCGGCTGCGCCGCCTGATCGCCCATCTGGACGACCCGGCCTGAATCACAGCGCTCAGGTGAAGCGCGTGCGGAACATCTCGATGTAATGGTTCTTCGCCGGTGCGAGATGCGCCCGGCACAGCGCGATCAGCTCGGCGCGATTCTGCGAGCGGATCGCCGCGATCATCTCCCGATGCGCGTTGGCGGCCCACAGCAGATAGCCCCTGTCGTTGACGAAGATCGAGCGATAGGCGTGCGACTTCTGGGCGAAGCTGTTGATCGCCTCGATCAGCGCCGCATTGCCGCAATGGGCAAACAGCGCCTGGTGGAATTCGATGTTCGAGCGGAACACGCCGCGCCGGTCTTCCGCCTCGATCGCCCCGGAATGCCGGTCCTGGATCGCCTCGAGCTCGGCAATCGCGTCATCGGACATCGGCAGCTCGATCAGCGATGCCGCATGGGATTCCAGGAGCTCGCGTACCGCGTTGATGTCCTCGACCTCGGCCTCGCTGTAGAGCCGCACGACCGCGCCGCGATTGCGGACCCGGTTGACCAGGCCGAGCCGCTCCAGTTCGATCAGCGCCTGGCGCACCACGTGGCGCTTGGCCTGGAACCGGCTGGAGATGTCTTCCTCGATCAGCCGCTCACGGGGATGCAGGCGACCGAAGACGATGTCTTCCTCCAGCTGCCCGGCGATCTCCAGCGATGCCTCCTCGCCGCTCTGGCGGCCCGCGGCGGTCGTTGCATAGGCCTCGTCAGCGTTGCCGGGTGCAGCCGTTCTGGACATGGATTGGCAACTCCTGCGATCGATCGGCCTCGCATAACGGGGCCAGAAGGTTTGCTCAACTGACGATGGTGTCAGTCGCGGCTCCCCGCAATGTCCCCCTCCACCGAGGAGACGGTCCTGGCCGCCGCCGGCTTGCGGAACAGCCGGGCCAGCGAGCCGAAGAAGGGCGTTGCCTGCAGGATCGACAGGAAGGCCACGGCCAGCAGGGTCGCCGAGATCGGGTTCTGCAGGAAGATCATCCAGTCGTTGCGCCCGATCAGCATCGATTGCTGCAGCGTCGTGTCGAGGATCGGGCCAAGGATCAGCCCGATCACCAGCGGCGGCGTCGGGATGCGGAACTGGTCGAAAACGTAGCCGACCATGCCGAAGGCGATCATCAGCCCGACGTCGAACACCGAATTGTTGATGGCGAAGGAGCCGATCACCGACAGGACCACGATGATCGGGCCGACGACGCGGTTGGGGATCTTGGTGACAGTGATGCAGGCGCGGGTGAACAGGAGGCCGACGACGAACAGCGCGATATTGGCGAACATCACGGCCCAGAGCAGCGTGTAGGTGACGTCGCCATGCTCGGTCATCAGAGACGGCCCGGGCAGGATGCCGTGCACCATCAGCCCGCCCAGCAGCACCGCCGTGGAGGACGAGCCTGGAATGCCGAGCGAGATGGTCGGTATCAGCGCGCCGCCGACGACGGCGTTGTTGGCCGCTTCCGGCGCCACGATGCCGGCCGGATAGCCGGTGCCGAACTCTGCCTTGTGCCGGGAGAACCGCTTGGCCTCGTTATAGGCGAACCAGGACGCGGTATCGCCGCCGGTGCCCGGGATGAGGCCGACGAAGACGCCGATGAAGCCCGAACGAATGCTGTTGGGCAGCAGCTTGAGGAACTCTGCGCCGGTCGGCAGCATCCGGTCGCGCACGCTGGAGACGCGCTCGTCCTGGTTGGAATTGCCCTGCACGATCAGCCGGATCGCCTGGGGAATGGAAAACAGGCCGATCAGCGCCACGGTGAAATTGACGCCACCGAAGAGGTCCAGCACCCCGAAGGTGAAGCGTGGCGTGCCGGTCGTCGGGTCCATGCCGACGGTGGCGATCAAAAGCCCGATCGCACCGGACATCAGGCCGAGGATCGCCGATCCCTGCGACAGCGAGCCGATAATGGTGATGCCGAGGACGGCGACCGCGAAAATCTCCACCGGGCCGAAATTCAGAACCACCCGGCCGAGCAGCGGCGCGACGGTGAGAAGCACGATCGAGGAGATGACGCCGCCGATCAGCGACGCGGTCAGCGACAGGCCGAGCGCCTTGCCGGCGAGCCCCTTCTGCGCCATCGGATAGCCGTCGAGGACCGTGGCCGCCGCCGCCGGCGTTCCCGGCGTGCGCAGCAGGATCGCCGCGACGGAGCCGCCATACATCGCCGCCAGATACAGCGAGGCGAGCATGGCCAGTCCGGTTTCGGGCCGCATCGAATAGGTCAGCGGCAGCAGGAGCGCGATGGCCATGGTCGCCGACAGGCCGGGCATCGCGCCGACGAACATGCCGATAAGGGCGCCCGCGAAGATCGCCAGCAGATTGACCGGGTCGACCACATTGGCCAGGCCGATCCAGAGGAAGGATTCAGGCATGACGGTCTCCTCAGACGGCCGGGTAGAGGGGGATCGACAGGTTCAGGAAATAGACGAAGACGCCCCAGATGAACCCGGTCACCACGAGCGTGGTCAGCAGCGTCGCAGTCCATCCGATCGGCCGCAGCACGGCCAGTGGTATCAGCAGGAACAGCGGCGTCGCGACGAGGTAGCCGACATGGTTGATGCTCCAGGCATAGAGCACGATCAGTCCCGCAAAGCCTGCCCCGACGGCGATGTCGCGCCATGCGAAGGGCGGAATGAGCACCAGCGTGCCGGCCGCCTTTTCCCGGCGCCATGCCAGAAGCGTCTGCGCAATCGCCGCGAGTGCCAAAAGCAGGACGATCCAGCCCAGAAGGTTCGGCAGGCGGGCGGCCGTTCGGGGATAGGCGGCGGCCTCGCTCCAGAAGAAGAAGACGAGCGCGATGGCCGCGAGCGCAACCAGGATTCGACCCATGAAATGGTCTCCGGACGGAGTCTGTGGCGGGGGCGGCGGGCCGCCGCCCCCGATTGTGTTACTTGGCCTGGACTTCGTCCTTGATGTCGGCCCAGATCTCCCGGTACTCGCCTTCCTGCTTCTTCAGGAACGCGGTGTAGTCGTCACCACCGATGAAATCGATGTTCATCGCCGATGCCTTGGCCTTCTCGAGGAACTCCGGATTCTCGGTCACCCGGCGCAGCGCCTCCACGAACTGCGTGCGGGCTTCTTCCGGGAAACCGCCGGGGCCGCTGTAGCCGCGCGACGAACCGGCGACGAGCTCGTAACCGAGCTCCGTGGCGGTCGGCACGTCCGGCAGCTCCGGCAGGCGCTCTTCGGTGAACACGGCGAGGGCGCGCAGATTGCCCTCCTTCACCTGCGGATAGGCGACGCCGACATTGGTGAAGCTGGCGTCGATCTTGCCGCCCATCGCGGCGGTCCAGGACGGGCCGTCACCCTGGAACGGCACCTTCTGGAGCTGCACGCCGGCCGCCTTCTCGAACATCAGCGAGGTGAAGAAGTCGTCGCCGCCGACGCCGGAATTGCCGACGGTCACGGTGCTCGGATTGTCCTTCGCCGCCTTGACGAAATCCTCGAAGGTCTGGAACGGGCTGTCCTTGGCGACGACCGCGATGCCCGGGTCGGTGACGACGTTGCCCAGCGGCGTGATCTCGTCGACGGTGTAGGTGATCGACGGGTTCATGATGTAGTTCGTCGTCAGCATCGGGGTGTTGGTGATGCTGACCGTGGCGCCGTCCGGCTTGGTCTGCTTGGCGAGCTGTGTCCACGCGATCGCGCCGGTCGCACCGGGGATGTACTGGTTGACGAAATTGACGCCGAGCTCTTCGGCCAGGAACGGCTGGACGAGCTGCGCCAGGGCGTCGGAACCACCGCCGGCCTTGAAGCCCTGCATGACGTTGATCTCGTCGGATGCGGAGTATTTGGCGTCCTGGGCAAAGGCGGGCGCGACGATGGCGGTTGTAACGGCGAGAGCCGCGACAATGGTCATTCTCATGGGTGGATCCTCCCTATTGGATTGACGCACTCCTCCAAGCGCGTTGAGGGACCATATCGACACTTGCGTAGGTGTCAAACATATTGTTGACAATCTTGGCGATCGTCTGTCAGGTCAACCCCGAGCAGCAGGCGTAAAAGGGTAAGGAGCGTATCGCATGTCGGAAGAGAACGGACGGGGGCTGAAGAAGGGACTGACGAGCTACGGCGATGCCGGTTTCTCGCTGTTCCTGCGCAAGGCCTTCATCAAAGGCATGGGCTATTCCGACGACGCGCTCGATCGGCCGATCATCGGCATCGTCGACACGTCCAGCGGCTACAATGCCTGCCATGCCAACGTTCCGGACCTGATCGAGGCGGTGAAGCGTGGCGTCATGCTGGCCGGGGCCCTGCCGGTCCCCTTCCCGACCATCTCGATCCATGAGTCCTTCTCCCATCCGACCTCGATGTATCTGCGCAACCTGATGGCGATGGACACCGAGGAGATGATCCGCGCCCAGCCGATGGACGCGGTCGTTCTGATCGGCGGCTGCGACAAGACCGTGCCGGCCCAGCTGATGGGCGCGGCCAGCGCCAAGGTCCCCGCCATCCAGCTCGTCACCGGGCCAATGCTGACCGGCAGCCATCGCGGCGAGAAGGTCGGCGCCTGCACCGATTGCCGCCGCTTCTGGGCCCGCCACCGCGCCGGCGAGGTCGACGCGGAGGAGATCTCCGACGTCAATTCGCAGCTCGTGCCGGGTGCCGGCACCTGCGGCGTGATGGGCACCGCTTCGACCATGGCCCTCGTCGTCGAGGCGCTCGGCATGATGGCACCGGGCGGCGCGACGCCGCCTGCGGTCTCCGCCGACCGTCGCCGCATCGCCGAAACCACCGGCGCGCTGGCCGTGCAGATGGCCGCCAGCAACCTGACGCCCGACAAGATCATGACCACCAAGGCGTTCGAGAACGCCCTGACGGTGCTGCTCGCCACCGGCGGCTCGACCAACGGTATCGTGCATCTGGCCGCCATGGCCGGCCGCCTCGGCCTGACCCTCGATCTCGACGCCTTCGACCGGATCGGTCGCAAGGTGCCGGTGCTGGTCGACCTGAAGCCGTCCGGCCAGCATTACATGCAGGACCTGCACGCCGCCGGCGGCCTGACGACCATCCTGCGCGAGCTGAAGGACCTCCTGCATCTCGACTGCCTGACGGTCACCGGGCGCACGCTCGGCGAAGAGATCGATGCCGCGCCCGCCGGCTGGCAGCAGGCGATCGTCGCGCCGGTCTCCGCACCGCTCTATCCGGAGGGCGGCATGGCGGTCGTCCGCGGCAATCTGGCGCCGGGCGGCGCCATCGTAAAGCAGTCCGCCGCTTCCCCGGCACTGATGAGCCACACTGGCCGGGCGGTGGTGTTCTCCTCCATCGCCGACATGGCCGAGCGGGTCGACGATCCCGATCTCCACGTGACCGCCGAGGACATCCTCGTCCTCCAGAATGCCGGGCCGAAGGGCGCGCCGGGCATGCCGGAAGCCGGTTACATGCCGATCCCGCGGAAGCTCGCCGCTGCCGGCGTGAAGGACATGGTCCGCATTTCCGACGCCCGCATGAGCGGCACGGCGTCCGGCACCATCGTCCTGCACGTGACGCCGGAAAGCGCCGAGGGCGGTCCGCTGGGCCTGGTGCGCACCGGCGACCGGATCACCCTCGACGTACCGAACCGCGCGATCTCGCTGGATGTCGGCGAGGCCGAGCTGGCCGAGCGGCGCAAGAGCTTCGTCGCTCCGGTCCATGCCGGGTCCGACCGCGGCTACAAGCGGCTGTTCCTGGAAACGGTGACCCAGGCCGACAAGGGCTGCGACTTCGACTTCCTCGTCCCGCCCGCCAGCGGCAGCGTGCCGGAAACCCGGGGATGAGCCAGCGCTACGATTATCGCGCGCTGATCGGCTACGCCCATGACGCCCTTGCCGCCAGCGGGCTGGATGCCGGTCACGCCGAGATCGTCGCGGAGACGCTCGTCGAAGGCGATCTCCTCGGCCATTCGACCCACGGCCTCGCGCTCCTGCCGCGCTATCTCAGGGAGCTTGAGGCCGGGCACATGACCAAGGCGGGCGAGCCCACGATCGTTCGCGATCATGGCGCGTCGGCAGCCTGGGGCGGCAATTATCTGCCGGGCCCGGTGCTGGTGCGCCGGGCGCTCGCCCTGTGTACGGACAGGGCCCGCGACGCCGGCGTCGCCACCGTGGCGATCGGCCAGAGCCACCACGTCGCCTGCCTCGCCGCCTATCTGAAGGCGGTGACCGACGAAGGGATGGCAGCGATCATCGCCTCGTCCTCGCCGGCCACCGCCTCGGTGGCGCCCTTCGGCGCCGTCGAGGGCATTTATTCGCCCAACCCCATCGCGGCGGGCTGGCCGACGGGCGGCGATCCGGTGCTGGTCGACATTTCCGCCTCGATCACAACCAACAGCCTCGTCAGCGAACGCGTCGAAGAAGGCCGGAGGCTCCCCGGCGCCTGGATGATCGGCCCCGACGGCACAGCCAGCGACGATCCGGCACTTCTGACAGCCAGGCCCGCCGGCGCGCTGCTGCCGCTCGGCGGCACCGAATACGGCCACAAGGGCTTCGCCCTCGGCCTGATCGTCGAGATGCTGACGGCAGGGCTGGCCGGCCATGGCCGGGCCGACGCGCCCGACCAATGGGGCGCCTCGGTCTTCGTGATGGTCGTCGATCCTGAGCACCATGGTGGCCGCGCCGCCTTCGAGCGGCAGACGGGCTTCATGGCCGGGGCGGCACGGGGCGCAAAGGTTCCCGATGGCGCGTCCGCCGTGCGCCTGCCGGGCGAACGGGCGCTGCGCCTGCGCCGCCAGCAGATGGCGGACGGGGTCGTGCTGTCGGACGAGCTTCTGGCGCGGTTGCGCAAGGCACTGCCGGACCGTCCGCTCGACGCCAGCCGATAGGGCCGAGAGATACGAGACATCAGGGAGAACACGATGACGGATCAGACCGGCAGCCGGGTGGCCGCGGGCGGCCCCACCGGCGTCGCCGAGGCGCGGCGCGTGGAACGGCTCCCGCGCAGACTTCGCAACATCTTCAACATCGGCGAGTTCGAGCCGGCGGCGCGAAAACGGCTGCCGCGCGGCGTTTTCTCCTACATTTCGGGATCGGTCGAGACCGGCGCCGCCTTCCGGGCAAACCGCAGCGACTTCGAGGACATCCGCCTCGTCCCGCGCATTCTCGCCGGCCTTGCGGTCCGCGACCAGAGCCGCACCCTGTTCGGCAAGACCTGGAAACACCCCTTCGGCATCTCGCCCATGGGGCTCAGCGCCCTCACCGCCTATGACGGCGACATCGTCCTCACCCGCAGCGCCCATGAATGCGGCATTCCGGCGGTGCTCAGCGCCACCTCGCTGATCAGCCTCGAGCGTGTCGCGAAGGAAGGCCATGCGCGCTGGTTCCAGGCCTATCTGCCCGGCGACGACGCGCGGGTCACCGGCATGGTCGATCGCCTCACTGCCGCCAATTACGACACGCTGGTTATCACCGCCGACGTGCCGGTGGCCGGCAACCGCGAGGATTCCAAACGCGACCGCTTCGGCGCGCCGATGAAGCCCAGCCTCGATCTCGCCCTGCAGGGTGTGGTGCGGCCGGGCTGGGTGATGGGCACCATGGCCCGCACCCTGATGAACCACGGCATGCCGCATTTCGAAAATGCCGATGTCGAGCGCGGCCCGGCGATCATCTCCAAGAACGTCGTGCGCTCCTTCGGCGGGCGCGGCACCTTCTCCTGGCGCCACGCGGCAATCGCGCGCGAACGCTGGAAGGGCAGACTGGTGATCAAGGGAGTGCTGTCGCCGCAGGATGCGCGCCGGGCCCGCGAACTGGGCGCCGACGGCATCATAGTCTCCAACCATGGCGGCCGGCAGCTCGACTATGCGGTGTCGGCGATCGCGGCGCTGCCAGCAGTGAAGGCTGAGGCCGGCGACATGGCCGTCATGCTCGACGGCGGCGTGCGGCGCGGCTCCGACGTCCTGAAGGCGATCGCGCTGGGCGCAGAATTCGTCTTTGTCGGGCGGCCGTTCCTGTTCGCCGCGGCCGTGGCGGGCGACGACGGCGTCAAGCATGCCGTCTCGCTGCTCGCGGCCGAGATCGACCGCGACATGGCGATGATCGGGGCGCCATCGCTCGATGCGATCACGCCGGACATCCTCGCCGAAAACGCACTGGCGCGCCGCTGAGGCCGCGCCAGACGCGTCGGTCTCAGTCCATCAGATGCGGATAGCGGCTGCGGAACTCGGCCCGCATCCGGCGCGCTTCGCGCAGGCTGCCGGTGGCGCCGCGCAGATAGTCGATCATGCGGGAGTAGCTCCTGGGAGCGCGTGCGTCGATCGTCATGTCTCTTCCTCGCCGAGCGAATTGCCGTCCCATTGAATTACGCCGGCACGGCCGTCCCGGTTAGGGCCTCTGGCGAATAGCTCCCATGCGGAAGCGGCAGACAGGCCAGTATCCCGAAGAATTGCGACAACGAAAAGGGCCGGTCAGACCGGCCCTTTTCGTTGCATGTGGTGTGAGGCGACGCTGCGCTACTTGTAGAAGAAATCCACCAGCGACAGCGACACGGCCGGCACGTAGGTCACCAGAAGCAGGACCACCAGCAGTACCCCGATGAAGGGCAGGTTCGTCCGCGTCGTGCGCCAGATGTCGGTACGGGCGATCGAACAGGCCGTGACCAGCACGCTGGCGACCGGCGGAGTCTGCTGGCCGAGCGCGATGTTCAGCGTCAGCAGGATGCCGAACTGCACCGGATCGATGCCGATCTGATGGACCAGCGGCATGAAGATCGGCACCGTCAGGATGATCGCTGCCGCCCCGTGCAGAACCATGCCGACGAACAGCAGGAAGACGTTGATGATCATCAGGACGAGGAACTTGTCCGTCGTCAGCGTGGTGATGCTCGCCGCCAGCCGCTGCGGCATCTCGGTCTCGGTCAGATAGAGGCCGAGCACCGCCGAACTGGCCACCAGCAGCATCACGACGGCGGTCTGGATCACCCCGTCGGTCAGCGCATGGTAGAACAGGCGGATGTCGATCTCGCGATAGACGAAGCCGCCGATCAGCAGCGCCGCGATGACCGCGAGACCCGCACCCTCGGTGGCGGTGACGAAGCCACCGAAGATGCCGCCGAGAATGATCACCGGCAGGATCAGCGCCCAGCCGGCGTCCTTGGCCGCCGTCCAGAGCCGGGTCAGGCTGAAGGCCTCCTCACGCGGCAGGTCGTAGCGCACCGCGAAATAGTAGCACAGCGCCATCATGCCGAAGCCGCCGAGCAGGCCCGGCACGATGCCGGCCACGAAGAGCTGCACGATCGAGGTGTCGGACAGGGCGCCGTAGAGGATCATCGGGATCGACGGCGGGATGATGATCGCCAGCGATGCCGATGACGAGGTGATTGCCGCGGCCATGCGGGGCGAATAGCCCTTCTTCTTCATCGCCGGAATCAGCACCGAACCGATCGCCGCGACATCCGCCACGGCCGAGCCGGAGATCTCGGCGAAGAACAGCGACACGCCGACATTCACCATGGCGAGGCCGCCGCGCATGAAGCCGATCAGCGCCGAAACGAAATTGATCAGCCGGCGGGAGATGCCGCCGGTGTTCATCAGCGCGCCGGCGAGGATGAACAGCGGAATGGCGATCAGCGGGAAGCTCGTGGCCCCGTCGAACACCGACAGCGCCGCGTTCAGGAAGCCGAGATGGCCGTTGAGGATGTAGACGCCCACCAGCGCGCTGGCGAGGATCGCGACGGCGATCGGCAGGCCGATGGCGATCATCACGAACAGGGACAGAAGGATCAACGCCTCGGTCATTTGGATTCTCCAGCGCGCGAAGCTTCGAGTTCGGCCTGGGCGCGAGCGATTTCGGCGGCGATCTCACGCTCCTCGGGATCGAGCCCGATCTTGGCGTCCTCGTAGCGTTCGGGCAGCGTCAGGAGACGCGCCAGGATCACCAGGCCTGCACTCACCGGCAGGATGCTCTGCACGAAGCTGCGGGAGACGAAGCGCACCGAGATCAGCGTCTCGTTGCCGAAGATGTCGAGAATGGCCCAGCCGGCCCAGCCGATGACGGCGAAGGTCGCCAGGAAAATGATCTCCACGCCGGAGAACAGCAGCAGGCGGCCTTTCGGCGGCAGGGAATACAGCAGGCCGCTGAAGCTCAGATGCGCGTTGCGCATGGTCGCGAGCGCGGCGCCGGTAAAGGTGATCCAGGCCAGGAGCACCGAGGCGACCTCGTCGTACCAGATCAGCGAATTGCCGGAATAGCGGTAGCCGACGCCGAGCAGCACCACGAGAGCGAGGACGACGAGCAGGAAGATCGTCACGGCCTGAAGTGAGACGTCAAGCCAGCGGGCGAGCCGGGACATGGGTGGGTTCCCCCGATGAAGAGTTCTTGTGGGCAGGGCCCGGACCGGTCGGCAGGGAGAGGCGTTGCCCCTCCCCGCCGGTCATGGAATGCGATCGATCAGTCGGCGAGCGACATCGCCTTGTCGATCATCTCCTGACCGCCATCGACTTCCGCGGCGAACTTTTCATAAAGCGGCTTGGAGGCGTCGACGAAGGCCTGGCGGTCGGCCTGGTTGACCTTCATGCCGGACTCCTCGAGCTCCTTCAGCAGCTTGTCGTCATCGGCCGCGCCCTGCTCGCGGGCCCACAGCGCCACTTCCTCAGCGGTGGTCGTCAGGACCTCCTGGATTTCCGGGTCGAGCTTCTCGAAGGCGGCGACGCCGACGGTCGGATAGGCCGGCGAATAAACGTGGCCGGACATCGACAGATATTCCTGCACCTCGTTCAGCTTGCCTGCCGAGATGTTGGTCAGCGGGTTCTCCTGGCCGTCGATGACGCCGGTCTGCAGCGCGACGAAGACTTCCGAGAACGACATCGGCGTCGGGTTGGCGCCGTAGGTCTTGAACATCTCGACGCGCCAGGACGAGTTCGGCGTGCGGATCTTCAGGCCTTGCAGATCGGCCGGGGTGTTGATCGGACGTTCGTTGTTGGTGATCTGGCGGAAGCCGTTCTCCCAGATGGCGAGCGGGCGATAGCCCTGCTCCTCGGCGGCCGGAACCAGCACGTCGCGGAACAGCGTCTCGTCGATGCGCGCCAGATGATCGCGGTCCTTCACCATGAAGGGCAGGTCGAACAGCGCGTATTCGGCGGCGATCTCCGGCATGGTCGAGGATGGCAGGGTCATGTGCATGGTGCCCAGCTTGATCTTCTGGAGCATGTCCTTGTCCTTGCCGAGCTGCGAGGAGTCGAACACCTTCACCACGGCCGTGTCGCCGAGCTTCTCGTTGGCGCGGCGCGCGAACTCGCTGGCGGTGCGCTCCTGCAGCGAACCGTTGGCGGCGCTCAAGCCGAAGATGATTTCTTCCTGCGCCTGGGCGAAGCCGCTGGCAGCCAGAAGTGCGGCGGCGGCAACGGCCGATTTCAGCGTGAAGTGGATCATGTGGGTCCTCCCGTCAGATCGTTTGGATTGGATGGTGGCTGGTGTCTGCGCGACGCGACCTTGGCGGTCGTCTTGGATGTATTGGAGGGGAACTGGCCCCTCAGGCGGCGGCCCGGGGTCCCTGCAGCCCCTTGGCGAACAGTGCCGACAGCGGCGTTTCCGGCGGCGGCAGGATGTCCCCCTCGGCAGCCTTTCGGGCCGCCAGCATCAGGCCGAGTTCGATCGCCTTCTGCCCGGCACCCGGATTGGCGATGCCCTGTCCGGCGATGTCGAAGGCCGTCCCATGGGCCGGCGTGACGATCGGGAACGGATAGCCGGCGATCAGCGTGACGCCGCGATCGAAGCCGATCAGCTTCATGGCGATCTGGCCCTGGTCGTGGAACATGGTCAGGACGGCGTCGAACTCGCCCTTCATGGCGCGCACGAAGACCGTGTCGGACGGCACAGGGCCGGTGACGGCCATCTGGTGGGCCTGGGCGCGCTGCACGGCGGGCAGGATGATCGCGTCGTCCTCGGTGCCGAAATTGCCGCCGTCGCCGGCATGCGGGTTGAGCGCGGCGACGCCGATGCGCGGCCGCTCGTAACCGGCGCCCTGCATCGTCTCGATGGTCAGCCGCAGGCTCTCGAAGACGCGATCCTCGGTGATCGTCTCGGCGACCTTCGACAGCGGGATATGCGAGGTGCAGCGGGCGTTCCAGACCTCGTCGAGGACGTTGAACTCGCTGCCGTTCTTGGTGACCTCGATGGTCCGGTTCACGAAGCCGATCTCGTCGACATAATCGCTCTCCGACAGGCGCATCGAGTGCTTGTTGAAGGGCGTGAAGAACACCGCGTCGGCATAGCCGTTCTTGGCCGCCAGAAGCGCGCAGCGGAAATTCGCCAGCGCCGATGCGCCACCCTCCGGGCTCGAGACGCCCAGCGTGATCGCCGCCGGATCGCAGTTCTTGAGATCGACGAAGCAGCTGTGCTGCGGCCGCCCGGTGCCGAGTTCCTCGGCCGTGACCGTCGGCAGATCCAGCGTGACGCCGGCATGGGCGGCGCCCATGTCGAGCACCCGGCGGTCGCCGATCACCAGAAGGGTCGCCGTCTGCGCCACGGGATCGGCGAGAAGCCGCGCGGCCAGCTCCGGGCTGATTCCGGCCGGATCACCAATGGCAAAGGCCAGGACTTGGGACTGGGGCATGCTGTTTCCTCACCGGTTCCGCATATCGCATTTTGCATACGATATTTTTCTTTGCCCCCACAAGCCCCCTTTTTGCTATAATCTCCCCGACGACCCGAGCGATGCAGGAAGGCGAACCAGATGGATGCGGCAGAGACGGCGACGCTGGACGCGCCCCTGATCCAGCGGCAGACCCTGCATGAGCAGGTCGCCGGGCGGATCCGCGACATGATCATCGAGGGGCATCTCCCGCCGGATTCGCGAATCAACGAGGCGGCCCTCGTCCAGAGCCTCGGTGTCTCACGCACGCCCCTGCGCGAGGCGCTGCGCACCCTCGCCGGCGAAGGACTGATCGACATTCGCCCGTCCCGCGGCAGCGTTGTGCGGCGCCTGTCGCCCGAGGACGTCGCCTCGATGCTGGAAGTGCTGGCCGAGCTCGAGAAGCTGGCGGGCCGCCTGTGCTGCGAACGCGCCACCGACGACGAGCTTGCCGAATTGCTGGCCGTGCACGACGCCATGATCGGCTATTACGAGAAGCGCGAGCGCCTGCCCTATTACAAGATGAACCAGGCGATCCACTCCGGCATCGCCCGGCTGTCGCGCAACAACATGCTCATCGACGTGCAAGGCACCATCCAGGCCCGGCTGAAACGCATCCGATTTCTCGGCAACCAGGGACCGGAGGCCTGGGCCAAGGCGGTCGCCGAGCATGAGGAGATGGCCGTGGCCCTGCGGAACCGCGACGGCGAGCGGCTCGGCGAGGTTCTCGCCCGACATCTGCAGAAGACCTGGGACCGCGTGAAGACCGTCGTCTAACGTCGAGACGACATCGAGCTGTCGGGGCTGGATGCCTGCGAACAATCGGGCCGCGCCGCTCCGCGACGAACCGTCCCGACCCCGCGGCTCATCCGGCACCAAGCGGCGCGTAAGCGGCCGCGTCCGACACGGCAGACCCGCCGGCCATTGTCGCGGACCCTCCCAGACTAGTAAGGTCGCATGATCTTGGCGCCCGTCTTGCCGGGCTCCCGCAACCGGATCGCCGACGGCGTCCGGGTTCGACAGAGGCAGCATCCACCCCATGACGACAGACGCGTCCGTTTCCGACCGGCCCGGCGAGGCCGTGAGCTTGCCATGGCTGCTGGCCGAGACCACCATCATCCAGGCGCTCGGCACCGCCGCAGTGCTGACCGTGCCGGCCCTTGCCCCCGCCGTCGCACTCACCCTCGGCGTGCCGTCGAGCTTCGTCGGCTATCAGGTCGGGCTGGTCTATCTGGCAGCGATGCTGTCCTCGCTGGTCGGCGGCGCGGTCGTGTCCCGCTGGGGCCCCTGCCGCACCGGCCAGACCGCGATGGCGCTGACGGCGGCGGGCTGCCTTCTCGCCAGCATACCCCATCTTGCCGGCATGATCGCCGGATCGCTGGCCATCGGCCTTTCCTACGGACTGATCAACCCGTCCGCCTCCGATCTCCTGCAGCGCCATTCGCCGGCGCATCGGCGCAATCTCTTCTTCTCCATCAAGCAGACCGGCGTCCCGATCGGCGGCATCATGGCCGGGCTCATCGGCGCGCCGATGGCGGTGGCGTTCGGATGGGGCGCCGTGCTGTGGGCCGTGGCCGCGACCTGCATCGTGCTGATGCTGGCCCTAGAGCGCGGCCGCGCCCGTCTCGATGCCCATGCAAACCCGGCAACCCGGCTGCTGCGCTCGGCCGGCCTCGGCCTGACGACCATCCGCTCCGACCGCTCGTTGCTCATTCTGGCCGCGGCCTCCTTCTGCTTTTCCGCCATCCAGCTCTGCCTCGTCGCCTTCCTCGTCGTGCTGCTGGTGGAGGAATTGCACATGGGCCTCATCGAGGCCGGCATGGTTCTGGCCGCCGTCCAGGTCATGGGCGCCGTCGGCCGCCTGCTGTGGGGCCATGTCGCCGATCGCATCCACAGCGGTCTCGCCGTCCTCACCGGCCTCGCCGTACTGATGGCCGTGGTCTCGACCACGATCCTCTTCGTCTCGCCGCAATGGCCGCTCGCCGCCGTGATCGCAGCCTTCATGCTGCTCGGCCTCACCGGCGTCGGCTGGAACGGCGTCTATCTCTCCGAAGTCGCGCGCCTCAGCCCCCTGCGCGCCGTCGGCTCGGTCACCGGCACCGCCATGTTCGTCACCTTCGCCGGCGTGCTGGTAGGACCGACCCTGTTCTCCTCGGTGCACAATCATGTCGGCAGCTATATCGGCAGCTACGGCGTTCTCACCGGCCTGGCCATCATCGGCGGCTGTCTCGCCGCCGCCACCTGGCGGCGCGATCGCCGCAAGACCGGCGCCGCAGATCCCAGACCGGCGTGAACCGTCGGCTCAGACCGGCGATCGTAGCCGGCAGAGAGCTGCCGGGCGCATGTCGCCACACCGACAGCCTGAGCAGAAAGGCGTCTGACGAGCCATGACACGGCTTCTGACGATCATCGCCCGCAATGGCCGCTGGATGCTGGTGGCCGGCCTTGTTGGTGGCGTGCTGCTTCCCGGGCTCGCGTCGCTCATGCGGGCCGGCCTGTTTCCGCTGATCGCCGCGATCCTCTTCGTCTCGGTCCTGCGGGTGGATCCCGCCCAGATCGCGCGGTCCTTCACCCATATGCGGCGCGACGTGCCGCTGGTCCTGTTCCTGCAGCTCGCGCTGCCCCTCGCCGTCGCTGCGATCCTCCACCTCGGCGGTGTCAGCGGCCCGCTTGCCAGCGTCGTCATCCTCACCCTGGCCGCAGCGCCGATCACCGGGGGCGCGGGCCTCGCCGCCCTCACCGGGCTCGATGGCATGACCGCGCTGCGACTGCTGGTCTGGGGCACGCTCCTCCTGCCGCTCACCTCGATGCTGCCCCTGCAGATCGTCTTTCCCGGCGCGGCGATCTCGCCGCTGGAGCCGGCTTTGCGCCTTCTCGGCGTCATCGCGCTGGCCGGTGGCCTTGCGGTCGTCGTGCGGCAGATCTGGCGCCCCGGACCACAATCGGACGCCATCGTGATGCTGGATGCCGTCAGCGCACTTCTGCTCGCCGCTCTCGTGCTTGGGCTGATGGATGCGATCCAGCCGATGCTGCTGCGCGATCCGCTGCAAGTCACCGAGATGCTCGCGGCCGCCTTCGCACTGAATTTCGGGCTGCAGATCGCGGCCAACACCGCCATGCGCCGTGCCGGCAGTGATCCGGCGGTCGGCGGCGCCGTCGCGCTGATGGCCGGCAACCGCAATCTGGCACTGTTCCTGATTGCCCTGCCCCCTGCGTCTTTGGAGGCCATGATGGTCTTCGTCGGCTGCTACCAGATCCCGATGTTCCTGACGCCCCTCCTCATGCGCGGCTATTATGGCCGGGCAGTCAGGCATTGAACGGGGAACCGGAGCCGTGCTGAGGGTGTAGAAAACATCCGTAGCGCACACATGCGGAACCTCCTCCGCGGCTCGCCCTCATGATCGTGCGACTGCATCTTCGAACCCGCGGCGGTGTTAGAGCGTCGGACGCTTAATCAGACGCATATCCCGCGGCCTTGAGGTAGTTCCAGCACTCTTCTGGTTCAAAGAGGCCGCAGATATCGCCGATGGCCTTCCAGAGATCGTCGAATGTCCTGGCGGCAGCCTTGCGCAGATGTGCCTTCAGCTTTGAGAACGCCATCTCGATCGGGTTCAGATCCGGCGAATAGGGTGGCAGGAATAGGAACCAGGCGCCTCTTCGTCGAAGGCACTCGGCCGCCCGCTGACTTTTGTGGACAGCAAGATTGTCGAGAATGACGATGTCGCCTTTGCGCAGCGTCGGCGCGAGCTGGGTCTCGATGTAGGTGTCGAAGGCGGATCGGTTGAGCGGCCGGTCGATGACCCAGGGTGCGGTTAGTTCGTGGCAGCGCAGGCCGGCAATGAAGGTCTGGGTGCCCCAGTGGCCGAAGGGTGCGTCGGCGCGCAGTCTCCGGCCGCGCCGGCTACGGCCGCGCAGCCGGGCCATCTTGGTCGTCACCGACGTCTCGTCGATGAACACCAGACGCTGCGGCGCCAATCGCATCCGGGGCTGGCGCTTGGTCTTCCAGACCCGGCGCTCCTCACGCACGTTGGCGCGTGCGCATTCCGACGCCATCAGGCATTTTTTTATATGTGAAGCCGCGCCGGCACAGAAAGCGCGACAGCACCGCCGGGGCGGCGGTCACGCTGTGCGCCTCCGTCAGCAGCGCGGCCAGTTCCGGCATGGTGATGTCGGGCTTGGCTTCGACGACGCCGATCAGAAAGGCCTCAAACACCTCCAGCTTTCCGCTACCGCGAGGGCGGCCTTGCTTCTGCGGTGCGATCGATCCTGACCGGACTCGCCGCTGGTCCAGCTTGATCGCAAAGCTCTCGCTAACGCCAAAATGGCGAGCCGCCGCCCGACGAGACTGCCCTTTGTCGATGAAGCCGGCGACCCGTTCACGCAGATCAATCGAATAGCTTTTGCTCATGATCCACCTCCAACACGAGGGAATCACGGTGAAGGCTTAAAGGGAAGCGAACCGGGGATTCTGGGATTCAGTCCGACGCTCTAGCCGCGCTACAGGCGCAGCGCTCGCCCGAGAGATCGCAGTCACAAAGAAGAGCCGGCAACCGAGAGCGAGCGCCTATAGCTTCGACCGTTCACTCGCGCCGGGCCGGCAACGTCGTCGCCAATTGCACGACGGCACGGGGTACGAGGAGGCATCGACGTCACCTCATCTCAAGCCACCGGACGCTCATCGGCGGTCCCGCGTGAGACCAGACGCCTGAAACATACCCCCGAACGCAAAAAGCCCCTCGGCTGGGGGGCGCGAGGGGCTTTGTGTGGTGCGGTGTGAAGAAGGGTCTCTTGTAGCAACTTGCGATTTGCAGACCTGGCGGCGACCGACTTTCCCGCGTCTTGAGACGAAGTATCATGGGCGCTGGGGCGTTTCACGGCCGAGTTCGGAATGGGATCGGGTGCGGCCGCCCCGCTAGAACCACCAGGTCGGCAAATGGCAAGTTGGAAGCTGGTCTTGAGAGGGCATTGTGTTTGTGTTGCGCACCCTTTTGGGGGTGGGCATTGACGAATGAGAATGATCAAGCCGATCGAGCGATTAGTACCGGTAAGCTTCATGCGTTGCCGCACGTCCACACCCGGCCTATCAACGTGGTGGTCTACCACGGCTCTGATAGGGAGAACTCGTTTTCAGGTGGGTTTCCCGCTTAGATGCCTTCAGCGGTTATCCCGACCGTACATAGCTACCCTGCACTGCGGCTGGCGCCACAACAGGTCCACCAGAGGTACGTCCAACCCGGTCCTCTCGTACTAGGGTCAGATCCTGTCAATTCTCCTGCACCCACGGCAGATAGGGACCGAACTGTCTCACGACGTTCTGAACCCAGCTCACGTACCGCTTTAATTGGCGAACAGCCAAACCCTTGGGACCTGCTCCAGCCCCAGGATGCGATGAGCCGACATCGAGGTGCCAAACAACCCCGTCGATATGGACTCTTGGGGGTCATCAGCCTGTTATCCCCGGCGTACCTTTTATCCGTTGAGCGATGGCCCTTCCACGCGGGACCACCGGATCACTATGACCGACTTTCGTCTCTGCTCGACTTGTCTGTCTCGCAGTCAGGCGGGCTTATGCCATTGCACTCGACGACCGATTTCCGACCGGTCTGAGCCCACCATCGCGCGCCTCCGTTACTCTTTAGGAGGCGACCGCCCCAGTCAAACTACCCACCATACACTGTCCCGGATCCGGATAACGGACCGCGGTTAGACATCCATGACGATAAGGGTGGTATTTCAAGGATGGCTCCACGCGAGCTGGCGCCCACGCTTCAAAGCCTACCACCTATCCTACACATGCCGACACGAATGCCAGTGTAAAGCTATAGTAAAGGTGCACGGGGTCTTTCCGTCTGACCGCAGGAACCCCGCATCTTCACGGGGAATTCAATTTCACTGAGTCTATGTTGGAGACAGCGGGGAAGTCGTTACGCCATTCGTGCAGGTCGGAACTTACCCGACAAGGAATTTCGCTACCTTAGGACCG
>NZ_CH672387.1:150178-335178 GCF_000153465.1 Aurantimonas manganoxydans SI85-9A1 | reverse complement strand
CGGTTCGGACCTCTGGCTCAAAGGGGTGAACAGCGCTCCGCTCAGCATAGCGGTGCCTCGCGAACTCCGATCAAAGCTCGACGGTCGGTTTGGCGGGCTGATGGGTGCGTCATCGCAGGGGTTCGAACCGGATCCGGACTGCGTCGCCCTCTGAAGGTGACCACCACCAGGTCGGAAGCGGTGTAATCGGGCGGTCATGGCCCATGGCTTTCATCGAACGTTGAGCCTCCTCGTCTTGCGCCCTCCCCGCCTTTGATCAGCTTCCCGGCCGTGCCGGGAGCCTTCGCGCGGCCTTCCCCGGTACCGCGCCTTCTCCGGTGTAGGGATTCGCGCGCGCGCGCGAAGACGCGGAAGATCGATCAGAGGACGGCCGGTGACTTGAGACAGGCCGGCGGGCCCTGTATGCCCTATGGACCATGTCACCCGCGGCAGCTCGCCGGGGAATATGGTCGATATTTCGCCACCTTGTGCGCCGAAGGCGGAAGCGGGGATATCCAGAGGCGACGACGAGAGGGATGGTGCGCTTGCCGCAACACACGCCGGCATTCGGGGACGAGCCGCCACTGATCAGCGACCGAAGGCGCAAGCCCGACCGTCGCCAGGTCTCGGCGCGCTGGCTGGCCGGCACGCTTCTCACCGGCCTGACCTCGACGGCGCTGATGGGCATCGCCCTGTCGGCCGCGCTCGACGGCCATCGCGGCGCCGCCCGGCCCGCGGGTCTTGCCGCCGCCTTCGCCCCCAGCGAGGATCTCAACGAGAAGGGCGAGCGCGTCGTCGCCACCGCCCTGCCCGTCGCCCGCAGCCGGCAGGTCGTCGAATTGTCGACCATGACCCGCGAGGGCGACCGCGAGGTCATCCGCACCCTGCCCTTCGGCTATGTCAACATGCTGCTCGGCGCCCGCCACCAGACCAGCATCGACTACCCGGCCTTCGATCCGCTCAACATCTTTGCCGACCCGGACGCCGACGAACCGGAATCCGGCGACGAAGGCCAGGCCGCGCAGCTCTACGGCGCGCGGGTGGAGGCCGAGGTGCGGCTGAAGGTCGAACCCTTCGATTTCGACCCCGACAGCTACGAGCGCGTCGACGACATCGGCACCAGCGAGGCCGAGCGGCTGGTGCGGCAGGTTTCGCCCTCGCTCGCCTATGCGCCGGTGCAGGTCGCCTCGCTCAACACCGTCGATCCGCTGCGCTTCAACCTGACCAGCGATGCCGCAGAATACGAGCCGGGATCGGCCTTCCGGGTGATCGAGGAGAACGTCTCCCTGGCGCCGTCCGACACCGGCAACGACCGGCCGGAATTCCACGAAGAGGTCATCCCGCTGCGCGAGGCCGCGAAGATGGCTGCCGTGCTCGATGCCAATGGCTATGACGAGAGCAAGAGCGGCAAGGCGGTCGAGGCCCTCGCAGCGCGGCTGGAGGCGGATGCGCTGAAACCCGGCGACGCCCTGCGCGTCGGCGTCGAGACGATCGGCGAGGCCGCCACGGTGGTCCGGCTCTCCGCCTATCGCGGCACCCGCCATCTGGGCACCGTCGCCGAAACCGAGGACGGCCCGTTCGAGCCGGCGCAGGCTCCCGAAATGGGCGGCTCCGTCGCCGCCGCCTTCGACAGCAGCGAAAGCGAGGCGCCGCTGCGCGCCAAGATGCCCACCGTCTATGACGGGCTCTACCAGGCCGCGCTTGCGTACGGCCTCAACGACCGCCTCTGCCAGCAGCTCGTCCAGATGCTGGCCACCGAAGTCGACCTGCAGTCCCGCCTCGGCCCGACCGACCGCGTCGCCGTCTTCTACTCGATGGAGGAGGGCAAGGAGGAGGCGACAGACGAATCCGAGATGCTGTTCGTCGACGTCCGCTTCGGCGAGACCTCGCGGCGCTTCTACCGCTTCCGGCCGAAGGACGCCGAGAACGCCGACTATTTCGACGCCGACGGCCGCAGCGCCAAGCAGTTCCTGTTGCGCAAGCCCGTCCCCAGAGGCCGCTTCAGCTCGGCCTTTTCGACCGGCCGCAAGCACCCGGTGCTCGGCTATGTCCGTCCGCACTGGGGCGTCGACTGGGCGGCGCCCGGCGGCACCCCGATCTTCGCGTCCGGCGACGGCGTGGTGAAGAAGGCCGGCTGGGTCAGCGGCTACGGGCGGCAGACCATCGTGCGCCACGCCAATGGCTACGAAACCTCCTATTCGCACCAGAGCGGCATCGCCAAGGGCGTCAAGGTCGGCTCGCGCGTGCGCCAGGGTCAGGTGATCGGCTATGTCGGCTCGACCGGCCTGTCGACCGGCAACCACCTGCATTACGAGATTTCGGTGAACGGCCAGAAGGTCGACCCGATGCGCATCAAGCTGCCGTCGGGCCGGGTGCTGGAGGGCGAGGAACTCGCGACCTTCCAGCGCGAGCGCGACCGGATCGACGAATTGCTGCGCGAGCGGGTGGAAACGCCATTGCTGGCGGCCCGCTAGGCAGCGTTCGCGCGATCAGTGTCGAGCTGCAAGAGGCCGCCGACCGAAGCCGGACGGCGGCGAATTGCTGGATTTATTCGAAGGCGTTGAGGGAGCGGACGAACCGGCTTTCCTCGACCATCCGCCAGCGCAGGCTTTCGGACAGCGGGACGATCTCGTTCGGACGGCCCATGTCGCCGACATCGGCGCGGATATGGGCGTCGAGCAGGGACATCGACCGGTCCAGCCGTTCGGCCGACTTCATGGCCTGGCCAGCACGCTGCGAGCGCTTTGCGATCTTCAGTCCGAACATGTCGCCACCCCTTCGGCGGATCATCATCAATCCATGGGATGTGCGATAGTCGCGCTGGCAATTCCAGCGATAAGATCTAAACTGATCGGTGAGTTGCACTCATCGGTCCCGCGCATGTCCCGGCACAGCCAGCTTCCCCTGATCGAAACCGATCTCGCGCGCACCTTCGTCGCCATCTGCGACACGGGCAGCTTTTCGCGCGCCGCCGACCGCGTCGCCCGCACGCCCTCGGCGGTCAGCCTGCAGATGAAGAAGCTGGAAGAGATACTGCGCCGCGAATTGTTCGTGCGCGAAGGCCGCACCGTGCGCCTGACCAGCGATGGCGAGGCGTTTCTGGGCTACGCCCGCCGCCTGATGGATCTCAACGAAGAAACCGTGTCGCGCTTCCTGACGCAGGGCATCGAGGGGCGCGTCGTCTTCGGCGCCCCCGACGACATCGGCTATATCGCCGTGCCGCAGATCCTCAAGCGTTTCGCCTCGACCCATCCGCAGGTCGAGGTCGACGTGAAGCTGCGCTCGAGCGATGATCTGCGCCGCCTCTGCGATGCCGGCGAGCTCGATCTGGCGGTGCTCGCCTGCGGCGAATACGGCCAGCGCATGGTCACCATCGTGCACACGGAGAACCTCGTCTGGGCCGGGCTGAAACATGGCGGCGCCATCGCCCGCGAGCCGCTGCCGCTGGCGCTCGCCAGCCGCGGCTGTGCCTGGCGGGCCATCGCGCTCGATGCGCTCGATGCCGCCAATGTGCGCTATCGCATCGCCTATTCCAGCGGCCATTCCCAGGGACAGATCGCCGCGGTGCTGGCCGACCTCGCGATCGCGCCCCTGCCGGAAAGCCATGTCACCGCGCCGCTGCAGAAGCTCGGCGCGGCGGAAGGCTTGCCCCCCTTGCGGCAATACGAGGTGGCGCTGATGAAACGGCGCGGCTGCAGCGCCGTCGCCGAGGCGCTGGCCGAGCATGTCGTGGCGAGTTTCGCCGGCCTGCAGCCGACCCCGACCCTCGCCTTCGCCTGACGCTTTCCGGCTGCCGAAGAGCCTTCAACACCATCCCGCGGCACGGCCCGCGCGGCTTCACTTGCAATAGGTCGCCCCGTTGCGACGAGCAGCGATGTCGAGGTGGAAATGCGTCGCGTGGTCGGCGTCGGTGCCCGGTCCCAGCACCGTCTTGAACGGTCCGCAGGCGCCCTCGCGAATCTGGCGCTGGAACGCCTGCTCCGGTGAGCCCTCCGCCTGCTTTTCGACGCCCAGCCGGCGCCCGCTGGCAAAGCCGAAATCGGCGACGTCGACGGCGCTGCCGCGGGCATGTTCGGAAATGCGGCTGCCGGACGAGCGGCTGCGGCAGACATAGGTGGAGGCGTGGCGAAACGCCGTGACGGCATCGCCGGGAAACTGCGCCTGTGCGGCGGGGACGACGCTGCTCGCCACCCAGATGTCCAGCGCCAGCGCCGAGCGGCAGAGGAGCTGTGTCGGCTGGGCGATCGTCACGCCCGATGACAGCCGGTCGAGATCGATCGGACGCAGGACACCGCAATCGCCTTCGCTGATGCTGCCGCCCACCGTGAAGGTGACGCCGCGCCGGGTGAGTTCGTCCTCGCAGATCCTGGCGTCGGCGATGGCTGCCGCCGCCGCGACGGCGGCTTCCGGGGCGATGGTCGGATCCCGGCCGCGCAGCTCCTCCGGCGTCGCCCGGTCGCTCTGATCGGTGGGCGGGTCTGCCGCGGGCGATGCGGCTTTGCGACCGGCAGGCCGCCGCTCCGGCAACGGAATCGCGGTTACCGGCCGTTCGGCGGCTTCGTCGCCGGACAGCGGCGCGTTGACTGGATCGTCGACCGCCTCGGTCGTCGCGCCGGTCTCCTCGCCGTCCGGGCGTTGAGCGTTCACCGGGGCAACGGTCATCAGCAGCATCGTGATCAGGGCCGGCGCGGTCACCCAACACCGTGGCAACGGGAAGAGATGGCTCTGGGAGTTCCCGGTCCTCGGCATGACGCGTCGCCTTCGATTCGTCGCCGGCGCGATGCCGCGGCACCGCTGCTGGCCTGACGATTGCAGCTAGTGGCACGAGCGACCCCCGCCAGTATCCGTAGGGGAAGCGCGTCGACCCCGCGTGACCCTCCAGGGGCCCCCGGCCTGCGCCGCGCATCGCGCCTCTTGCGCCGCAGAGCGGGTTCGCGACACTGTGCGCCGCAAAGGCCGGGCCCTCTATCGGGCCGATGCGGCGAGAGGAACAGGATGAGCGTTCTCGTGACCGGCGGCGCCGGCTATATCGGCAGCCACATGACCCTCGGGCTTTTTGCCCGCGGGGAGGACGTTTTGGTGCTGGACGATCTGGGATGAGTTGCACCGACCCCGAAATTCCGCAGGCCGTGACCACGGCGCCTGTGCCGATGAGCCCGTCGCAATGGCGGATCTTCCATCGCAACGAAACGATCTGGCCGGCGGTGCTGGAGCTGTGCGACGGCGCCCGCACAAGCCTTGCGATCGAGCAGTACATCTTCGGAGCGGACATGATCGGCACCCGGCTGATGGATGTCCTGACCAAGGCCGCGCGGCGCGGCGTCCATGTCCGCCTGCTCGTCGATGCCTTCGGCAGTGCTGAGCTTGCCCGAAGCCCGGCGGGCGCCGCGTTCCGGCAAGCCGGCGGTGAACTCGTCCGCTACAATCCTCTGAGCCGGCTTCTGCGCAATCCGATCAGCGGCATGCACCGCCTGCATCGCAAGTCGGTCATCGCCGACGGGCGCCGGATGATGGCCGGTGGCGCCTGCTATTCCGACCGCATGGCGGACTGGCGCGACACGATGGTGCGCATCGAGGGCCCGATCGTGCCCGCCGCCCTCGCCGCGTTCGAGACCGCCTGGGCCTATGCCAGCGGCATTTCGGCCTGCAGGAGCCGCAGTCAGTCGGCGGAAGCGACCTGCGGCGCCGGCCACTGGAATTACCTGACCAGCGATCCGGTGCGACCGGCCCGCCAGCAGATCTACCAGGCATTGCTGAGCCGGTTGCGCGATGCCGAAACGTCCATCGATCTGGCGACGCCCTATCTGTTCCCGGACCGGAAGATCTGGTCGGCGCTCACCGGCGCGAGGCAACGGGGCGTGCGCGTCCGCCTGCTGCTGCCGGCCCGCAGCGATCATCCGGGCATCGATCTCTTTTCGCAGCGTTTCGCCGCCGCGCTCGTGCGGCGCGGGGTCGAGGCCCATGGCTACCTGCCGGGCATGATGCACGCCAAGCTGGCGATCATCGACGACTGGAGCATGGTCAGCAGCTTCAATCTCGACATGCTGAGCATCGGCCTGAACGTCGAGAACGGCCTGGCCACCACCTCGCCAGCCTTCAGGGACGTGCTCGCCGATCAGTATGCGTGCGACATCGCCACGTCCCGCCGCTTCTGATCGCCATCGGCGCCAAGCAGCGACAGGTCGGCCCAGACCGGCAGATGGTCCGAGGCGAGCCGCGCCCGTTCGGAGCTGTGCACGGCCGCCGCATCCACATGGATGTCGAGGCTGGTGATGATCCGGTCGAAGGAGACGAAGGGCATTTGCGAGTGGAAGCTGAGACCCGGCGCGATGACGTGATGGTCCTCGGCGAAATGGGCCAGGCACCCGCCCTCGGTGTTCCACTGGTTGAGATCGCCCATCATCACCGTCGGCAGCGGCTCTTCCAGGCTGGCCAGCTGGTCCAGCACAGCGCGGGCCTGCCGCTTGCGCCACAGCCCGACAAGGCCGAGATGCATGCCGACGACCCGGATCTTGAGATCGCCGATCTGCAGATCGGCCAGCGCCGCGCCGCGCGGCTCCAGCGCCGGCAGCACCAGCCGCTTGCGGCGCAGCAATTCCACGTCCTTGCGCACCAGGATCGTGTTGCCGTGCCAGCCCAGGCTCCCTGGCCGCACGCCGAAGCGGATCGGCCGGAAATGCGTCATCTCCGCGATCAGGCCGGGCGACAGCGACGACAGCCGGTCGCCCAGCCGGCGGTCGACCTCCTGCAGCGCGACGATGTCGGCATCGAGTTCGGTGAGGACGTCGAGAATCTGTTTCGGCCGCCGACGCCAGTCGGTGCCGACGCTCTTGCGGATATTGTAGGACGCGACACGAAACATGAGACCTCGTTCCCAAGCCGGAGCCGGGATCATTGCCCCTGTCCGCGCTCTCCGCAATGACCGCCCTTACCGAACGCGCCGGGATGCGGAACCGTCCGGCCGCGGCAACGCCGCTGTCACGACCGGGAAAATGAACCAGCGGCCCGTTCGATCCATCGGCCGCGTAGCTTCCTGCCCGGCGCGACGCGCAATGCGTCTCAGCCGGCGACAGGCAGGATCACCAGTTCGAAGGTCACGCAGACCGGATTGTCGCCATGCACGAGCCGGCCCTCGAAGATCGTGCCGTCCATCGCCACCACGCTGACGTCGAGCCGCGGCTCGGCCGTGCCGGCCTCGATCCGGCCGTCGCGGATTAGCAGTTCGGATGCATAGGAATCCATCGCCGGGCCGTTCGCAAAGCGCGCGCCGTTGAGGCTGCCAATGCCGGAAAGGCGCGCCTCGGCGATCCCGCGTTCGGCGCAGATCGCCGCAATGGCGGTGCCCACGTCCTGGTTCGGCCGCAGCGTGACAGCCAGTGCGTGGGGACCGTCGCCGGTAGCGGATCCGGACACGCCGTTGCGCGGCATCGTTTCGGCGGCGAACAGGGTGAAATCGGTCTCGGCGTCGTGGCGCGCGACGAAGCTGCCACCGACAAGGCCGGTGCCGCGCACATGCAGCGGCTCGGCCGTGCGGGTGTCCAACGGCAGCATGTGCCCCATCGCCCGGTCGCCGGCCGGATCGGTCCAGATGCCGTGGCAGTGGAGGAAGGGTCCGCCGTCGCGCCAGCCGACGATGGCGCCGGCCGCCTCGACGGTAACGATGCCATCCGGCGCGAAGGTCTCGCTGTACCAGGCTGCGTGGCTCGGACCCGGCGAGCCCGCGGGCATCACATAGCGAAACGGCGCGAAGCGACCGCCGGACAGGTCGACCCATGCGCCGTCGCAGCCCGCCGCCGCGAGACCGTCGGCGATCCCGGCATTGACGATCTCGCCAGCCGGCACGGTGAAGTCGAGCGGGACCGCGCGCGCCGGCGCGACGCAGGATCGCTGGGCCGCCACCGGGCCCGGGTGAACGATCCGCCGGGGCGCCGTCACGACGGCTCCGTTCGCGCGGACATCGCCGGACGAAGGACTGGCCCGATGCTCACGCCGCGCGCTCGCCGTCCAGAAGCCCGCGCTCTTCCAGCGCCTGGCGCACCAGCTTCTTGGTGATCTTGCCATAGGCCGATTTCGGCATCTCGTCGACGAAGACGAAGCGCCTGGGCAGCTTGTAGCGCGACATCTTGCCGTCGAGGAATGCCCCGAGCTCGGCCTCGCCGACGTTTTCGCCGGCGACAGTCACGCAGACCGCAATGCCGACTTCGCCCCAGACCGGATCGGGCACGCCGAGGACCGCGACCTCGCTGATCTTCGGATGGGTGAGGATCTTCTCCTCGATCTCGCGCGGATAGACGTTGGAGCCGCCGGAAATATACATGTCCGAGGCGCGGCCGGTGATCGACAGATAGCCTTCGGCATCGAGGTGGCCGAGATCGCCGGTGCGGAACCAGCCATTGCGAAACGCCTTCGCATTGGCGTCCGGATTGTCGTAATAGCCCGCAAAGACCGCGGGGCCGGTGACGCAGATCTCGCCGGTCTCGTTCGGTCCGAGTTCGGCACCTGCTTCGTCCTGGATGGAGATCGCCATGCCGGTGCGCTCGTAGCCGCAGCTGCCGATGCGCGCCGCCGCGTCGTCGGCCGAATGCTCATGGGCCGGCAGGACGGTGATGTTGCCGGTCACCTCGCCCAGTCCGAAATACTGCACGATCACCGGGCCGAGCGTCTCCAGCGCCCGCTTCTGGTCGGCGCGGTACATGGGCGCGCCGGCATAGATCACGTGGCGCAGCGAGGAATGGTCGTATTCGGCGGCCGCGGGATGCTCGACCAGCATCTTCAGGATGGTCGGCACGGTGAACATGTTCGTCACGCGCCATTCCTCGACGAGGCGCCAGGCGGCGGCGATGTCGAAGCGCTCGGTCGGCATCAGGATCGTCTTCGCCCCCGCAGCGACCTGCGTCAGCTGATGGACGCCCGCGCCATGCGACAGCGGCGCGACCACCAGCGAGGCGTCGCGCGGCCCGGTGCCGGGCATCAGGTCGCAGAGATGGTTGGTCGCCACGAAGGACATCTGGCCGTGGGTCAGCACCGCCGCCTTCGGGCGGCCCGTGGTGCCCGAGGTGAAGAAGAACCAGCAGGGATCGTCGCGATCGACCGTCGCATTCGCCACCGCGACCCCGCGATGGGCGGCAACCAGCGCGTCGTAATCCTCGCCGAATGCGGCCGCACCGATCGCCACGACGAAGCCGAGATCGGGACAAGCCGCCCGGCAGGCTGCGGCATGATCGGGAAAGGTGGCGTTGCAGATCATCCCCGTCGCGCCGCTGGCCCTGGCGAGATAGGCGACCTCGTCGGGCGTCTGGCGGAAATTCGTCGGCACCCAGACCGCGCCGAGGCGGAAGCAGGCGAACATGGATTCGAACATCTGGTTGCAGTTCTGCGACTGCACCAGGATCCGGTCGCCCTTCGACACGCCGTAGCGATCGCGCAGCGCCGCCGCCATGGCCGAGGCCCGCGCGTCGATCTCCGCCCAGCTCCATTCCGCCTCGCCCCAGACGAGGCCGACCTCGCCGCCGAGGCGGCGGGCGGCCCGCGTCAGGAAATGCGCGAGATTGGCGACCCGGGTCGATTGCGGCGCGACGCCGCCCTTCGGGTCGCCCGTCAGGGCGCCTGTCGTCACTTGGCGCGCTCCAGGATGGAAACGTAATTGGCGACCGCGGCACCGCCCATGTTGAAGACGCCGGCCAACTTGGCCTCCGGCACCTGCATGTCGCCGGCCTCGCCCATCAGCTGCATCGCTGCCATCACATGCATCGAGACGCCGGTGGCGCCGATCGGATGGCCCTTCGATTTCAGACCGCCGGACGGGTTCACCGGCAGCCGGCCGTCCTTGGCCGATACCCCGTCGCGGATCACCCGGTAGCCCTGGCCCGGCTCGGCAAGGCCCATGGCCTCGTATTCGATCATCTCGGCGATGGTGAAGCAGTCATGGGTCTCGACGAAGTCGAGATCGTCCAGCGACACGCCGCCATCCTCCAGTGCCTGGGACCAGGCACGTCGCGCCCCGGCGAACTCGGTCACGTCGCGGCGGCTCAGCGCCAAGACGTCGTTCATGTGACGGCGCGAGCGGAAGGCGATCGCCCGCTCGAGGCCGGCCGCCGTCTCCTCGTCGGCCAGAACGATCGCCGCCGCGCCGTCGGAGATCAGCGAGCAGTCGGTGCGCCGCAGCGGCGCTGCGACATAGGGGTTCTTGTCGGAGATCGTGTTGCAGAACTCGAAGCCGAAATCCTTGCGCATGTGGGCGTAGGGATTGGCCATGCCGTTCTTGTGGTTCTTGGCCGCGATCATCGCCAGCTCCTCGGAGCGGTCGCCGTATTTCTGGAAATATTGCTGTGCGATCCGCCCGAACAGGCCGGCAAAGCCCCCTTCGACCTCGGCCTCCTCCTCCCGGTAGCTCGCGCCCAGCAGGATGTCGCCGGTCTGCACTGTCGGGATCGCCGTCATCTTCTCGGCGCCGACCACCAGCGCGATCCGCCCGCGGCCGGATTCGATGAAGTCGATGGCGCTGTAGAGCGCCGCCGAACCGGTGGCGCAGGCGTTCTCCATCCGCACCGCCGGCACCATGCCGAGCCCCTCATGGGCCATGCCGACGAGGGCGCCCTGGAAGTCCTGCTTGGAAAAGCCGTTGTTCATGACGCCGACGAAGACGCCGTCGACGCTCTCGGCGCCGATGCCGGCATGCTCCAGCGCCGGGGCGACGACCTCGCCCATCAGCGCCTGGGTCGTCGGCGCCTCGGACTTGCCGAAATGGCTGTGCGACCAGCCGACCATCTGTGCCTTGCTCATTGCCTGATCCTTTCGAGTTCGAACCGTGCCGCAGGTTGCCCGCTTGCGGGGCCGGTTGGTGCGGCGCGCTTGTCCGCCGGTGGCGTCGTCTGCGTTCTGGTGTTGTCCTGGCGCGGGCCGTCGGGTGCAAACATCTGCTGCAGCCGGGCCTCCACCGCCTTGACCTCGTGGCCGATGAGGGACGCCAGCTCGTCTTGCCGGGTCTCGCCCATGCGGCTGTCAATCGCCGAGAGGCTGAGGGCGCCGGCGACGCGGCCGTCGGGGTAATGCACCACCTTCGCGATGGCCCAGGAGTTCGGCAGCACCAGACCCGGATTGACCGCGAAACCGCGCGCGCGGGTCAGCGCCACATGCTCGCGGACGATCTCGGGCGAATAGAGCGGATAGCCCGCCGCCATGATCTCGCGATTGGCGGCCAGCACCCGTTCGATCTCCGCGTCCGGCAGCGTCGCCAGGATCGCCAGCGATCCGCCGCCGACGCCGAGCGGATGGCGGTCGCCGACCTCCAGCGCATGGGTGCGGATCGGATAGGCACCCTCCTCGCGGTGCAGGCAGACCGCGAAGGCGTCGCGCCGCACCGACAGGAAACTCGTGTCGCCGCTGCGGGCCGACAGGGCGATGAGGCTTTCCATCGCGACATCGAGCAGGCCGTAGCGGCGCGAGGCCAGAACGCCGAGGACGAACGCCTCTTCGCCGAGATGGTAGCGCCGGCTGACCGGCTCCTGCTCGACCAGCCGCGAGCGCATCAAAGCCAGCAGAAGCCGCCGCCCCGTGGCGCGGTTGAGACCGCTTTCCTCGACCACGGTGGAGAGCGACACGCCGCCGGCGTGCCGGCTGATCAGCGACAGGAGCGCCAGCGCCCGGTCGACGCTCTGGGCTCCGCCGATCTCGCGTGCGACGGGTTGGTCTCCACCCAATCGCGCCTCCCCGATGTCCACATTATGGATGCCAATTCATACGGCACATTGTCGAGCAAAGGATATCCGGTTGCAAGCCGTCCGGCATGCTGGCAATGTTTGCCCCGCTTACAAGGTCGATGGTCCACCATGTGGATGCTCGGGAGGTTGAGCCGGCCTTTGACTTCATTCGATCGGGGAGGACCGACCTTGAAATTCGCCAGACTCGTGGCCGCAACGGCCATCGCCACCACCCTTGCCGCCCTGCAGCTCACGCCGGCCTTTGCCGAGACGCTGCGCCTGTCGCACAACACCAACGACACCACGACCTGGCAGAAGGGCGCCGAGAAGTTCAACGAGCTGCTCAAGGAAAAGAGCGGCGGCGACCTCGACATCCGCATCTTTCCGAACGCCCAGCTGACCGGTGGCGACCAGATGAAGCAGGCCGAGATGGTCGGCCGCGGCGCCCTCGACTTCGTCGTCACCTCGGCGATCAACGTCACCCCGCTGGTGCCCGAGATGGCGGTGTTCTCGCTGCCCTATCTCTACACCGACTATGACGACGTCGACGCCACCACGGCGGGCGCCCCCGGCGACCGCATGGAAGAGATCATGGCCGGCCACGGCATCGTGGTCCTCGCCTGGGGCGAGAACGGCTTCCGCGAGGTGACCAACAACGTCCATCCGATCAAGACGCCGGACGACCTCAAGGGCCTGAAGATGCGCGTCGCCGGCCCGATGTATATCGACGTGATGAACGCGCTGGGCGCCAACCCGCAGCAGATGCAGTGGACCGAGACCTTCTCGGCCCTGCAGCAGGGCGTCGTCGACGGGCAGGAGAACCCGATCGGCGCGGTGATCATCCCGCAGCGCGTCTACGAGGTGCAGAAGTATATCACCCCCTGGCACTATTCCTACGATCCAATCTTCGTCGGCGTCAGCCAGAAGCTCTGGGACAGCTGGGACGCCGAGCGCCAGGAGATGGTCCGCGCCGCCGCCGAGGAGGCGATGGACTACCAGAAGAAGATCACCCGCGAGGACACCGCCTCGGGTATCGAGTTCCTGAAGGAAAAGGGCATGGAGGTCTACGAGGCGAACGCTGAGGAGATCGACGCCTTCCGCCAGGCGACCAAGTCGGCCTACGACACCTGGGCGGCCAAGGTCGGCCCGGAGCTGGTGGCGCTGTTCGAGGACACCGTCGCGAACTCCGGCGACGACGCCGCCAAGCCCGCGAACTGATCGCCTGAAGGGGCGGCGTTGTTCGGCACGCCGCCCGTCCCACCCTGCCGGCCAGCTGGATATGTCGATGCGCGCAGTTCTGGAGGATGCGGAGAAGATCGTCTGCGCGGTGATCTTCCTGGTGATGACCGGGATCGGCTTCCTCAACGTGGTCGTGCGCTATCTGACCAGCTATTCCTTCGCCGCCACCCAGGAGATTCTCCTCAACGGATTTCTTCTGCTGACCATCTTCGGGGCGGCCATCGCCGCCCGCCGCGGCGAACATCTGGCCGTCACCCTCTTCGCCGACCTGTTGCCGCCCGCCGGTCGCCGCGTCGGCCTGTGGCTTTCCACCGGCCTCTCGGTCGCCCTGCTCTGCCTGTCGGCCTGGTACTGCTACGGCCTCCTCGCGCATCAATATGCCAGCGGCGTCACCTCGCCCGGCCTGCAGGTCCCGGCCTGGTACTACACGCTCGGCCTGCCGCTGGGTTTCCTGCTGATCGCCCTGCGCCTCGTCCAGCACACGCTGGGCTTCGACCGCGCCCTGCGCGCCGGGGACGAGCGGCATGCCTGATCTCGATCCGGGCACCCAGATGGTGCTCCTGTTCTTCGTCCTGTTGTTCCTGCGCGTGCCGGTCGCCTTTGCGCTCGGCCTGTCCTCGCTCTACGCCATGTGGGCGATCGGCTTCGGCCTCGATCTCGTCGGCGATCTCCTGGCCAGCGGCATCTCGAAATTCTCGCTGCTGGCGATTCCCTTCTTCATCCTTGCCGGCACTTTGATGGGCACGGTCGGCATCGCCGAGCGGATGATCCGCTTCTTCCGCGTGCTGGTCGGCTCGCTGCCGGGCGGCATGGGCATCGTCGGCACGGTGGTCTGCCTGTTCTGGGGCGCCGTCAGCGGCTCCGGCCCCGCCTCGGTCGCCGCCATCGGCCCGCTGATCATCAAGGGCATGGCTGAGGACGGCTATCCGCGGCCCTTCGCGGCGGCTCTGGTGTGCACCGGCGCTGCCTTGTCGATCGTCATTCCCCCCTCGATCGGCCTCGTCATCTACGGGGTCATCGCCGAAACCTCGATCGCCGAGCTCTTCATCGCGGCGATCGTCCCGGGCATGGTCATGGGCGCGCTGATGCTGCTGACCCTGCCCTTCGCCGACCGCGCCCGCACCGCCGCCCGGTCCGGCGCCGGCCTCGCCTCGCTGGTCCCGCCGCCCTATGCCGACCGTCCCTATGGCGAGCGGGTGGCACGCTCCTTCGTCGACGCCTTCTGGGGCCTGCTGACGCCGGTTGTCATTCTCGGCGGCATCTATGCCGGCATCTTCACCCCGACCGAGGCGGCGATCGTGGCCACGGTCTATGCGCTGCTCGTCGGCCTGTTCGTCTATCGCACCCTGACCTGGCGCAGCCTCTACGCGGCGCTCGTCGAGGCCAGTTCCTCCTCGGCCGTGGTCATGCTGGTCGTCGCCTTCGCCAGCCTGTTCGGCTGGGTGGTCACCGTCGACGACCTCGTCGGCAAATATTCCTCGGTGCTGCTGGGCCTCAGCGACAACCAGTGGGTGATCCTCTTCGTCATCATGGCGGTGGTGCTGGTCGCCGGCATGTTCATGGATGCCATCACCATCATGTTCATCACCCTGCCGATCTTCCTGCCGGTGGTCCGCGAGCTCGGCTGGGACCCGGTGTGGTTCGGTGTCCTCCTGATGGTCAATCTGGCGATCGGCCTGTTCACGCCGCCCGTCGGCATCAATCTCTTCGTCGCCGCCAACATCACCCGCCTGTCGCTGGAAAAGATCGCCGTCGGCGCAATCCCCTTCCTGTTGACCAGCCTCGTCGGCCTCGCCCTCGTCGCCGCCTTCCCCGGGCTGTCCCGGATTCTCACCGCCTTCATGGGCTGAGCGCTAAGCGACGCCGGAACGGTGCGGCTGCCGATGACGCGCGCAGCGAAGATCGCTATCGTCGCGCGCGACGGCGCCCGCCTCACAGCCGGCGCCCCTGAAGAGGAGCTTACCCTTGGCCGAGACCAACGCCCTGCACACGACGCCGCTCGACGCCCTGCATGTGGCGCTCGGCGCCCGGATGGTGCCCTTCGCCGGCTATTCCATGCCCGTGCAATATTCCGCCGGCGTCATGAAGGAGCATCTCCACACCCGCGCCGCCGCCGGCCTGTTCGACGTCTCGCATATGGGCCAGGTCGCGATCCGGCCGAAATCCGGCGATCTCGCCGACGCCGCGCTGGCATTGGAAACGCTGGTACCCGTCGATGTCGCCGGGCTGAAGGAAGGCCGCCAGCGCTATGCGGTCTTCACCAACGCGGACGGCGGCATTCTCGACGATCTGATGATCGCCAATCGCGGCGACCACCTCTTCCTGGTGGTCAACGCCGCCTGCAAGGATCAGGACATCGCCCATCTGCGCGCCGGGCTCGAAGACACGTGCGAGGTCGAGCCCCTGACCGACCGCGCGCTTCTGGCCCTCCAGGGACCGGCCGCCGAGGCGGCGCTTGCCACGCTGAACCCGGCCGTCGCCGAGATGCGCTTCATGGATTTGCGGGCCCTCGACCTCGTCGGCGCCGCCTGCATCGTCTCGCGCTCCGGCTATACCGGCGAGGACGGCTACGAGATCTCGATTCCCGCCGACGCTGCCGAGAAGCTGGCGAAAGCCCTGCTGGCCCTGGAGACGGTGGAGCCGATCGGCCTCGGCGCCCGCGACTCGCTGCGGCTGGAAGCCGGTCTCTGCCTCTATGGCAATGACGTCGACACCACGACGACCCCGGTCGAGGGCGCTCTGGAATGGTCGATGCAGAAGGTCCGCAAGGCCGGCGGCGACCGCGAGGGCGGCTTTCCCGGCGCCGACATTATTCTGAAGCAGCTCGCCGAGGGTGCGACCCGGCGCCGCGTCGGCCTGTTGCCGGAAGGCCGGGCCCCCGTGCGCGGCGGCACCAGCCTGTTCGCCGAGGCCGAGGGCGGCGCGCCGGTCGGCACAGTCACCTCCGGTGGTTTCGGTCCGACACTGGAGGCGCCGGTCGCCATGGGTTACGTTCCGGCCGAACTGGCCGGATCGGGCACCCGGCTTTTCGCGGAAGTCCGTGGCAAGCGGCTGGCCGTGACCGTCACCCCCCTGCCCTTCGTCACACCCGGCTACAAGCGCCGCTGAAGCGAGAGGACGTTTACATGTTGAAGTTCACCGAGGAACACGAGTGGCTGCAGATCGACGGCGACACCGCGACGGTCGGCATCACCGAACACGCTACCACCCAGCTCGGCGACCTCGTCTTCGTCGAACTGCCGGCGGTCGGCACCAGCTTCGCCAAGGGTGACGACGCCGCCGTGGTGGAATCGGTCAAGGCCGCGTCCGAGATCTACGCGCCGCTCGACGGCGAGATCACCGAGGTCAACCAGGCGATCGCCGACGACCCCTCCATCGTCAACAATGACCCGCAGAAGGCCGGCTGGTTCTTCAAGATGAAGCTGTCCGATCCGTCCTCCGCCGACGCGCTGATGGACGAGGCCGCCTACAAGGCGATGGTCGGGTAAGGACTGAACAGCATGGGCACCGAATTCACCGACTACGATCCGTATGATTTCGCCAATCGGCGCCATATCGGTCCGTCTCCCGCCGAGATGGACGACATGCTCGCTCTGCTTGGCGTCGACAGCCTCGATGCGCTGATCGACCAGACCGTGCCTGCCTCGATCCGGCAGGCCGAGCCCCTGGACTGGGGCACGCCGATGACCGAGCGCCAGGCCCTCGACGCGCTGCGCGAGACGGCCGACCTGAACGTCAAGCTCGTCTCGCTGATCGGGCAGGGCTATTACGGCACGATCACGCCGCCGGTCATCCAGCGCAACATTCTGGAGAACCCGGCCTGGTACACAGCCTACACGCCCTACCAGCCGGAGATCAGCCAGGGCCGGCTCGAGGCGCTGTTGAACTTCCAGACGATGATCTGCGACCTCACTGGCCTCGACATCGCCAGCAGCTCGCTGCTCGACGAGGCGACGGCGGCGGCCGAGGCGATGGCCATGGCCCATCGCGTCTCCAAGTCGAAGCGCGACGTCTTCTTCGTCGATGCGGACTGCCATCCGCAGACCATCGGCGTCATCCGCACCCGGGCCGAGCCGCTCGGCCTGTCGGTGGTGGTCGGCGACCCGATGACCGATCTGGTCGCCTCGGACGTCTTCGGCGCCATCGTCCAGTATCCCGGCACCTACGGCCACGTCCACGACTTCACCGCGACCTTCTCTGCGCTCCATGCCGAGAACGCGCTTGCCATTGTCGCCGCCGATCCGCTGGCGCTGGCTCTCCTCAAGACGCCGGGCGACATGGGCGCCGACATCGCCGTCGGCTCCATGCAGCGCTTCGGCGTACCGATGGGCTATGGCGGCCCGCATGCCGCCTACATGGCGGTCAAGGACGCCCACAAGCGCGCCATGCCCGGCCGCATCGTCGGCGTGTCGGTGGATTCGCGCGGCAACCGCGCCTACCGGCTGGCCCTGCAGACCCGCGAGCAGCACATCCGCCGCGAGAAGGCGACGTCCAACATCTGCACCGCCCAGGTGCTGCTGGCCGTCATGGCCTCCATGTATGGCGTCTTCCACGGCCCGACCGGCATCAAGGCGATCGCGCAGCGCGTGCATCAGCGCGCCGCACTGCTCGCCACCGGCCTGGAGAAGCTCGGCTACACCATCGAGCCGGATGCCTTCTTCGACACGATGACCGTCGAGGTCGGCCGGCTGCAGCGGGTGATCCTCGACGTAGCGGTGGCCGGCGGCGTGAACCTGCGCAAGATCGGCGACGACCGCATCGGCATCAGCATCGACGAGCGCACCCGCCCGGGGAATCTGGAGGCGGTCTGGCGGGCCTTCGGCGGCGATTTCGCAGCCGATGATTTCGAAATGGGCTACCGGCTGCCGGACGGCATGCTGCGCACCAGCGACTACATGACCCATCCGGTCTTCCACATGAACCGGGCCGAAAGCGAGATGACCCGCTACATGCGCCGGCTCTCCGACCGGGATCTGGCGCTGGACCGCTCGATGATCCCGCTTGGCTCCTGCACGATGAAGCTCAACGCCACGGCGGAGATGCTGCCCATCACCTGGCCGGAATTTGCCGAGCTGCATCCCTTCGTGCCGCAGGACCAGGCACTGGGCTACAAGGCGCTGATCGACGATCTGTCGGCCAAGCTCTGCGTCATCACCGGCTTCGACGCCGTGTCGATGCAGCCCAATTCGGGCGCCCAGGGCGAATATGCCGGGCTCCTGACCATCCGCGCCTATCACCATGGGCGCGGCGACACCCACCGCGACATCTGCCTGATCCCGACCTCGGCCCATGGCACCAATCCGGCCTCGGCGCAGATGGCCGGCATGAAGGTCGTGCCGGTGCGCTCGGCCGAGAACGGCGACATCGACGTCGAGGATTTCCGCGCCAAGGCGGAGAAGCATGCGGACAATCTCGCCGCCTGCATGATCACCTATCCCTCGACCCACGGCGTGTTCGAGGCGAGCGTCGCCGAGCTGTGCGACATCGTCCACGCCCATGGCGGCCAGGTCTATCTCGACGGCGCCAACATGAACGCCCTGGTCGGCCTTGCCCGCCCCGGCGACATCGGCGCCGATGTCTGCCATCTCAACCTGCACAAGACCTTCTGCATCCCCCATGGCGGCGGCGGTCCGGGCATGGGGCCGATCGCGGTCAAGTCGCATCTGGCCCCGCATCTGCCGGGCCATCCGCAGACCGGCGGCGAGGCCGGCCCGGTCTCGGCGGCGCCCTTCGGCTCGCCCTCGATCCTGCCGATCTCCTGGAGCTACTGCCTGATGATGGGCGGTGCCGGCCTCACCCAGGCGACCAAGGTGGCGATCCTCAACGCCAACTACATCGCCCGCCGCCTGCAGGACGCCTATCCGGTGCTCTACAAGGCGAAGAACGGCCGGGTCGCGCACGAATGCATCATCGACACCCGCATCCTGCAGGACAGCGCCGGAGTCACCGTCGACGACGTCGCCAAGCGGCTGGTCGATTGCGGCTTCCACGCCCCGACCATGAGCTGGCCGGTGTCCGGCACGCTGATGATCGAGCCGACCGAATCCGAGCCCAAGGCCGAGCTCGACCGCTTCTGCGACGCCATGCTGGCGATCCGCGAGGAGGCGCGGGCCATCGAGGAGGGCCGGATCGACCGCGACAACAACCCGCTGAAGAACGCCCCGCATACGGTGGAGGATCTGGTCGGCGACTGGGACCGTCCCTACAGCCGCGAGCAGGCCTGCTTCCCGCCCGGAGCCTTCCGGGTCGACAAGTACTGGGCGCCGGTCAACCGGGTCGACAATGTCTATGGCGACCGCAACCTCGTCTGCTCCTGCCCGCCGATGGAAGCCTATCAGGAAGCTGCCGAATAGCGCGGGAGCGGCCGGCACAAGGGCCTAACGTATACATTGACACGGCGCGTTGCGGCACCGATAGTCGCAGCCGGAGTTGAGGCGTCGCCGCAAGGCGGCGCTTCGAGAAGGGGAGACGGGGCAGACATCCTGCCTCTGGCGGGCAGCCATCCGGTACTGCCGCGCAACTGATCTGGGAGGATCCATGTACAGACGCACCTTGATGACCCTCGCCGCGGCACTGATGGGCACGACACTGCTCGGCGCCGGCGCAGCGACCGCACAGGAATACCCGGAACGGCCGATCCAGATGATCGTGCCCTGGGGCGCCGGCGGCGGCACCGATGCGGTGGGCCGCATCTTCGCCTCGCTGCTGCAGGAAGAGCTGGGCGTTCCGGTCAATGTCGTGAACCGCACCGGCGGTTCGGGCGTCGTCGGCCACAGCGCCATCGCCAATGCGGAACCCGATGGCTACACGCTGGGCATCATGACGATCGAGATCGACATGATGCACTGGCAGGGCCTGACCGAGCTGACCTACGAGGACTTCGACATCCTCGCTCTGGTCAACGCCGATCCGGGCGGCGTCATGGTCTCGGCCGATTCCGAATATGATTCGCTCGAGAAGCTGCTCGAGGCGCTCAAGTCGGAGCCGAAGGGTACCTTCAAGGGCTCCGGAACCGGCCAGGGCGGCATCTGGCATCTCGGCCTCGCCGGCTGGCTCCTGTCGGAAGATCTCGCACCGGATCAGGTGACCTGGGTTCCGAGCCAGGGCGCGGCGCCGGGCATCACCGACATGGTCGCCGGCGGCGTGGACATCGTGCCGTCGTCGCTGGCCGAAGGTCGCTCGATGATCGACGCCGAGCGCGTGCGTCCGCTGGCCACCATGTCGGCCGAGCGCCAGGAAGCCTTCCCGGACGTGCCGACCCTGAAGGAAGCCACCGGCTCGGACTGGACCCTCGCGGTCTGGCGCACGGTCGTCGGTCCCGACGGCATGCCCGACGACGTCAAGTCCAAGCTGACGGCGGCCATCGAGAAGGCCTACAACAGCGACGAGTACCAGACCTTCATGAATGACCGCGGCTTCGGCATGCGCTGGGCCGCCGGCGAGGATGCGACGAAGATCGTCGCCGACGACGACGCCAGCCTGGGCGAAGTCATGAAGAAAGCCGGTCTGGCCAAGTGACGGAACGACAGCGGCGGCGCCATCAGGCGTCGCCGCTGCCTTTTCGGGCTCCCGCGACCGTCAGCCGCGTCGGCCTCATGGGCCGGCCACGCACCGCGGCCGTCACCACCGCGCCGTTTCGCATGCTGCCCCTCTGCCCTGCCCCTTCCGGCAGGGGATGCTCTTCGAACCGGCGCCAGGCGCCGTCCGATCCCCCGAACGGCCCCGAGGCGAGGATGTCACCGCGTCCATGAAACTGAACGATCTTTCCCTTGGCGTTCTCGCGCTTCTGTGCGGCGGCGGAATCTACCTCTCCGCGCTGCAGTTCTCGCCCATTCCGGGGCAGGCCTACGGGGCCGAGACCATGCCCACCACCATCGCCCTCGTCGCGATGGGCCTGGGCCTGTTCATGATCGGCAAGGCGGTGATCGCCGGGACCGACCAGCCCGCTTTGGCGCTGGCCGAATGGGCCCGCTCGCCGGTGGCGCTGATCGGCCTGTCGGTCGCGCTGGGCCTCATCCTCTTCTACATCCTGTTTTCCAAGGCGCTCGGCTTCGTGCCCACCGCCTTCGTGGTGATCCTCACCCTGATGCTCACCCTGCGCACCCGGCCGGTGACCGCGATCGTCGTGTCGCTCCTGGCGACCATCGTCATTCAGCAGGCCTTCGGCCGCCTGCTGCTCGTTCCGCTTCCGCGCAGCGCCCTCGGATTTCTCTGGTAGTCGATCATGTCCGTTATCGTGGAAGCCTTCGGGCTCGTCTTCCAGCCTTACGTCCTGCTGGTCATCCTGGGGTCCGCCTGCTTCGGCATGTTCGTCGGCGCCATTCCCGGCCTGACCGCGACCATGGCGACGGCGCTGCTGGTGCCGATCACCTTCTTCATGGATCCGGTGCCGGCCATCGCGGCGATCGTCACCGCCACGGCCATGGCGATCTTCGCCGGTGACATTCCCGGCGCCATGCTGCGCATGCCCGGCACGCCCGCCAGCGCCGCCTATGTGGAGGATGCCTACCGCATGACGCGGTCCGGCCGGTCCGAGGAAGCCCTCGGTGCGGCCCTGGTGTTCTCCTCGATCGGCGGCATCTTCGGCACCATCGTCCTCGTCACCGCTTCGCCGGCGCTGGCCGAAGTGGCGCTGAAATTCTCCTCCTTCGAGTATTTCTGGCTGGTCGTGCTCGGCCTCTCCTGCGCGATCTTCGTGTCGCCGGGCTCGGTGACCCGCGGCATCATCTCGCTGCTGATCGGCCTGTTCGCCGCCACCGTCGGCATCGACAATCCGGCCGGCGAGCCGCGCTACACCTTCGGCAATGTCGAGCTTCTGGCCGGCGTCCAGTTCATTCCCGCGATGATCGGCCTCTTCGCCGTCTCCGAAGTGCTGCGCTCGGTCGTGGCGCGCGTCGACCGGCCGGCCATCGCCCGGTCCGGCGGCGACGGCATCTTCGTCAGCCAGTGGAAGAACTTCAAGCGCTACCCGGTCCAGGTGTTTCGCGGCAGCGCGCTGGGCACCGCGATCGGCGCGCTTCCCGGCGCTGGCGCCGACATTGCCGCGTGGATTTCCTATGCGGTCAGCAAGCGCTTTTCCAAGACGCCGCAGAAATTCGGGACCGGCCATGTCGAGGGCCTCGTCGAGGCCGGCGCGTCCAACAACGGCGCGGTCAGCGGCGCCTGGATTCCGGCGCTGGTCTTCGGCATTCCCGGCGATTCCATCACCGCGATCGTCATCGGCGTGCTCTACATCAAGGGCATCAATCCGGGGCCGACGGTGTTCATCAACGACCCGCAGCTCATCTACGCGGTGTTCATCGTCTTCTTCCTCGCCAACATCATCATGCTGCCGCTGGGCTGGGTGGCGATCAAGTCGGCCGGCACCATTCTGTCGATCCCCGAGCGGGTCCTGATGCCGATTATCCTGATGTTCTGCATCGTCGGTTCCTTCGCCATCAACAACTCGATCTTCGGCGTCATCCTGATGCTGATCTTCGGCATTCTCGGCTTCCTGATGGACGAGAACGACATCCCGATCGCCCCGGCGATCCTCGGTCTCGTGCTCGGGCCCATGCTGGAGCAGAACTTCATCACCTCGATGATCAAGGCCGATGGCAGCTTCCTGGCCTTCTTCGAGCGGCCGATCGCCGCCGGGCTCGGCCTGTTCACCATCGCCATCTGGTTCCTGCCGCTGATCATGATGATGCTCATGCGACGCAAAAAGGGATCGGCGCGACCGGAACCTGCGGGCCGCGACTGATCCGCGCCCGGCCGAGGCCGGCGGCGCGAAATCCTTCCATCATAAGCCTTGCGTAACAAACGCCGGCGATGAATTCAGACGATTCATCGCCGGCAAACGACTTTACGTGCAGTGCAGCAGAAGCTATGAGAACGATCGTTCGCTCTCAGACCCGGATGCTGCCCTTGCCTGCGACCACGCCCCTGCCCGACGGCCCTGCGATGACGGCCCAGGACCAGCGCCGCGTTCAGGTGCTGGCCGCCGCGCGGGCCTGTTTCGCCAGGGCCGGCTTTCATGGCGCGTCGATGCAACAGATCTGCGCCGAGGCGAAGATGAGCCCCGGGGCGCTCTACCGGTATTTTCCGTCCAAGGACGCGATCATCGAGGCGATCGCCGAGGAAGAGCGGGGCAACGCCGCCAATTGCATGGCCCTGCTCGGCGGCCCCGGCAGCATCTTCGACCGCATCGTCGCCGTGGCGATGGAGTATCTGCGCCAGACGCTGGATCCCGATACCGGCGGGCTGATGGTCGAGATCTGCTCGGAAAGCATCCGCAACACCACCATCGGCAAGCGTTTCCACGAGATCGAGCTGGAAGTGCGCCGGGCCTTTCGCGAAGCCCTGCAGCAGGCCCATGGCCGCGGCGAGATCGCCGCCGACATCGATCTGGGCGTCGTCCTCACCGTGCTCCTGTCGGTCGGCGACGGTCTGGTGATGCGCCTGCAGATCGAACAGGACTTCGACATCGAAACCATCGAGCCGTATCTGCGGCGCATCGTGGAGGGCCTCCTGGCTCCCCGGCCACCCGCCGCCGCTTGAATTCCGCGCCGCCCTGCGGCGATCACCTGACCCGACATGGTCGGCGACGGACGTTCCATCAGGCGGGCCCGGCCCGCAAGAGATCGAGGCCTCCCATGTCCCTGCGTCCCCTCGCCCTTCTTCTGGCAGCCACCGTCGCGGCCTTGCCGGTCGGCGCCATGGCGCAGGATGCGCCGGCCGCGACCGCCGCGCTGCAGGCACCCAGCGTGTCCGTCGTCGAGGCGAAGCGTCGCGAGATCGTCTCCACCGTCACCGTCACGGGCACGTTGCGGCCGCGCGAGACCGTCGTCGTCGGCAGCGATGTCGAAGGCTTGCGGATCAAGGCCCTGCTGGCGGACGAGGGCGACATGGTGGCCGCAGGCGAAATCCTCGCCCGGCTCGACACCGACATGATCGAGATCGGCCTCGCCCGCAGCCAGTCCCAGACCGCGCGCGCCGATGCCGCGATCGCCCAGGCGAAGAGCCGCATTGCCGAAGCCGAGTCGATCGCGACCGAAGCCCAGTCCGCCCTTGCCCGCACAAGGCCGCTGGCGAAGAAGGGCATCGTTGGCCAGGACGTCCTCGACCAGCGCGTGTCGGCCGCCGCCTCCGCCGACGCCGCGCTCGCCAGCGCCCGCCAAGGTGTCGCCGTCGCCGAAGCCGACCGGGCGCTGACCCTTGCCGAGCGGCGCGAACTGGAACTGCGCAAGGCAAAGGCCGAGATCAAGGCCCCCACGGATGGTCTGATCCTGTCGCGAGCCGCCCGCCTCGGCAGCGTCGTCTCTGGCAGCAGCGGCGGCCTGTTCGAGATCGCCCGCGACGGTCAGATCGAGCTGGACGCCGAGGTCGGCGAAACCGTGCTGCGTCGCCTGGCCGAAGGGCAGGCGGTGTCGGTCACCCTGGCCGGCGGCGGCGAACCGGTCACCGGCGAGATCCGCCTCGTTTCGCCCATGGTGGATGCGACGACACGGCTCGGCCGTATCCGCGTCGCCCTGACCGCCTCGTCCGAGCTTCGCACCGGCAGCTTTGCCCGCGGCGTGGTCGAGACGGACCGCTCCACCGGCGTCGTCGTTCCGCGCACCGCGATCATTGCGGATGCCGACACGGCCGTGGTGCAGGTGGTGCGCGACGGCACCATCGAGACCCGCGAGGTCACCCTCGGCATCACCACCGGCAGCGACGCCGAGATCCTCGAAGGGCTCGAGGCCGGCGACCAGGTCGTGGCGCTGGCCGGCACCTTCGTGCGTGACGGCGACGCAGTGACGGCCGTCGCCCTCAAGAGCGCGGAGGGCGAAGGATGAACTGGAACTTCTCCGCCTGGGCGATCCGTAACCCGGTCCCGCCGATCCTCCTGTTCTTCGTGCTGGTGGCGCTGGGCATCTCCAGCTTCATCAGCCTGCCGATCACGCGCTTTCCCAATATCGACGTGCCGGTCGTCGCCGTCACGATCACCGAATCCGGTGCTGCACCGTCGGAGCTGGAGACGCAGGTCACCAAGAAGGTCGAGGATGCCATCGCCGGCATTTCCGGCGTCAAGCACGTCACCTCCACCATCACCGACGGCTCCTCGGTGACGGCGGCCGAATTCCGGCTGGAGATCGACACGGACCGCGCCACCAACGACGTCAAGGACGCGGTGGCCAAGATCCGCTCCGATCTGCCGCTGACGATCGACGAACCGGTCATCCAGCGCATCGAGGTCGAGAACCAGTCGATCGTCACCTATGCGGCGGCCTCGCCCGGCAAGACGCCGGAGCAATTGTCCTGGTTCGTCGACGACGTGGTCATCCGCGCCTTGCAGGGGCTCAACGGCGTCGGCCGGGTCGAGCGCATGGGCGGCGTCGAGCGCGAGATCCAGGTGCGGCTCGATCCCGACCGGCTGGCCGCGCTCGGCGTGACCGCCGGCGAGGTCAACCGGCAGCTGCGCTCGACCAATGTCGACCTGTCGGGCGGTCGCGGCGAATTCGGCGGCCAGGAACAGGCGATCCGCACCCTCTCCTCCGCCGACACGGTACAGGGGCTCGCCGAGACGCGCATCTATCTGCGCGGCGGCCGGCAGGTGCGCCTCGCCGAACTCGGCGAGGTCGTCGACAATTGGGAGAAGCCCCGCTCCTTCGCCCGGCTCGATGGCCGGCCGGTCGTCGCCTTCTCGATCTACCGCTCCAAGGGCGCCAGCGACACGACGGTCGCCGACCGCGCTGCCGAGGCCGTGGCCAAGCTCGCCGCGGCCAACCCGGACGTCACCTTCTCCAAGATCGACGACAGCGTCACCTACACCTACGGCAATTTCGAATCCGCCATGGAGACCCTCGCCGAGGGCGCGCTCCTGGCGGTCATCGTGGTGCTGCTGTTCCTGCGCGACTGGCGCGCCACGGCCGTCGCGGCGATTACCCTGCCGCTCGCTGCCATTCCCACCTTCTGGGCGATGGACCTGATGGGCTTCTCGCTCAATCTGGTCAGCCTTCTCGCCATCACGCTGGTCACCGGCATTCTCGTCGACGACGCCATCGTCGAGATCGAGAACATCGAGCGCCATATCGGCATGGGCAAGAAGCCCTACCGCGCCGCCATGGAAGCGGCCGACGAGATCGGCCTCGCCGTCATCGCCATTACCATGACGATCATTGCCGTGTTTTCGCCGGTGAGCTTCATGGGCGGCATTGCCGGCCAGTACTTCAAGCAGTTCGGCCTGACGGTCGCCATGGCGGTGTTCTTCTCGCTGCTCGTCGCCCGGCTGATCACCCCGATGCTGGCGGCCTATTTCTTCCACGCCCATGCGGTGGGCGGGCCGAGCTTCGGGCGGCTGCTGCGCCGCCGGCTGATGCTGCTGGCACCGCTGGCGGGCCTCGCCATCGGCGTGCTCTTCGCCATCGCCTTCCTGCCCTCTGCCGGACCGGACAATCCGGTGGCCGGAGCCCTCGGCCCCTATGCCGCCATGGTACCCGCACTGAGCTTCGATCAGGCGACGGAGCTGTCGCTCTTCGTCATGGCCGGCGCCGTGGGGCTGGCGATCCTCCTCGCCTATCTGGGCATGCCGCACCCGACCGAGCAGAGCGACGGCCTGTTGATGCGGGCCTATACCAGCTTCCTGCGCCTGACCGTGCGCTGGCGCTGGATCACGCTGGCGGTCGGCATCGGCCTCTTCGCCCTGTCGATCGATGCGGTGAAATATCTGCCGACCGGCTTCATTCCCAAGGAAGACGCCTCGCGCATCGTCGTGTCGCTGGAACTGCCGCCCGGCTCGACGCTGGAAACCACCCGCGCCGTCACCGACGACGCCGTCGCCTCGATCCGCGAACTGCCGGAGGTGCGCAGCGTCCTGGTGATCGGCGGCGCCAGTCCGACCGGCACGCTGGAGGTCCGGCGCGCCGCGCTGACCATCAATCTGACGCGCAAGTTCGAGCGCACCCGCAGCCAGGCCCAGCTCGAGCCGATCATCGACGCCAGGCTGGCGGCGATCCCGGACATCCGCTCCTATTACGTCAACGACCGCGGCGAGCGCGAACTCTCCGTCGGCATCCTCGGCGACGACGGCGCGAAGGTGTCCGCCGCCGCGGCCGACCTCGAAGCTCAGATGCGGCGCGATCCGATTTTCGCCAACCCTTCGGCCATGGCGTCCTTCGCCCGGCCCGAAATCCGCATCGTGCCGCGGCTCGACAAGGCCGCCGATCTCGCGATCGCGCCCGACGCCATCTCCGAGACGGTGCGCGTCGCCACCATCGGCGACGTCGGCGCAAATCTCGCCAAGTTCAATGTCGGCACGCGGCAGGTGCCGATCCGGGTGGAACTGCGCGAAAGCGCCCGCCAGGACCTGTCGACCATCCGCAATCTGCGGGTGACGACCGGCACCGGCGCCTCCGTGCCGTTGGACAGCGTCGCCGATATCGGCTTCGGCCAAGGCCCCTCGACCATCGACCGCTACGACCGCGAGCGGCTGGTGAAGGTCGGCACCTCGATGGCGCCGGGTTTCGAGATCGGCCAGGGCAGCGAGAAGATCATGTCGCTGCCCGCGGTGAAGGATCTGCCGCCCGGCGTGCGCATCCAGGAAGTCGGCGACGCCGAAATCCAGGGAGAGGTCTTCGCCGGCTTCGCCTCGGCCATGAGCGCCGGCATCATGATGGTGCTGGTCGTGCTGATCCTGCTGTTCGGCAGTGTCTTCCTGCCGCTGACCATCCTCGCCTCACTGCCGTTGTCGGTCGGCGGCGTGGTCGGCGCCCTGCTCATCACCCACACGGCGATCTCCATGCCGGTGGTCATCGGCATCCTGATGCTGATGGGCATCGTCACCAAGAACTCGATCATGCTGGTGGATTTCGCCGTCGAGCAGGAAAAGCACGGCATGCCCCAGACCGAGGCGATCATCGACGCCGGCCGCAAGCGCGCCCGGCCGATCATCATGACCACGCTGGCCATGGCGGCCGGCATGGTGCCGGCGGCCATGGCGACGGGCGAAGGCGGCGAGTTCCGCGCGCCCATGGCGATCGCGGTGATCGGCGGCCTTCTGGTCTCCACCGTCCTGTCGCTGATCTTCATCCCGTCGGTCTATACGTTGATGGACGATCTCAGCCACATGGTCGGCCGGCTGTTCCGCTGGCTCGTGCGGCCGAACGCCAGCGACGACGGCGACGCGACTGGCGAGCATCCGGCCACCCCCGTGCATGCGGCCGAAACGGACGCGGCGGAGGATCAACCCGACGTACCGTCCTGGCGCCGGGTGACGGAATTCCCCCAGCGCGCCAAGGACGAACTGCCGGCGCCCAAGATGCAGCCCGCCGCCGAATAGTCCCGGCGGCGGCCGGCAACCGCGGTGTCAGCCGGCCGCGCCGTCCGAGCCGGTGAGGCTGAATTCGGCAAAGACCGCGTCGGTGTCCTCGCCCAGCGCCGGCACGCGGCCGAATTCCGGCAGCTTTCCGTCGACGAGGAAGCCCGGCGCCAGCATCGTTACCGGCCCGGTCGGCGTCTCCACCGTCACCGTGCGGTTCTGGGCGTGGTGCTTCACGTCTTCCATGGTCGACAGGCGTCCATAGGCGATCTTCGCCGCTTCCAGCTTCTCGGCCATGGCATCGCGATCGAAGCGCGAGAACACCTCCTGGATGATCGCCTCCAGCGCCGGCCGATTGGCGACCCGCGCATTGTTCGAGGCGAAGCGTTCGTCGGAGGCCAGATCCGGCAGCTCCAGCGCCCTGGCGCAGAGATTGGCCCATTCCCGCTCGTTCTGGATCGAGAACAGGATCGCCCGCTTGTCGGCGCATTCGAAGACGCCGTAGGGCGCGATGGTCGGATGCGAGAGGCCGTTGCGCGGCGGTGTCTTGCCGCCATAGACATACTGAAGATACGGCACGTTCATCCAGTCCGACAAGGCGTGGAACAGCGACAGCGAGATGTGCCGCCCCTTGCCGCTGCGCTCGCGCACGAACAGCGCCTGCATGATCGACGACAGCGCCGTCATGCCGGCAGCAATGTCGCAGACCGAGACGCCGACGCGGGCCGGCCCTTCCGCATTACCGGTGACCGAGGACAGACCGGTCTCGGCCTGCACCAGGAGGTCGTAGGCCTTCAGATGCGCGAAGGGGCCGTCGTCGCCATAGCCGGAAATCGCGCAGGTGATCAGCCGGGGAAAGCGTTCCCGCAGTTCCGCCATGTCGAAGCCCAGCCGCGAGATGACGCCGGGGGCGAGGTTCTGGATGAACACGTCGGCCTCGCCGATCAGCACCGCCAGGCGCTCCCGGTCGGTCGGGTCCTTCAGGTCCAGCCGGACCGATTCCTTGCCGCGGTTGAGCCAGACGAAATAGGCGCTCTCGCCATGGACGAGACTGTCGTAGCCGCGGGCGAAGTCGCCCTGCGGCCGCTCGATCTTCAAAACCCGCGCCCCGGCATCGGCCAGCCGCCCCGAGACGTAGGGGGCGGCAACCGCCTGCTCGACGGAGACGACCAGGATGCCGGCGAGATCATCGTTCATGGGGCTCTCCGCAGGTTTCGAGCAGCAGACAGGATGCGCTCGGATCAGGACCGTGACCGCCCTGAGCGACCGTTCCCACGGCGGTGACATCGTAAGGCAGGAAATGCAATAACCGGCCGCCCCGCCATCGACGCGACACGACGCGGCCATAGGGGCCGGGTATGGGCGGGGACCGGCCAGGAGGAAACCGACATGGGCGCAGCGCCGATTGCCGAAGCCGACTTCATCCGGTCCGTCGCCGACGCGCTGCAATACATCTCGGTCTATCATCCGCCGGACTTCGTCGCCCATCTCACCCGGGCCTATGAGCGCGAGGAAAGCCCGACCGCGCGCAGCGCCATGGCGCAGATCCTGGTCAATTCCCGCATGTCGGCGCTCGGCAAGCGGCCGATGTGCCAGGACACCGGCACCGTCAACGTCTTCGTCAAGATCGGCATGCAGGCGCGCATCGACAGCCGCCGCTCGCTGGCCGAGCTCGTCGACGAGGCCGTCGCCCACGCTTACACCGACCCGGCCAATCCGCTGCGCGCCTCGATCGTCGCGGACCCGATCTTCGAGCGCCGCAACACCGGCAACAACGCGCCGGCCGTCACCCATGTCGAGATGGTCTCCGGGGACAGATTGAAGGTGACCGTCGCGGCCAAGGGCGGCGGCTCGGAGAACAAGGCACGCTTTGCCGCGCTCAATCCCGGCGCCTCGATCGTCGACTGGGTGCTGGAAACGGTCGAGGGCCTCGGGGCCGGCTGGTGCCCGCCCGGCCTTCTCGGCATCGGTGTCGGCGGCACGGCCGAAAAGGCGATGATCCTCGCCAAGGAATCGCTGCTCGCCCCGATCGACATGACCGACCTTCTCGCCCGCGGCCCCGCCTCGAAGCTCGAGGAGCTGCGGATCGAGATCTACGAGGCGGTGAACGCCCTCGGCATCGGCGCGCAGGGCCTCGGCGGCCTGACCACGGTGCTCGACGTCAAGATCGCCACCCATCCGACCCATGCCGCCTCCAAGCCGGTCGGGCTGATCCCGCAATGCGTCGCCGACCGGCACATGAGCTTCGTCCTCGACGGCTCGGGCCCCGCGACCTTCGTTCCGCCGTCGATCGATCTGTGGCCGCAGATCGCGCTGGCCGGCGCCGGCGAGACCCGCCGCGTCGATCTCGACCGGATCACCCCGGAAGAGGTGGCGGGCTGGAAGGCCGGCGAGACGCTGCTCCTGTCGGGCCGGCTCCTGACCGGCCGCGACGCCGCCCACAAGCGCATGGCGGCCATGCTCGATCGCGGCGAACCGCTGCCCGTCGATCTGAAGGGGCGGGCCATCTATTATGTCGGCCCGGTCGATCCGATCGGCGACGAGGTGGTCGGCCCGGCCGGTCCCACCACCTCCACCCGCATGGACCCGTTCACCGACCAGATCCTCGCCGCGACGGGGCTTCTGGTGATGATCGGCAAGGCCGAGCGCGGACCGGCCGCCATCGATGCCATCCGTCGGCACGGCGCCGCCTATCTCATCGCCGTCGGCGGCGCGGCCTATCTGGTGTCGAAGGCGATCCGCTCGTCCCGCGTCCTGGCCTTAGAGGATCTCGGCATGGAGGCGATCCGCGAATTCACCGTCGAGGACATGCCGGTCACCGTCGCGGTCGACGCGACCGGCACCTCGATCCACACCACGGGCCCAGCCGGGTGGCGCCGCCCGCAGATCCGCGCCGGCGGTGCGCCGGTCTCCGCCTGATCCGCGCGCTCGCGTTCACGCAATGGCGATTGCAGCCCTGGCCGAAGTGGCGATAACGTCGCGCGGACAGGGATGAGGGAGACCGCCGCATGAGTGACGCACCGACCGACGAGCCGCGCTGGAAGCACGACGGCGTACGCGTCATCAAGAGCGACCAGCTGGATTCCAACACGGCACAGACCCCGGGCATGTTCCGCCAGGCGGCGATCAACCATGCCCGCGTCGGCGCGCAGAAGATCTGGGCCGGCACGGTGACCATCGAGCCCGACGCCAAGACCGGCGTGCATCATCACGGCGCGCTGGAAAGCGTCATCTTCGTCCTGCGCGGCAAGGCCCGGATGCGCTGGGGCGAGCGCCTGGAATATGTCGCCGAGGCCGAGGCGGGCGACTTCATCTTCGTGCCGCCCTATGTGCCGCATCAGGAGATCAACGCCGATCCCGACGCGCCGCTCGAATGCGTCCTGGTGCGCTCCGACAACGAGGCGGTGGTGGTCAACATCGCCGATGTCGAGCCGGTCGAGCGCCCCGAGGAAATCTATTGGGTCGATCCGATCCACAGCCATCCCGACGCGGATAGGGACGTGTCTTGAGCCGCTGACGCGGATCGGCGACAAGCGCGATCAGATGACGGCTGGCTTGGCCGCAGACCGGCAGCCCACGCCCCCCAGAGGAGACCCCATTGATGGCCGACACTGACGAGACGACGCCGGCCGACGTTCTCGTCTTCGGCTCGCTGAATGTCGATCTCGTCTGCCGGGTGGCGAGCATCGCCCGGCCCGGCGAGACCGTGCTCGCGCCGCGCTACGAGCAGCTGTTCGGCGGCAAGGGCGCCAACCAGGCGGTCGCGGCGGCGCGCATGAGCGGCGGCGGCAACAGGGTCGCCATGGTCGGCGCGGTCGGCGACGACGTTCTCGGCCAGGCGGTGGCCGACAATCTGCGCGGCGAGGGCATCGATGTCGGCGGGCTGCAGACCGCAGCCGAGCGCACCGGCTGCGCCTTCATCTCGATCGACGCGGCGGGCGAGAACGCCATCACCGTCGCCAGCGGCGCCAATGGCTGCGTGACCGCCGGCGCGCTGGCGCCCGGACGGCTCGGCCCGCAGAGCATCCTCGTCCTGCAGATGGAGATTCCGCTGGCCGAATGCGTCGCGGCCGCAAGAGCCGCGCGGGATGCCGGCGCCCGCACCGTGGTCAATCTCGCGCCCGTGCCGCCGGATCTCGACGAGGCGGGCATGCTGCAGCTGATGGAACTGGCCGACGTGCTGGTCGTCAACGAAAGCGAATTGCGCGCCGCCGCCGCCATCTGCGCCATAGAGAGCGGCAACGCCTCCGAGCGGGCGCGTACCCTGTCCGAACGTCTGGACCTCGCCGTCATCGCGACGCGCGGATCGCGCGGCCTGATCATCGCCGACAGGAACCGTCCGGTGCGCTCCATCCCGGCAATGAGCGTCGAGATCGTCGACACCACCGGCGCAGGCGACACCTTCGTCGGCGTCTTCGCCGTGGGCCTGTCCGAAGGGCGTGCGCCGGACGACGCTGCCGAACGCGCCGCGGTCGCCGCCTCCCTCGCCTGCCGCAAGCTCGGCGCCCAGTCGGCCATGCCGACAGCGGCGGAAGTCGAGCGCGCAATGGCGGAGCTCAAGCCATAAGACCGCACCGGCCACGCCAGATGCCCCGTCACGGCAGTTTCGGGCTGACCGACGCCCCACGTGCCGGCGGCGCGACCCGTCGTATCGCATCGCGTTGGCTTGCCCAGAGCGCGGTACTGCTGACCGCGCTGACCATCGCGGTGTCCCCCTCCTTGGCGGCCTCGACGCGGGTGGCCGTGGCCGCGAACTTCACCGAGGCCGCGCAGGAGATCGCCGCCGCCTTTACGGCCGCGACCGGCGACACTGCCGAACTCAGCTTCGGCTCGACCGGCACGCTCTACACCCAGATCTCCCAGGGCGCGCCCTATGAGGTGTTCCTCGCCGCCGATGCCGAGCGACCGGCGAAAGCCATCGCCGAGGGCCTCGCCGTCGCCGGCAGCCGCTTCACCTACGCCACCGGCCGCCTGGTCCTTTACAGCGCCGAGCCGTCCCGCGTGACGGGCAAGGCCACACTGACCGAGGGCGCCTTCGACCGGCTGGCCATCGCCAACCCCGCCACCGCCCCCTATGGCGCAGCGGCCGTGGCCGTGCTGCAGGCGCTCGGGCTCTACGAGGCGGTTCGGCCAAAGCTCGTGCAGGGCACCAGCATCGCCCAGGCCTACCAGTTCGTCGCGACCGGCAATGCCGAGCTCGGGCTCGTCGCGCTGTCGCAAGTGGCCGGCAAGCCGGGCGGTTCGCACTGGACGGTTCCGGCAGAGCTGCACGCCCCGATCGACCAGGACGCCGTGCTCCTCGAAGCAGGCCGAAACAGCGCCGCGGCCAAGGCCTTTCTGGATTTCCTGAAGAGCCAGGAAGCGGCCGCCATCATCCGCCGCTATGGCTACGAGACCGGAGCCTGACGGCCGATGTTCGATGGCGGCGACATCTGGACCCCGATCCTCCTGACCATCCGGCTCGCCGCGGCGACGACGCTGATCCTGCTCATCCTCGGCACGCCGCTGGCCTGGTGGCTGGCGCGCTCGACGGCGCGTTGGAAGGAGATCGTCGGCACCCTCGTCGCCCTGCCGCTGGTGCTGCCACCGACCGTCCTCGGCTTCTATCTGCTGATCGCGCTGGGGCCGGAGGGGCTCGGCGGCCTCCTCGGCCTGCGCACACTCGCCTTCAGTTTCGAGGGGCTGGTGATCGGGTCGGTGATCTATTCCATGCCCTTCGTCGTCCAGCCGATCCGCAACGCCTTCGAGGCGATCGGCGACCGGCCGCTGGAGGTCGCGGCCACCCTCAGGGCCTCGCCCCTCGATCGTTTCAGGACCATCGCCCTGCCCCTGGCGCTGCCCGGCTTTCTTACCGGCGCGGTGCTGGGTTTTGCCCATACGGTCGGCGAGTTCGGCGTCGTCCTGATGATCGGCGGCAGCATTCCGGGCGAGACCAAGGTGCTATCGGTGGCGATCTACGACTATGTCGAGACCCTGCACTGGGCCGAAGCCCATGTCCTGGCCGGCGGCATGCTTGTCTTCTCCTTCCTCGTCATCCTTGCGATGACCCTGTTCGGCCGCCGCATCGGCCAGCCCCAGCCGTGAACGCCGAGGCCGAAACCGGGCCGGCCGGCCTCTCCGTCGCTCTGGCGGGCCGTCTCGGCGCCTTCGCGCTCGACATCGCCTTCGCGGCGCCGGCGACCGGCGTGACGGCGCTGTTCGGCCCGTCCGGCTCCGGCAAGACCTCCGTGCTGCGCGGCGTCGCCGGGCTGGCCGCCTTCGACGGCCGCATCACCGTCGGCGACGAGATCTGGCAGGACGCCGCGAGCTTTCGCCCGCCCCACCGGCGGGCCGTCGGCTATGTCTTCCAGGAAGCCAGCCTGTTTGCGCATCTGACCGTGGCGAAGAACCTCGTCTATGGCGCTCGCCGCAGCCCCGGCGGCGTCGATGCCGCCCATCACGCCGAGATCGTCGAGCTCCTCGGGCTAGGACCGCTGCTCGCCCGCGCGCCGGCCGGCCTGTCGGGCGGCGAACGCCAGCGGGTCGCGCTCGGCCGCGCCATCCTGTCCCGGCCGAAGCTGCTGCTGATGGACGAGCCGCTGTCGGCCCTCGACCGCTTCGCCAAGGACGAGATCCTCCCCTATTTCGAGGCGCTGCAGGCCGAACTCGCCATCCCCGTCCTCTATGTCAGCCACGACATCGCCGAGGTGGAACGGCTGGCCGACCGGATCGTGGTGATCGAAAAAGGCCGGGTCCAGGCCGCCGGCGGGCTCAATGCGGCGCTCACCGATTCCGGCCTCGGCTTCGTGCGCGATCCCCATGCCGCGGCGGTGCTACCGGCCCGGGTGGTCGCCTACCACACCGAAGACGCCCTCACCGAACTCGACCTCGGCGGCCAGCCGGTCTTCGTCGACGGCAGCGGCCCGCACGATGTCGGCGCGGCGCGGCGCCTGCGCATCGAGGCCCGCGACGTCAGCCTGTCGCGCGAGATCCCGACCCTGTCGACCATCTCCAACACGCTGAAGGTGCGCATCCTTGCGATCGAGCCGGCCAGTGCCGCCGATTACTCGGTATTTCTGGCGCTGGAGGGGGCCGAACAGCTCAGCTTCGTCGCCAAGGTCACCCGCCGCTCGGCGCGCCGCCTGTCGCTGGCGCCCGGCGACAGCGTCTTTGCCCAGATCAAGTCCGTCTCTCTCGCCACTGCCAGGGCGATCGGCGACTGACGGCGCGCCGGCCGGTCGGACTTCTGGAAGTCACCGACCTGACCTAGGGTAGGGTCCCGAGCCGGAGGTCGAGCCAGAATGACAATGCAGGACAGGATCGCATCCCACCCCCTCGCCTACCCGGTCGCCTCGCGGCTGATGCACTGGGCCGTCGCGGTTCTCGTCCTGGCGGTGTGGCCACTCGGCGCGGTGATCAGCGTGGTCAAGGACGACGCCAAGACCGGCTTCTACTTCTTCCACGAATCGCTCGGCTTCCTGATCCTCTGGCTGATGCTGGCGCGCATGGCCCTGCGGCTGCTCTACCCGCCGCCGCCGCATCCACCGATGCCGGTCTGGCAGGCGCGCATCGCCAATCTCGTCCACGGGCTTCTCTATGTCGTCCTGATCGTCCAGCCGATCGTCGGCTTCCTCGCCACCAACGCCTTCGGCTTTCCGCTCGACTGGTTCGGCCTCGGCACGGTCTGGAGTCCGGTCGGCAAATCCGACGATCTCGCGCCGATCCTGATGCAGGTGCACGAAATCCTGGCCTGGTCGATCCTCGCCTTGTTCGTGCTGCATATGGGCGGCGTCCTGCACCACCACATCCTGCGCCGCGACGCGACGCTCCACCGGATGATCTGACGCCGCCGGCTAGCGCGGCAGCGCCAGCACATCGAGATGGCCGACGCGGCAGGTGCCGCGTCCGGCATTCTCCATCCGCATCTGTCGCCATCCGGCAAGGTCCGGCGTCGCGATCGCGCCGGTTTCCGCCACCGCATCCGCCATGCCGGCATCGAAGAGCCGCCGCAGTGGCGCCTCATCCGCGCCGAGACGCCATGGCGAGGGCGCTGTGCGCACGGCGTAGCCGCGCGCCGCAAAGGCATCGGCAAGGGCCGGTCCCGCATCCGGTCCGAGCGCCGCGCCCAGCCCCTTGTCGCCGCGCTGATGGCCGTTGAAGGCCGCCACCACCGCCGCGTCGAGCCGATGTTCCTCGCTCCAGGCGACGCTGCCGTCATAGCTGAGCGCGGCATAAAGCCCGGCTCGTTCGGCGACGAGCCGGTCGGCCAGCCGCTCGACGAAACCGCGCGAGGCGAGATCGAACAACGCGGACGCCGTGACCAGCCGGACGCCGGACAGATCAAGAGCATCGAGATCTGTCAGATCGGCCTGCACGGTCTCGACATTCTCAGTGGCCGCAAGCCGTCGCCCGGCTTCGGCCAGGAGCGCGGCATCGTTGTCCACCAGCCGCCAGCGCAGGTGCGGCGCGTGGGGTGACATTGCGCGCAGGGTCGAGCCGGTACCACAGCCGAGATCGACGGCGAGCGGAGCGTCGCCGGCCGCTTCAAGCCAGGCGACAGCGCCCTCAAGCAACTCCGCGTCCCGCGCGGCCCCGTCGGCGGGTTCGCGAAGATCGAGCCAATTCGTGTCGAAGTCGCTCATGCCATGGCCTTTGTCAGAATCCGTGAAAGTGTCCCAGCGCTCTGGCGCCATGACGGCAGCGCCCGTCCGGCCGCACAGGCCGCGTCGCCCATCGCACGGCGTCGCTCGGGCTGGCTCAAGAGCAGGCGCAGCGCCTCGGCGATGCCGCCGACATCGCCCGGCGGAACCAGCATGCCGGCCGTCTCCGGCACGACCTCGGGCACCGCCCCGCCCGCACAGCCGACGATCGGCAGGCCGTGCGCCAGCGCCTCGGCGAACACCATGCCATAACCCTCGTAGCGGCTCGCCAGAGCGAAGATGTCGGCCGCGGCATACTCACGGTCGATCGCGTCGCTCGCGCCGCACAGGGTGATCCGGTCGCCAAGCTCCAGCTCGGCGATCCGGAACCTCAAGGCCTCGGCCGTTGCCGGATCAGCAGTCTCGTCGCCGATGACCCGGCAGTGCCAGAAAAGGTCTCGGATGCGGGCCAGCGCATCCACCAGGGTCGCATGATCCTTGCGGGCAATCAGGCTGCCAACCGCCAGGATCGTTGGAACGTCACCGCTGCCTTGCGCCCGCACGGCCGCCTCGGTGCCGGGCACCACGACGGCCAGCCGGTCGTCGGCGACGGCGAAGTTGGCGACGAGCTCCCGCGCCGTGTTCGGACTGGTCGTCACCAACTTCCGCGCGAAGCCCAAGGCGCGCCGCTCGCTTGCCGCCAGCCAGGCGGCCGTCGCGGGATCGAGCCCGGTTTCCAGCGCCAGCGGATGATGGACCAGCGCCACGAGACGCAGGCGTTCGGCCTCGGCCGCGGCAATCTCCGGCATTGCCCCGAAGGCCAGCCCGTCGACCAGCACCAGTGCCCCGTCCGGCAATCCGGCCAAGAGGTGCGCCGTCTCGGCAAGGGCCGCTGCGTCCGGCTGCGGAAAGCCGTCCGGCAGCGGCAGATGTTCGACCTGCCAGCCGAGGGCACCGAGTTCGGCGATCATCCGGCGGTCATAGCCATAGCCGCCGCTGCGGGTCGCCAGATTGCCGGGAATCGCGAAATACAGCGTTCCGATCAAAGATCGGCCTCGTACCAGGCGCGCGCCACGTGGGATTCGTGCAGCTGGATCTTCAGGCGCTTCACCCGGGCCCCGCCGTCGCCGAGCTCCCCGGCGGCGATCTTCTCGGCGATCGCGTCGAAGAGATGCTTGGCGAGGAATTCCGTGGTCGTCACCTTGCCGGCGAAGATCTCGAGTTCGTCGAGGTTCTGGTAGTTCAACGGCTTGACGACGCCGGCGAGGATCTCGGTTGCCAGGCCGATATCGATGGCAAGGCCATCCTCGTCGAGACTGTCGGTGAAGAATGCCGCGTCGACGACGAAGGTCGCGCCGTGCATGCCCTGCGCCGGCCCGAAGACCGGACGCGGCAGGCTGTGGGCGATCATCATGTGGTCGCGGACTTCGACGGCGAACATGGGCAGATCCTTTCGGGAAGCGGTCGGATGGGAATTCAGTCGTAGCGGATGCGATGGCACAGTGTCGCCGGGTCGGCGAGGATGCCGCCATAGCGCCCGGGCAGGTCGGCGAAACGGGTCTCGCCGGAGACGAGACCGTCGAGGCGTGGATCGGCGAGCATCGCCAGGGCCGTGGCCAGCCGGCGGCCGAGGCTCCACCGGGCCCGGCGCTCGGGCGGCACATGGCCGACCTGCGAGGCGACGATCTGCAGACGGCGACTGTGGAATGTCCCGCCCAGAGGCACGCTGACCGGGCGGTCGCCATACCAGCTCAGCTCGACGATCCGCGCCTCGAAGCCAGCCGCTTCGATGGCGGTCGCAAGCCCTGCTTCGCTGGCGGAGGCGTGGACGACCACGTCGCAATCGGCCGGCGCCTCCTCCGGGGAGGCGAAGCGACAGCCGAGCGTCTGCGCGATGGTGGCTCGCTCGGGGTTCATATCGACGAGGCAGGTGTCGGTGCCGGGAATGCGGGCGGCCAGCCAGGCGACCAGCAGGCCGACGAGGCCGCCGCCGACGACGGCAACCCGGTCGCCGGGCGCGATCCGCGCGTCCCAGACCACGTTGAGCGCAGTTTCCATGTTGGCCGCGAGCACCACCCGTTCCGCCGGCACATCGTCGGGAACCGGAACGGCCATCGCGGCGGGCGCCTGGAACCGGTCCTGGTGCGGATGCAGGCAGAACACCGTCTGGCCGAGCCGTTCGGGCGGACCGGCAACGATCTCGCCGACGGTCGAATAGCCGTATTTCACCGGAAACGGAAAATCACCCGCCTGGAGAGGCGCGCGCATCCGCTCATGCTCGCTGTCCGGCACGCGCCCCGCCGCCACCAGCGCCTCGGTGCCGCGACTGATCGCCCCGAACCGGCTGGCGATCTCGACCGATCCCGCAGCGAGCGCACCGAGGTCTTCCACGCGCAGCCTCGGTCGATCCGGCCCCTCGAGCCAGAGAGCGCGACATATGGTCGTCATGGTAACAGTCGCCTTTCGATCGATCGTCGCTGGCCGGCGGCAGCGATGTCGGCGTCCCCCGCGCTGCGCACACCGACAACGACGGGCCGGGATGTGGCACAAGTGGCTGAATTTGCAGCCAAGGCCGCGCAGCGCCGGCGGGACTGGTGAATCTGGAGAGAGGAACTAAATCCCCGTGTGGCCCGGTCAACAGGACTGTGGCGGCGCGGCCGTTTCGCAAGGGGTGACGATCTATCCCATATCGGGCGCTGGGGATTTTCCCCATCGACCCGACATAGGGTGCCAGCGATCGGGTTCCGGTCGAAGCAACGCGAACGGTCCGCGAAGGGGCCAGAACGAGCGGGTAGGATGACCATCCACACCAACGCGTCAGCGGCGGACCCGGCACATGTGTCGCTGGCGTCCTTCGGTCCCGATGCGGCGATCCGCTGCGAGCGCGCGGCGGCGGAACTGCGCTTCGGACGGCCGATCCGGATTGTCGGCGACGACGGTGCGGCACTGGTCGCGCTGACGCTCGACACCGCGACGCCCGCCGGCTTCCGCGACCTGTCAGATTTGCTGGGCGACCGTCTGCAGCTCTATCTGACGCCGCAGCGCGCCAGCGTCCTTGCCATCGATGCGCCGGATGGCGCCATGATCGGCATTGACGGCTTGGACTTCGACACCGCCTGTCACCTGGGCTATTTGCGCGGCGCCGTTCCGCCCGACGGTTGGCAACCGGCCAGCTCCCTGGCCGGCGAGGCTGCCGGCGTCGCCCGCCTGGCGCTGCTGCTGCCGGCCATCGTCTGCGCGTCGATCGCCGCGGACGATCCGATCTTCGCCGACTGCGCGACCATCGGGGTTGGCGACATCGCCGTGGCGCTCGCCGCGACCTCGCGTCGCTTCGAGGTGGTGGCCGAGACGGCCGTGCCGCTGGCGGGGATCAAGGAGGCGCGCTTCGTCGTGTTCCGCGGCGGCTTTGCCCAGCGCGACCAGATCGCCATCGTGGTCGGCCAGCCGGACCGCGCCTTTCCGGTGCCGGTGCGGGTCCACTCGTCCTGCATCACCGGCGACCTCTTCGGTTCGCTGAAATGCGATTGCGGCGACCAGCTGCGCAACGGCCTGAAGACGCTGGAAGCGCGCGGCGGCGGCGTGCTGCTGTATCTCGACCAGGAAGGGCGCGGCACCGGCATCGCATCCAAGATGCGCGCTTACGGCCTGCAGGCCGAAGGCCTCGACACGATCGACGCCGATGCGGAGCTGGGCTTCGGGGCCGACGAACGCCGCTACGAGACCGCCGCCGCCATGCTCGACGGCCTCGACATCAAGCGCATCGACCTTCTCACCAACAACCCGCTCAAAGTGGCCTATCTGAGGGCCTGCGGCATCGACGTGGCGGACCGCACCCCGGTCACCGGCACCGTGACGGTCGAAAACCGCCGCTACCTGCGCACCAAGGCCGAACGCGGCGGCCATCTCCTGGCCGTCGATCGCCTGTTCGGCGGCTGACCGCAGGTCGATTGCGCCACGTCAGCCGGGATCGAGGAAGCAATAGACGTCGCCGGAATTCGCCGCCTCCGGCAGGCGTGACAGATGCGCGGCCATCGCCGCGGCGGTGTCGCCCGCCGGCGTTTCCCAGGCATGGCTTTCTCCGATCGACAGGCGAAACCGGCAATAGCCGAGGGCCCGCGCCCGGGACAGCGCGGCCAGCGCGACGTCCCGCTGCAAGGTCGTGAACTCGAAGGAGAGGATCGGCACCGGGGCGCTCAGCCCGGCAAGCACCCGGTCCTCCAGTCCCTCCACGTCGATCTTGATGAAGGCCGGCCGGCCATGGGCGGCAATCAGATCGTCGAGCGTCATTGCCGGCACGGTGACCGCCCCGTCCCAGACCTGATCGCGCCAGCCGGTCCCGCTTGCAGCGGCCGCGACCAGCGCGTCCGACCCGGTCGTGACGGTCGGATTGGCGCTGTTCACATGCAGCTGTATCTCGCCCGGCGCATCGGAAACGGCCGCCTGCACGATGTCGATGCGACGGCGCCAGCCGAAGGCCAGCCGCAGCAGCGCGGCCAGCCTCGGCTGGGGCTCGACAGCCACCACCCGCGCGCCCAGACCGTGCAGGACCCGGGTCCGGTCGCCGACATGGGCACCGATGTCGAAGACCAGATCGCCCGGCCTGATCAAATCGCCGTAGAAGGCTGCAAGACTGCACAGATGCCGGCGGTCGCCGTGATAGATGGCGAGGCTGCGCAGAATGCCCGACCAGCCCCGGAAGCTGCCGACGCCGCGTCCGCCCATCAGCGGCTGCCGATGTCCGCGTCGATCCGGATTGGTACCGGCGCGGCATAGGCGTTGCGGACGGCCTCACCGGCGACGGGACGCCGCCAGCGCCGCGCGGTCGCCGGCACCAGATCCTTCAGCACCATCGGCAGCGCGGATTCCTCCGGCACGGCAAACAGGCCGGCACGCGACAGGACGCGGCCGAGGACCGGCATGGCGGTGACGACGGTGAAGGGGATCGCCACGAGGAGGCCGGCAACGAAGGGCAGCGACCAGACCAGCGCCAGAGGCGCGGCGGCGAACAGCGTGACCGCCATCACGCCGCCGAACAGGGTCTGCGGCCACATTGCCCGGATCGCCGATCCCCAACCGACGCCCAGCACGTCGCGGTTCTGGCCGCTCCAGGTCACCGAGCGCCCAAAGGGCAGCCCCGCCAGGAAGATCGTCACATAGACCGCGACGACCGGCGCCATCAGCATGGACATCAGGATCTCGACGAGGGTCGAGACGGCGAAGCGCAGCGGCCCGCCATAGGAGCGCACGGCGCCGCGGGTCAGTACCACGTCCAGCGCGCCGGCAAGCTTGGGCGAGATGCTCAGGAAGAAGATCACCGCAAACAGCCCTAGGCCGAGCTCGACATAGCGGGCGTCGAAGGTCCCGGTCACGGCCTTGGCACAGGCCGCGATCGTCATCGCCAGCCAGGCCGGCGGCGCCATGTACATCAGGATCGCCTGCAGGATCTGGAAGCGGCTGAGGGGCGCGAGGCCGGGCGTGAACAGGAACCGCCAGTACTGCATGTTGCCCTGGCACCAGCGCAGGTCCCGCTTGGCGAAGTCCGGCAGGGTCGGCGGATTGGTCTCGTAGCTGCGGGTCTCGACCGGGATCACCCGGACCTCGTAGCCGGCGCGCCGCATGTAGGCCGCCTCGAGCTGGTCGTGGCTGAGCACCGGACCGCCGAGCGGCGGCCGTCCCGGCAGGTTCGGCAACTTGCAATGAGCCCGGAACGCCGCCGTCCGGATGACGGCATTATGCCCCCAATAGGGTCCGCAATCGGCGTTCCACCAGGCCGCCCCCATGGTGAAGGAGCGCATGCCGTGACGCATGCCGAACTGGAAGATCCGCGCAAAACCGCTGTTCGCCGGCATGCCGACGACGAGGCTCTGCAGGATGCCGAGCCGCGGATGCCGCTCCATCGCCGCCACCATGCGCACGATGACGTCGCCGGCCATGACGCTGTCCGAATCGAGCGGCAGGAAATAATCATACGCCGCTCCCTCGTCGGCGAGGAACGCGGCGATGTTGCCCGCCTTGTAGCCGGCATTGTCGCGACGGCGGCGATAGACCGGCTCGTGGCCCGGCGCGAAGATGGCCGTAAAGCCCTCGAATGCCGCCTCTTCACGCTGCCCGATCTCGGCGTCGTCGGTGTCGCTGAGGATGAAGAAGCGGAAATGATCGGCAAGCCCCGTCTTGGCGAGGCTGCGGCGCATGGCCTCCAGCCGCTCGAAGCTCGGCTCCGGCGCCTCGTTGCGCAAGGTCATGACGATGGCGGTGCGGCTGGCCAGCCGCGCCGGGCGCCCTGCGGGTCCGGCCTCGAAGAACGGATAGACGCTGGCCGCCGGATCCGCGGGTCCATGCAGCAGGACGAGACCGATCACCGCGTTCCAGAAGCCCAGCACCGTCCAGGGCGTCGCCAGCGCGAAACCGGCGAGGATGACGGCTTCGAGGGCATCGATCCCGTCGCCGGACAGGATCAGTGTCACGCCCGCGGCGAGCCCGACAATTGTCGCCAGATTCAGCGCGGCGACGAACCAGCGACGCAGGGCAATCGGCCAGCCTGCCGTCTCGATGACCGGCGGCGCGGCTTCCGGCGCCGCCACGCGGCCTGTCTCGACCATCTCGCGGATGTCGCCGCCGCCTTGGGGTTCGCGCAGCACGTCTCGCACCTCGAATGACGATGAATGTCTCGGCCAACCTTGCGGACCACGCGCCGCACAAGAGCGTCCGCATGAGGGGCGGAAAACGCGACCGTTCGATGACCGTTGCATCACGAAACCGCGTCCGATCGCCTCAGGCGCGGCGATCCAGGCGGCTAACGCTGCGCTGCCGCGGTGGTCGCCGGCGAGAAGGCCGGCCGGTCGGCATCCGGATACCAGTATCGCGCCGCCGGCTTGTCGCGCTCGATCAGCACGAAATTGTTGGCGAAGACCCGGTAGGGATGGCTCCATTCGCCATCCGGCCATTGCACGCGGATCTCCGCCCGTTCGGCCGTGCCGAGCCCCAGATGGACGAAGCCGGAGGTGCCCGAGGCGTGGCCCCCGCCGACCTGGATCGTCCGGTTGAGGGAGACCGTGCCGATCTTGACCGACAGCTTGGCCCCGAGCGCCGCACGGTTGCCCCCTTTCTGGCTGAGTGCGACCTCCAGAAAATTGCCCAGCGGCCGCGTGCCGAAATCGCTCTTTCCGCCGAGATTGCGGAAGAGGCTGGCCGGCCCGCCGCGATTGATCACCAGAATGTCCTCGGCGCCGTCGAGATTGAAGTCGGTGAGCAAGGCGCCGCGCCCCTTGGTCGGCAGGGCCAGGCCCGCCGCCTCGCCGCGCTCGGTGAAGCGGCCGTCGAAACCGCCCATCAGGAGATTGTCCGGATCGTAGGCGGCGAAATCCTGCATCGCCTCGACATTGCCCTTGGCGATGAAGAGATCGAGCGCCGTATCGTTGTTGAAATCGGCGAAACCCGCATGCCAGCCGGTCGAAGGCCGGCCCTGATCGCCGGTATAGGGCCGGTGCGCCGTCGCCCGCCGCTCGAAGGCCTCGTCGCGATAGGTCGGCGCGTCCTCGAACTCCCGGTCGAGAAATTGCAGCTTGGTGTCCCCCATCGAGGTCAGGGCATATTCGGGATAGCCGTCGCCATCCACGTCGCCCTCGGCGATGCCCATGCCCCAGATGGTCAGATGCTGCCAGCCGTCGGCCTTGCGATAGGGACGCGGCGCCCGGCCCGGCTCGACCCGCCACAGCTGCTCCTCGCCGCCGCGGTAATATTGCCGGTCATTGGTGATCCGCAGCGACGGCTGGCCGGAGCGGTTCCAGTCGGTGAACAGCATCGACAGGGCGCAGAAACCGGGAGCGAGCGCCGTCGGCTCGGAATAGTCCGGCCGTCCGTCGGCTCCCTCGCGGGGACGCAGCAGCACGTTGTCGGCGCAGGTGCCCCAGGGCGAGCCCGGCGCGGCGCGGTCGACGTAATTGCCGAAGGCCAGTGTCGGATAGGTCGCGCCCGGCTCGACGATGGCCGAGAAGGCCGTGGTCCAGGCCCGTCCGCCATCGAACTTCCAGTCGAAATTCGCCTTCTCGAAGCGGCATTCCGGCCCGCCTTTCAGAAGCAGGTTCGCACCGACCCGCAACAGCACCAGATCCTCGTGGCCGTCCTGATCGATATCCAGCGGATAGGCGCCGGTCACATTGGCGAGATCCTTCGGGTCGATGTCCTGCGCCAGTTTCTCGAAGGCCAGCGGCCCGCCCGCCTGCGAACGGTTGGCGTAGAAACCCGCCTCGCCCTTGCCGCCCGCCAGAAACAGGTCGGGAAAGCGGTCGCCATTGCAGTCGAAGGCCGCGCCGCCGCCGCCGACGAAGAACTCCCACGGCCCGCCATAGCTGTGCGCAATGCCCGCCGCCACGGCTTCCTCCTGAAAGAGCGGCGTGTCGCCGGCAAACGGCAATGGCACCTCCGCATGGGCAAGGCCCGCCGAAGCCAGCAGCACAAGGGCCGCGCCGATCACGCGGAGATCGCCGCTGCGAGCCGGGTTTTGGAGCGCGGTCATGGCGTGATCCTCAAGGTCTTCAGCCAGGCAATCAGCGCCGAGCGGTCGGCCTCGGTCACGTCCTTATAGCCCGCCGCGCTTTCGCTTGCCGCGCCGCCATGGGCGCGGATCACCTCGTCCAGCGTGGTCATGTCGCCGCGATGGCCGTAGGGCGCCGTGTCGGCCAGCCCCCAGAGCTCGGCGGTCATGAAGACGTCACGCTCGACGAAGCGCTGGGCCAGCGTCTCGTTGCCGAGATCGGCGGTGCGGGTGTCGGCGATGCGGTGGCGCTTCAGATCGCCGAACAGCGGCACCAGCACCCGCCCCTCGGCGTCGCGCGGCAGGTGCCCGGCCCACTCGGTCAGGGCAAGGTCGTAGACGGCCGGCGTCTCGACATCGCCGGTGCGCAGGGTCCCGGCGGTATCGACCGGACCGGGATCGGCGAAATCGAGGCTGTCCAGCGGTAGTGACGGGCGATGGCAGCTCGTGCACCTGAGTTCGGAGAAGACGTCGCGTCCCCGAGCGGCGGCCTTACGCCACGCGGCATCCTGCGGCGCGATCTCGCGCGGCGCAGGCAATGTCGCCTGCCAGGCGACCAGGGCCGAGACCTCGCCGGCACCGATCTCGTCATCGTGCCCGTCGCCATCGAAATCCGCGGTGCCGGTCCAGCGCGTACCCCAGCGCTCGTCCGGTTGCATGCCGTGATGCTGGTTGAGCGCATTGACGGTGAACTGGCGCAGCGAGGTCATCACCCCCTTCTGGGTGAAGGGGCGCACCACGAGGTCGTCGTCGACGCCGTCGAGTTCGCCGAGGTCCACCGATCCGTCGGGCAGCGCGGTGATACGTCCGAAGTCGACGCCCTTCGACGTCAGGTTCCGGCGGACTTCCGTGCCGCTCGCGCGGGCTTCCTTCAGCGCCTCGGCCCGCGCCGCCGTCAGATCGACGGTCATTTCCCGCGCCAGAAGCTCGATCAGCCCGGCGCCGAACAGATGATTTGTGCCGCGCTCGTTGGAAAATTGCGGATCGAGCGTGTCGAACTCGGCGCTCTCGAAGCCTTCCGACACGAAGGCATTGGCGACGAAGCCACCGGCGCCTCCGGCGACCGGTTCGTTGTGGCAGGAGGAGCAGGCATTGGCGTCGGGTCCGGCGAGGCGCTGGAAGGCGTGCTCGGCCGGGCGCCGGCTGCGGGTCGGCACGATCGCCTGGGTCGCATTCGGCCGCCCCGCCCCGTCGAGAATGGTGAAGCGCGCTTCGAACAGTGCGCGGCCCTGTTCGGTCAGCTCTGCGAGGGCCTCGGCGGACAGGGGCCCGGCCAGGGTCGCAGGGTCGATCCGCTGGCGGATCGCGCGCTCGCTCCAGGTCGGCTCCTGCGCCATCGCCGGTGCGAGCGGTCCGCCCAGCGAGCCGAGGAGGATCATCGCGAGGATCGCAGGACGATGTCGCAACAGGCCGCCTCCCTCGTCTCGGCGCCGCCGGCTCCGGCGAACTCGCCGTCCACCGCCGCCAGCGCCTTGGCCGCGGCCGCCTCGAACACCAGTTCGTCCACGTCCTCGACCCGCGAGAAGGGCGTGTCGACGCCGACGCCGTCGATGGCGCTGTCGCCGATGCCGGCACGGATCGTCGGCTCCAGAAGGTCCATGGCATGGGCCCCGGCGCCGGTGACCACGATCGGCAGCGGGTCGATCAGCGTGAACATGCGCCCGAGACTGTAGCCGATCGCCGTGCCCGCCTCCTCGAAGGCCGCCAGCGCGGCGGTATCGCCGGAGCGGGCGAGCGCCGCCAGCCGGTGCATGTCCTCGTCGGAAATCCGCCGGGTCGGGATTTCGTCGGTCCGCCCGTAGGCCCGGCGCCAGATCGCATAGTCGCCGGCATAGGCTTCCACGCAGCCACGATTGCCGCAGCGGCAGAGCGCGCCGCCGGGAATGTGGTTGATATGGCCGAACTCCACCGCCGAGGAGCGTTGGCCCTGAAAGGTGCTGCCCCCGAGCCGCAGGCCCATGCCGACACCGAAGCCGATGAACAGGGTGGCAAAGTCGCGACCGACGAAGTCGGGTTTCCAGCGGAACGCCTCGGGCATCAGCGAGCAGTCGTTGAAGACACCGACCTCGGCACCGGTCAGCGCCGACAGCGGGCCGGCGATCTCCAGATTGCGCGCCTTCAGCGTCGGCGACCACAGGATGCGCCGGGCATTGCTGTCGGTCTTGCCCTGCACCGCCAGGACGATCTGCCGGGCCGGCGGCGCACCGGGGCTCGCCGTCTCCGCTTCGCGCAGCAGTTCCACCAGCAGCGTCACCAGGCCGTCCTGGTCGAGATCGGCGATGTCGCGTTCGCAGGAGGCCGCACCGAGGGTCGCACCGCGATAGTCGCACAGGCGCACGGACAATTCGCCGACCGCGATCTTGGCGGTGGCGACGGTGGCCGCCGCCCCCTGCAGGCCGAGGCTCTTGCCGGGCCGGCCGCGGCGCGAGGCGCGTTCGTCCTCGTCGACCTCGACGATGAGGTCGGCACGCAACATGCCGGTGGTGATTGCGGACGCCGCCGACACCGACAGGCCGGTGGCCGCGCTGATCGCCTTGCGGGTGGCGATCCCGGTGCGTCTGAGATGATCGATGACCGCGCGGCGATTGTGTACGCGCACGGCATCCGCATCGGTCTTGGCGAGCATGATCCCTGGTTCCTCCCCCGGCCTAGGACGGCCGCCCTCCTCGGCGGATAGCCATAGCCCTATTGTCATGTTGACACGCCTGAAAATTGCTGTCACGATTTTTTCCGAGGCTTGGAAAAAGTCTCGACGGCCGGGATGTGGGCCGGGGACCGGAAAGCGGGCGCCGTGGCGCCGGGAGGAAAATCATGAAGTTTCTGAAGCTCGCGCTGGCTGGCGCGGTGTTCTCGATGGCTGCCGCCGGATCGGCCGCCGCGCAGGACGGCAAGACCGTCGGCGTGTCCTGGTCCAACTTCCAGGAAGAGCGCTGGAAGACCGACGAGGCAGCCATCAAGTCCGCGCTGGAAGCAGCCGGCGCCACCTACATTTCGGCGGATGCCCAGTCGTCGGCCTCCAAGCAGCTCACCGACGTGGAGTCGCTGATCTCGCAGGGCGCCGACGCGCTGATCATCCTGGCGCAGGATTCTGCCGCCATCGGCCCGGCCGTGCAGGCCGCCGTCAACAACGGCATCCCGGTCGTCGGCTATGACCGCCTGATCGAGAACCCGGACGCCTTCTACCTGACCTTCGACAACAAGGAAGTCGGTCGCATCCAGGCGCGCGAAGTCCAGAAGGCCCAGCCGGAAGGCAATTACGCCTTCATCAAGGGCTCCTCGGCCGATCCGAACGCCGACTTCCTGTTCTCGGGCCAGATGGAAGTGCTCCAGGAAGCCATCGATTCCGGCAAGATCAAGAATGTCGGCGAGGCCTATACGGACGGCTGGCTGCCCGCCAACGCCCAGCAGAACATGGAACAGATCCTGACCGCCAACAACAACGAGGTCGACGCGGTCGTCGCCTCGAACGACGGCACTGCCGGCGGCGCCGTGGCGGCTCTGGAGTCCCAGGGTCTGGCCGGCTCCGTGCCGGTCTCCGGCCAGGATGCCGACTTCGCGGCGCTCAACCGCATCGCCCGTGGCACGCAGACCGTTTCGGTCTGGAAGGATTCCCGCGAGCTCGGCAAGCGCGCCGCGGAGATCGCCCTGAACCTTGCCGACGGCACGGCCATGAACGAGGTCGAGGGTGTGGAAGCCTTCTCCGGTGGCCCGAACGGCACCGAGATGCAGGCGATCTTCCTGAAGCCGGTGGCGATCACCAAGGACAATCTGGACACCATCATCGACGCCGGCTGGGTGTCGAAGGACGTGGTCTGCCAGGGTGTCGACGCTGGTTCGGTTCCGGCCTGCGACTAAGCCAGACGACAGAACGGCCGCTCCCGAACAGGGGGCGGCCCTTCACCCGCACGGCCTGCTCGAACGCCCGGTCATCGGCCCGGCGCTTCCCCCACGGCCGGATCGGGTGCAACATTCCAACAGGACAGCGCTGAACGCCTTGCCCCGGGCCATTTGTCCGCCCGGCGCCGCACCAGCGTGATTGCGCCAGGGAGGCGAGCATGAGCCAGTCGGCATCCGAACCCAGCGTCGGCGCCCGCGCGTCGACGGGAGGCGGCCTGTCCCGATTTGTCCGGGCCACCGAGGTCGACACCCGCATGCTGGGCATGGTCGGCGCGCTCCTCGTGATCTGGCTGGTCTTCCACGTCCTGTCCGGCGGCATCTTCCTGACCCCGCGCAACCTGTGGAACCTGACCGTCCAGACCTCGTCCATCGCGGTCATGGCGACCGGCATGGTGCTGGTCATCGTCACCCGCAACATCGACCTCTCGGTCGGCTCGATCCTCGGCTTCACCGGCATGGCCATGGCCGCGCTGCAGGCCAACATCCTACCCGGCATGCTCGGCTTCGACAGCCCTTTCACCTGGCTTCTCACCCTCGCCGCCGGCATCCTGGTCGGCGTCGCGATTGGCGGCCTGCAGGGCTACATCATCGCCTTCATGGGCGTGCCGGCCTTCATCGTCACGCTGGGCGGCCTGCTGATCTGGCGCGGCGGCGCCTGGTGGCTGACCTCGGGTCGCACCGTCGCCCCGCTCGACGACACCTTCCGGCTGATGGGTGGCGGCGCCACCGGCTCGCTCGGCGAGACCTGGACTTGGATCCTCGCCATCCTCGCCTGTCTCGCCGTCATCGCCTCGCTGGTCTTCGCCCGCAAGCGCCGGGTGCGCTTCGGCTTCCCGCAGCGACCGGTCTGGGCGGAGGTGACGATCGCCGCCGTCACCACCATCATCATCCTGGGCGCCGCGCTGGTCCTCAACGCCTATGAATGGCCGTCCGCCATCGCCCGGCGCTACGCCGAGGCCGCCGGCATCGAGGTGCCGGAGGGCGGCCTGCACATCGGCTACGGCGTCGCCGTGCCGGTGCTGATCGCCATCGTCGTCGGCATCGTCATGACCTTCGTGACCCAGCGCACCCGCTTCGGCCGCTACGTCTTCGCCATCGGTGGCAACCCGGAAGCCGCCGAGCTTGCCGGCATCAACACCCGCTGGGTGGTGATGAAGGTGTTCATGCTGATGGGCGGCCTTGCCGCTCTCGGCGCGGCGATCTCCACCGCCCGCCTCAACGCCGCCACCAATGCGCTGGGCACGCTGGACGAGCTCTACGTCATCGCCGCGGCGGTCATCGGCGGCACCTCGCTCGCCGGTGGTGCCGGCACCATCATCGGCGCCATGCTCGGCGCGCTGGTCATGCAGTCGCTGCAGTCGGGCATGGTGCTTCTGGGCGTGGATTCGCCGCTGCAGTCGATCGTCGTCGGCGTGGTCCTGATCATCGCCGTGTGGATCGACACCGTCTATCGCAGGAGGGCCGCATGAGCGCCACCAAGCAGTCCATCCACGACCACGGCGCCGGTCACAGCGACCCCGTCGACCGCAGCGGTCCGCCGCTGGTCGACATGCGCGACATCTCGATCGCCTTCGGCGGCATCCACGCCGTCGACGGCGCGACCATCGATCTCTATCCCGGCGAAGTGGTTGCGGTGCTCGGCCATAACGGCGCCGGCAAGTCGACGCTGATCAAGATCCTGTCGGGCGCCTACAAGCGCGATTCCGGGGAGATCCACGTGCGCGGCGAACCGGCGAACATCGCCAATCCCCGCGACGCCAAGGCCTATGGCATCGAGACGATCTACCAGACGCTGGCTCTGGCCGACAATGTCGACGCCGCCGCGAACCTGTTTCTCGGCCGCGAGATCCTGACCCCCTGGGGCACGCTCGACGACGGCGCCATGGAGGCCGAGGCCCGCAAGGTGATGGGTCGGCTGAACCCGAACTTCCAGCGCTTCAAGGAACCGGTGAAGGCGCTCTCCGGCGGTCAGCGCCAGTCCGTCGCCATCGCGCGGGCGATCCTGTTCAACGCCAAGATCCTGATCATGGACGAGCCCACCGCAGCGCTAGGGCCGCAGGAGACCGCGCAGGTCGGCGAACTGATCAAGGAGTTGAAGAAGGACGGCATCGGCATCTTCCTGATCAGCCACGACATCCACGACGTCTTCGACCTCGCCGACCGGGTGGTGGTGATGAAAAACGGCCAGATTGTCGGCGGCGCACGGACCGAGGACGTCACCAAGGACGAGGTCCTCGGCATGATCATCCTCGGCAAGTGCCCGCCCGGCGCGACGCCCGGCCCCGGCGCGATGCGCGAATAGCAGATCGTTTGATCGGGCGCGGGAGGTTCTCGCGCCCGAATGCGTTCCGCGTCAGTCCGCCATGGCGGCGCGCAGCGCCGGGTAGAGCCGGCGATAGAACAGATAGGCATCGTCGAAGGCCCGGCCGTGGGCGTTGTCCGGGCGAAAGCGCCGGGCGATCGGCGGCTCGGTCATCACCGCTTTCGGATCGTCGCCGGTCGCCGCGCAGAGGCCGAGCCTGGCCGCCCCGAAGGCGGCGCCGAAATCGCCCGCCTCGGGCAGTGCGATCTCCGTGTCCAGAACATTCGCCAGCAATTGCAGCCAGTAGGCCGAGCGCGAACCGGCGCCCACGGCAATCAACCGCTGCGGACGCGCCGCTTCGCCGCCGGCCTCCAGGCAGTCGCGCATGGAAAAGGCGACACCCTCCAGCACGGCGCGGGTCATCGCCTCGCGGTCGGTATCGGCCTCCAGCCCGGCGAACACACCACGGATTTCGGAATCATTGTGCGGCGTGCGCTCTCCCGACAGATACGGCAGGAAGGTCAGCCGACCCGGCGCCTGCACCGTCTCGCCCAAAGCGCCTGTCAGCGCCGCCGGCTCCTCCTTCAGAAGCTTCGACAGCCACTCCACCGAGCCCGCCGCAGACAAGGTCACGCCCATCTGGTGCCAGAGGCCGGGAATGGCGTGGCAGAAGGTGTGCAGCGCCGTCTCCGGCGCGGGCTCGTAGCCAGCCGAGGCAGTGAACAGCACGCCCGAGGTGCCCAGCGACAGGAAGCCGGTGCCGGGCTCGGCAACGCCCACGCCACAGGCCGAGGCGGCATTGTCGCCACCACCGCCAGCCACGACCGTGCCCTCCTGCATGCCGAAGCGCGCGGCAAGTTCGGGGCGCAGGCCACCGGAAACCGCCGTGCCTTCAACCAGGCGGGGCATGTGGCCCCGCGTCAGCCCGGTCTTCTCCAGCATCCGCGCCGACCAGTCGCGTGCACCGGTATCGAGCCATGCGGTGCCGGCGGCATCCGACATCTCCGACACCGCCTCGCCGGTCAGCCAGAGGCGCAGATAATCCTTCGGCAGCAGCACCCGGCGCAGCCCGGCGAATACGTCCGGCTCGTTGCGCGCGACCCAGACGATCTTCGGCGCGGTGAAGCCTGGAAACACGATGTTGCCGGTGATCGCCCGCGCCTCCTCGTCGTCGAGTTCGGCGGCCTCTTCGTGGCTGCGGGTATCGTTCCACAGAATGCAGGGCCGCAGGACCGCGTCGTCCGCGCCCAGCAGCGTCGCCCCGTGCATGTGGCCCGACAGGCCGATGCCCGCCACCGCCGCGAGCTCGGCACCATGGGTATCTGACAACTCGCCCAGGGCGGTCTCGCAGGCCGCGATCCAGCTCTGGGGGTCCTGCTCCGACCAGCCGAAATGTGGCCGCTCGACGGTGAGCGGCACTGACGCGGACGCGATGACGCGCTGGTCGTCGCCGATCAGCAGCGCCTTCAGCGAGGAGGTGCCGAGATCAAGGCCGAGATAATTGCTCATGTCACGTCCTTCACTGGCCGCGTGTTCATGCGGATTCGTCGAGTTTGCGCCGGGCCGCCGCAGCGAGGAAGCCCGACCGGGTCAGACCGTGCCGCGCGGCATAGGCATCGATTTCCGCCAGTTCGTCGGCAGCGATGGTCACATTGACCCGGACCGAGCGCGGCGCGCGCCTCGGGCCCGACACGAGGATGGCGACGCCGTCGCGGTTGCCGCGATCCGTCATGATGATTTCCAGCGACGAGGGCGCGGGCAGCGCGCCTCCGTCCTCCAGCAACCCTTCGATATGCAGCGCCAGGGCGTCCTGCGCCATCGCGCGGGCGTCGTCGAGCGTCCGGCCCGCCGTCACGCAGCCCGGAAAGTCGGGGAAGGACACGCCGAAATCGCTGTCCCCCTCCTTGTGGATGATCGCGATGTAGTCGGTCATCTGGTTTTCCTCAGCACAAGTCCGGCCTGCTTCTCGATACTTCGCAGGGTGCCGTTCGGCAGGTCCCGCTTCGGGTGAGGCAGCGTGACAAGACTTTGTCGGGTGCTTCATTTGCATATGGCTGCCCCGCCGACGGACCTCGCGCCATCCGTCGGCAAGAAGGGCAGCGAGGATGTCGCGACTATCCATGTGTATGAATACACATCATTGCCCGACATCCTCAAGTCGTCAGACGTAGCGGTTGACCACACCCTCGAGATATTCCTGTCGGCCTGAGCGGGGCTGCGGGTCGAGGTCGAGCGCCCGCGCGGCGACCTGTTCCAGGTCGCGTTCGCCGGCAAGCATCGCCTTGCCCTCGCTGCCGTCCCAGCCGGCATAGCGGTCGCCGACAGGCTTGGTCAGCGCGCCGTCGGCCAGCATCTTCTCAGCCGCGAGCAGACCACGGGCGCAGGCGTCCATCGACGCGACATGAGCGATCAGCAGGTCGTCCGGGTCGATCGACTGGCGCCGGATCTTGGCGTCGAAATTGAGCCCGCCCGTGGTGAAGCCGCCATGCTGCAGCATCTCGTGGAAGACCAGCGCCAGTTCCTTCACGTCCATGGCGAACTGGTCGGTGTCCCAGCCCAGAAGGTCGTCGCCGCGATTGACGTCGAGCGAGCCGAACAGGTCGTTGGCATAGGCGTAGCGCACCTCGTGGTCGAAGGAGTGACCGGCGAGGATGGCGTGGTTCTGCTCGATGTTGAGCTTCACCTCGCCCATAAGATCGTATTTCTGCAGGAAGGCGAAGACCGCCGCCGCGTCGAAATCGTACTGGTGCTTGGTCGGCTCCTTCGGCTTCGGCTCGATCAGGATCGGACCCTCGAAGCCGATCTTGTGCTTGTAGTCGACGAGCATGGCGAAGAACCGGCCGAGTTGGTCGAGTTCGCGCTTCATGTCGGTGTTGAGCAGGGTCTCGTAGCCTTCGCGCCCGCCCCAGCAGACATAGTTCGCACCGCCGAGGCGATGGGTGGCGTCGAGCGCCGCCTTCACCTGCCCGGCCGCATAGGCGAACACGTCGGGATCGGGATTGGTCGCCGCGCCGGCCATGTAGCGCCGGTTGGAGAAGAGATTGGCCGTGCCCCAGAGCAGGCGCACCTTCTGGCTCTCCATCTTCTGGGCGAAGATGTCGGTGATCGCCTTCAGATTGTCGTTGGATTCCTGCAGCGACGCGCCTTCCGGCGCCACGTCCACGTCGTGGAAGGTGAAGAACGGCACGTCAAGCAGCCGGAACATCTCGAAGGCGACATCGGCCTTCTGGCGGGCCAGCGCCAGCGGATCGTCGCCATGCATCCAGGGCCGCAGGAAGGTCTCGCCACCGAACGGGTCGCCGCCAGGCCAGGTGAAGGAATGCCAGTAGCAGGCGGCAAAGCGCAGATGGTCCTCCATCCGCTTGCCCATCACCTGCCGGTCCTTGTCGTAGAAGCGGAAGGCGAGCGGGTCAGTCGATTGTTCGCCGGCAAAGGCGACCGGCGTCGAGAGATCGAAGAAGGAGGTGTTGGTCATGGACAGCTTCCTGAAGGTCGGGCTTTGCGCCCACGGGAATGGCGGCGGTGTCAGGTGCGAAGGGATGGCGACGGCCCGGAGGAACGCGGCGACAATTGCCCGAACGCCCGGCTTTCGCCGAACGCATCGCGCGCCGCGCACGCGGCTTCTCCCGTCATCATGGCACCCTCCCGGATCGGCGCGGGGGCAGTCGAGCGAGCCCACACGCCGCGTCTTCCCGCATAGTATCGCGCAGGCCCGCCGCATTTTGAAGTACGCACCTCAAAAATTCGCCGCGAGTGCTTTCTGATCGTCTGGTCGGGCCGTTGACGGCCAACCCATGACGGCCAGAACCGCCGCCCTCGCCGAAAGGCGAATGTCCCTTTCCCTCGGCGGTCGATAGGCTACGCTCGGGTTCGCCAGTTCGTCGAAGAAGCGGACGGTGCGAGACTGCCGGATGCGGCGCGGCGGCAGCGCGCCGGATCGCCACGAGGCAAAACGGGGAGGAACGACGATGGCCAGCCGCTATCACGAGATCTACGACGCCAGTCGGATCGATCCTGAAAAATTCTGGCTCGACGCGGCCGGCAAGCTGGTCTGGACGAAGAAGCCGACCCGCGCCCTCGATCCCGAGGCCGGCGTCTATGGCCGCTGGTTTCCCGACGGCGAATGCAACACCTGCTTCAACGCCATCGACCGTCATGTCGAGGCCGGACGCGGCGACCAAGTCGCGATCATCCACGATTCCCCCGTCACCGGTGGCAAGCGCCGGCTGACCTATGGCGAATTGCTGGTCGAGGTGAAGGCGCTGGCTGCCAATCTCACCGACCTTGGCGTCGGCCGCGGCGACCGGGTCATCATCTACATGCCGATGGTGCCCGAAACCATGATCGGCATGCTGGCCTGCGCCCGCATCGGCGCGATCCATTCGGTGGTGTTCGGCGGCTTTGCCGCCCGCGAGCTGGCCGCGCGCATCGACGACGCGGCGCCGAAGCTGATCCTCTCGGCCTCCTGCGGCATCGAGCCGACCCGCAAGGTCGAATACAAGCCGCTGCTCGACAAGGCGATCGAACTGGCCACCCACAAGCCGGCGGCCACCATCGTTCTGCGCCGGCCCGAACTCGCCTGCGAGCTGATCGAAGGCCGCGACCACGACTGGGACGCGCTGCGCCACGAGGCGATGGCCGCCATCGCCGCCGGGCGCGAGGTGCCCTGCGCGTCCATGAAGGCCACCGACCCGCTCTACATCCTCTATACCTCGGGCACGACCGGCAAGCCGAAGGGCGTCGTGCGCGACACCGGTGGCCACATGGTTGTGCTGCACTGGTCGATGCAGGCGATCTTCGGCACAGACCAGGGCGAAGTGTTCTTCTGCGCCTCCGACGTCGGCTGGGTCGTCGGCCATTCCTACATCGTCTACGCGCCGCTGCTGCGGGGCTGCACCACCGTCCTGTTCGAAGGCAAGCCCATCGGCACGCCCGATGCCGGCACCTTCTGGCGCGTCGCTGCCGAACATGGGGTCAAGGTGCTGTTCACCGCCCCCACGGCAATCCGTGGCATTCGCAAGGAGGACCCCGACGGCCAGCTGCCGGGCGGTTACGACCTGTCGCAATTCGAGGCGCTGTTCCTGGCCGGCGAGCGCGCCGATCCCGAAACCCTGATCTGGGCCGAGAAGGCCTTGCAGCGGCCCGTCATCGACCATTGGTGGCAGACCGAATCCGGCTGGCCGATCGCCGCCAATCCGCTCGGGCTCGGCCTCCTGCCGATCAAGCGCGGCAGCCCCGGCGTCGCCATGCCCGGCTTCGACGTCCAGGTGCTGAATGCCATGGGCGAACAGGCGCCGCCCAACGAGATGGGCGCCATCGCCATCAAGCTGCCGCTGCCGCCGGGCGCCCTGCCGACGCTCTGGAACGCCGACGACCGTTTTCGGGACGCCTATCTGACGGCCTTCCCCGGCTACTATTCCACCTCCGACGCCGGGTTCATCGACGAGGAGGGCTATGTCTACGTCATGGGCCGCACCGACGACGTCATCAACGTCGCCGGCCACCGACTGTCGACGGGCGAGATGGAGGAGGCCGTGGCCGGGCACCCGGCGGTGGCCGAATGCGCGGTCATCGGCATGCGCGATGCGCTGAAGGGCGAACTGCCCTGCGGTTTCGTCGTCCTGAAGAACACCAGCCAGCTGGATCGCGGGCAGATCGAGGCGGAGTTGATCACGCTGGTGCGCGAACGCATCGGTCCGGTCGCCGCCTTCAAGCGCGTCTTGGTGGTGGACAAGCTGCCCAAGACCCGCTCCGGCAAGGTCCTGCGGCGCACCATGAAGGCGATCGTCGACAAGGACGATTACGAGCCCCCCGCAACCATCGAGGACGCGACCGCCCTCGACGACATCCGCCGCGCCGTCTCCGGCGACTGAACTGCCGGTCAGTCGGTGCGGATGCGCCCCTCAACGGTGACGTCGCCGTCTTCGCCAAGGTCGATCACCACGATCTCTCCGGAGGCCGGATAGATGCCGGTCAGAGCGGTGATGTTGACCTGATGGCTGACCAGCGTCGCCTTCCGGCCGCCCGCGTCGAGCTCCGCGAGCCGCGCTTTCAGCGCATCGGTCTGCGCCGCGCCATTGCTGCGGTCGGCGAAGAAGGAATTGAGCTCCGGCGCGGCCATGACCGGACCGAACTCCAGAAGCTCGGCGGTTTCGCTGGACCGGCACCATTGGCTCGCCAGAACCATGTCGATCGCGACGCCGGCCTCGCGCAGCCGGTCGCCGATGCGCCGCGCCTGCGCCCGCCCCTCGTCTGACAAATTGCGCTGGGTCGAACAGTCGCCGAGCGTGAAGGCGGCCGGGTCGCCCGTACCCGGCGCGATGGCATGGCGCATGAGGATGTGGGTGTCCGCGGCCCGCGCCGCATCGAAGCTCTCCTGTGCCGACGCACTCCCTGCAGCGCCCATAAGCAGCGGCAGGGAGACGACGCAGGCGGTCACTGCACTTCGCATGGCGGGCGGCACTCCGGTCGGTTGGCGAACGCGCGGAATTTCGGGCATCGGGCCGGATTCGACAGGGCCGGCGCCCCACGATCGCGTGAGGCGGACGACATGACGCAGCGCCGGACATGCACGACCCACCGCCATTTCTGTGCCGCCCGGCAGTTTCTCTTGTCGCCAATTCCGGCTAGAAGCCGCCCGCGACGCATCAGCACGGGGTCCGGAGACCGCCCATGAACCATTCCGATCCGCAGCCGGACACCGGCGAGACCCAGGCCCGCCTCCTTGCCGAGGCGCTGCCGTTCATGCAGGCCTACGAGAACAAGACCGTCGTGGTGAAATATGGCGGCCACGCCATGGGCAATGCCGAACTTGGCCAGGCCTTCGCCCGCGACATCGCCCTGCTCAAGCAGTCCGGCGTCAATCCGATCGTCGTCCATGGCGGTGGCCCGCAGATCGGCCGCATGCTGTCCCAGATGGGCATCGAATCGCGCTTCGAAGGCGGGCTTCGGGTCACCGACGAGGAGACGGTTAAGATCGTCGAGATGGTTCTTGCCGGTTCGATCAACAAGGAGATCGTCGCGCTGATCAATGCCGAGGGCGAATGGGCCATCGGCCTGTGCGGCAAGGACGGCAACATGGTCTTCGCCGAGAAGGCCCGGAAGACGGTCGTCGATCCCGATTCCAACATCGAGCGGGTGCTCGATCTCGGCTTCGTCGGCGAACCGGTCGAGGTCGACCGTACCCTGCTCGACCTTCTGGCCCGCTCCGAGATGATCCCGGTCATCGCCCCGGTCGCGCCGGGCCGCGACGGCGCCACCTACAACATCAATGCCGACACCTTCGCCGGCGCCATCGCCGGTGCGCTGGAAGCCTCGCGTCTTCTGTTCCTGACCGACGTGCCGGGTGTCCTCGACAAGTCCGGCGAGCTGATCAAGGAGCTCTCCGTCGCCGAGGCCCGCACCCTGATCCGCGACGGCACGATCTCAGGCGGGATGATCCCCAAGGTCGAGACCTGCATCGAGGCGATCGAGAATGGCGTCGAGGGCGTCGTGATCCTCAACGGCAAGAAGCGCCACGCGGTGCTTCTGGAGCTCCTCACCGAGCACGGCGCCGGCACGCTGATCGTCAGGTAGGCCGATCGAGCAGGCGCGCCTCCTCCGCACAATCTGTTCTCCTGACTACGTCGCCGTGCCCAGCAATGTCAGGATGCCGGCGACGATCAGCAGGCAACCCGCCAGCTCCAGCCGGGCGATCTTCTCGCGGAACCAGAACACCGACGAGGCGAAGGTGAAGATCAGTTCGATCTGGCCGAGCGCGCGGACATAGGCGACCTTTTCCAGCGTCATGGCTGTGAACCAGCAGGCCGAGGCCGAAACGCCGACGAGGCCGACCAGCAGCGCCGGCCGCCAGGCCCTCGCGACGGTGACGAGTTCGGCCCGGTCCTTCAGCCCCATCCAGACAAGCATCACGGCGGTCTGGATGCCGGTGGCCCAGACCAGCGTCGTGGCGGCCCGGGCGAGCACGCCGCCCTCCTCCAGCGACAGCGACGCGCCACGAAAGCAGACGGCCGAGATGCCGAAGAAGGCACCCGAGGCGATGCCGATCCCCGCCTCGCGCGAAAAGAGCGCCCGTCGCAGGCTGGCGCCGCCCTTGCGGCCGGCGATCGAGATCAGCCCGACGCCGAAGGCGCCCGCCAGGATCGCGCCGAAGGCGAGCCAGGAGATCGTCTCGCCGAGGATGATCAGGCCGAAGATCGCCGCCTGCACCGGCTCGGTCTTGGAATAGGCCGTGCCGACCATGAAATTGCGGAAGCCGAACAGATAGACCAGCAGGAAGGTCGCGAGGATCTGGGCAATGCCGCCTGCCGCCACGGCGACGAGAAAGGTCGCGTTCACCCCGGGCAGGGTGGCGCCGCCGACGATGTCGAGCGCCACGATGTAGAGCACGGCGAAGGGAAAGCCGAAGCCGAAGCGCGCGAAGGTCGCGCCGGTCGAGCCCATCCGGCCCTTCAGCTGTCGCTGCAGCGACGAGCGGAGGTTTTGCAGGAAGGCGGCGGTGATGGTAATCGGAATCCAGAGCGGCACGGGCGATCCGTCAGTTTGTCTTACCGCCCTCGCTCCCCTATTCGGCGACGCTTGGCAAGGCGCCCGACGCTCGAACCTTCCGGACCCCATGACCGCTCACTCGCCGATCCGCCAGACCGCCGATGCCCGCCCGCAGGATTTCGCCCATGTAACGGAGTGGGTCTTCGATCTCGACAACACCCTGTATCCACGCCACACGAACCTGTTCTCGCAGATCGACCAGCGGATGACGGCCTTCGTCTCGGATTTCCTGACTCTGCCGAAGGACGAGGCCCGGGTGGTACAGAAGGATTTCTACCGGCGCTACGGCACGACCCTGCGCGGGCTGATGCAGGAGCATGACGTCAATCCCGACGCCTTCCTGCAATATGTCCACGACATCGACTATTCCTGGCTCGCCCCCGACACCGCCCTTGGCGACGAGATCCGCGCCCTGCCGGGTCGCAAGTTCATCTTCACCAATGGCGATCGCGGCCATGCCGAACGCGCCGCGCGTCAGCTCGGCATTCTCGACCATTTCGAGGACATCTTCGATCTCGTCGCGGCAGGGCTGGTGCCCAAGCCGGCCTCGCAGACCTACGACAAGTTCCTCGGCCTGCATCGGGTCGATGCGGAGCGCGCCGTGATGTTCGAGGATCTTGCGCGCAATCTGGAAGTGCCCAAGGCACTGGGCATGCGCACGGTGCTGATCGTGCCGCGCAATCTGGAAGAGAGCTTCGGCGACGTCTGGGAGCACGAAGGCCGCGACGGCGATCACATCGACTTCGTCACCGACGACCTGACGACATTCCTGCGCTCCATCCGCCAGGCTTGATGCAAGAAGGGCGACCGGATGCGTTCCGATCGCCCTGCCTGCTCGTCGCGTGTCATGGGTATCAGTCGCCGAGAAGCGACCGGTTCGGGCGCGCCAGCCCCGCCTGCCCGTCGGTCGCCGCATCCGCCATCAGGTCGGATTCAGCTTTCTCGCTCTTGGGGCCCTTCTGGTTGGCCTCGAAGATCGCTTCCATCTGCTCGGTGCCGTTGGGAGCCGTGCCGTCCTTCGCCTGCTCGCGCTCGGCCTTGCTCTGCGCATCGAGATCGCTGCGCTCCGCCGGGTGCTTCTCGCCGTCCCTGGCCATGTGCTGGGGCGTGTCGCGATCCTGCTGGTCGCGCATCATCTCCGAGTCGGTGTCGGTCTTCGTCATTGCAATCTCCTGTCCAGGGTCACGGCGCAATGCGCCAGTGATCTTGCGAAAGCAACGCCGCGTCGGGGACGCGGGTTCCGGAACGGCCGCACAGCGGGCACCGACGCAAAATGCCGTCGCCGGCAGAGGACCGGCGACGGCATTTCTTCATGGATTGCGCGGGAAAGGCCGCGAATTCAGCGACCGACGCAGATGATCGGCAGGACCGAATCCTTCACCGCCGCGGTAGCGTCGGGGACGCTTTCCAGCGGCAGCGAGGCGTCGGCGGTCTCGTAGGCAACGGCGTTGCGGTCGAGGAACGCCACAGCCGCATCGGGGCGCACGGCGAAATTGATCGACTGGGGGATGTCGCCCGTCGCATCGGCAACCGCCACCGCGTTCAGCTTGGCGGTGACCACGCCGACGACACGTCCCGCCAGATCGACGAGGGGGCCGCCGGAATTGCCCGGCTGCACCGGCGCCGAAATCTGCAGATAGCGCTCGTCATTGGCCAGACCCAGCAGCGACGAGACGTTGCCGCGGGTCACGTTGAGGGAATCGGCCAGGATCGAACGTAGCGGGTAGCCGAGCGCCAGGACGTCCTCGCCCAGACGCGGCTTCGTCACGGACATTGCCAGCGGTTCGCCGACCGCACCGTCGACCTTGACCAGCGCCAGATCGTTGTCGGTATCGAGAATCGTCTTCGTGGCGACCTGCTGCTCGCCGACGAGCACGCTGGTGCAGGCCCGCACGACATGGGCGTTGGTCAGGAGCCAGCCATCGTCCGAGACGACGAAGCCGCTGCCTGCCATGTCGAATTCCGGCTTCTGGGCGACCGGGGCCGGTGCGGCCTTGGCCGGAGCCGGGGACGGCATCTCGAAGAGGTTCGGCTGCTTCGGGTCGACCGAAGCCATCGCGTAGCGCGATTCAAAGGCGCCGTTGGTGTGGCTGCGAGCCAGCAGCGCCGAGAAGGCATTCGGCTCGCGTGAGGCGACCAGCGGCGCCTGCGGCTCGCCGGCGAAGGGCTCGAACAGGTTGCCGGCCACAGCCACGTAGGGCCGCATCACCTTGGCCCGGTCCTTGGCGTAGGACACCGAGAAGCCGCGAAGATCGCCGCCCTTTGCCGAGAAGCGCATGACATAGTCGTGGTCACCGGCATTGCCGTCGAGGGTGAACCATTCGCCACCGAACTCGGCATTGGCGACGCTGCGGTCGGGGGTCGGCGTGCTGAGCACATCGAACAGGCCGCGCAGGGTCTGGCCGGTACCGGCGATGCGGACCGTCTCGATCTCGACCGTCTTGTCGGCGGCGCGCCACAGATGGCCGACATCCGTCGGGCCCAGATCCTCGACCAGTCGCATCGGCAGCGGCACGCGCTGGCCGGTCACCGCATCGTCGATCAGCGCCATGCCGGTCGCCGCTTCGGCGCCGTCGGACTTCTGGATCAAGAGACGCAGCATCGCCTCGTCGATGACGCCGTCCGCGACCATGCCGTGCCGGGCCTGGAAATCGCGGATGGCGCGCAGCGATGACGCCGCGATCTGACCATCGTAGGCACCCGCGTAGTCGCCGGTCCAGGACAGGCGGATCTGCAGGCCCTTGCGGAAATCGAGATCGGTCTGATCGTTGTAGGCGACGGCCAGTTGCGAGCCCTGCGCGCCGAAAGACGGCGTCGCCATGGGCATTGCGCCCAGAGCCAGTACCGTCATCAAAACCCGCGCCGAGCGCCGCATGTCATCCCCCATCATCAACCGGTGACAGACAAGCAACGTAGGATGCGCGAAATCGATCCACGAGGCCTTTACTTTTTCTTAATATGGTTGCGAATGCAATTCTTCCTGCGACTGACGAAAGTTCCGCCAGTAGAAATCCGGCCTGTTGCTGTCCGCGTCAGATCGCGGTCAGACGGCGCCGGGCGCCGTGCGTGCCACAGGCCCGGCGGCAGTTCCGTCATCGCCGAGTTCGGCCGCCTCGATCCGCTCGCCGCGGCGCATCAGCTTGTCGGTCGACACCAGGATCTGGTCGATGTCGCGGCCCGCCTGTCCGAAATGCGTGCGCAGCGCCGACACCCGCGCGTCGAGCCGGACGAGATCCTCGCCCAGAAGCCGGACTTCCTTCTGGATGCGCCCCGCCTCGGCCCGCATCCGGGCATCCTTAAGGATTGCCTGCACCACCTGGATCGACAGGAGCAGCAGCGATGGCGAGACAATGACCACGCGCGCCCGGTAGGCCTTCTGGACGATGTCCTCGAAACGCTCGTGCAGTTCGGCGAAGACCGCCTCGGACGGCACGAACAGGAAGGCCGTGTCCTGGGTCTCGCCGGGGATCAGATATTTGTCGGCGATGGCGCGCACATGCACGTCCATGTCGCGGCGCATCCGGCTGGCGGCGAAGGTCCGCGCCTCGTCGCTCTCGGCCTCGCGCAGGGCGGTGAAGGCCTCCAGCGGGAATTTCGCGTCGATCGCCAGCGACGGCGCACCATTCGGCATGCGGATCAGGCAGTCCGGTCGCTTGCCGTTCGACAGCGTCGCCTGGAAGGAATAGGCGGCCGACGGCAGCGCGTCGGCGACAATCGCCTGCATCCGCCCCTCGCCGAAGGCGCCGCGGCTCTGCTTGTTGGACAGGATGTCCTGCAACCGGACGACCTCGCCGGCAAGCCCGCGGATCTCACCCTGCGCCCTGTCGATCACCGCCAGCCGTTCCGTCAGCGCCGAGAGCGAGGCGCTGGTCGCCGTGCCGGTCTCGCGGATCGACTGGCCGACGCGGGTGGAGAGTCCGTCGAAGCGTTCGGCCAGTGTCCGGGTCAGGTCCGCCTGCCGCGAGCCGATGATCTCCGCCATAGTCTGCATGCGGCCGGTGATCTCGGCCTGGGAGCGCAGCACCGCGTCAAGCCGCTCCGACGCCTCGCTGTCGCTGCGGTCGGCATGGTCGCCCGCGTCTCGCGCGGCGCGGCTGGCCCGCCGCCACAGGACGAAGAACAGGGCCGCCAGCCCTGCCAGCAACGCTTCGGCCAGCGTCAGCGGATGATCGCCGAGAAAGATGACGGGAGCCGAGAAGGCTGCGGCGAAGGCGGCGCTGTCCATGACCGAACTCTAGCGGGCGACCCTTAACGAATCGGGACCAAAACGCGAACATAGACCATCCCGCCCCGCCTGACGACGGCGGGCCATGATCCAGACCGGCGGAAAGCCGGCCGGGGGCCTTCATCCGAGATTGACCGGCTTCGTGCCAGCCATTACCTGAACGCCATGACGATCAAGCCCCTCATCATCCTGCCAGACCCGGTTCTGCGCCAGACCTCCAAGCCAGTCGAAACGGTCGACGACCAGGTGCGTCGCCTCGCCGACGACATGCTGGAGACGATGTACGACGCCCCCGGCATCGGCCTTGCCGCCATCCAGATCGGCGAGCCGCTGCGCATGATGGTGATCGACGTCTCCAAGGAAGAGGAGGAGAACGCTCCGCGCATCTTCCTCAATCCGGAAATCCTGACGATCTCCGACGCGGTCAGCGTCTATGAGGAAGGCTGCCTGTCGATCCCGGACTATTACGCCGAGGTCGAACGGCCGGCCGAGGTCACGGTGCGCTATCTCGGCCTCGACGGGAAGATGCACGAGGAGACTGCCGACGGCATCCTGGCGACCTGCGTTCAGCACGAGCTGGACCATCTGAACGGCGTCCTGTTCATCGATCACATTTCCAAGCTGAAGCGCGACATGGTGGTCAAGAAGTTCACCAAGGCCGCCCGCAGAACCGCCTGAGCGACGCGGAGGGGACCATGGCGCTGCGCGTCGTCTTCATGGGAACGCCGGCCTTTTCCGTGCCGACGCTCGCTGCCCTGGCGGCGGCCGGTCACGACATCGTCGCCGTCTACACCCAGCCGCCGCGCAAGGCGGGTCGCCGTGGCCTGACGCTGACGCCCTCGCCGGTTCAGCTCGAGGCCGAGCGGCTCGGCCTGCCGGTGCGCGCGCCGCTGAACTTCAAGGATGCGGCCGACCGCGAGGCCTTCGCCGCCCTCGACTGCGACGTCGCCGTGGTGGTCGCCTACGGGCTGCTGCTGCCCCAGGCGGTGCTCGACATGCCCCGCCGGGGCTGTCTCAACGGCCACGGCTCGCTGCTGCCGCGCTGGCGCGGTGCGGCGCCGATCCAGCGCGCCATCGAGGCGGGCGATGCCGAAACCGGCATGATGGTCATGCGGATGGAAGCCGGCCTCGACACCGGCCCGGTTGCGCTGACCACCGAGACCCCGATCGCCGCGACCGACACGACCGCCGACCTGCACGACCGGCTGGCGGAGATCTGCGCGACGCTGATGGTGGAGGCGCTGGACAAGCTCGAAGCCGGCACGCTGGCCTTCGAGGATCAGGATTCGATCGCCGCCCGCACCGGCCGCGCGCCAATCTATGCCGCCAAGATCGACAAGGCCGAGGCGGCGCTCGACTTCACCGGCGACGCGTCCGGCATTGCCCGCAGGATCAATGCCTTTTCGCCCTTCCCTGGCGCCTGGACGATGATGAGCTTCGGCGGCGCGCCCGAACGGGTGAAGTTGCTGCGCGCGGCGGCCGAGACCGGCGACGGCGCACCCGGCACGCTTCTCGACGACCGGCTGCTGATCGCCTGCGGCACGGGCGCGGTCCGCATCCTCGAACTGCAGCGGGCCGGCGGACGCCGCATGAGCGCCGAAGAGCTCCTCAAGGGAACGCCGGTTCCGGCGGGCGGCCGCGCCGGCGCGGCCTGATGCCCCGTTTCAAGCTGACCATCGAATATGACGGCACGCCCTATTGCGGCTGGCAGCGTCAGAAGACCGATTTGTCGGCGCAGGAGGTAATCGAGACCGCGGTCGAAGGCTTCACCGGTGAAGCGGCGACCCTCTTCGCCGCCGGACGCACCGATGCCGGCGTCCATGCGAGCGGCCAGGTCGCCCATGTCGATCTGCGGCGGGACTGGGAGCCGGACACGGTGCGCGACGCGCTCAACGCGCACCTGCGTGACGCGCCCGTCGCGATCCTGTCGGCCGAGCGGGTGGCCGACGATTTCGACGCCCGCTTCTCGGCCCGCAAGCGCTTCTATCTCTACCGCATCTTCAACCGCCGGGCGCCGACGGCGCTGCTGATCGGGCGGGTCTGGTGGGTGTCGAAGCCGCTGGATGTCGATGCCATGCACGCGGCGGCCCAGCGCCTCGTCGGCACCCACGATTTCGACACCTTCCGCTCCGCCCATTGCCAGGCGAAGAACCCGATCCGCACGCTGGAGCAGCTGGATGTCGTCCGCGGCCCGGGCGAGGAAATCCACATCCACGCCATGGCGCAGTCCTTCCTGCACAATCAGATCCGCTCCTTCGCCGGATCGCTGAAGCTGGTCGGCGAAGGCCACTGGAGCGCGGCGGACCTCGTCGCCGCGCTGGAAGCCCGCGACCGCAAGCGCTGCGGCCCGGTGGCCCCGCCGGACGGGCTGTATCTGACCCGGGTGGAATACGGCACCGCGCCCAAGCGCACCCTGCCGCCCTATCCGGGCTGAACGCGCGTCAGATCAGCCGGATGCCGGTCAAATCCATCACCGCGCCATAGCTGATCAGCGAGATGACGATCATGCCGATGGTGATGATCGCCGCCCCGGCCATGTCCTTGCCGGTGGCCATGTAGATCAGCCGCACGGTCAGCGCGATGGAGGCGATGGTCACAAGGAGGCCGAGCGCCGACAGGCCGTTGCCGGGCCCGAGGGCGAGCATCAGCAGCCAGTAGGGCGCGAACACCCAGGCCAGCAGCGCCCCGCCCCAGTTCGTCGCCACCACCAGCGGCACGATCTTGCGCGAATAGCCGACGCGTTTGGCAACCAGCATCAGGATCAGGATCGGCAGCGTCCAGGCGAGGAAGTCGGCCAGCGCATGGGCGCCATAGACCGGCACCGCGCCGTAGCCAGCCGCCGTGCCGGTACGCGGCGCCGACGTCTCGAACTCGATCCAGGACAGGGCCACGGGCGGCAGCGCCACGAGCATGGCCGAAAACGACTGCCAGAAGCCGTCCGCCGACAGGTCGAGGCGCTTCAGCCCTTCGGCGCGCCCGGCCATCAACAGGGCGACGCCGGAAAAGAAATTCAGGACGTGGTCGAGATTCGGCACCAGATCAGGCGTGGGCGGCAAACCAGCGGGCGATGAAGGTTTCATAGATCCTCGTCAGCGTCTCGAGATCCTCGACAGGCACCCGTTCATTGGACATGTGCATGGTCTTGCCGACAAGCCCGAATTCCACAACCGGGCAAAAGTCCTTGATGAACCGGGCATCCGACGTGCCGCCGGAGGTCGACAATTGCGGCTGGCGACCGGTGACCGCCTTCACCGCGCCGGCCAGCGCCTGCGTCAACGCATCGTCCCGCGTCAGGAAGGATTCCGAGGGCCGTGCCCGCCAGACGATCTCGACATTGGCGGCGTCGCGGCCCTCCCGGAACCGTCCCGAAGCGGCCGCCGCCTCGATGCGCCGGGTCAGCTCGACCTTGAGGCTGTCCGGCGTCCAGCGATCGCTGAACCGCACGTTGAAGAACAGGCGGGCCCGCGCCGGAATGACATTGACCGACCCGTTGCCCGTGTCGATCGAGGTGATCTCCAGGTTGGAGGCGGGAAATTCCGCCGATCCCGCGTCAAGCGGTTCGTCCATCAGCGCCTCGGCGATCGCCGTGAGGGTGCGCAGCGGATTGTCGGCCAGATGCGGATAGGCGACGTGGCCCTGAACGCCCGTGATGCGCAGCTCGGCCGACAGCGAACCGCGCCGGCCGATCTTGATCATGTCGCCCATCGCCGCCGGATTGGTCGGCTCGCCGACGACGCAGGCGTCGAAGCGTTCGCCGCGCGCGCTCGCCCAGTCGAGGAGCTTCACCGTGCCGTTGACCGCCGGACCTTCCTCGTCGCCGGTGATCAGCAGCGAGACCTGGCCGGCCGGATGCCCCGCCCGCTCCACTTGGCGGGCATAGGCCGCGACGAAGGCGGCAATGCCGCCCTTCATGTCGACGGCGCCCCGGCCATAGAGCTCGCCATCGACGATCGCAGCGGAGAACGGCCCCTCGCGCCAGTCGCTCTGGTCGCCCGGCGGCACAACGTCCGTGTGTCCGGCGAAGACCAGATGCGGCCCGGCCGCTCCGGCGCGGGCGAACAGATTCTCGACGTCGGGCGTGTCGATGTCGGAAAACACCGGGCGTTCGACGGCAAAGCCCAGCGGCGCCAGTATCTCCTGCAGCGCGGCGAGCGCACCGCCTTCGGCGGGCGTCACGGACGGGCAGCGGATCAACCGCGTGAGGATCGCGACCGGGTCGGTCGCATCATCGCTGCGGGCGGTGGAAACGGGCGAGGAAACAGTGTCGGTCATGACCGACCGGGATAGATCAGATGATGCCGCAACGCCACCAGCCGGCACGGACTTCGCCTGTCGAGAGCACGTGCCACGTTTCCGCCGCGTTCGGCACGGACAGGCAGGACAGGGGAATTTTCGCGAGGGGACTGCATGACATTGCCGAGGATCGCCATCGACGGCTCTGCGTGCGTCACTCGGGCCGCATTGTTCGGCCTGATCGCGTCGCTGGCGGCCCTTGCCGGCTGCATCGCCGACGGCCCGGGCGGATCGCCCATGGGGATCGCCGTTGCCGGCAAGGAAACGGCGGATGTGGCGGACGATGCCGAGTCGCCGGCGGAAGCGGACGTTGCCGTCGCCACCAGGGAAGCGAGGGCCGCGGCCGAAACCGGCACCATCTCCGGCAGCGCCTCGCTCGACAGGCTGATCGAACGCCACGCCGCCGAGGCGGGCGTTCCCGCCCCCCTCGCCTATGCGGTCGTGCGGGTGGAAAGCCGCTACAATCCCAAGGCGCGCGGCAACGGGGTCTACGGCCTCAGCCAGATCAAGCCGGCCACGGCCCGGTCGCTCGGGTTTTCCGGCCCGGCCAGCGCGCTGCTCGATGCCGACACCAACCTCACCTACGGCATGAAATATCTGAAGGGCGCCTGGGAAAAGGGCGGCCACGACGTCTGCCAGGCCTCGATGAAATACAAGGGCGGCCACCGAGCCACCCGCATGAGCGCCTCGGCCCAGCGCTATTGCTCCGCCGTCAAGGCGCACATGGCCGAAGTGTCGAAGCGCCGCCGCGCGCCGGGAACCGTCGCCGAGCCCGAACCCGAACCGGGCCTGATGGGCACGCTCGTCGCTGCCGTGACACCTGCCCCCGACAAGCCCGCCGCGACGCCGGCCAAGGCCGCACGGCATGCCGCTGCCGAGCCGGCGAGGGCCAACGAAACCGCGACTGCCACACCCGCCAGCGAACCGGCCGTGGCGCGACGCGGCGACACCCCCGTCGTCGCAGCCGCCTATGTTGCCGCACCGAAGTCTGCGGCGATCCCGCGGCCGGTTGCGCGCACCGAAGCAGGCGAGACGGCCGCGTCAGCGCCCCCGCCTGCGACGGCCGCGGCTCCTGAAAAAGGCAAGGGCGGCCGCATTGCCTCGCGTCCGGCCAGCGCATCCGCCGATGCCGATTCCCTCGCCGCCCGCATGGCCGGCATGGACGAACCGGCGACGGAACTGCGCGGCAGCGCAGCGGACTGAGCGTCGGCTTCAGCGTGAGCCGGTCGGCGGACCGCTATTTCGTCTTGTCGGAGACGACCAGCATCGGCCCCAGCCGGTCGCGGCGATAGGCGATGCCGCCGTCCGGATAGGCCAGGCTCGACACCTTGCCGTCGAAGAACAGCGCGTCGCGGCAGCCGAGCCGGTCGCGGAAGAACACGGCAAAATCCCAGAAATTGACCGGGCTGCGCGACAGGACGAGGCGCACGGTCCGGCCGTCCGCACTCGTGCAGACGCCGTTGCGCACGTGCCGGCTGTCGGAACCGTCGATGAAGCGGGGATGCAGCTTGCCGTCGATCAGCAGCATCGGACCCGACTGGGTCGCAAGCGTCGGCTGGCGGGGTGCGGCGAGGTAAGCGTCGGTGGTCAGCACCGCGGCCCGGCCATTCTCGACGAAGAACACGCCGTTGGGCTGCATCGAATAATTGCCGCTGCCGGTGCCGCGCACCAGCGGGCTGACCTCCACGCCGTCCTGCACCGCAAGGCCGACCGGGCGGCGGTCCTCGTGATACATGCCGGCATTCATGATCAGGCGGACGCGGCCGTCGACGCTCTCTGCTGCACGCTCGAAGGTTTGGTACGGCGCGTTGTGTCCGTCGACGGCGCGCAGCGCCAGATCGGTGCGATCCAGCGGTACGTCGCAAACCAGATACTCCACCCCTGCCGCAACTTCGCTGCGGCAGAGGCCGTCATGGCCGGCCGGTAGCGACGGCACGCTTTGCAGCCAGCCGAACAGACCGCTCGCCGCGATCAGCGAGAGAGGCCAGAAGGTTCGCAGTCGCGCCATCGCGGATCGGCCTTGGGGCAAGGATCGCGACCTAGGGGCCGCAACGCCGGCTCAGTTGCGCAGGAGCTCGTTGATCGAGGTCTTGGAGCGGGTGCGCTCGTCGACGCGCTTGACGATGACGGCGCAGTAGAGGCTCGGCCCCGGCTCGCCATTGCCCATCGGCTTGCCCTGCATCGAGCCTGCGACGACCACCGAATAGGGCGGCACTTCGCCATAGGAGATCGTGCCCGTGGTCCGGTCGACGATCTTGGTCGACTGGCCGAGGAAGACGCCCATGCCGAGCACCGAGCCTTCGCGCACGATGCAGCCCTCGACGACCTCGGAACGGGCGCCGATGAAGCAGCCGTCCTCGATGATCGTCGGGCCGGCCTGCATCGGCTCCAGCACGCCGCCGATGCCGACGCCGCCCGACAGATGCACGTTCTTGCCGATCTGCGCGCAGGAGCCGACCGTCGCCCAGGTGTCGACCATCGTGCCCTCGTCGACGAAGGCGCCGAGATTGACGAAGGACGGCATCAGGACGACGCCCTTGCCGATATGGGCCGAGCGGCGCACCACTGCGTTCGGCACGGCGCGGAAGCCCATCTCGCGGAAGCGGTCGGCGTTCCAGCCCTCGAACTTCGACGGGACCTTGTCCCACCAGGTCGCGCCGCCCGGGCCGCCCTCGATGACGGTCATGTCGTTGAGGCGGAAGGAGAGCAGCACCGCCTTCTTCAGCCACTGGTGCACGGTCCAGCTGCCGTCGGCCTCGCGGCTGGCGACGCGCGCCTCGCCACGGTCGAGCATGTCGAGCGACGCCTCGACGGCATCGCGGACTTCGCCGGTCGTCGATGCCGAGATCGAATCGCGGTCCTCGAAGGCCCGTTCGATGGTGGTTTCGAGGGCGGCGCGATCCGGCGCGGTCATCGGCGAACTCCTGCAGAATGGGGAAAATGCGGGCGCTGCGCACCCTGACCAAGTCGGCGCGGACCCTAGTTGAAGGCCCCGAGGCGGTCAATCGACGGCCATGCAGGCGACGAGGCAGACACGATGACAGACACACCCCGCAACCAGAACGGCTGGGATCCCTTTCCGAGCTCGCGGCGGGACAAGGAAGAGACGGCAGTACAGCTCGATACCCCGCAGACCCGCTCCCCCACCTATGAGCTGGCCTATGCCGACGACGACTTCCTGACCCGGGAGGAGACCCGCGGCATCCGGCTTCAGCTGGAACTGATGAAGCCCGAACTGGCGCTGAACGAGGCGGGCATCCTGTCCACCGTCGTGCTGTTCGGCGGCGCTCGCATTCCCGAGCCGGGCACCGAGGCCTGGGCGGCGCGCAACGAGACCCAACGCCGCAACCTGGAGGCCAATTCGAAATTCTACGAGGAGGCCCGCCGCTTCGCCACCATCGCCTCGCAGCATTCGGCCGACAGCCATGGCGGCAAGGAATACGTCATCGTCACCGGCGGTGGCCCCGGCGTGATGGAAGCCGGCAATCGCGGCGCGGCCGATGTCGACGCGTTGTCGATCTCGCTCAACATCACCCTGCCCCACGAGCAGGCGCCGAACCGGTTCGCTACGCCGGAGCTCTGCTTCAACTTCCACTATTTCGCCGTCCGCAAGATGCACTTCCTGCTGCGGGCGAAGGCGATGGCGATCTTCCCCGGCGGCTTCGGCACCATGGACGAATTGTTCGAGGCGCTGACGCTGATCCAGACCCGGCGAATGCAGCGCATTCCGGTGCTTCTGTTCGGGGAGAGCTTCTGGCGCCGCGTGATCGACTTGGAGGCCCTCGCGGAGGAAGGCACGATCGCGCCGGAAGACCTCGATCTCGTGACCTATGTGGACACGGCCGAGGACGGCTGGGCAGCGATCCGGAAATTCTACGACTTCTGAGAATGCATCGGCGGGACGTCCGACATCACAGCACCGCCCCCTTGAGGCCCGTCATCCTCAGGCTTGTTCGATGGAGTGGCTCTTCCGCTAAGGTTGGGCTCGAAGCCCCGGCGCAGGCGGAACCTGCGATGGGCGGACCTACTGGTCCGCCTGCCCCATCTGTGCGCGGAGACCGTCGCAGGGGTCGGCAATGTCGTTGCGCGGCGTGAAGATCGTGTAGTCGTAGGGCGCCGGCGCATCGCTTGTCAGGCCGTAATCGGCAGCCTCGGCCTCGCCGTCGCTGACTTCGACCATCTGCACCGCGACCGTGGCCGCGTCGGGATCGCGTTCCGCGAGGATGTTCGGCACGCCGCGATCCTTGCGGACATGACCGGAGCCAGCGATCAAGACGGCGCTGCCGCTCTCTCTCGCCGCATCGACCAGCGCGTCGGCCAGGGCGCCGTCGCGGGCCCGCTGAACCGTCGCCATGGCGCCGATGGCGCCCTCCGGCATCAGCCCGCAATGAGCGGTCCTGATCGTTTCGGCCAGCGCGTCCGCCTGCTCCGCCGGCACCTCGAGGCGCAGCGACAGCCGTTCGATCTCGGCCTCGCTCAGGGCATCGAGACCGTTCTCGCCGATCGCACGGATTGTCTGGCGATCGAGATCGCCGGCGCGAAGCGTCAGGCCCTCGGCGGCGGCCGCCTCGAAGACCGGCTGGTAGATCGAGAAGGCCGGCCAGCCGCGTTCCGACCATTGCAGTTGCTCTGAGAGCGACGCGACGTCGCGATCCCCGGCTTCGGTGAACTCTTCCAGAACGTCGGCAAAGCTTTCCGGGATCATCTCGAAGACCACGGCCGGCTCGGTGCCCAGCTTGGCCAGCCCTCCGATGATGTCGGCCTGCAACTGGTGATGATCGGGATTGTCGTGGATTTCGCCGAGAAGAAGATAGCGGGCGCCGCTGGCGGCCCCCATCAGCGTGTCGCGGCTGGAGCGCGCGCCGCGCGCATCGAAGACTTCGCCGACCAGCGGATTGTCGCGGAAATGCTCCGACTGCCAGGCGGTCGCCATCGTCGGCAGGTCGGCGGTCGAGGCGGTACTGCCTGCGGCTGCCACCTTCAGCGACAGCGTGCGGGAACTTCCGGCCTGCGCGAGTTCGGCGAGCTTGGCCGAAGCGGATGTCGCGACGGGCTTCGAAACCGCAGGCACAGCCAGTTCGTGGGCATCCGGCGTGCCGTCACCATCCGCGTCGAACGGCTCGACGGTCGCGACCGCGATTTCGGAGAAAGCGTTGTCGGTATGACCGACGAGGGAGACATCGAGAGAAAGATCGGATTTCGGCGCGACGAACTCGGTGACATCGGCGCCGGCGTCCATCTGCGGCATGACGAGGTCGGCCGTCTTGCCGACGGCGTAACCGAGCCCCGCAAGGAGCATGATGCTGGAAGGTATCCAGATCCGTCGTTTCAATCGGTTTCCCCAAAAACGATTGCAAGGCCCGGAGCGCGAATCGTGCGAGCCGATCCGCAATCTATTGGCTCAGGATGTGGCGAAACTATTGCAGCGAAGGACGAAGGTCACGCAAGCCCTGAAAGGGGCGCAGGTTCGGGCGAGGGCCCGTCACGGGCCGGATGGATAGGGCGGACGGTTCGAAGATGAACTTCGAACCGTCCGCGTCGCCTCCCCAGGCAACTCCCGCCGCTTGGCAGGCGATCGTGCCGCCTGCTCTCCTCGGGTTCCGTCATCTTCGGTACAAGCCACGCCCCGCCGGCGAAAGGTCGTCGCCGCAACAGCGGAAAGGTTTTGGCAGGGATCGTGTACGAGAGGTTAAATCAACTGTGGATAGCATCACAGCGCGCCGGCGAGCGCCCTTGTCGGCCAGCACGTCTCGCCCATTCCGGACTTGAGCTGGAACGCCCCGATCGAGCGCCGTGTCTTGAAGCCCGCGAGCCCGTCCGCGCCGCCGACATCGTAGCCGCGTGCTTCGAGCTTTTGCTGCATGCGCGCGACGTCGCCGCGCGTCAGGCGGTCCGTGGCCTTCCAGTCTCCGGCCAGGGGCCCGGCGCCCTGCATCCGGTCGGCGACATGGCCGACGAACAGGGCGTAGAGGTCGGAATTGTTGTAGGCCTTGATGACATAGAAATTCGGCGTGGCGATGAAGGCCGGGCCGAAGCGGCCGGCCGGCATCAGCAGATGGCCGCGTGCGGCCAGTTCGTGGCCCGGAAACGGCCGACCCGAGACACGCGTCACTCCGGCGGCGACGAACTCGGAGATCGGCCGACCGAGATCCGGCCCTTCATTGGCGCAGGAGACGGCGGCCGGTACCCGCGCCTCGAAGCCCCAGTCGCGACCCGGCTGCCAGCCGGCCTGCTGCAGGTAATGCGCGATCGAGGCCAGCGTGTCGGGCACCGAATTCCAGATGTCCTTTCGCCCGTCGCCGTCGAAATCCACGGCCAGCGCCAGGAATTTCGACGGCATGAATTGTGGCTGGCCGAGCGCGCCGGCCCAGGACGACTTCATCTCCAAGGTCTTCAGATGGCCGTCTGCGACGATCTGCAGGGCGGCGAGCAGCTCCTCGCGGAACATCGCCTTGCGGCGTGAGAGATAGGCCTTGGTGCCCAGCACCTCGAAGGCGTCATGGGGGATCTTCGCCGCGCCGAAGGCCGATTCCCGGCCCCAGATGGCGACGATGATCGGGGCCGGCACGCCGTAGCGCGCCTCGATCCGGTCGAGAACCGCCCGGTATTTCGCGATCAGGGCGCGCCCCTGGCGGGCATTGCCGGCCACCGCGCCTTCCGACAGATAGGCCGCGCCGCTCTTGAACTCGGCCTGGAAATTCGTCTCCGCAACGGCCGCCTTCGCACCGGGAAGCTGCAGGTCGGGCAGCTTCAGATTGGGCGACACGCCCTTGAACGCCGCGTCGAACACCGGACGCGGCACCCCGCGCGCTCTGGCGGCGGGCCAGATGTCGGCCTCGAGGAAATTGCGGAAACCGGCCGTCAGGTTCTGCGCGCGGGCCGGCGCGAGCGTCGCGGCACACAGGAGAACGACGGCGATGAGGAAGCGAAGCGATAGCTGCATCGCTTGAGGGTAGCCGGCCCTGCGAAGCGCGCCAAGACCGGCTGCGACGGATGGACGAGGACGGACGCCCGTCCTAGCCTTCCTGCCGGCAAACGGATGAAACCGACGCGGAGGATGCGGCATGGAGCAATATACCGGCGGCTGTTTGTGCGGCGACGTGCGCATTGTTGCGACGGGCCGGCCCGACCGTGTCGGCCTTTGCCATTGCCTCGACTGCCGCAAGCATCACGGCGCCCTGTTCTACGCGGCTGCCATCTTCCGCCACGACGCCGTGACGGTCACCGGCGAAACGCGTGCCTATGCGGGGCGGCATTTCTGCCCGCGCTGCGGCGGGTCCGTCTTCGCCTGCACCGGTGACGAGACCGAACTGCATCTCGGCGCGCTGGACGCCCCGGACCAGCTGACACCCGCCTATGAATGCTGGACGATCCGCCGCGAAGCCTGGCTGCCGCCCTTCCCGGTCGCGGCACGATACGCCCGCGATCGCGACGCCGCGGATGGCGACGAGCCGTAGATCACCGGCGCGAGTAGCCGCCGCCCTCAGAGCCCTGTGCGCGAGCGCATGGCCGCCGAGAGCGTGCCTTCGTCGAGATAGTCCAGTTCGCCGCCGACGGGGACGCCATGGGCGAGGCGCGTGACCCGCACCTCGAAGCCTTCGAGCTGGTCCATCAGGTAATGCGCCGTCGTCTGGCCCTCGACCGTGGCGTTCACGGCGAGGATCAGTTCCTTCACCCCGCCCTTGTGGACGCGTTCGACGAGCTGCCGGATGGTGAGGTCGTCGGGGCCGATCCCGTCGAGCGGCGACAGGACGCCGCCGAGCACGTGATAGGCCGCATTCAGCGCCTTGGCCCGCTCCAGCGCCCACAGGTCCGAGACGTCTTCCACGACGATCACGATCGACTGGTCGCGCGAGCCGTCGGTGCAGATCGTGCAGGGATCGAAGGTATCGATATTGCCGCAGACCGAGCAGATCGTCACCTTGTCCAGCGCCTCGCCCATGGCGGCCGACAGCGGCGCCAGAAGCTGCTCGCGCCGCTTGACGAGATGAAGCGCCGCGCGGCGCGCCGAACGGGGACCAAGGCCGGGGAGCTTGGCGAGCAGCTGGATCAGCCGCTCGATCTCCGGGCCTGCAATGGGTTTGGCCATGAGGGTCTAGATGCCGCCGGGACGCCTCAGAACGGCAGGCTCATGCCGGGGGGCAGCTGCAGGCCGGCGGTCAGTTCCTGGGTCTTTTCCTGGATGGCCGCATCAAGCTTGCCCTTGGCGTCGTTATGGGCCGCCATGACGAGATCCTCGACGATGTCCTTCTCGTCTTCCTTCAGCAGCGACGGATCGATCGCGATGCCCTGCATCTCGCCCTTGCCGGTCAGCGTGACCGACACGACGCCGCCGCCGGCCTGGCCGGTCACCGTGATGGAAGCGATCTCTTCCTGGAGGCCGGCCATCTTGGCCTGCATCTCCTTGGCCTGCTTCATCATGCCCATCAGGTCTTTCATCGCGATCTCCTAGATGTCGTCGTCGTCGGACTGCTCCGACGGATCGACCAGAATGTCGTCCTCGACCACGTCCGAAACAAGCGCTGCCTCGTCAGCCGCCGCCTCGGCGTCGCCGCGCAGCCGCACATCGACCACCTTGGCACCGGGAAACGAGGCGAGGATCGCCGCGACTTCCGGGTCGGATTCGGCGTCGAGCAACAGCGTATTGCGGCGCGCGGTCGCGACCTCGTCGAGGGTCGGCTTCGCCTCGCCGTTGGAAATGGTCACCACCCAGCGGCGCCCGGTCCAGTCGTGCAGCTTGCGGGTGAGATCGGTGATCAGCGTGCGCGGCGCCTCCGGCGTCAGCGCGACCTCGATCCGCCCCGGCACCAGCTTCACCAGCCGCAGATAGCGCCGGATCGACACGGTCATCAGCGAGTCGCGCTTGGATTCGGAGAGCGCGACGAGCTGCTCCAGCGACGCGATCTGAATCTCGGGCTGGCCCTCCTGAACGACCGGACGGGTCTGCGGCCGCGAGCTCTGCCCACCGCCCATGCGCGCACTCATCATGCCGGAGGATTGCGGGCCGCCTGCAGGTGCGGTGGAAACCGGCGCCGATGGGGCGGCGATGGCCTGCGTCGCCGCCGCGGCAGAACCGCCGGAGCCGGACGCTCCCACACCATTGCCACCGCCCTCACCGTGCCCGGCTGCGCCGTTTCCGCCGGCCAGTGCCGGTGCCGGCAGATTGCCGATCTCGCCGCTGCGGATCAGCCGCACCAGATCGTCGGGCGACGGCAGGTCGGCGGCATGGGCGATGCGGATCAGCGCCATTTCGGCGGCCTGGCGCGGCGCATTGGCGTTGCGCGTCTCCTCCAGCGCCTTCAGCAGCATCTGCCAGACCTGGCCGAGGGTGCGGATCGACAGGCTCTTGGAAAATTCCAGGCCGCGCTCGGCCTCCATCGGCGACAGCGCCGCGTCCTCGGCCGCATCGGGCACGAAGCGCAGGGTCGTGACGAGATGGGTGAAATCGGCAAGGTCGGCGAGAACCACGGCCGGATCGGCGCCGACGACATACTGGTCGCGCAGCTCCTTCAGTGCCGCCGCGGCGTCGCCCTTCATCAGATACTCGAACAGATCGATGATGCGGACCCGGTCGGCGAGGCCCAGCATGTCGCGCACTGCCTGCGCGGTCACCGCGCCCGCCCCGTGGGCGATCGCCTGGTCGGTCAGGGAGAGGGCGTCGCGCACCGAACCTTCGGCGGCGCGGGCGATCAGCCGCAGCGCGTCCTCGTCGACCTCGACATGCTCGGCGGTCGCGATCTTCGTCAGATGCGCCATCAGCGTCGCCGATTCGACGCGTCGCAGGTCGAAGCGCTGGCAGCGCGACAGGACCGTCACCGGCACCTTGCGGATCTCGGTCGTCGCGAAGACGAACTTCACGTGCTCCGGCGGTTCCTCCAGCGTCTTCAGCAGGCCGTTGAAGGCCTGCGTCGACAGCATGTGCACCTCGTCGATGATGTAGACCTTGTAGCGCGCCGACACCGGGCGATAGCGCACCTGCGCGATGATCTCGCGCACGTCGTCGATGCCGGTGTGGGACGCCGCATCCATCTCGACCACGTCGACATGCCGGCCTTCCATGATCGCCTGGCAGTGGATGCCCGGCTCGCCCATGTGGATCGTCGGCTGGTCGATCTCGTCGGTCTGGTAGTTCAGCGCCCGCGCCAGGATCCGCGCCGTGGTGGTCTTGCCGACACCGCGCACGCCGGTCAGCATCCAGGCCTGGGCGATGCGGCCGGTCTCGAAGGCGTTGGTCAGGGTGCGGACCATCGGCTCCTGGCCAATCAGATCGTCGAAGGAGCGCGGGCGATACTTGCGCGCCAGCACCCGATAGGGCGCGGCGGCGCCGGCCTCGGATGAAATCGCAGTGCCGCTTTCGATATCGCTCATCGCGCCCTGGGTCCGGAAATTCGCGTCGCGGGATGGCGGTCGCCTGCCACCTGTCGGCCGGCGCGGCGGCCCCGTGACCGATGCCGCGCTCGCTTCCGGTTCTGAAGCGAATGGGCGGGGGACGCAAGTCCTGCGTGGCCGATGGACATCTGCCGTTTTTTCGCCTTGCATGGCGACGATAGGCCGAGGCAGAAGCGCGCAGGACGCACCGGGTACAGTCACATGCGGTCGCGCAAAACGGAGCCGAACGATGGCACTGACGCAGTATCAGGAGCGACGCAGACTGGCCCTGTTCGTTCTGTTGATCGCCGCCTTTTTCGCGCTGATCTTCGTCGGCTCGGCGTGGAACGAGGAGGTCCACGAGACCATCGAGGTCGCCGGTCTCGCTCTTATCGTCGTCGGGATCGCCGGCCGGATCTGGTGCACGCTCTATATCGGCGGCCGCAAGGCCTCGGAAATCGTCGCCAGCGGGCCGTATTCGATCTCGCGCAATCCGCTCTACGTCTTTTCCAGCATCGCAGCGGGCGGCGCCGGCGCGGCCACCGGCAGCCTGCTGCTCGGCGCGATCTTCATGCTCGGCTGCGCCGTGGCCTTCCGGGTCGTGATCCTGCGCGAGGAGCGCTATCTGCGCGACGCCTTCGGGGCCGATTTCGACAGCTACGTCGCCCGCGTCCCGCGCTTCCTGCCCAATCCGGCGCTCTACCGGGACATCCGCCGCGTCACCGTCGACACCCGGCTCGTCTATCGCACGCTCACGGACGGGCTGGTGTTCTTCCTCGCCCTGCCGTTCTTCGAGACGGTCGAGCTCCTGCAGGGCAGCGGCTATCTGCCGGTGCTCTTGCGTCTCTACTAGGCGACGCGGCGCGTCACGGGCGCGGCCTGGAGGCGGCACGCTCGAACGCAGTCATGTCCTGGAAAAGGGGAATGGGTGGGAGGCTGGCACGATGACCCGTGCCGGAGCTCGTTGGGGCTGCTTCCTTCCGGACCTGACCCGGTTGGCGAGTGGCGCGTCCACCACCAACCTCCCGCGCTCCATATCTGCGATCGCTGCCCTAATTGCAACCCGGGCACCCCAGATCGAGGACAGGAATTGATGCCAGCCTTCCAACTCGACCCCTGCCTTGCCAGGGACACGATGTCGATCAGCCGGCTCGGCCTCTGCGACCTGCGCCTGATGAATGACAGCCGCTGGCCGTGGCTCATCCTCGTGCCGCAGCGCAATACCATTACCGAGTTTCACGAGCTGACGCCGCTCGACCAGACCATGCTGACCTTCGAGATGGGTCTCGTTTCCAAGGCACTGCAGACGGCGGTGAAGGCCGACAAGATGAATATCGGCGCCCTCGGCAACATCGTGCCGATGTTCCACCTGCATGTGGTGGCGCGGCGCAAGGGCGATCCCAACTGGCCGGGCCCGATTTGGGGACATGGCACCCCGGTGCCCTATGATGCCGGCGAGGCCGCGCGATTCGCCGACGAGATGCGTCGCGCCATCCTGCCGGCCTGACCCTGCGGACAAGCGAGAGAACGACCCTTGAAGGATGACAACCAGCGCGCCGCGATCGCCGATCTGGCCGAGGTGAGCGCCCGCACCGGCTTTGCCGGCAATACGCTGTGGCGCGACGGCGAACGGCGCACCGACGACAGCCTCGCCGAGGCGCTGGGCCATGACAGGGCGCGGATTTTCCTGGCGACGCCGGGCGGTCGATGGCTGTACCGCACCGGTGGTCCGGCCCTCGATGTCGGCTTCGCCCGCGCCGACGCCGAAGCGCTCGGGGCGGACTTGTCCACCTGCATCCTCCTCGGCTTCGAGCCGGACGGCCGCCCGGTGCTGGCCGCCAGCGCCCCGACGGTGACGCTTCCCATCGAAGGGCTGGAGGACAACGATCTGCGCTCGCTTGCCCTGCACGCGAGTTTCGACCCCGACACCGAAGGCCAGCTCGGGCAGGCCGCCCATCTCCTCGGCTGGCATGCGCGCAACGGTTTCTGCGCCCGCTGCGGCGGGGAAACCCGGTCCGAAGCGGCCGGCTACCGCCGCCGCTGCACGCGCTGCGACGACGTAGTCTTCCCGCGCACCGATCCGGTGACGATCATGCTCGTCCACGATGGCAACGGCCGCTGCGTGCTGGGGCGCCAGCCGCATTTTCCGGAGAATTTCTGGTCCTGCCTCGCGGGCTTCGTGGAGGCCGGCGAGACGGTCGAGGCCGCGGTGCGCCGCGAGACGCTGGAGGAATCGGGGCTCGCCGTGGCCTCCGTGCGCTATCTGGCGTCGCAGCCCTGGCCGTTCCCTGGCAGCCTGATGATCGGCTGCATCGCGCGGGCCAACACCTTCGAGATCGATTTCGACAGCGACGAACTGGAAGCCTGCCGCTGGTTCGACCGTGCGGAAGTGCAGGCGATGCTGGCCGGGGCCCATCCGGACGGTCTCGCCCTGCCACGGCGCTTCGCCATCGCCCACCATCTGATCAAGGCCTTCGCCGACGGCGAGGTCTGATGCGGCGCGGCCGGTCCCGGCGGGCTATTCGCCGGCCGGACGGTCCGTGCCGGCGTTCAGCCGATCGGGCGCGGCCTCGTAGACACCGAGGATCGTCACCTTGCGGGTGAAGAAGGCCAGTTCTTCCAGCGCCAGCCGGACCGAATCGTCGTTCGGATGGCCTTCGACATCGGCGTAGAACTGCGTGGCGATGAACTGGCCGCCGAGCTGGTAGCTCTCCAGCTTGGTCATGTTGACGCCGTTGGTGGCGAACCCGCCCATCGCCTTGTAGAGCGCCGCCGGCAGGTTGCGCACTTCGAAGACGAAGGTGGTGACCGTGTTGCGGCCGACCGGAGCCCACAAATCGGTTGGCTGGGCACCGGGCCGCGAGAGGACGACGAAGCGGGTGACGTTGTTGGCCGAATCCTCGACGTCGCGCTCGATGATGTCGAGCCCGTAATGCGAGGCCGCCAGCTCCGGGGCGAGCGCCGCGCGGCTGCGGTCGCCAGCCTGCGAGACCTCCCGCGCCGCCCCCGCCGTGTCGCCGGCCACGACCGGCTTCCAGCCATTGCCGCGAATGTAGCGGCGGCACTGGCCGAGCGCGTGAATGTGGCTCTGCACGGTGCGGATCTCGTCGCGGGCGACTCCCGGCAGCACCATCAGCTGGAAATGGATCGGCATGAAATATTCGCCGACGATCTGCAGGCCGGAATCGGGCATCAGATGATGGATGTCGGCCACCCGGCCGGCCAGCGTGTTCTCGATCGGGATCATCGCCAGCGCCGCCTCGCCAGACCGCACCGCGTCGAAGGCGTCGTCGAAGGACGGGCACGGCATCGGCTCGTGATCGGGCCGCACCGCCTGGCAGGCCATGTCGGAATTGGCACCGGGCTCGCCCTGGAAGGCGATCTTGGGTCGGATGTCGCTCATGGCTCGACCCCGTACATGATTCGCGCCCGTTCCAGGTCGGCGGGACCGTCGACACCGAGCGGTACGGTGTCGATGATCTCGGCGTCGATGCGCATGCCGTCTTCCAGTGCCCGCAACTGCTCCAGCTTCTCGCGATTTTCCAGCGTCGAGGGCCCGAGCGTCACGAAACGTTCGAGGCTCGCCCGCCGATAGGCGTAGAGGCCGACATGGTGAAACAGCGGCCCTTCGCCCCAGGGGGCCGTGGCACGGGTGAAGTAGAGCGCCCGCAATCGCGACGGGCCGTTGGGCGAGCCGACGATCTTCACCACGTTGGGATTGGTCTTCTCCTCCGCGTCGGTGATCGCGACGCCGAGCGTCGCGATGTCGCAGCGCGGATCCTCGAAGGGGGCCAGCACCTGGCGGATCGCCTCCGGCTCGATGGTCGGTAGATCGCCCTGCACATTGACGATGGTCTCGACCGCGCCGTCGGGGTCAAGTCCCTGCAGCGCCTCGAAGATCCGGTCCGAGCCCGACTGGTGATCGACCGAGGTCATCACCGCCTCGTAGCCCGCCGAGACCACCGCATCGAGGATCTCCTGCGAATCCGTGGCGATCACGACGCGGCCGATATCGGCCGCCGTGGCGCGCTCGGCGACGCGCACGATCATCGGCCGTCCGGCGATGTCGGCGAGGGCCTTCTGGGGCAGGCGCGTGGAGGCCAGCCGTGCGGGAATGAGAACGAGGATCGACATGAGCGTGCGAGGAACCGGAAATTGAAGCCGCAAAACGCTTGTCTGTAGCGGCGCGGGATGACAAAAGGCGCGGTGGAACCGCCTCTTACAGATATTGCCTTGAAACCGCAAAAGACCTAGGTTCCGCGCGTTTTTGTCAGACAGAAAGCGGCGGCGCCTGGTGCCCCTGCTTGCAGAGGGAGCCCTCCCGCCCATGAATTCGTTCGAGGCCAACAAGATCTTCGGAGCCGTGCTCGGGACCATCTTCGTCCTGTTCGGCGGCAGTCTGCTGGCGGAAGCGCTGTTCCATGCCGAAGCGCCGGAGCAGCCGGGCTACGTGATCGTGGCCGCCGAGCCGGGTGAAGACGGCGATGCCGCGCCCGCCGCCGCGGAAGATCCGCCGATCGCCGCACTGCTTCAGACCGCCGACGCCGAGGCCGGCGCCTCGCAGTTCAAGAAGTGCGCCGCCTGCCACAGCATCGAGAAGGGCGGCCCGAACAAGGTCGGCCCGCATCTGTGGGATGTCGTCATGCGCCCGATCGCATCGGTGCCCGACTTCGGCTACTCGACCGCCATGCAGGAATTTTCCGAGGGTGGCGAGGTCAAGTGGGACTTTGACCACCTTTACCACTTCATCAAGAACCCCAAGGGCTACATTCCCGGCACCGCGATGGGTTTCGCCGGCCTGAAGAAGCCGGAGGACCGCGCGAACCTGATCGCCTATCTGCGCGAGCAGGCCGACAGCCCCGCGGCCCTGCCGGAAGCACCGGCCGAGGCGCCGGCTGAAGAGGCCGCTGCCGAAGAGACGACCGACGCCGCGACGACGACGCAGGGCGATCCGGCCGCAGGCGGCGAATCCGCTGCCCAGGCCGGCGGCACGGCCGATGCCGAGCCGGCTTCCCAGCCGGGCGCCGAACAGGCCCCGACCATGAGCGAGGAAGAGCGCCCGGCGCCGCCTGCCGCCGACGAGCCGCAGGATGCCGGCGCAGCGAAGGCCAACGACCAGCAGGGCAGCGGCACCGAGGCGGCTCCGGGCGCCGAGGAGAACGTTCCGGGCGGGGAGAACGCCGTGGACGAGGAAGCCGCAGCAGCGCCGGCCGAAGGTGCGGCGAGCGAGACCCAGGTCGCCGCGGCCGAGCCGGCCGCCGTATCCGGCGACCCGGAAGCCGGCAAGAAGGTCTTCCGCAAGTGCCAGGCCTGCCATGCGGTCGGCGAAGGCGCGAAGAACAAGGTCGGTCCTGAGCTGAACGGCATCGTCGGCGAGGCCATTGCCTCGGTCGAGGGCTACAGCTTCTCCCCGGCGCTGGTCGCCTATGCCGAGGAGCACCCGACGTGGAACGTCGAGGAGCTGTCCGCATGGCTGGCCGATCCGCGCGGTCTGGTGAAGGGCACCAAGATGGTCTTCCCCGGCCTGAAGAAGCCCGAGGATGTCGCCAACGTCATCGCCTATCTCGCCACCTTCGACGAGAGCGGCGCGACCACCGGCAACTGAGCCGACACGGCACCGACATCGAGAAACACTTGCAAAGCCCCGGCCCTCGCCGGGGCTTTGTTCGTTTCGGCCTGCCGTCGATCCCGCTGCCCGAAGCCCTGTCCGGGCTCGATTACGCTTTCGTCACGTGACTTTACCCGCCCCCCTTCCCTAGATTGGGTCAAGACCCGATCGCGGGACCATTGCCCGCCCATTGCATGGAGGCCGCCCTTGTCGTTGCCGAACCGTCTCGTCCGTCTTGCCGTCGCGAGCAGTCTCGCCTTCGGCGTCATCGGCGCTCCGGCCCTTGCGCAGGACAAAGCGGCCAGCCAGCCGGACCAGCAGGTGGATACCGGAACGGCAAAGGCCGGAAACGCGGCGGCCGCCACCCAAAAGGCCGAGGACGCCGGCGAATGGCATGAATCTTCATCGCTGATCGAGGGGTCGAAGTATCCGGACGACTTCGCCCATTACGACTACGTCAATCCCGATGCGCCCAAGGGCGGCACGCTGAACCAGATCGCCATCGGCTCCTTCGACAGCTTCAACCCCTTCATCGTGCGCGGCACGCCGGCGGCGGGCCTTGCCACCTTCGGCGGCGGCCTCCTGTACGACACGCTGATGGACCAGTCGCCGGACGAGCCGGGCACCGCCCATGCGCTGATCGCCGAAGCCGTCCGCTACCCGGCGGACTTCTCCTCGGTGACCTACCGTCTCAACCCGGAGGCGCGCTGGCACGATGGCGAGCCGGTGACGGTCGAGGACGTGATCTGGAGCTTCGAGACGCTGACCGGGCTGCACCCGCAATGGTCGGCCTATTACAAGAACATCGTCTCGGCGGAGAAGTCCGGCGACGGCGAGGTGACCTTCACGTTCGACCAGACCGGCAACCGCGAGCTGCCCAACATCGTCGGCGACCTGACAATTCTGCCGAAGCACTGGTGGGAGGGCACCGACGCCGACGGCAAGAAGCGCGATATCACCCAGCCCACCTCCGAGGTGCCGCTGGGCTCCGGTCCCTACCGCATCAAGTCCTACGACATCGGCCAGTCCATCACCTGGGAGCGCGTCAGCGACTATTGGGGCCTCGACAATCCGACCCGGGTCGGCCGCTACAATTACGGCGAGATCCGCTACGTCTATCTGCGCGACACCAACGCGGCCTGGGAAGCCTTCAAGAAGGGCGGCCTCGACGACTGGCGGCTGGAGAACATGTCGCGCCGCTGGGCCGAGGGCTACGACTTCCCCGCCGTGAAGGACGGCCGCGTCATCCGCAAGACCCTCGAAAGCGGCTCCGTGCAGTCGATGCAGGCCTATGTGCTGAACAACCGGCTGGAGAAGTTCCAGGACCGGCGGGTGCGCAAGGCGCTGACGCTGGCCTACAATTTCGAGGAGATGAACCGGACGCTGTTCTTCGGCCTCTACGAGCGCATGCACTCCTATTTCGAGAATAGCGAACTGGCCGCCAAAGGGCTGCCGGACGAACGCGAGCTCGCCTATCTGGAGCCGCTGCGCGGCCAGATCCCCGACGAGGTCTTCACCGAGGAGTTCGCGCTGCCCGCCTATAACGACCCGGGCGCGGCCCGAAACTATCTGCGCGAGGCGCTCGGCCTCCTGAAGGACGCGGGCTACGAGCTGCGCGGCACGACGCTCGTGAACGCGCAGACCGGCGAGCCCTTCACCATCGAGTTCCTCGGCAACGACCCGATGGACAACCGCACCCTCGAGCCCTTCGCCCGCCAGCTCCAGCGTCTCGGCATCCAGACCGAGGTGCGGATCGTCGACACCAACCAGTATATCGAGCGCATGAACGGCTTCGAGTTCGAGGTGGTCGGGCTGCGCTATCCGGGCCAGTCGCTCTCCCCGGGCAACGAGCAGCGCGACTTCTGGAGCACCACCGCCGCCGACGCCCCGGGCAGCCGCAACTATTCCGGCATCAAGAACCCGGCGGTCGACCAGCTCATCGACGACATCGTCTATGCGCCGGACCGCGAGAGCCTCGTCGCCGCCACGCGGGCGCTCGATCGGGTGCTGCTGTGGGAGTATTACGTCGTCCCGCAATGGTACAAGTCGGAGGACTGGCTGGCTTATTGGGACAAGCTGCAGATGCCCGAGAAGGGCCCGGCCTATAACGGCATCGACCCTTTCTCCTGGTGGACGAAGTCTGCCGAAGCCGAGAAGGCTGCAGCGAACTGATGGCGACGGCGCTCGGTCATTTCACCCGCCGCCATTTCGGTCAGATGATGCTGGGTGCCGGCGCGGCGGCGATGCTGCCGGGCCGGCCTTTCGCACAGGTGGCGACGGACCAGCCGCTGCACGGCCTGTCGGCCTTCGGCGAGCTGAAATATCCGCCGGATTTCGGCCATTTCGACTATGCGACGCCCGGCGCGCCGGCCGGCGGCCAGATGAACCTGGCCGTCGCCTACTGGGCCCTCAACCAGTCGCCCCTGACCTTCGACACGCTGAACAGCTTCGTCCTGCAGGGCAACGCCCCGCCGCGGATCGAGAAGCTCTACGATTCCCTCGTCGTCGCGGCGATGGACGAGCCGGACGCGATCTATTGCGCCCTGGCCGAAACCGTTACCCTCTCGGCCGACCGCAACAGCTTCACCTTCAAGCTGCGGCCGCAGGCGCGGTTCTCCACCGGCGATCCGGTGACCGCCAACGACGTGGTCTTCTCCTACGAGACGCTGAAGGAGTTCGGGCATCCGAGCCTGCAGGTGGCGCTCCGCAACGTCGCCGAGGCCGTTGCCGAGGACGCGGCGACCGTCCGCATCACCTTCTCCGGCGCCCAGAGCTACCAGGATGCCCTCGACGCCCTCGGCATGCCGATCCTGCCGCGCGCCTTCTTTGCCGACCGGGACTTTGCCACCGTCAGCACCGAGGCGATCCCCGGCAGCGGCGCCTATGCCATCGGGCGCTACGAGTTCGGCCGCTACATCGAATATATCAAGCGCCCTGATTATTGGGCGAAGCATCTGAATTTCGCCCGCGGCCTCGGCCATTTCGACACGCTGCGGATCGACTTCTTCCGCGACCGCCAGCCGGCACTGGAAGCCTTCAAGAAGGGGTTGATCACCTTTCGTGAGGAATTCACCACCAAGGACTGGGCGACCGAATACGACTTCCCCGCGGTCCAGCGCGGCGAGGTCATCAAGCGGGAATTTGCCGCCGAGAAGCGCCCCCGCTTCCAGTGCTGGGCGCTCAACCAGCGGCGCGAGCGTTTCGCCGATGCACGGGTCCGGCGTGCGATCAACATGTGCTTCGACTTCGAATGGACCAACGCCAACCTCCTGTTCGGCCAGCGCGTCCATTCCAACTCGCCGTTCCAGGGCTCCGAATTCGTCGCCACCGGCAAGCCGTCCGAAGCCGAGCTTGCCTTGCTGGAACCCCTGCGCGGCACGGTCCCCGACGAGGTCTTCGGCGAGGTCTGGGTGCAGCCGGTCAGCGACGGCTCGGGCCGCGACCGCCGGCTGCTGCGCGAAGCCTCGCAACTCTTCGCCGAGGCCGGCTGGCGCCGCGACGGCAACCGTCTGGTCAATGCCGCCGGCGAGCCGTTCCGGCTGGAATATCTGACCTATGGCCAGGAGCAGAAGCGGGTCTACGCCAAGTTCGTCGACACGCTGCGCACCCTGGGCGTCGACGCCACCATGCGCCTCGTCGATCCGGCCCAGTACCAGGAGCGGATCAACCGCTACGATTTCGACATGGTGCTGGCCGCCTTCAGCCTCGGTGCCACGCCGACGCGCGAGGGCCTGTCGCTGTTCTTCGGCAGCGACGCGGTCGACCGTCCGGGCGCCTACAATTATCCCGGCATGGCCAGCGAGGCCGTCGACACGCTGATAGGCCACGCTGCCCGCGCAACGAACCGTGCGGAACTGGTGACCGCGCTCCTGGCCCTCGACCGGGTGTTGCGCTGGCGGCTCGACTGGCTGCCCAACATCACGGCCGACGGCCACCGCGCCGCCTTCTGGGATATTTTCGGCTTTCGCGAGGACAAGCCGGACTATTCGTGGCCCGTCGAGACTCTATGGTGGTACGAAGCGGAGAAGGCCAAGGCGCTGGGCCGCGGCTGATCCGCGGCCGGGCACCACGCTGAAAACGGGACGGGTCGCGGCCGCGCTTTTGCGATCGCGCCACGCCCGCGTTATCACCGCAATCGGCCGGTAATGCCGGCTCCCGGTTCGCCGGCGCAATCTGCATCTCGGAGACGATCACCCGCCCATGGGCTCCTATATCCTCCGCCGCATCCTGCTGATGATCCCGACGCTCGTCGGCATCATGGCGATCTCGTTCCTGGTGATCCAGTTCGCGCCGGGCGGGCCGATCGAACAGGTCATCGCCAGCCTGCAGGGCGAAGCCGGCGGCGCCATGGACCGGGTGTCCGGTGGCGGCGGCGATTTCGGCTCGGGCTCGAGCGGCGGCAGCGACAATTCCGGCTATCGCGGCGCGCAGGGGCTCGACCCCGCCTTCATCGAGCGGCTCGAAAAGCAGTTCGGCTTCGACAAGCCGCCGCTGGAGCGCTTCGGCATGATGCTGTGGAACTATGTCCGCTTCGATTTCGGCGACAGCTATTTCCGCTCGGTCTCCGTCTGGGAGCTGATCCTGGAAAAGATGCCGGTATCGATCTCGCTCGGCCTGTGGATCACGCTCCTGTCCTACCTGATCTCGATCCCGCTCGGCATCCGCAAGGCGCTGACCGATGGCTCGCGCTTCGATGTGTGGACTTCCGGCGTCGTCATCGTCGCCTATGCGATCCCCGGCTTCCTCTTCGCCATCATTCTCATCGTGCTGTTTGCCGGCGGGTCCTTTTATGACTGGTTCCCGCTGCGCGGCCTCCTGTCAGACGGGGTGCGCGGCGACTGGTGCGCGGTCTGGTCGCCGGCCGGCGATCTCGGCCGCTGCGTCACGCAGACCATCCCGGACTATTTCTGGCACCTGACCCTGCCGTTGATCGCCCTGTCGCTGTCGGCCTTCGCCACGACGACGCTCCTGACCAAGAACTCCTTCCTCGACGAGATCCGCAAGCAATACGTCACGACGGCCCGCGCCAAGGGCCTGTCGGAGCGGCGGGTGCTCTACGGCCACGTCTTCCGCAACGCCATGCTGATCATCGTCGCCGGTTTTCCCGGTGCCTTCATCTCGGCCTTCTTCGCCGGCTCGCTGCTGATCGAGACGATCTTCTCGCTCGACGGCCTCGGCCTGCTCGGCTTCGAATCCATCTACCAGCGGGACTATCCGGTCGTGTTCGGCACCCTCTACATCTTCTCCCTGCTCGGCCTCGTGACGACCCTTCTGTCCGACCTCACCTACACCTGGATCGATCCGCGGATCGATTTCGAGAAGCGGGAGGTGTGACGATGGACGACGCACAGAAAGACCGCCTCGCCGCCGAAAAGCGGGATCCGACACTGCCCGACGAGCGTGCCGCCGACATCGCGCGCGAGCAGACCGCCGGCATCGCCCAGATGGCGCCGGAATCGGAGACGACGAAGCGCCCGCGCCTGTCGCCCCTGAACCGCCGCCGCTGGCAGAACTTCACCGCCAACCGGCGGGGCTTCTGGTCGCTGTGGATCTTCCTGATCCTGTTCGTGATCACCGGGCTGGCCGAACTCGTCGCCAATGACCGGCCGCTGCTGGTCGAGTACAAGGGCGAATTCTACTACCCGATCGTCGTCGACTATCCCGAGGAGGTGTTCGGCGGCTTCCTGCCGGTGACGAACTATCGCGACCCCTTCGTGCAGGACGAGATCGACGCCAATGGCTGGGCGATCTGGCCGCCGATCCGCTATTCCTACCAGACCGTCAACAACGCCATTCCGACGCCGGCCCCCTCCGCGCCCTCCTGGACGTTCACCAAGGAGGAGCGCTGCCAGCGCTATCCGCTCGGCGCCGAGGACCCGAACTGCACCTTCGGCAACATGAACTGGCTGGGCACCGACGACCAGGCTCGCGACGTCGCCGCACGGCTGATCTACGGCTTCCGCATTTCGGTGATGTTCGGCCTAATCCTGACCGCCGCCTCGGCGGTGATCGGCGTCGCCGCAGGCGCGGTGCAGGGCTATTTCGGCGGCTGGCTCGATCTCCTGTTCCAGCGCTTCATCGAAATCTGGTCGTCGATCCCGGTTCTCTACCTGCTGCTGATCATCGCCGCGATCCTGCCCCCCGGCTTCTGGGTGCTGCTCGGCATCATGCTGCTGTTCTCCTGGGTCGCCTTCGTCGGCGTGGTGCGGGCCGAGTTCCTGCGCGCCCGCAACTTCGAATATGTCAACGCCGCCCGGGCCCTTGGCGTCGGCGACTGGACGATCATGACCCGACACCTCCTCCCCAACGCGATGGTGGCGACGCTGACCTTCCTGCCCTTCATCCTGAACGGCTCGATCACCACCCTCACCTCGCTCGACTTCCTCGGCTTCGGCCTGCCGCCCGGTTCGCCGTCGCTCGGCGAGCTGCTGGCCCAGGGCAAGAACAATCTGCAGGCGCCCTGGCTCGGCTTCTCGGGCTTCTTCGTGATCTCGCTGATGCTGTCGCTGCTGGTCTTCGTCGGTGAGGCGGTGCGCGACGCCTTCGATCCCCGCAAGAGCTTCGGGTGATGCGGGGACCGTGGGGGGCGTCGCGTTCCGTCGGTGGATGCAGCCGGGGCGGATCTAGCCGCCGGCCGGAGCCTCTCGCATGAGCGATCATTCCCAACATCACCACGGCAGCCACGACCATGCGCATGGCTTTGCCGGCCATGCCGGGGGCGCCAACGAGACGCGGATTGCCATCGCCGCGGGGCTGACCGGCGCCTTCATGGTGGCCGAGGTGATCGGCGGTCTCGTCTCCGGCTCGCTCGCGCTCCTCGCCGATGCCGGTCACATGCTGACCGACTTCGTCGCCCTGGCGCTTGGCTGGTTCGCCTTCCGGCTGGCCCGCAAGCCTAGCGATGCGCGCCGCACCTTCGGCTACGACCGCTTCCAGGTGCTCGTCGCCTTCGTCAACGGCCTCGCCCTGTTCCTGATCGCCGCCTTCATCATCTACGAGGCCTGGCACCGGCTGCAGGCGCCGAGCCCTATCCTTGGCGGCACCATGATGGCGGTCGCGGTCGCCGGGCTTGTGGTCAATGTCGGCGTCTTCCTCGTTCTCCACGGCGCCGACCGCGACAATCTCAACATCCGGGGCGCGGTGCTGCATGTCCTCGGCGATCTCCTCGGCTCGGTGGCCGCGATCCTCGCCGCGCTCGTCATCCTGTGGACCGGATGGACCCCGATCGACCCGATCCTGTCGGTGCTGGTTTCGGTGATCATCCTCGTTTCGGCCTGGCGGCTGGTGCGCGACGCCGGCCATGTGCTGCTCGAAGGCGCGCCCGGCGACGTCGACATCGCGCAGATCGCGCCGCATCTGGTTGCCGCTGTGCCGGACCTGCGCGAGGTCCACCACGTCCACGCCTGGTCGATCACGCCGGAACGCACGATGGCCACTTTGCACGCCTGCATCGCGGAAGAAGCCGACGGCACGGCCGTCGTACGCACCATCAAGGCCGAACTGCGCCAGCGCTTCGCCATCCACCATGCGACCGTCGAGATCGAGCGCGGCATCTGCGCCGACGACGGCCATGACCATCATGGCGAGGCACCGGCCGCCGCCCCATGTCACATGCCCGCCCCAGGCGCGGCCGCCACGTCCCCGCGATGACGCCGGAACAAGGATTCCAACGCTTGAGCCCGACCGCCCAAATCGCCCAGCCTTCCGCACCGCAGGACACGCTGCTGTCCGTCGAGAATCTGTCGGTCGCCTTCACCCAGGGCGGCAAGACGCAGCTCGCCGTCGACGACGTCTCCTTCTCCATCGGCCGGGGCGAGACCGTCGCGCTGGTCGGTGAATCCGGCTCCGGCAAGTCGGTGTCGGCGCTGTCGATCCTGAAGCTGCTGCCCTATCCGGCGGCCAGCCATCCCGGCGAGGGCCGGGTGATGTTCGACGGTCAGAACCTGATCGACGACGACGAGCGCGACCTGCGCAAGGTCCGCGGCAACCGCATCTCGATGATCTTCCAGGAGCCGATGTCGTCGCTCAATCCGCTGCACACGATCGAGCGGCAGATCGGCGAGGTCCTGAAGCTGCATCGCGGCATGCGCGACAAGCAGGCCCGCGAGCGCACGCTCGAACTGATGCGGCAGGTCGGCATCCGCGATCCGGAGAAGCGGCTCGACGCCTATCCGCACCAGCTCTCCGGCGGCCAGCGCCAGCGCGTGATGATCGCCATGGCGCTCGCCAACGAGCCGGACCTTCTGATCGCCGACGAGCCCACCACCGCCCTCGACGTGACGGTGCAGGCGCAGATCCTCGAACTTCTGAAGGTCATGCAGACCCGGCAGAACATGGGGATGCTGTTCATCACCCACGATCTCGGCATCGTGCGCGCCATCGCCGACCGGGTCTGCGTGATGTACCGGGGCAAGATCGTCGAGGAAGGGCCCACCAAGCGCATCTTCGAGGCGCCCGAGCACCATTACACCAAGCATCTTCTGGCGGCCGAGCCCAAGGGCCAGCCGCCGGCCGCCAATGCCAATTCCCCGGCGGTCGTCGAAGCCAAGGACGTGAAGGTCTGGTTCCCGATCAAGACCGGCTTTTTCCGCCGCACCACCGACCATGTGAAGGCGGTGGACGGCATCGACCTCACCGTGCACGCCGGCCAGACCGTCGGCGTCGTCGGTGAATCCGGCTCCGGCAAGACCACGCTGGGCCTGGCGCTCACCCGGATGATCGGCTCGACGGGCGAGATCCGCTTCGACGGCGAACGCATCGACGAACGCTCCTTCAAGGCGATGAAGCCGCTGCGCGAGCGCATGCAGATTGTCTTCCAGGACCCGTTCGGCTCGCTCTCGCCGCGCATGCCTATCGCCGACATCGTCGCCGAGGGGCTGGAGATCCACGAGCGCAAACTGTCGGCCAGCGAGCGCGACGCCCGCGTCGTCACCGCACTGAACGAGGTCGGCATCGACCCCGCCACCCGCTTCCGCTTCCCGCACGAATTTTCCGGCGGCCAGCGCCAGCGCGTGGCGATCGCGAGGGCCATGGTCCTCAATCCGCGCTTCGTCATGCTCGACGAGCCGACCTCGGCCCTCGACATGAGCGTGCAGGCCCAGGTGGTGGACCTTTTGCGCGATCTCCAGAAGAAGCACAATCTGGCCTATCTCTTCATCAGCCACGATCTGCGCGTCGTGCGGGCTTTGGCCAACGAGGTCATCGTCATGCGCAATGGCCGCGTGGTGGAGCGGGGACCGTCCGACGAGATCTTCGACAACCCGAAGACCGATTACACCAAAGCGCTGATGGCCGCCGCCTTCGACATCAAGGCCGCACCGACGGGAATTGTATCGCAATGAGTACAGGTCACTACCGCGACAGGCTCGACGACCAGCCGATCGAGACGGAGCTCGTCAGCGACGAGCTGCTGCATGGCGGCTTCCGCGACTTCAAGGTGGCCACCCTGCGCCATGCCCGCCTCGATGGCGAAGGGATGGTCGGCCCGGTGCGGCGCGAATATCTGCACACCGGCTCGGTGGTCGTCATCATCCCCTATGACCCGGTGCTGGATTCCATCGTCGTCATCCGCCAGTTCCGCCTGGCCGCCGCGCTGAAGACCGAATGCGGCGCCGCGCTGGAGCTGCCCGCCGGCCTGGTCGATGCGGGCGAAAGCATCGAGGCCGCCGCGCGGCGCGAGCTGACCGAGGAGACGGGCCTCATTCCGCAGGCGGTCGAGGACTGCTTCCGGATGCTGGCAGCGCCCGGGCTCACCGACGAGCATGCGACGATCTTCCTGGCGCTGGTCGATGCGTCGAACCTTGCGACTTCGGCCGGCAATGCCGACGAGGACGAGGACATCCGCCCGATCCTTGCGAAGGTCGACGACCTCGTCGCCGCCGTCGACGACCGGCGGGTCGAGAACGGCTATCTGATCGCCTGCGCCCACTGGTTCGCGCGGCTTGGCCGCTCGCGGGCCCAGGCGCTGCTCGGCACCCTCGACGGCCCGGAGGACTGATCCATGACCCTTCTCCTCTCCGTCACCGGCTTCGATCCGAAACGCTGGCGCGCCGCCCTGGAGGCGGCCGACGGTGACCGCGACATCGTTCTGGAGCCGGCCCATTCGGCCGACCCGGCCATCGAATACGCCGTCGTGTGGAAGCAGCCGCCGGGCCTTCTGGAAGGCCTGCCGAACCTCAAGGCGATCTTCTCGCTCGGTGCCGGCGTCGATCACATCTTCGCCGACAAGGCCCTGCCCGACGTGCCGGTGGTCCGCATCGTCGCCGACGACCTCACCGCGCGGATGAGCGAATATGTCGTGTGGCGGGTGCTCGATCATTTCCGCCGCGGGCGCGCCTATCGCACCCAGCAGGCCCAGACGATCTGGCACGAGCGTCTCCAGCCTGCGGCAAGAGAGATCACCGTCGGCATCATGGGCTTCGGCGAACTCGGCCGCGACGCGGCCGGCAAGCTGCGTGCCCTCGGCTTCAACGTTGCCGGCTGGAGCCGCACCGCAAAAACGGCCGAAGGCGTCGAGACCTTTGCCGGCGAAGACGGGCTGAATGGCTTCCTGGCGGCTTCGGACATTGTGGTCGTGCTGCTGCCGCTGACCGCCGAGACCCGCGGCATCATCGACGCCGGGTTCCTGTCGCGCCTCAAGCGCCGCACGCCGCTCGGCGGTCCGGTGCTGATCAATGCCGGGCGCGGCGGCCTGCAGAACGAGGCCGCGATCCTCGAGGCGCTGGAGCAGGACACCCTGATGGAAGCCTCGCTCGACGTCTTCAATGTCGAGCCGCTGCCAGCCGATCATCCGCTCTGGCGCCATCCGCGGGTCTTCGTGACGCCCCATGCGGCGGCGGTGTCGGACCCGGACGCCCTGGCACCCGCCGTCATGCGCCAGATCGCGGCCCATGAGCGCGGCGAGCCGTTGCGCGGCGTCGTCGACCGCACCGCCGGCTACTGACCGACCGCTGAGCGCATGCAGAAACGCCGGACAGGGGAAGCCCCTGCCCGGCGTTCGACTGCGCATCGGGACGGCCTGAGCCGCCCGGTGACAAGGCTCAGAACTCTTCCCAGCCCTCGTTCTGCGGCGCGGTGTTGCGGGCCGGCGCGGCACTGCCGCGACCGGTCTGGCGCATCTGGATGACGGGCGACTTGGGAGCCACCGGGCGTGATCGCGACAAGCGCGTCTGGCGGACCGGCTCGACCCGCGTACGGAACCGCCCGGTGAGCTGATCCAGCGCATCGGCGTCCTTGGCCAGCGACTGGCTGGCAGCCGTCGCCTCTTCCACCATGGCGGCGTTCTGCTGGGTGACCTTGTCCATCTGGTCGGCGGCACCCGAGACTTCGCGCAGGCTCGTCGCCTGTTCGCGAGCGCTCGAAGCAATGGTCGAGATGACCTCGGCCATGGCACTAACCTCGGTGACGATCTCTTCCAGCGACTTGCCGGAGGCCGTGACCAGTTCGACGCCGGTGCCGACCTGCTCGCGGGACGTGGCGATCAGCGTCTTGATTTCCTTGGCGGCTTCCGCCGAGCGCTGGGCAAGCCCGCGCACTTCCTGGGCGACGACCGCAAAGCCCTTGCCCGCCTCGCCGGCCCGGGCCGCCTCGACACCGGCATTCAGCGCCAGCAGGTTGGTCTGGAAGGCGATCTCGTCGATCACCGAGATGATCGAGTTGATCTTCTCCGAGGAGTGCTCGATCTGGCCCATCGCCGCGACCGCCTTGCCGACGACCTCGCCGCCCTTCTGGGCCTTGCCCCGTGCGTCCGATGCGACGCGCTGTGCCTTGCCGGCGCTCTCTGCCGTTTCGTTGACCGCCTGCGTCACCACGCTGAGCGCCGCGACCGTCTGTTCGAGACTGGCCGCCTGCTGTTCGGTGCGATGCGCGAGATCGTTCGAGGCGGTGGTGATCTCCCCCAGCCCCATGCGGATCGAGCCGACGGCGTTGACGACGCCCCCCACCGTCTCCTCCAGGGTGGCGACCGACTGGTTGTAGAGGTCACAGATCTCCTCGAAGCCCGCCATGCGCGCCCGGTCGAGGCGGGCCGTGAGGTCACCCTCCGACAGCGCCCGGAAGGCCGGCGCGATGCCGGCGATGAACGCCTGGCGCGCCGTCTCCGCCGCGTCGATCTCCGCGCTGCGCCGCTGTTCCAGACCCAGACGCTCGGCTTCCTGGCGTTCGGCGATCATCGCACGCTTCTGCTCCTCCGACCGGCGGAACGACAGCAGCGCCTTGACCATGTCGCCGATCTCGTCCTTGCGGGCGCCGTCGGGCACGCGGGCGGTCATGTCGCCGGCGGCGAAGTCGCGCATGGCGGCAGCGGTGACCGAGATCGGCGTGGCGATCGACCGACCGACGACGAGAACGGTGGCCGCGATGATCAGCGTCAGCAAGGCCGCCAGGGCCAGAACGATCTTGAGGGCGAAGGACGAGGCCGCGGCACTGGCCGCCTCGGCATCGACGCGCGTCGCCGCCACGCCCGACAGGATCGTCTGGAACAGCGGCTCGACCTCGGCGAAGACCGCGCTCAGTTCCTTACGCAGCGCCGCTTCAGCCGCCATTGCCTCGGCATAGCCGGCAAAATTGCTGGTGTAGATCGCAAGGTCGGCCAGGACCGCGTTGCGCGTCTGCACCGAACCGAAGGCGGCCGGGCCGACACTCGCCAGGTCGCTCGCCTGGGCGTTGAGCCGCTCGACATATTTGAGGTCGCCGCGAAGGATGAAATCCTTCTCGTGCCGGCGCAACATCAGCATCATCACCTGCAGCGAGGGATTGCCCACCTCGCTCAGTTCGGCTTCGAGATCGTGGACCGCAGTCCGCAGCGCGCCCTGCAGGCCGGAGTTCTCGTCGAGGCCGAGCGAGCGATTGACCGCCGCCGCCTGCTCGAACAGCTCGCCATAGCGGGTGAAGCTGCGGCGAACAGCCTCCGCTTCGCCGGCCAGCTGGCTCAGACCGCCCGCCTGCAACCGGTCGGAGAGGTTCTGGAACGCGTCCGCGAGGCGGGCGCGGACGGCGGCGTGCTTGGCGATATCGGCCTCGGTCCGGCGCAGGAAGAAGTCCTTCTCCGCGCGCCGCGCCTGCAGGAAGTCCACCTCGATGCGCTGCGTCACGCGTTCGGCGTCACGTGCGCTGTCGATCACCGCCGCATAGTCGGACCGGATGCTCTGGTCGGTGACGAAAATGGCAGCGAGAGCCAGCATGCCGGCGATACTGACCGCCGCGATCGCGGCGATACGGGTGGAAATCTTCAGGTCCGAAAGCTGCACGGCAGGGCATGTCCTATGGCATCAAAGGCGTTCGGGGAGGGCGAACGCGGCAATCCATGCGTCTAGGCTGCGCTGTTTAACAAGGGCTTAACCACCCGGGGTTTCGGCGCTTCGTAAGCTGGCCAAACCATTGCAATTCCTGATGTCCTGCGGCGGCGGCGCACCATGCCTTGCCGTGGTGCAGCCGGGCGCGGATCAGCCGTGGACCGCAGCGGCGGGCCGCAATCGCCTGACGCTGGTAACCGCGATGCCCCGCTCCTCGAAGCGCGCCATGGTCTCCATCAGCGGCTCGATCGCCGTCAGCATGTGATGCGCGTTGGCGTGCAGAAGCCGGGCACCGTCGAGCATGATCCCGACATGTCCCTTCCAGAAGACCAGATCGCCGCGCTGCAGCGCCTCGACGCCGGCAACCCGCGTGCCGAGCGCGCGCTCCTGCATGTCGGTGTCGCGCGGCGCGTCGATCCCGGCCATCTGGCAGGCGATCTGGACGAGGCCCGAACAGTCGATGCCCGACGCGCTCTTGCCGCCCCACAGATAGGGCACGCCGAGGAAGCGCTCGGCGATGGCGGCATAGTCGGCGGCGGCGCTGGCGACCGGCTCCAGATGCTGGAGCACGACCGCGCCGGCCGGCTCGATCCGGGCATAGGCGGCGTTATGGTCCTGCCCGGCACCGACCACCGCCAGGGCCGCGCCCATCGGCAGGTCGTGCAGCGGCGGCAGCTTGATGTCGTAGCCGGGAAACACCAGCGTGCGCGGGACGCAGACCCGGTGCGTCGGGGCGGCGCCCGGCCGGCCGAGCGCCGCGCTCGGCACATAGCCGACATAGCCGTCATTCCGGAGCTGGACCCAGGCCCAGCCTTCGTCGTCCTCGTCGAAGACGGTGACGGCCTCACCGAACAGGGCCTCGGTATCGAGCGGCGCATTGCCCGCCGGGTGCCGCCGGACCGGCGCCAGAGCGGCGATGATCCGGCGCGGGACCCCGTCGACGAAGCGGTCGGCCGTGACCTGCCCCTCGAGCCGGCGGTCGGCGAGATCGGGGCGCACGGCGTTGAGGCGGGGATCGGGGGAGCCGGTCATGAACGCGTCTGCCTTGCTGTGCGAAACGGAGAAGATGCGACGGGCCCGCTCGGGCCGATCGCCTGCGGGCCCAGGCCGTCAGCGCCGGGGAAAGCGTGCCTTCAGCACCTGGAAGAGCGCACGGGTGGCATGGGCCTCGCCGCCGACAGGACCGATCGGGCTCGCCTTGGCGCGCCAGCCATAGACATCGAAATGCGACCAGCTTTCGGCCTTTTCGACGAAGCCCTGCAGGAACAGCGCGGCCGTCACCGCACCGGCGAAGCCGTCGCTGGTGACATTGTTGATGTCGGCGACCCGTGACGAGAGGTTGGCGGCATAGGGCGCCCAGAGCGGCATCCGCCAGACCGGGTCGGCCACCGCCATGCTCGCCGTGGCGAGATCCCCGGCAAAGCCGTCATCGTCGGTGAAGAAGGGTGGCAGGTCGGGCCCAAGCGCCACACGGGCCGCACCGGTCAGGGTCGCCATGTCGATCAGGAGTTGCGGCGCCTCCTCGTCGGCCAGCGCCAGCGCGTCGGCGAGCACCAGCCGTCCCTCGGCGTCGGTGTTGCCGATCTCAACCGTCTTGCCCTTGCGGCTGTGCAAGATGTCGCCGGGACGGAAGGCATTGGCCGAGATCGCGTTTTCCACCGCCGGGATCAGCACCCGCAGATGCAGATCGAGGCCGCAGGCCATGATCATGTGGGCAAGGCCCAGCACATTGGCGGCGCCGCCCATGTCCTTCTTCATCAGGAGCATGCCCGAGGCCGGCTTGATGTCGAGGCCGCCAGTGTCGAAGCAGACGCCCTTGCCGACGAGGGTCACCTTCGGTGCGTCCGCCCGGCCCCAGCGCATGTCGATCAGGCGCGGCGCCGAGGCGCTGGCCCGGCCGACGGCGTGGATCATCGGGAAATTCTGCTCGAGCAGCGCGTCACCCTCGATCGTCGTCACCGCCGCGCCGAACGCATCGGCCAGCGTCCGGGCCGCCGCTTCCAGTTCGGCCGGTCCCATGTCGCTGGTCGGGGTGTTGATGAGGTCGCGGGTCAGCGCCACGCCGGCCGCCAGCGCCTGTGCCTCGGCGGCGTCCACGTCGCTGGGCGGCGTGAAGCGGATGTCGGCCGCCGCGTCCTCGCCCTTGCCCCCGGTCCGGTAGCGATCGAAGCGATAGCCGCCGAGAAGCACCGCCAGTGTCGCCAGCGATCCGTCGAGATCGGCGCCCTCGGCAAACTGCCAGTTGCCCGCCGGCAGATGGGTCGCCAGCGCACCGGCGGCGAGCGCACGGCGTCCGGCCGCGCCCTCTCCCGTTCCGGCGGCCTTGCCGAGGCCGAGAACGGCGCCGGCGGTCGCCCCGTCGGCATCGGGCACGAGCAGCACCTGGCCGGCGCCGGCGTCGAACCGCGTCGCCCTGGCCCAGCGCCGCGCCGCCTCCGGCAGGTTGTCGAGCCTGTCACGGGTCGCCGTCCAGACAGGCAGGGCGGTCGCGGCATTGTCGCTGACAAGGGTGATCGGCATGGGGCGTGTCCTGAGGTTTGCGTCCTGAGACCGGCATTAACCGGTCATTAGGGTTAACGAAATACTCTCACCGTCGAAGGCCGTCCCGTTTTCGATGCGGCCGACATGCAGGCGGAACAGGAGCAGATCATGGTCGGGCGCGGAACTAGTTCGGGACGCCGTGCGAAACAGGGGCTGCTCCTTGGCGCGTGCCTCGCCCTGATGGTGACCCAGGGCTGCGGCTCCGTGTCCAACGAGACCACCGGTTCGATCCAGCGCCCCGCGCAGCAGGGCCGAGCGGTGGCCCAGATGAACACCACCGAATTGCAGTCGGCCGTGCGCACCTATGGCGCCGCCTATGACCGCGACCCCAAGAACAAGCCCACCGGCCTCTCCTATGCAGCCGCCCTGCAGATGGCCGGACGCAACGACCAGTCGTTGGCAGTGATGCAGCAGATGGCGATCGCCCATCCGGAAGATCGCGATGTCCTCGCCGCCTACGGCAAGGCGCTGGCCGCGGCCGGCGACCTGCCCAAGGCGCTGGAGACCATCCGCCGCGCCCAGACGCCGGACTATCCCGACTGGCGGCTCTATTCTGCCGAGGGTGCCATTCTCGACCAGATGGGCCAGCAGGTCCCGGCCCGCACGCTCTATCGCAAGGCGTTGGACATGCAGCCGAACGAGCCGACGATCCTGTCCAATCTCGGCATGTCCTACCTTCTCGGCAACGATCTGAAGTCGGCCGAATCCTATCTGCGCTCCGCTGCCTCCCAGCCCGGCAGCGACAGCCGCGTGCGCCAGAACCTGGCACTGGTCGTCGGCCTGCAGGGTCGCTTCGACGAGGCCGAGAAGATCGCCAGCAGCGAACTGCCGCCGGCCGAGGCGGAAGCCAATGTCGCCTTCCTCAAGGCGATGCTCGCCCAGCAGAACACCTGGGCGATGCTGAAGGACAAGGACAAGGCCGAGAACTGATCGGCCCCACCGCCTCACGCTGACAGGCGAAGACACGAGAAGGGCGCATCCTGCAGGGTGCGCCCTTCTCGCGTTGGCAGCAGCTGCGGCCCACTCCGGCCTTGTTCCCCGCGATCAAGGGAGGTCGGACAGCCGTGGCCGAGCTTCAGGTGTTCGGGTGCTGCGACAACGCTTCGCTGCGATGCTCCCGGATCGTCTTTGCGCGGGTCATGAAGGTTCCGGTCGGCGCCCTGCGAGGCCAACTCCACGGCGCGGCCAGACCCGGTCCGGCGGGCGGCCGGCGCCGGGCGCCCTGCTGACGGTGCCGTTACTGGACGGCCATGACCTTGATGATCGCCGGGCCGATGATGACGGCGAACAGCACCGGCAGGAAGAACACGATCATCGGTACGGTGAGCTTCGGCGGCAGCGCGGCGGCCTTCTTCTCGGCGAGGTTCATCCGCTGATCGCGGTTTTCCTGCGACAGCGTCCGCAGCGCGGTGCCCAGCGGCGTGCCGTAGCGCTCGGCCTGGACCAGCGCCGTACAGACCGTCCGCACGCCGTCTAGGCCGGTTCGGGTGGCGAGGTTGTCATAGGCCACCTTGCGGTCCGGCAGATAGGAAAGCTCGGCGCAGACCAGCACCAGCTCCTCGGCCAGCGGGATCGACTGGATGCCGATCTCCTCGGCCACCCGGCGAAAGGCCGCCTCGATCGAATTGCCCGATTCCACGCAGATCAGCAGCAGATCCAGGGCATCCGGCCAGGCCCGGCTGATCGACAGCCGGCGCTTGGTGGCACGGTTCTTCACAAAGAAGATCGGCGCGACGAATCCGACATAAGCGACGCCGAGGCAGATCGCGATGCGCATCATCGTCGGATGCGTGTCGAGAAGGCCGAGGCCGAAGACGTAGAACAGCGCGAGGGCGAACATCAATAGCGGCAGGACGGCGCGCGCGAACAGGAACAGGGTCAGCGGCCGCTGGCCGCGATAGCCGGCATTGCGCAGGCTCGACACGGTCTTGTCGTCGGCCAGCGCCGTGCGCAGGTTGAGCCGTTCGACGACGAGGCTGGCGACGCCCTTGCTGTCCTGCTGGCGCAGGCCAGAGCGGCCGCGCTCGTTCTCGGCGGCCATGCGCGCCCGCTCGCGCGCCCGCACCTCGTCGCGCTCCAGCGCCACCGCCTTCATCCGGCTCTTCAGCTGGTTGCCGGCGAGCATCGGCATGGCGATGGCGACGAATGTGGTGAACACCGCGATCGCCATGACCAAGCTGGCGGCGACCGCCGGGGACACCCCGAGTAGCGCGAACATATCCATACTCGTCTGCACCTTCCGCTTCGGCTGCGCCTTCTGAGCGGCGCCGGTCGGCCCTTAGAAATCGAAGCTGATCATCTTCTTCATCACGAAGACCCCGGTCGCCATCCACAGCCCCGAGACCGCCAGGATCAGGTGGCCGGTACCGGTGGTGAACAGGACGGAGATGTAGTCGGGCGTGGTGATGTAGACGAGGCCGGCGACGACCACCGGCAGCGCGCCGATGATGCCGCCGGAGGCCTTGGCCTCCATCGACATCGCCTGAACCTTCGCCCGCATCTTCTTGCGGTCGCGCAGCACGTTGGACAGGTTGCCCAGCGCTTCCGACAGATTGCCGCCGGCCTGCGACTGGATGGCGATGACGATGGCGAAGAAGTTCGCCTCGGGCGTCGGAATGTTGCGATAAAGCTTCTCGACCGCCTCGGAGATCGGCACGCCCATCTGCTGGCTCTCGATGATCTTGCGGAACTCGCTGCGCACCGGATCCAGCGTCTCGCCGGAGACGATCCTGAGCGTGTCGTTCAGCGGCAGGCCCGATTTCACGCCGCGCACGATCAGATCGATGGCGTTGGGAAATTCCTCGCCGAACTTATGGAAGCGCTTCTTGCGCGCCCGCGACAGGAGGAAGCGCGGCAGGCCGAGCCCGCCGACGACGACCGCGCCGATCAGGAGCAGCAACGGCGCGCCGAAGATCGCCGCCACGAACAGGCTGACGACCCCCATGACAATGCTCAACAGCACGAACTGCTTGACGCTCATCGTCCAGCCGGCCTGTTCGAGCTGGCGCTGCAGGGTCAGCTTGCCGGTGTGCTTGTCGCGCTCCTTCTGGCGCGATTCCAGCTCCTTCAGCGACGACTGGATCGTCTTGCGGCGCTTGTCCTGCTCCTTCAGCCGGTCGCGGGCGACCTTCAGCGAACGCCGCTCGGTGTCGTCGCGCGTATATTGCGCACGCCGGTTCTCCACCTTGCGTTCCTTGGCGATCCGCGGCTGCAGGAAGGCGAAGGCGAGCGCGCCGGCGGCGATCGTCGAGAACAGGATGAACAGGATGATGCCGGCCGGGTTCATTACAGCATCCCCGCCGGCTCGTCGGCGCCCGAGGCGTCGAGGGCGGCGGCAAGGCGCTGCTCCTCGTTGTAGTAGCGCGCCCGGTCCCAGAAGGCCGGCCGGCCGATGCCGGTGGAGCGGTGGCGGCCGATGATCCGGCCCTGGGCGTCCTCGCCGGTCATGTCGTAGACGAACAGATCCTGCGTCGTGATCACGTCGCCCTCCATGCCGAGCACTTCGGTGATATGGGTGATCCGGCGCGACCCGTCGCGCAGGCGCGCGGCCTGGACGATGACGTCGATGGAGCCGACGATGATCTCCTTGACGGTGCGCGAGGGCAGCGAGAAGCCGCCCATCGCAATCATCGATTCCATGCGGTTCAGGCACTCGCGCGGCGAGTTGGCGTGGATCGTGCCCATCGAGCCGTCATGGCCGGTGTTCATCGCCTGCAGGAGGTCGAAAACCTCCGGTCCGCGCACTTCGCCGACGATGATGCGTTCGGGTCGCATGCGCAGGCAGTTCTTGACCAGATCGCGCATGGTGATCTCGCCCTCGCCCTCGATGTTGGGCGGACGGGTTTCCAGGCGCACGACATGGGGCTGCTGGAGCTGCAGCTCGGCCGAATCCTCGCAGGTGATGATCCGCTCGTCGGTGTCGATATAGCGGGTCAGGCAGTTCAGAAGCGTCGTCTTGCCCGAGCCGGTACCACCGGAAATGACCACATTGCAGCGGACCCGGCCGATGATCTGCAGGATCTGCGCGCCTTCCGGCGAGATCGCGCCGAACTGGACGAGCTGGTCGAGGGTGAGCTTGTCCTTCTTGAACTTACGAATGGTCAGCGTGGTGCCGTCGATGGACAGCGGCGGCGCGATGACGTTGACGCGGCTGCCGTCGGGCAGGCGCGCGTCGCAGATCGGCGAGGTCTCGTCGACGCGCCGGCCGACCTGGCTGACGATGCGCTGGCAGATGTTCAGGAGCTGCTGGTTGTCGCGGAAGCGGACATTGGTCTCCAGCACCTTGCCGGCGACTTCGATGAAGGTCTGGCGGGCGCCGTTGACCATGATGTCGGCGATGTCGTCGCGTGCCAGCAACGGCTCCAGCGGCCCGTAGCCGAGAACGTCGTTGCAGATGTCGCTGAGCATGTCCTCCTGTTCGGAGATCGACATGGCGAAGCTCTTGATCGCGACGATGTCGTTGACGATGTCGCGGATTTCCTCGCGCGCGCTCTCAGCGTCGAGGCGGGCAAGCTGCGACAGGTCGATCGTGTCGATCAGCGCCGCGAAGACCTCGGCCTTGCGGGCGTAATAGCTGTCCGGCCGCACGGCCGCTGAATTGTCGCTCGTCGCGGCAGCTTCCCGCGGCGCCGCTGCCGCCGGCGGCGGCGTGACGGGCGCCCGCGACACGGGCTCGCGCGGCTTGGGCGCCGGGACCGGCGCGGCCGACGGCTTCGGCAGGGTCGAGGTCAGACCCATGCCGGGATTGCTGCGAGGCTCGCCTCCGCGTTTGCCGAACATGCTGCAGCTACTCCCTGGTTGCTTTGCCGCTGTGGCGCAGCCGCTGGAGAAGGCCCTGCTTCTTCGGCTTCTTGGCCGTGCCGCGTCCGGTCAGGACGTGGGCGACGTGCTCGAAGGCCTCCACGGCCGGATGCTTGCCGTCGAGTTCGGCGAGCATCTGCCCGTTATTGGCCGCATTGCCGAAGGCCTGCGGGTCGAAGTTGATCTGGGCGATCGGCTCGAGGCCGAGGGGATCGGCGAATTCCTCGGGCGAGATTTCCGGACGCCGCGGGATCGCCAGCTGATTGAGGATCAGGTGCGGCACCGGATCGTTGGGCCGCAGCTTGGCCAGCATGTCGACGAGGTTCTTGGCGTTGCGCAGATTGGCCAGGTCCGGCGTCGCGGTGATGACGATCTGGTCGGCCGAGGCGAGGACGCTGCGGGTCCAGTCGTTCCACACATGCGGGATGTCGAGCGCCACCACCGGCGCGCCACGTTGGGCGGTCTCGATCAGCGCCGAGAAGGCCTCGGTCGAGAAGTCGTAGGTGCGGTCCAGCAGCGACGGCGCGGCCAGCAGTGACAGATGCTCGGCGCATTTCGACAGCAGTCGGTCGAGCATGGTGTCGTCCATCCGCTCGGCCGAGAACACCGCCTCGGCGATGCCCTGGGCCGGGTCCTGGTCGAAATTGATGTTGGCGGTGCCGAAGGGCAGATCGAGATCGGCGATCACCACGTCGCTGGAGAACAGCTTGGAGATCGACCAGGCCAGATTGTGGGCGATCGTCGAGGAACCGACGCCGCCCTTGGCGCCGACAAAGGCGATCGAGCGGCCGAGCGGCTCGGAATCCGGCGCGGTGAACAGCGAGCCGATGATCGTCATGATGTCGGCGATCGAGACCGGCGCGACGAGATATTCCGAGACGCCGCGATGCATCAGGTCGCGGTAGAGCGCCACGTCGTTGTAGTGACCGATGATGATCACCTTGGAGCCCGGGTCGCAGACCTCCGACAGGGATTCCAGCTCGGCGATCAGCTCGAGCGGCGGCAGCTTGGATTCCAGGATGACGAGGTTGGGCGTCGGCGCGCCGGAGAAATGCTCCACCGCGGCGCGGATGCCACCGAGATTGACCCGCATGTGGGTCTTGGCCATGCGGCGGTCCGCCCCGGCATTCTCGATCGGCCGGGCCACGGCCTCGCTTTCGCAGAAGGCCTGGATGGAGATGCGGGGGATCGGCCGGACGTTCTCCAGACCGGCCGGATCGTCGAAGCTGGTGTCCGGCGCGGCGCGCGAAGCGGTAGACATGGTTTCCGCGGCTCCCATCAGTATTCGATTTCGCTGGAACCGGCCGCCGTCGTCGTCGGCTCGCCGCGCCGGTAATTGTCGAGCACCGTGGTGCGTCGGCCGGCATCGATGGAATCGACGCCGCGCGGCGACAGCAGATCACGCGGATCGGCGATCTGGGCGGCAAGGTTCTGCTGACTGGCGCAGCCGAAATTGAAGTAGTTCTTGTTCTCGGACGTGTCCGTCATGTCGTCGGGCCAGCGACCGCAGGGGCCGGTCTTGGCGACCAGCGTCGCATAGGTCAGCCGGATCGGCGTCGGTCCTTCGGCGCCCACCGCCGAATAGGGCTGCACGAAGATCCGGTCGCGCGAGATGTAGCGACCGCGCAGCGCCTCGACGATCTCGTGGCTGACCCTTTCGGCGGCATACTGGTTGGCCGAGCCGGTCGGCAGCATCACCTGGATGGAATCGGCGCCCGAGGCCCGGAACCGGTCGCCAAAATGCTCGACGCGGCCGCGATTGGCGTAGGACAGGCGGGCGTCGGACATCACGATCGGAATGTCGATGGCTTCCTGGTCCTCCGACACGACGATCGGATGCCGCGTGCGGTAGTCGTCGGGGATCGAGCCGACCTCGACATTGTGGACGTTGGCGCAACCACCGGCGATCAGCATCGCGGCCAGCGGCAACAGGGCGGCCATGGACGTCCGGGGACGGCGGCGGCCGATGATCTGCGAACGGTCTTGCACCTGCGATCTCCCAGAACCGGTCATTTGTAGATGAAGCCGACGACGCCGTGATACCGGCCGGGTGGCAGCTTGGTTTCCATGTGGCCGTAGACGCGGTTGACGCGGCCGAGGAAGTTGGCGGCACCGTCGCTGGACAGGGCGAAGCCGTCGTCCGGGCGGGCCAGTGCCTGGCGCGGAACCGGGCGCACCAGATAGGGCGTGACGATGATCACCAGCTCGGTCTCGTAGCGCTGGAAGTCGCGCGAGCGGAACAGCGTGCCCAGCACCGGGATCTTCGACAGGCCGGGGAAGCCCGACATGACCTGGCGAACCTCGTCGCGCACCAGGCCAGCGATGACCAGCGAGCCGCCCGACGGCAGTTCGACAGTCGTATCGGCCAGACGTTTGCGTATGCCGACCGTACCGACGCCGCCGTCCTTGCCGCCCGAGATGTTGAATGGCATCTCAAAAGTCGGCTCGGATACTGCGGTCCTAATCTTTAGGCTGATGCGGCCCGGTGACAGTACAACTGGAGTAAAATCGAGACCGATACCGTATTCGACTCGAGTTTTGTCGATTGATCTAGTCGGCGGCTCGGCTGGGATCGTGTCATAGATTGCTTGGCCGCTGCCATCGTACCCTTGGAACTCCCTGCGTGCGGGCGTGCCGGGATCATAGCTCTGGGCATCAGGTACGGTAAATTCGCCACCGACCTTGAAACTGGCCTTCTCGCCTGAGATCGCCGTCAAGCTAGGCTCGGCAAGCGTGCGCATAACACCGGCCTGCTCCATGGCGTTAAGTTGCGCGGTGATATCAAAGCCGCCAATACTGCCTGCGCTCGCGAGCATGCTTGAGGACAGCGCTTTACCAAGGGCGAACGGACTGTCAGTCTGGCCGTAGGTTACACCTTTACCCGCAGTGCTGTTAATGCCGAGCTGCTTGACCACCGAGCGCTGGACCTCGGCGACGGTGACCTTCAGCGTCACCTGGTCCTCGCCCTGGATCTGCAGGAGATTGACGATCTGGCTCTGGCGGCGGTCTTCCTGTGCGAAGCCGACGTCGCCATCGCCGCCGCCGGCCCCGCCCGAGGCGGTGGCCTGCTGGATGTACTGACCCGTTGTGCCCTCCCCGCCGGTCACGAACAGCCGCGCCAGACGCTCGACCTTAGCGGCGTCCTGGGGAGTCTGCACGGTGCCGTTCAGCACGACGTTGTCGTTCAGCATCTCGACCTGGACCACCGAGGACGGGACGTATTTGCGGATCGTCGCTTCGAGGCCGTTGATGTCGCGCTCGATCTTCAGGTCGATGGACGCGATCTGGCGGTTCTGTCGGTCGAAGACGACGATGTTGGTCTGGCCGATCTGCTTGCCGAAGATATAGATGCGACGGGCGTCGCGCGTGACGGCGTCGGCCACCGCGGGGTTCGCGACCAGGATATCGTGGGCATCGGCCTCGAGCACGATGACCTTGGTCTTGTTCAGACCGAGATTGATGGACTGGGAGCCCTGGCGGACGTTGACGACGGTCTGCTCGGCCTGGGCCGGCAGGGTCGTTGCCAGCGGCGCGAGTGCCGTGGACGCCGCGGCCATGACGACCACCAGTTTGCGAAGCCGGGCGCGTAGCATGTCGGATCCTCTCCAATCGTTCATCGGGTTGCCCGTCATTCCTTGGTGGTGATTTCGGAGGACTGGCCGTAGCGCACGACCCGGATCTTGCCGTTCCGGGCGTTCTCCTGGGCGAGCAGGAAGGCCGCATAGCCGGGCGAACCGGGCACGGAATCGGCGAGCGAGCGCAGCGACAGCACCAGACGGTCGGCGATCTGCTGGGCGGCGGTGAGGGCTTCGGCCTGTTCGGGATCGACTTCGAGCGTCGCCGTCGATCCGACCACGACCTTCTCGCCGTCCTTCTCCTGGATGGTCTGGTCGATGGCCAGGACCCGCAGATTGCGCAGGACGGTCTCGGTCAGGACCTGGTCGCCGCGGTTTTCCGAGCTGGAAACCCGGCGGGTCATGATGACGTCGACATGGTCGTTCGGCAGGACGAAGCCGCCGGCCGACGTTTCGGCCGCGATCTGGACGGCGACCGCCCGCTTGCCGGCCGGCAGGACGGCCGACATGAAGCCCTGGTCCGAACGGATCAGCTTGGATTCGCGCACCGGTTCGCCGGCGAAGAAGGACTGGCGGGCCAACGATCCCTTGAGCGTCTCGAGGGCGTCGGGCCGGTCGGACTTGCGGATCAGCGTCGGTCCGATGCCGTCCTCGGGCCAGCTCTGCCAGTCGAGCGCCTCGTCCACCGCCTCGCCCATCGACAGGTCGCGGGACGTGACCAGCACTTCGGCGAGCTTGATCGGCGGCTCGGCCGGCGCCGCCGTGATGATCACCGGCTCGGCCTTTTCGGGCTGCAGGTTCAAGGCGACGAATGCCGCACCCATGGCTGCGACCAATGCGACCGCCACAACTGCCATGCGGGCTAGATTCATCGGGCTACTCCTCGCAAACGAGGCCGCGACCATGCGGCTGTTCACGACGGTTATCGCCGACAAACCCTCAATGTATGGTTAACGAAATCTCTCCGCCTTGGCGGGCAGGCGTCAGAACGGGGCGCTGCGGGCCGCGATGTCGATCCAGACACTGCCGGAATAGACGGTCAGGCCGGCAAGGCCGAGGGCGATCCCATAGGGAATACCGGTTTCCCGCTCGAGCAGGCGATCGATGAAGGCGACGCCGGTCACGGGCTGCAGAAAGGCCCGGATGGTCAGGAGCCCGATCGTCAGGAGCCCGCCATAGATACTGGCGAAGAGGATGTATTCGAGGAGCATGGGGGTGGGCCCGAACCACACCGCGGTGGCGGCCAGGAGCTTGGCGTCGCCGCCGCCCATCCAGCCCGCGGCGAACATGCCGAAGCAGACGGTCAGGCAGACGAGGCCGATGCCGAGATGGGCACCGATCGCACCGGGCGCCATGCCGGCCGCATAGGCGACGACGGGAAAGGCCAGGGCGAGGAGGATGGACACACGGTTGGCGATGGTCATCGACACCAGATCCGACGCGGCCGCGTAGAGCATGGCGAAGGGGAAGATGACGAGGATCGCAAGGGCCGTCATGCACTCACTCCAGGAGCCAGGACCGGGCGAAGCGTCTGCTCCGTCCCGGTCCTGATGATCAAGGTATCACACTGCATCTCGGCGAGACGCGTCGTGATTACTTGATGGCGGCAGGCGTGGAGCCGAGCATCGTGCCGATGTTGGTGAAGGAGGTGGTGAGGCCGCCGGTCACGAACGGGAACGCGGCGATCAGGGCGACAGCCATGATGGCGGCGATCAGGCCGTATTCGATGGCGGTTGCGCCGGACTCATCCTTGGCGAAGCGAGCGAAAAGCTTGGACATTGGGAACTCCTTGATATCCAGATACCCGTTTGAAGCAGTATCCCCGTCGACAGCCTTGTCGATCGGATTGAGCCATGTCTAAGGCTGGCCGGTTGCGATCGTCTTAAGCGGCGTGGTTTATTTTCCATTCGGTACTTGCATCGAATTTTCATCTTTGCTTCACGACCGGGCTTAATCCGGCGTTTACCAAGACCGTTCTACCTAGAGTGAGGACTCCAGCAGCAGAACGGGATGAGCCACATGACCAGCACACTGCGCGCCGCACTGGCTGCGATCGCCGTTCTCGCCGCATGCGGGAATGCCGCCGCCGTCGACAGCCGCGATGTCCTGCCGGTCGAGGTGGATCACGCCCGGATCGTCCAGATCGACAACCCGGCTGCCACGGTGATCGTCGGCAATCCGGCGATCGTCGATGTGGAGGTGCTGTCCTCGAACCGCCTCGTCCTCACCGGCCGCAGCTACGGCATCACCAATCTCGTCATCCTCGACGCCAATGGCGACATCGTCATGGACCAGCAGGTGGCGGTGCAGAGCTTCGAGGACAACACGGTGCGGGTCTACCGCCAGGCCAGCCGCGTCACCTATGCCTGCGCCCCCAAATGCGAGCCGACCGTGACCATCGGCGACAATGTCGACAGCTTCGGAGAGGCCGCGCAGCAATATGCCCAGCGCCAGGGCATGGCGATGGATGCCGCCAAGCAGTAGTCTTGCGCCGCGCCACCCCACCTCCCCTGTGAAACCGTCCCGGTCCGCCTATCTGGCTGACCACACGCCGCGTCGGCCTTGGCTGCCCGCCGGCGCCTGACAGGCCGGGGCTCCGGTCGCGGCAAGGAGAGAATGTTGGCGCGCGCTGTTTTGATCGTTCTCGATTCCTTCGGGATCGGCCATGCAAGGGACGCCGAGGCGTTCGGCGACGTGGGAGCCGACACTTTCGGCCATATCCTGCAACGCGCCGAAGCCGGCGAGGCCGATCGTGCCGGACTGCGTCAGGGTCCGCTTGCCGTGCCCAACATGCGCCGCCTCGGTCTCTTCCAAGCCGCGGGCCTCGACGGCAACGGATCGCCCGACGGCCTCTGGGGCTCGGCCGGCGAGGTCTCCCACGGCAAGGACACCCCGTCCGGACATTGGGAGATCGCCGGCGTGCCGGTGACCTTCGACTGGGGCTATTTTCCCCATACCGTGCCGACCTTCCCCGCCTCCCTGATCGCGCAGATCGGCGACGACGCCGACATTCCCGGCATTCTCGGCGACTGCCACGCGTCGGGCACCACGATCATCGCAGATCTCGGCGAGGAGAGCATCGCGACCGGCAAGCCGATCTTCTACACCTCCTCCGACAGCGTGCTGCAGATCGCCGCCCACGAGACCCATTTCGGCCTGGAGCGGCTCTACGCGCTCTGCGCGGTCGCACGGCGGCACGTCGATCCCTTGAATATCGGCCGGGTCATCGCCCGCCCCTTCATCGGCGAGACCGCCGCGACCTTCCGCCGGACCGCCAACCGCCGCGACTATTCGGTGCCTCCGCCCGAGCCCACCATCCTCGACCGTGCCGTCGCCGCCGGCCGCCGCGTCACCGCGATCGGCAAGATCGGCGATATCTTCGCCCACCAGGGCATCTCCGAGGTGCGCAAGGGCGACGGCAACATGGCGCTGTTCGACGCCATGCTGGACGCCATGGACGACGCGGCCGACGGCGACATCGTCTTCGCCAATTTCGTCGATTTCGACATGCTCTACGGCCACCGGCGCGATGTGGCCGGCTATGCGGCGGCGCTGGAAGCCTTCGACGCCCGGCTGCCCGAGCTCGAAGCGCGGCTGCGGCCGGGCGATCTCGCCATCATCACCGCCGATCACGGCTGCGACCCGACCTTCCGCGGCACCGACCACACCCGCGAGAACGTGCCCGTGCTCGGCTTCGGGCCGGGCATCGCGTCCCGCGCCATCGGCCATCGCGAGACCTTCGCCGATATCGGCGAGAGCGTCGCCGCGCATCTCGGCCTGCCGGAAGGCCGCCACGGAACGAGCTTTTTGTGAATACCGACGCCGCCCCGGCCCTCGCCCGCGCAAGGTCCGGCGGCGCCGTCCCCATGGCCGAACTCCACTGCCATATCGAGGGCGCGGCCCGCCCGGCACTGGTGCTGGAACTGGCCGAACGCCACGGCATCGACCTCGGCGGCATCGTCCGCGACGGCGCCTATGTCTGGCACGACTTCACCAGCTTTCTCGCAGCCTATGATCGCGCCTCGCTGGTCTTCCGCGACGCGGCCGACTATTGCCGCCTCGCCGAGGACCATCTGACCGGCCTTGCCCGCGCCGGCGCGGTCTATGCCGAGTTCTTCATGTCGCCCGACCACGCGGCATCGGCCGGCGTGCCCGGCGAAGCCTATCTGGCCGGTCTCGCCGAAGGTATCCGCCGCGCCAAGACCGCGACCGGCATCGAGGCGCGGATGATCGCCATCGGCGTCCGCCATCTCGGTGCCGACCGTGTCGAGGCCGCCGCACGCTTTGCCGCGACCCATGCTGTGCGCGAACCGCTTCTGACCGGCTTCGGCCTTGCCGGCGACGAGCGGATCGGCACGCCCCGGGACTTCGCCCGTGCCTTCGATATCGCCCGCGACGCCGGGCTCGGCCTGACCGCCCATGCCGGCGAATTCGACGGGGCCGAGAATGTCCGCGAGACCGTCGAGATTCTTCGAACGAGCCGCATCGGCCATGGCGTGCGCGCTGTCGAGGCGCCGGACGTGGTGCGGATGCTGGCCGACAAAGGCATCGCCCTCGAAATCTGCCCCCACTCCAACCTTGCACTCGGCGTCTGTCCGGACGCGGCTTCGCATCCGCTGCGCCCGCTGGTGGAAGCCGGCTGCCGGGTCACGCTGAACTCCGACGACCCGCCCTTTTTCGCCACCGATCTTGCGGCCGAATACGCCTTTGCCGCGTCTGCCGGCTTCGGGCCGGGCGACCGTCTCGGCTTCACCCGCAACGCCATCGAAGCCGCCTTCGTCGACGAGGCGACCCGGCAGCGTCTCCTCCAGCAGCTCGTTGTCTCGGCGATCGCCCTTGGCGCGCCGTCATCGTCCGGTTAAGCAGAAGCCAAATCAGCCAGAAAGCGAGGCCCCATGGACGGCGTCACCGTGATCGACCACCCGCTGGTCCAGCACAAGCTCACCATCATGCGCAACAAGGAGACCTCGACGGCGAGTTTCCGGCGGCTGCTGCGCGAGATCTCCACGCTCCTCTGCTACGAGGTCACGCGCAATCTCGACCTGACGACGATCCGGATCGAGACGCCGATGGAGGCAATGGATTCGCCCGTGCTGGAAGGCAAGAAGCTGGTCTTCGCCTCGATCCTGCGGGCCGGCAACGGCCTTCTGGAGGGCATGCTCGACCTCGTGCCCGCCGCGCGCGTCGCCCATATCGGGCTCTATCGCGACCACGAGACGCTGCAACCGGTCGAATATTACTTCAAGGCGCCCGAGGATCTGGAAAACCGCCTCGTCATCGTCGTCGACCCGATGCTGGCAACGGCCAATTCGGCCATCGCGGCGATCGAGAAGCTGAAGGAGCGCGGCGCGAAGAACATCCGCTTCCTCTGCCTGCTCGCGGCCCCGGAAGGCATCGAGCGGTTCCGTACGGCGCATCCGGACGTGCCGGTCTTCACCGCCTCGATCGATCGGCACCTCAACGACAAGGGCTACATCGTGCCCGGCCTCGGCGATGCCGGCGACCGGATGTACGGCACCAAATAGCCGCCATGGCAGGCCGGTCTTAACCGATCGGCAACCGCGCCGGGCGATTGCCGCCCGGCATCGCCGGCTTTTCGCCTCCGGTTAACCCGGCCGCGCCCAGACTGTCCGATCCAGTCGCAACGGGTCGGACAGCCGGATGCAGAACTTCGTCATCATCCTCGCCGTGACCTCGCTGGTCGCGCTGGCCGTGCCCTCGGCCTTCGAGCACTACCGCGCCGGCATGCTGTCCGGTCAGGTGGAGACCGTCGAACCCGCCCCCGTGGTCATCGACGCGGCGGTGGAACGTCCCGCCAGCCTGTCCGGCCGCGTCGCGCGCCTCGCCGCCGATGCCAGCGGCCATTTCCGGACCGACACGCGGATGAACGGCCGCTCCGTCCCGGTCCTGGTGGATACCGGCGCAACTTACGTTTCCATCAATGAAACCACCGCTCGCCGCCTTGGTGTCGCCCCGCAACTCGACGAATATCGCTATCGGGTGCAGACGGCCAATGGCGAGACCACGGCCGCCCTCGTCACCGTCGAGCGCCTGCAACTCGGCCCGATCGAGCTGCGCGACGTCGACACGCTCGTCACCCGCGACGGCACCCTGCCCGTCGCCCTCCTCGGCATGAGCTTCCTCGGCCGCCTGTCGAAATTCGAGATCGCGAGCGATCAGCTGACGCTGAAGCAATAAGACCCCAGCCCGAGGCGCTCAGCCGATGCGGTCGATGACCGCCGGGCGTGAGCCGTCCGGCTCTGCATCGCCGAAGCTGTAAGCTGCCCGGACCGCCGCCTCGGCCGCCGCCCCGTCCCGCGCATGAACCATGGCGATCGGATCGCCTTCGCCCAGCACCGTGCCGATCGCGGCGAGTTCCGTCAGGCCGACCGAATGGTCGACCGCGTCCTGCGGCCGCGTGCGTCCACCGCCGAGACCGACGATACAAAGCCCGAGCTGCCGCGCATCGACGGCCGTGACGGTCCCCTGCCTCGTCGCTGCAATCGGTCGAATGACAGGCGCCTTGGGCAGATACGCATCCATCCGCTCGACGAAATCGGCAGGTCCGCCCAGCGCGGCCACCATCCGGCCGAAGATCTCCGCTGCGCGTCCGTCGTCGAGGGCGGTGCGCGCCTTGGCTTCAGCGGCGGTAAGATCCGGCGCAAGCCCTGCCAGCACCAGCATCTCCGCCGCCAGCGCCAGCGTCACCTCCTCCAGTGCCGCGTCCCGGTGCTCGCCGGTCAGGAAGCGGACGGCATTGCGCACTTCCACCGCGTTGCCGGCGGCCGAGGCCAGCGCCTGGTCCATGCGGGTGATCAGCGCCGTGGTCTTCAGCCCCGCCCCGTTGGCCACCTCGACGAGGCTCGTTGCCAGCGCTCTGGCGTCCGCCTCGCTGGCCATAAAGGCGCCGGAGCCGCATTTGACATCGAGCACCAGGCCTTCGAGCCCGCCGGCGAGCTTCTTCGACAGGATCGAGGCGGTGATCAGCGGGATCGATTCCACCGTCGCCGTGACATCCCGCACGCCGTAGAAGCGCTTGTCCGCCGGGGCGAGTTGGCCGGTCTGGCCAATGATCGCGCAGCCGACCTCGCGCACGGTTCGCCGGAACGTCGCATTGTCGGGCGTCACCGAATAGCCGGGGATCGATTCCATCTTGTCCAGCGTGCCGCCCGTATGGCCGAGCCCGCGGCCCGAGATCATCGGCACGGCCGCGCCGCAGGCGGCAACGATCGGCGCCAGCATCAGCGAGACATTGTCGCCGATGCCGCCGGTCGAATGCTTGTCGACGACCGGACGGTCGAGATCGGACCAGTCGAGCGTCTCGCCGCTGTCGCGCATCGCCTCGGTCAGCGCGACGGTCTCGTCCCGCGCCATGCCCCGGAAGAACACCGCCATGGCAAAGGCCGCGACCTGCCCCTCGGTGACACTGCCGTCGTCGAAGCCGGCGATGAAGGCCTTGATGGCGTCCGGATCGAGGGTCTCGCCGTCGCGCTTGGCGCGGATGAACTCCTGCGGCAGGATCGCCATCAGTAGCCGGCCGCCCCGCCGGCCCGGGGCTTGCCGCCCGCCACCGCGAGAAGATCGCCCAGGACGCTGGACGCGCCCAGACGGAAGCGCTCCGGCGTCGCCCAGCCGGGCCCGCAGATCGCCTCGGCGAGTTCGAGATAGCCGTTCGCGTCCTCGAAGGTCTTGATGCCGCCGGCCGGCTTGAAACCAACGTCACGGCCGGAATCGGCGATCGCGCCGAGCAGCAGCCGGGCGGAGACGGGCGTGGCGTTCTCGGCGACCTTGCCGGTCGAGGTCTTCAGGAAGTCGGCCCCGCCGTCGAGCGCCGCCTGGCAGGCCACGCGGATCGCGTCCGGGTCGCCGATCTCGCCGGTCTCCAGGATCGTCTTCAGCCGCGCCGTGCGGCAGACCGCCTTCACCTGGCGCACCTGGTTCTCGACGAAATCCGGATCGGCCGGAATCTTCCGATAGGCGATCACCAAGTCGATCTCCTCGGCACCGTCGGCGACCGCCACCCGGGTCTCGGCGAGGGTCGCGTCCAGATCCTCGCCGCCAGCCGGGAAGTTCACCACCGTCGCGATGCGGATGGCCGGCGCCAGCCTTTCGCGCGCGAAGGCGACGAATTGTGGCCAGATGCAGATCGCCGCCACCGGCCCTTCCGGCGTCGCCGCCCGCTCGCAGAGCGCCGCGACATCGGCCTCGGTGCAGTCGTCGTTGAGATTGGTCAGGTCGAGGCAGGCGATCAGTTGGCGTGCGCGGGCCTGCATGTCGGCATCAGTCATCGAAGCCTCCGTTTTCCAGCATGGCGCCGAGAATCCGCGCCAGCCGCGCGCCACCCTTCGGCGCCATGTCCTTGGTCTCCGCATGGGAGAGTTCGGCGCCGGTCATGCCGGCCCCGTAATTGGTAATCACCGAGGCGGCGACGACCCTCATGCCGAAGAACCGCGCCAGGATGGTTTCGGGCACCGTCGACATGCCGACCGCGTCGGCGCCCAGCGTGCGCGCCATGCGGATCTCGACGGGCGTCTCGAAGGACGGGCCGGAGAACCACATGTAGACGCCGCCGAACAGCGTCTCGCCGGCCGTCTCCGCCGCAGTGGCAAGACGCTCGCGCAGCTCGGCATCATAGGCCGCCGTCATGCCGACGAAGCGGGCGTCGGAGGCTTCGCCGATCAGCGGGTTGAGCCCGGAATAATTGATGTGATCCTCGATCATCATCACCGAGCTGGGCGGCATGTCCTCGCGCACCGAGCCGGCCGAATTGGTCAGGAGCAGCCGCTCGATTCCAAGGTCGGCGATCGCCGCGATCACCGGGCGCATCACCGCCGCATCGCCGGCCTCGTAATAATGGACGCGGCCCGACAGGACGAGGATGTCGCGCCCGCCGAGCCGGCCGACGACGATCTCGCCGGCATGGCCGGTCACCGCACTCACCGGAAAGCCCGGAACCTCGGCAAAGGGGATCCGGACCGCATCCGCGATCGCATCGACCAGCAGCCCCAGTCCCGAACCCAGCACCATCGCGGCCACCGGGCGGCGGTCGCCGAGCCGGTACCGCAGATAATCGGCCGCCGCGCTCATGCCAGGCTCTGGGGGTCGAAGGCGCGCGGCAGGAGTTCGCCCATGGTGACGGTCTCGCGAACGCCGCCCTCGGCGTCGCACAGATGCACCTTCGTTCCCGCGTCGGCGAATTCGGCGATGCGCTGCCGACAGCCGCCGCAGGGGGTGCACAGCGGCAGCTTCTCGGCGACCACCGCGACTTCGGCGATCCGCCCGCCGCCGTCCATCACCAGATGGCCGATCGCCGTCGTCTCGGCGCACCAGCCTTCGGGAAAGCTGACGACCTCGACATTGCAGCCGGAGAAGATGCGTCCGTCCGTGGTGCGCAGGGCCGCGCCGACAGGGAATTTCGAATAGGGCGCGTGGGCGCGCCGCATCGCGGACTTCGCCAGCGCGAAGAGATCGTCCGCCATTTCTATCTTTCTTTCACATAGGGAACGCCGCCGGCCTTGGGCGGAGTGGCCTTGCCGACGAAGCCGGCGAGCAGGATCACGGTGAGGATGTAGGGCAGCGCCTGCACGAACTGCACCGAAATCTCGCCGATCAGCGGAATCTCGACGCCCTGGACGCGGATCGAGATGGCGTCGAGGAAGCCGAAGAGCAGGCAGGCCAGCATCACCGGCAGCGGCTTCCAGTTGGCGAAGATCAGCGCCGCCAGCGCGATGTAGCCCTTGCCGGCGGTCATGTCGCGGGTGAAGCCCGCCGCCTGCGCGACCGCCAGATAGGTCCCCGCAAAGCCGGTGAGGATGCCGCAGATGATCACCGCCCGGTAGCGCAGCCAGGTCACCGAGATGCCCGCCGTGTCGACCGCCGCAGGGTTTTCGCCGACGGCGCGCAAGCGCAGACCGAAGCGGGTGCGGAACATCACCCACCAGGTCAGCGGCACCATCAGGAAGGCGACATAGACGAGGATCGCGTGGCCGGAGAGGATGTCGGCATAGATCGGGCCGATCACCGGCACGTCGGCGATGACGGCTGCCCCCGGCAGTTCGATGGCGCCAAAGCGGCTGTCGCCGGACAGGCTCGGCGTACGCCCGCCCTGGGCGAACCAGGCCTGGCCGAGGATGATGGTCAGGCCGGCGGCGATGAAGTTGATCGCGACGCCCGAGACGATCTGGTTGCCGCGGTAGGTGATCGAGGCAAGGCCGTGGATCAGCGAGAAGCCGGTCGCGGCGAGAACGCCGACCAGCAGCCCGAGCAGCGCCGAGCCCCAGACCGCCGCGGCCGAGGCCGAGGCGAAGGCGGCGATCAGCATCTTGCCTTCCAGCGAGATGTCGAAAATGCCGGAGCGTTCGGAATACAGGCCCGCCAGCGCCGCGAAGAGCAGCGGCGTGGACAGCCGGATGGTCGAATCGATGACGTTGATCCAGGCGCCGGCATCCATCAGCGGGACTCCTCGACATCGGCGCCCGCCGGCTCCGCGGTGCGGAACCGCACCCATTGATAGGCCGCGCCGACGCCGGGCCGGAACATGTTCTCCATGGCCCCGGCAAACAGGATGACGAGGCCCTGGATGATGACGATCATGTCGCGCGAGATCGCCGGCATGTCGAACGCGAGTTCCGCCCCGCCTTGATAGAGGACGCCGAACAGGATGGCGGCAGGGATGATGCCGGCCGGGTGGCCGCGCCCCATCAGCGCGACGGCGATGCCGACGAAGCCGGCGCCGCCGGGGAAATCGATCAGCAGCCGGTACTGGTCGCCCATCACCGGGTTCAGCGCCATCATGCCGGCGAGCCCGCCGGACACCATCATGGTCACGACGATCAGCCGTGTATGCGACATGCCGGCATAGCGCGCGGCGCGCGGCGAAAAGCCCAGCGTACGGATCTCGTAGCCGAGCCGCGTGCGCCAGATCAGCACCCAGACGAAGAAGGCGGCGGCGAGCGCCACGAACAGCGAGACGTTGAGCGGGGCGCCGCCGAGATTGAAGCCGAACAGCGCGAACAGCTCCTTCAGCTTCGGCAATTGCCCGCCCGCCTCGAAGGTACCGGTGCCCGGCGACATGGTGCCGGCGGGCTTCAGCGCGCCGACGAGGAGATAGACCATCACCGCGGCGGCGATGAAATTGAACATGATCGTGGTGATGACGATGTGGCTGCCGCGCTTGGCCTGCAGGATCGCCGGGATGAAGGCCCAGGCCGCGCCGAAGGCGCAGGACAGGGCGACCGCCAGCGGCAGATTCAGCCACCAGGGCAGGATGCCGCCCAGCGTCAGCGCCACCGCGGCGACGCCGAGGCCGCCGATATAAGCCTGCCCCTCCCCGCCGATATTGAACAGCCCGCCATGAAAGGCGACCGCCACGGCGAGGCCGGTGAAGATGAAGCTGGTGGCGTAATAGAGGGTGAAGCCGATGCCCTCGCCATAGCCGAAGGCGCCGCGGATCATCAGCGCCGCGGCCTCGACCGGGCTTTCGCCGACGACGAGGACGACGAGACCGGCGACGGCGAAGGCCACGACGAGATTGATCAGCGGGATCAGGCCGTAGTCGATCAACGGCGGAAGCTTGGCGTAGGGGCGGCTCATGTGGGGGTCACTCGTCGCTCGCGAGAAGGTCGAGATGACCGTCGTCGGACAGCTTGAAGAACGGGTTGTGGGCATATTCCCACAGATGCCCGTCGAGATCGCGGAAATTGCCGGAGAACCCGCCCCAGAAGACCTCTGCCGGCGGCTTCACCGGCAGGGCACCGGCCGCGAGTGCCCGATCATAGGCCTCGGAGACCGCGTCGACGGAGGCGAAATTCACCGCCAGCGCCACCGATCCGGAGCCCACCGGCAATTCGCCCTCGCCGCCATCGGCGATCATCTCGTCGCGATTCCACAGGCCGAGGACGATCGACGCGCCGATCATGAAGGCCGTCGATTCGACGCTCTGTGGCGCTTTCGTCCAGCCCAGCGCCTCGTAGAAGGCCACGGCCCGCGCAACATCGGCAACGCCGAGCGTGACGAGGGAAACCCGCGCCGCGCTCATTCCGCCGCCTCCTGGCCCTCGATCCCGGCCATCAGCAGGCCGAGCTCGCCTTCGCCGGCATCGGGGCTACGCTCGCCGACGATGCGGCCGGCGAACATGACGAGGATGCGGTCCGACAGGGCGCGGATCTCGTCGAGCTCGACCGAGACGAGCAGGATCGCCTTGCCGGCGTCTCGCATCTCGATGATACGCCGGTGGATGAACTCGATCGCGCCGACATCGACGCCGCGGGTCGGCTGGCCGATCAACAGCACGTCCGGATCGCGCTCCATCTCGCGGGCCAGCACGATCTTCTGCTGGTTGCCGCCGGAAAAGTTCGAGGTCTTCAGCCGGCAGTCCGGCGGACGAATATCATAGGCCTTGATCTTGGCCTCGGCGTCCCGGCGCATGGCGTCGCGGTCGAGCAGCGGCCCCTTGGCGAAGCGCGGATCGCCCTGGTAGCCGAGAATGGCGTTCTCGTTTTCCTCGAAGGGCAGGACGAGGCCCATATGGTGGCGATCCTCCGGCACATGGGCGCAGCCCATGCGGCGAATCTCGGCCGGATCGACCTCCTGCGAGGGGTCGATGTCGCGCCCCAGCATGGCGATGCGGCCGCTTTCGGCCCGGCGGATACCGGCCAACGCCTCCAGAAGTTCCGACTGGCCGTTGCCCGCGACGCCGGCAATACCGACGATCTCGCCGGCCTTCACGTCGAAGGACACATCCTCGACCATGACGACGCCGCGCCGGTCGCGCACCGTCAGACCCGTCACGCTCAGCTTCACGTCGCGCGGCGCGGCCGGCGCCTTGTCCACCGTCAGGAGCACGCGACGCCCGACCATCAGCTCGGCGAGTTCGGCCACATCGGTATCGGCGGTACGGCGCGTCGCCACCATCTCGCCCTGCCGCATCACCGAGACATTGTCGGTGATCGCCATGATCTCCCGCAGCTTGTGGGTGATCAGGATGATCGTCTTGCCTTCGTCGCGCAGCTGCCGCAGCACCGCGAAGAGGTGGTCGGCCTCGGCCGGGGTCAGGACGCCGGTCGGCTCGTCGAGGATCAGGATGTCGGCGCCGCGATACAGTGCCTTGAGGATCTCGACCCGCTGCTGGCGGCCGACGGGAAGCTCCTCGACGATGGCGTCGGGGTCGACGTCGAGCGAATGGTCGCGCTCCAGCCGCTTCAGCTCGGCCCGCACCCTGGCGATGCCGGAAAACAGCAGCGGCGACTGCTCGGCGCCGAGCATGACGTTCTCGACCACGGTGAAGTTCTCGACCAGCATGAAATGCTGGTGGACCATGCCGATGCCCGCCGCGATGGCGGCGTTCGGATCGGAGATGTCCACCGTCTTGCCGCCGACTTTGATCGTGCCGGAATCGGCCTGGTAGAAGCCGTAGATGATCGACATCAGCGTCGACTTGCCGGCGCCGTTCTCGCCGATGATGCCGTGGATCGTGCCACGTTCCACCGCCAGATTGATGCGCTTGTTGGCCCGCACCACGCCAAAGCTTTTGTCGATGTCGATCAGTTCGATCGCCGGATCGGGCATGCAGATTCTCTGGCCTGACGTCGTTCGCCGGAGCTTAGAGAGCGGGGGCCGTGAATGCCAGTCCATAAGCGGCCCGCACCGCATCGCCGGATCGGGCGTTGCGTTGGCGGCACGCATACGGGATGAGTCGGCGAACGGGGACGACGGACGAGAGCGGCGATGCCGGACGACAGACAACAGGACAGACCGGGGCCGGGACGACGCGAGGCCTACCGGGCCTTCGTGCCGTTGACGACGCGCTGGTCGGACAACGACATCTACGGCCACATGAACAATGTCGTGCACTACGCCCTGTTCGACAGCGCGGTGAATGGCTGGCTGATCGCCAACGATCTTCTGGACATCCATCGCGGTGACCGGATCGGGCTCGTGGTGGAGACCAGCTGCCGCTACTTTGCCGAACTCGCCTTCCCCGACCCGGTCACGGCCGGCATAAGGGTGGGCCGGCTGGGCACCTCATCGGTGCGCTACGAAGTCGGGCTGTTTCGCGGCGAGGCCGACACCGCGGCGGCGGAAGGGTTCTTCGTCCATGTCTATGTCGACCGCCACACCCGCCGCCCGGCCCCGCTGGACGACCGGCTGCGCAACAGGCTTCTGGAGCTGACCATATGAGCGAGACCGACGACGGCAACGAAAAGCGGATCGAGGATCTGGAGATCATGGCGGCCCACCAGGCGCAGATGATCGAGGATCTGTCGGAGGAACTGCAGCGGGCCTCCGCGGCGATCGAACGGATGCAGCGCAGCCTGCGCTCGCTGGGCGACCGCTTCGAGGCGCTGGAGGACGTGGCGATGCCGCGCCCGGAAAACACCAAGCCGCCGCACTACTAGGCGGCGGCCCGGCCGGACGTTACAGCAGCCGGGCGATCCGCTCGGTCAGAAGCGCGAAATAGGCATCGGAATCGCCCGAACGCACCCAATGGGCGTTCTGCGGCCGGCCGGTGACGCCCCAATAGTCGCAGACCGTCATGCCGCGGGTCAGAAGACTGCCGGTCTCGACCTCCACATTGACCGGGCGCGCCGTGAAAATGTCGGGGCGCAGCACGAAGGCGGTGACGCAGGGATCGTGCAGCGGCGCGCCCTCCCAGCCATATTTCTCCACGTCGAAGCGTTCGGAAAAATTCAGCATCGCCGCGACCGCGGCGCCCGAGCTGTTGCCGAGATCGCCGAAGCCGGCGATCCGGGCGCGCGTCGAGCGCATGAAATGGGTCACGTCGAGGGGCAGGACGGTGATCGCCGCGCCGCTGGCGAAGACGATCGCGGCGGCCTCGGGATCGACATAGATGTTGAACTCGGCCGCCGGCGTGATGTTGCCGCACTCGAAGCAGCCGCCGCCCATCAGGACGATGTCCTTCAGCCGCGCCGCGATGTCGGGCGCCTTGGTGAAGGCGACGCCGAGATTGGTCAGCGGGCCGAGCGCCATCAGCCTGATCGTCCCGGCCGGATGGGCGCGGATCGTCTCGATCAGGAAATCGACGCCATGGCCCTCGCGCGCCGTGAGCGTCGGCTCCGGCAGGTCCGGCCCGTCGAGGCCGGTCTGGCCATGCACGTGCTCGGCGGTGACCAGCGGGCGCAGCATCGGCCGTTCGCAGCCGGCATGAACCGGGATCTCCGGCCGGCCGGCCAGCTCCAGCAGCTTCAGCGCGTTCTTCGTGGTCAACGACAGCGGAATGTTGCCGGCCACGGTGACGATGCCGAGAATGTCGAGCTCCTCCGGCGAGGCGAGCGCCGTCAGGATGGCAACGGCGTCGTCCTGGCCGGGATCGGTGTCGAAGATTACTTTCTGGGTCATCGTTCCTGTCCTTCGCCGTTGTCCGCGGCCCGCCGATAGCACCGCGCGCCGGACGGCGAAAGCGTGCAGGTACCGAGCCCCGATACGAAAAAGGCGCCCCGTGAACGGGACGCCTTTCGATCATGCCACGACGACGCGAGGGATCAGTAAGGGCAGCTGGAATCGGTGCTGTAGTCGTGCACCTCGATCTTGCCGTCGATGATGTCCTGCCGCGCCTGGTCGACGGCGGCCTTCATCTCCTCGGTGATCAGATCGGCATTGTGCTCGTCGAGGGCATAGGCGACGCCGTCACTCTCGAGGCCGAGGGTCACGATACCGGGCTTCCACTCGCCCTTCGCCGCGTCCTCGAAGGTCGTGTAGACCGCCGTGTCGACGCGCTTGACCATCGAGGTCAGGACGTGGCCGGGAAACAGCATGTTCTGGTTGGAATCGACGCCGATGCCGTATTTGCCCGCGTCGGCCGCGGCCTGCAGCACGCCGATGCCGGTGCCGCCGGCAGCATGGAAGACGACGTCGGCGCCCTGGTCCATCTGCGACTTGGTCAGTTCGCCGCCGCGCACCGGATCGTTCCAGGCCGCGCCCGTCGTGCCGGTCATGTTCTCCAGGACCTTGGCGTCCGCCTTCACCGACTTGACGCCGCCGGCATAGCCGCAGGCGAATTTCGAGATCAGCGGAATGTCCATGCCGCCGACGAAGCCGACCGTGCCGGTCTCCGACTTCATCGCCGCCAGGATGCCGACGAGGTAGGAGCCCTCCTCTTCCTTGAAGAGGATCGACTGGACGTTCGGCGCGTCGACGACGGCGTCGATGATGGCGAACTGGGTGTCGGGATATTCCTTGGCCACCGCTTCCAGCGCCGCGGCCTGGCTGAAGCCGACCGAGATGATCGGGCTGGCGCCGTCACGGGCGAACCGGCGAAGCGCCTGCTCGCGCTGGGCGTCGTTGGTGATCTCGAATTCGCGATATTCGGTGCCGCTGTCGGCCTTGTACTTCTCGGCGCCGTTATAGGCGGCCTCGTTGAAGGATTTGTCGAACTTGCCGCCGAGGTCGTAGAGAAGCGCCGGGGCGAAATCGGCGGCCGAGGCCGAGGAAGCCGAAAGGAGCGTGGCGGCCAGAAGTCCGGCCAGGAACTGTTTCATGTGATCGGATCCCTGTTGCAATGGGCTGGTGGCGACAGGCCCTGGGACCCGTCTGGCTCGCGGCGCTGGGACAGCCCCGCGTCTGGCCCGAAGACTGACACGGCAGAAGCCGGAAATCACGCGGATTCAAATCACTTGGTGTACGCGCCGCCACTGCACCGGACAGATCGCCCTGCGCCGCGGCACGCGATTCCTACGCCCCCATCCGCAGCGTCATCCTCAGGCTTGACCCGAGGACCCATGCCGAGACGCTCCAACCGCCACTCCGGCGACGAACGAGATCCCGAAGTGCCGCAGCGACCGATGGCTCGTGCACGACCTCGGCCACGCCGCCGGCGCCTATTGCGCCGCTTCTGCCCCGAGACCCACCGGGCAGGACACGCCGGTCCCGCCGACACCGCAATAGCCGCTCGGATTCTTCGCCAGATATTGCTGGTGATAGCCCTCGGCATAGTAGAACTCGCCGGCGGGGCGAATCTCGGTGGTGATCGTCCCCTTGTGGCCAGCGGCCGTCAGCGCCTTCTGGTAGGCGGCCTTCGACGCCTCGGCGGCGGCCCGCTGATCCTCGGAGGTCAGGTAGATGCCCGAGCGATACTGGGTGCCCATGTCGTTGCCCTGGCGCATGCCCTGGGTCGGATCGTGGCCCTCCCAGAAGGTCTTGAGCAAGGCCTCGTAGCTGATCTTGGACGGATCGAAGACCACCAGCACCACCTCGTTGTGACCGGTCTGGCCGGTGCAGACTTCCTGGTAGGTCGGGTTCGGCGTCGTGCCGGCGGCATAGCCGGCGGCCGTCACCACCACCCCCGGCAGTTGCCAGAACTTGCGCTCGACGCCCCAGAAGCAGCCCATTCCGAAGATCGCCGTCTCCAGCCCGTCGGCGAACGGGCCCTTCAGCGCCTCGCCATTGACGAAATGGGTCTCCGCCGTCTCGATCGGCGCATCGCGGCCCGGCAGCGCATCCTCGGCGCCCGGCAGCTTCATCTTCTTGGAAAACATGTCGAGAATATACATGGTCTGCTCCTAGCTGTCGTTTCTGGCGGTCCGGTCAGCGCGGCGAAGGCCGGCGCCGGGACCATGGCGTGCGGCCGAGGACGAGGAAGACGAGGCCGGCGACGCCCGCGGTGATGGCCACGGACCAGCCGCCGATCTCGCGGGTCGCCGTGGCGAGCGTCGCGCTGTCGGTCGCCGGCGGCAGGCTGCTGCCGATCAGGGCCAGCGCCTCGGCGACAGTCAGAAGCCGCGCCGTCTCGGCCGCCAGGCTGCGGGCGATGTCGCCGACGGCGAACACCACGCAGACGCAGAGGAACAGCGTTCCGATCAGGCGCAGCAACAATCGCATCGTCTCTCCCTCGCATCGTTCCGTGGCCCGCTTCGCGCTTCCGGCGGCCCGGCCCGTCATCTCGACCCATCATGCCGACAGCCTGCGGCGAAGCAGCCGTGACGGCGAGACTAGCACATTCGAATGGCCCACTGAGGATAGGTGGGAGCACTGACGCGCCGGCACAATCGCGACCGACGGAAGGCCGCATCACGGTTTGGCGAAATCGGCTCTTGAACCGCGAAGCGTTCTGGCTATAGTCCGCGCCGTTCGAGAGGGCCGCGAACGCACTGATTTGGTGCGCTCCGGCCCGGTCGCCTTTCAGGCGTCACAGACGGCCAGACCGCCCGTTTGTAGCCTCGAACATCTGGTGAGGTGGCCGAGTGGTTGAAGGCGCACGCCTGGAACGCGTGTATACGGGAAACCGTATCGAGGGTTCGAATCCCTCTCTCACCGCCATTCTCCCGACTCATCTTCAGAACCGGACAGCCATAGTCTGCGCCGTCGCGCGCCGTCGGTTCGACGTACGCAAGAGAAGCCCGGCGGACCGTGTCATGTCGAGTTGCGACATCGCTGACAGGATACAACGACGGCGCTGGACCTGCCCTTGCGGGACTTCATCCGCTACAGGGGTAGTCCCTGTTCTTTGCCCCACGCCTTGCGAGCCTGAATATCCTCGCCGACGGCCATCGCGAACCGGCATAGGCGGCGGGCCCTCGGCCAGCGCCCACGTGACGATCCCTGCCTGGCCACGCGGTCCGATCGATACCCGGCTGGCAAATACCTGACCTTTCCGTCGGACAATCGCGCATCTGCCCTGCTCTGGTAACCGTTTTTTTCGTTCCCGGCTGGGATGTTAGCGGTCCCCAGGAGGCTTCATGGCGACTGCGCATCATATTCTCGTCGTTGACGACGACCCCGTCTTTCTCGCAGTGGCCGAGAGCGTCGTGCTGTCCCTGGGTGACCATACGGTGACGACGGCCTGCGACGGCGTCGAGGGACTGGCGGCGCTGCGTGCCGCACGCCATCCGATCGACGTCATCGTGCTCGACCTGAACATGCCGAAGATGGACGGCCTGGCCTATCTGCGCAGCCTCGGCGAGCAGGGCTATGGCGGCGCCGTGCTGCTGTCGAGCGGCGAATCCGAGGCCATTCTCGACGCGGCTCGCCGCATGGGCGAGATGCTCGGCGTGCACATCTGCGGCTCCCTGAAGAAGCCGATCCGGACAGCCGATTTCGTTGCGCTCCTGGAGACCTGCGAGGCCCGTTCGCAGACGCAGAAGCCTGCCAGGGGCCCGGCCAGCGGCGCAGCGTCCACCACCGCGCGCGGAACGCTGCTGCCCTATTACCAGCCCCAGGTGGATCTCGTCTCGCTGGAAGTCACCGGCCTCGAGGCGCTGATCCGTCTCGATACCGTCGGCGGCGAGATCCTGGGGCCGCAGGCGGTCTTCCATCCCGGTCTTCGCGAGGCCGACCTTCCCCCCCTGACCATCGAGATCGCGACGCGGGTCATGGACGACATCGCCGCATGGCGGGCCAAGGGCGTCACGCGCCGCGTCTCGATCAATCTCGATGCCCGGATCATCGAGGTGCCCCATGTCATGCCGGCGCTGTTCGGTCTGGCGGCCGAGCGCGACCTCGCCCCGTCCGGCATCACCTTCGAGCTGACCGAAACCGCCCTGCCCAGCTCGATGACCGACATGATCGAGATCCTGACGCGGGCGCGCATGGCGGGCTTCGGCGTCTCGATCGACGATTACGGCACCGGCAGCGCCAATTTCGCGCTGCTGCGCCTGTGTCCGTTCAGCGAGCTGAAGGTCGACCGATCCATCGTCCAGGCCTGCGTCCACGACCGCATCTCGCGGCGTTTCCTGGAGAACACCGCGATCACGGCGAAGGATCTGGGCATGGCTGTGGTGGCCGAGGGGGTCGAGACGAGCGAGGAGCTCGCCATCGTCCGCGAGGCCGGCATCCACATCGTCCAGGGCTATCTCTACAGCAAGCCGCTGCCCGCCGCCGACGCCTTCGTCCTCACCGACTTCGCGCATGCCTCGCGCCGGTTCGGGTCGGCCTGACCCGGTGGCCGGGCGACAAACCGGTTGCGCTGCCGGGCCGGCCTGTCCGGCCGTGACGCTGCCGCGATCACGGTGGCGCCAGAGCTTGCGTGCAGGATAGACCCATGCCCGCATCACGACAGGCCCCCGCCCCGCGGGTCCGACTCTGGCGCTCCCTCGGGTTCCGCCTGTCGCTGGTCGTCGTGCTGGCGGTCATGGTCGGCGTCACCAGCACGGTGGGCTTCTTCGTCTTCCAGGATTTCCGCCAGACGGTCACCGCCGAAGAGGACCGCCTGAAGAGCTCGGCCGCCGCTTTCGCCGCCGCCGCCTCCAATGCCATCGCCAAGAACGACCGCCGCGGCACGCTGGAGGTCCTGCGCGGGATCCGTGACCTGGCCCATGTGCGCTACGCCAGCGCGGCCGATTCCGAGGGCCGGACGGTGGCCGAGATCGGAACCTCGGAAGCCCTCGTCAGCACCGATCGCAGTCTCGGCGACGGGACGCTGACGTCGGTGTTCTTCGCCGACACGATCACCGGGGCCGCTCCCGTCCGCAAGGGCGGCATCGTCGTCGGCACGATCGCCATCCATGCCGACATCGCCTGGCTGCGCGGCCTGTATCTCCACAATCTCCTGATCTCGCTCCTGGTCGGGGCATCCGTCCTCGCGGTGACGGTTCTGGTTGCTTGGGTGCGGATCGCCCGGATCATCAATCCGCTGCGTGCCCTCGCAGGCGAGTTCGCCGATATCGGCGAGCGTTCGGACCTGTCGAAGCGACTGCGGGTGGTCTCGAACGACGAGGTCGGCGTTCTCTCCGGGGCCTTCAACGACATGTTTGCCCGCATCGACGAACGCGACCGGCTGCTGCAGCGCCACCGCGAAACGCTGGAGGACACGGTCACCCTGCGCACAGCCGAAATGCGCAGCGCCAAGGACGAGGCCGAGCGGGCCAATGCCGCGAAGTCGGAATTCCTCGCCACGGTGAGCCACGAGATCCGCACCCCGATGAACGGCATGCTGGTCATGGCGGAGATGCTGTCGGCGGCGCCGATCCCGAGCCGCTATCTGCGTCACGCGGAGATCATCCTGCGCTCCGGGCGCGGGCTCCTGAACATCCTCAACGACATTCTGGACATGTCCAAGATCGAGGCCGGCCGGCTCGACCTGGAAGAAATTCCGCTGTCGGTCGACACCCTGGTCGAGGACGTCGCCAGCCTGTTCGCCGAAAAGGCGCGCGAGAAATCCCTGTCGATCGCCACGATGATCGACGTCGACGTGCCGGCCGAGGTGATCGGCGATCCGGTCCGCATCTCCCAGGTGCTGACGAACCTCGTCAACAACGCCCTGAAATTCACCGAGACCGGCGGCGTCACCATCGCGGTCGAATGCGTTGCGGCCGAGGACGCCGGTGGGCCTCCGATGCTGGGGTTCACCATCCGCGACACCGGCATCGGCATTCCCGCCGACAAGCTGGGCAAGCTGTTCGGCCGCTTTACCCAGGCCGACCAGACGATCACCCGCAAGTTCGGCGGCACCGGCCTGGGTCTCGCGATCTCCAAGCAGCTGGTGGAGGCCATGGGCGGCACCGTGCGGGTGACCAGCGAGGAAGGCGTCGGCTCCTGCTTCGGCTTCGAGGTCGCGCTGGAGATCCACCGCCCCGCGCTCCGGCCGCAGAGCCTTTCGGGCCGCACGATCCGGCTTCTCGACGCCGACCCGATCACCGCCGAAGCGACCGCCACCCTTCTGACCCGGCGCGGCGCCACGGTTCTGCGCGGCGACGCAACCGGCCCCTCCCCGGCGCTGGTCCTGACGCGCGAGGCGCATCTGGCGACCGCTTCCTTCACCGCGCATGGGCCGATCGTGGTGCTGCGCGCCAGCGACGCCCGCATCGCCGAGGGCGAGAGCGCCGACATCACGGTCGCGGGGGCCATGGCGCTGCCGCTGCGCCGCAGCGAGATCGATCATCTGGTGCAGGCGCTCGCGACCGGCGATTTTGCGGCCCTGCGCGACGACACGCCGGCCATGGAGACCGCGGCGATACTGCCCGACATGTCCGGCCTGCGCGTCCTTGCGGTGGACGATGTCGCGGTCAATCGCGAGGTGCTGAAGGAAGCCCTGGCCACGCTCGGCGTCACCGCGGCGCTGGCCGAGAGCGGCGAGACCGCCGTGGCGATGAGCGAGCGCGACGCCTACGACATCATCTTCATGGACTGCTCCATGCCCGGCATGGACGGTTTCACCGCGACGCGCCTCATCCGCGAGGGCGAGCGGCATGCCGGCCGCCAGCCCGCGACCATCGTCGCGCTGACCGCCCACAAGGACCCGGGCAGCGCTGGCGAGTGGCAGAGCGCGGGCATGAACGCCTATCTGACCAAGCCCTTCACGATCCCCCAGATCTCGCGGGTCCTCGGCGACTTTGCCGGCACCCGCCCGGCGAGCGACCAGCCCGGGTCGAAGCCGGACGGCCCGTCCACCGACGCCTCGGCCCCTGCGAGCGGTCCCCTCCTCGATCCGGCAACTCTGGACATGCTGGCATCGCTGGTGAAGCGAAGCGGTCCGGCGGTTCTGCAGAAGATCGTCGGCCTGTTCGCGGCCAACGCGCCGAAGGCGCTCGCCGACCTCCGGGAGGCCGTCGCCACGGGCAGCGAGGATACGGCCCGGCTGGCGCACGCGCTGAAATCCATGTGCAACAGCGCCGGTGCCGCCCGTGCAGCCGGGTTCTGCGGCGCGGTCGAGGCGGCGGCCCAGGCGGGCGAGCCGATCGCGCCCGGCATGCTCGACGACATCACAGCCACACTGGCCGACAGTCATGCCGCCCTGGCGGCGATCGCGATAACGCCGGACGCCGATCCAGCCGAGCAGTCGGCATGAAGGCGGTCCGGGACACCACCGCCCGGACGCATCCTTGGACACGCGAAAGCTCAAATGCGAAACGCCGGATTCACCTCGTCCTAAAGGCTTGTGAGCTAAGAAAAATTCGTCATCTCACCACGACCGGCACCCTGACAGAGGAGGCATGACATGACGCAGCGTCTGAATGCCTTCGCAGCCTCGACCCAGGGCAATGTCGCCACGATCGTGGCCTTGCTCGCGCCGCTCCTGATTTTCATCATGGGCAGCGTCGTCAACCTGTCGACCGCCCACTCCGCCCATTCCCGCCTGCAAAGCGCCGCCGACAGCGCGGCACTGGCGGCCGCGCGTGAACTCTACATGGCCAACAGCCGGCCGGAGGTGCTGAAGAGCGTCGCCTATTCCTTTGCCATGACCAATCTCGGCAATCAGGCGGAAGGCGTCTCGATCGACGTCAAGATCGGCGGCCGATCGGATGCGACGGCTGCGGAATCGGCGATCTCCACCGAGGTCACGGTCACCCTCAACAAGGATTTCGGCACGTCGCTGCCCATGCCCGACCTGACCGGTGCGATCGGCGCGCTGACGGCCAGCGCCACGGCCCGCATCGCCGGCGGCGGCCGCATCTGCATGATCGGCCTGACCGGCGAAGGCAAAAGGGCCATCGACATTTCGGGCAATGCCCAGGTCCAGGCGGCCGATTGCGCGGTCTATTCCAACTCGATCGACCCCAGCGGCCTGTCGGTCACCAAGGTGGCGAAGCTTTCGAGCGAACTCGCCTGCTCCTCCGGCGGCTATGACGGGATCGAGTCGAACTACGAACCCTTGCCGCTGACCGATTGCCCGGCTGTCAGCGATCCCCTGTCCTCGCGCATTCCGCCGGTCCCCACGAAATGCGATCACAAGAACCAGAAGATCTCGAACAACAACCAGATCCTGTGGCCCGGCACCTATTGCGGCAATCTCCAGGTCAGCGGCTCGAAGATCACCCTGCGGCCCGGCACCTACATCTTCTGGGACGCTCAGGTGAAGCTCCACAAGGGGACCGAGATCACCGGCGATGATGTCAGCCTCGTCTTCATCGGCAAGACGTCCAGCCTCGATCTGAAAAACGATTCGTCGATTTCCCTGTCGGCCGCGAAGGACGGGCCGATGGCCGGCATCCTGATCTATGCCGACAGCGAGAAGGACAGCGGCCGCAGCTTCAAGATCGAAAGCGCCAACGCCCGGCGCATGATCGGCACGATCTACCTGCCCCATGACGAGCTCACCATCGGCGGCGACAAGAATGCCGATGGCAAGTGCGACATCACCGCCGCCGACGATACGGCCGATACGGGCTCGCCCGGCTGCAAGTCCAATGTCGGCGAGTTCTCGGACTGGACGGCGCTCATTGCGGACAAGATCACCGTCACCTCGGGCGTGAAACTGGTCCTCAACGCCAATTACGCCGATTCCGACGTGCCGGTCCCGGCCGGCGTCGGCCCGGTCGGCGGCAATATCGCACTCAGCAAGTAAGCCCCCGCTGCGACGGGAGCCTGTCTCAGGCGTCCGCGAACGCGCCGGGATTGCGACGCCAGACCGAATAATTGAGGCACGCGGCCAGCCCGGCCCATGCCAGATACGGCACCAACAGCCAGGCCGCGATCGCATCGATCGGCGCGAACAGCGCGATGTTCACGGCGATCACGCCGGCCATCGCCACGACGTCGGCAAAGGCGAGACCCGGCCGGTGCAGGCCGAAGAACAGGCCCGACCAGGCGGCGTTGAGGACAAGCTGCAGGCCGTAGACGGCGAAAGGCAGCGCCACCAGGCCGGCGGCCTCGTAGACCCGCCAGCCGGCCACCGCGATCATCAAATAGAGAAGTGTCCAGACGATCGGAAAGGCGAGGTTCGGCGGCGTCCAGCCCGGCTTGTCGAGGCGCGCGTACCAGGGCCCCGGCTTGAACACCACGCCGCTGATGGCGACGACCGCGACGATGGCGATGAAGACGAGAAGGCTGGCGATCGCCGCAAGGCTCATGATGATCTCCCGATCGGATTGGATCGTGGCGCCATCCGCAGGGGCGGACGCCCACCGGATATAGGTGGTGCGGATCACGGAAATCCGCGACGGATTGTCTAGAGAAACGGGCTCCGCCAGATCCAGATCGCCACCGCGGCAATCACCGCGATCGGAGCGCAGATCTGCAACGGCCGCAACCGCTCGACCGACGGCTGCCCGTCGTCGTTGGGTGCGGCGATTCGGTCGAGGATCCCGAGACTGGCAAAGCCGGCGATCTGCAGAAGCGCGGCGGCCAGCGGAAACGCCCAGATGGTCGCCACGAGGCTGGCGACGCCGGCGAGAAACAGCCCGATCATGACGACGATCTCGGCAATCGCCGCACCGCCCGGCTGGCGCAGGCTCGCCCCGCGCCGCACGCCGGCAACGAACATCAGCACGGATGCGCCCCAGAACAGGGTGAGATTCAGCGCCAGGAAGGACTGGGCCTCCGGCGCGAACCACAGAATCAGCGCGCCGGTGAGCAGCGGCAGCATCGCCCCATAGACGAACAGCCGGTCGATCCGGGGCGACCGCGCCCGCTTCCCACTCCTGCGCTCGCGGCTGTCCATGTCGGCCCTTTCCATTGCGAGGGCCAAACGGCAACGACCCCGCCGGGTTCCGGCAGGGTCGAAGACGTGCGGTGCCTGGTTGCCGTTCGGCGGTGGATACGCCGCCTAGTTGCGGATCATCTTCGGCAGCCAGAGCGAGACTTCCGGGAACACCGTCAGGATGACCAGCGTCAGCACCAGCGGCACATAGAGCGGCATCATCTTGATCAGGATCTGCCGCATCGACACCCGCGTGATGTCGCTGAGCAGGAACAGCGCCAGACCCATCGGCGGGGTCAGGAGGCCCAGCATCAGGTTGAAGATCGTCACGATGCCCAGATGCACCGGGTCGACGCCGGCCATGTGCAGCGGCTGCGCGATGATCGGCACAACCAGCAGCGTCGCCGTGGTCGAATCCAGGAACATGCCGACGATCAGCAACAGGATGTTGACCACCAGGAGCAGCATCAGCGGGTCGGTGCTGACGGTCAGCAGCCAGCGGGCGGCCATCTGAGGGATCTGCTCGATCGCCAGGATCCATCCGAAGATCGACGCGGCGGCAACGATGATCAGGATGGCCGAACTGCTCTTCACCGTCTCGTAGGCGGAGCTCAGAAGATGCTCGACGGTGAGCGTGCGATAGACGAGACCGCTGATCAGAAGCACGTAGACCACCGTGACCGCCGCCGCTTCCGTCGGCGTGAAGTAGCCGAGCAACATGCCGGCGACGAGCAGCACCGGGGTCATCAGGGCGGGCAGCGCGGGCACGAAGTCGGTGCCCAGTTCGCGCAGGGTCGGCCACCGCTCCGAACGCGGGAAGTCGTGGCGATAGGCGAGGATCGCCACGGTGATCATCAAAAGGATCACGCACATGATCGCCGGAATGATGCCGGCGAGCAGCAACTGCACGATCGAGACGCTGGTCACCGAGCCGTAGATGATCAGCGGGATCGACGGCGGGAAGATCGGGCCGACCACCGCCGAGGCGCCGGTCAGGGCGCCGGCAAAGCCGCGGTCGAAGCCACGCTCGGCCATCGCCTTGACCTCGATCTTGCCGAGGCCGCCGACATCGGCGAGCGCCGCGCCGCTCATGCCCGAAAAGATCAGGCTGGAAACGACGTTGACCTGGCCGAGACCGCCTGGCACCCGGCCGACCAGCGTGTCGGCGAACTTGAAGATGCGCTCGGTGATGCCGGCCTGGTTCATCAGATTGCCGACGAAGATAAAGATCGGCACCGCCACCAGCGGGAAGGAATCCAGCGCGTAGCTCATCCGCTGGCCGATCAGCTCAATCGGGATGTTGCCGAGAAGGACGTACAGCACCGACGGGATCAGGATGGCCAGCACCACCGGCCAGCCCAGAAGGAAGGACAGCGCGAAGCCGCCCAGGATTGCGAAACTGCTCATCGAATAGGCCTCGTGCGGGCGCGTGGCCCTAGATGTGCACCACGTCTTCGCTCGGCTGTTCCTGCGCGAAGGTCACGTAGAGGGGGTCATGACGCCAGGCCTTCAGGGTCTGCAGCGCGCATTCGACGGCCGCCAGCGTCAGACCGAGGAAGCCGGACGCGAAGAAGATCCAGTAGGGGATGTTCAGCGTCGGCGTCGCATTGTCGAGATTGCGCAGCGTGGCGATGGCGACCGAGGTCGCGGCCACCGCGAAGGCGAGGCCGCCGGTGGCCGGGATCGCGACACGCAGCACCCGGCGCAGCCGCTCGGGCAGGGCCGACAGCACCTCTTCCATGCGGATCGAGGCCCCGGACGAGACGACATAGGGCAGCGTCACGAACACCACGCAGATCAGCATGAACCGCGCCAGTTCCTCGGCGCCCATGAAGGGTCGCAAGAAGAACTGCCGCAGCACCACCTGCAGCACCGGCAGCCCGATCATCACCGCCAGAAGCAGCACCGAAACGGCGCGGAACACCCGCCGGACCGGTTCGAGAACGCGGTCGGCCGTGCCCACCCGGGCATCGGCATGGGTGACGTCGAGATAGTCGTTTGAATTGAGATCGCTCATGGCACAATCCACGGCAGGGAACCCCCACCGGCAGGCGGCAGGGGTTCGCGGGTTGTCGATCGTGGCCTACTGGATGGCGCGGATGCGCTCCATGTACGGACCCCAGCTCGGGAAGTCCTTGGCGACCTGTGCGTCGACGCCGGCGCGGAAGGCCTCGATGTCGAGGCCGTCGGCTTCGGTGATGAAGGTCATGCCCTTGTCGGTCAGTTCGCCGACGAGCTCCTTCTCCGCCGTCATCGCCTTTTCGAGGGTCTCGTCCGCCAGTGTGTCGAGGGTTTCCAGGATTGCGGTCTGGTCCTTCTCGTCGATCGACTGCCAGACATCCTCGTTGATGAAGACCGGCAGCACGTTCTGCATGTGGCCGGTCAGCATGACGTGGGTCTGCACCTCGTAGAGGCCATTGGCGTTGATCATGGTGAGCGGGTTTTCCTGACCGACGACCATGCCGGTCATCAGGGCGGTCGGCAGCTCGCTGACCTCGACCGGGGTCGGGATGGCGCCGAAGCCGGAGACCATCGTCGTCCACAGCTGCAGCGGCACGCCGCGGAAGGGCTTGCCCTCCAGATCGGCCGGCGTCCTGACCGCCTGATTGGCGGTCATCTGCCGGGCGCCGCGGAACAGCCGGCCGATGATGCGCATCCCGCCCTTCTCGACGAGCTGCTCGTTGAATTCCTGCATGACGTCGGAGGTCTGCGGATCTGTGGCGGCCAGAGCATGGGCGCCGTCGCGATAGACGAAGGGTGCCGAGAACACCGCGATGTCGTCGACGAGCTGCGCCAGCGAGGCGAATTCATGGTGGCCCATGGAGATCGAGCCACTGCGGACGCCGTCGATCAGTTCCTGCACGCCGCCGAGCTGCGAATTCGGGAATACGGTGACGGTGACGCGCTCCTCCGTCGCCTCCGGAATGCGCTCCTTCGCACGTTCCGCATACCAATGCTGGATGTCACCTTCCGAGCCCACATGGGCGTAACGCAGGTCCATGGCCTGTGCGCCGGCCGTGGCGCCAGCAAGCGAGAACCCACAGGCAGCAAGCCCCAGAGCGAGTTTCTTGATCAATGACACGTCGTTTCCTCCCGAATTGACGATTGTCCCCCGTCCGTTTGCCAAAGGCTCCTCCAACGGACTAGAGAATTCTGGCATACCAAATTAGATTTGCCTAGCCCGGAGCGGAGGACGTTCGGGCCGGCAGGTTTTCGCGTCGCGCTGGCAAGGCGGGCGCACATGGGGAGGACGGAACATGACGACGATCGGATTCATCGGTCTGGGCCTGATGGGCAGCGGCTTCACCAAGCGGCTGCGCGAACTGGACTATCGGGTGATCGGCCACGACCGCGAGGCGGAGAAGGTTTCGGCCGCCGCCGCCTGGGGCGTCGAGCCGGCCGGTTCGCTGGCCGCTCTGTGCGCCGAGGCCGACATCATCGCGCTGTGCCTGACCACCAGCGACGCGGTGGCGTCCGTCGTCACCGGCGCGGACGGCCTCGTCGCCTCGCGCAAGCTGTCGGGCCGCACGGTCGTCGACTTCTCGACCACCGAGATGGCGGTGACACATCAGGTCGCCGCGGCGATCGAAGCGGTCGGCGGCCGGTTCGTTGACGCCCCGGTCTCCGGCGGTCCGGGCGCTGCCGAGACCGGCACGCTGGCGATCATGTTCGGCGGCTCCGAGCAGGCGGCGGAAGCGGCCCGACCCATGCTCGAGCAGCTTGGCCGCGCGACCCATATGGGTGCCATCGGCACCGGCCAGGCGACCAAGCTGGTCAACCAGGTCCTGTGCCTGACCAATTACTGCGTCGCCGCCGAAGCGCTGCGGCTGGCGCAGGCCTATGGCGTGGACGCCGCCAAGATCCCGCACGCGCTGGAGCCGGGCCTTGGCAATTCGGCCGTCCTGCAGGCGATCTATCCGCGCATGGTCGAGGAAGATTTCGCGCCGCGCGGCTATGCCCGCCAGATCCTGAAGGATTTCGAGATGCTGCATTCGGCCACCAAGGCCCAGCATCTCGCCTTGCCGATGAGCGCCCAGGCCATGACCATGTTCCGCATGCTGGTCGCGCAGGGCGATGGCGAGCTTGACGGCGCGGCCGTGGTGAAGCTCCTTCCCGAGGTCGGTCGCAAGGCCTGACGCCTCGCGACGCCGACGGCGCATCGGGGGTTCGATCCGGACCTTCGATCGCCGGCGGCCATGCCCTTCGCCAGCCTCACGGGAGACCGCCATGGACGCGCCCCTTCTCGACGACCTCGCCATCGTCGATGCCCACCATCATCTGTGGAAGATCAGCGAGAACTACCTGCCCTGGCTGTGCGATGCGCCGCCGATCCCGTTTCGCTATGGCGACTACAGCGCCATCCGGCGCGATTACATGCCCGATGATTATCGGCGCGATACCGCCGGGCTGACGATTGCCGGCAGCGTCTATATCGAGACCGAATGGGACCCGGGCGACCCGGTCGGCGAGACCGCCTGGATCCACGGCGTCGCAGAGGCGAACGGCTTTCCCGATGCCGTGGTCTGCCAGGCCTGGCTCGATGCCGATGACGTCGGCGACGTTCTGGCGCGCCAGAGCGCGTATCCCCGCGTGCGCGGCATCCGCCACAAGCCGAAGGCCTCCAGCACGCCGGATGCGGTGGTGCGCGATGCGCCCGGATCGATGGGCGACATGAACTGGCGGAGCGGCTTCGCGCTGCTGGAACCGCACGGCCTGTCCTTCGACCTGCAGACGCCCTGGTGGCATCTGGCGGAAGCCGCCGATCTGGCGGCCGCCTTCCCGCATACGCAGATCATCCTCAACCACACAGGCCTGCCCTCCAACCGCAGCCGCGAAGGCCTGGATGCCTGGGCGGCGGCGATGAGACGCGTCGCCGAAGTGCCGAATGCCGCCGTGAAGATTTCCGGCCTCGGCGTGCCCGGCGCGCCTTGGACCGTCGAGAGCAACCGCGAGATCGTGCTGACGACCATCGAGACCTTCGGCGTTGCGCGCTGCATGTTCGCCAGCAACTTCCCGGTCGACAGCCTCGTCGCCTCCTACCGCACGATCTTCGGGGGCTTCTCGCAGATCACGGCGGATTTCTCCCGCGACGAGCGCGCCGCCCTGTTCGCCGACAACGCCCGGCGGCTCTACCGCTTCGCCTGACCACAAGCCCGGCGACGTACCGCGTCGCCAAAGCCTCGCAAACACCGCCCGAAAGGGTTGCGCAGGCCACGCCCGATGTGATCCCTACCGGCCATCGCCGACGCGCATTCGCGCCGGCCCCGCCGCCAACAGGAAGCCCGCCATGACACTGTCCGACTATCTTCCCGCCGACCATGGCGACGCCGTTCTCGTCGGCCGCATCCACGATCCCGAAGTCTCCGGCCCGACCGTCGTCGTCCTGAAGGGCGACCGCTTCGTCGATGTCTCGGCGATCGCCGCGACCATGTCCGAGCTTCTCGAGACCAACGATCCGGTCGCCCGCCTTGCAAGCGCCACGGGCGGCAAGAGCTGGTCGGCCGAAGAGATCCTGTCGGCCTCGCCGTCGGATTCGACTAAGCCGCATCTGCTCGCGCCCTGCGATCTGCAGGCAGTGAAGGCCTGCGGCGTCACCTTCGCCCGCTCCATGGTGGAGAGGGTCATCGAGGAACGCGCCAAGGGTGATTTCGCCCGCGCCAAGGCGATCCGCGAAGAGATCGCCGCGGTCATCGGCGGCGCTCTCTCCGACATCAAGGCCGGGTCACCCGAGGCGAGCCACGCCAAGGAAGTCCTGCAGAAGGGCGGCTACTGGTCGCAATATCTGGAAGTCGGCATCGGCCCGGATGCCGAGGTCTTCACCAAGGCGCCGGTCCTGTCCTCGGTCGGCCATGCCGCCGAGATCGGCATCCTGCCCTCCTCGGCCTGGAACAACCCGGAGCCGGAAGTCGTGCTGGCCGCCAATTCGCGCGGCGAGGTCGTCGGAGCGACGCTGGGCAACGACGTCAATCTGCGCGACGTGGAAGGCCGCAGCGCGCTGCTCCTCGGCAAGGCCAAGGACAACAACGCCTCCTCGTCTATCGGCCCCTTGATCCGGCTGTTCGACGATCGCTTCACCATGGACGACGTGCGCGCCGCCGAGCTCGACCTGACGGTCACCGGCACCGACGGCTACGTTCTGGAAGGGCGCAGCTCGATGCGCGAGATCAGCCGCGATCCGCTGGATCTCGTCGCCCAGACCTGCAGCCGCCACCACCAGTATCCCGACGGCTTCATGCTGTTCCTCGGCACGCTCTTCGCCCCGGTCGAGGACCGCGACGTGGCCGGCCAGGGCTTCACCCACAAGCTGGGCGACACGGTCGAGATCGCCAGCCCGCGCCTCGGCCGGCTGGTCAACACGGTCACCCATACCGACAAGGCGCCCGAGTGGACCTTCGGCATCACGGAGCTGATGCGCAATCTGGCCGCCCGCGGCCTCATCGGTGCCGCGCGCGCCTGACCAGACTCACCCGCCGGTCCGGGGCGACACTCCGGCCGGCTCGGTGTCCGGCTCCAGCAGGCTGGCCCTGATCGACCCTGCCCCTGCGGCCCGGCTATTTCGCCTTGGCGAAGTCGCCGGCCGCCTGCATCAGGTCGAAGGCCTTCAGGACGTGGGTTTCCAGGAGTTTTTCGATCGCCGCCTCGTCGCGCGCTTCCAGCGCGTCGAGGATCGCCTCGTGCTCCTTGATCGCCGCCTCCCAGCGGTTGGTCTTCAGATTGCACTCGTAGCGGATGCGATAGAGCTGGGCGTTCACCACCCTGTGGTGCTCGGCCAGCACCGGGTTCATGGCGCAGCGCACCAGCGCCTGGTGGATCTGCTGATTGCGGTCGAAATAGCCGATGCGATCGCCGCGCAGATAGGACGCCAGCATCTCGTGATGCAGCGCCCGCAGCTCCCGCAATTCCTCCGGCGTCGCATTGCGGCATGCCAGCTTGCCGGCAAAGGCCTCGAGCCCGCCGAGAAATTCCAGGAGATGGCGGACGTCGTTGGCCCCGAGCACCGCCACGGTGGCCCCGCGTCGCGGATGCAGCTTCACCAGCCCTTCCGAGGCGAGGATCTTCAGCGCCTCGCGCAGCGGCGTGCGCGACACCTGCAGGATTTCCGACAGGGCCCGCTCGCGCACCGGCTCGCCCGGCAGAAGCTGGCTTTCCAGGATCATTTCGCGAATGCGATTGGCGACGAGGGCCGGTTTCAGATCCTGCGACGGGGTCGCATCGACCCGGCGGGGAAACGCGGTTACCACCGCGGATTGCGTTTTGGTCATCGTCGCTCTGTTGCCGTTTGTCCGCCTGCGCCGCGTTCCCGCGGTTCGGCCCCATCCGTGAATGCCCGTTTGCCGGGGTCGGGCCCGTGCATTTGCCACCCAGCATAGCACGGTTCGCGGCGTTCACGTCGCCGCAGGCGGCGCTCCACACCAAAGTGGCAGACCGCATGGCACGCAAAGACGGTCCAGATGCGATCTTTCGAGGGGCACGAGCATCCGAGACACGCCATACCACGCCCGATCGCCGTCGCACCAACTCCATTGTATGCCAATAATAGCCGTCGCATCGAGGTTTCGTGCATCACCTGCCGGCGATAAAGCCCGTTGACCTCCCGTTGCGCAATATTGCATACCAGATGCGGTGGGAGCGACGGCGGCGGCCTGACGACAGGCATGGCCGCCCGGCATCAGGGGGAAAGCATGGACAATCCGGCACTGGACGACCGCGCTGCGACGCAGGAGGCCCCGCGGCCCCTGCCGCTGGCAGGACTGCGGGTTCTCGATCTCAGCCAGGTGATGGCCGGACCGTTCGGCTGCATGCTACTCGGCGACATGGGCGCCGACGTCATCAAGGTCGAGCCACCGGCAGGCGGTGACCAGACCCGCCGCTCCATGGGCTTCCGCATGAAGGGCGAGGACAGCCCCGGCTTCCTGGCGCTGAACCGCAACAAGCGCAGCGTCACGATCAACCTGAAGACCGAGGCCGGGCGCGAACTCTTCTACGCGCTGGTCGAGACCGCCGACATCGTCGTCGAGAACAGCCGGCCCGGCGTCGCCAGGCGGCTGGGCATCGACTACGAAACCCTGGCGAAGCGCAATCCTCGCCTCGTCTATGCCAGCATTTCCGGCTTCGGCCAGACCGGACCCTGGTCGCAGCGCCCGGGCTTCGACCTGATCGCCCAGGCGATGTCCGGTGTCATCAGCGCCATGGGCATTCCCGGCGGCGAACCGATCAAGTCGGGCGTGCCGATCGGCGATCTGGGCGCCGGCCTCCTCGCCGTCTACGGCATCTTGAGCGCCATTTTCGGTCGCGAGGCCACCGGCCGCGGGCAGTATGTCGATGCCTCGCTCTTCGAGGCCGCACTCGGCCTGTCGGTCTGGGAAAGCACCGAATTGTGGGCCACCGGCCGCTCGCCGCAGCCGCTGGGCACCGCCAACCGCATGAGCGCGCCCTACCAGGCCTTCGCTGCAGCCGACGGCCATTTCGTCGTCGGCGCCGCCAACCAGAAGATCTGGCTGACATTCTGCCAGGTCATCGACCGCATGGACCTGACGGAAGACCCGCGCTTCCGCGACAATCGCGATCGGCTGCAGAACCTGCCGGCGCTCGTCGCCGAGCTGAATGCCGTCTTCCAGGCCGAGACCGTCGATCACTGGGTCGACGCCTTCATCGCAGCCGGCGTGCCGGCCGGGCCGATCAACGACTATGCCCAGGTCATGGCGAGCGACCATGTCGCGGCGCGCAACATGGTGATGAAGGTCCAGCATCCGGTGGAAGGCGAGATCAACACGCTCGGCTTCCCGGTCAAGCTGTCCGGCACGCCGCAGGAGGTGCGCTATCCGCCGCCGCTGCTAGGCCAGCACACCCGTGACCTCGTCGACGAACTCGGCCTGTCGGACCGCTACGACGAACTGGCCGGCGGCGGAGCCTTCTCGCAATGAGCGCCAACGACGCTGACGGCGCCGTGACGCTGGCGCGGCGTGGTGCGGTCGCCCATGTCACCTTCGACCGCCCGGCCGCCCGCAACGCCATGACGCGGCAGATGTACGGCCAACTCCACGCCATCTGCGACGAACTGCAGGCCGATGCCACGCTTCGGGCCGTGGTCCTGCGCGGTGCCGGAGGCAAGACCTTCGTCGCCGGCTCGGACGTGCGGATCTTCTCCGGCTTCGAGACCGGCGAGGACGGCATCGCCTATGAGCGCGAGATGGAGGAGCACACGCTGGCGCTGGCCCGCATTCCCGTTCCGACCATCGCGGCGATCGACGGCTGGACCGTCGGCGGCGGGCTGAACCTCGCCGCCGTCTGCGACCTGCGCATCGCCACCGTCGGATCGCGCTTCGGCGTGCCGATCGCCAGGACCGTCGGCAATTGCCTGTCCATGGCGAACTATGCCCGGCTGGTCGCCGGCTTCGGCGCCGCCCGGGCCAAGCGCATGCTGCTCCTGGGCGAGATCCTCGATGCCGACGAAGCGCGCGCCTGCGGCTTCCTCGCCGAGATCGTCGAGAAGGACGCCCTCGACGACGCCGTCACCCGCATCTGCGACACCATCCTCGCCAACGCGCCGGTGACATTGCGGGTCAGCAAGGCGGCCATTGCGCGCCTTGCCGACGATCCGGGCGCCGACGGCGACGATCTCATCGCGTCATGCTACGGCAGCCGTGACTTCAAGGCCGGGGTCGCCGGCTTCCTCAGCGGCAAACCGCCGGCCTGGGAAGGCCGCTAGGCATCGGCCGGGACCAGCGAGGACCATCCATGACCGCATCCACCAATAAAATGCATGCGAAGCCCGCCCCGGACGCCATTCTCGCCGGGCTCGTCGCCGAATTCGGGCCGAAGACGGTGCTGTCGGACCCGGCCGACATGCAGCGCTATTGCCGCGACTGGCATGGCGACGTGGAGGGCAGCGCCCTGGCCGTGCTGCGCCCCGCCGATACCGAGGAAGTCTCGCGGCTGGTGCGTGCCTGCGCGGCGGCCGGTCTGGCCGTCGTGCCCCAGGGCGGCAATACGGGGCTGGTGCTGGGCGGCCTGCCGACCGATGCTGCCGGTCATGTCGTCCTGACGCTGGAGCGCATGAACCGCATCCGCACCATTGCCGCCGACGATTTCTCCGCCGTGGTCGATGCCGGCTGCATCCTTGCCGCGATCAACGCGGCGCTGGCCGAACAGGATCTGCTCTTCCCGCTGTCGCTGGCCGCCGAGGGCTCCTGCCAGATCGGCGGCAACATCGCCACCAATGCCGGTGGCATCAATGTCCTGCGCTACGGCATGACCCGCGAGATGATCCTCGGCCTGGAGGTGGTGCTGCCCGACGGCACCATCTGGAACGGCCTCTCCACCCTTCGCAAGAACAACAGCGGCGTCGACCTGAAGCAGCTCTTCATCGGCGCCGAGGGCTCGCTCGGCATCATCACCGGCGCGGCGCTGCGCCTCGTGCCGAAGCCGACACGCGGCGAGACCGCCTTTCTGGCGCTGCGCTCCCTCGACGACGTCATGGCGCTCTATGCGCTGGCCCGGCGCGAATGCTGCGACCTGCTGTCAGCCTTCGAACTGGTGCCGCCCGAGGGCCTGACCTTCGCGAAGGAGGCCGACGCCGACTTCGTGCCACCGCAGATCGCCGACGCGCCGGCCTATGCGCTGATCGATGTCGCCGCCACCGGACCGATCGACCTGCGCGCCATGGTCGAGGCCTTCCTCGAAACCGCCATGACCCGCGATCTGGTGATCGACGGCGTGCTCGCCGCCTCCGAGCGCCAGGCCGCCGGCCTGTGGCAGATCCGCGAGGGGATGATCGAGGGACAGGCGCTGCGTGGCCCGCATCTGCGCACCGACCTGTCGGTCTCGCCATCGCAGGTCGCCGGCTTCATTACAGAATCCATCGAAGAGCTCGGCCGCAGGCTGCCGGACTGCCTGCCCGTCGCCTATGGCCATGTCGGCGACGGCAACATCCATCTGAACGTCATTCCGCCGCGCGGCCTCGAGCGGGCGGCGCGCGACGCGATGCTCTACGAGGCGAAGACCATCCTCAACGCCGTGGTGGACCGCCATGGCGGCGGCATCAGCGCCGAACATGGCATCGGGCGCCTGAAGCGCGGAGACTTCGAAGCGCGGCGCTCGCCGGTTCACGAGACCCTGCTGCGCGGGCTGAAGCAGCTGCTCGACCCGGCGGATCTGATGAATCCCGGCTGCCAGCTCACCTCGCCGCGCGACGGCGCGGACGTCAGAAGCCTCGGCTAGAGAGGACCAGGCGGCTGGGCGGCCGCGCGATCAGCGGCCGTTCTGCGCCCGCCATTCCTTGAAGCGAACCTGGTGCTCGTCCTTGGTGCAGGGATAGAGGCCGATGATCGTCTCGCCCTCGCGCACCCGCTCGATGACGAAATCCTCGTAAGCGGTCATTTCCACCGCCTCGTCAGCGACCTCGTCGGCGATATCCGCCGGAATGACGATCACGCAGTCGTCGTCGCCGACAATGACGTCGCCGGGAAACACCGGCGAGTCGCCGCAGCCGATCGGGCCGTTGATCTCGATCGCCTCGTGCAGCGTCAGGTTGGTCGGGCTCGACGGGCGCGTGTGATAGGCTGGCATGTCGAGGCCGCCGATCGTCGCCGCGTCGCGAAAGCCGCCGTCGGTCACGATGCCGGCGGCACCGCGCACCATCAGCCGGGTGATCAGGATATCCCCGGCGCTGGCCGCCCGCGGGTCCTTGCGGCTGTCGATGACCATGACGTGGCCGGACGGGCAGGCCTCGATCGCGGCACGCTGCGGATGGTCGGGCTTGCGGAACTCGGCGAGCTGGTTGCGGTCCTCGCGGGCCGGCATGTAGCGCAGGGTGAAGGCCGGGCCGACCATGTTGCGGCCCTTCGGCGCTACAGGATGCACCTCCTGGATCACCTGGCTGCGCAGGCCGCGCTTGTAGAGCGCCGTGGCGAGCGTCGCCACCGAGACGCCCATCAGTTTCTGCCGTGTCGCTTCGTTCATCGCCAGGGTCTCGCTCCAATGCGTCGGTCGGGCGCCGGGAACGGCGCCGGCTGGATCAGATCAGGCCGTTCGCCGTCAGGAAACCTGTCATGCGGACCTGCTGCGCTTCGGTCAACGGCCAGGCCGAGGGCGGCCGGGTCGGCCCGCAATCGTCGCCCATCGCCGCGAGCGCCGCCTTCACGCCGGTGACGTTCGTGCCGTTCAGCTCCTCGGCGCGGATCTCCTCGAAGGCGCGCATACCGGCGATGAGGTCGCGGGCGGCCGCGTAGTCCGAGGCTTCCAGCGCCGCATGGATCGCCATCGAGCGCTCCGGCCACACATTGATCAGCCCGGACGTGAAGCCGCGCGCGCCGACGGCATAGAAGGCCGGAGCCCAGACTTCCGCAAGACCGCCGACCCAGGTGATCGACGGGTCGCAGGCGGCGATCGCCTCGGCGAGTTTCATCGGGTTGGGCGTCGCCCATTTGACGCCCTTGACGCCGGGCAGCGCGCAAAGCGCGGCGATGCCCTTCGTGCCGATCGCGTCATTGCGCAGATACAGCATCACCGGCAGGCCGCCGGAGGCGTCGATGATGGCGCGGACATAGTCGACGGTGCCGCGCGGCGCGACGAACGGGTCCGGCGGCTGGTGGATCATCAGCGCGGTCGCGCCGGCCTCGGCCGAAGCGCGGGCCAGCCGGCAGGCATCGCGGATGCCGCGACCGACGCCGGCAAGCAGCGGCGCCCGTCCGTCCACCAGCGCGGCGACCTCGTGCACCATGGTCACCGCCTCATCGGTGGTCAGGGCGTAGAACTCGCCGGTATTGCCGTTGACCACCGGCATGTGCACGCCGGCGGCCAGCGCCCGGTCGAGGATCGGCGCCAGCTTCGCCGGCGCAACGTCGCCCGCCGCGTCATAGGGCGTCACCAGAATGCCAGAGATGCCCGCAAGGGCCGTGTCGAGGTCGTGGCGCATCGCGGTCCTCTAGAAGATGTCGGGTTCGGGAACCGCCGGGCCGAAGCCCCGCTCAAGATAGTCGAAGTCGCAGCCCTTGTCGGCCTGGGTGACGTGGCGCGAGAACATCCAGCCATAGCCGCGGCCGTAGCGGGGCTCGGGCGGCGTCCATGCCGCGCGGCGCGCTTCCAGCTCGGCTTCGTCGACCAGCATGTCGAGCCGCCGGTTCGGCAGGTCGAGCCGCACGATGTCGCCGGTCTTCAGCAGCGCCAGCGGACCGCCGACGAAGGATTCCGGCGCCACATGCAGGACGCAGGCGCCATAGGAGGTGCCCGACATGCGCGCGTCGGAAATCCGCAGCATGTCGCGATGGCCCTGCTTGATCAGCGCCTTGGGGATCGGCAGCATGCCCCATTCCGGCATGCCCGGCCCGCCCTGCGGCCCGGCATTGCGCAGCACCAGCACGTGGTCGGGCGTCACGTCGAGGTTTTCGTCGTCGATCGCCTTCTTCATCTCCGGATAGGAATCGAAGACCAGCGCCGGCCCCTCATGCACATGGAAGCGCGGGTCGCAGGCGGCCGGCTTGATCACTGCGCCATCAGGGCAGAGATTGCCACGCAGCAGCGCCAGAGAGCCCTCGTGATAGACCGGGTTCGACAGCGGCCGGATGACGTCGTCATTATAGACGACCGCCCCTTCCAGGCATGTGCCCAGCGTCTGGCCGGTGACGGTCAGGCAGGAGGTGTCGAGCCGTTCCTCAAGCTGCTTCATCAGCGCGCGCAAACCGCCCGCATAGAAGAAATCCTCCATCAGATAGTCCTTGCCCGAGGGGCGGACATTGGCGATCAGCGGCGTCGTGCGGCCCAGTTCATCGAGATCGTCCAGCGTCAGCTCGACCCCGGCGCGCCGCGCCATGGCGATGATGTGGACGACGGCGTTGGTCGAGCAGCCGGTGGCCATGGCGACGATGGCGGCATTGCGCACCGCCGCCGCGGTGACGATCCGGTCCGGCGTCAGATCCTCCCAGACCATGTCGACGATCCGCCGGCCGCAGGCCGACGCCATGCGCTGGTGGCCGGAATCGGCCGCCGGGATCGACGAGGCGCCCGGCAGGGTCAACCCCATCGCGTCGGCGATGGCGGTCATGGTCGAGGCGGTGCCCATGGTCATGCAGGTGCCGACCGAACGGGCGATGCCGCCCTGGATGCCCAGCCATTCCTCGTCGCTGATGTTGCCGGCGCGGCGCTCGTCCCAGTATTTCCAGGCATCCGAGCCAGAGCCGAGGATCTTGCCGGCATAATGGCCGCGCAGCATCGGCCCGGCCGGCAGGTAGATCATCGGCACGCCGGCCGTCAGCGCCCCCATGACGAGACCCGGCGTGGTCTTGTCGCAGCCGCCCATCAGCACCACCCCGTCGAGCGGGTGCGAGCGGATCATCTCCTCCGTCTCCATGGCCAGCATGTTGCGGTAGAGCATGGAGGTCGGCTTGGTGAAGCTCTCGTCCACCGACAGCGACGGCAGCTCGACGGCAAAGCCGCCGGCCTGGGCGACGCCGCGCTTCACGTCCTGCGCGCGCTCGCGAAAATGGCCGTGGCAGGAATTGAGCTCAGACCAGGTGTTGAGGACGCCGATGATCGGCTTGTCGCGAAAATCCTCTTCCGCATAGCCGAGCTGCATCATCCGCGAGCGATGGCCGAAGCTGCGCAGATCGTCGGGCGCGAACCATCGTGCGCTGCGCAGCGTCTCCGGCGTTTTCCGGCGGGTTTCGGCCATGGGTACTCGTCCTCGGCAGCAGATTTCGGCGGTGTATGCGCTTACATAAACCGTGTGTCAACGAAGCGGATAGCGCAGCGCCCCGGCCGAACCGCAATGGAAAACCACGCCGAATACGTATACATAATCTCGCGCTGAAGCCCGGCGTGTGAACACGCGCAGGTCCCGTCCGGGACGAGGCAGCCGGGCGCAAGAAACCGACCGGCGACCCGTGTCGAGGTCAGAGGCGGAGACGAGGCGATTGACGGACGATCAGGCTCCACCGCCGAAAGCCGCGCCTTCAGGGGGCGGCCCGGTCACCATGGCGACGATCGGACGGCTGGCCGGCGTCTCGCAGGTCACCGTGTCCCGAGCCCTCAGCGATCCGTCCAAGGTCTCGCCGGCCACGCTGGCGAAGATCCGCGAGGCCATCGCGGTGACCGGTTTCGTCCCCAACGCCCTGGCCGGGGCCCTCGCCTCGCGGCGCAGCCGGCTGATCACCGCCCTGGTGCCGTCGATCACCAACATCGTCTACGCCGCAATGATCAAGGCCTTCAGCGAGCGGATCCGCGCCCATGGCTACCAGATCCTGCTGTCGGAGACCGGGCTCGATCCGGCCGACGAGGAAATGCTGATCGAGACGCATCTGTCGCGCCGGCCGGACGCCATGCTGCTGACCGGCATCCATCACACGCCGCGGGCCCGCAGGATGCTGCTGGGCGCCGGCATTCCGGTGGTCGAGGTCTGGGACATCACCGACTCGCCCATCGACCTGTGCGTCGGATTCTCCCACGCCGAAGCCGGGCGTGCGGCGGCCGACTATGCCATCTCCGCCGGCTACGTACGGGCCGGCACGGTGTCGGCCGACGACGAGCGGGCGGCACGCCGCAAGGCGGCCTTCGTCGCGCGCTTCGCCCCGGCTGCGGAGGCGGCAATCGAGGCGGTCGATTTCGACGGGCCGGCGAGCCTGGAACGGGGGCGGCGGGGCCTCGCCGAACTCCTCGACGCCCGTGGTTTCGCGGGCGGGGTGATCTTCTGCAGCTCCGACCTTCTCGCCCATGGCGTGCTGATCGAAGCCAGGGCCCGCGGGCTCGCCGTGCCGGCGGACATCGCCGTGATCGGTTTCGGCGACCAGGATTTTGCCGCCCATGTCGAGCCGGCACTGACCACCGTGCGGGTCGATCGGCCGGCCTTCGGGCAGGCCGCGGCGGAAGCGATCCTCGCCCGTTTCGACGGCACCGGCCCGCAGGCACCCGTCACCGATCTCGGATTCAGGATCGTGGCGCGCAGATCCGCCTAGCCTGAAGAGCCACCGATCACTCGGAGGCCGTGGCCGAAGTAGCGCGACGGACGTTCAGCATCCCGCTGAAGGGGCGGCTGACAAGGAACGGTTCACCGAACGTGAACTGTCATGCAGTCATCACAAACTGTTTACCCGGTCTTATGAGTTCTTCCTGCACAAAGTCGCAAATGCAACTGTCAGGGTACTGAATTGTCCGGTTTCCGCGACCCTCGCGCCATGATGCGGATCAGCCATTATTCGATGGTGGGCTGGCTTCTTGCCATCATCGGCCTGTCCATCCTGGGGCTCACCGGCGCCGGCAGCGATGAAATCTGGCATACCCAGATCATGACCGCGACGGCGGCGGTCGCAGTCATCGCCCTGTTCTGGGCGAGCCGGCAGCATCGCCTCGAAACCGAGCTGTTTCGCGAGAAGGACGTGACGGATCGCCAGAATGCGCTGATCCACGAGCGCGACGGCGTCACCAGGACATTGACCCGCCGGGTCTTCATCACCCGCTGCGGAGCGCAGCTCAAGATCGCTCCCGCATCCGGCGGCTACGCGCTGCTCCTCGTCGATATGGATTATCTCAAGCAGATCAACGACGCCTACGGACACGACATGGGCGATGCCGCTTTGCGTCATCTGGCGACGGTCGCCGGCCGCATCTTCCCCGACAGCCTCATCGGCCGGGTCGGCGGCGACGAATTCGCGCTTTTGACCGAATGCGACTCACCCGAAGCGGCGACCCGGCGGGCCGAGAGCTTCCTGACCGCGCTCGATCAAACCGCCTATCACGCCGGCCGGCCGCTGAACCTCTCGGCCTCGATCGGCATCGCCTTCGGTCCGGGCGACACCGCCCTGTTCGACGAGCTGATGCAATATGCCGACCTCGCGCTCTACCAGAGCAAGCGGAACGGCCGTGCCCAGGCAACCCTGTTCGAAAACGAGATGCTCCGGGATCAGAAGCACATCCGCTATATCGAGCGCGAGCTGCGCGCCGCGATCCTCCTGAACGAACTGGAACTCGCCTATCAGCCGATCGTCACGGCGGAGGGCCGGCTGCATGGCTGCGAGGCGCTGGTGCGCTGGCGCCATCCGTCGCGCGGCATCATTCCGCCGGTGGATTTCATCCCCATTGCCGAACAGTCGCTGCTCATCGACCTGCTCGGCGAATGGGTGTTCCGCCGCGCCTGCCGGGATGGAGTGGAGGCCGGCTCCCTCTTTATCGGCGTCAATTTCTCCGCCAGCCAGCTCAAACGCGACGACGTCGTGACGATGGTCGAAAGCGTGCTGGCCGAAACCGGCATGCCGGCAAAGCGCATCGTCATCGAGATCACCGAATCCGTCGCGATGAACGCCAATGACGGCGTCATTCGCCGTCTCGCCGCGCTGCGCGCCCTCGGGCTGCGCATCTCGCTCGACGATTTCGGCACCGGCTACAGCGGCTTTTCCTATTTGCGCGCCTTCCCGATCGATTCGATCAAGATCGACCGCAGCTTCGTGATCAAGCTGGGGGACAGCGAGGCCGACAACGTGCTCATCACCGCCCTTGCCAGCGTCGCCAACGCCATGGGGCTCTCCATCGTGGCGGAAGGCGTGGAGACCGCCGAACAGATGCTGCTGGCCAGCACCGCCGGCTGCAAGCTCTTGCAGGGCTATTACTTCGCCAGGCCGCAGCCCTGGTCCGACATCCAGGCGATGCTGGCCCGCGGCGGCCCCGTCAGGATCCGGGCGACCGAGGCGGCCTGACCGGGCGATCCCGCGTCGGGCGCTTGATCAGCTCGGCCGCAGCGGCCGGCGTCGTCAACGCCGCAGATATTTGACGAGGGCGAAGACACCCAGCACCAGGACGGCGAGGACCAGCACCGCGCCGATCCCCATGCCACCCATCATCCACCCCATCGGGCCGGAATCCATCATCATCTCATTGTCCTGCATCATGGTCGCAATCCTTGTGTCTGGTCGTGACGCAGATCTGGTGTCGGGCTGGACGTTGCAAGGGAGAGCCCATCTAGAAGGGATGCCGATCCGGTGAGGATCGGACCGACCAGGGAGCGTTTTGCCATGACCAGCCCGGTTCAGCCGATCATCGTCTTCGACGTCAACGAGACGCTGCTCGACATCACCACGCTGGAGCCGCTGTTCGACCGGGTCTTCGGCGATGCGGCGGTGATGCGCGAATGGTTCGCCCAACTCGTTCTCTATTCCCAGACGCTGACCCTGTCGGGCCGCTACACGCCCTTCGGCGAGATCGCAGCGGGCATCATCCGCATGGTCGGGGAGACCCGGAATGTCGCCGTCGGCGATGACGACGTCGCCGAGCTGCGCCGGCGGATCGGCAGCATGCCGGCCCATCCCGACGTCGCCCCGGCGCTGACGAAGCTGCGCGACGCCGGCTTTCGCCTCGTCACCCTTACCAATTCCCCACCGTCGCCCGCGCCGACCCCGCTGGACAGGGCCGGCATCGCAGAGTTCTTCGAGGCGTCCCACAGCGTCGACAGCGTCGGCCGGTTCAAGCCGGCGCCCGAGACCTATCGCCTTGTCGCCGAGGCGCATGGCGTTGCCACCGGCGATCTCTGCCTTGTCGCCTGCCATGTCTGGGATACGATCGGCGCGCAGGCCGCCGGCTGTCACGGCGCGCTCGTCACCCGGCCGGGCAATGCCGTGCTGCACGCGCCAGAAACCCCGACGCCCGACATCGTCGCCGCCGATCTCGGCGGGATCGCGGACGCCATCATCCAGCACTTCGCGCCCGAGGGCTGAAGTCTGAGGCTAAGGCCTGAGAGCCGAGGGCAGTCTGGCAGGCCACATCGCCCTGCCCCCGCACCAGGATCAGGTCCGCGCGCCGAGCACCTGCACCAGGAACCGCGTCGTGCGCTCGAAATGTGCTGCCACCAGATCGCTCGCCCGGTCGGCATCGCGCTCCAGAACCGCCGCGGCGATCTGCCGGTGTTCCTCGGCCAGATCGCGCTCGTGGCGCTTCAGGTCGACCGAGGCCCGGCGGTAGCGCTCGCACTGGTCGTGCAGAAGGCTGCGCACATGCAGCAGCCATTTCGACCCGCAGGCCGACACCGTGGCGTAGTGGAAATCCCGGTTGGCGGTCTCCCATTCCGACAGGGTCTCGTGATTGTCGGACATGATCCGATCGTCCAGCTTGCCCAGCCGGTAGGCCGCGGCGACGACGCCCGATTCCCACATCGCGTCGCCCTTCTCGATCGCCATGCGCAGCATCTGCAGTTCGATGGCGGTCCGGGCGGTATTGAGGTCCTCGAATTCATCGGCATCGAGCGGCGCGACGGCGAAGCCGCGATTGCCGGTGGCGATGACGAGCCCGTCGGCCGCCAGCCGCTGCAGCGCCTCGCGCAGCGGCGTCGGCCCGACTTCGTAGATCCGGCTCAGCCGCTCGATCCGCAGCCGCTCCGTCGGTGCCCGCACCCCGGCGATGATGTCGGTGCGCAGCTGCCGGTAGGCCGCGTCGGTCAGCGTCATGCCGGTGTCCGGTTTCAGGGGGCGCGTCGACACGTCCAGATCCATGAGTGTGGCAGCCTTTCCTTCGCTGGCGCCCGGCATGCCGGCTCTGCGCCGACTTGGCAATCCATGGGGCTTCCGGCACAACGCCGCTTGACCCGTCACTTTCCATATGTTTGCATGTTTTATCGATAAAACAAGGAAGCATCGCGGAAATGAAGCTGCTGACATTCGAACGGGACGGTGTTCCGGGCGCCGGCCTGCTGGATGGGAACGAGATCGTGGTCTGCGAGACCGGCGCGGCGGCCCGCCTTGCGGTGCGGCGCATCGCCGAAGGCGACGCGGAGCTGCTCGATGCGTGGAAGACCAAGGCGGCCAATGGCGCCGAGCGCCTGTCCCGGTCCGAGGTGACCATTCTCGCCCCGCTGCCCGAGACGCGCCGCGACATCTTCTGCGTCGGCAAGAACTACCGCGAGCACGCCTCCGAGTTTCACAACAGCGGCTTCGATTCCGGCGGCAAGCAGGCCATCCCGGTCGCGCCCGTCATCTTCACCAAGTCGCTGTCGGCGATCATCGGACCCGGCGCGACCATCGAGGCCGGCCTCGATCGCACCCGCACCGTCGATTACGAGGGCGAGCTCGGCGTGGTCATCGGCAAGCGCGCCTTCGGCGTCACCAAGGCCGACGCCATGGACTACGTCTTCGGTTATGTCGTCATCAACGACGTCACCTCGCGCGAGCTGCAGCGCCATCACAGCCAATGGGTGATCGGCAAGGGCATCGACACCTTCGCGCCGATGGGCCCGGTGCTGGTCACCGCCGACGAGGTGCCGGACGTCACCAAGCTCACCGTCACCACCACGGTCAACGGCGAGACCCGCCAGAAGGCCAGCGTCGCCGGTCTGATCTTCGACATTCCGACGCTGATCGAGACGATGACGGCCACCATGACGCTGCTGCCGGGCGACATCATCGCCACCGGCACGCCCGCCGGCGTCGGCATCGGCTTCGACCCGCCGCGCTATCTCGCCGACGGCGACCGCGTGGCGGTCACGATCGACGGGCTCGGGACTTTGGAGAATCCCGTCCGCCAGTAACGACAACAATGGGGAGGAAGACAGGATGACACTCAGGACAATCGCCTGCACGCTCGCGGCAGGGCTCGCCGTCGCATCACTCGCAACCGGCGCCGTGGCGCAGGACAAGACCAGCATCGCCTGGGGCGGCTCCAATCCGGGCGGCGTCATGTACTACATGGTCGGCGTCGCCGGCACCGAGCTCGGCAAGGACCTGCCGGACGTCAACATCACCCAGGTGACCACCGGCGGCTCCACCGAGAACGCCAAGCGGCTGATCAAGGGCGAGCTCGACATGGGCATCGTCTATGGCAGCCACGTCTTCATGGCGCAGGAGCCGACCGGCCCGTTCAAGGATGGCCCGAAGGGCGACATGCTGCGCGGCGTCGCCATGGCCTATGAGGGCCCGACCTATTTCGTCACCCTCGCCGACAGCGGCGTGTCGACGATCGCCGATCTCGCCGGCAAGAAAGTCGCCCTCGGACCGCCGGGATCGGGCACGGTCTTCAACTGCTCCAACATCCTGACGGCGCTCGGCATCCTCGACCAGGTCGAGCCGCAGATGATGACCTTCGCCGACGCCGGCCGGGCGCTGGGCAACGGCCAGATCGACGCCTTCTGCCAGTCGTCCTCACCGGCCGCGGCCGTCACCGAGCTGGCCGAGACGCGCGACGTGGTGGTGCTGACCTATGAGGAAGACCAGCTCGCCAAGATCAGCGAGACCTATCCCTTCTACCATACGGGCACGATGCCGGAGACGACCTACAAGGGCGTTCCGGCGACCGACATGCCCTACACCACCGTCTACTGGGTCGCCCATGAGAGCGTCCCGGAGGACGTGGTCAAGCGGATGGTGGCCTCTGCCTACGAGCGCCAGGACGCGCTGGCCAACGGCCACAAGGCCTGGGCCCAGATGAAGCCCGACGTCGAGAACTTCGAGGCGCTCGGCGCCCCGATGCATCCCGGTGCCGCCGCCTATTACGCCGAGAGCGGCGCGGCGAAGTAGCCAACCGCCGCAGTCAACGCATTGCTGACGCCCCCGTTTTCCGGCTGACCGGAAGGCGGGGGCCTTTCAACCACGAAAAGACGAGACGATGGTGGACGCATCCTGGCTGTTGCGCGTCGATGGCGCACGTCGGTCCCTGACCGGTTTCTACGCCCTTGCCTTCAATCTGGTGGCGCTGGGCTTCACCGGCTTTTACCTCTACACCTCCGGCTTCGGCCTCGTCTCGACCCAGACCAATCGCGGCATCTATCTGATGCTCACCTCGGTGCTGGTGTTCCTGCTCTATCCCGCGCGCGCCGGCTCGCCGTCCCACCGCCCGAGCATCGTCGACCTCGTTCTCGTCGCCGCCACCGTCGCCTGCGTCTGGTACTGGATCGACCAGTATGTCAGCTACGCGATGTTCCGCGTCTCCTCGCCCAACACCGCCGATCTGGTGATGGGCGCCATCGCCATCGGCGTGATGCTGGAGACCAGCCGCCGGGCACTCGGCCCGATCATCTCGATCATCGCCATCGTCTTTCTCGGCCAGCTCTATTTCGGCGAATATCTCCCCGGCCGCCTCGCCAATCCCGGCATGTCGGTCGAGCGCATCCTGGAATTCACCTATTCCACACAGGAAGCGCTGTTCGGCGTCGTCACCGCGACCTTCGCCACCTTCGTCTTCCCCTTCATGATCTTCGGCGCCTTCCTCGAGCGCTCGGGCGCCGGCGCCTTCTTCATGGATCTCGGCACGGCGCTGGCCGGCCGCTGGCGCGGCGGCCCGGCCAAGATCGCGGTGATGACCTCGGCGCTGTTCGGCTCGATCTCCGGCTCCTCCGTCGCCAATGTCGTGACCACCGGCGCCTTCACCATTCCGCTGATGAAGCGCACCGGCTTCCGCAACCATGACGCCGGCGCCATCGAGGCGATCGCCTCCACCGGCGGCCAGTTCATGCCGCCGGTCATGGGCGCCGGCGTCTTTATCCTCGCGACCCTCACCGAGACCAGCTACCTGACCATCGCCCTGATGAACGTCATCCCGGCCGTGGTCTTCTTCGTCTTCCTCCTGTCGATGGTCGATCTGGAAGCCGTCCGCCTCGACCTGAAGGGCCTGCCGGCGGAGGAAATCCCCAGCCTGCGCTCCGTGCTGGCCAAGGGCTGGCAGTTCTTCGTGCCGCTGATCGCGGTGATCGGGCTCTTGTTTTCCGGCTATTCGGCCGATTTCTGCGCCTTCTGGGGCACCGTCTCGGCCGCCGCCCTCTCCTGGCTGCGCCGCGACACCCGCATGGGACCGACCGCCATCGCGCAGGCCATGGTCGGGGGCGCCCGCAGCAACGCGGCGGCGGGCGCCGCCATCGGCACGCTCGGCATCATCATCGGCGGCATCGTCCTGGCCGGCCTCGGGCTGAAATTCTCCGCCGTCCTGATCGACTTCTCCGGCGGCAACCTGTTCGTCGCACTCTGCCTCGTGACCGTCGTCTCGATCATCATCGGCATGGGGTCGAGCACCACCGGCTCCTACATCATCCTGTCCGTGGTCGCCGCGCCCGCCCTGATCAATCTCGGCGTACCCGTGGTGGCGGCGCATCTGGCGGTGTTCTACGCCGCGTGCCTCTCCAACATCACGCCGCCGGTCTGCGTCGCTGCATTCGCCGGTGCCGCCATTGCCGACGCGCCGCCGATGAAGACCGGCTTCTCGGCCCTCAAATTCGGCGCCACGCTGGTGCTGATGCCGTTCAGCTTCGTCTATGTCCCGCAGCTGCTCCTCGATGGCACGCCGCTCGACATCGCCTACACGACGGCGCTCTACGCAATCGGCTGCGTGCTCTTCGCCATCGCGCTGCAGGGCACCGAGCCGGTCGGCGGCGTGGTCACGCCGCTGCGCCGTGCGCTGTTCCTCATCGCCGGCGGCCTTCTGATGTTCCCGACCAATCTGTGGATCGACATGGCCGGCCTAGCCCTGCTCGTCGCCGCCGCCGCCCCGACGGCCCTCGCACGCCGCAACCGGATCGCGGCCGGCTGACGGCGGCGCGGCGCCAGCCTCGCCGGGCGTCGTCCAGCGCCTGGCATGCCAGCTTGCGACCGGCCGGGTCTCGCGGCCGGACCCTTCCGCCCTGCGACAATCTGGCCTAGACCGGCCGCGGGGGAATTCATTTCGGGAGGGGATCCATGAACCTGCATGCCATTTTCGCGCGGAGCGAGGAGCGCGAAATCCGGGCCGGGCTGGTCGGTGCCGGCGAGTTCGGCGCGACCTTCGTGGCGCAGTCGCGGCATATTCCCGGGCTTATCGTCCCGGCGATCTGCGACCGCGACATGGATCGCGCCCGCCGCTCGCTGCTGGCGGCAGGCGTCGCAGCGGAGGCCATCGCGCTGTGCGACACGCGCGCAGCAGCCCTCGCGGCCATCGAAGCCGGCCGGACGGCGGTCGTCGACGATGCGCTGCTTCTGGCCGCGCTGCCGCTCGACGTGGTGGTCGAGGCGACCGGCCATCCCGAAGGCGCCGCCGCAACGGCCGCCGCCGCCATCGACAACGGCCGCCACAGCGTCATCGCCACCAAGGAAGCCGAGATCGTCGTCGGTCCGATCCTCGCCCGACGCGCCGCCTCGGCCGGCGTGGTCCATACGCCGGTGGATGGCGACCAGCCCAGCCTGCTGATCGGCCTGATCGGCTGGGCGCGGCTTCTCGGCCTGAAGATCGTCGCCGCCGGCAAGGCCAGCGAATCCGACTTCGTCTGGAACCCGGGAGACGACACGGTCACTGCCTGGGGGCGGTCGGTTGCGGCGCCGCATTATCGCGATCTCTTCGCGACCGGCGATCCGACCGCCGCGATCCTGCCCCGCGAACTGGCGGAATTTGCCCGTACCACCGTGCCCGATCTCTGCGAGATGGGCATCGTCGCCAATCACACCGATCTCGATCCGGACGTGCCGGACCTGCATGCGCCCATCGCCCGCACGGTGGAACTGCCGCATCTCCTGCGGCCCCGCGCCGCCGGCGGCCTTCTCGGCCGCTCCGGCGTCGTCGACATGTTCAACTGCCTGCGCCGGCCGGACGAACTCAGCTTTGCCGGCGGCGTCTTCGTCATCGTCGAGGCGCCGGACGCGGCGACCGGACGGCTGCTCGCCGGCAAGGGCATTCCGGCGAGCCCTGACGGCCGCCACCTCCTGATCCACAACCCTGTGCATCTGCTCGGCGTCGAGGCGCCGATGTCGGTGCTGTCGGCGGCCCGGCTCGGCAGCTCGACCGGCGGCACCGAGGTGAGGCCCCGCTACGACCTCGTCGCCCGCGCCCGGCGCGATCTCGCCGCGGGCGAGACCCTGGCCATCGGCGCGCGCCACCAGATCGAGCCGCTGGATCACCTGCTGATGCCGGCCCGGCCGCTCGGACCAGGCGCGCCCGCGCCCTATTACCTGATGGACGGGCGCACCCTTCGCGCCCCGGTCGCGGCCGGCGAGATCGTCGCCTGCGACGCCGTCGCCTTCGACACGGCGAGCACGCTGCACCGGCTGCGCAGCGAGCAGGACGACGTCTTCTTCGCCAACCGCTGACACCGCGATGGCGGGCGACCGCGACCGGTCGTCCGCCCTCATGCTCCACGCGCGCCGAATGGCGAAGATCGGAAGAACCAACTCCGATCCGGCGTCCCCGCGCCAATCCATTCCTTGATGGAAGCCCTGCGAATACCGAGTTTGCGGTCAATGCGCGACAGGCGCCTCGCAATTCAGGAATGACCCCATGAAGCTCACGCTCGCAACGCTCACCGCCGCCCTCCTCCTCGGCACCGCCGCCCATGCCGGCAGCCTCGAGGACATCAAGTCCGCCGGCACCCTGCGGATCGGCACCGAGGGCACCTACGCCCCCTTCACCTATCACGACGCCTCCGGCGCCCTCGTCGGCTTCGATGTCGAGATCGGCCGCGAGATCGCCGAGCGGCTCGGCGTCGAGGTCGAGTTCGTCGAGGGCAAGTGGGATGGCCTGATCGCCGGCCTCGCCTCCGACCGCTACGACGCGGTGATCAACCAGGTCGGCATCACCGAGGAGCGGCAGGCCCGCTTCGACTTCTCCAAGCCCTACATCGTCTCCAAGGCGGTCCTCATCGTGAAGGACGACAACGCGGACATCGCCAGCTTCGCCGATCTCGACGGCAAGCGGGCGGCCCAGTCGCTGACCTCCAATTACGGCCGGATCGCCGAGGAAGCCGGCGCCAGCCTCGTCGGCACGGAAGGCTTCGACCAGTCGATCCAGCTCGTTCTCACCGGCCGCGCCGACGCGACGATCAACGACAACCTCTCCTATCTCGATTTCAAGAAGCAGAAGCCCGACGCGCCGGTGAAGATCGTCGCCTCGGAGGCCGAGGCCGCCGCTTCCGGCGTGGTCGTCCAGAAGGGCAATCCCGAGCTCGTCGCCGAGATCGACAAGGCGCTCGACGCGATCCGCGCCGACGGCACCTACGAGACCATCTCGCAGAAATATTTCGGCGCCGACGTCTCGCGCTGATCATCGCCGGCGGTGGCGGGATGCCCGCCACTGCCGCTGCCCTACATCGTCGCCGAAGGGTGAGGTTCCGGCCGAGCACCGGAACCCGACTACCCGCGCCCGCTTGACGCGACAGGATCGGACCGTCCCTTGCCCCCCACCCTGCAATTGATGCTCGACTCGCTCTGGCCACTGGTCCGGGCGGGTCTCGTCTTCACCGTGCCGCTGGCGATCCTGTCCTTCGCCTTCGGCCTGTCGCTCGGCTTCATGACGGCCGTCGTGCGGCTGTTCGGACCGAAGCCGCTGGCCGCCATCGCCCGCTTCTATGTCTGGTTCATCCGCGGCACGCCGCTGCTCGTCCAGCTCTTCGTCATCTTCTACGGCCTGCCCAGCGTCGGCATCCTGATCGACGCCTTTCCGGCAGCGCTGATCGGCTTCACCCTCAGCGTCGGCGCCTATACGTCGGAGATCATCCGCGCGGCCCTGTCCTCCATCAACAAGGGCCAGTGGGAAGCCGCCTATGCGATCGGCATGACCCGGAACCAGGCCATGAAGCGCACCATCGTGCCCCAGGCCGTGCGTGTCGCAGTGCCGCCGCTGTCGAATTCCTTCATCTCGCTGGTCAAGGACACCTCGCTGGCCGCGGCGATCACCGTGCCGGAGCTGTTCCAGCAGGCCCAGCGCATCGTCGCGACGACCTACGAGCCGCTCATCCTCTATGTCGAGGCGGCACTGCTCTATCTCGTCCTGTCCTCGGTCCTCTCAGCCCTGCAGAGCCGGCTGGAGGCGCGCTTCGGGCGACAGGGCGGCTATCTGGAGTCCGGCGCATGATCCGCCTGTCCGGCATCGCCAAGAGTTTCGGCGACAACACCGTCCTCGACGGGGTGGAACTGAACATCGCCGAGGGCCGCGTCACCGCCCTGATCGGCCCGTCCGGCAGCGGCAAGAGCACGCTGCTGCGCACCGCCAACCTTCTGGAAATGCCCGAAGCCGGCACGCTGGAGATCGGCGATGCAAGAGTCGCCTTCGCGCCGGGCCAGCGCCCGTCGCAGGCCGAGATCCTGGCGCTGCGCCGCAGGACCGGAATGGTGTTCCAGAACTTCCAGCTGTTTCCGCATCGCTCGGTCGCCGACAATGTGACTGAAGGGCTCACCACCGTCTGGAAATGGCCGGCCGCCAAGGCGCGGAGCCATGCGATGACGCTTCTGGAAAAAGTCGGCCTGGCCCACAAGGGCGATGCCTGGCCGGCGACCCTGTCGGGCGGCCAGCAGCAGCGCGTCGCCATCGCGCGGGCCATTGCCGCCTCGCCGACGCTGCTTCTGTGCGACGAACCGACCTCGGCGCTCGATCCCGAACTCGCCATCGAGGTCGTCGACGTGCTGCGCACCCTCGCCGAGGAGGGCATGACCATGCTGATGGCGACCCACGATCTGCGGCTGGCCGCCCAGATCGCCGATCATGTCGCCTTTCTCGACGGCGGCCAGATTGTCGAGGAAGGACCGCCCGAGACGATCTTCCGCACGCCCACCGATCCGCGCACGACCCGTTTCGTCGGCACGCTGCTGGGCGCCGCCGGCGGAACCTGATCGCCTGGAACGCTCTCCGACAGACCTGCCTCAGCGGTCGAAGGCGACGGCGACGAAGCGGCTGGTCCGGGCGCGGTAGCCGGCGCCAAAGCCCGCGGCGAAGGCGCGTTCGACGGCCTCGGCGACCAGCGCCGGCGGCGTCGCCGCATCGTCGAAATCGAGGAAATGGTGGAGGAACACGATCCGTCCGCCCGGCGCGACGGCCGCCCGCAAGCGGGCGAGCATCACCTGCAAATCGTTCGGCGCAAGATAATAGAGCAGTTCCGACACGACGATCAGGTCGAATGGCCCGCGAGGCATCTTTCCCGGCAGCACGGCCTCGGCGAAACGGACGCGCGGCGTCGCCCGGTTGCGGCCCCGCGCGATGGCCAGCGCCGTCGGCGAGCCGTCCAGCGCCAGGAGCCGCAGACATTTGCGGCCGAGCACCGCGCTGTTCTCGCCATTGGCGCAGGCGAGTTCCAGCCCACGCCCGTACATCCGCGTGCCCACCGCCTCCATCAGGATGCGACGCTTGAACTGCTCGAAGGGCGAGGCGGCATAGCCCCAGGGATCGGGATCGGCGGCGAACATCGCCTCGAACCCGACCAGATCAATCGGCTTCGCCATCCTGCCAGTAACTTTCGATCGGGCCCGTCAGCCGGGCAATGGTGGCCGCGTCGAGCATGAACCCGTCCGGGTCGTCATCGATCAGCGCCGTGGTCTGGGACAGATGCGCGGCCACCGCCGCCCGCTTGGTCTCGACGACATCGGCGATGTCGAAGGAGACCCGGTGCATTTCCCCGGGGCGCGGATGATCCTCCGGCGCACCGAGTTCGTCGAGCCAGATCGCATATTCCATCCGCGCCGGCGACAGGCCTGCCTGTTCCAGCGCCTGGGTGACCAGGTGCCAGGCGGCGCGGTGGTCCGAATGCGGATCGCGCCGCCAAGGCAACAGCACCAGATCGGGCGCGGCGTCGGCAAGGATCTCGACGACCCGGGCGCGGGCCGCATTCCAGCCGGGCGAGCCGTCCGGCGGCAGATCGGCGTCGGGCAGGCCGAGGAAGCTGCGCGGCATGGTGCCGAGACCCAGAATGGCGAGCGCGTCCTCGGCCTCGCGGTGGCGCTTGGCGGCCAGCGCCGCTCGCGGCCATGTCGCCGAGTTGCGATGGGACGCCCCGCCATCGGTGACGAAAAGCGTGTGGAACTGCCGGCCGTCCGCGGCGAGGATGGTTGCCAGCCCGCCGCATCCCAGCGATTCGTCGTCGGCGTGCGGCGCGACGATGAGGATGCTGCGGGCGGTCAGCGTGCGCGGTTCGCGCGGTTCGTTCATGCGCCCTCTCCCGGCAGCCAGTCGCCCGCGGCGATCGCGTCGCCCAGATTGCGCAGGGCGCCATCGGGATTGGGCTGGCGCAGATAGGTGCGCAGGTCGCGGACGAGCCGCTCAAGCGGATGCGGCCGATTGAAGCCGGCGGCGCCCACTGCCCGCTCCGCCTCTTCCAGCACCGCCAGCGCCGCCGCTTCCACAGCCGAGCGCACGGCATTGGCCGTGGCGACCAGACGCCTCGCCTTTGCGGCATCGTCCGGATCGGCAGCGGCCGCGCTCCAGGCCTCTGCGCCGCGCGCCAGCCAGCCATGGGCGGCATCGACATGCAGACCCATCCGGGCGAGCCGCTGTGCCTGATAGGGATCGCTCGCCCGGTCGGTGCGCAGCAGATGGTCCCGCGCCACGTCGAAGACGGCGTGCAGGCCGCCGGTCTGAACCGCGGCGAAGCGGATCGCGCCGCCGCTGAACCAGGGCTCGCGCGTATAGTCGCCCGGCTGGCCGAGACGATGTGCGTCCTCGATCTTCAACCCGGTGAAGTCGACGACGTGGCTGCCGGAGCCGCGCATGCCCATCGGGTCCCACCACGACCGGTCGACCGGTGCATCGGCCAGCGGCATCAGCAGCATCTTCCGGCCCGCCTCGTCCGGCACCGTCACGATCGCGCGGGTCAGCCCGTCGACGCCGGAGGCGAAGTTCTTGGCGCCCGAGAGAACGTCGTCATTCTCGGTCAGCGGCTTGCCGGGAGCGTCGGTGTTCCAGACACCCAGCCATGCGCCCTCGGCCGCCGCATTGCGGACTGCCGCATTCTGGGCCTCGCTGCCATAGGCGCGGATCAGCAGCAACGCGTTGACGTGCCCCTCATAGATTCGGCCGACGCCGAGATCGCCGCGTCCCACCTCGGCCAGGAGATGCAGGAGATCGCCGATGGCGGCGGGTTCCAGCGGCGGATCGGCGGCCAGCGACGAGCCCGACAGCAGCGCGAAACCCGCATGGGGGAACTCGGCCTCCGTCTCGTAGCTGCGCGGCAGCGCCACCAATGCGCGTCGCAGCGACGCCGCCTCGTCCCGTGGCCGGAGCTTATGCAGCATGTTCCCTCGCCTCATCTTCGCCGATCAGCGCTCTCAGTTCCGCAATCGCGTCCAGCACCGGCACCGTGCCGGGGGCATCGGGCTCGTCCGGCGCATGGCGCTCGACCAGGATATGCGGCGGCAAGACGCGGCCGTCGTCATCGTGGAGCTCTGCGGGCTTCAGTCCCAGCCGCATGGCGATGGCCGCAAGCCCCTCCGGTTCGACATGGGCCGCATCGCGAAGCAGGCTGCGGCGGATCGCCCGCGCCAGAACGCGCTGCGGGGCCTCCACCAGATGCGGCCGCCCGGCTTCGGCCTCGGCCACCCATTGCGCCAACGTATCGGCCATCCCGCCGGCCGCCCGACCATGGGTGCGCGCCGACACCTCGACCCGCACCGCCGGGTCGTGGCGCAGCTTGAAGCCGGCGCGCCTGACACGCGCGACGAAGGCGAGATCCTCGCGGAAGGACTCTGCCGGCAGGCCGGCGACCGCTTCATAGACGCTGGCGCGCACGGCAAGGCTCGCACCGGTATGGTCGCGATGCCGCGGCCAGGGATCGTGAGCCAGCGGATCGACATGGCAGGCGAGCCGGTCGCACAATTCCGCATAGAGAAGGTAATTCCTGGCGCGTGCCGCAAAGGCCGGCCCGAGCAAGGCCTCTTCGCGCCGGTCGCCGATGATCAGCCCGCCGACCAGATCGGCGCCGCGTTCGATCGCAGCGAGATTGGCCGCGATCCAGTCGGGTGCCGGCACCGCGTCGGCATCGGTGGTGAGCAGGATCGTACGGCCGGTATCCGGCGACAGGGTGCAGGCAAGGTCCATGCCGAGCCGGCGCGCCGCACCGACATGGGCGAAGGGTGCCGGAAACAGGCATTCCACCAGATGCAGCCGCAGCATGGTGCCGGCCGCTGCTGCCTCCGCTGCCGCGCGCGACCGGTCGTCGGTGTTGTTGAGAACGATGACGACGTCGAGCTGCCGGCCGGTGCCGACAAGCCAGGACTGTTCGGCGAGCGCGCGGAGAAGCGCCGGCAGGCGCTCCTCCTCGTTGCAGGCGGGAACCGCCACGATCGGCCGATAGTCAGGGCCGCCTGACGGGGTGCCCAGCCGAAGGGTCGAACCGTCAGACCGCATTGACGTTCGGTTCGCGCTGCCAGTGGCGCAGCTTGCGACACTGGACGATGAAGCCCTTCGCGTCCTCGGCACTGGCGAGTTTCACGCAGCCCTCATCGAGATCGCCAGCGACGCCGGCCTTCTCAAACAGCGGCATCGCCTCGGCCGAATAGGCGATGAACTTGCAATGGGCGAAGGCGTCGGTGACGAAGTCGCGGGCCGTCGCCTCCTTGGTCAGGGTGGACGCGCCGTCCTTGGACGCCAGCACCGCCACCGCGTCGTAGAGCAGCGACGGACCGCCATCGACCTTCTGCTTGGCCTCGATCCAGCTACCGTCGCTGGCCTCGACGCCGCCGACCATCGGGGCGACGATTTCCATCATCGCGCCTTCCGCTTGGATGGCGGATTTCAGACCCGCCAGCAGCGCGGCATCGACACCGTCGGTGACCAGTACGCCGACCTTGCGTCCCTTGAAGCTCTCCGGGCCGTTGAGGATGATCGACAGCTTCGGCGAGGTCTTCAAATCCATGCGCGTCGGCATGGCGGCCTCGGCCGGAGCCGGCATCTCCTTCAGCCGCAGGCTCTTGGCAACCGTCTTGGCCAGATCCTCGTCGACATTGAGGAGATGCGAGACGATGCGCGCGCGGATCGCCACCGTCTCCACCTTGGACAGCTCGAAGGCGAAGGCGTCAGCGATGTGCTGCTGCTCGGTCTGTGTCTGCGACAGGTAGAACTGCCGCGCCTGGCTGTAATGGTCGGCGAAGGTTTCCGAGCGGATACGGCGCTTCTGGCCGGCTTCCTCGGCCGGGAAGCTCTGATACATGCCCCGCGGTGCCTCGCGCGGGCCACCGGCCGCGCCGCCCCAGGAGTTCGGCTCGTAATTGGCGCGCCCCTTCGGGTTGCGCATCGACATATGGCCGTCCTGCTGGAAGTGCCGGACCTCGGTGCGCGGCGCATTCACCGGGATATGGGTGAAGTTCGGGCCGCCGAGACGCTTCAGCTGGGTGTCCAGATAGGAGAAGTTGCGGCCCTGCAGCAGCGGATCGTTGGTGAAGTCGATGCCCGGCACGATGTTGCCGGTCTGGAACGCCACCTGCTCGGTCTCCTGGAAGAAATTGTCGACGACGCGGTTCAGCGTCATCTTGCCGACGACACGGATCGGCACCTCCTCCTCGGGAATGATCTTGGTGGCGTCGAGGACGTCGAAGTCGAAGCGGTCGGCGAACTCGTCGTCGAAGAGTTGCAGGCCGAGTTCCCATTCCGGATAGTCGCCCATCTGAATCGCGTCCCACAGGTCGCGGCGATGGAAGTCCGGATCGGCGCCGTTCAGCTTCAGCGCCTCGTTCCACACCACGGACTGCAGGCCCTGCTTGGGCTTCCAGTGGAACTTGACGTAGGTCGACTTGCCCTCGGCATTGATCATCCGGAAGGTGTGGACGCCGAAGCCCTCCATGAAGCGGAAGGAGCGCGGGATGGTGCGGTCGGACATGATCCAGAGCGCCATATGCATGGCTTCCGGCGTCAGCGACATGAAGTCCCAGAAATTGTCATGCGCCGTCTGGGCCTGCGGGAAGCCGCGATCCGGCTCCTGCTTGGCGGCGTGGATCAGGTCGGGGAATTTGATCGCGTCCTGAATGAAGAACACCGGGATGTTGTTGCCGACGAGATCCCAGTTGCCTTCCTTGCTGTAGAAGCGGCAGGCGAAGCCGCGCACGTCGCGGGCGAGGTCGGCCGAGCCCTTGTTGCCGGCCACGGTCGAAAAGCGGACGAACATCTCGGTCTGTTCGCCGGCCCGCTGGAACATGTCCGCCCGGGTGATGTCGGACAGGGATTCATAGGTCTCGAAGACGCCGTGGACGCCGAAGCCGCGCGCATGGACGACGCGCTCGGGAATACGCTCGTGGTCGAAATGGAAAATCTTCTCGCGGAACGCCTGGTCCTCGATCAGCGTCGGACCGCGCGGGCCGACCTTCAGGGTGTTCTGGTCGTCGCCGATCGGGGCGCCGCCCTGGGTCGTCATCTGGGGAACGTCGCCGCCGGCAACCTGATGCAGCTCACCGCCCTCGCCGCGATAGTCCTGCGTCGCGCCGGCGTTCAGCGGCTTATCGGCGTTCGATTGCTGAGTCATGTCTGCTCCGGGTGCATGGGAAGTTCACTCGGATAAGACTCGTAGGCCCCTAAAGGATGCGCGCGAATGTCGGAAAATTTGGCAGCCGCGACCAAACCGCCCTGGGTGCGGCTGCACGGGGCGTGTCGATCGATCCACCGTTCCGTTTGGTCCTGCCTTACTCCTTCACGGCCCCGGTCATCGACGAGACGTAGTAGTCGACGAAGAAGGAGTAAAGGATCACCACCGGCAGCGAGCCCAGGAGCGCGCCGGACATCAATGCTCCCCATTCGTAGATGTCGCCGCGCACGAGTTCGGTCAGGACGCCGACGGGAACCGTCTTGTTCTCCGAGGAGGAGATGAAGGTGAGCGCGTAGATGAACTCGTTCCACGACAGGGTGAAGGCGAAGATGCCGGCCGAGATCAGCCCGGGCACGGCCAGCGGCAGCACCACCTTGGTCAGGATCTGCCAGCGCGTCGCCCCGTCGACCAGCGCCGATTCCTCCAGTTCGAAGGGGATGGTACGGAAATAGCCCATCAGCAGCCAGGTGCAGAACGGAATCAGGAAGGTCGGATAGGTCAGGATCAGCGCGAACATGGAATCGAAGATGCCGACCTGGAAGACGATGAAGGCCAGCGGAATGAACAGGATCGACGGCGGCACCAGATAGGCGAGGAAGATCATGAGCCCGGTCACCCGCGCCCCGGTGAAGCGGATCCGCTCGATCGCATAGGCGGCGAAGACCGAGGCGGCCAGCGCCAGGAAGGTCGAGCAGACGGCAACCACCATCGTGTTCCACAGCCAGCCCGGATAGGAGGTCTCGAACAGGAGATACTTGATGTGCTCCAGCGTCGGCCCGACCACCCAGAACGGGCTGTAGGTCTGGTAGTCGGTGAGCTGGTTGTCCGGCTTCACCGCCGTGATCACCATCCAGTAGAACGGGAACAGCAGGACGAAGACGAACACGGCCAGAGGCAGGTAGAGCGTCAGGATCCGCCGTGGCAGCGTGTCGAACTGGCTGAGGCCGGAGGCTTCGGCCCGGTCGTTCGCCGCCTTGGCGGCGGCCGATTGCTTGCTCATCGGATCGTTCCTCCCAGCATCTGAACGCGCCTCATTCGCCGCCTCCCTGCTGCCATTTGCGCCGCTGCAGTCCGAAGAAGGAGAACAGGATCGCGGCGAGCAGGAACGGGATCATCGCCACCGCGATGGCCGCGCCCTCGCCGAGCTGGCCGCCGGGGATCGCCCGCTGGAACGACAGCGTCGCCATCAGATGGGTGGCGTTGACCGGCCCGCCGCGGGTCAGGACGTAGATCAGCTGGAAATCGGTGAAGGTGAACAGCACCGAGAAGGTCATCACCACGGCGATGATCGGCGTCAGCAGCGGCAGGGTGATCTTGGTGAAGCGCTGCCACGACGTCGCGCCATCCAGTGCCGCCGCCTCGTTCAGCGATTGCGGGATGGTCTGCAGGCCCGCGAGCAGCGAGATCGCCACGAAGGGAATGCCGCGCCACACATTGGCGGCGATCACCGAGGCCCGCGCATTGGTCGGATCGCCCAGGAAGTTGATCGGTGCGTCGATCCAGCCCCATTTCATCAGGACGAAGGAGATGATCGAGAACTGGCTGTCGAAGATCCACCAGAAGGCCAAGGCCGACAGGACGGTCGGCACGACCCAAGGCAACAGGATGATGGCGCGGAAGAAGTTCTTGAACGGCAGATGCTCGTTGAGGATCAGCGCCAGCCACAGGCCGAGCCCGAATTTCAGCACAGAGGCGACCGTCGTGTAGAGCATGGTGTTGTAGACCGACAGCCAGAACACCGGATCGTCGAACAGCCAGGCATAGTTCTCCAGGCCGATGAAGATGCCGGTCCGGCCGATCGTCGTGTCGGTGAAGCTCAGCCAGATGCCGAGGCCGAGCGGATAGGTCAGAAAGCACAAAAGGAACGCCGCCGCCGGCAGCATGAACATCAGGCCGAGCCCGCCGCGGCTCTGCACGAACCGGCGGAATACCGAGGGCCTGGCGGTCGCCTCTATGCTGGACATCGTCGATCGTCTCCGTTGCCGAAAGGGCGTGCGGCCGAAGCCGCCGCCGACAGGCGCCCGGGCAGCAATGCCCGCGCGCCTGTGTGTCGGGGCACCGGCCGTTCAAGCCGGTGCCGGCATCGTCAGCGGTAGTAGCGGGCGATGCGCCGCTCGGCGTTGGCGATGGCCTCGTCCGCGGTGCGCTGGCCGGTCACCGCCTCGGCGAACATGTCGACGAGCACGTAGTCGGCCATGACGGCGGCCGACGAGGGTCCGAGCGGCCCGGCAAAGCCGTTCGGCCTCAGGCTGGCCGAGGCCTTGGAATAGGGCTCGTGGATCGGGTTCGAGGTCCACACCGGGTTGTCCGCATAGGCCTTGAGCGACTGGCAGCAATAGGCGCTGGCGCCCTCGATCCAGGCGTTCATCTGCTCCGGCTGGAACATGAACTCGATATAGGCCTTCGCCGCCTCCGGGTACTTTGTGTGCTGGAAGACGTTGAGGGTCGAGGTCTGGTGCAGTTCCACCGGCTGGCCGACCGGCCCGACCGGCATGGTGGTTGTGCGGATGTCCTCGGCGATCTCGGCCATCGCCGGGTCCTTGGTCGCCGCGTAATAGAGCGACACGCCGTTCGCCGTCAGCGAGATCTGGCCGGCCAGGAAGGCGCGGTTGTTGTTGATGTCGAGCCAGCTCTCGGTGCCGGGGATGAAGGTGGCATAGAGCGCCTTGGCATATTCGATCGCGGCCCGCGTCTCGGGGCTGTCGATCGCCGGCTTGCCGGCCTCGTCGACGGTCTTGCCGCCATGGCTCCACAACAGCCAGTGGGCATAGTTGTTGCCGTCGCCGACCGCCTTGCCGTGCGGGAAGCCGGCCGGCGTGCCGTTGGCCTGCATTGCCTTGCACAGTTCCAGGAAGCCCGCCGTGTCGGACGGGAATTCCTCGAAGCCCGCCGCCTTCATGTGGCTGTCGCGATAGCAGATGGCATTGCCGATGGCGCAGAGCGGCACGGCGATGAACTTGTCGCCCTGCTTGGCATAGCCTTCCAGGCCCTCGTACCAGCCGCCATGCTGCTCGCCGAGCGAGGTCGCAAGGTCGGTCACGTCGACGAGCTTGTCGGGATACTGGAACGGGTCGTCGAACCAGCTCATCACCATGTCGGGGCCCGAGCCCACATTGGCGGCCACGGCGGCCTTCGGGCGCACGTCCTCCCAGCTTTCCTGATCGATCTGCACCTCGACGCCGGTCGCCTCGGTGAAGGCCTTGGTGTTGGCGTTCCAGGCTTCCTCCTCGCCGGCGACGAAGGGCACCCAGCGCAGAAGCCGCAGCGAGGCGCCTTCCTCCGGCTTGAATTTCGGCGCGGCCGCCTGAGCCAGCGCGCCGCGCATGCCGAACGGCCCGATGAAGGCCGCGCTGGCGGCAAGGCCGGCCGTGCCGGCCAGAAGCGTCCTGCGATTGATGGTCATCGTGATCTCCTCCACTTGCGCGGGAGCGTGCGATTCTGTGCCCCGAAGTGACGGCGCTCCCGCTGCCGTCACGGCCGTCCTCCCTTGCCGGCCGAGTCCTCCACCCCGACCGGCCGCCCGAAGCCTTGCCGGCTTCAGGCCGAAACGCGCGCCCCCGTCGCCGCGTCGAACAGATGCACCGCCTCCGCGTCGATCGAGACCGGCAGCTCGTCGCCAGGCCCCGCCGAGATCCGCTCGCGGAACACGCACATCACGTCGCTGTCGCCCAGCTTGGCGATGACGTGGGTCTCCGAGCCGGTCGGCTCGACCACCTCGACCCGCAGCGGAATGTCGCCGCCGAGGCGGAAGGATTCAGGCCTGACGCCATAGATCGTCTCGCGGCCCGGCTCGGCCTTGCCCGGTCGCGCGATCGGCAGCCGGTGCCCGTGGCCGGTGACGAAGGTCGCGCGGTCGTTCGGATCGACGGCGCCGGTCATCATGTTCATGGCGGGCGAGCCGATGAAGCCGGCCACGAAGAGATTGTCCGGCCGGTCGTAGAGCTCCAGCGGGCTGCCCACCTGCTCGACGATGCCATCATGCATGACGACGATCTTGTCGGCCATGGTCATCGCCTCGATCTGGTCGTGGGTGACGTAGACCGTGGTCGTCTGCAGCCGCTGGTGCAGGTTCTTCATCTCCGAGCGCATCGAGACGCGCAGCTTGGCGTCGAGATTGGACAGCGGCTCGTCGAACAGGAAGACCTGTGGCTCACGCACAATCGCCCGGCCCATGGCGACACGCTGGCGCTGGCCGCCCGACAGCTGCCGGGGATAGCGATCGAGCAGATTGGTCAGGCCGAGGATCTCGGCCGCGGGCCGGACCCGCTCGGCGATCTCCGCCTTGGAGGCCTTCTTCAGCATCAGCGAGAAGCCCATGTTCTCGGCGACCGTGATGTGCGGATAGAGCGCATAGTTCTGGAAGACCATCGCGATGTCGCGGTCCTTGGGCGGCAGCGCGTTGACCACCCGGTCGCCGATCAGGATCTCGCCGGCGGTGATGTGCTCGAGACCGGCCAGCATCCGCAACAGGGTCGACTTGCCGCAACCGGACGGACCGACCAGCACGACGAACTGGCCTTCCTCGATGTCAATGGATACGCCGTGCAGCACTTCAACCGGGCCAAACGCCTTGCGCACGTCCCGAAATGTCACCGATGCCATTGAAGCCCCACCCTCGCAGCAATTCAGGCGGTATACTGTATTCGCGTGCTCCCCTGCGCAATGGCTGGCGGACGCCGGACGCCGAAATCTTGTGCTGCACCGCAACGTAACCGCGACCGTTACAGCGCGATCCTGGGCCTTTCGTATACGTTACGCTGGCCCGGCTTGCCGCTTCGCGTTACGCTTCGGTGCCGGCCGTTCCCCGCAACAGCAACACGGTCGTCCGGAGGGTCGGCATGCCGGTCGACGGGGAGGAACCCATGACCATTCATCGACGCGCATTGCTCACCGGCGGCGCGGCGCTCGGCGCCGCCCTCGCCATGCCGCATGTCGTGCGGGCGCAGTCTCTGGCGCCGCAGCCCTCGCGCTATCCCGACGACGCCTGGGAGGTGCTCGACCCCCGATTCTCGCAATACATGATCGGCAACACGCCGCTGCAGCGCGAGTGGAGCGGCGCGCTGTGGGCCGAGGGGCCGGCCTGGAACGGCGTCGGCCGCTACGCCGTCTTCAGCGACATTCCCAACAATCGCCAGATGCGCTGGGACGAGGTCACCGGCGCGGTGACGCCGCTGCGCCACCATTCCAACCATTCCAACGGCAATACCTTCGATTTCGAGGGCCGGCAGATCAGCTGCGAGCACTCGACCGCCCGCGTCGTGCGCTACGGTCATCAGGGCCCGGCCGAGGTGCTGGCCGAGACTTTCGAGGGCAAGCAGCTCAACGCGCCCAACGACGCGGTGGTCCACCCGGACGACGGCGGCATCATCTTCACCGATCCAGGCTATGGCAGCCACTGGTACTATGAAGGCACCGTGCGCGAGCTCGAACTGCCGACCAGCATCTACCATATCGACGCCGCGAGCGGCGCGCTGACCCGGCTGAGCGACGAGATCTTCAAGCCGAACGGCCTGTGCTTCTCGCCGGACTATCGCACGCTCTACGTTGCCGATTCCGCTGCAACGCACCATCCGGAGCCTGCCCGGATCATCGCCTGGAATGTCGAGGACAACGGCCGCCGGTTGACCGGCCGGCGCGAATTCGCGACGCTTGAAAGCGGCTTCCACGACGGCCTGCGCGCCGATGTCGACGGCAATGTCTGGGCGGCCACGGGCTTTGCCGGCGAGGGCCAGGACGGCGTGCATGTCTACGCCCCGGACGGCACCAAGATCGGCCAGATCAAGACCCCGGAGGGCTGCGCCAACCTCACCTTTGTCGGCGAGCACCGGAACCGGCTGCTGATGACGGCGAGCCAGTCGATCTATTCGATCTTCACCGCTGCGCAGGGTGCCCATATCGCCTGATCGGCGACAGATACGCGGCGGCAGCGCGATCCATCGCTGCCGCCCGTCCGGCCGGGCACTCACGGTGCCCCACGCCATACTGCATTATAATGATGCAATCATAAGTCGTGAATATATTTTAGTCATAAAGCGCATGTTCTGCGCGCGCTTCGGCTGCATCTCCTCCGTCGGAAGGCGGTCGCAAACCGGCGAAATCCGCCCTGCATAAAGCGCAGGGCAGCCATGCAGGCCGTCGCGATCCAGCGATTCCAGCGACTTGAACAGCCCGGTTCGTGAGGCGCCCCGGCCCGGGCGGGCCCGCCCGGCCATCTGGCACGCTCCATGCTGCGTCTGTCGCAACGCAGCATGAGGAGCCGACATGGGCGACAGACAGACGCAACTGGAAATCCGCGGCCTCGCCAAGACCTTCGCCACGCGCAGTGGCACGGTCCCGGTCGTCCGCGACCTGACCTTCGACATCTACGAGCGGGACTTCGTCTCGATCATCGGCCCGTCGGGTTGCGGCAAGACGACGATCTTCAACATGATCGCCGGACTGCTCGACGCCGATGGCGGCGTCATGCGCTATCGCGGCAAGCCGGTGGACGGCCTGCGCGGCCGCATCGGCTACATGATGCAGAAGGACCTTCTCTTCCCCTGGCGCACCGTCCTGCAGAACGCCCTGCTGGGCCTGGAAATGCGCAATGTCGACCGCCAGGAAGCGCGAGAGAAGGCCCTCGACTACCTCAACACCTTCGGTCTCAGCGGCTTCGAGAGCGCCTATCCGAGCACTTTGTCGGGCGGCCAGCGCCAGCGCGTCGCGCTGATCCGCACCCTGGTCATGGACCCCGACATCCTGCTCCTCGACGAGCCCTTCTCGGCCCTCGACTACCAGACCCGCCTCCATCTTGAAGGTGTCCTCGTCGACGCGGTCGAGAAGTCCGGAAAGACGGTCATCCTGATCACCCACGACGTCGACGAGGCGGTCGCCCTGTCCAAGCGCGTCGTCGTCCTGTCCGGGCGTCCGTCCAAGGTGAAGGCCATCCACGAGATCGACATCGCCAGCCACTCCCCCGTGGCGTCCCGCAGCGATCCGCACTTCGCCCAGTACTTCCACCTGCTCTGCAACGAGCTCGACATCCAGACGCACTGAGGGCACCGAATGAGCATCACCACCACACGCAATCCTGCCGCGACCGGGACCATGCCTCGTCGCCGCATCGACTGGCAGATCGCCAGTGATGGACTGGGCGGCGGCATCGCCAGGTCAGGGCTGCAGCTTCTCGCCGTACTGAGCTTCTTCGCCTTGTGGGAACTTGGCGTGCGCTACGGCGGCGTCTCCGGCTTCCTGTTCGGCCAGCCCTCGGGGATCTTCGCCAATTTCGCCCGCTTCATCATGGACGGCTCGCTCTTCGTCGATGCCGGCTACACCACGCTGGAAGCGGTCGTCGGCTTCATCCTCGGCACCACCATCGGTACGTCGCTCGGCCTGTCGCTGTGGTATTCGGGCGGCGTCGCCAGGCTCGTCGAACCCTTCGTCATTGCGCTCAACAGCGTGCCGAAGATCGCCCTTGCACCGCTGATCATCCTGTGGTTCGGGACCGGCTACACCTCGAAGATCGCGCTGGTCGTCGCCATGACCGCCATCGTGGCACTGATCACCGCCTACCAGGCGGCCCGCGATTCCGACAAGGATCTGCAGCGCCTGCTCACCTCCATGGGCGCCGACAAGCACCGCATCTTCTTCAAGGCGGTGGTGCCGTCCTCGCTGCCGGCGGTGATCGCGACCTTCCGCATCAATATCGGCTTCGCCCTCGTCGGCGCCGTCGTCGGGGAGTTCATTTCCTCCCAGCACGGGCTCGGCCACCTCGTCTTCACGGCGTCGAATCTCTACGACCTGAACACCGTCTGGGTCGGGCTGTTCTCGCTGATGATCCTGGGCTTCGCCCTCTACCACATCGTCAATTTCATCGAGCGGCGCGTGCTGCCGTGGAAGCAGGACCAGTCCACGCGACAGGTCGCAGCCTGAGGCTTGCGCCTCCCATCACCAGCAGGGGTACCAACAATGAAGAAGTTTCTCGCCGTCGCGGCCACCGCCGCCCTCACCGCCTTCGCCAGCCCGGCGCTGGCCCAGGACAAGACCGAGGTGACGATCTCCCAGGCCTTCCAGTCGCTGCTCTACCTGCCGCTCTACGTCGCTATGGACAAGGGCATGTTCGAGGCCGAGGGCCTGACCGTCATCAAGGAAAGCGCAGGCTCCGGCCCGACCGCCCTCAACTCGGTCATCTCCGGCAGCGCCGACTTCTCGCTGCACGGCCCCGAATGGACTGCCATCGCCTTCGAGAAGGGCGCCCCGGTCAAGACCATCGCCAATGTCGTCAACGGCGCCGCCGTCTGGATCCTCGCCGACGAGGATTTCGACTACAAGGGTCCCGAGAGCTTCGCCGACCAGACGGTGGTCGCCGGCATGATGCCGACCACATCGACCTCGTTGTTCCTCAAGATGCTCGGCGAGAACGACGTCTCCAAGGACAGCGTGACGCTCACCCAGGTGCAGATCGGCGCCGAGCCGGCGCCCTTCATCGGCGGCCAGGCGCCGCTGGCGGTGATGTATGAGCCCGGCGTTGACCAGGCCGTCGCCGAGGGCAAGAAGGTCATCGTGTCCTTCCCGAAGGAATACGGCCCCTACGCCTTCTCCACCATCATGACCCGCACCGACATCGACGCCGCCAAGGCCCAGAGCTTCGTCAACGGCCTCGAGAAGGCACTGGCGATGATCCAGGCTTCGCCGGAAGATGCGGTCGCGGTTGCCCGGAAGGAATTCCCGAACCTCGACGCCAAGGTGGTCGAGGCCGCCGTCAAGCGGATGATCACCGACGGCGTCTACGCTCCCAGCGTCGACATCACCGACGAGGCGATGACGACCAGCCTCGGCGTCCAGATCGCCCTCGGCAATCTCGACTCCCAGCCGGACTATGCCAATTTCATCGACCGGCAGTTCATCGACAAGGCGATCGTCGACTAAAGCGACCGCATCATCGATGCCGCGGGGCGCCCGGCGTCCCGCGGCGACGCATTCGAGGGGGATCTGACCATGGCAAACATCACCGCCACCGCGGCCGGCATCGGCACTGCGGGCGACACGACGCTCGGCCCTGTCGGGGTTGCCTACGAAATGGCCGTCAGCAGCAATCCGGCCCTGCGCGCCTTCGCCCATCTGCCGGACAGAGCGCCCGCCACCGGCACCAGCGGCCCGCTCGCCGGCCTCGCCGTCGGGGTCAAGGACATCATCGACACCGCCGACATGCCGACAGGCTACGGTTCGCGCATCGACCCGGCGCATGTTCCGGCCGCCGACGCCTGGATCGTGTCGCGCATCCGCGAACTCGGCGGCACGGTGCTGGGCAAGACGGTCACGACGGAGTTCGCCTGGCGCAGCCCCGGCGCGACGGTCAATCCGCACAATTCGCGCCACACGCCCGGCGGCTCGTCGAGCGGCTCGGCCGCCGCCGTTGCTGCCGGCATCGTACCCCTGGCGCTCGGCACCCAGACGATCGGCTCGGTGATCCGCCCCGCCGCCTATTGCGGCGTCGTCGGCTACAAGCCGAGCTATGGTTCGATCCCGCGCACCGGCGTGCATCCGCTGTCCTGGTCGCTCGACCATGTCGGCCTGTTCGCCCGCGACGTCGCCACCATCGCCAAGGCCTACGGGCTGTTCGCCGCCGCCGACCCGTCCGATCCGCATGGCGACCTGCCGGCCGGTACCGCGCCGGAGCCCGGCAGCGCGACCGTCGCCGCCGAACGGCCCCGGATCGCCGTCATCGAGCCACCGGCATGGGACCGCGTCGATCCGCATCAGCGCGCCCTGCGCGACCGGGCGGCCGCAGCGCTGACGGCGGCCGGCGCGACGCTCGAGCCGGTGGCGCTGGACGCGCTCTACGTCCAGACCCTCGACGACATCATGACCGTTCTGCGGGTCGAGGGCCGGCATATCTACGAGGAACGAGTCGAGCGCTTCCCCGATCGCACCAGCGATCATCTGAAGGCACTGGTCGCCGACGGCGCCGGGATTTCCGCCAAGGCCTATGTCGCCGCGCTGGAGAACCAGAAGCATCTGCGCCGCGCGATGGCCGACCACTTCGCCGGCTACGACGCGATCCTCACCGTGCCGGCGACCGGCGAAGCGCCGGAAGGGCTCGACAACACCGGCGATCCGGCGCTCTGCGCGCCCTGGACCTTCATCGGCGCGCCGGCGATCAGCCTGCCCGCGGGCTTCGGGCCCAACGGCCTGCCGCTCGGCATCCAGCTCGTCGCCCCCTGGAGCCAGGACCAGCAACTCCTGAGTGTCGCCGCCTTCGCCGAGGCGACCCTGGCCGCGATGGGCTGATCAAAACTCCGGACGGCCGCTTCCGCTTTGGAGGCGGCCGTCCGGGTCAGGCGATCACTTGTCCTTCTTGCGGAACGTCGTGCAGGCCGTGGGCATCATCTCGTCGCCATGGCCGGTCTCGACCAGCCAGTCCAGCGCGCCGCGCACGCCTTCGGCGACCTTGCGGGACGTGCCCGTCTCCTCGACGAGCTGGCTGTAATAGGTCAGGTCCTTGCGCGCGTTCGAATTGGAAAAGCGCATCGGGGTGACGTCGCCGTCCAGGATGTAGGGGGCGGTGCGGTCGAGACCGGCGCCGTAGCCGCCGCCGCGGCGCAGGCAATCCACCAGCACCTCCGGCGCGATGTCGTTCTCCGCCGCACAGGCCGCCGCTTCGGCAATCAGCGTGACGCTGCCCAGCGAGACGAAATTGTGCAGGAGCTTCAGCGTCTGGCCCCGGCCAATGCCGCCGGCATGGAAGCGGTTCTCCGAAAACGCCTCGAACAGCGGGGTCAGCGCCGCGACCGTCGCCGCGTCACCGCCGATCAACAGGTTGAGCCGGCCTTCTTCAGCCTCCTTCGGCGTGCGGGTCATGGCCGCGTCGACGAAGTCGCAGCCGACGGCCTTCACCGCTTCGGCTGCCTTCATGGTGGCGCTGGGAATGCCGGTCGAGCAGTCGACCACGATGGTGCCCGGCCGCAGCGCGGCGGTGACGCTGTCGGGCCCGAGCAGCAGCGCCTCGATCTGCGGGCTGCCGGTGACGCACAGGATCAGGATGTCGCACGCCGCCGCCAGCGCCGACGCGTCATCGAAGCGCCTTGCCCCATCCGCGTCGAGATCGTCGCTCGGCTGGTTGCCGGGATGGTCGAGATAGGCGAGCGGCCACCCCTTCTTCTGGATGTTGCGGGCAATGCCGTGGCCCATCATCCCGACGCCGATCACGCCAACCGTCTGCTTCGTCATGCTGTTGTCCTCTTGTGAGAAAGGGTCAGGCCATCGCCCGCAGGATGGCGTCGGTCATCTCGCTGCAGCGCGCGCGTCCGCCGAGATCGGTGGGCACGAAATCGCCCGCCTCCAGCGTCCGGTCGACCGCCGCCTCGACGCGGCCCGCCGCCGTGGCGAGCGTGGAGTCGTCGTGCTTGTCCGCCAGCCAGCGCAGCATCATCGCGCCCGACAGGATGGCCGCCACCGGGCTCGCCAGGTCCTGCCCGGCAATGTCCGGCGCCGAGCCGTGAGCGCCCTGGAACAGGCCGTGGCTGTCGCCGATCTCGCCGGAGGGCGAGATGCCCATGCCGCCGACGGTGGCGGCGCCGAGATCGGAGATGATGTCGCCGAACATGTTCTCGGCGACGATCACGTCGTAGAATTCCGGTCGCTTCAGGAGATGCACGGTGATCGCGTCGGCATAGGCGTAGTCGATCTCGACATCGGGATAGTCGCCATGCACCTCGTCGCAAATCCGGCGGAAGAAGGCGTAGCTGCGCAGGATGTTGGCCTTGTCGCAGACCGTGACGCGGCGCTTGCCGTCGCGCAGCGCACCCTTGCGCTGGCGGGCCAGTTCGAAGGCGAAGCGGGCGACGCGCTCGGTGCCCTTGCGGGTGATGACGAGGCTGTCGGACGCCATCTCGCCGCGCAGCACCACGCCGGCGCCGCGGCTGGCGTAAAGCCCTTCGGTGTTCTCGCGCACGATGACATAGTCGATGCCGCCGCCCTCATAGGCGCGCAGCGGCGAGGCGACGCCCTTCAGGAGCTTGATCGGCCGCACATTGGCGTAGAGATCGAGCGCAAAGCGCAGCTTCAGATGCAGTTCGTTGCCGACCTCGGTGCCGTCCGGATAGACGACGCCCGGCAGGCCGGCGGCGCCGTGCAGGATCGCGTGATGCGTCCGGCAGGCCTCGGCGGTCTCGGCCGGCAGCACCTCGCCGGTCGCCACATGCGAGCCGGCGCCGCCTTCCAACATGACGAAGTCGAGGACGCCCGCGCCGCAGGCCTCCGTCAGCACCCGCATGGCGGCCTGCGTCACCTCGGGGCCGATTCCGTCGCCCTTGATGGTCGCGATGCGGTACGGCGTCACTGCACTCATGCGGAAGTCCCTGTTCTGGCTGAAAGGATTGCGCCGGTCCGCCGGCTCACAGATGCGCCGCCGGCCACAGCGAGATCGCCGGCACGAAAGTGATCAGGAGAAGCGCCCCGAATACCACGAGCACCGGCACGATCAGCGAGCGGAACATGCTCTGCACCGGGATGCGCGCCACGGCGGCGGCGGCGAAGAGGTTCACGCCAAGCGGCGGCGTCACCATGCCGAGCGCCAGATTGACGATGACGATGATGCCGAAATGGACCGGATCGACGCCGAAGCCGACGGCGATCGGTGTGAGGATCGGCGCCAGGACGAGGATCGCCGCCGAGGTCTCCACGAACATGCCGACCAGAAGCAGCAGCACGTTGACGAAGAGCAGGAAGCCCACCGCTCCGCCGAAGGTCGCTTCCGCCCAGCTGCCGATGACGTTGGGCAGGCCGGACAGGCTGACGAGGAAGGAGAACAGCCCGGCGGTGGCGATGATCAGCATGATCGCGCCGGTCGCCACGGCCGATCCCCGGAAGATCCGCGGCAGGTCGGAAAAACTCATTTCCCGGTAGACGAACAGGCCGACGACGAGCGCATAGACCGCCGAGACGGCCGCCGCCTCGGTGGGCGTGAAGATGCCGCCATAGATGCCACCGAGAATGATGACCGGCAGCATCAGCGCCCAGAAGGCGTCGATCGTGCTCTTGACGATGGGCAGCGCATCGTCGCCGTCCTCCTTGCCGATGCCCTTCAGCCGGCACCAGACCTGGGTCATGACGATGAGCGCACCGGCCACCAACACGCCCGGCCCGATGCCGGCGATGAACAGCTTGGTGACCGAGGTCTCGGTGGAGACGCCGAAGATGATCATCGGCACCGAGGGCGGAATGATCACGCCGAGCTCGGCCGAAGTCGCCTGGATCGTCGCGGCCATGGGCGGCGGATAATTGTGCCGCGCCATGGCCGGCACGAGGATCGCGCCGATGGCGAAGGTCGTCGCGACGGACGAGCCGGAAATCGCGGCGAAGATCATGCAGGTGACGACGCAGGTCGAGGCCAGCCCGCCCTGCACGCCGCCCACCAGCGACTTGGCGAAATCCACCAGCCGGCGCGAGACGCCGCCATGGGTCATCAGATTGCCGGCCAGGATGAAGAACGGCACCGCCAGCAGCGGGAAACTGTCGATGGAGGTGAAGATTTTCTGGGGGACCACCAGCAACGGCAGCGGCGAGAAGAAGGCGACACCGACGATCGCGGCGAGACCGATCGCGACGGCGACCGGGATCGACAGCGAGAAGAAGACCAGAAGCGCGGCAACGAGGGCGGCGTTCATTCGAAGGACTCCCGGTCGCGCTGGACGTCGTAATCGGCCCGCGACGGCTCGATCGGACGCAGGAATTCGAGGATCGCGCCCGGGATCGCCAGCACCGCACCGACCGGGATCGCCGCATAGAGCCAGGAGATCGGGATGTTGAGCATCGCCACCTGCTGGGTCGAGACGCGGATCGTCATCAGGACGCCGAACCAGGTCAGCACGCCGAGAAAGGCGAGGATGCCGAGGAGGACAATGAAGGAAACGCTGCGCTGCATCCGGTCGGGCAGGACGCTGCGCACGAATTCCAGCGGGATCATCGCGCTCAGCCGGAAGCCGGCGCCGGCGACGAGAAACACCATCCAGATCACCACGCCGCGAGCCAGCACCTCCGACCACGCCGCGGCATCGCCGAGCACGAAGCGCGTCACCACCTGCCAGAACACCAGCGCCGTCGCCAGTGCCAGCAGGAGGGCGGAGAGATTATGGGTGAGAACGGTCAGCTTCTCGGCTGCGGTCAGGACGGCCTTGCGCATGGACGGCACCTTCGAGAGCTGGAGGGCGAGACAAGCGGCCTCCATCGAAGCCGCGCGCGGGCGGTGGCCGCGAACCGCAGCCGGGCGGCGCTGGGCCGGACCCCGCGAGACCGGACGATCCGGCCCCGCGTTTTGTCGGACGGCTTACTTCTGGGCGTCGCGGATCCGCTGGATCATGGCCTCGCCATATTCCTTGCCGTAGCGATCATAGGTCGGCTGGACGGCATCCTGGAACGCCTTCTTGTCGACATCCTCGATCACTTCCATGCCGTTCTCGCGCATGGTGGCGACACCGTTCGTCTCGGTCTCGGCAACCACCGCACGGGTTGCCTCGACGCCGGCCTTGGCGGCTTCGCGGATCCAGCCCTGCTCTTCCTCGGAGAGCTGGTCCCAGTGGATCTTCGACATGGTGATGACCGCCGGCGAATAGACGTGGCCGGTCAGCGTCACGTATTTCTGCATGTCCCACATGTTGTTGGAGACGATGATCGGGATCGGGTTCTCCTGGCCGTCGATCGTGCCCTGCTGCAGCGAGGTCAGCACCTCGGTCCAGCTCATCGGGGTCGGCGATGCGCCGAGTTCCTTGAAGGCGTCGATATGGACCTGGTTTTCCATGGTCCGCAGCTTCAGGCCCGCAACGTCCGCGGGCGTTTGCACCGGCTTCACCGAATTGGTGATGTGGCGGAAGCCGTTCTCCGACCAGGCAAGGCCGATCATGCCCTTGTCCTCGAACTTGGCCAGGAGCTCGTCGCCGATCTCGCCGTCGAGAATCTCGTGGGCGCTGGCGTAGTCGTTGAACAGGAACGGGAAGTCGAGGGCGTAGATTTCCGGGACGAAGCTGCCGACCGGACCGGTCGAGGTCATCGCCAGCTCGATCGTGCCGATCTGCTCGCCCTCCAGAAGCTCGCGCTCGCCGCCCAGCGAACCGCCGGCCTTGACGTTGATGGTGATCTCGCCGTTGGAGAGCTCGTTCATCTTCTCGGCGAAGGCCTTGGCGCCCTGGCCGTAATGCCCGTCCGGCGGCGTCACGATGGCGAAGTTCATCTCCTTGGCCGAAAGCGACGTCGCGGTCAGGGCGCTGGTCGCCAGAAGGGCGCCGGCGAGAATGCCTCTCAGGGTCATGCGTATTCCTCCCATTCGGTTCGGACCGTCCTGGTTGAAAATTGCCCGCATCCTCCTGCGTCGGCAACCTCAAATCGATGATGTTTACACCAGATATCCGATACGATATTCGTATGAGACTGAATGGCATTGGTCAAGGACGGGCTGTGGCCGACCGCAACACCGCCTTTCGCGGAGATCGCATGGGGGACTGGAACGCATCTGCGGACGACCTGATCGTGCAGGGTCCGTCGCTCGGCGACGCGGTCTACGAGCGGCTGGTGGATGACTTGATCGCTTTGAAGATCCCGCCCGGCGAACGCCTCTCCGTCGACAAGCTGGCCCGCCGCTTCGGCGTGTCCCAGACCCCGACCCGCGCCGCCCTGATCCGGCTCGAGGCCGAGGGTCTCGTCGTCAAGAAGCACCTGACCGGCTACTCGGCCGCGCCGCTGCCCTCGGTCGCCCGGCTGGAGAGCATCTTCGAAATGCGCGCTTTGGTCGAGCCGCGCAGCGCCGCGTGCGCCGCCGAACATGCCACGCCCGGCCAGCTTGCCGCGCTGAAGGAGATCGCCGCGGAGATGCAGGTGCTGTCGCGCGAGGACATCAACGCCCATTGCGCCCGGCTTGTGGTTCTCGACAGCCGCTTCCACACCGCCATTGCCGAGGCTTGCGGCAACGACCTCATCGCCGAGACGCTGGGGCGGCTGTTCACCCAGATGCACATTTTCCGGCTGCGCTATCACGCCAATGTCGGCCACGCCGTCATCGAGGAACATGTCGGGATCCTCAAGGCGATCATCGACCGCGACCCGCGGCGGGCCGAAGCCGCCATGCTCGCCCATCTCGAAGCCGCCCGCGAGCGGCTCGAACCGCACGTCCGACACGCCGTCTGAACGACACCGGCCGCCGGCTTATCGTCCCGGCGCGCCCACCGTGCCGCCTGCGCGGACATTTTCCTGGGAGGAACATCACATGACAATCCAGTCCGGCCTCTGGTTCGATCCGACGAAACTGCTGATCGGCGGCGAATGGCGCTCCGGCGCCGGCGGCCGGGCCATCGCCGTCGAAAACCCCTCGACCGGCGAGAACATCGGCCAGATCGCCGAGGGTACGGCGACCGATGTCGAGGCCGCCGTCGCGGCGGCGGAAGCGGCCCTCGACGGCGAATGGGGCGCGATGACCGCGACCGAGCGCGGCCGCATCCTGGTGCGCCTGTCCCGCCTCGTCACCGAACGCGCCGAAACGCTGGCGCACCTGGAATCGAACGATGTCGGCAAGCCGCTCGGCCAGGCCCGCAACGACGCCGTGGCGCTCGCCCGCTATTTCGAGTTCTACGGCGGCGCCGCCGACAAGATCACCGGCGAGACCATCCCCTATCAGCAAGGCACGACGGTCCTGACCCTGCGCGAGCCGCACGGCGTGACCGCCCACATCATTCCCTGGAACTACCCCATGCAGATCATGGGCCGCTCGGTCGGCGCGGCGCTCGCCATGGGCAATGCCTGCGTCCTGAAGCCGGCCGAGGACGCCTCGCTCAGCGCGCTCGCCGTCGCGGCGCTGGCCGAGGAAGCGGGCCTGCCCGCCGGTGTCCTCAACATCGTCACCGGCTATGGCCACGAGGTCGGCGCGGCGCTGTCGGCGCATCCGCGCGTCCACCACGTCTCCTTCACCGGCTCGGTCGGCACCGGACGGCGCATCCAGGCCGCCGCCAGCGAGAACGTCATTCCGGTGACGCTGGAGCTCGGGGGCAAGTCGCCCCACATCGTCTTCGACGACTGCGATCTCGACGCGGCCCTGCCGACGCTCGTCGGCGCCTGCGTCCAGGCCGCCGGCCAGACCTGCTCGGCCGCCTCGCGCGTGCTCGTGCAGCGTGGCGTCTATGACGAGGTGAAGCGCCGCATGGCGGAGGTCTATGCCGGGCTTGTCGTCGGCCCGGCATCCGCCGACCACGATCTCGGGCCCCTGGTCTCGGGCAAGCAGAAGGCGATCGTCGCCGGCTATATCGCCCAGGGCAAGGCCGAGCTGACCATCGCCGGCGAGGGCACGATCCACGCCGATGCCCCGGCCGGCGGCCACTACGTCGCGCCGATCCTCTTCGCCGATGTCGATCCCGACCACAGGCTCGCCCAGGAGGAGATCTTCGGCCCGGTGCAGGTGCTGATCCCGTTCGAGGACGAGGCCGACGCCATCCGCATCGCCAACGGCACCGATTACGGCCTCGTCGCCGGCGTGTGGACGGAAAACGGCGCCCGCCAGATGCGGCTCGCCCGCAAGCTGCATGTCGGCCAGGTCTTCATCAACAATTACGGCGCCGGCGGCGGCGTCGAACTGCCCTTCGGCGGCGTCGGCAAATCCGGCCACGGCCGCGAGAAGGGCTTCGAGGCCCTCTACGGCTTCTCCCGCCTGAAGACCATCTCGATCAAGCACGGCTAGGCCCGCA
>NZ_CH672387.1:107213-150158 GCF_000153465.1 Aurantimonas manganoxydans SI85-9A1 | reverse complement strand
CTGTCCCCTACCCGTTTCCAGTCAGTGGCTGATCATCCACGGCCGCTTGGCGGGAAAGGTCTTGGCGCCGGTCGGCATGGTCAGCGTCGCACCGGCTTTCGCCCGGCCGCCCGGCGCCGCGCAGCAGGAACAGCCGGCGCCGTGCTTCTTGCCACCCGAGCGCGGCGCATTGGCGCTGCGTTCGTTGGTAGCGAAGGCCGTGCGGCGGCCGGCATCCATGGTCGACAGCCGCGGTGCCGAGAGGATGACTCGGCGAGCACTGTCGCCGCAGGACGGGCAATCGCAGGGCTCACCAGCCTGCGCCATGGGGCGCAGACTGGTGAAGGTGCCGCAATCGGCACAATCATAGTCGTAGAAGGGCATCGCCTTACAGGTCCTGCGCGATGGGCATGTCGATCGAGCCGTCGAGGAACTTCGTCGGCCCGTCATTGCCCGGCATGATGTCGAACTCGAAGATGTCCGTCGGCAGCCACAGGGTGGCGCAGGCATTCGGCACGTCGACGACGCCCGAGATGTGACCCTGGACCGGCGCGGTGCCGAGGATCGAATAGGCCTGGGCGCCGGAATAGCCGAACTTCTTCAGATATTCGATGGCGTTGAGACAGGCCTGGCGATAGGCGATGTGGACGTCGAGATAATGCTGCTTGCCGGCCTCGTCGACGGAGATGCCCTCGAAGATGAGGTAGTCGTCGTATTTCGGCGTGATCGGCGAAGGCCGGAAGATCGGGTTCTTAACCCCGTATTTCTTCATGCCGCCCTTGATCAGGCTGACCTTGATGTGCAGCCAGCCGGCCATCTCGATGGCGCCGCAGAAGGTGATCTCGCCGTCGCCCTGGCTGAAGTGGAGATCGCCCATGGAGAGCCCGGCCCCGTCGACATAGACCGGGAAATAGACCTTCGAGCCGCGCGACAGATCCTTGATGTCGCAATTGCCGCCATGCTCGCGCGGCGGCACGGTGCGCGCGCCCTCGGCCGCCGCCTTGGCCTTCGCCTCGCCCGTCAGCTTGCCCATGTGAGCCGACTGGGTGTTAGGCAGGGCCGCCAGCGTCGGCACCCGGTCCGGATCGGTGTCGAACAGCGCCTTCTCGCGGGTGTTCCAGTCGTCCAGCATGGCCCGGTCCGGCAGGCAGCCGATCAGGCCCGGATGGATGAGACCGGCATAGCGCACGCCCGGCACGTGGCGCGACTTGGTGAACATGCCCTCGAAATCCCAGATCGACTTCTGGGCCAGCGGGTAGTGCTCGGTCAGGAAGCCGCCGCCATTCTGCTTGGAGAAGAAGCCGTTGAAGCCCCACAGGCTCTCCTCGAAGGCGCCGATGTCGAGGATGTCGACGACGAGGAGATCGCCTGGCTCGGCGCCCTTCACCCCGATCGGGCCGGACAGGTAATGCACCTGTTCGAGCTCGACGTCGCGCACGTCGGAAGCGTCGTTGTCGTTCTTGATCTGGCCGCCGGTCCAGTCATGGGTCTCGACCTTGAAGTCGTCGCCCGGATTGACCCAACAGGCCATCGGAATGTCGGGATGCCAGCGATTGTGGACCATCTCGTTGTCATGCGGCGACTGGGTCAAATCGACCTTGATCAGGGTGTCGGTCATGCCGTTGCGCTCCTTCGTTTCGGCTTCGGGAATGGTTGCCGGTCAGACCGACAGATATTTGGCGATCCGCGCCTCGTCGGCGCCGTCCACCGGCTCGTCATGGACGAGGTCGCCGTTCTCCAGGACGAGCACGCGGTCGGCGATGTCGAGGGCGAAGGACAGGACCTGTTCGGAGACGACGATGGACAGGCCCTTCTCGTCGCGGATGCGCTTCAGGGTGCGGCCCATTTCGCGGATGATCGAGGGCTGGATGCCTTCGGTCGGTTCGTCGAGGAGCAGGACCTTGGGCCGCGAGGCGAGCGCGCGGGCGATCGCCAGTTGCTGCTGCTGGCCGCCGGACAGATTGCCGCCGCGCCGCCCCTTCATCTCGAGAAGCACTGGAAACAGCTCGTAGATGTCCTCCGGCACCTGGCTCTCGCCGGTCACCGTCAGGCCGGTCTCGATGTTCTCGCGCACCGTCATGGTGGAAAAGATCATACGCCCCTGCGGAACGTAGCCAAGACCGCCCTTCACCCGCTGGTGGCTCTTCGCGCCCGACATGTCGGTGCCGTCCACCATCACGGCGCCGGAGGACTGAGGCACGATCCCCATCAGCGACTTCATCAGCGTCGTCTTGCCCATGCCGTTGCGGCCCATGACGGCGACGATCTCGCCGGGCGCCACGTCGAAGGTCAGCCCGTGCAGCACCTCGCTCGAGCCATAGGCGACATGCAGGTCGGAAATGTTCAGCATCGGCGTGTTCCTCAGTGTCCGAGATAGACTTCGACGACCTTGGGATCGGCCTTCACATGGGCCATGTCGCCCTCGGAGATGACCTTGCCCTGGTGCAGCACGGTGACCCGTGTCGCGATGTCCTCGGCGAACTTCATGTCGTGCTCGATGACGATCACCGAGCGGCCCTTGATGATGCGATTGAGGAGTTCGGCGGTCTTGACCCGCTCCGACACGCTCATCCCGGCGACGGGCTCGTCGAGCATCAGGAGCTCGGGGTCCTGGATCAGCAGCATGCCGATCTCCAGCCACTGCTTCTGGCCGTGGCTGAGGAACTCGGCGCGATCGTCCAGATGGTCGGCGAGGAAGATCATCTCGGCGATCTCCTCCACCCGGTCGCGCACCTCCGCGTCGCGCTTGAAGGCCAGCGCTCCGAACACCGTGCGTCCCCGCGGAAAGGAAATCTCCAGATTCTCGAAGACCGTCAAATCGTCGTAGATCGACGGGTTCTGGAATTTCCGCCCGACGCCGGCATGGACGATCTGGTGCTCTTTCATCTTCGTCAGCTCCTGGCCGCGAAAGCGGATCGAGCCGGAGGACGCCTTGGTGCGCCCGCAGATCAGGTCGAGGGCCGTCGTCTTGCCGGCGCCGTTCGGGCCGATGATGACGCGGATCTCGTCTGGATCGACGTAGAAGGAGAGATCGTCCACCGCCTTGAAGCCATCGAAGGAGACGGTGAGACCTTCCACGGCCAGAAGAAACTCTTTGGGTGTCGTCATGGCGCGGATCCTTATTCGGCGGCGGCGGGACCGACCGCGGCATCGGGCGTTCGGCGGTCGGCGAGCGGTGCGGGCGAGCGGCGCAGGAACCGGTCGATCAGCGGCCGCACGTGGCTGGTGAAGATGCCGGCCAGGCCGTTCGGGAAGACCATGACGACGACGATGAACAGGGCGCCCATGGCGAACAGCCACAGTTCCGGGAAGCTCTCGGAGAAGGAGGTCTTGGCCCAGTTGACCAGCAGCGTGCCGTAGACCGCGCCGATCAGCGACAGGCGCCCGCCGACGGCGCAGAAGATCACCATCTCGATCGACGGCACGATGCCGACGAAGGTCGGCGACATGAAGCCCACCTGCAGGGTGAACATCGCCCCGCCGACACCGGCAAGCGCCGCGGCAAAGCAGAACACGAAGGTCTTGAAGGCGGCGACGTCGTAGCCGGAGAAGCGCACCCGATCCTCCTTGTCGCGCAGCGCGACGAGGATGCGGCCGAGCTTGGAATTGCGCACGAGCATCGACAGGCCGATGGCGCCGAGCAGCAGCAGCGCGTTGACGAAATAGAGGATCGTCTTGGCGTCGTCGGTGCGGATGTCCCAGCCGTGCAGCGTTCGCAGGTCGGTGATGCCGTTGACGCCGCCCGTATAGCCCTGCTGGCCGATGATCAGGATGGTCAGGATCGCGGCGATGGCCTGGGTGATGATGGCGAAATAGACGCCGCCGACCCGCCGGGTGAACATCGCGAAGCCGATGACGAAGGCCAGGATCGCCGGCACCAGCACCACCGCCAGAAGGGTGAAGCCGAAGGAGTGGAACGGCTCCCAGAAGAAAGGCAGCTCGGTCAGCTGGTTCCAGTCCATGAAGTCCGGAATGCCCGGGGTGGACTGGATCGCCGTCGCCTCCGGCGTCGAGGCCTCCAGCTTCAGGAACATGGCCATGCAGTAGCCGCCGAGGCCGAAGAAGATGCCCTGCCCGAGGCTGAGGATGCCGGCCGAGCCCCAACACAGGACGAGGCCCACAGCGACGAAGGCGTAGGTCAGGTACTTGCCGACGAGGTTGAGGCGAAAGGCGTCGGTCATCGCGGGGATCACGACGATCAGGAGGGCTGCGAGGAGGAGGAAGCCGATCGCCTCGTATCGGCCGTTGGAAGACAGGAACTTCGTCATGGCTTGATCCTCACCGGCGGACTTTGAGGGTGAACAGGCCCTGCGGTCGCAGCATCAGGATGCCGACGACGGTCAGGAGGGTCAGCACCTTGGCCATCGACCCGGACAGGAAGAATTCCATGGTCGACTGGGCCTGGGAGATGGTGAAGGCCGAGGCGATGGTGCCCAGAAGGCTTGCCGCGCCGCCGAAGACGACGACCAGGAAGGTGTCGACGATGTAGAGCTGGCCGGCGCTCGGCCCGGTCGAGCCGATCATGGTGAAGGCGCTGCCGGCGACGCCGGCGATGCCGCAGCCCAGCCCGAAGGTCATCCGGTCGACCTTTTCGGTGTCGATGCCGACGGCCCCCGCCATGGTGCGGTTCTGGACGACGGCGCGGGTCTGCGCGCCGAGCCGCGAGCGGAACATGACGAGGTAGACGCCGAGGGTGATCAGAAGCGTGATCGCCATGACGATCAACCCGTTGATCGGGATCTCGATGATGTCGGTGAGAGGCAGCGAGCCCATCATCCAGCTTGGCAGGGTGACGCCGACCTCACGTGCGCCGAAGACGGTGCGATAGGTCTGCTGCAGGATCAGCGACAGGCCCCAAGTCGCCAGCAGCGTGTCGAGCGGACGCTTGTAGAGAAAGCGGATCAGGCTCATCTCGACCGCGACGCCGAGGGCGCCGGAGGCGAAGAACGCCAGAACAACCGCCACAAAGAAGGAGATCGGCACCAGCGCCGGCAGGAAGGCTTCGAAGAAGCCAGCGACCAGATAGGTCACATAGGCGCCCAGGATCATGAACTCGCCATGGGCCATGTTGATGACGCCCATCTGGCCGAAGATGATCGCGAGGCCGAGGGCCATGAGCACCAGGACCGAGAACAGCACCAGCCCGGCAAAGCCCTGCATGGCGAAGATCGATCCGAGTTCGCTCCAGGAATAGTCGGAGAACATCCGGGGCTCCTTGTTGGGCGGAAGGGGGCTCGGCGCACGGGTCGCGGGAAGCGGAACGAGGCGCGGGCGGGAAGACGGCTGGATCGGGCAAGGGCCGGCGGGCCGCCCGATCGGCGGACCGTCCGCAAGGGACGGCCCGCCGGAGCGTTGCGGCTTATTGGTAGCCTTCCGGGAATGGATCGGGCTCCATCAGTTCCTTGGTCTCGTAGACCACCTTGTACTGGCCGTCGGCCTGGGCGTGGCCGATGCGCGTCTTGGACCAGAGGTGATGGTTCTCGTGGATCCGCACATAGCCTTCCGGTGCGGTGGTCAGCTCGATGCCCGGGGACGCTTCGCGAACCGCGTCGATGTCGAAGCTGCCGGCCTTCTCGACCGCGGCCTTCCACAGCCAGGGGCCGAGATAGGCGGCCTGGGTCACGTCGCCGATGACGATGTCCTCGCCCCACATGTTCTTGAAGTCGGCGACGAACTTCTGATTGTTCTCGTTCGGCAGGCTCTCGAAATACTTCATCGCGGCGTAGGCGCCCTCGATGTTCTCGCCGCCGATGCCGCGAATCTCGTCCTCGGTCACCGAGATCGTCAGGAGGACCGGGTCCTCCTTGGTCATGTCGATGCCGGCGGCCTTGAGCTGCTTGTAGAAGGCGACGTTGGAGCCGCCGACGACGATGGCGTAGATGACGTCCGGCTTCTTCAGCTTGATCTTGTTGATGACCGAGTTGAACTGGGTGTGGCCGAGCGGATAATAGTCCTCGCCGACGACCTTCAGGCCGAGCTTCTCGATGTGCTTGCGCGCGATCTTGTTGGAGGTGCGCGGCCAGATATAGTCCGAGCCGAGCAGGTAGAAGCTCTTGGCGTCCTTGTTCTTGGCCACCCAGTCTATGCCGGACAGGATCTGCTGGGTCGCTTCCTGACCCGTGTAGATCACATTGGGCGACTCCTCGAGACCCTCGTAGAAGGTCGGGTAGTAGAGCATGCCGTTATACTGCTCGAAGACCGGCAGAACCGCCTTGCGCGATGCCGAGGTCCAGCAGCCGAACACCGCCGCGACCTTGTCCTCGACGAGCAGCTTCTTGGCCTTCTCGGCGAAGGTCGGCCAGTCAGAGGCGCCGTCTTCCTGGGTGTATTCGATCTTGCGGCCGAGGACGCCGCCCATGGCGTTGATCTGCTCGATGGCGAGCTTCTCGGCCTGGACGGAGCCGGTCTCCGAGATCGCCATGGTGCCGGTGACCGAATGCAGGATACCCACCTTCACGGTGTCTTCGGTGACCGCGAGGCCGGTGGTGTTCACCTCCTCGGTCGGCGGCGTCTGGGCGAAGGCGGCGCCCGCACCGGTCACGGCAAGCGTCAACGCCGCCGCGGTTCCCAGCAGAAGCTGGCGTCGCAGCCTGGAGCGCAGGCCGTCACCTCTGGTCGCGTCTGTCATCTGAAACCCCGTCTTTGGATGAATGAGCCCGGCGGTCCGGACTGACCACTCGGTTGACAGGGCGATCATCGCGACGAATGCTGCAGGGCAACAATACGCAGATTGACGTATTCCGGTGCTGACCGTCAGGCCCCATCATCCCGCCATGCGGACGGGCCTTTGCGACAGGACGGGCGGCAGATTCCTGTGTGCGGAAACGGGGACCGCGGGCCGGCGGTCGCTGTCATCCATCGACCACGCCACACGGCGCGGCGACAATGTGAGGACGCGAATGCAGGACGGCTGTCTGTGCCTCTCCCGGGACGCGGCGTGAACGACCCGCGCAGCGCGCCCCAGCGCATCCTCCGGGTGCGCCGCAGCTACAACCAGTTCGTCGCCGACGAGACGCTGGAAGACTACGCCCTCCGCTTCACCGCCAAGAGCGCCCGGCGCTTCACCCCCATGCAGATCGCCATGACGGCGCTGGGCGGCATCTCGTTCCTGGCGCTGGAAGCCATCGGCGGCACGGTGACGCTGAGCTACGGCGTCGCCAACGCCCTGCCCGCCATCGCCTGCGTCGCCATCCTGATCTTCCTGGCCGGCCTGCCGATCTCGTTCTACGCCGCCAAATACGGCGTTGACATCGACCTCCTGACCCGCGGTGCCGGCTTCGGCTATCTCGGCTCGACGGTGACCTCGCTGATCTATGCGAGCTTCACCTTCATCTTCCTCGCCATCGAGGCGGCGATCATGGCGATGGCGCTGAAGATAACCATCGGCCTGCCGCTATGGGCCGGCTACATCGTCTGCGCCGTCGCCGTCATCCCCATCGTGACCCACGGCATCGCCCTGATCAGTCGTTTCCAGACGATCACCCAGCCGATCTGGGTGCTGCTCAACGTCGCCCCCTTCGTCGCCCTTGCGCTGGCCGGCGGCCTGCCCGACGCCGAATGGGCGGCCTATACCGGCACCCGCGGCGACGGCAGCTTCGACATCCTGCTGTTCGGCGGCGCGACGGCGATCCTCTTCGCCCTGACCGCGCAGCTCGGCGAACAGGTCGACTTCCTGCGCTTCATGCCGCGGCGCCGGGCCGGCCGAAGCGTCGCATGGTGGACCGCGCTGATCGCCGGCGGCCCCGGCTGGATCATCGTCGGCACGCTGAAGATCCTCGCCGGCTCGATGCTGGCGGTCTTCGTGGTCGGGCAGGGCCTGTCAATCGCCGAGGCCCATCATCCCACCGTGATGTATCTGACCGCCTATGAGGCGATCATTCCGGACGCGACCGCGGCGCTGTGGACCACCGGACTGTTCGTCGTCATCGCCCAGATGAAGATCAACGTCACCAACGCCTATGCCGGGTCGATCGCCTGGTCGAACTTCTTCTCCCGGCTCACCCACAGCCATCCGGGCCGCGTCGTCTGGGTGATCTTCAACGTCGCCATCGCCGTCCTGTTGATGGAGATGGGCATCCTCCAGGCGCTGGAGGAAATCCTGGCGCTCTACGCGATCCTCGCGGTCGCCTGGGTCGCGCCCCTCGTCGCCGATCTCGTCGTCAACAAGCCGCTCGGCCTGTCGCCGGCCCATATCGAGTTCAAACGGGCGCATCTCTACGACATCAACCCGGTCGGCTTCGGCGCCATGGGCACCGGCATCATCCTCGGCGCCCTCGCCCATGTGGGCCTGTTCGGCGAGCTCCTGGCCGCCCTGTCGGTGTTCGTCACGCTGATCGCCGCCTTCGTCGCGGCTCCGGCAATCGCCTATGCCACCGACGGCCGCTATTATCTGGCCCGCAGGGCGCGCGATGATTGGGCCGGTCTGCCGACACTGGCCTGCTGCATCTGCGAGCACGAATTCGAGCGCGAGGACATGGCGTCCTGTCCGGCCTATGCCGGGCCGATCTGCTCGCTCTGCTGCACGCTCGACGCGCGCTGCAACGACCTCTGCAAGACCGGCAGCCGGGCCCGCGAACAGATCGTCGACGGGCTGGCGCGCAACGTCTCCACCCGCCTCGCCGCCTTCGCCGATTCCGCCCGCGGCCATTATCTGGCGATCTTCCTGACCCTGATCGGCTTCAGCGCCGCCGCCCTGTCGCTGATCTACCTGCAGGCGACCCTGACCCGCTCGGCCGATCCGTCCACCGCGGCCATGGTGCTGGCGCAGGTCTTCGTCATCCTGATCATCTTCATCGGCATCGCCTCCTGGGTCTTCGTCCTCGCCCATGAAAGCCGCCGCGTCGCGCTCGAGGAGACACGGCACCAGACCGGGCTTCTGACCCGCGAGATCGAGGCGCATCGCATCACCGACGCCGAGTTGCAGCGGGCCAAGGAAAAGGCCGAGGCGGCGAGCCTCGCCAAGACGCGCTTCGTCGTCGGCATGAGCCACGAATTGCGCACGCCGCTCAATTCGCTGCTCGGCTTCGCCCAGATCCTCGACAAGGATACGGCCATTCCCGAAAAGCGCCGCGAGGGCGTGAAGGTGATCCGCCGCAGCGGCGAGCATCTGGCCGGGCTGATCGACGGGCTGCTCGACATCTCTCGCATCGAGGCCGGCAAGCTGGAAATCTACCGCGACGAATTCGGCCTCGGCCCGCTCCTGTCGCAGATCGTCGAAATGTTCCGGCTGCAGGCCGGCAATGCCGGCATCGGCTTCGTCTACAGGGTCGAGGGGGCCCTGCCGGACATCGTGCGCGGCGACGCCAAGCGCACCCGGCAGATCTTGATCAATCTCCTGTCGAACGCCATCAAGTTCACCCGCGAGGGTCAGGTGACCCTGACGGTGCGCTATCGCAGCCAGATCGCCGAATTCGCCATTTCCGACACCGGACCGGGGATCGCCGAGGAGCATGTCGAACGCGTCTTCGAGCCCTTCGAGCGCATCGAGGACGGCGCCGCACGGCCGGTGCCCGGCATGGGGCTCGGGCTTACCATCACCAAGCTGCTTGCCGAGATCCTGGGCGGCGACGTCCGCCTGGCCTCGACGCTCGGGGTCGGAAGCACCTTCACGGTCCGCCTGATGCTGGCGACCGTCGTCGCCCCCGTCGGGGTAGTGACCCAGCGCCGGGAAGTCACCGGCTATCGCGGCGAACGCCGGACCGTGTTGGTCATCGACGACGAGCCGGTGCATCGGCAGCTGGTCGAGGAAATCCTGACGCCGATCGGCTTCACCGTGCTCACAGCCGACGGCGGCGAGACCGGCCTGCGCATGGCCCGTCTCGCCGAGCCGGACCTCGTCATTCTCGACGTCAGCATGCCCGGCCAGAGCGGCTGGGAGGTCGCCGAACGCATCGCCGCGGGCGGGATCGCGAGCCGGATCGTCATGCTGTCGGCCGACGCCCGGCCCCAGTCGATCAGCGGACCGATCGCGGACTGGGTGTCCAAGCCGCTGGTGATCGACACCCTGCTCGACACCATCGCCCGCACGCTGGGCCTCGAATGGCTACATGACGACGAAGCGGCGGACGATGTGCTGGTCGCACCGGCCGCGGCGTCCGGTGAAAGTGCCGATCTCGGCGGCGTTCGCGATCTTGCGGAGATCGACCGCAGCGACCTGCTGGCGCTGGTGGAGATCGGCCATATGCGGGGGATCAACGCCAAGCTGGACGAGATCGCCCGTCGTGACCCGGGCGTCGCGGCCGGAGTCGCGCAGCTCCGTTCCGCCGTCGAGCGCATGGATTTCGATGCCGTCGAGGCGCTTCTGGCGGGAGGCGGGCGATGATCGCGGAACGCGGCGGCCACCGCACCACCGTCCTCGTGGTCGACGATTCGCCCGACACGATCAGCCTGTTGCGCACGGCGCTGGAGGACGAGGGCATGACAGTACTCGTGGCGGCCAGCGGGTCGCGGGCACTCGCCATCGCCCGCCGAACGATCCCCGACATCATCCTGATGGATGCCGTCATGCCCGGCACCGACGGGTTCGAGACCACCCGCCAGATCAAGGCCGACAGCCGTCTGGCCGACATTCCGGTAATCTTCATGACCGGGCTCAGCGAGACCGAGCACGTGCTTGAGGCCTTCGAGGCCGGCGGTGTCGACTACGTCACCAAGCCCGTCGTCATCGAGCAGGTCTTCGCCCGCATGCGCGTCCACCAGGCGAATGCCCGCAAGACCCGTTCGGCTCGGCTTGCCCTCGACAGCGCCGGTCGGCATCTCTTTGCCATCGACGCGTCGGGCGAAGTTCTCTGGACGACGCCATGGGCCCGCCGCCACATTCTGGAGGCCGCTGAGGGTCCGATCGCCGCAGGCGTCCTGAAGACCATCCTCGCCAGCCTGCGCCAGGGCCGTGCATCGGCGACGGACACCGGCACCGGGCTGAGCTTCGCCTTCCTCGGCGAGGCAGGGGACGGCGAGTTCCTGCTGCGGGTCTCGCAGGTCGCCAGCGACGCGACGCTGATCGCGTCCCTCAATGCGAAACTGCCGATCTCGCCGCGCGAGGCCGAGGTGCTGCTGTGGCTGTCGCGCGGCAAGTCCAACCAGGACATTGCCGACATCCTAAAGCTCAGCGTGCGGACGGTGAACAAGCATCTGGAGACGATTTTCCGCAAGCTCGGCGTCGAGAACCGTTCGGCCGCCACGGCGATCGCCATGGAGCAGATCCGCGAATTCGTCTGATCGCCCGCCGGCAAGAGCGCGGCCCGTTCCCCGGCCGTCCTATTCCTTCACCCGTTCCCGTTCGAGATTCCGGCAGATCCTGCACCCGGCGGCGACCTGCGGGAACTTCTGCGCCCGCAACTGCTTAGCCCGAAAAGGTAACGGCAAGGCGGCAAGAGGGACGCCGCAGGAAGGATAATGAGGCATGAGCAACGCCGCAGCGAACGACAGGAATCCGTCGGCCGTCCTCTACCGGATGGTCATGGAGGAGCATGTCTGCCCCTACGGGCTGAAGTCGAAGGACCTTCTCGAGCGCGAAGGGTTCACGGTCGACGACAACTGGCTGACCACCCGCGAGGAGACCGACGCCTTCAAGGCGAAGCATGGGGTCGAGACGACGCCGCAGATCTTCATCGGCGGCGATCGCGTCGGCGGCTACACCGACCTGCGCGAACATTTCGGCAAGTCGGTCCAGTCTGAGGACGAGACCACCTACCAGCCGGTGATCGCCATCTTCTCGGTCGCCTTCCTGATGGCGCTGGCGGTCTCTTTCGCCGCCTATCAGACGATCTTCACCCTGCGGGCGATCGAGTGGTTCTTCGCCATCTCCATGTGCCTGCTCGGCATCCAGAAGCTGCAGGACGTCGAGAGTTTCTCGACCATGCTCCTGAATTACGACCTCTTGGCCAAGCGATGGGTGCGCTACGGCAAGATCTACCCGTTCGGCGAGACGCTGGCCGGCGTGCTGATGATCGCCGGCACCCTCACCTGGCTGTCGGCGCCGATCGCGCTGATCATCGGAACCATCGGCGCCGTGTCGGTCTTCTATGCGGTCTATGTGCAGAAGCGCGAACTCAAATGCGCCTGCGTCGGCGGCGGCTCGAACGTGCCCCTGGGCTTCGTGTCGCTGACCGAGAACCTCGTGATGATCGGCATGGGCCTGTGGATGCCCCTTCGCATGATGCTGTGGGGCTGAGACCCGGCACTGCTATCCGGGGGCGGCAAGGCTGACACCTCGCCGCCTGGAATCTGTTCGCTCAGCCGACCTTGCTCACCATTGTTCCTGCGCGGCGCGCAGCATCAGCGTGTCATAGCTGTAGTCGGAGATCCGCCACCACTGGTAGGTCCGGTCGCGATATTCCATCTGGTGGTCGAGCAGCTTCTTGAAAGCCGGGCTCTTCTCGCCGAGTTCCGCATAGACTTCTCTCGCCGCAGCGTAGCTCTTCTGCAGGACGTCCTGCGGGAAGGCGCGCAATTGCGTGCCCTCGGACAGCAGGCGGGCAAGGGCGATCGGGTTCTGGACGTCGTATTTCGCCGTCATCTCGGTGCCGGCGGCCATTGCCGCGGTCCGCACGATCGACTGGTAGCTGGCCGGCAGCGCCTTCCACTTCTCCAGATTGATGAAGAAGCTGAGCGACGCGGCGCCCTCCCAGAAGCCCGGGAAGTAATAGAAGGGCGCGATCTTCGACAGGCCGAGATTCTGATCGTCCTGCGGGCCGACGAATTCGGCCGCGTCGATCGTGCCGCGCTCCAGCGAGGGATAGATGTCGCCCGCTGCGATCTGCGTGGGGACGAGGCCGAGCCGCTGCAGGACGTTGCCGGCGAGGCCGCCGATCCGCATCTTCAAGCCCTTCAGATCCTCGGCGCTGTTGATCTCCTTGCGGAACCAGCCGCCCATCTGGGTGCCGGTGTTGCCGGCCGGGAAATGGACCAGATCGTAGGTCGCGCAGAACTCGTTGAAGAGGTCGTTGCCGCCGCCCTCGTAGAACCAGCCATTCTGCTGGCGGGCATTCGGGCCGAACGGAATGCAGGTGCCGAAGGCGAAGGCCGGGTCCTGGCCGATATAGAAATACGAGCCGGTCTGGCCCATCTCGACCGTGCCGCGCTGGACGCCGTCGACGATGCTCAGCGGCGGAATGATCTCGCCGGCGGCAAAGACCTGGATCTGGAAGCGACCGTCCGTCGCCTCGGTCACGGCCTTCGCAAAGGAATCGGCCGCGCCGTAGATCGTGTTCAGCGATTTCGGATAGCTCGATTGCAGGCGCCAGATCACCTCCGGCTGCGACTGCGCCAGCGCCGGTGCGGCGAGCGTACTGCCGACGGCGCCCAGTCCGGCCGTCGCCATGAAGTTTCTGCGGTCCATTGCTCTTCCCCCGTTTTCATGCCCGGATGGGGTCCGGGCACCTCCCCGACGCGTGCGCTTGGCGCCGCGCCGCATGTTCACATCGCCGTCGTCAGGCCCCCGTCCACCACGAGGACATGCCCCGTGACGTAGGATGCCGCGGGCGAGGCCAGGAACACGGCCGCGCCGGCGATCTCCCGCGGCTGTCCCCAGCGCCCGATCAGCGACCGGCCGGCGAAATGCTCCACGGCCTTCGGATCGGCGATCATCTCGGCATTGGCTTCCGTCGCGAAACCGCCGGGCGCGATCGCGTTGCTGGTGATGCCGTGCGGGCCGTATTCGGCCGCCAGCGCCCGCACCAGACCGGTCAGGCCGTGCTTGGAGGCCGTATAGACCGCGTCGTTGGCGCGGGCGACATGTCCGGCGATCGACGTCATCATGATCAGCCGGCCAGAACCCTGCGGCACCATGAGCGCCGCCGCCTCGCGGGCAAGGACGATGCCGGCGGTCAGATTGGTGTCGATGAGCGCGCGGATGTCGGCGTCGGAAAACTCCGCCAGCGGCTTGCGATCGCGGGCCCCGGCATTGTGCACGAGGATGTCGATCCGGCCAGCGTCTGCATGGATTCGGCGCAGCGCTTCACGTGTCGCATCGGGGTCGGTGAAATCGAAGACGGCGCCGACCGGCTCATGCGCGGTCCCGCGGATGCTGCCGGCCGCCGCTTCCACGCGCGACCGGTCGCGGCCGGCCAGAACGACCCGGGCACCCGCCTCTGCCATGGCCCGCGCGACCTCCAGGCCGAGCCCCCGGCTCGCGCCGGTGACCAGCGCCACCTGCCCGTCGAGCGAAAACAGGCCGGGCACGGCAATCGGCGCGGATCGTGACGTCACGCGCTTCGCCACGGTCCGGCCTTTTTCGTCTATCGCCATGTCCGCCATCCAGTCTCCCGGCCGCTGGATGCCCCCGTATCCGGCGTCCACCCTCCCCTCGCAGCGGATGGCATACGATACGATTCGTCCCGGACTGTCATGCGGTATTAAGCGAGTAAGCGGCCGCGGCAGAAACACGCGCTGTCCGCAAGATAACGGCAAAGTTTCGCGGCCCGACGACAGATCGCACTGGTTTGTGCGCCGCACTCTGTGATTACCTTCCCGAGGCGCCGGTTCATCGGTGCTTTGCCGCATCGGGAGAAGTGCGGCCGATCACCGTCTGGGAGGACATCATGACGAGGCTTCTGAAAGCTGCCGTATCGGCAGCCACCATCATGCTTGCGACCGGCGCCCATGCCGAGACCGCCGACAAGCGCATCGCGCTGTCCAACAATTACGCCGGCAATTCCTGGCGCCAGGCCATGCTGGAAAGCTGGAAGACCGTGACCGACAAGGCCGTGGCCGACGGTATCGTCGCCGAAGCCGACGCCTTCACCACCGCCGAGAACCAGGCCACCGAACAGGCCGCGCAGATCCAGAACATGATCCTGCAGGGCTACGACGCCATCGTCATCAATGCGGCGTCGCCGACGGCGCTCAACGGCGCCATCAAGGAAGCCTGCGATGCCGGCATCACGGTCGTCTCCTTCGATGGCATCGTCGAGGAGCCCTGCGCCTGGCGGATCGCCGTCGACTTCAAGCAGATGGGCGCCGACCAGATCGATTATCTGAAGGGCCGCCTGCCCGACGGCGGCAATCTGCTCGAGATCCGAGGCCTCGCCGGCGTCTTCGTCGACGACGCCATCTCGTCCGGCATCCACGCCGGCGTCGAGGCCAACCCGCAGTTCAAGATCGTCGGCTCGGTGCATGGCGACTGGGCGCAGGACGTGGCGCAGAAGGCCGTCGCCGGCGTGCTGCCGTCGCTGCCGGAAGTCGTCGGCGTCGCGACCCAGGGCGGCGACGGCTACGGCGCCGCCCAAGCCTTTGAGGCCGCTGGCCGACCGACGCCGATCATCGTCATGGGCAACCGCCAGGACGAGCTGACCTGGTGGGCCGAGCAGCGCGACGCCAATGGCTACGAGACCATGTCGGTCTCGATCGCGCCGGGTGTGTCCACCCTCGCCTTCTGGGTCGCCCAGCAGATCCTCGACGGCAAGGAGGTGCCGAAGGATCTGACCGTGCCGTTCCTGCGGATCGACCAGGACGGGCTCGACGAGGCCCTGAAGACGACGCCCGAGGGCGGCGTCGCCAATGTCGAGTACACGCTGGAAGACGCCCAGGGCGTGATCGCCGGCACCAACTGAGTTCGGCCCGATGACGACAGGCAGTGACGCTCCGGGGGCAGCCGGCCCCCGGGGAAACATTCTGGTCGCGCTTCAAAGCGCGCGCAAATCCTTCGGGCCGGTCCGGGCTCTCGATACGGTCGATCTGACGGTGACGGGCGGCGAATGCCTCGCCCTCGTCGGCCATAACGGGGCCGGCAAGTCGACCCTGGTCAATCTGATCAACGGCAATCTGGAGCCGACCGACGGCGCGGTCCGATATGGCTTTGCCGACGGCACCGACGGTTCGGGCCAGATCGCGCGGCGCCGTGCCGGCGTGCGCGCCGTGCATCAGGAACTGTCGCTTTGCCCCAATCTGACCGTCGCCGAGAATGTTCGCATCTCCCAGCGCGACCTCACCGGTCGCGGCTGGCGCGGCCGGGCGGCGCGCCGCGTGATGGCCGCGCTCGACAAGATCTTTCTCGGCCACCGCATTCAGCCCGAGGCAATCGTCGGCGACCTGACGCTGACCGAGCGCCAGATGGTCGAGGTGGCGATCGGCTTTGCCGACGGCGCCGAACCGGCGCGGCTGGTCATTCTGGATGAACCAACCTCCTCGCTGGACGGCTCGATCGCCGGGCAGTTGCTTGCCCATGTCCGCCGCTTCTGCGCCGGGGGCGGCTCGGTCATCTTCATCTCCCACATGCTGGGCGAGGTCTTCGACGTGGCGACCCGGATCGCCGTGATGAAGGACGGCCGCGTCATCGCTGACCGCGAGGCCGGGCACTTCACCCGGCAATCGCTGGTCTCGGCGATGGGCCATGTCGCCTCAGAAAAGGCCGCACAGCGTGTGCGCCCGCAGGGCGACGACATCCTGTCGACGCCCGAAGGGCTGAAGGCACGGCGCGGCGAGATCGTCGGCCTTGCCGGGCTGGCCGGCCACGGCCAGGCCGAAGCGCTGGCCGCCTTCTACCTGTCGCAGACCTCGAACTGGCGGGCCCGGGCACCGCAGGCGGTCTTCGTCGCGGGTGACCGCGGCCGCGACGGCATCTTTCCGCTGTGGTCGATCCTGCGCAATGCCACGCTTGCCGCCCTGCCGCGCCTGACACGCCGGGGCATGGTCGACGCAGACGGCGAACGGACCCTCGCCGACGACTGGCGCGAGAAGATCGGCATCCGCACCGACGACATCGACAACCCGATCCTGTCCCTGTCCGGCGGCAACCAGCAGAAGGTGCTGTTCGCCCGGGCACTGGCGACGCAGGCCCCGATCGTCGTCATGGACGACCCGATGCGCGGCGTCGACATCGGCACCAAGACCCAGGTCTACGAGATGATCCGACACGAGGCCGACGCCGGCCGCACCTTCCTCTGGTATTCGACCGAGATCGACGAGACGTGCCTGTGCGACCGCGTCTTCGTCTATCGCAACGGCGCCATCGCCGCCGAGCTGACCGGCGCCGCGATCTCCGAGGAGCAGATCCTGTCGAACAGCTTCGAAATGCAGGGTCAGGCCGCATGAAGCCCAATCTGCGCATTCTCCTGCCGGTGCTCTCGCTGGCGCTCCTGCTCGGGGCGGTCTTCGTCATCCAGCCCCGCACGATGAGCTATCTGGGGCTGAACCTGCTGTTCAACCTGGCGGTGCCGATCGCGCTCGCCACGGTCGCCCAGATGATCATCATCATGGTCAACGACATCGACCTGTCGGTCGGCACCTTCGTCAGCTTCGTGGCCTGCGTCACCGCCACATGGCTGAACGACGCGCCGCTGATCGGCGCCGCGATCCTGGCGGCGTCGGTTCTGGCCTATGCCGGGCTGGGTGCGCTGATCCAGGCCCGCGGCCTGCCGGCCATCGTCGTCACCCTCGGCATGTCCTTCGTCTGGGCCGGGCTGGCGCTGATGATCCTGCCCTCGCCGGGCGGTGCCTCGCCGGGCTGGTTGCGCTGGCTGATGACGGCCAAGCCACCGATCGCGCCGATGGCGATCGTCGCCAGCGTGCTCATTGCCGGCCTCGCCCATCTCCTGATCATGCGCTCCTCCTTCGGCACCGTGCTGCGCGGCTTCGGCGGCAACGAGCGGACGCTGGCCCGGGCCGGCTGGTCGCTGATCCGCCTGCGCGCCAGCGCCTATGCCCTGTCGGCGGTCTTCGGCATCCTGTCGGGCATGACACTGGTCGGCCTGTCGACCGCCGCGGACGCCAATATCGCGCTGCGCTACACGCTGCTGTCGATCGCCGGCGTCATTCTGGGCGGCGGCGAGTTCACCGGCGGCCGCATCTCGCCCGTCGGTGCGGTGATCGGCGCCCTGACGCTGGCCCTGGCCGGCAGCTTCCTGTCGTTCATCCGCCTGTCGCCCGACTGGCAGATCGGCGCCCAGGGGTTCATCCTGATCATCGTGCTCGCGGCGCGGCTGCTTCTTTCGGTCCGGCGGCGCAACCGGGGCGTGGCGGCATGATCGCGACGCTCTTCTCGCGCGCCTGGATCTGGGCCTTCGTCGCGGCGGGCATCACCTTCGCCTTCACAGCCGCCATCGGGCAGACCGCCGGCGGCACCGGCCTTCTGGTCGCGGCGCTGACCTTCTCGGCCTTTTCGGTCATCGTCGGTCTCGGCCAGATGTTCGTCATCACGCTGGGACCGGGCAATGTCGACCTGTCGATCCCGGCGACCATGACGCTCGCGGGCACCGTATCGCTGAAATACATGGGCGGCGCGGCCGGGGCGGATGTCGCGCTTGTCGGCCTTCTGGTCGCGCTGGGCATCGGCCTTGGTGCCGGCATCGCCAATTTCGCGCTGATCAAGCTCCTGCGCATCCCGCCGATCATCGCGACCCTTGCCTCGTCCTTCGTCTATCTGTCGCTGGCGATCTGGTCGAACCGTGGCATCCGCATCAAGCCGCCCGAGGCGCTGTCCGATTTCGCCATCGGTCGCAGCCTCGGCGTGCCGAACGTCGCCTGGCTGGCGCTCGTCATCGCGGTCATCGCCTGGGTGGCGCTCAATCGCGCCGCCTATGGGCGCAATCTGTCCGCTAGCGGCCAGAACCCGCGCGCCGCGCGGCTCGCCGGCGTGCCCGTCGATGCGGTGCGGGCCATCACTTACGTTCTCTGCGCCGGGCTCGCCGGGCTCACCGGCTTCCTGCTCTCATGCTTTTCCGGCGGGGCCGCGCTGAACATGGGCACCGAATATCTCCTGACCTCGATCGCCGTCGTGGTCATCGGCGGCTCATCCATTGGCGGCGGCCGCTCCAACGTCCCCGGCATCTGGGCCGGCGCGCTGTTCCTGTTCCTCATCGTCTCGATGCTGAATTCCTACGGCCTCGGCGCCGGCGTCCGCCTCTTGATGACCGGCCTCATCATCATCGCCATCGTCGCCGCCGGCAGTCGGCCGGTCAGAGGCTGAGAACCGGTAGCGATCGGGGAGTCAGGTGTCTCAGTCCGCCGGGCTCACGATGACCCCGGACTGGCGCAGCGTGGCGATCGCCGTGTCGTCATAACCCAGTTCCTTGAGCAGCGCGTCGGTGTCCGCGCCCATGGCCGGAGGATCGGACCGGATGCCGAGATCGTGGCCGGCGATCTGGAACGGCAGCCGCGGCAGCCTCGTCTTCGTCCCGTTGGGCATGGTGACGGGCAGAAGCCCGCCGGTCGCTTCCAGATGCGGATCGTCGAACAGATCCGCCGGCTCCGCGATCGGGGCGAAGGGAATGCGCGCCGCCTCGCAGAGCGCGGTCGCCGCCGCCGAATCGAGACCGCGGAAGATCTCCTGGATGACCGGGATCAGCCGGCCGCGCGCGGCGACGCGCTGGTTGTTGGTCGCCAGTTCCGGATCGCTGCCCAGATCATCACGCTGCAGGGCCGCGCAAAAACGCTGCCAGTGGGCGTCGGTGGTGATCCCGACGAACATCTGCTCGCCATCCTCGAGGGTGAACAGCTCGTAGACCGCCCAGGACGAGCGGCGCGCCGGCATCGGCGGCACCTTTTCGTCGATCTGCGAGGCATAGGCCAGATGCTGGCCGACCAGGAACACGCAGGATTCGAACAGGGCAGAGCCGACGGCTGCGCCCTTGCCGGTCTCGCCCCGCTGCATCAGGGCCGCAAGGATGCCGATCACCGCGAACATGCCTCCGGTGATGTCGACCACCGAGGTGCCCGCCCGCAGCGGCTGTCCCGGCGGCCCCGTCATGTAGGCGAGGCCGGTCATCATCTGCACGACTTCGTCCAGCGCCAGCCGGTTGTCGTAGGGCCCCTTGAGGAATCCCTTCAGGCTGGCATTGACGAGGCGCGGATTGAGCGCGGCCACCGTCTCGGCCGACAGGCCCAGCCGGTCCATCGTGCCCGGCGCGAAATTCTCCACCAGGACGTCGGCGCTGCGCACCAGGCGATGGGCGATCTCCTGCCCCTCCGCCGTCTTCAGATCGAGCGCGATCGAGCGCTTGTTGCGGTTGAAGAAGCCGAAGAAGCCGGTCCCGAAGCCTGTCAGGGTCCGGGTCGGATCGCCGCGGGGAGCGGGCTCGATCTTGATCACGTCGGCCCCGAGATCAGCCAGGATCAGCCCGCAGGTCGGGCCCATCACCGTATGTCCAAAGTCGAGGACGCGAATGCCGGCAAGCGGCAGGCGCGTGGCTGGTTCCATGCCCATGGCTCAGCTCCGGATGGACGGGTCGGGGAACGGGGCGCCCACGCCCGGCACGCGGACCGGCATCGAATTGGCGATCATCTCGTCCACGTTCCCCAGCGCAACCATGTTCGCAGCATGCCTTGTCATAAGTCCTCCCCCCTTTGCGAAGCGGGCGTGCGATCTGCTCCGCCGCTACGACGGGCCGCCTCCCCCGGCGGCACGGCATCGCATGCCGAGTCATGCGTGATTGTCCGATCTCTTTCCACCCACCAGCTTCGCCTGAACGGTCACGTCCGATGTCCAATGGAACTGCGCGACCTCGCGGTCTTCGCATCCGTCGCCACGCGGGCATCCTTTGAGACCGCCACCACCAGAGGCGCGACCGGGCCGGAACGGACTGAGAGCCCGCCCCGGACGCACTTGATCCCTCAGGCGGCGCGGCGATAGGCGTTGAGGCGGCCGGCCTTCATCACGCTGCCGGGCAGCGCATGGCCGACGACCTGTTCGGCAAGCCGCGCTGCTTCCGACAGGGCCTCCAGATCGATCCCGGTCTCGATGCCCATTTCCTCGCAGAGAAACGCTAGATCCTCGCTGCACACATTGCCGGCGGCGGCCTTGTGCCCGGCGAACGGACAGCCGCCGAGCCCGGCGACCGAGGCATCGAAGGTGTCGACGCCCATCTGCAGACCGGCAAAGGCATTGGCGATGCCCATGCCGCGCGTGTCATGCAGATGCAGCGCGACCTTCAGGTCCGGCCAGCGCTCGCGCACTGCGCCGACGACCCGCTGCACCGCCGCAGGCGTCGCCCAGGCCATGGTGTCGGCCAGGGAATAGGTCTTGATCGTGACGCCGCATTCCGCGGCGATCTCGAAGGTCTCGGCCATCACTGCGAGGACGCGCGCGACCGGCACCTCGCCCTCGAAATTGCAGCCGAAGGCCGCCATCATCGACGCCCGCTCGACGGTCAGCCCCGCCTCCACATAGCGCGCCACCATGCGCGTCTGGACCCGGCGGTTCTCCGCGAAATCCCGGTTCTGGTTGCGCAGCATGAAGCTTTCCGACGCGACCATCGAGATCGAGCCTTTGAGATCGATCTGGCCGCGATGGGCCAGCGCCCGGTCAAAACCCTTCTCGTTCAGCCACAGCGCTGTGTAGGTCGTGCCCGGCGCGCGGGTGATGCCGGCGACCACGGCGTCGGCATCGGCCATGCCCGGCACTCGGGCCGGATTGACGAAGGACGCCACCTGGATCTGCGGCAGCCGCGCCTGCGACAGGGCATCGATCAGCGCGATCTTGTCGGCCGTCGCGATCGGTCCCTTCTCGAACTGGAAGCCCTCGCGCGGTCCCTCCTCGTTGATCCTCACGCGTGTCGGATAGTCGGCCATGCTGGTCTCCCTGGGTGTTGAACGGACTCTGCGTGGGACCGCCGGACGACATCCCGGCGGTCGGCGACGCTGCCGGATCGGGTCAATCGCCGGTGATGCCGGGCTCGTCCTCGTCGCTGGAGCGCGACGGATATTCCTGGCGCATGGTCTCCTGGTGATCGAGCTTGGAGACCACGGCGCCGAATCGCGGGGTGAAGGAGATCTGCCTCTCCGCCTCGAGCCGGCGGATCGCCTCGCGGGCCGGCGTGCGGCTGAGGCCGAGACGCTCGGCGATCTCCAGTTCCCTGACCCGCGATCCGGGCGGCATCTCGCCGGCCTGGCTGGGGGCTTTCAACTGCTGGTAAACGGTCTCGCCGCGCGAGACATCCGATCTGCTCATGTCGGCCCATGCCCGTTTGGAATCGGCATCCATTTCGAAATGCCGGACGTTCGACCGGAACAATAGCACAGGCCCACCTGCCCGCGCGGCCCCGCATGTCTGCGATGGACCGGTTGCTGAAAGCAACGTGCACTTGCGGTGAGTGCCGATGGCGGACGGGTGCATCGGGGAATGACCGCGGCGAGCGTCAATGGCCGCTGGCATGGAGATCCTGTATCGCTGACCTGCACGTCAGCGACGATGTGCTAGCGGTAGATGTCGCTGGCCGTGACGCCGTCGGCGTGGCAGGCCGGTCAAGAGAAACGACCGGGCCTTTCTGATCAGGCCTGTTCCGTCTCGGCCAGGGGCGCCAGGGCGAATTTGGCGGCGATGGCGTTGAGGTCGGCGACGACATTGTCCGGCAGGTCGATACCCTCGGCGCTGTTGCTGCGCGCACGCTCCATCTCGACCTCTCCGGGCATCTTGATCTCGGAGAAGCCTTCGGCGGTGGCGCTGTCCTTCAGTTCGAGGACGAGATCGCGCACCCGCGCCGCATAGCCGCTCGATGCATGAATGCGTGAGACGTCGATCAGCAGCATGAAATGGCCGATATCCTGTGGCGTCTCGAAATCGCTGTAGAGATTGCCGAGCGAGCCGGCGAAACGGCCGCCCGACAGGACGCCGCACAGCACCTCGACCATGATCGCCAGGGCCGACCCTTTCGGACCGGAGAGCGGCAGGACGACGCCGCGTTCGGCCGCACGACCGTCGCAGGTCGGCTTGCCGTCGGCGTCGAGCGCCCAGCCTTCCGGGATCGCCTCGCCGCGCTTGGCCGCCTCGACCACCTTGCCGCGCGCGACCACCGAGGTCGCCATGTCCATCATGATCGGCGTGCCGCCGTCCACCGGCGTCCCGAAGGTCACCGGATTGGTGCCGATCACCGCCTGCCGACCGCCGAAGACCGCCATGGACGGCGGCGCATTGGTCATCGCCAGCGCGATGCATCCGGCAGCCACCGCCTTCTCGACATAGAAGGAACCGGAGCCGTTGTGGTTGCTGCGGGCGACGGCCGCCACGCAGACCCCCTGCTCCTTCGCCGTGGCGATGGCCGCCTCGACCGCCGCGTCGCTGACCACCGGCCCGGGCCCGTTGTCGCCATCGACCTGCAGGAAGGCTGGCGCCGGCCGCTCGAAGCGGATGTCGGGCCGGGCGTTGACCGCGCCGGCGGCGATACGCTCCGCATAGATCGGAATGCGCGTCAGGCCGTGCGAGCCGTGGCCGCGCAGATCGGCATGGATCAGGACGTCGGTGACCAGCGCCGCATGATCCTGGCTCAGTCCGCTGGCCTCGAAGAGCGCGTTGGCGAACGGCCGGAGCGTCGCAAGGGAAAAGCGGGTCATCGGGTCGGCCTTTCGTCGTCGGTGCCGTTCATCTGGTCGTAGAGGAGCCCGAGGGCCGCGCTGTCGAGTTTGGCGATGCCGCTGTTGCAGGCCGCGACCAGGAGCTGATGGGCAAGGCCCGTCGCCGGCTGGGCGCGCCGGTAATGGGCGCCGACGGCCGCCGCGATGCCGAGATCCTTGCGCATCAGCTCGGCCCGGAAGCCGGGCTCCAGATTGCCCTCGATGTAGCGCAGGGCATGGGCTTCGAGGACGCCGCTGCGCGCCGCGCCGGAGGACAGCACCTCGCGCATCACCTTCGGATCGACACCCGCGGCGCGGGCGAGCGCCACCGCCTCGAAGGCGCCCATCATGTTGACCGCGACCATCAGCTGGTTGCAGGCCTTCACCGCCTGCCCGGCACCGAGCGGACCGACATGGTGGATGTTGGTGCCCATGGCGTCGAGAACCGGACGGGCGCGCGCGACATCGGCGTCGCTGCCGCCACACATGATCGTCAGCTTGCCCTCTTCGGCGCCCTTGCGACCGCCGCTGACCGGCGCATCGACCAGCGCCGCGCCGGCATTCGCCAGGGCGGCCCCCATCTCCTCGGCCTCGAAGGGCGCGATGGTGGAGCAGTCGACGAGAAGCCCGCCGTCCCACTGCGCCGATGCCAGACCATTGTCGCCGGACAGCGTCTGTCGCAAAGCTGCCGCATCCGGCACGCAGGTGACGATCAGCCCCGTGCGGCCGGCGATCTCGGCCGGGCTGTCGACGATCTCGGCCCCGAGCGCCCGGAAGGCATCGGCCTTCTCGGCCGACGAGGTCGTCGCCACCAGCCTGAAGCCGGCCTTCAGGATGTTCTTCGCCATGCCGGCGCCCATCACGCCGAGCCCGATGAATCCGATGGTGTCCGTCATGGGTTCTGTGTCCTTTCGACTGGCGGTACCGTTCCCTGGCGCCGGCTGCGGTAGGCGGCGAGGACGAACAGGGCGAGCGCCGCCACGCCGAGGGTCAGCGAGACGGGATTGGTCAGGAACGGCTCGAACGATCCCTGGGACCGGGTGAGCGCCTGCCGCAGGGCCTGTTCGAAGGGCGGCGTGATGATGAAGGTGATGAGCAGCGGCGCAACCGGGATGTCGGTCCGGTTGAAGATGAAGCCGAGCACGCCCGCCCCCAGCATCACATAGATGTCCATGAGGTTGTTGCGGGTGACATAGCTGCCGGCCACGCACACCAGCGCGACGCAGGGCATCAGGTAGATCTTCGGGATGCGCAGCGTCATCGCCAGCGGCCGCACGGCGAAATAGCCGATCGCGACCATCAGGAGCGTAGCGAACAGCAGCGCGAAATAGATCGTGTAGACGATGTCCGGCGAGGTGATGAAGATCAGCGGTCCGGGCGTCACGCCCTGCAGGACGAGCGCCCCGAGCAGGATCGCGGTGACCGCGTCGCCGGGCACGCCCAGCGCCAGGGTCGGGATGAAGGTCGCGCCGACGACGGCATTGTTGGCGCTTTCCGAGACGGCGACGCCGCGCGGGTCGCCCTTGCCGAAGGTGTTGTCCTTGTTGAGCGACCGCTTGGCGTCGGCATAGGACATGAACGACGCGATCGTGGCGCCGATACCGGGCATGATGCCGATGGCCGAGCCGATCGCCGAGGCGCGGGTCATCGGCATGAGCATGCCTTTGAACTCGGTCCAGCGCAGGCGGTTGGCCTCCACGTTCTCGTCGCCAAGGTCGAACTTGCGCGTGCCCTGGGAGAAGCGGCGGGTGGCCTCCTCGATGATTTCCGCCACGGCGAACAGGCCGACCAGCAACGGCACGTAGGTCAGCCCGTCCATCAGCGCCGTCGAGCCGAAGGTGAAGCGCGGCGTGCCGACCATGGGATCGGTGCCGACGGTGGCCAGCAGCATGCCGATCGCGCCGGACAGCAGCCCCTTCATCAGGGAGTTGCCGGACAGGATGCCGATGATCAGGAAGGTGAAGAACAGCAGCGAAGCGATTTCCACCGGCCCGAAGCGCAGCGCGAAATTCGCCAGTTGCGGGGCGAGGAGCACCAGCAGGACGATGCTGAAGATCGAGCCGAAGGCCGAGGCGATCAGCGAGATCCGCAGCGCCTTGGTCGCCAGCCCCTGCTGGGCCATGGGATAGCCGTCGAAGATGGTCGCCGCGGACGCCGGGGTGCCCGGCGCGTTGAGCAGGATCGCCGAGATCGAGCCGCCGAAGATGCCGGCGCCATAAAGGCCGATCAGCGTCGCCAGCGCCTGGTCCATGGGCATGAAGATGGTCAGCGGCACGGCCAACGCCACCGCGATATTGACCGAGAGGCCGGGAATGGCGCCGATGATCAGCCCCACCGTCACCGAGACGAGCAGGGTGAGCAGGGTGACCGGCTCCATCAAGCCCCAGAAGGCCTGCAACAACGGGTCCATTGATACCCCTTCGGGTGGTTAGAACCACGCCCCGGACGGCAGCGGGATCAGGAAGAGCTTGCGCAGCACCTGATCGACCAGCACCGGAACGGCGAGCGTCAGGACCAGGGCGATGAACCAGCTGGCGGGGCGGTAGACGAGGAACACCGCTCCCATGAACAGCACCGAGGCGGCCAGGAAGCCGATCGAGGGCATGGCGATGGCGTAGACCACCAGCATGACGGTGAAGACGAGGCCTGCGCCGAGCCCGCGGTCGAAGCGGCGATCGCCCTCGGCCGCAGCCGGGCCGCTGGTGGCGAAGACGCCGACGCTCAGGAGCAGCGTCACCGCCCCGGCGAAGTTCGGCAGGGCCGTCGGCCCCACCGAATAGAAATCGCCGGTTCCCATCGCAGCGGCGCTGGCTCCTACTTCCGGGACGAGGATCGCCAGGAAGTAGACGGAGGCCAGACCGCAGACGATGGCGACAACCCGTGTGGCTGTCATTGGGCAGTCTTCGGCGTGTCGCCCATGGCGTCGGCGATCGAATCCGACATGTCGCGCATTGCCTTCTCGAAATCGGCGCCGTTCAGATAGCCCGGCGTGATGTTGCCGCGCTCGGCCAGCGTCTTGAAGGTGTCGGACTCGATCGCCTTGGTGAAGCGGTCCTGCAGATATTCGGCCACTTCGTCCGGGATGCCGGCCGGGGCGACGAGCCCCTTCATGTTCTCCAGATCGACGTCATAGCCAGCCTCGGTCAGCGACGGTACGTCGGGCAGCTGCTCGGCCCGGTCAGAGGTCGTGGCGATGGCGTTGACATTGCCGGCCTCGACCTGCGCCGCGGCGTCGCCCGGCGTGATGATCGCCATGTCGACATGACCGCCGAGCAGGGCCGCAAGCGCCGGCGCGCCGCCCTGATAGGGCACGTGCTGGATCTGGATACCGGCCTTCTTCTCAAACACCAGGAAGGCCGAATGCAGGATGCCGGCAGGACCGGAGGACGCGTAGGCGAGCTTGCCCGGATCGGCCTTGGCCGCCTCGACCACCGCTTCGACGCTGTCGAGGCCACTGCCCTGCTTCGTGACGATCACCATGTGCTCGCGATTGACCCGCAGGATGCCGCGGAAATCGTCGAGGCTGTAGGAAATCTCGCGATGGTTGGGCACCGAGGTGCTCTCGCTGCCGCCGGCGACGAGCAGCGTGTAGCCGTCGGGCTCGGCCTTGGCGACGGTCTCGGCGGCCAGCGTGCCGGATGCGCCCGGGCGGTTCACCACCACCAGCGGCACGGGGAAGAATTCCTGCGCGGCCGAGGCGATCAGTCGGGCGGTTTGGTCGGTGCCGCCGCCGGGCGCGAAGCCGACGATGATCTCGATCGGGCGCTCCGGCTTCCATTCGGCGCTGGCCGGCGACGCCAACGCGGCGGCGGCGAGCCCCATGGTGACGGCAATCGTCTTGACGAATTTCATGATGTCCTCCCTCTTGTGCTGATTGGTCTTCCGACGGGCCGCCGCGGACGGCGCCCCATCCCTCCTCACACGCCTTCGCAGCCCTTGGCCTTCAGGATCTCGTCCACCCAGGCGCGATCCCATCCGGCGCCCGCGATAGCCGCCTGAATGCCGGCTTCCTTCTCCTGCTGAGCCCGCGACGCCGCCAGCACGCTCTCCGCCTCCTCGCGGGGAATGCACACGACGCCGTCGAGATCGCCGATGACGATGTCGCCCGGCGAGATCACCATGCCGTCCAGCGCGATCGGCACGTTCACCTCGCCCGGGCCGTCCTTGTAGGGACCGCGATGGCTGACGCCGGCGCCATAGACCGGATAGTCGTCGACCGCGATCACGTCCATGTCGCGCACCGCGCCGTTGACGACGAAGCCGACGACCCCGCGCGAACGGGCATGGCTGATGATCAGCTCGCCGATCAGCGCGTTGGTGAGGTCGCCGCCCGCATCGACGACGATCACGTCGCCGGGCTGGGCGATGTCGGCCGCCTTGTGGATCATCAGATTGTCGCCGGGCCGGGTCTTCACGGTCAGCGCCGTGCCGGCCAGCGTGCCCCCCTTGTGCATCGGACGCACCGACGGTCCGGCGGCGACCATGCGGTTCAGATTGTCGCTGATGATCGCCGACGGAATCTGCGCGAACGCCTCCACCAGCGATCGGTCACTGCGCACGTGCCCGTTCAGTACACGAAATCCTGCTGCCACTCCGGCCTCCCTGCCGCTCTTCATCACGGGGAGCTTGACCGAGGCCGGTCATTCCGTCCAATACATTGTTGGCACTTCAATGATAGCGACAGGGCATCACTGATGGTCGAGACGCGCCTGCTCCGATCCTTCGTCTGCGTCGCCGAGGAGCTGCATTTCGGCCGTGCCGCCCGCCGCCTTCACATTGCCCAGCCGGCCCTGACCCGGCAGATCCAGCAGCTTGAGGAGCGGCTGCAGGCGACCTTGCTCAATCGCAATCAGCGCATCGTGACCCTGACCCCGGCCGGCCGGATGTTCCTGGAGCGCTCCTACCGGATTCTGGCGGATCTGGAACAGGCAGCCAAGGAGGTGCGACGGGTCGAGGCAGGGCAGGAAGGCCGGCTGTCGGTGGGGTTCATCCACTCCTCCACCTACGGCGTCACGCCACTCGTCCTGCGCCGGTTCCGCCTGGCTTTCCCGCGCGTCGATCTCGAACTGTTCGAGATGACCATCCAGGAGCAGCTGGCGGCGCTGCGCGACGGCCAGATCGACGTCGGCATCCTGCGCCCGCCGATCTCGGATCCCAGCCTGCGCGCCCGGCCCTTGCGCGAGGAGCGCTTCGTGGTGGCGCTGCCGCACGACCATCGCCTCGCCGCCACCGACCGCCTGCATCTGCGCGACCTCTCCGAGGACGGCTTCATTCTCTTCACCCAGCGCAAGAGCCCGCTCTTCTACGCCCGCATCATCGGCATGTGCGAAAAGGCCGGCTTCGTCCCGCGGGTCGAGCAATATGCCACCCAGATCCACACGATGATCGGCCTCGTCAGCGCCGGCATGGGCGTGGCGATCGTGCCCGAGGTTGCGCGCAGCCTGAACATTCCGGGCGTCGCTTACGTGGAGATCGCCGATACACCGCCCACGGTGCAGGTCTGCCTCGGCTGGCGGGCCAGCGACACCTCCCCCATCCTCGCCGCCTTCTGCGATCACGCCGAAACCAGCGCCCGCCTCGCCGCCGAAACCGCTGGCGAATGAAGAGCGGCGTCGGTCTGTTGAGCAGACACAGGCAGCGCGGGCGTGAAGCACACGGCTACCGGAAGGCCGGTGGGCCCGAGCCTGGCCTATCGGCTTCGCATCTGCACCTTTTCGTAGGTCGAGCCCGCTCGGATGAGAAAACCGTCCGTTGGCGACGGTTCTCGGAGATAATCGAGCATTGGCCGGGAAATTTCCTGGGCGTCCTCCTCGTAGAGTCCGCAACCTCGGATCGCCTGTCGGTGATCGACGCGGCGGCCGAGATATTCCATCACGACACGGGCTGCCACCGGCTGGTGCGCCTCGGTCGCCGTGATGCCCATCATCAATCCGATCAACGTCGACACCCGGTTGCGATAGGGTGGATACAGGATCGTCTGCGACATCTCGTTGCCCACCACCGATTCATGATCGATCAGGTGAATCCTGTCACCGACCGGCAGGACAACGCCGCTGTACTTGAACAGATCGCCCGGCGCATGCCGGTTGCCGGCCGGGGTCAATCGCTCGATCGTCTTGTAGTAGGTCATCTCGCCGACCTGGCCCACGCAGACGAGCGACCGCAACACGAAACTCGGCGTGGAGAACGAGTAGAAGTATTTGTAGTAATAGCCGCAATATTTCGCCAGCTGGGCATGCTGGCGCGCCGCATGCTCTGCGATGCGCTTCACGGCAGCCGGCAGCAGATCGTCGGCCTCGTGCTGAACGGGCCTGAGGCGGACGATATCCCGGAACTGGTCGTGGGGCATCAGGATTTCGTACTCGTCGACGCCGAAGAAGTCGCAGATGCGCCGCAGGCTTCGGTTTGAGGGAAAGGCTCCCCCGCCGAGGTATTTCATGAATTGCTGGCGGTTCATCCGCAGTTTGCGACACACGTCGGCCGTCGACCGCTGATAGCTGCACAGGAGTTGAGATTTGGGATGAAATCGGCATTCACTTGGTCGGCTCCTGTCGCTGAGTGACGCTATAGGAACGCCATTCTGCTTCAGATCAAGTCGTTTCTGCCGATTGCGTCGATAGCGCTTCTCGGCCCACACTTTGACACCGACGGCGTTGCGCCGCTGTCCCCGAGCTTCGACACGATCGGGCCCCTCACCCACCACATCGACGATGCCACGCTGATCTTTGCGGCCATGCGCGATCCGTCGGCGACAGTGTCGACTGCCATGTCGGATCCGAACAGGTCGATCGGCATCGTTCGAACACCGCCGCGGGCCGAACTGGACCCGCTCGATCCGGCCGTTGCGGCTGCGTTCCTTGCCAGCATCGCGGCCCTCTCGGACGATGGCCTATTGGTGCAGCCACTCGTCCTGCCGCGTGCATTCGTCGACTATCAGGCCGAGACCGGCGCGATCATGGCGAAGGAGGCTTATGGCGCGCTGCGCCACCTCGTCGAGGATCCCGACCTGCCGCTAGACCCGGCCGTGCGCAGCCGCGTCCGCCAGGGCGCCGCCATCGACGATGTGGCTCACGCCGTACGGGTCGCTGCGCGTCACCAGGCGCTTGGCGCACTCGAGGAGATTCTCGGAAAGGACGATGTCATCCTCTTGCCGACGACGCCGTTTCCCGCCTGCCGGCTGGCCGATGTCGACGAGGCAGTCTTCCCCATGTCGCGCCTGACGAGACTGGCGAACTATCTCGATCTCTGCGCGATCTCGGTGCCGGTGGCCACGACCGCGATCGGCCTGCCCATCGGCATGCAGATCTGCGCGCGACACGGTCGCGAGGACCTCGTCATGGCCGTGGCGGCAAAACTGCAGGCTGCCATGCAGCAGCGCAATCTGGTCATTGAAGACTGAACGTGAACCGGTCGTGCCTGCCGCCCACCGGCTGCAGACAGGTGAGTGCGGTTCGCCACCTTTGCCGGCTATCGCCACACATCGAAGATGCAGGAATTCGCATCTCAAGCGAACGCGCGGAAGAGCACTCGACTCCATCGCGATGCGGCGGCCGGACTGAACAGCGGCTAGATATCCAGGATTGGTCGAGGCCCGCTGCGGAAGGCCCATCTGGCGAAGGTTCTTTCCGACATCAGTCCAATCAGAACCGAAATCGCAGCCGTCGCCGCGACGGCAAAGACCAGGCGGCCGACGAGGACGCCCGTCGCATCGGCGCCGAGCGCGACGACGACCAGCGTGTCTTCGATGACGCCATGGGCAAAGCCCATGAAGACGCAGGCGAGAAATATCTGGCGCGGGGAAATCGCGCCCGATCGCGCCTCGCGGATCAGCAGGCCGCCGCCATAGGAGATCCCAAGAAGCAGGCCGACCGCCGTGAACTCTCCCGCCTCCCCGCGTATTCCGGCGAGCCGCAGGAGGGGCGCCAGTCCTCGCATCATGAGGTCCAGCAGCCCGGTGGCCTTCAGGATGTCCAGCATCCATGACAGAGCCAGGAAGATGACAAGCATCGTGGCCATCGTCTCCAGCAGGCCGAGAAGGAAGTCCCCCCAGCCTGGCTCGACGTTCATCGGTATCCAGGCAGGATTCACCGGGGACGCCAGCCAACCGGTCGCCATGAGCAAGCGGTGCAGCAGGAAGGCGTAGAGGACACCACCGAGGAGGCGGAGGACCGTCGTGACGATCAGCGCCGGCCCGGCCTTCTGGATGATCTTCTGCTCGATGGGCAGGCCATGGGCGAACAGCAGAAGCGCCGAGAAGACGGTGATGTCGCCGACGCTCAGATCGGCCACCGGCACCAGCACGTAGATCAAGGGAATTGCCCCCCAGATCCCGACCAAGAGCCCGCTCAACCAGGCAAGGCCCAGTTCCGGGGGCAGGCCGAAGACTCGCATCACCGGCCCGAATGCGGGAGCCATGGCCTCGATCACCCCCATCCGCGACAAGATCTCGGTGAGGATCGTGATCGGCACCACGATCCGGGCGAGCATCCAGTAGATGGCGAGCGTCTCCTGCGTCCTGCGAAGCGCCCGGTTCAGAAGCGGCATCGGCGGTCGTCCCGGAAAAGGGTCATGAGAGGCCCCGACTGCCGCCCATGCCAAGTGAAGGAACGATCAGCCAAGCCTTGCGGTGGCGGCTGGACCTCGCTCAAGCGAGCGCCTCGGCCGGATGACCCCAGCCTATGAGCCAAGCGCGCCGACTGCTTGCGGCTGGATGCCTGTCGCCAGTCGCTCGCCTTCCGAGGCGTCAGCCACCTTCTCGCGCTGCTTAGGACGAACATGTCTCTAAGCCCGCCTACCCGCTCGAAGTCAGGTCCGATGACCCTCCGGGGGCGGGTAGATCTGGGACAGTTGGTCGAGGTGCCCTCGCATCTCGGCAGCCGCCCGATCGGGATCATGGGCTTCGAGAGCCGCAAAGATGCGGGCATGGGCAGCGTAGGCTGTCTCCATCTGACCACTGTTCAGCAGGCTCGTCCGGCGGACCTCCCGGAGCCACTCGTCGATTGCCACGAAGAACGCGTCGATGATCGGGTTTTCCACGACCCGGGCGATCGCGGAGTGAAACTCGACGTCGGTGCGCCCGAACTCGTCCATGTCGCCCACGGCATTACGGTTCCGCTCCAGTTCAGCCCGAAGTCCGGCGATCTGGTCTTTGGCAATGCGCTCCGCGGCAATTCGGGCGACGCCCGTCTCGACGATCGCCCGGATCTCCATGAAGGAGCGCAGGCCGCCCGGTTCGGTCAGATGGAAGGCCGCGGCCTCCGACAGCATGCCGAGGAGAAAGTCCGGCCGGGGCCCGCAAACACGGGCGCGCGTGCCCGGCCGGGTCTCGATGAAGCCCTTGCTTTCCAGCGCGGCGGTCGCCTCGCGCACCGTGAGCCGCGAGACGCCGAACTCATCCATGAGGTCGCGTTCGGAGGGTAGCGCGTCGCCCATCTCGTAGACCCCGGCGCGAATGTCGGTCGCCAGCATGTCCACGAGATCCTCGTGCATGCGCCGCCGCCGCACGATCCTCCCCGCACGTCTCTGTCTGGCCGGCTTGGCCTTCTCGGTGTCAGCGACCACTGCGCTCTCCCCTTTTGCCAGGATCGATAGAGCGATGAATGCGCCCGTTGACAAGCCTAGTCAGCATGCGCCAGAAAGTCATCAGCTGGCTGGAACGTCTGATGGTCGGACCAGTTTGCAGCGGAGCCGCCATCCGGGAGGGATGCGGTCCGACTCGCCAATTGGGAGGTTCTTCATGCAGAAATCTTTGTTCGCGGCGCTGGTTCTCGGCGCTGCCAGCGTTGCCTTTCCGGCGCTTGCCGAGGACATCGCCATCGCGCTCCACGTCGAGCCCGGCCACGAGATGTTCCAGGTCGGTGAGCGACTGAAGAAGAACATCGAGGAGAAATCCGAGGGTCGCTTCACGGTCACGCTGCTTGGCACCGAAGTCGGCGGCGAGCGCGATCACCTCGAGGGCGCCAGCAGCGGCGAGTACCAGATCGCACTGGGCGGCTCGATGCCGATGACCCTGTACGCGCCGAAATATGCGGGCGCTGACCTGCCCTTCGTGTTCGATGCCAGCGCCGACGCCAAGAAGGTCTATGAAGGCGAGATGGGCGAGCAGCTGCGCCAGGCCGTCCGCGAGACCGGCAATCTGGAGCTGGTCGGCCTGTCGATCCGCAACCCGCGCAACCTCACCTCGAAGAACCCGGTGAAGACTCCGGACGACATCCAGGGCGTTCGCATGCGGGTGCCGGAAATCGCCCCCTGGGTGCAGATCTGGACGGAAATCGGCGCCCTGCCGAGCCCGATCGCCTGGCCGGAGGTCTACACCGCCCTGCAGACCGGCGTCATCGACATGCAGGAAAATCCCGTCGACTACATCTGGTCGGGCAAGCTCTTCGAGGTGCAGTCCTACGTCGCCAAGACGCAGCACGTCTATTCGTTCTTTCACTGGCTGATGAACGAGGATTTCTACCAGGGCCTCTCCGAGGAGGACCGGGCGATGCTGCAGGAATCCGTCGACGAGGCAATTGCCTGGGGCGACGAGCTGGTCACTGGCAACGAGGCCAAGCTGTACGAGCAGCTCCAGGAGAAGGGCATGCAGGTCGTTGAGCCGGACGTCGCCGCGTTCCGTGCCAAGGCGGCCCCGGCCATCCGCAAGATAGCGGACGGCTTCGCACCTGAGGTCCGGGACTACGTCCTGTCCAAGCTGAACTGACGCATCCTTAGCATGCGGCACGCCCGTCCAGCGACGGGCGTGCCGTCGACTGAACGGTTTCGGGGGGATCGCGCGGTGGCGTCGATTGAGCAGGGAAGCAGCGGCTTTCCGAACAGACTTGCAGGCTATTTCTGGCGGTTCGTCGAGGTCGTCATGACCCTCGCCTTCATCGCCATGCTGGTCGTGATGTTCATCCAGGTGGCATCGCGCTACGCACTCGGCATCGGCGTCCCCTGGACCGACGAGACGTCCCGCTTTCTCTTCATCGCCGAGATCTTTCTCGGCGCGGCCATCGCCCAGCGATACGGCGCGCAGATCAGGATCACCGTCCTGCTCGACCTGCTGTCGGCGCGCGTGCGGCGCTGGTTCGACATTCTCGGCGACGTCCTGACGGCAGCCATCGCCATTCTGGTGGTCGTCGGCGCCTTCGAGATGATGGGCCGGACCCAGAATGTCAGCGCCAGCACCATCCCGGTCTCCTTCGCCAATCTCTACCTGATCCAGGCGGTCGGTCTGATCATGCTGATCGCCCTCCTCCTCAAGGACATCGCCGACGCTTTCCGCGGCGCAGGTCAGACGGACAGCATGTCATGATCATTTTCCTCGCCCTCTTCGGCACGCTTCTCCTTCTGCTCTTCATCGGCGTGCCTGTCGGCTTCGCGATGATCGGCGCCTCGATCTCGGTGCTCGCAGCCACACGTGGCTTCGACAGCATTCCCTACGAGATGCTCGCCCAGCGTACCCTCTACGGCGTCAACAGCTTCACCCTCCTCGCCATCCCCGCGTTTCTGCTGATCGGCCGGCTGATGAACGCCTCCGGCATTTCCGACCGCGTCTTCAACATCGCCCGCTCGCTTGTCGGGCATCTGCGCGGCGGCCTCGGCCACGTGAACGTCCTGTCCAGCATGATCTTCGCAGGCATGTCCGGCTCGGCCGTCGCCGATGCGGGGGGCCTCGGCCCGCTGCAGATGCGGGCCATGGAGCGCGACGGCTACGACCGCGGCTTCAGCGCGGCGGTCACTGCCAGTTCGGCGACCATCGGACCGATCATTCCGCCGAGCATCCCTGCCGTGATCTATGGCGCGCTCGCCAATGTCTCGATCGCCGCCGTGTTCCTCGGATCCATCGTTCCTGGCGTATTGATGGGTCTCGGCCTGATGGCCCTCGTCGCCTATCTGTCGCACAAGCGCGGCTATCCGATCGCCAAGCGTGCGACTCTTCGTCAGATCGCCGCCGCCTGCAGTGCGGGCTTCCTGCCAATCCTGACGCCGATCATCATCATCGCGGGCATTTTGTCCGGCATCTTCACGCCGACCGAGGCCTCGGCGATTGCCGTGGTCTACTGCACCCTCATCGCCTTCCTGGTCTATGGCACCATCACGGTGCGCGAGTTCTGGGTGATCTGCAAGGATACCGCGATCGACACCGCGGCACTCCTCGTGATCATTGCCGGCTCCGCCCTCTATGCCTGGGTTCTGGCGCGCTATCAGGTCACCTCGCAGATCATCGACTACCTCGCAGCCAACATCGACAACAAGTATGTGCTGCTGGCGCTCCTCAACGTCTTCATCCTGCTGGTCGGCTGCTTCATCGACTCGGTGCCGGCGCTGTTCCTGCTGACGCCCATCCTGACCCCGCTGGTGGTCAGCTACGGGATCGACCCGGTGCATTTCGGCGTGATGATGATCTTCAACCTGATGATCGGGCTGGTGACGCCCCCGGTCGGTACGGTTCTGTTCACCGTGCAGCGGGTGGCCGACATTCCCTTCGGCCACCTCGTGAAGGAAATCCTCCCCTTCTACATTCCGTTGTTCGCGATGCTGATCGCGATCACTTTCGTGCCCTGGCTGGTCCTCGCGGTTCCGAACCTTCTGCTGAACTGAGCCCGGACAACTTTTCAAAACGGAGCATTCTGATGGCAACCCTCGTCTTCGGCGGGCTAGGACATGTCGGGTCCTGGATTTCCCATGATCTGGCAGCACGTGGCGAGGATGTCGTGATCTTCGATCTCGGCGCGGCCGGCCTCGACGGATTGGGCCTCGACTATCTCGAGCCCTATCGCGACCGGCTGACCTTCGAGAACGTCGACGTACTCGATGTCCACACCCTGTTCGAACGGATGCGCGCCTATGAAGGGCGGATCGACGCCGTCATCTTCGGCGTCGCCGTCATCGCCGGTCCGAACTTCGCCAAGCGGCCGTTCCGCCACATCCAGATCAACACGGTCGGGATGCTGAACGTGATCGAGGCCTGCCGCATCTTCGGCGTGCCGAAATTCATCAATCTCAGCTCCGGCGCCGTCTATGGCGACCAGGCCGGCGGCCAGACCGAGGACCTGCCGGTCAAGGTGACCGACCTCTACGGAGCGACCAAGGCGTCGAACGAGGTGCTGGCACTGCAATACGGGCAGACCTACGGAATCGACGTTCGCAACGCGCGGCTCTATTTCGTCTACGGCCCGGGCAAGCTGCCGTCGCGGATGCACGTGCTCTACCAGGCGATGTTCGGCCCGCTGGAGGGTCCGACCGAGGCAGATTCGCCGAAGGGCGGCGACCAGTCGCTCGACTGGACGCATGTCCGCGACACGGCGGCCGGCGTCGTCGCTCTGCTCGACGCTCCGGCGGATGTGTCAGGTGAGGCCTTCAACATTTCCAGCGGTGTCGCCGTGGCCCATCGCGACATTGTCGGTCACGTCGCCGACATCGTCGGACACGAAAGCAAGGTCACGCTCGGCTCGGGCCTGTTCTTCGAACGCGGTGCGCCGCTGGACATCTCCAAGGCTCGTGCGCGCCTGGGTTTCGAGCCCCGCTTCGCCGACATCCGCGAGGGCCTGCGCGACTATCGCGCGTGGCTGCAGGGCGCCCGCCCTCACTGATCTCACGAACTGCGGAGAGGAAACATGGATCAGCGGATCGTCGCCGAATACATCCTCAGAACGGCTGGGGATCCGCATCGTGTCGCGGATATCATTGCCGGCGAGCAATCCTCGGGGACATTCATCGCGATCCCCGGAGAGAGCGAGGAACTGAAGGCACGATCCGCCGCCACGGTCGATCGCCTGGAGGAGATCGAGGATAGCGGTCTGCCGATGCTGCCGGGCGCGATTGGGGAAGCTCCGCGCAGCTATCGGATGACCCTGTCCTGGCCGCTTGCCAATGTCGGGCCGTCGCTGCCGAACCTTCTGGCCACCCTCGCCGGCAATCTCTTCGAGCTCCGCGAGGTCGCCGGACTCAAGCTGGTCGATCTGCGCCTGCCCCCAGCCTTCGCAGACCGCTATCCCGGTCCGGCCTTCGGCGTGGAGGGAACGCGGCAACTGACAGGCGTTGTGGATCGTCCCGTGATCGGCACCATCATCAAGCCGTCGATCGGCCTGAACCCGGCCGAAACGGCCGCATTGGTGGACCAGCTCTGCGACGGCGGCATCGATTTCATCAAGGACGACGAACTGCAGGCCGACGGTGCGATCTGTCCCTTCGAGGAGCGGCTTGCGGCTGTGACGACGGTGATCGCGCGCCATGCCGAGCGGACCGGCCGCAAGGTGATGTATGCCGTCAATCTGACCGGTGAGATCGACGAGATGCTCCGGCGGCACGACCAGGTCGAGGCGGCCGGCGGCACCTGCGTCATGGTCAGCCTCAACAGTGTCGGCCTGACAGGCCTGACTGCCCTGCGGCGGCATGCCCGCCTGCCGATCCACGCGCACCGCAATGGCTGGGGCTATCTCGGCCGCTCGCCGGACAACGGCTGGTCCTATGTCGCCTGGCAGAAGATCTGGCGGCTGGCCGGCGTCGACCACATGCATGTCAACGGCCTGGCCAACAAGTTCTGGGAGCCGGACGACAGCGTCGTCGCTTCGGCTAAGGCGTGCCTGACACCGCTGTCCCCGGCCCGCCCGGACGTGGTGATGCCGGTCTTCTCGTCCGGACAGAGCGTCAAGCAGGCGGAGGGCACCTGGCGGCATCTGGGGTCGCCGGATCTCATCTACTGCGCGGGCGGCGGCATCGTCGCGCATCCCTCGGGAATCGCCGCCGGGGTGCGATCCCTGCGAGAAGCTTGGGACGCCGCGATGCAGGGCGTGCCGTTGCAGGAAGCCGCCGCAGCCTCGCCCGACCTGGCCGTCGCCGTGAAGACGTTCGCATGACGGGCGGATTGCCGGACGGCGTCCTCCTCGCCTTTTATGGAGACGACTTCACCGGATCGACCGATGCCATGGAGGTCACCGCCTTCGCCGGGCTGCGCACCGTGCTGTTCACCCGCACGCCCAACGCGCGGGATCTCGCCAGCTTCGCCGACTATCCGGTGGTCGGCATCGCCGGAACCGCGCGCTCGCGAAGCCCGGAGTGGATGGACCAAAACCTGCCGGGCCCGTTCCGGGCGCTGGCCGACCTTTCGCCCAGAATTCTCCAGTACAAGGTTTGCTCGACCTTCGATTCCGCCGCAGACGTCGGCTCGATCGGACGCGCCATCGATATCGGCGACAGCCTTGTCGCCGGCCCCTGGTCGCCGTCGATCGTCGGCGCCCCGCAACTCGGCCGGTGGCAGGTTTTCGCCAATCTCTTCGCCGCCGCCGGCGGTACACGCTATCGCATCGATCGGCATCCGACGATGTCGCGGCATCCCGTGACACCCATGCGCGAAGCTGATCTGCGCCTGCATCTGGCCGCGCAGACCGAACGGGACATTGTCGCGATCGACGTCGCGGCGATCGCCGGCGGAACCGCCGACGAAGCCGCCGACAGGGTACGCGACAAGCCGGGTACGATTGCCTTCATCGATGTCGCCGACGAGATGACGCAGGCCGAAGCCGGCCGGCTCGTCTGGGACGGCAGCGACGAACCCGTGTTCAGCGCGTCCTCCTCGGGACTGCAATACGCGCTGGTGGCGCACTGGCACCGGGCTGGGATGTTGGCTCAGACCCCGGCCCCGTTCGCGCCGGTCCCGCCGGTCGATCGCCTGCTGGTGCTGTCGGGCAGCTGCTCGCCGGTCACGGCCGAGCAGATCGAGATCGCCGAAGCGAGCGGCTTTGAAACTATCCGTCTCGACGTGGTGCAGGCCATCGCCCCCGAGACCGCGGCGACTGAACTCGCCAGGATCGAGACGGCGGTCGACGCGGCGATCGAGCGCTGCGGCCGCGTCATCGTCTTTGCCGCCAGGACCGTCGACGATCCGGCCTTCGCCGCCCTCCAGCGGACGGCCGCCGATCGCAACATTTCCTTTTCGGACGCCCAGGATTCCATCGGCCGTGCGCTCGGCCGGATCGCCGCCACGGCCGTCCCGCGCCTTGGCCTGCAGCGGATCGTCGTTGCGGGAGGCGATACGTCCGGGCGGGTCCTTGAGGCGTCGCCGGTGACGGCGCTGGAAATCGCGCACCCGCTCGGCAAGGGAGCGCCGATCTGCCGCTGCCACAGCCGCGCACGGGAGTTCGATGGACTCCAGGTGGTTCTCAAGGGCGGACAACTCGGATCGCCGTCACTGTTCGTTGATGCTCTGGGAACGCGGCAAACGTTCTGATCACGGTTCCAAGAACGGCTTCGAAGGCCGTGGTCTTGCGGAACTCCGAGACCGGCGACAAAGCCGTCCGCCACTTCCCGCTCGTCCAGATCACTCGCGGCCAGGTTGGGCAATGAGGGGCCGAAAGGAGACTGGCAGCTTCCAAGCATCTACAGATGCGAAAGCCGCCATTCAGCATCCGGTCCCTGTAGATCGTTCATCGGCGTTTCGCGAAACCTGGAAGCGGACATCCGCTGCCGATGAACTGAAGGCGATCAGCGTGTCGCATCAAGGAATGCTCGGACCATCTCGACCGTCGCCTTTGGATTTTCTTCCATGATCCAATGCCCGGAGCCAAGGACGATCGCCTCCTGCACATCGGTGGCCGCAAAGCGCATTACGGTCGCCATCGTGGGCCCGAAGGAGTATTCCCCTCCGACTGCAAGCACGGGCATCGTTAGCTTGGCTGATGCGAGAAATGCTCGGTTGTCGATGACATCCTGGTCAAACGCGGCAAACTGAGAAAAACCCGAATGCATGGCACCGGGTAGCGCGTAAAGCTTGGCATAATGCTCGCGGGCATCTTCCGTGAACTTCACGGGATCTGCGGAGAACTCGTTCCAAAATCGATCCAGGTAGATCCGCTCCCGACCCTCGACCAGGCGCTCCATATCGGGACCTCCAAAGCGAAAGTGCCAGAGGAGAGGGTTCTTCAGGATCTCTTCCCACGGACCGATGCCTGGGACCGGGGCATCAATGAGAACGAGGCGGCTAACGCGCGTGGGGTACTGCGCGGCGAATGCGTACCCGACCATGTTGCCGATGTCATGCGCGACCAAGTCCACGCTTGCAATCTTCAAAGCGTCAAGGACAGCAGCGACATCCTGCGCCTGGGACTTCTTGTCGAAGCCGCCTCTCGGTTTCGAGGACAAACCGAGACCGCGCAAGTCTGGAACGACGACCGTATGGTCGTGCATCAGGTCCTTGGCCATCGGCACCCACATGTCGCCTGTCTCACCATAGCCGTGAAGAAGGAGGACAGCCGGTCCCTGTCCCCCATACCGGACATGGATCGTCGCTCCAGGTGCGGCGATCTCCTCGACTTGAAAGCCTTCAGGAAAAGTGAATGCATCGGTCGCGAGCACTGGTTGCGTTGCGAACAAAGCCGCAAGGAGCGTCGCTACGCATGCGAGTTGGTGTATCATTGTTCGGACTCCGGTCAAGAAAACCGAACGGCGATTGATGGTCCGGCTGTCTAGGTATGACTGCGCCGCGGCTTCCAGATAAGGATGCATATCGCGGAACTCGTATCCGGAAACGCCGAACGATGATGAAGCTTGATGGGCTCGCCGCCTTCGTGGCTGTCTCGGAAGCTGGCTCGATCAGCGAAGCCGGCCGGCGCCTTCGGCTTTCCAAGTCCGTGGTCAGCGAGCGGCTGGCCGAACTCGAGCGCAGTCTGGGAACCATCCTCGTCAGACGAACAACGAGGCGGCTCACCTTGACCGACGACGGCGTGGCGCTTCTCGATCGGGCAATCGGCATCTTGCACGATGTCGAAAACACGGCCGCCGACGTGGCACAGCGTCGGGGAAAATTGATAGGGCCTCTTCGGATCTCCGCTCCGGTCACCTTTGGGCGCATGCATCTCGGGCCGGCCATCTGCGACTTCCTTGCACAGCATCCCGGCATCGAGCTGTCTCTCGTCTTGGACGACCGGCGTGTCGACCCCGCGGCCGACGGATATGACGCGGTGATCAGACACGGGACGATCGACGATACCCGCCTCGTTGCTTGGCAGCTTGCGCCTAGTCTGCGCCTGCTTGTTGCGTCTCCTGCCTATCTCGATTGCTGGGGCACGCCTCGATCCCTCGATGAACTCACGTCCCATAGAGCCATCTACTACATAAACCGTGGCGTGGCAGACTGGCGGTTTGCCGAGGCAGGCACCTCGACAGCACGGGTTATCCGCGCCCCTGCAGGGCTTCATACCAACAACGGCGACGTGATGAGGGATGAACCGCGCCGGGTTTTCCGGAGACCTCATTTCCTGAGAGAATGGGGTCATCATGACAAAATCGACATCGAAGAGATATTCGCCAGAGGTTCGTGAGCGGGCTGTCCGAATGGTGCGAGAGCATCGAGCTGATCACGCTTCCCGGTGGGAGGCGATTTCATCCATTGCGGCCAAGATCGGCTGCTCAGGCGAGACGCTGCGCAAGTGGGTGCAGCAGGCCGAGCGTGATCAGGGCGGTCGTGCTGGACAGACGAGCGAGGAACGGGACCGGATCAAGGCTCTTGAACGCGAGGTCCGCGAACTTCGCCAGGCCAATGAGATCCTGCGCAAGGCGTCGGCGTATTTTGCCCAGGCGGAGCTCGACCGCCGGTTCAAGCCATGACAGCGTTCATCGACAATCATCGTGACGTCTATGGGGTCGAGCCGATCTGCCGGGTTCTGCCGATCGCCCCGTCGACCTACCACGAGCACGCTGCTCGCAAACGGGATTCGTCTCGCAGGCCGGCCCGGGAGCACCGCGATGGCAAGCTCTGCGAGGACATCCGCCGCGTCTTCGAGACGAACTTCGGCGTCTACGGCGTCCGCAAGGTCTGGCGCCAGATGAAGCGCGAGGGCATCGACGTTGCCCGCTGCACGGTCGCCCGGCTGATGAGAAGCATGGGCCTGAAGGGTGTCGTGCGTGGCAAGCCGGTGAAGAGGGACTGTCAGGAATTCCGTGTGTGAGCGGGCATAATGGGACCGAAGGAGAGACCCATGGCCCGCCGCAAAGAACCCAGCATTCCTGACGCGCTTCTCGACCAGCTTCTGTCTGGCGCCGATCCGAAGACTGCCTTCGACCCGGGCGGTTTGCTCGACGGCCTGAAGAAGGCATTCGCCGAGCGTGCCCTGAACGCCGAGATGGATCACCATCTGGCCGGCGAGAACGGCGCCGGAAACGGCCGTAATGGCTACGGCCGCAAGACCGTGACGACGGACAGCGGCAAGTTCAATCTTGCCGTGCCGCGGGATCGGCAGGGCAGCTTCGACCCGCAGCTCATTGCCAAATATCAGCGGCGGTTCCCGGGCTTCGACGAGAAGATCATCTCGATGTATGCCCGGGGAATGAGCAATCGGGAGATTGTTGGGCACCTTCACGATCTCTACGGCGTCGATGTTTCTGCGGACCTGATTTCGGTGGTCACGGACGCCGTTCTGGAAGAGGTCGCCGCCTGGCAGGCCAGGCCACTGGAGGCGGTCTATCCGATCGTGTTCTTCGATGCTCTGCGTGTGAAGATCCGCGACGAAGGCTTCGTCAGAAACAAGGCGGTCCACATCGCCCTTGGCGTGCGCGCCGACGGCACCAAGGAAATCCTCGGCCTCTGGCTCGAGCAGAACGAGGGCGCCAAGTTCTGGCTGCGGGTCATGAACGAGATGAAGCACCGCGGCGTTGAGGACGTCCTGCTTGCCATCGTCGACGGCTGAAGGGCTTTCCTGAGCCATCGTCGCCGTCTTCCCTGAA
>NZ_CH672387.1:79737-107193 GCF_000153465.1 Aurantimonas manganoxydans SI85-9A1 | reverse complement strand
CGTGACCACCGAAATCAGGTCCGCAGAAACATCGACGCCGTAGAGATCGTGAAGGTGCCCAACAATCTCCCGATTGCTCATTCCCCGGGCATACATCGAGATGATCTTCTCGTCGAAGCCCGGGAACCGCCGCTGATATTTGGCAATGAGCTGCGGGTCGAAGCTGCCCTGCCGATCCCGCGGCACGGCAAGATTGAACTTGCCGCTGTCCGTCGTCACGGTCTTGCGGCCGTAGCCATTACGGCCGTTTCCGGCGCCGTTCTCGCCGGCCAGATGGTGATCCATCTCGGCGTTCAGGGCACGCTCGGCGAATGCCTTCTTCAGGCCGTCGAGCAAACCGCCCGGGTCGAAGGCAGTCTTCGGATCGGCGCCAGACAGAAGCTGGTCGAGAAGCGCGTCAGGAATGCTGGGTTCTTTGCGGCGGGCCATGGGTCTCTCCTTCGGTCCCATTATGCCCGCTCACACACGGAATTCCTGACAGTCCCATTGGGCAGAGCTGGCGCCGGGCCTGGGCCGAGGTCGTTCCGTTCTATGGCTTCCCCGAGGAGGTCCGCAGAATGGTCTATACGACCAACGCTATTGAGGCTTTGAACTCAAAACTGCGCAGGGCTGTCCGGGCTCGAGGCCACTTCCCGACCGACGACGCTGCGATGAAGCTTCTCTTCCTGGTCTTGAATCAATCGGAGAAGGAGTGGAAAATGCCGCCTCGTGAGTGGGCAATGGCCAAAGCGCAGTTCGCCATCCTCTACGGTGAGCGCTTCACACAGGCCATGGCCTGAAATTGTTCAACCGCCCGCCCACACACGGAATTCCTGACAGTCCCGGTGAAGACGACGATCAGCGACAAGGCCACACCCTGTCCGCTCGACCGAGTAAACCGGCAGTTCCAGGCGCCCCGGCCGAACGCCTTGTGGGTCAGCGACTTCACCTATGTCGCCACGTGGCGCGGCTTCGTCTACGTGGCGTTCGTTATCGACACCTTTGCCCGCCGGATTGTCGGCTGGCGCGTGTCGCGGACGGCCCACACTGACTTCGTCCTCGACGCTCTGGAGCAGGCGCTTCACGATCGGCGACCCTACGCGGGCGATGGCCTTGTTTGTCATTCCGACCGTGGATCGCAATACGTCAGCATCCGCTACACCGAGCGCCTAGCCGAGGCCGGCATCGAGCCCTCCGTCGGCAGTGTCGGCGACAGCTACGACAATGCCCTGGCCGAGACGATCAACGGGCTGTTCAAGGCCGAGGTGATCCATCGGCGCGGGCCGTGGCGCAGTCTCGAAGCCGTCGAGTTTGCCACCCTCGAATGGGTCGATTGGTTCAATCATCGCCGGCTGCTCGAGCCGATCGGCAACATTCCACCCGCTGAAGCAGAAGCCGCATACTATGCTGAGCTTGAGGCCATGCCGATCGCCGCGTAGGACTCAAACCAAACGGTCTCCGGAAAACCCGGCGCGGTTCACCGGGATCGAAGGCGATTATGACGGCGAGATCGTCCAACCTGCCGACGCTGCGAACATTCTCAAAGAATTCGGCATTCTCGCGCTGGTGTGCACAAGTCCGTCGCACCGGCCGGACAAGCCTCGCTGGCGAGTCTACGCACCGCTTTCCGAGGCGGTATCGCCAAAAGAGCGCCGCGAGCTTGTGGCACGGCTGAACGCCGCGCTTGGCGGCATCCTCGCACGCGAGAGTTTTGCAGCATCGCAGGCGTTCTATGTCGGCGCGGTGACGGGCGGCTTCCCGTTGCAGGTCTGGCGCATCGACGGCTCACCAATCAACCTGGTTGCAGGCCTCCCCACAATCACCCCAGCCGTGCGCGAAACGCTGTCGAGGAAAGCCTTGGGATCGGACAGAGCGCCGTCGTACGAAATGGCGCATCAAGCGCTCCAAAGCATCAGCCCGTCTGATCTCGACTATGGCCAGTGGCGCGACACCACCGCCGCCTTTCGGCAGTGCGCGACCGGCCACGATGTTGACGAGCCGGCAGTCCGATTGGCGTGGGATCATTGGTGTTCGCAATTTCCAAACAACGATCTGGCCGCGAACGACAAGCTCTGGAGATCGTTCGACCGTGGCACGCAACTCGGCTGGAGTTATCTACGATCCAACGCAAAATCCGACGTGAAAGCTGAACTGATATTTGGCTCTCCGCAAACGCGAGAGTTGGCACCACCAAGCGCGAACCCCCTTGATGAACCGCTGTTTGGAAAGCTAGTCGGATCGGCCGTTTCCACAGAACTGGCGGCATACTTCAAAAACTATGCGTTACCTCTCGGCTACGACCTCTTTAGGAAAAGAATGACAAAAACGGCCCCAATGCCATGGGATCGTCATTGGCACGACAGGGATGCGCAATGGTCCGACGAAGATGAAATATATCTCCAAGCATGGTTCCATCGACATGAACTAAAACCCACAATGGAAGCGGTGCGGAATGCCGCTGTCATTTCGGCCCATCGGAATGAATTTAACCCGATTACGGATTATCTGGAAAGGGTTCGATGGGATGGGACAGAACGACTTGACGCTATGCTGGAAAGATATTTCCTCGCTTCAAATACTGCATTCGCGCGATTGATTAGTCCTAAGTTCCTTATTGGAATGATCGCACGAGCATACCAACCGGGATGCAAGCGCGATGAGGTTTTGATCCTTGAAGGTGCCCAGGGAATCGGAAAGAGCACGGCGTTGAACGTAATCGCTGGAGACGAGTATTTTAGCGACAGCCTGCCCAATATGCATGACAAGGACGCGGCACAGCATCTTCAAGGACTTTGGATAGTCGAGATAGCCGAACTTGCGTCCATGGGCCGTTCAGAAGTGGAAGATATAAAGCGCTTTTTGGGAACCCGGATCGACAAGTACCGACCACCTTACGGCGTCCGGCCGATCGAAAGCCCCCGGACAGCCGTGTTCGCGGCGACGACGAACTCCGACCAGTACCTCAAGGACGATACTGGCAATCGCCGCTTTTGGCCCGTGCGCTGTGCCGGTCCGATCGACATTCACGGACTGGTGCGAGATCGCGACCAACTGTTTGCCGAGGCTGTTCAGCGATACCGCCAGAGCGCGACGTGGCATCTTTCGGGAGCGGAAGAAGCCGTCGCAGCCCAAGAGCAGATAGTGTCCCACCATGTGGTGTAGCTGACGGCGATGGCCGTGCGGTTCCGGCCAAGCCGGATTGATCAGCGTGCCACGGCTGGCAGGCTAACGAACGGATCATCGCTCAGGGGAGCGACGGATTCCAGTGTCATGTACCTGGCCCGCTGAACCGCCCACTCATCATTTTGCTCGAGCAGCAGCGCGCCGACGAGGCGCTGGATGGCCTCATCGTTGGGAAAGATGCCGACGACGTCGGTGCGCCGCTTGATCTCGCCGTTCAGCCGCTCGATCGGATTCGTGCTGTGCAATTTGGCCCGATGCTCCCTAGGGAAGGTCATGTAGGCCAGCACGTCGGGCTCGGCCTCGTCGAGGATGGCAGCGAGCTTCGGCACCTTTGGCCGGATCTGGTCGGCGACGGAGCGCCATTGCTGGCTGGCGGCCTCTGGCGTCTCTTGGGCAAAGGCGGTGGCGATGAAGGCGGAGACGACACGACGGCCGCTCTTGCCAGCATGGGCCAGGACGTTGCGCATGAAGTGCACGCGGCAGCGCTGCCATGTCGCCGTTAGCACCTTGGTGACCGCGGCTTTGATGCCCTCGTGAGCGTCGGACACGACGAGCTTCACGCCGCGAAGGCCGCGTCGGGTCAGCTTTCTCAGGAACTCGGTCCAGATCGGCTCGGCTTCCGAGGTGCCGATCTCCATGCCGAGAACCTCACGCCGGCCATCGGCGTTGACGCCGACGGCGATGATCACGGCAACCGAGACGATGCGGCCGCCGCGGCGGACCTTGAGGTAGGTGGCGTCGATCCAGAGATAGGGCCAGTCGCCTTCGATCGGCCGCTCCAGAAAGGCTTTTACCTTGCCGTCGATCTCTTCACACAGCCTCGACACCTGGCTCTTGGAGATGCCGGTCATGCCCATCGCCTTGACCAGGTCGTCGACCGAGCGCGTCGAGATGCCCTGGACATAGGCCTCTTGAATGACGGCCGTCAGGGCCTTCTCGGCCATGCGCCGCGGCTCCAGAAAGCCGGGAAAGTAGCTGCCCCTGCGCAGCTTTGGGATGCGCAACTCGACTGTGCCGGCTCTCGTCTGCCAGTCCCTGTCGCGGTAGCCATTGCGCTGGGCGAGGCGCTCGGCACTCTTCTCGCCATAGCCGGCGCCAGTCGCGGCACCGACCTCCAGTTCCATCAGCCGCTCGGCGGCAAAGCCGATCATCTCGCGCAGCAGATCGGCATCAGGGGTCTTCTCCAGAAGGCTGCGCAGGCCCATCATGTCATTGGTCATCAGGGGATCTCCGGTTGCAGTTAGGTCTCGCAACCCAAGCCTAACCGGAAACCGCTGGTGACCACCGCGCCGCCAATCTCGTCCTACAGCGCGATGAAAGGCGCGGACGAGATTGGCGACGCTATCGCCGAGCTACACCACCTATGGGGACACGACCCAAGAGCAGTCTGAACGTCGGGAAGTCGATCCGTGGCGCGACCCGATTGAGCGGTATTGCGCGCGGATGGGCGATTATCCGATCCATCTTGAGCGAATTTTTCTGGACGCATTGGCGATCACGTACGATCGGCAAAATTCTGCCCAAAACAAAAGGGCGAAAAGCATTCTCTCCGATCTTGGCTATAAACGGGGGCGGCTCGAAAGGGGCGGTCCGTGGCGATATCTGAAGATCGGTAACTAGTGCACCCACTGCACCCACTTGGCATTTTCTAGTGGGTGCACCGAAACCCCTGCGAAATAAGGGTTGCGCCCACTGCACCCACTGCACCCACTAGATTACCTTTAAAGACAGAACTGGTTGATGGTCCGATTTGAACTCTAGGCGAACCCAGTGCGGAAGTGGGTGCACTGGGTTCGGAACGGTCCAAAACCGATTATGTAAATTAACGGGCAGTCCATAATTACGATCTCCGTATTTCTGGGGAAATTTAGCGTAATCTATAATTAGCGGATGGAGCGTCCGCCCCGAGATTTCAGAAAATTACTGTAATTGGCGGCTTTGACAGCCAATCTGGCTCGCTACTCACCATCCGACTAACCGCCGTGATCGTTGCGATGGTCGTTGCGATGTTCGTTGCGATGGTCGCAGTAACAATTCTCCGTATATATTGCGTTGTAAATCGTAAGTAATGTACAATCAAAAGAATATAATAGGTTAGTATTGACGGAATTCCGCTGTAATGCCATTTTACCGATTGACCAAAACAGCATAAGGCGTTTCCAAATGAACATAACTAGACAGGATACAGATGCCGGTCCGGTATTTTATGCACGGTCCGACGATGAAGGGGCGCCCGCAACCGTGTTTGTTATGCCCGCCAGCGCTACGCTGAAGGTCAGCCGTTCGCAGCACCTTTCACCGCTTTTGTAGGTCGGCTTGATCAATTCGCTGATCGGACCAATGCGGACGACGCAACGCTCAAGCCCAACGCCCGGAACGCTTCCGTCCGAAAAGCGGCGGCTGCGCTTGCTGCCCCTTTCCAGGCCATTGTGGGTGTCGTACGGGCCGAGCTGTCGGCGACGCTCGCTGCTGAAACGTATGCGTCGCAGCCTGTCGATGGTGATCCTCAGTTGTACTCTGAATTCCGGTCGGCCTTCAGAGCCATGTCAAGGGCTGAGCAGGTTCGGTATATCAATGCCGGGAACGTCCAGATGACTTCGGCTCTAATGCAAGCGGGCCGGGAAGCCTTCGCATCTGTACCGGACGAAGTGTGGAACAGCCTTGTGGATCGCCACATGCTGCTGGCCCATGTCCACCGCAGCGGTCTACAGGCATCGCACCAGCTCAAGCCTTCTCTAGCTGATCCTGTCGCTGCTGGCCCCGACATTGATGGTGCTCTCGCGGCTGCTCAGTCCGCTGTGGTGGATCATAAGCGCCGCGTAGAGGCCGTCGCAGTGGCAAGGGATGCGCTCCGAAGCCTCTTCCCCGTAGTTGCCGTTGCTACGGGGCTGTCGGTCGGCGAAGCCTATCGCTTGTTGACCGACGAGACATGACCCCCGTGCGATGTGGCCCCAAGTTGCCGCCTCATGTGCTGCTTCCCACACAAGAAAGCGTGACCAACGTCGAAGTGTCGGCTGCGTTGTCTGGTGCTAGCAAACAAGTGCAGTCGATTTGGCGGCGGCATCACGGCTTCCCCAAGAGCCGACGCGTGGGAAGGGCTTCCTACACCAAAACAGCTGAGCTAGCGGCATGGCTCAGAGTGCGCGGTGTGCGGGTAGATTGGGTATGAGCGAGCACCGCGATCAACTCGGCAGGTTCAAGCCGGGCGCGCCCGGCCGCAAACCGGGTGCCTTGGGCCGAGCGCCTAAAATGTTACTCGCTCAGGTGCGAGCAATGGGTCCCACAGCGGTCGAGAAGCTTTGGGAAGCGGTCCATGCCGGGGAACGCTGGGCCGTTGAAGCGGTGCTCGGCTATGTGCTGCCTCGTGATCGCGTCATTGAGCTGGATCGGCCAGCCGCCGAAGACGTGCGGGAAGCTCTGGCCTCTGGTGACTTGTCCGCTTCCGAAGCATCCGACTTGACCAGCGCGCTGGTCCGCTTGCACGCCCTTGAAGCAGCCGAGCGCTCGAATGCGCGCAAAACGATCAGTGTCGATTATACCGTCCGTATTGATGATGACGACGATAGTGCGGCAGAAAAATATAAAGCGATGATAGGTGCGGAATGACAAAATATCTTTTTGAGCCGAAAAAGTTCGTCGTTGAACTTAATAACGGCGTAATGGTCGATTGCTACTACGCGAATCAATTAATAAAGATGGAATACGCCGACCGGATGAACGTCGCCCTGACCAATGAGAGCTATTTCGAAGATGGAATCATCCATCTTTGTCCAATAGATTTCATTTATCTGTATTTCTGGATGCACCAATTCTACAGCGGGAGCGACGTGGCCGTGCGGAAATTCGCGAGGTTGTTCAACGGTTCTGCGCATTTTGATCGTGTCTTGAACGCTATCTGCTTCGCTGTCGCACATCCAAGCGAAAAATTGAAGCGCCGCCCGGTTGGTGAGGACGTGTACCTGACAGGGTGGGTGCTAGGCTCCGATCCTGAATTTGCTAAGCTGCGGGACGAGCGTTGCAGGGCGCTCGGACTGCCGGAGCAGTCATAAGCAATCACGAGCGGTTAGTTAGGTTTGCACCGACTGGTGAGCGCCGGCTTGGCAACCCTCATAAAATATAGGGCTCAAGGGGTTGAATGGCGGAGAGGGGGGGATTCGAACCCCCGATACGCTTGCACGTATGCCGCATTTCGAGTGCGGTGCATTCGACCACTCTGCCACCTCTCCGGCCGTTGCCCCGTCGGTCGGGACCATCCTGTTCGAAGGTGTCGCGCCGGTGGGGACGACGGGCGTCCGGATGGCGCGGCTTCAAATCAACCGAGGCATTGGTCGGCGCCTTGCGAGCGCGCCGGTCTCTTATCAAAGCCGGGGCCGCGTGCACAAGGGCCCCGCGACACGATTTTCGCCTCAAGGCCGCATTCAGGGCACGTGAAGAGCTTCGTGGTCATTTGCTGCGACGGCGCGCGACGGAACGTCGTCGTTCCTCGTGCGGCTGCGCAATGGCCGGTCGCCCTCGCCGCTCGCGGCGCAATTGTTCTGCCAGGGTCTCCAGAGGTTCGCCGCGCGTCACCCGCGTCCAGGCAACATGCTTTGGTGCCCGCTGCCGCACGACATACCTGCCGTCCAAGAAGCGGGCGTTCCACGGAGGCAGCCGTGCAGGGCCTTCAGCCGTCAGCTACGGGGTCTCGTCACCGGTTGCAGGGCGAACAGGTCGGGCAGCTTTGGCCACACCACGCCTGGGCGTGGCGCAAGCTGCGTGAGCAGCGCAGCGAGACGCTCCCACGCGGCCGCGTCATGCTGCAGGTGATGGGTCAGGAGGCCGATCGGCTGGGTCTCCGAGGGCGCTCCCCCAACGGGCTCAGGACCGCCGGCAGGTGTGCGCGCGGGCACCTCCGCAGGCATGCCCGGGCGCATCCGCGCCGCGGACGGAATCGTGGCCGATGTTTCACCGGCGATGGGGTCAGCGCCACCGGCTGACATGCGGGCTGGCGCCTCCGTTGGCATGTCCGGACGCATCGGCGCGGCGGACGGAATACCGGCCGGCGTTGCGCCCCCACCCGCCAGCCGTGCAGCGATCTGCGCGGCCAGCAGCCTGTCGAGCGTCGCGGCGTCCTGCGCCCGGCCGGCGCGCCAGTCCATCAGGTCGAGATGGGTGTGGACGCAATGGCGCGATGCCGGTCTGGCAAAAACGGAGAGGCCCGACAGCCCGGTTTCGCCCAGCCGGGCGGCGATGCCGGGGCCGATGCGGTTCCAGGGCGGCACGAAGACCGGCAGGAAGCGCCCGTCGGCAAGAGCGGCAAGCCGGTCGCGGCCTCGGCTGATGTCCTCCAGCATGGCCGCCGCCGGGCGATGATCGCCGAATTCGGCGCGCTTCTCGCCGGCCGGCGCGTGGTTGGCGTGGCACCAGCCGTGCAGGAACAGACGGATGTCGTCGTCCGCCGTCATGCCATCGAGGAGATCCGGCCGGGTCCTGTCGGGGATCACCGCCAGGGCCAGCGGCACACCGGTCTCCCGGCGCTGCGCCAAAAGGCGCGCGAGCTCCGGCGTCGCGCCCCTGGCGTCGTCGTCGCGCCACCAGAAGGCCAGCTCGACGCCGGCGACGCCGGCGGCGTCCAGCTGCCGGCGTGCCAGTGGAAAATCGGCAGCGCTCACGCGGCGTTCCGGGCGGGCGTCGCTTTCAGGAGCGCGGCCACCCGGTCGATGCCGGGCTTCGGCGAGAAGCGTCCGCGCACCCGGCGCTCGCCGGCCGTCGCCAGCTGCGCGGCGAGATCCGGATCGTCCATCAGCCGCGCCATCGCCGCGCCCAGCGCCCTGGGATCGCGCGGCTCAACGAGCAGGCCGGTGCGTTCGTCCTCGACCAGTTCCGGGATCGCCGAAACCTTGGTGGAGACCACCGGCAGGCGGTGCGCCTGCGCCTCCATCAGGACGTTCGGCAGGCCGTCGCGGTCGCCGCTGCGGGCGATGCGCGAGGGCAGGACGAACAGGTCCGAGCGCGCCAGCAGCCCGAAGACATGCTCGCGCTCGCGGCTGCCGTGCCAGGTGATGCGGTCGCCAATCCCGGCCTTGTCGGCCTGCTGCTGCAGCCTGGCGGTCATTGCGCCGCCGCCGACATGATCGAAGGTCCAGTCGCGATCCTTCAGCCGTGCGAGCGCGCGGATCAGGTCGCCGAACCCCTTCTTCTCCACCGTGCGGCCGACCGACACGATGCGGAACGGGCGCTCGCCGCGCGCCTCCCGCTCCGGCGGCTCGATGCCGGACAGGTCGAGCCCGTGATAGACCAGCTCGACGCGCCCGGGCTCGGGGGCCAGCGACTGCAGATAGTCGAGATTGACCTGCGTGCAGGTGACCCCGAAGGCGGCCGAGCCCAGCTTCTCGGTCAGCTCCCAGGTTTGCGAGGTCCAGATGTCCTTGGCGTGGGCGGAGAACGACCAGCCGATCCCGCGGATCGTCGCGGCATAACGCGTCACCGAGGCCGGCGTGTGCAGATAATGGGTGTGCAGCCAGTTAATGTCGTCGGGCAGTTCATGGGCGAGGACGCAGGCCTGCCCGAAGCGCCGGTGGCGGTTGGCGGTCGGGTCGCGCTTCAGATCGGCCTCGAACATCGCCCGCGCCACCTGATAGCCCGGCTGGCGCTCGGCAAAGGCACGGCCGGCCCGCACCCGCGCCGGATCGTCCTTCAGATATTCCGGTAGATAGAGGATCTCGGCGGCGATCCGCCGATGCACCGGATGAACCCGCTTCTCCGCCGGCTGGCGCAGCGACACGATGAACTGCGCGACGCCGCGATCCTCGAGCCCGGCGATCTCCTGGGCGATGAAGGTCTCCGACAGCCGCGGATACCCCTTGACGATCGTGGCGATGCGTCCTGCCATGGTGGTCGGTCCTTACGACAGCGTCCGGCACTGGCCGAGGGTGACCGGCAGGTGCCCGTTCCCCGCCGGAAGGCGGGCCGGATGCGGGCCATCTAGTCACATGGCCGGCGGCTCGCAACCCGTGCGTTTGCGGCTCTGGCCGGAGCGTCGCCCCGTGATGCTGCGCGCGCAGCGAGATGCCCACGCTTTCCCGCCGCCGGCGGTTTGACAAGCCGGCGGGCGCACAGCTTACTGAGGCCGCAGACAAGGGCCCCTCCATGCATCGATCCACACGGCAGCAGCGAGCAATTCGGCAGGGAGCGCTCGCCGGCATGGCCCTCCTCTGGACGGCGATCCTCTGGGCGCCGGCTCTGGCCGAGCAGACCGCCGCGGACACATCCGGCGCGACCTTCGGCGAGCCTGCCGCGCTGCAGGCCGCGGTGAGTGCCGGGGACCTGCCGCCGGTGTCCCAGCGCCTGCCCGAGCGTCCGCTGGTCATGCCTGTCGACGCCGGCTGCCCCGCCGACCGGCTCGGCGGCACCCTGCGGATGATCGGCGGCAGCGCCAAGGACACCCGCACCCTGTCGGTCTTCGGCTATGCCCGCCTCGTCGGCTATGACGAAGACTACACCTTTGTGCCCGACATCGCCGAGCGTTTCGAGGTCGAGGACGGGCGCATCTTCACCTTCCATCTGCGGCCCGGCATGAAATGGTCCGACGGCGCGCCGTTCACCGCCGAGGATTTCCGCTATTTCTGGGAGGACATGGCGCAGAACCCGCAGATCGCGCGGTTCGGCATTCCCGGCGAGTTGCTGGTTGAGGGCAAGCCACCCCGTGTGACCTTCCCGGGGCCTTACGAAATTCGCTACGAATGGGCGAAGCCGAACCCGAACTTCCTGGCGACCCAGGCCGCCGCCCTGCCCTTCGAGCTCTACCGGCCGGCCCATTACCTCAAGCAGTTCCACGAGGCCTATGCCGACCCGGACGAACTGGCGGCGCGGGTCGAGGCGGAAGGCCAGCGCAACTGGGCGGCGCTGCATTTCAAGATGGACCGCGGCCACCGCAACGACAATCCGGCTCTGCCCACGCTGCAGCCGTGGAAGCTGGCCACCGAGCCACCCTCCGAACGGCTGATGTTCACCCGCAACCCCTATTTCCACCGCGTCGACGCGCAGGGGCGCCAGCTGCCCTATATCGACACCGTCGCCCTGACGATCGCCAATGCCGACCTGATCCCGGCCAAGGTGGCCAATGGCGAGGCCGATCTGCAGGCCGCCTATCTCAGCTTTCCCAATTATCCGTTCCTGAAGCGGGCCGAGGCGCGCGGCGGCTTCGAGGTCCGTCGCTGGGAATCCGGCCGCGGTTCCCATGTCACGCTTTATCCCAATCTCAACGTCAAGGATCCGGCCTGGCGCCGGCTGATCCAGGACGCCAATTTCCGGCGGGCGCTGTCCCTGGCGATCAACCGCGACGACATCAACAAGGCGATCTTCTATGGTCTTGCCGTGCCCGGCGGAAACACCGTCCTGCCCCGCTCGACCCTGTTCGATCCGCAGCTGCCGACAATGTGGGCCGGCTACGATCCGGACGCGGCCAATGCGCTGCTCGACGAACTCGGGCTGGGGCGCGAGAGCCGGGGCGGCCTGCGCTTGTTGCCCGACGGGCGCCAGATGCGCATCGTCGTCGAGACCGCCGGCGAAAGCCGCGAACAGAGCGACGTCCTGCAGCTGATCCACGACGACTGGCGCCGGCTCGGCATCGATCTGCTGATCCGCGAATCCCAGCGCGAGGTCTTCCGCAACCGCATCAAGGCGGGCTCGACGCTGATGTCGGTGTGGACCGGGCTCGACAACGGCGTGCCGACGCCCGCGACGGATCCGGCCGAACTCGCCCCCTCGACGGCCGAACAGCTGCAATGGCCGTCCTTCGGCATGCAGACCGAGACCGGCGGCGAAGGCGGCGAGGCGATCGGCGGCAGCGAGGCGCTGGCGCCGCTGCGCGAACTCGCCGCCCTGCGCAAGCGCTGGATGCGAACCGACGACGACGCCGAGCGCGCCGACATCTGGGGCCGGATGCTGCGGATTTCCGCCGATCAGGTCTATACGATCGGCATCGTCGCCGGCGTCGACCAGATCGTCGCCGTGGCGGACACGCTCAACAACGTGCCCGAGCGCGGCGTCTACAATTACGAGCCCGGCGCCTATTTCGGCATCTACCATCCGGACGGGTTCTGGTTCGATTGCGGCGCGTCCGCCCTGGCAGGAAAACACGGATGATCCGCTATCTCGCCGGCCGCCTCGTCACCATGGCCTGGACGCTGCTGGCGATCAGCGTGCTGGTCTTCGTCATCATCCAGCTGCCGCCGGGCGACTACCTGACCAGCTACATCGCCGAGATCCGCGCCCAGGGCGAGAACGTCACCGTCGACAAGATCGCCTTCCTGCGCGAGCAGTACGGCTTGGACAAGCCCTTGTGGGAGCAGTATCTCGTCTGGGTGACCGGGCTGATGCAGGGCGATCTCGGCTATTCCTTCGAGTACAACCAGCCCGTCGCCGACATCGTCGGCGAGCGCATGCCGCTGACGCTGCTGCTCAACGTGGCGACGGTCATCTTCGTCTATCTGGTCGCCTTCCCGATCGGCATCTATTCCGCCACACACCAATACAGCTGGGGCGACCATGGCCTGAGCTTCCTCGGCTTTCTCGGCCTCGCCACGCCGAACTTCCTGCTGGCGCTGATCCTGCTCTATCTGGCCAATGTCTGGTTCGGCACCTCGATCGGCGGACTGATGGACCCCCGCTACATCGACGCGCCGTGGACGCTGGACAAGGTCGGCTCCGTCCTGTCGCATCTGTGGGTGCCGGTGCTGGTCATCGGCACGGCCGGCACCGCGGGCATGATCCGCCGCCTGCGCGCCAATCTCCTGGACGAGCTGAACCGGCAATATGTCGTCACCGCCCGCGCCAAGGGCCTGCCGGAACACCGGGTGCTGCTGAAATACCCGCTGCGGATGGCGCTCAATCCCTTCATCGCCGACCTCGGCAGCCTGCTGCCGCAGATCGTCTCCGGTTCGGTGATCATCTCGGCGGTCATGTCGCTGCCCACCACCGGGCCGATGCTCCTGTCCTCGCTGCGCAGCCAGGACATGTTCCTCGCCGGCTCCTTCCTGATGTTCCTCGCCCTTCTGACGGTGGCCGGCATGTTCGTCTCCGACGTGCTGCTGGCCATTCTCGATCCGCGCATCCGGCTCGGAAAGACCACCGTCCGATGAGCGAGACGCCGCATTTCGTCTCGCGCGAACCCTTCGATTCCGAAGCCACGGTCGCGGTCGGCTCGACCGTGTCGCTGGCCTATATGGAGGCCTCGCAGTCGCGGCTGATCTGGTGGCGCTTCCTGCGCCACCGCGTGGCCGTGGTGTCGCTGGCGTTCCTCGTCGTCAGCTATCTCTCGATCCTCGTGGTCGAGTTCCTGGCGCCCTACGACATGCAAAGCCGGCACACCGACTTCATCTTCGCGCCGCCGCAGGCCGTGCATCTGTTCCACGAGGGCAGCTTCGTCGGGCCCTTCGTCTATCCGCTCGATTTCAACCTCGACCTCGACACCCTGCAGCGCGAATACACGCCCGACACCAGCCAGCCGCTGCCGCTGCGTTTCTTCTGCCAGGGCGACCCCTACGAATTCTGGGGGCTGGTCTCTGGCGACCGGCATCTGGTCTGCCCGCCGGAAGGCGGCAGCCTGTTCCTCCTGGGCACCGACCGGCTCGGCCGCGACATGCTCTCGCGCATTCTCAGCGGCGCCCGCATCTCGCTCACCGTCGGCCTCGTCGGGGTGACCCTCAGCTTCATCCTCGGCATCACCATCGGCGGCCTTGCCGGCTATTTCGGCGGCTGGATCGATTCCGTCGTGCAGCGGGTAACGGAAATCCTGCGCTCGCTGCCCGAACTGCCGCTGTGGCTGGCCCTGTCGGCCGCCCTGCCGGTCACCTGGAGCCCGCTGCTGATCTATTTCGGCATCACGCTGATCCTCGCCCTGCTCGACTGGCCGGGCCTTGCCCGCGCCGTGCGCTCCAAGCTCTTCGCCCTGCGCGAGGAAGATTTCGTCGTCGCGGCCGAAATGCTCGGCGCCCGTCCGCGCCGGATCATCTTCCGCCACCTGCTGCCGAACTTCATGAGCCATCTCATCGCCTCGGCGTCGTTGTCGATCCCGACGATGATCCTGGCGGAGACGGCGTTGTCCTTCCTCGGTCTCGGCCTCAGGCCACCGATCACCAGCTGGGGCGTCCTCTTGTCGGAAGCCCAGAACATCGAGGCGGTGGCGCTCTATCCTTGGCTGCTCCTGCCGATGGTGCCGGTCATCCTGACGGTGCTGGCCTTCAGCTTCGTCGGCGACGGGCTGCGCGACGCCGTCGATCCGCACCACCACCACTGACCCGCGCCGCACCCGACGCGGCTCCGACAGGGCTCAGGAGACGGCGCGCACCGGCGTCGCAGCGCTTGCGGAAGCGTTCCGGCGCGACGTGAACAGCTCCATGCGGCGCTCCACGCCGTTCAGCGCATGCGTGCCGACCGAGACCCAGTCGCCCGGCGACAGGGCCGCGACCTCGGCGCTGGCGAGCACGTTGGTTTCCACGGTCTTGGTCAGCTTCTCGATGCGCTCGACCTCGGTCACCGTCGAGCCGATCACCGTGAAGGCCAGCCGCTCGGGCACGCCGATATTGCCGAAGACGACGCTGCCGACATTCAGGCCGACGCCGAACTCGATGAGATCGAGGCCCCGCTCGCGGCGCGCTGCGTTGGTCGCATCGCGCAGCGCGAAGGATTGGGCCACTGCCTGCTGCACCTCGGCCGTTATACCCGGCCCGTCGATCGGCCCGTCGCCGAGCGGAAAGATCACCAGCACCGCATCGCCGATGAAGGCCAGCACCTCGCCGCCCGCCTCGATCGCCGGCCGGGTCGCGCATTCGAAATAGTCGTTGAGGAGCTTCAGGAAGGAATCGCTGTCGAGCGTGCCGGTCAGCCGCGTGGAATCGCGCAGGTCCGAATACCACACCAGCGCCTTCGTCGTGGCACCGTCGCCGAGCCGGATATTGCCGTCGAGCACGCTGCGGCCGGCCTTGCGGCCCAGATAGGTCTCGACGATGTTGGTCATGATCTGGGACTGGATGATCGTCTTGCAGACCAGCGCGAAGGTGAGCTGGATTTCCTGCAGGATGTCGAGATCCTCGTCGGTGAAGCCGCTCGCCCGGTCGCTCGCCCAGATCACGATGACGCCGCGCGCCTGCAGCTCGCTGTAGGCGCCCGGTTGCGAGAATTCGGTCTTCAGGGCGATGTAGTCTGTGTAGCCGGCCGCCGCGAGCTCCTCCAGAATGGCGAAATCCAGGAGCTTTCCGGGGCCCGAGAGGCGCCGCCGCAGCACCGGCATGTCGGCCTCCACCATGTAGCGCAGCGGACTGCGCTGCCACGCGTCGGTATTGGCGTCCTGGTGGTGGAAATGCTCGATCCCGACATCCTCGTCGCGATGCCACTTGACCATCTCGGCGCGAAACAGCGGATGCAGGGTCGGCCAGTTCAGCCGCGCCCGCGCGATCGGCACGCCGATGCCGGTCAGGCGCAGACAGAGATCGCGAAAGATCGTCTCGATGCCGGCCTTGCCCAGCGACTGCTTCAGCAGCCAGTCGTCAACCTGCTTGGCCAGTCCCATCGTCGTGACTTTCCGTTACCGTTCCGTCGTCGCCGATCGCCAGCGTCAGGCCGGTCGCCCCGATCCGCGCGCCGGCGAAATGCGCCTGCGCCTCCTCGGCCAGCTTTGCCAGCGAAGCATCTGTCCGCAGGACGTCGTGGTGGAAGATGACCAGCCTGTCGATGCCGCCGGCCTGGCACAGGCGCACCCCCTCCTGCCAGGTGGAGTGGCCGAAGCCGCGGTACTTCGCCATGTCCTCGTCGCTGTAGGTGGAATCGTAGATCATCACCTCCGCCCCGGCGACGAAGGCGGCGACCGCCTCGTCGCGCGTGCCCGGCTCGTGCTCGGTATCGGTGATGTAGCAGATCGAGCGGCCCTCGAAATCGACCCGGTAGCCGACCGCCCCGTTCGGATGGTTGAGGCGGACCGTGCGCACGACGATGCCGTCGCCGAGGTCGAGAACCGCGGGCGGACGGAAGTCACGATAGTCGATATGGGCGGCGAACTGCTTCGGCGTCACCGGGAAATAGGGCGGCCGCATGAACCGCTCGACCATGTCCCGGCAGGTCGTGTCGTCGAGGAAATGGCCGGCATGGATGCGCACCGCCGCGTGGTCCTTGTAGAGCGGGATCACGAAGGGCAGGCCGATGATGTGGTCGAAATGGCAATGGGTGAGCAGGATGTCGATCTCGCCGACCTGCTCCTCGTAGAGCTTGCGCCCGCAGCCCACGATGCCGGTGCCCGCGTCGAAGACCAGCACTCGGTCGCCGCAGCGCACCTCGACGCAGCTTGTGTCGCTGCCGTAGCGGGTATTGGCCGCCGCCGGGGCCGGTATGCTGCCGCGTGCGCCCCAGACGGTGAGCTCGAACCGGCTCAATCTGCGGTGTCCGGAGCGATGGCGGCCCGGTTGCGCGCCGCCACCAGTTCCTGGTTCATGTGGGTCAGGCGCTCGGCCAGTCCGCGCATCACCTCGGCGGCGATCTCCGGGAACTGGCGCAGCAATTGCAGGAAGCATTCCTTACGCACCCGCAGGGCCGAGACGTCGCTCTTCGCCGTGACGGTCGCGGTGCGCGGCGTATCGCACAGGATGGCGATCTCGCCGACCACGTCGCCGGGTCCGAGCGTCGCCACCACGAAGTCGCCGTCTTCCGTCTCGATCGAGACATCCGCTTTGCCGGCGACGATGACATAGGCGGAATCGCCGCGCTCGCCCTGCCGGCACATGACCTGTCCCTGGCGATAGGCGATCGAATCCGAGGTGAAGGCGATGAGCTTCAGCCGGCTGGGTTCCATGCCGGCAAAGATCGGGACCGAACGAAGCAGGTCCATTTCAGATTTGAGCAGTGTCACGTCGTCCTCTCGGTCATCCGGCCACTTCGGCGTCGTCGCGCGCCGCATCGGACTCGTGCGGACGCGTGCCGGCCCCCGTCGAGTTCGTGATCATGCGCCCGTCCTTGAATTCCAGTCTCCGGTCGAAGAGCTCCGCATGTTCGGCATGGCTCAGGACCCAGAAGATCGTCTGCCGTTCGATGCCGAGTGCCGCACGCGATGCGAGGACACGCACAATAGTCTCCCGCTGGCTCTCCCCGTCAAGTGACGACAGCGGCCGGTTGAGAACCAGGAGATCGGCGCGCTTGAGCAGTGCCCGGGCAAGCGCCAGCTTCTGCTGCTGGCCCGACGACAGCCGCTTGGCGCCGCTGCCCACGTCGAAATCCAGCCCGATCTCGAACACCGTCTGCGACAGGCCGGTCTCGCGCAGGGTCGCCACCAGCACCTCGTTGATGCGCGCCGAGGCCTCGGCGTAGCGGTCGACCACGCGGCCGAAGAGGATGTTGTCCTGGAAGCTGGCGGCCGGGTTGATCGCGCCCGGCACATGCATCGACACCGCCTGGGCAAGCTCGGGATCCATGCGCTCCAGAAGCCGCGCGCGGGCCGACAGGACCGCCGCCTTGATGTCGTCGTCGAGCAGTCCGAGCCGATGCCGGGGCTCGATATAGCCGAAGGCCAGCTCCTGGAAGGCGCGCCGGTCGCGCCGCCGCTCGCTGGCGCTGCCGTCGGTCGCGGCGCGCCGCAGCGCCGCCTTGTAGCCGTCGACCTCTTCCGGCGTCATCAGGTCGACATTGTCCATCAGCGGACTGTCCGGCGCCAGATCGCCGAAGATCTCGATCACCGTCTCGGCGATCTGCCGGCCCATCGCGTGCAAGAGGTCGTCGAGCCCCGCCTCCTCCAGGACGGCGACCATCTGCGGCCGGGCGGCCAGCGGCATCTCCTCTGCGGCCTCCGGCAGGGCGATGCCGAAGATGATGTTCTCCAGGACCGTCGCATAGTCGGAATAGCGGGCCGGATCGAAGGATTCGAAATAGACCTCGTCGCCGCCTTCCGCGAGCCGTTCGCGGAAGCGCCCGCGGGCCTTCAGGACATGCTCGCAGGTCTCCTCCGGCAGGTCCGCCGGCACCCGGTTGCGCAGTCCGAGCCGGGCGATGTCGATGCGGAAATCGGCGACGTCCAGCACCTGCGCGAGCCGGCCGTGCAGCTCGTTGGGCCCGGTGATGCCGGCCGCCGCGTAGTCGATCCAGTCGCCGTCGACGTCGAGGTCGCTGTTGCCCGACGCCCGAGCTTCGAGCCGGCGCGCCTCGCTGGCGGCGCGGTCCCCGCCCGCCGGCACCAGCGGCGCATGGCGCAAGCCGTAGACCAGCGCGTCGCGGATCGACATCTGCGGGAAATACAGCCCCGAGGTGGCATAGGCGATGCGCCGCCCGACGAAGGCGTCGGGCAGTCCGTCCAGCGCATGGCCGTCGATGCTGATGCGACCCGACGCGGCGTCGGCCAGCCGCACCAGGGCCTCGGCCAGATATTCGGCCCCGCCACCGATCGGCCCCGAGGCGGCGATCGCTTCGCCCGGCCCCAGCCGCAGGCTGGTCGGCTCGAGGAGGTCGTTGCCTGAATCGTCGGCGATGCGCAGGCCCGAGATGGCGATCTCCCGCTCGATCCGCGGCGGCGTCTCGTAGGACAGCTTCTGGACGTCGGACGAGATCAGATTGCCCATCACGAACTGCTCGCGGATCTGGGCGTATTTCGACTGCACGTCGACCCGGAACTGGTCCCAGGCGATCAGCTCCTTCAGCGGCCCCGGCAGCTCCTTGTAGGCGGCGATGACCGCCACGAGCTGGCCGATATCGAGCCGCCCGGCGATCACCAGATAGCCACCGGCCAGATAGAAGATGAAGGGGGTGATCTGCGCCAGCAGGTTGTTGATGAAATTGACGAAGAACTTCCAGCGGAAGAAGTCGTAGCGGATCGACAGGATGCGGCCGAGCCGGCTGCCGAGCTCGGCGCGCTCCCAGTTGGAGGTGTCGTTGGTACGGATCGAGGGAATGCTCTCGACGATCTCGCCGATCCGGCCCGACAGGAGCCGGGCGGTGAGCTGCCGGGCCCGGGCGAGCCTGACCAGCCGCCGGCGCATCTGCGGGATCAGGATGAGCTGCAGGAGCACGACGCCGCCGGCCACCGCGCCGAGCCAGACATTCTGCAGGAAGATGAAGAAGAGACCGGTGCCAGCCTGGCTGAGCAGCAGGGCCGGGTCGGCGAAGGCACTGCCGCCGAAGCCGCCCACCGGCTCGGTCTCGTCCTTGATCATCGAGGAGATCTCGGGGCCGCGCACCTGCTTGAAGCGGGTGGTCGGGAACCGCAGCACCAGATCGACGAGCTGGAAGCGCAGCCGCCGCAGAAGCTGCTCGCCGAGCCGGCCCTTGTAGTTCGACAGATAGAATTTGAAGAGCCCGTTGACGATCACGAAGAACAGGAAGGTCAGGCTCAGCCACAGAAGCACGCCGAGCCGATCCAATTCGACGCCGTCGAACAGCGCCAGTTCGCCGCCGCCCAGAAAGCCCGGTAGCGGCAGCGAGACCGCGAACAGCGTCTCGGTCTGGCCTGGGGCCCAGTCACCCTGGATCGGCCCGTTGACGATCCGCTTCGGCAGGTCGAGCGTCAGATACAGGAATGGCAACGAGACCAGGAGCACGGCGAACAGCCAGATCTGCTGGGGCCGTGAATGGCGCCAGACATAGCGGAAGATGCTCTCGTCGAGTTCGTCCGCTGCAGCCATGTCAGCGCCGCTCCGTCGCCGGCGCTGGCCGTCCGGCGAGGAAGTCGAGATTGGCGGCCCGCACGAAATGCCCCGGCCGGGCCTCCAGCAGCGGCCGGGCGACGCCGGGCTCGGCCGTGAACGGCGCCGGCCAGTTGCGCTGGCCGATCTCGCCCACCGGCGGCAGATGGGCGAAATCCAGCGGGCGCTGCGGATCGGCGTGCGGCACCGCCTGCATCAGCATCTGCGTATAGGGATGCAGGGCGTCCTCGAAGAACGCCGCGCGCGGCGCCAGTTCGACGATCTCGCCGTCGCACATCACCGCGATGCGGTCGGCGACATAGTTCACCACCGCCAGATTGTGCGAGATGAACAGGTAGGTCAGGCCGCACAGGCGCTGCAGATCCTTGAGCAGATTGAGGATCTGCGCCTGCACCGATACGTCGAGCGCGGCCACCGGCTCGTCGCAGATCAGGAATTCCGGCTCCAGCGCCAGGGCGCGGGCGATGCCGATCCGCTGGCGCTGGCCACCGGAGAAGCTGTGCGGATAGCGGCCGGCATGCTGCGGCTCCAGCCCGACGGCGGCCAGCAGCCGCTCGACGCGCACGCGCCGCTCCGCCCGGTCGCAAACCGCGTGAATCTCCAGCGGTTCGGCGAGGATCGCCCCGACCGTCATGCGCGGATCGAGAGACGAGAACGGGTCCTGGAAGACATATTGCAGCCGGTTGCGGACCGCGAAGAGCTGGCTGCGGTCGGCCGTGACCAGGTCGAGGGGCCCGTCGGGCGTATCGAACAGCATTTCGCCCCTGTCGACCTGCACCGCCTGCATGATGGCGCGGGCGAGCGTCGTCTTGCCGGAGCCGGATTCGCCGACGAGGCCGAGGCATTCGCCGCGCCGGATGGTCAGCGAGACGTCCTTCAGCGCATGGATGCTGGGCGCCGGCGCGCTGGAGAACAGCCGCCGGTCGCCGCGCCGGGAAAAGCTCTTGGCGACCCTCTTCAGCTCCAGCAGCGGCGCACCGACCACGCCCGATTGCTCGCGCCGCATCAGCGCGCCCGCATCCACCTTGATCTCGCGGATCGGCTTCAGCCGGGGCGATTCCGTCTGGTCGAGATCGGGCACCGCCTTCATCAGCGAGATCAGATAGGGGTGCTGCGGATTGGCGAAGATCGTCCCGGACGACCCGGACTCCACCACCTTGCCATGATGCATCACCACGACGTCCTCGGCCAGGTTGGCGACGACGCCGAGATCGTGGGTGATCAGCAGCACCGCCATGCCGAGCTCGCCCTGCATTTCGCGCAGCAGCTTGATGATCTGCGCCTGCAACGTCACGTCGAGCGCCGTCGTCGGCTCGTCGGCGATCAGCAGCGCCGGCTTGCAGATCAGCGCCATGGCGATCATCGCCCGCTGGCGCAGCCCGCCCGACAGCTCGAAGGGATAGGATTTCAGCGCCCGTTCGGGCTCGGGAAACCGCACCAGCCGCAAGGTCTCGATGGTCCGCTCGCGCGCTTCGGCGCCGGTGGCGCGACCGTGCACCTCCAGCACCTCGCCGATCTGGTCGCCGAGCGTGTGCAGCGGCGAGAAGGAGGTCATCGGCTCCTGGAAGACGATCGAGATCGACTGCCCGCGCACCGCCCGGAAGCGCGGGCTGCGCGGCGACAGGGCGGCGAGGTCGATCGGGCCCTGCAACGGATCGTCGAAATGGATGCTGCCGCCCGTGATCACCGCGCTTTTCGGCAGAAGGCCGAGAATGGCCTGGGACGTCACGGTCTTGCCGGAGCCCGATTCCCCGACCAGCGCCACGGTGCGGCCCGCACCGACGCTGAGCGACAGGCCGCTGACGGCCTTCACCGTCCCGGCCATCGACTGGAACTCGACGGACAGGTTCTCGATCGCAAGCAATGGTCGCGCGGCGACCGATGCGGGCCGGTCCGGCGTGTCTATCGGCCGGTCCAGCACCGAGGCACCGCTTCCCCCTGGCATCCGCTCATTCCACCTCTTCGGCTCCGCGGCGTGGTCGCTCGCGCACGGGCGTTGCGATTGCAGCACGGAACCGCGCGGCAAGTCATGCAGATTTTGCGTCGGGCTGCCCGCCGCGGCTCACTCGCCCGCGCCGCCGGCCATGGCGGCGATCGTCGCCGCTGCGTTCGCCGCGCCCTCCAGATCGATCGCGGGGCGCGTCCCCGCCTCCCGCTGCCAGGCCTCGGTCACCGCAGCCGCCATGCTCTCGGCCGACAGGCGCGAGGTCGGCACCACCGACAGGAGCCCCATCTTCCCCATGCGCTCGGAGCGGAACCACTGCTCGGTCTCCTCGCCCTCGTCATAGGGCACGACGACAGCCCGGGCTTCGGCGCGCAGGAGGTTCATCACCGTGTTGTAGCCAGCCTGCGAGATCGACAGGGCGCAGCCGTCGAGCCGTTCCTGGAAGTTGGTCTCGAAGCGCTTCACGATGGTGGTCTCGTCGGCCAGCGCCGCCAGCGCCTGGAACTCGTCCTCGGCCATGCGCGGCCCGGCCAGGAAGCGCCAGACCCGGTCGGCGAGCGGCGTGCGCGGCCGCGCTGCCATCACCGTGCGCATCAAAGCGCCGGCGGCCGCGCCGCCGCCGGCCGACACGATCACCTCGCCATTGTCCGGCGCCGCGCTGCGCTCGGCCGGCTCGGTGACATAGCCGGTATAGCGGATGAGATCGTCGATCTCGCCGGCATGGGGATAGGTCTCGGCGAAGGTGAAGAGCGACGGATCGGAATGGACGAGCACGGCGTCGAGATGCTCGCGCGCCAGTGCGGCGCCCCTGGCGGCCCGCTCGGCATGCTTGGTCTCGACCAGGATGTCGCGCACCGAGGTCACGCATTTGACCCGCGGCTTGTCGCGCGAGGCCCGCTCCAGCAGCGGCACCAGCTCGAAATTGAACCGCCAGCGCCCGAAGGGAAACATCTCCAGGAGCACGACGTCCGGCCGGACCTTCTCATAGAGCGCCAGCAGCGCGTCGCGCCGGGCCGCACGCCATGCGTCGGTGATTGGTTCGCCCTCGGCATCGTAGAGCGTCTTGAAGTTGGCGCCGTCGATATGGGTCGGCGGCAACTGCACCACCTCGGCATTGGCGAAGGGCATTTCCGCGACCGGCATGCCGCCGAGCGCCACCGTCACCTCCATGCCGCGCCGGGCCATGGCATTGGTGAGGAGTTCGCCGCGCCGCAGATGGCCGACGCCCAGCAGATGCTGGACATGAAAGAGAACGCGCATCAGGCCGTCTTCGCCTTTCCAGTTGGTGTGGGCCGCCCAAGCGTGTCGGACAGCGCTGCGTCGAGCGCCGCGGAGGCCGCCGCCAGCGAATGGTACCGCTCCGCCCGCCGGTACGCCGCTGTGCCCATGCGGGTCCGCAGTCCCGGATCGAGCAGCCGACACACCGCGGCGGCAAAGGCCTCCGCATCGCCCTCCGGCGTCAGCAATCCCGTGATTTCGTCCTCGACGATGCCGGAGACGCCGCCGCTGTTGCCGGCCACCGCTGGGAGCCCCGCCGCCTGCGCCTCGAGCAGCGCCATGCTCCAGGATTCCTTGATCGCCGGCCAGACGGCGAGATCGGCCGCGGCGAGAAGGTCGGGCATCTCTTGCGGCGCCGCGGCACCATGGAACGCCACCCGGCAGGACAGGCCGGCGAAGGCAAGGCGCACCTGCGGCTCGGCCGGGCCGGCGCCAACGATGAGGACGTCGAAGGCCGCGCCGTCGAGCCGGCCGAGAGCTTCCGCCAGCAGGCGGTAGGAGGCGAGCTTCTGGTCCTCGCGCATCATCGCCGCAACGATCAGCCAGGGCCGGTCCGGCGACAGGCCATGGCGTGCAGCCAATGCCGCGCGGGTGTCGGTGCGCCGCCCGGCCGACGCCCGCCAGGGCTGCGTATCGACGAAGGGCGGCAGCGCCCGATAGGCGGTCTCGGCCCCGAGCCAGGGCATGACCCCTGCCTTGTCCGCCGGATTGAGCCCGATGACGAGGTCGGCGCGCGACAGAGCCGCGAGGCTGGCCTCGAACCCCTGTGCCCAGCGCCCGCCGTGCTGCTTGCCGGCGACCGAGGCTTCGGCGACGACATAGGGAATGCCGAGCGCCGTGGCGACGCGCGGCCCCAGCCAGTCCGGCGCCTTGTGGTAGAGATGGTAGGTGAACCAGAGGTCGATCCGGGGCCTCGCAACCCTGCCCTGCCGCAGCAGCCGCTCGGCCAGACGGTCGCCGACCGCCTGCAGCCGCGCCTGCCGCGCCGGGTCGCCGCGATCGTGGCTGCGAAAGCGCGACGGCACCACGACGCCGTGGCCGGCCAGCCGCAGTGCGTCGATCAGGCCACGCGCCACGGTGCGGTCGCCGGATGGCCGTGGATCATCGGGAGATTTCATCGGCGCGTAGAACGCGATGTTCATGCAGTGCCGGTCTTGGGCAGGGTCCGGGCAAGCGCCCATTCGTCGCCATCGGAGGCGCCGCGGCTGGCGCTGCCCGAATGGCGCCCGGCGGCAATGTAGCCGTCGGCCAGCTCGCAGATCGTCTTCAAGCCGTCGAGAATGCCGTCCACCGCCACCGAACGCGGTCGCGCCTGTCCCGGCAGCGCGCGGATGGCATCGGCCATGGCGCCGGGATTGGCGATCTCGTCGTCCAGCAGCATGGCGATCAGGCCCAGCTCCTGCGCCTGCGAGGCGCGGATATACTGCTCCAGCCGGGGCTGGCGGCGCGGCACGACCACGGCCGGCTTGTCGAAGGACAGGATCTCGCAGAACGTGTTGTAGCCGCCCATCGCGACCATGCCGGCGGCACGCTCGATCAACGGCTCGATGCTGGCGGCGAAGGTGATCAGGTCGACGCTGTCGAGCCGGGCCGCGCGGCGCTGGAAATCCGTCTGGTAGCCGGTCTCCATGAAGGGGCCGAGGACGATCTTGGCCCGCACGCCGATCGACGGATCGGTCTCGTAGGCCCGCAGCACCCAGTCCACCAGTTGGGCACCGTCGCCGCCACCGCCGGTGGTGACCAGCACATAGGGTCGCTCGCCGATCCGGATGCGATCCGGCAGCGCGCCCGAGGGCTCGTCCGCGCGCTGCAGATAGCCGGTGAAGGTCGCCTTGCGGCGCACCGCGTCGGAGACGCCGATATCGGCCAGCGGATCGCAGATTTCCGGCAGCCCGTAGATCCAGATGTCGTCGTAATGGTTCTCGACCGCGCCGAAGGCCTCCTTGCGGGTCCATTCCTCGATCAGCCGCGACGGCTCGTCCATGATGTCGCGCAATCCCAGCACCAGCCGGGCGCCAGTGGTCTTGAGGTGATGCAGCGTCGCCTCGACCTCGCCGCGCATGCCGAGCGGCTCCTTGTCGACAATGAAGATGTCGGGATCGAAGATTTCGGCGGTCGAGCGGATGATCGCGCTGCGGATCTCGGTCAGATCCTCCAGCGACAGGCCCGGATTGGACGGCGCATAGGTGTCGGCGCCGAGCTTGACGACGCCCGGCACGCGGATGAAATCCACCTGTGGCGGAAAACTGAACGAGCCGACGACGGGCGAGCCTGCTACGATGAGGATCGAGATGTCGGGCCGGTGCGCCACCAGGGCCTGCGCGATCACCCGGCAGCGGCGCAGATGGCCGAGACCGTAGGTGTCGTGACTGTAGATGAGAACGCGCGGAGGCCGGGCTTTCATCAGATACTCCTGCCGCTCCGACCCTGCTCGACCGGAACACACTGGCCATTTTCCGGCCCTGACGCAAGCGCGCGTGTCCCCGAGGGAAACCGCGCCCGTCTACCGCCGTGACGGATCAACCGCAATGACCACAGCCGGGGACGGATCGTTCATGAGCGCCAGTTACCGGGCGAAACCGACGTGAGCGACCGAAACAAGCTGCTGGCGCCCTTCGCCCGGCGCGAATCCAACCGCGCCATTCCCGATCGCGTCCGCGAGGTCGTGGATCGCTTCGAAATCCACAGCGAACGGCTGATCGGCTGGGTCCAACTCGCCATCGGCCTGTTCATCACCGCGCTTTATCTCGTCTCGCCGCGTCCGGTGGACGGCGAGATGCAGCATCCGGTGCCGATCAGCCTCGCCGTCTATCTCTGCTTCACCGCCCTGCGGCTGTTCCTGTCGTACCGGATCCGCCTGCCGGCCTGGTTTCTCGGCCTGTCGGTCCTGGTCGACATCGCGCTGCTCTACGGTCTCGTCTGGTACTTCCACGTCCAGTACGGCCAGGGCGCCAGCTTCTCGCTGAAGGCGCCGACGGTGATGTATGTCTTCGTCTTCATCGCCATTCGCGCCTTCCGCTTCGATCCGGCCTGGGTGCTGGCCACCGGCGCCGCCGCGGCGCTCGGCTGGGTCGGCCTGACGCTCTATGCCATCGACGCCGAGGGCACCGACGCCATCACCCGCAGCTTCGTCGCCTATATCCATGGCGACGGCATTCTGGTCGGCGCCGAGATCGACAAGATCGTCGCGATCCTCGTCCTCACCACCGTCCTGGCGCTTGCCCTCGTTCGGGCTAAGCGGCTTCTGGCGGCGGCGACGCTGGAGCAGATCGAGCGCGAGGAGATCCGCCGCTTCCTGCCGGCCGATGTGGAGCGCGCCATCGTCACGTCGCCGGAATCGGTGGTGGCCGGCGACGCCGAGGAACGCGAGGCGGCCATCGTCATCCTCGACATTCGCGGCTTCACCGGCTTCATGGCCCGGCACGACGCGCGGCAGGTGGTCGAGGTGCTGGTCGGCCTGCATGCCCGCATCGTACCGGTGATCGAGCGCCATGGCGGCATCGTCGACAAATATCTCGGCGACGGCCTGCTGGCGACCTTCGGCGCGACGAGGCCATCCCGGACAGCCGCGGCCGAGGCCCTCGCGGCCCTTTGCGAAATCCTCGCTCTGTCCCGGGAATGGGCGCGGGAAATGGAGACGCGCTTCGGTCCGATCGGCCTGCGCGTCAACGGCGCGGCGACCGCCGGAACCGTGGTCTTCACCGCGCTCGGCGACGAGCACCGGCTCGAATACACCGTGATCGGCGATCCGGTGAACCTCGCCGCCAAGCTGGAGAAGCACAACAAGGTCGAGCAGACCCTTGGCCTGACCACCAGAGCCAGCCTCGACATGGCGCAGGCGCAGGGATTTCGCGCGCCCGCCGCCGCCAGCCTGACCCGCCTCGATTGCCGGCAGGTGCAGGGTGTGGACGCTCCGCTCGACCTCGTCGCCTTCGCCTGAGCCCTCAGGGCAGCTTCTGGTCGAGGAGGATCACCTCCGAATGAAGATGGCCGACATCGCGGGGCGCGACATCCGCCGAGCGGTACCAGCGCGGCAGCCTGATCGCTTCCACCGTGCCTTGGTCGTCGCCCGGCGTCATGAACCGCGTGTCGATGGCCAGGACGCCGCGCTCGCCAGTCACGATGCCGTCGGCAATACCCTGCGCATGCGCCGACAAGAACGCCGGATCGCTGGTATGCAGGATCTCGTGATAGGCGATCGCCTCGCCCTTCAGCTTGCGCTGCCAGACCAGCCAGGTGTCACCGACGAAGGCGTGGTGCAGGTCGAAGCCGGCATGGGCGTCGAGGACAACCCGCTGCGCCGGACCGAGCCGGTCGCGGATCGCCGCCGCATTCCGCAGAATCGGCAGGCGCCCCGGCGCCCCGCTCGGCCGGAACAGGCTGCGGCTGTCGTCGAGCACCGAAAAGCCCAGCGCC
>NZ_CH672387.1:0-78709 GCF_000153465.1 Aurantimonas manganoxydans SI85-9A1 | reverse complement strand
TCTTGCGGCCGGTGGCCCGGCGCGCCGTCATGGTCTGATAGGTGACGCCGGGCCGCGCCATGCCGGAACGCAGCAGATCGTCGCCGGTCCCGTCGCCGCGATAATCGGCGAGGAGATACCAGGAAGAGAGGTCGCAGAAGCGCCGCGACCGGCCGCCGATCACGCGGTCGCTGTAGATCGTGCCCATGAAGCCGACGACATGCCCGCCATCCTCAACCAGCCAGCCGCGCTCGACGCCCTCCGGCCGCCAGGGATAGTCGAGCAGCCGGGCCCAGCGCTCGCGCGGGATCCTGGCGTTCATATGGGTGTGCAGGAGTTCGACCACCGCAGCGATGTCGCCGGCTTGCGCCGGTCGCACGATCGCGCTCATCGGACCAGTTCGTCCGTCGGTGCGCCAGCGAACAGCGCGCCTGCATCGCGCCATCGGACCGCCGGATGGGCGGCGAGAAGGGTCAGCAATTGATCGAGAAAGGCCCAGGTCTCGGCGTCGTGGTCGAGATGGTGGGTGAGGATGCCGAAGGGCTCGGCCGGATCGCTGCGCCCGAGCCGCCGGTCGGCAAGGCGCTCAGCGGCCAGCCGGACCAGCTTGTCGTGCCCGGCGAAGCGCGCGCCGCCCTTCCAGGTGAGAAGATCAAGATGGGCGTTCACATGCCTGCAGGCCGCTTGCGGCGAGGCGGTCTGGCGCGGCCCGAACACCGAGATGCCGGCATAGCCCATGGCCGGCAGCGCCTCGGCCACCGCCGGCTCGATGCGGTTCCAGGGCGGCACCATCACCGGCACGAACCGGGCGCCGAACGCCGCCGCCAGACGGTTGCGCCCCTCGTCGAACTCCGCCAGCACCTTTCCCAAAGGCCGGTCGCCGCCGCATTCCACCGCGCGTCCGCCGGGCGCGGCATGGTTCCTGTGGGCGTGGCCATGCTGGAGGACAATCAGGAGCGGATCGCCGCGATGGGCTATCAGGCTGTCCGTCAGACCGGCGGGAATGACCGCCAGCGCCAGCGGTGCCGCATGGCGATGCGCGGCGGCGACCAGCGCATCGAGCGCCGGCGTCGCGGCGATGGCGTCGTCGTCCCGCCACCACATGTCGATCTGCCGGCCGGCGTCGTACCAGGCGTCGAGTTCGCTCAGAAGGTCGTCAGCGTTCCGCATGGCGCGGCCTTAGCGGCGATCGGGCGCGCGGGCAATTGCGGCGCGCCGCGGCTGATCGGTGGGAGCAGGAGACGGTCAGTCTCCTTCTTCGTCTTCCTCGGCGTCCTGTTCGTCGTCCGGAATATCGGTGCCGATCAGCCGCTCGTCGGGCTCTTTGCCGGCAAAGGAATTGTCGGTGCGCTGCAGCGCATTGTCGAGGACGCCGCCATCGGCGGGCTTTTGATCGTGTCTGGGGGCCTTCGGATCGGCCATTGTGCGTTCTCCTGATGCAGTCGAACGCCTAACCACCCGAAGGCCCTCCCCGTTCCACGTGAGGGACAGGGAGGCGGCAGCACGCCGCCGCCTCCGCTTCGCTGACCCTACTCGGCCGGCACGTCGCCGGCCGGCATGTAGAGACCGCCGCCCTCGCGATATTTCTGCGCCATCTTCTCCATGCCCTCCTTCTGCGCCTCGGCGCGGATGTCGTGAGAGATCTTCATGGAGCAGAATTTCGGGCCGCACATGGAGCAGAAATGCGCCACCTTATGCGCCTCCTTGGGCAGCGTCTGGTCGTGGAAGGAGCGCGCCGTCTCCGGGTCGAGGGAGAGGTTGAACTGGTCCTCCCAGCGAAACTCGAAGCGCGCCCGGCTCAGCGCATCGTCGCGCAGCTGCGCCGCCGGATGGCCCTTGGCGAGATCGGCGGCATGGGCGGCGATCTTGTAGGTGACGACGCCGACCTTGACGTCGTCGCGGTCCGGCAGGCCCAGATGCTCCTTCGGCGTGACGTAGCAGAGCATCGCCGTACCGAACCAGCCGATCATCGCCGCGCCGATGCCCGAGGTGATGTGGTCGTAGCCCGGAGCGATGTCGGTGACCAAGGGTCCGAGCGTGTAGAACGGCGCCTCGCCGCAGACCCGCATCTGGCGGTCGACATTCTCCTTCACCTTGTGCATCGGCACATGGCCCGGCCCCTCGATCATCACCTGGCAGCCCTTGGCCCAGGCGATCTGCGTCAGTTCGCCCAGCGTATCGAGCTCGGCGAACTGCGCCGCGTCGTTGGCGTCGGCGATCGAGCCGGGCCGCAGGCCGTCGCCCATGGAGAAGGACACGTCATAGGCCCGGCAGATGTCGGCGATCTCCTCGAAATGCTCGTAGAGAAAGCTCTCGCGATGGTGATGCAGGCACCACTTGGCCATGATCGAGCCGCCGCGCGACACGATGCCCGTCGTCCGGTCCACCGTCAGCGGAATATGTGACAGCCGCACCCCGGCATGGATGGTGAAATAGTCGACGCCCTGTTCGGCCTGCTCGATCAGCGTGTCGCGGAAGACCTCCCAGGTCAGGTCCTCGGCGATGCCGTTCACCTTCTCCAGCGCCTGGTAGATCGGCACCGTGCCGATCGGCACCGGCGCGTTGCGGATGATCCAGTCGCGGATGTTGTGGATGTTGCGGCCGGTGGACAGGTCCATCACCGTGTCGGCGCCCCAGCGGATCGCCCAGACCATCTTCTCCACTTCCTCGGCCATCGAGGAGGTGACGGCGGAATTGCCGATATTGGCGTTGATCTTGACCAGGAAGTTGCGGCCGATCGCCATCGGCTCGACTTCGGGATGGTTGATGTTGGCCGGGATGATGGCGCGGCCGGAGGCGACCTCGTCGCGCACCCATTCCGGGGTGATGAAGTCCGGGATCGCCGCCGAATGCGGCTCGCCGTCCCGCTCCAGCGCCCGCTTCGCCTCGGCCCGGCCGAGATTTTCGCGGATCGCGACGAATTCCATTTCGGCGGTGACGATGCCGGCGCGGGCATATTCGTACTGGGTGACGGCACGCCCGCCCGTCGCCCGGCGTGGTACGTTGCGAACCGGAAATTCCGGCGTCAGCTTCTCGGCCGGCAGATTGCCGTTGTCCTCGGGCTGCACCGCACGGCCCTCGTAGAATTCGGTGTCGCCGCGGGCCGCGATCCAGCTCTCGCGGATGCGCGGCAGGCCCTTGGCGATGTCGGTCTCGATCTGGCTGTCGGTATAGGGGCCGGACGGATCGTAGACGATGACGTCGGGCTCGCCCGCGGTCGGGTGCACGGTGATCGCGCGCATCGGCACGCGGATGTCGGGAAAGGCCGTTCCGGCCAGGTAGATCTTGCGGGAGGCCGGCAGCGGGCCGGCGGTGACGGTGGGTGTCACGGCATTCATCTTGGTTCTCCAGTCGCGCTCGCGTCGGAGATCCAGTTCTGCTTTCGGTGATCGAAAACTCTCGTCGGCCTGTCGGATCGCCCCTGACGTTGGGGGCTTGGCCCGCATTGCGGGCCGGAGAGGTCGGCGGCTTTCCCATCCCTACGCCAGTATGAACTGGATCAGGTTCGTAGGGTCGCCGCGCGCTTCGCCGATGATCGGCGGCCGTCGGCCTCTCAGTTCCTTGCCGGAACTCCCCTTGGACGAGCGGACGGTAGCAGCCCCCGTGGGGGTGTCAACAGCGGTTGCAGCGCTCCTTGCCGAAGACCGGCGAGACGACACGAAGACACAGAGAAAGGGAAGACGGGGAGCAGGATCGGCAGCAGCCGATCGGGGCGTCGCGGCGGTGACGTGCGCGATGCGCCGCAGGCGCAATGGGCCAGGACGGCCGGGCGGCGGAGAAAGCCCGATAGCCGAAGCCCGCGATGCGTGCCGCGGGCGGTCCGCGGCGCAGCGGCGCCGTCGGACGAAATGCGTGTGTCACAGGTGGGCGGCCTGCGCCCCGCCATGCGGCCGGCAGAGCCGACCCTAGAGGATGTCGAGGCTGACCTTGGCGGTGCCCGAATGGATCATGCCGATCTTCGAGGCCGCGGCGCGCGACAGGTCGATGATCCGGCCGCCATGATACGGGCCGCGGTCGTTGATGCGCACGACGACGGACTTGCCGTTACGACGGTTGGTGACGCGCACCTTGGTGCCGAAGGGCAGCGTCTTATGCGCCGCCGTCATGGAATTCATGTTGAAGCTTTCGCCATTCGCCGTGCGGCGACCATGAAAGCGCTTTCCGTAATAAGAGGCGGAACCCGAGGCCGCGGACTTCGTTTCGGCTACGACCGGAGTGATTGCGGCGGAGTACGAACCGACCATCGTTCCGGCGAAAAGCGCGGCCGCGAGAGCGGCCTTCGGCAGAAACTTCATGCTTGGTATGTCCTTGAGATGCGACGTTTGCGACGCCGCCTCCTTCGTCAATTCCTGTGACGAGAAAAAGGACGGACTCTGTCAGCAATAGGGTCTTTCTACGACAGGGGAACATTTCGGGCCCTGGCGTATCGTCCTGAGCCCAAACGAAGAATTTCCGTTCGAGCCCTGCTTTGAATGCGACGGGGATGTCGCATTCGCGCCGATGCTGCCTTAACCGGTCAGACCGCCAGCGGCGGGGTGCGACCGCTGTCCTCCAATTCCCATTCGGCCTGCCAGTCCATGCCGTCCTGCGACAGGACGAGGTAGTTGCGCTCGCTCGTATAGGTGGCGCGACGCGACGGCAGCGGCCGCAAGCGAATCTTCCGGCCCCGCAGCGGGCTTTCGCCCACCCGTGCGAGAAGGCCGAGCGCGAACGGATAGGCCGGCCCGGGCGCCGGATGGGAAATGCCGGAGGCGACGAGCTGGTGCATCGAACTCCCGTTCAGAAGCCGCATCTCGCCGCGCGTCGCCAGATGGATTTCGCCGGAGACGACCACGAGCCCGCCGACGGCCCGCTCGGCGCGATCGGCAAGGCATTGCAGGCAGCGGATCCATTCGCGCCGATGCGCCCGGCTCTGCCACTGGTCGCGTAGATCGTCGGACAGCTTGGCGACCCGCGGCACGATGCCGGCGACCAGCTCGGCCCAGCTCAGCCGCGGCCCGAGCACCGGCACGCTGGACATGAGCACGATCCGGTCCGGCTCCGGCGTCGTTTCCAGCGCCGTTTCGAAGCTCTTCCATCCGACCGGCCCCATCACTCGGTCGGGGCGGCGCTCGCTGCGCAGATCCGGCGCGAGGATCGTCAGGCCCGGATAGCGCACCGCGACGCCCAGGCTGCGCGCCTGCCGGTCCAGCGCGATCGCCGGCAGATCGGCCTCGTCCGCCGCCAGCTGGAAGATCAGGAACATCTCGCGCGCCGACTCGAACAGGCCGCGCCCGACGGGACTGTCCAGCAGCGCTGCCGGATGGCTGCCCCAACCGTCGATGATGTCATGGTCGTCCCACATCGACACGGACGGCACATGGGCCGACATCGCCCCCATGGCGGGCCGGGCAAAGCTGATCAGATAACGCTCGAAATAAAAGCGGCGGATCGCCTCGCGGGCCGCGTCGGTCAGCGGCACGGTGCCGCGCTCGCCGGGCTTCAGCGTGGTCCAGCGCTGCACATCGGGATGACAGCCGAGGACGTCGTCGGCATAGAGCTGGTCGCCGCCCTGCAGCATCAGCGAAAAGGGCGCGCGGTCGTGCTCGGCGGTGAGCCGGGTCCACATGGCGTCGCGCTCGCTGATGTCGCGCGTGAGATCCCCGTTCTCCTGGCCGTTGCAGGAGACATAGGCGATGCGCGCCGCGCCGCCGTCGGGGCTGACGACGGCATAGTCCGTCTCGTCGATGCGGTAGGAACTGGTGGTGCGGGCCGGCAGCGAGAAATCGTAGCGCCAGACCGTGCGGCCGAACCTCGTGGCCAGCGCAATCGGCTGCGTCGCCTCGCCCGCGGCGAACAGCTCGGGCGCCGCGGCCGCCTCGTTCAGGACGAGGATCGCGGCGAGATGGTCGCGCCGGCCATCGCCGCCGCGTGCATAGAGGATCGGGCCGATCCGGTCCGGGAGCGGATCGGCGGCGGAAGCGGTCTCGGTCATCGGCTCCTGCCGGCTTGGCTGTGACCGATGCCCGTCCCGGCTTCGGTCTCGCCCCGCCATATAGGAAGCCATGGCCACCATGCCGACCGCAATGCCGCCATCAGGCGGGCCGGACGATCGTGTGCCGGCGGAATCGAGGGGGATTGCAGCGGCGGCAGAGCCCCGCGCCGGCCGAACTTAGTCGGCGGTAGCCGTCTGGACGCCGGGCAAGGCCTGCATGCGGGCGTCGAGCGTGGCCGTATCGGCGGCATCCTGCGTCGGTGCGGCGGCTGCCGCCGCACGCACGCGACCGCCCTTGCCGCTGTCGGCGCGGGCCGGTTGTTCGGTCAGGCCCTGCCAGAGCGTGAGGAAGGGGTTGGCCTCTTGGCGGGTGGTCTGGCGCGGCGCCATGGCGGTGGCCGTCGCCAGTCCGGCCGGGGAAGACGTGTCCTGTTCCGGGCTCGGCGCGACGGCGGCGGTGCGGACCTCGTCGATGGCCGCGGCGGCGCCCTTCTTGCGAACCTCCGCCTGGGACGCCATGCGGAAGCCGGCGCTGCGCTGGTCGCGCGAAATCTTCTGGTAGAAGGCGTTGCCGCCGGCAATCACCTTGTAGTGCATGTTGCCGTAGCCGAAGCTCAGGCCCGCTGTGTGGAAGAACTTGGCATCGCCGACGGCCGCGTGGCGCTTGCCCGACAGGACCTCATGGGCGGTCTGCATCGCCAGTTCCTTGCCGGCCCCCATGTCGCGGGTCATCACGCCTGGGGCGAACTGCTTGGGCTGGGCGACCACGTCGCAGACGGAATCGGGATAGCTCGGCGAGCCGACGCGGTTCATCACCACGGTGCCGACGGCAAGCATGCCCTCGCGGCTGGAGCGATTGGATTCGAAGAACATCGCCCGGGCGAGGCATTCCTGGCTCGGCCCGTAGCTGAGGGGTGACACCACCTCCTCGATCTCCGGTGCGCCGACACAGCCGGACAGGACGGCAGCGGACAGAAGTGTGGCAAGGGCCGGCAGACGGCCGCGGATCGACAACGTGCTCATGGCGCTGTCGTGGTCACGAAATGTGTCGGCAAACGGGGCGGCGTGTGCGGGAATGACACCGGCAGGCGATTCCGCCGGCCGGTGTTGCTGAAACGCCGCGCCTGCCGCCGGGTCAGACCCGGCGTTCGATCATCATCTTGCGGATCTCGGCGATCGCCTTGGCCGGGTTCAGTCCCTTCGGGCAGGACTGGGTGCAGTTCATGATGGTGTGGCAGCGATAGAGCTTGAACGGATCTTCCAGATCGTCGAGCCGCTCGCCCGTCGCCTCGTCGCGGGAATCGATCAGCCAGCGATAGGCCTGCAACAGGACGGCCGGGCCGAGATAGCGGTCGCCATTCCACCAATAGGACGGGCACGAGGTCTGGCAGCAGAAGCACAGGATGCACTCGTAGAGGCCATCGAGCTTCTCGCGGTCCTCATGGCTCTGGCGCCATTCGCGCTCGGGCTCCGGCGTGTCGGTCTTCAGCCACGGTTCGATCGAGCGCAGCTGGGTATAGGGCACGGTCAGATCGGGGATCAGATCCTTGATCACCGGCATGTGCGGCAGCGGATAGACCTTCACGGCGCCGCGGATCTCGTCCATGCCCTTGGTGCAGGCCAGCGTGTTGGAGCCGTCGATGTTCATGGCGCAGGAACCGCAGATGCCCTCACGGCAGGAGCGGCGCAGCGACAGGGTCGAGTCGACCTTGTTCTTGATCCACAACAGCGCGTCGAGAACCATCGGGCCGCAATCGTCGGTATCGACGTAATAGGTGTCGGTCCGCGGGTTTTCCTCGTCGTCCGGCGACCAGCGATAGATCTTGAACTCGCGCACATTCGTCGCGCCCGCCGGCTTGTCCCACACCTTGCCGGGGTTGATGGTGGAGTTCTTCGGGAGGGCAAGTTCGACCATGAGGATGTATCCGGTGCCTTTCTGGAATCGTTCGCAACATAAAGCGTGCGCTGCAAAACACCAGAGACGAAACGGCGCGGAAACGCTTCAAATCGTTTGAAGTCCGGCCGTTTTCCGGCGTCTGCGACGTTGTCTCGCGGCCGTTGCCGGGTGACGCCTGCCTCAGCGATAGATCAGCGTCGGCAGCCACATGGTCAGGGCCGGAATGAAGGTGATAAGGAACAGCACCACGAAGAGCGGCACCAGGAACGGCGCCGTCGCCGACATGCAGCGCTCGAACGGAATGCCCGACACCCGCGACAGGACGTAGAGCACCATGCCGATCGGCGGGGTCAACAGGCCGATCATCAGGTTGAGCACCATGATCACCCCGAAATGCACCGGATCGACGCCCATCTGCATGGCGATCGGCAGCAGCACCGGCGTCAGGATGGTGATCGCCGCCACGGTCTCCATGAAGCAGCCGACGATCAGCAGGATCAGGTTGATCAGCAGCAGGACGACCCACGGATTGTCGGAGATCGTCAGGATCAGCGCGGCGAACTGCTCCGGCGCCCGGTTGGAGGTCAGGATCCAGGCGAAGATCGACGCCGCGGCGACGATGAACAGGACGACGGCGGTGGTCTCGATCGTGTCGAAGGAGACCCGCAGGAATCGCTTCAGCGTCAGCGTGCGATAGACCACGAGGCCGAGGATCAACGCCCAGGCACAGGCCGCGATCGCCGCTTCCGTCGGCGTGAAGGCGCCGGTCAGGATGCCGCCGACGATGATCACCGGCGTCATCAGCGACAGGAAGGCGCGCTTGAAGGTGAAGCCGAGGATCGACAGCTTGAACGGCTGGTCGACCGGATAATTGCGGCGGCGGGCATAGATCGCGATCATCGCCATCAGCGAGACGGCCATCAGCAGGCCCGGAATGAACCCGGCGGCGAAGAGCTGGCCGATCGAGGCGCCGGCGACGACGCCGTAGATCACCATCGGCAGGGACGGCGGAATGATTGGCCCGATGGTCGAGGACGCGGCGGTGATGCCGACCGCGAAGCCCGGCTCGTAATTTGCGTCGCGCATCGCCTTGATCTCGATGGCGCCGAGGCCGCCGGCATCGGCCACCGCCGCGCCGGACATGCCGGCAAAGATCACCGAGGCGCCGACATTCACATGGCCGAGACCGCCGCGCATCCAGCCGAAGATCGCCTTGGCGAAATCGAAGATCCGCTCGGTGATGCCGGCCGCATTCATCAGGTTGCCGGCGAGAATGAAGAAGGGGATCGCCAGCAGCGGGAAGGAATCGACCCCGTTGATCATGCGGTGGATGACCACGACGTCGGGCACCCGGCCCTCGACCAGGATGAAGACCGCCGAGGAGCCGGCCAGCGCGATCGCCACGGGCACGCCGAGGACGATCATCCCCAGAAGCAGCACGAACAGCATCGTCAGAAGCATGGGATCCCCGTGGAATGGGTGCGCAGGCGGGCGTCCGGGCGCACCGGCCCGGCGTCGCGTGCGAAGCAATGGATGGCGGCGACGATGGTGGCCATCAAAGGCCGGTGCCCGCGAGCGCGAAGCGTTCCGGGTCGATGAGGCGGCTCGTCCCGGTGCGCCAATGGCGAACGACCGCCGCCAGCGCATAGAGCGTCATCAGTGCGAAGCAGACCGCGACGCCCCAGTAGACCGAGGATTTCGGCACGTCGATCGACACCATCATCTGGTGCGTGCGGCCGGCGAGTTGGGTGCAGAACCAGGCCATTGTGCCATAGAAGGCCAGTGTGATCAGATCGACGGCGATCTGGGCGACGAAGCGCCCCCGCCGCGACAGGTAGCGATAGAACAGCTCGACCGCGATGTGGCTTTCCTTGCGGGCCGCCATGATCGAACCGATGAAGGTGACCGCGATCAGCAGGAAGCGCGCGATCTCCTCGGTCCAGCCGAGGGAATTGTTGAGTACGTAGCGCGTGAAGAACTGCAGGAAGACCACGAAGGCCAGGAGCCAGAAGACGCCGAACACGACGCCGTCGCTCCAGCGCAGGTCGGACAGGTCGACCGGCTGGTCGGCAAACGGGTTCGGCTCCAGAGGGTACACGCCCTCTTCCGTGCCGGGATCGATTTCAGGTGACGTCATGGCCGCATCCGGATGTGAAGGCATGCCGGGCGGCCAAGGGGCGCCCGGCATCAATTCGGGTGGCGGGGAGCCTACTTGATCGCCTGCAGGCGGTCGTAGGTCTCCTGGTCCCAGGTGGCGTCGGGGCCGTTGTGGAGCTTCATCGTCGCCTCGCGGAACGGCGTGATGTCGACCTCATGAACGTTGACGCCCTGCTCGCGGAACCACTCGGCGAGCTTGGCTTCGTTGTCGCGCACCTGCGTGGTCGCGCAGTCGGCGGTCTCCTTGAGCACGTCGGTGAGCGCCGTCCGGTCGGCCTCTTCCATCTGGTCCCAGGTCGGGCCGCCGACGATGGTCAGCAGCGCATCGTTGATGTGGGCGGTCAGCGAGATGTCCGACTGCACCTCGTAGAACTTCTTGGCCTGGATGGTGGGCAGCGGGTTCTCCTGCCCGTCCACAGTGCCCTGCTGCAGGGCGAGATAGACCTCGGCAAAGGCGATCGGCGTCGGATTGGCGTTCACCGCCTTCGGGAACATCATGTAGAGCGGGGCATTCGGCACCCGGATCTTCATGCCCTCCATGTCGGCCGGCGTATTGATCGGCTTGTTCGCCGTCACGTGACGCTGACCGTAATAGGTGGTGGCGACGACGTGGTTGCCGGTGGCCTCGTTGTAGCCCGCGGCCAGTTCCTCGAAGAGGTCCGAGTTGCGGAACTTGTCCCAGTGGTCGTAGTCGCGGAACATGTAGGGCGCACCGCCGATGGCGATCGGGCCGTAGGCGCGGCCGGCGAAGAGCTGGCCGGTATAGATCACGTCAACGGTGCCGAGGCCGAGACCCTCGTTGATGTCGACCTCCTTGCCGAGCGAGGACGCCGGGAACACCTCGAAGGAGTAGCGATCCTCCGTCGCCGCCTTCAGCTTGTCCGACGCCTCCACCGCGCAGGTATGATACGGCTCGCTCGACTCGTAGACATGGGCGAATTTCAGCGCCGTCTGCGCGGCGGCCGGCTGCGCGGTGAGCGCGATGGCGGTTGCGGCCGAAAGGGCCAGCACGTGCTGTGTGTATTTCATCTTGTTCCTCCCCAATGTATACACTGTTTTCAGGCGATCATATTGATTGCGTCCCATAGCGCAATGGCCCCATCGTCGTTCTTGACGATCGCTGCCGCAAGAGCGGTGGCGGAAAACAAGGCGGGCGGCGGCGCGGCGAGGTATCCGGTCGGTGCGATCGGTCGAGACAGAGGATAGTTCAGACATGTCGACGAATACGGTGCGCCTCGACCCTTCGGACAACGTGGTCACGGCGCTGAAGGCGCTGGAAACCGGCGCCGCGGTCGAGGAGACGACGACCATCGGACTGGTCCCGCGCGGCCACAAGATCGCCACCCGGGCCATTCCCGCCGGAACGCCGGTGATCAAATATGCGCAGATCATCGGCTACGCCGCCGAGGACATCGCGCCCGGCAGCCACGTCCACACCCAGAATGTCGAGTTCCGCGGCACCGCCCACAATTACGATTTCTCGACCGACCTGCGCCCGGTCGCCATGGTGCCCGAGGACCAGCGCGACACCTTCATGGGCTATCGCCGCAAGGATGGCCGCGTCGGCACCCGCAACACCATCGCTGTGATCACCTCCGTCAACTGCTCGGCGACGGCAGCCCGCAAGATCGCCGAGGCCTTCGGGCCGGAGGAACTGGCGGCCTATCCCAATGTCGACGGCGTCACCGCCTTCGTCCACGGCACCGGCTGCGGCATGGGCGGCGATGGCGAGGGCTTCGAGGCGCTGCAGCGGATCATGTGGGGCTATGCCCGCCATCCGAACGTCGCCGGCGTGCTGATGGTCGGCCTCGGCTGCGAGGTGAACCAGATCGACTGGCTGCTGGAAGCCTTTGGGATCGAGAAGGGCCCGATGTTCCACGCCATGAACATCCAGGACGTGGCGGGTCTGCGTCGCACGGTCGAGATCGGCGTCGAGCGCGTCCGCGCCATGCTGCCGATCGCCAACGAGGCGCGCCGCGAGCCCTGCCCGGCCTCTGAGCTGATGGTCGCGCTCCAGTGCGGCGGCTCCGACGCCTGGTCGGGCATCACCGCCAATCCGGCGCTCGGCTATGCCTGCGACCTGCTGGTCGCCCAGGGCGGCACCGGCGTCCTTGCGGAAACGCCGGAGATCTACGGCGCCGAGCATCTGCTGACCCGCCGCGCCAAGGACGAGAAGACCGGCCGCAAGCTGGTCAAGCTGATCGAGTGGTGGGAGGATTATACCGCCCGCAACAAGGGCTCGATGGACAACAACCCGTCGCCCGGCAACAAGAAGGGCGGCCTGACCACCATCCTGGAGAAGTCGCTGGGCGCGGCGGCCAAGGGCGGCACGACGCCGCTCAACGGGGTCTTCCGCTATGGCGAGCCGGTCAATACGCGCGGCTTCGTCTTCATGGATTCGCCCGGCTACGACCCGGCTTCGGTGACCGGCCAGATCGCCTCGGGCTGCAACCTCGTGGCCTTCACCACCGGGCGCGGTTCGGCCGCCGGCTTCAAGCCCTCGCCGTCGATCAAGATCGCCACCAACACCGAGATGTATCGCAAGATGTCCGAGGACATGGACGTCGATTGCGGTCGGATCGTCTCCGAGGGGCTGTCGATCGAGGCCGCCGGCCGCGAGATCTACGAATTGCTGCTGCGCGTCGCGTCGGGCGAGATGTCGAAATCCGAGGCACAGGGTCTCGGCGACTACGAATTCGTGCCCTGGCAGATCGGCGCGACCATGTAGGCAGCAGCGATGCGGGCGGCCGCTACGGCGCCGCCGCCCGTGCGCGGCCCTTGTTCTGCGGCGCAGACCATGTGCGCCGCAGATGTGTTGGCTCAGTCCCGGACGAAGGTCCCCAGGCCCGCCCGGTCGTAATAATCCAGCGTGACGTCGACGACGCGGCCATCGTCACCCCTGCGGAACCGCGCGAGCGACGGCCCGGTGGCGTTCTCGCCGATCGTCTCGAAGGTGAAGACATCGCCGTCATAGGCGGTCAGCGCGAAACGCGTCGGCGCCTGTGCCGGGCCGAGGATCATCGACAGGGCGCCCTCCTCCGCCTCGACACGAAGCGCGCCGAAATAGCTGTTCGCGTAGCGGCTGGCATAGGTCTCAAGGTCGCGCGGTGCCGCGGCGTTGGCGGGTGCCGGCGGCACCTCCGCCGCCTCGAGTTCGGCGGTCCGCTGCTGCGCGAAGATGCCACCGATGAAGCCCAGCCAGTCGACGGTCTGCTCGCCGTTCTGAACGATATCCATGAAGCTCGCGCAGATCGCTTCCGGCACGCCGATCGGCTCGCCATTGGTGAGGACGACGATGCCGAGTTCCTCGCCGGGAAGCAGCGAGATCGCCGTCGCGGTGCCGAGGTTGAAGGCACCGGAATGGCCGAGCGTCACCCGGCCAAGATCGTCGGTACCGACGTTCCAGCCCAGCCCGTAGAAGCCGGCGCGGATCGCCGGATCGGCCGGCAGGCGATTCGGCATATGCGGCTGATGGGTCGTTGCCAGGGCGCTCTCATCGATCAGGGGCGTGCCCTCGAAACGACCCTTGCCGAGCTGCAGGCGCAGGAAGCGGGCCATATCGGAGACCGAGGCGCTGGCGCCGCCGGCCGGAGCCTCGGCGTCCGCCACGCGTTCGTAGCGCGCCTCCCAGCGCCCCTCGTCCGGCGCGCCGGCCCGCACATGGATGCGCGCCCGGTTGTCATGGCCGGCATAGTCCGCGTTGCGATAGCTCGTGCGGGTCATGCCGAGCGGCTGGATCAGCCGCTCCGAGGCAAGCGCCTCGAAGGGTTGGCCAGCGGCCTTCGCCGCGGCGACCGCACCGGCCGTATAGCCGAGGTTGGAGTAGTGATAGGTCGAGCGGAACGGGTCCAGGGGCTGTTGGTCGATCCGCGACAGGATCGTCTCCCTGTCCAAGCCGAGATCTTCGAGAAGGTCGCCGGCCCCCGTCGCCAGCCCTGAACGATGCGACATGAGATCGGCGAAGGTCGCATGTTCGCTGACATAGGGATCGGAGAGGGCGAAGGACGGACTGTAGCCGCGCACCGGCTGGTCCCATTCCAACAGGCCGTCGCCGACGAGGCCCGCGACGAGGGTCGAGGCGATCGGCTTCGACAGCGAGGCAAGCAGGAAGACCGTGTCGGTATCCACCGTCTCCGGCTGGCCGACCTCGCGCAGGCCGAAGCCCTTGGCGAAGAGGACCTCGTCCCGGTAGACGACCGCGACCGCGACGCCCGGCACGCCGGTCGTCTCCATCACCCCCTCGACGACCGCGTCGAGGCGATCGACGGCCCGGTCCACCTGCTGCCGGTCCAGAAGCGGTGGCACCGGCATGACGGGTGCCGGCAGAAGATTGGCAGGCGAAGGCGACGCTGCATCCTGCGCCATCGTGGGGACCGCCAGAACGCCTAGAAGCAGACTGAGGGTCAGCGCCGGCAGGGTGGGGGTTCTGATCGGACCAACAAGGCGGATCATCGCAAGGCTCCCTTCGCCCGAACCGGCCGACGGAGCGGGTCCAGACACCTTACGATGCGTCAGATGCAGGTGGAAACCCCATTCGCCGGCAGGGTTTCGGCCGCGTTAACGGATCAGGGCGCCGTAATGGCGAACGACCTCGCCGGCCAGCTCGTGCCCGCGCTCGGCCGCCTGCCGCGGTTCGGCGCCGTCGAGGCGCGCGGCGAGATAGCCGGCATTGAAGCTGTCGCCCGCCCCCGTCGTGTCGATGACGTCGGCGACCTTGCGCGCGGCCACGGTCTCGAAGCCGCCCTCCGTCGCGACCAGCGCTGGATCGGAGCCGTCCTTGACCACCACTTCGCCGGTGCCGCAGGCGAGATACCGCCTGGCCGTCGCCTCGGGCGAGGCGTCACCGAAGGCCGCGACCTCGTCGGGAAAGCTCGGCAGGCAGAGGCTGGCGACGGCGGCGCCCGCCTCCATCGCCGCCCGCATCACATCCGGCTCCGGCCACAGGCGCGGCCGGATGTTCGGGTCGAAGGCGACCAGCTTGCCGGCGGCGCGGGCCGCGCCCAGCATGTCGAGCAGGCGCTGGCGATCGTCAGGCGACAGGATCGCCAGGGTGATGCCGGAGAAATAGAAGGCGTCGCCGCTCGCCGCGGCCGCGTCCAGCTGCGCCGGGTCGGCCGCCAGCAGCTTCGCCGCGGCGCTGTCGCGCCAGTAGGAGAAGCTGCGCTCGGCGCCGTCCAGATGGATCATGTAGAGGCCCGGCATCCGTTCGGGGATGCGGCGGACGAGATCGGTCGCCAGCCCGGCCTCGGTGAAGAAGGCCAGCATCTCGTCCGATGTCGTGTCGGTGCCGAGCGCCGTGTGGTAGGCGACGTCCCAGCCCTCGCCGAGCCCGCGCCGCAGATACCAGGCGGTGTTGAAGGTGTCGCCGGCAAAGCCCTTGCGATAGAGCCCCTCGCCGGCCGAGGACAGCTCCACCATGCATTCGCCGATGGAGACGATGCGCCTGCGGGTCGCCGCGCTCATGCCGGCACCCGATGGGCAGACGCATCGCCGTCGAGGGCCGCCACCGCGGCCATGACGCCGCGCAGTTCCGCCAGCCCGCGCATCCGGCCGATGACCGGATAGCCCGGATGGGTACCGCGACCGATGTCGGACAGAAGCTCGTGGCCGTGATCGGGTCGCATCGGGATCTCCGCGTCCGCCCGGCCCTCGGCCCGGCGGCGGCGCTCCTCGGCCATCAGCACGCGCACCAGCGCCACCATGTCTGTGTCGCCGGCCAGATGATCGGCCTCCTCGAAGGAGCCGTCGGCATCCTTGGCAACGTTTCTGAGATGGGCGAAATGGATCTTGTCGGCAAAGCGCGCGGCGATCGCCGGCACGTCGTTGGCCGGATTGGCGCCGAGCGAGCCCGAGCAGAGCGTCAGGCCGTTGGCGGGCGACGGCACGGCATCGAGCACGAAGGCGATGTCCTCGGCATTCGAGACCACCCGCGGCAGGCCGAAGAGAGGTCGCGGCGGATCGTCGGGATGGACGCAAAGCCGCATGCCGGCCTCTTCGGCCACCGGCACAACCGCTTCGAGGAAGCGGCCATAATTGGCCCGCACGTCGTCGCGGGTGATGCCGGCATAGCGGCCGAGGATCTCGCGCAGGCCGGCGACGTCGTAGCGCGCATAGGCGCCCGGCAGGCCGGCATTGATGGCGGTCAGCAGCCGCTCGCGATCGGCTGGCGTCGAAGCCTCGAACCAGGCTTTCGCCCGCGCCAGCGTCTGCGGCGCGACGTCGTCCGCCGCGCCCTCGCGCTCCAGCATGAAGACGTCGAAGGCGACATATTCATGCATGTTGAAGCGCAGGCTGGTGCCGCCCCCCACCACCGGCGCGGCCAGTTCGGTGCGCGTCCAGTCGAGCAGCGGCATGAAATTGTAGCAGACGGTATGGATGCCGCAGGCGGCGAGATTGCGCAGCGACTGGCGATAAGTCTCGAACAGCGGCTCCAGATCGCCGTCGCCCAGCTTGATGCGCTCGTGTACCGGCAGGCTTTCCACGACCCGCCATTCCAGGCCGAGCGCCGGGTCTTCGGCGATCAGCGCCTTTCGCGCGGTGATCGCCTCCACCGTCCAGACCTCGCCATAGGGAATCTCGTGCAGGGCATTGACGATGCCCCGGGCGCCGGTCTGGCGGATTTCCGATAGCTGGATGCGATCCTGCGGCCCGAACCAGCGCCACGTTTCCTGCATGTTGCGTCCCCACCCCGGTCGCGTGTCGGGCGCCCTGCAGCGCCCCTGTCCTGGCTGACGGCACGCCGGCTCAGCCCGCGTCGCTGTCGTCGAAATACTGGTCGAACTCGACCCTCAGGCGGACCAGATGGTCGTTGATCCGGCCGAGATGCGTGCGCATCGCAAGGTCGGCCGCCTCGCCATCCCGGGCCTTGATGGCCTCGAAGATCGCCACGTGGTCCTCGTAGACCGCCGGCTGGCCGAAGGCCAGTGACAGGAAGCGCAACCGGTCCATCTGCGCCTTCTGCTCGTCGATGAGTTGCCAGGCAAAGCCGCATCCCGCGCCCTGCGCGATGAGGCGGTGAAACTCGTCGTCCTCTAGATGGAAGGTGTGGCGATCGTCCGTCCGCTGCGCCGCGCGCTGCAGTTCCAGATTGGCCTCGAGCCGGCCGACCAGTTCGCCGACGTCACGCTGGCAGGCCTCGCGCACCACCGCGACCTCCAGCGCCTCGCGGATGAAGCGGGCATTGCGCACCTCCTGCACCGAGATCTTCACCACCTCGGTCCGGCGCTGCGGCTGCACGCGCAGATAGCCGGTACGGGCGAGGCGGCCGAAGGCCTCGCGCACCGGCTGGCGCGATACGCCCAGATGCCGGGCGACCTCGGCCTCCGAAATGCCGACGCCGGGCAGAAGGCGAAGCTCCAGGATGGCCGTGCGCAATTGCGTGTAGACGCTGTCGGCCATCGTGCCCCGGGGCTGGGTCGTGGCGTCCGGGGAAAGGGCTTCGAGAGACATGACGGACCTTTGTTGACGACGTTCGGATACTAGGATACCAGTTTGTTCGCAAGCAATGAAATTCGTGGGTGAGGAACGGATGGCGCTACTGGACGAGGATCGGCTGTTCCCCGCGACGCCGAGGGTGCGCGACATCGCCCGCGCGCTCTACCGGACGGTCGCCGACCTGCCGATCATCAGCCCGCACGGCCATACCGATCCGCGCTGGTACGCCGAGAACCAGCGCTTCCCGGACCCCGCCCAGCTCTTCGTCACGCCCGATCACTACATCTTCCGCATGCTGGTCTCGCAGGGCATCCGCCTGGAGGAGCTCGGCGTGCCTGACGCCAACGGCGTCGCGACCGAGACCGACGGCCGCGCCATCTGGCACCGCTTCGCCAGCCATTATCACCTGTTCCGCGGCACCCCGACGCGGCTGTGGCTCGACCATTCCTTCCAGACCCTGTTCGACATCGAGCGGCGCCTGTCGGCCGAGACCGCCGACTTCTACTACGACCGCATCTCCGACCGCCTCGCCCAAGATGCCTACCGGCCGCGGGCGCTGTTCGAGCGCTTCAACATCGAGGCGATCGCCACCACCGAGAGCGCGCTGGACGATCTCGCCCATCACCGCACGATCCGCGACAGCGGCTGGGGCGGACGGGTGATCACCACCTACAGGCCCGATGCCGTCATCGACCCCGACTTTCCGGGATTTGCCGCCAATCTCGCGCGTCTCGGCGAGATCACTGGCTGCGACGTCGCCAGCTATGCCGGCTATCTCGACGCCCACCGCGCCCGCCGCGCCTATTTCCGCGACTTCGGCGCGACCGCGACCGATCACGGCCATCCGACGGCGCGCACCGCAGACCTGCCCCGCGCCGAGGCCGAGGCGCTGTTTGCCCGCGTCACCGACGGATCGGCCTCCGCCGACGACCGCGAGGCCTTCCGCGCCCAGATGCTGACCGAGATGGCGAGGCTGTCGGTCGAGGACGGCATGGTCATGCAGATCCATGCCGGCTCCTTCCGCAGCCATTCGGACAGGGTCGCCGCCGGCTTCGGCCGCGACAAGGGTTTCGACATCCCGCAGCCGACCAATTACGTCACCGCGCTCAAGCCGCTGCTCGACGCGGTCGGGCTGGAGCCCGGCCTGACGATCATCCTCTTCACCCTCGACGAGACCGTGTATTCGCGCGAACTGGCGCCACTGGCCGGCGTCTATCCGTGCCTGAAGCTCGGCCCGCCCTGGTGGTTCTTCGACGCGCCGGAGGGGATGAAGCGGTTCCGCGAGCAGGTCACCGAGACCGCCGGCTTCTACAACACCGTCGGCTTCAACGACGACACCCGCGCCTTCTGCTCGATCCCCGCCCGGCACGACGTCGCGCGGCGGGTGGACTGCGCCTATCTGGCCGATCTCGTGGTCACCGGACGCCTCGCGGAGGACGAAGCGTTCGAGGTTGCCCACGATCTTGCCTATCGCCTGGCCAAGGAGGCCTACAGGCTTTGACCGGCGGCTGACGCCGCCATTTCTGGGAGGAAGCAGGCATGAGCATATTCAGGAAAGTCACCGCGACGATCGCGCTGGCGACGATGCTGGCGGGGGCCGCCACGGCCGTGTCGGCGCAGGAGACGCTGCTGCGCTCGTCGGACACCCATCCCGACGGCTACCCGACCGTCGAGGCGGTCAAGTACATGGGCGAGCTCGTCAAGGAGCGCACCGACGGTCGCATCGGCATCGAGGTCTATCACTCGGCCCAGCTCGGCGAGGAGAAGGACACGATCGAGCAGACCCAGTTCGGTGTCATCGACCTGAACCGCGTCTCCATGGGGCCCTTCAACAACATCGTGGAAGAGACACAGGTCGTCTCGCTTCCCTACATCTTCCGGTCCATCGACCACATGCACAAGGTGATGGACGGCCCGATCGGCGACGAGATCCTGGCGGCCTTCGAGCCCCATGACCTGATCGGCCTCGCCTATTACGACGGCGGCGCCCGCTCCTTCTACAACAGCGAGAAGCCGATCAAGTCGATGGATGACCTGAAGGGCCTGAAGTTCCGGGTCATGCAGTCCGACATCTTCGTCGACATGGTCAATGCGCTCGGCGGCAACGCCACCCCGATGCCCTATGGCGAGGTCTATTCCTCGATTCAGACCGGCGTCATCGAGGGCGCCGAGAACAACTGGCCAAGCTTCGAATCCTCCAAGCATTTCGAGGTCGCCAAGCACTACACGCTCGACGAGCACCTGATCGTGCCGGAAGTCCTCGTCATGTCCAAGAAGAGCTGGGAGAAGCTCTCGCCGGAAGACCAGGAGATCGTCCGCACGGCCGCCAAGGAGAGCGTCACCAAGATGCGCGAGCTGTGGCAGGCCCGCGAGGCGGAATCGGAGAAGATGGTCCGCGAGGCCGGCGTCGAGGTCGTCAAGGACATCGACAAGCAGCCCTTCATCGACGCGATGAAGCCGGTCTACGAGAAATACGTGACCAACGACAAGCTGAAGGACCTCGTCGCCCGCATCCAGGCGACCGAGTAGCACCCCTTGCAGGACCGGTGGCGCAATGTCGCCGCCGGTCCCGATCCTGTCTTCGCTGCGTCCCGCCGAAACGGCAGCGGGCGAGCGTCCTGCCGGGTCGCACCGGCTCCTTCCCGTCGCAGGTTGACCCCGCTCCATGCGTCCCTTTCTCCTGACGATCGAACCGTTCGTGCGCCGGCTGGCGCGAGCTGCGCTCTGGGGCGCGGGCATCGGTCTCGTCACCATGACCCTGATCATCTTCTGGCAGGTCTTCGCCCGCTACGTGCTGAACGACAGCCCGAGCTGGACCGAATCCACCTCCGTGCAGCTCATGGGCTGGTTCATCTTCCTGGGCGCCAGCGTCGGCATTCACGAGGGCTACCATCTCGGTTTCGACGTCCTCGTCTATGTCGTGCCGGACAACGGCAAGAAGGCCCTGCGCACCATCTCCGACCTCGCCGTCCTCGGCTTCTCGCTGGCGATGATGGTCTACGGTACCGAGTTGATGGCCGGCACCTGGAACACCACCATCCCGACCCTCGGCATTCCCGGCGGCACCACCTTCATGCCGCTGATCGTCGGAGCCGTCCTGTCCATCCTCTTCACGGCCAACCGCATCCTGCGCCGCTTCTGCGGCCTCGAGAATGCCAACGCCTTCGCGATTTCGGACTGAGCCCGACCATGGATCTCATTATCCTCTTCGGAAGCTTCGTCTTCCTCCTGTTGATCGGCACGCCGATCGCCTTCTGCCTCGGGATCGCGTCGCTGGCGACGGTGATGTACATGGGCATCCCGCCGCTGATCGTCTTCCAGCGGCTCAATTCCGGCCTCAGCGTCTATGCGCTGCTCGCCATTCCCTTCTTCATCTATGCCGGCGACCTGATGGTGCGCGGCGGCATCGCCTCGCGACTGGTGGCCTTCGCCGGATCGCTGGTCGGGCATGCCCGCGGCGGCCTCGGCCAGGTCAATGTCGCCGCCTCCACCCTGTTCGGCGGCGTCTCCGGCTCGGCCGTCGCCGACGCCTCGGCGATCGGCGGCCTGATGGTCCCGCAGATGGAAAAGCGCGGCTACAGCGCCGATTATGCGGTCAACATCACCGTCGTCTCGTCGATCATCGCGCTTCTGATGCCGCCGTCCCACAACATGATCATCTATTCGATCTCGGCCGGCGGCTCGATCTCCATCGCCGACCTGTTCACCGCGGGCGTCGTCCCAGGCGTCCTCCTGGCGGGCGTCCTGATGTTCGTCGCCTGGCGGGTTGCCATCAAGCAGGGCTATCCGACCGAGACCTTCCAGGGCTTTCGCACCGTCGGCGTCCTGTTCCTCACCGCCATTCCGGGTCTTTTGCTCATCGCCATCATCTTCGGCGGCGTGCGCTCGGGCATCTTCACCGCCACCGAGAGCTCCTGCGTCGCCGTGGTCTACGCGGTGCTCGCCACCATCGTGTGCTACCGCACGTTGAGCTTTGCCTCCTTCGTCGAGGCGACGCTGGGCGCCGTGCGCACCACCGCGATGGTGCTGCTGATCATCGGCGCCGCCGCCGCCTTCGGCTGGCTCTTGGCCTATCTGCGCGTGCCGGCCGAACTCGTCGCCTTCATGAAGAGCGTGTCGGACAACCCGATCGTCATCCTGTTGATGGTCAACATCATGCTGCTCGGCCTCGGCACCTTCATGGACATGTCGCCGCTGATCATCATCACGACGCCGATCTTCCTGCCGGTCGTGACCGCCTATGGGGTCGACCCGGTGCAGTTCGGTGTGATCATGGTGCTCAATCTCGGGATCGGCCTGTGTACCCCGCCGGTCGGCGCCGTGCTCTTCGTCGGCTGCGCCATCGGCCGGATCTCGGTCTGGCAGGCGATGCGCACCATCTGGCCCTTCTACGGCGCCGCGCTCCTCGTGCTCGGCCTCGTGACCTACGTCCCGGCGGTGTCGCTCTGGCTGCCGTCGCTGTTTAAGTGAGCATGATGCAAAGACTGTCGCTTTCGACCCTCCCATCCCTGCCCCAGGCCGTCCGCCGGCCGGCCTACGACCCACGCCGGACCACCACCGGCATCGTCCATCTGGGCGTCGGCGCCTTCCACCGCGCCCATCAGGCGGTCTATCTCGACGACATCCTGGCCACCGATCCGCAATGGGCCATCGCCGGCGCGTCGCTGCGCCGGGCCGACATGCGCGATGCGCTGGCGCCGCAGGACAATCTCTTCACCGTCGCCTTCCGCTCCGGCGAGGGCGCGCAGCTGCGGGTTATCGGTTCGCTGAAGGCGATCCATGTCGCGCCACAGGACCCGGAGGCCCTGCTGGCGCAGATGTGCGATCCGGCGGTGCGCATCGTGTCGCTGACCATCACCGAGAAGGGCTATTGCCACGATCCGGCGACCGGCGACCTCAACCCTGCCCATCCCGACATTGTTGCGGATCTGGCGAATCCGCGCGCGCCGACCACGGCGCCGGGCCTGATCGCCGAAGCGCTGCGGCGGCGGCGCGAGGCGAACATCGTGCCCTTCACGGTGATGCCCTGCGACAATCTGCCGTCCAACGGCGAGACCACCCATCGCATCGTTTCGCAATATGCCGCCCTGATCGGCGGCGACCTCGCCCGTTTCGTGGAAAACGACGTCGCTTTCGCCGGCACCATGGTCGACCGCATCGTGCCGGCCACCAGCGACGGTGACATCGCCGAGATCACCGCGGCGCTGGGCGTCGAGGATGCCTGGCCGGTGGTCAGCGAACCGTTCGGCCAGTGGGTGATCGAGGACCGCTTCCCGACCGGCCGGCCCGACTTCGCCGCCGTCGGCGCCGAGATGGTGTCCGACGTCGAGGGCCACGAGCGCATGAAGCTGCGCATGCTCAACGGCTCCCATTCGACGTTGGCCTATCTCGGCTATCTCGGCGGATACCAGACGGTGGCGCAGGCGATCGCCGACCCGGCCTATGAGGCGCTGGTGCGCGGCCTGATGACCGAAGAGGTGATGCCGACGCTGCAAATGCCCGGCACCGATCTCGGCGGCTACCGCGAGGCGCTGCTGTCGCGCTTCCACAATCCGGCCCTGCAGCATCGCACCTGGCAGATCGCCATGGACGGGTCGCAGAAGCTGCCCCAGCGCCTACTGGGCACGGTCCGCGATCGCATCGCCGCCGGCGCTCCCTTCGATCGCCTGGCGCTCGGGGTCGCGGCCTGGATGCGCTACGTCACCGGCACCGACGAGGCCGGCGCGCCGATCGACGTCAGGGACCCACTGGCCGACCGGCTGCGGGCCATCGGCGAGGAGGCCGGCCGCGATCCGGAGCGGCTGGCCGCGGCCTATCTCGGCATCGGCGACGTCTTCGGCGCCGATCTGCGCAACCATCCCGAATTCCGGCGCGCCGTGACCGCGGCCCTCGCCGCATTGCTCACCGATGGCGCCGCGGCCACCGTCGCACGCACCGCCCATTCGCCCCACTAGGCGGTTGCGCTTGAGGCACCGCAAGGAGACAGACCATGAGCACGATCGTTGAGACACCGGGCGACTGGACCCAGGTCGACGCCAGCACGCGGCGCCGGATCCTGACCCATTCGCCGGAGATGATGGTCGTCGAGGTGGAGTTCCAGCCAGGCGGCTGCGGCCCGGCCCATTCCCATCCGCATCTCCAGGCGACCTATGTCCGGCAGGGCGTCTTCGACTTCACCATCGCCGGCAGGACCCGGCGCGTGACCGCAGGCGACAGCCTCGTCGTTCCGTCCAACGCCGTGCATTTCTGCGAATCGGCGACCGGCGGCACGCTGATCGACATCTTCACCCCGGCTCGCGAAGACTTCCTCTAAGCCGGCTAAGACACCACCCGTTTCTGTCCCGCACCGGGCGCGCGTCCGGTGCGGCGGCGGAGCCATGTCCAGAACGGAGACATCCCATGACGATCGAGACCCGACAGGCGATCGACCCGCGTCACGCCCGCACCTTCGACACCGCGCAGCTGCGCGCCGAATTCCTGATCGAGCAGCCCTTCGTGCCGGGCGAGATCAACCTGGTCTACAGCCATTACGACCGCATGATCGTCGGCGGCGCCGTGCCGTCCGCCGGCGACCTGGTGCTCGACAGCGCCAGGGAGACCGGCACGCCGGGCTTTCTCGACCGCCGCGAGGCGGTGATCGTCAATATCGGCGAGACCGGCACGGTGCGCACCGGCAGCGGCCCCCATGAACTCAACCATCGCGACATGCTCTATGTCGGCCTCGGCGACGGCCCGCTGACCTTCTCCGGCGCGGCGGCGCGCTTCTACATCCTCAGCGCCCCCGCCCACCGCCATTTCGACACCCGGCTGGTAACGATCGATGCCGCCAAGCGCGTCGATCTCGGCGCCGCGGCCACCTCCAACGACCGCTCGATCTTCCAGTTCGTCCATCCCGACGTCATGGAGAGCTGCCAGCTCGTCGCCGGCATGACCACGCTGCACGGCGGCTCGGTCTGGAACACTATGCCGGCCCATGTCCACGACCGCCGCTCCGAGGCCTATCTGTATTTCGACCTGCCCGAGGATGCCCGCGTCTTCCACATGATGGGCGAGCCGTCCGAGACCCGGCATCTGGTGGTGAAGAACGAGCAGGCCGTCCTGTCGCCGCCCTGGTCGATCCACAGCGGCGCGGGCACGGCGTCCTACACCTTCATCTGGGCGATGGCCGGCGACAATGTCGACTACAAGGACGTCGACATGGTGGAGATCGGAGACCTGCAATGAGTTCGGGCTTCGACCTGACCGGCAAGCGCGCCTTCGTCACCGGCGCCAATACCGGCATCGGCCAGGGGATCGCCGTGGCACTGGCGGGGGCCGGCGCGACGGTCGCCTGCGCCGGGCGCTCGGCCATGAGCGAGACGCTGGAGATGATCACGGCGGCCGGCGGCAGCGGCGGCAGCGAGCACCTCGCCGACCTGTCCGACAAGACGGCCGCCGTGGCGCTCTACGAGGCCGCGGCGCGTCAGGACGGCCCCTTCGACATCCTGGTCAACAATGCCGGCATCATCCGGCGGGCCGATGCCGTCGACTTCAGCGAGGCCGACTGGGACGACGTCCTCGACCTCAATCTGAAGACCGCCTTCTTTCTCTCCCAGGCCTTCGGCAAGGCGGCCATGGCCGACGACCGCCACGCGGCGATCGTCAACATCGCCTCCGTCCTGTCCGTCCAGGGCGGCATCCGGGTGGCGAGCTATACCGCCTCCAAGCACGGCATCTGCGGCCTGACCCGGCTGCTCGCCTGTGAATGGGCCGCGCGCAACGTCAACGTCAACGCCATCGCCCCGGGCTACATCGTCAGCAACAACACCGAGGCGCTGCGCGACGACCCGGACCGCTCCGCCGCGATCCTAGGGCGGATTCCGGCCGGGCGCTGGGGCGAAGCCTCCGACATCGGCGGTGCGGCGGTGTTCCTTGCCTCCGATGCCGCACGCTACGTGCACGGCGCCATACTGCCGGTGGATGGCGGCTGGCTGGCGCGCTGACGGGCCGCGCCTGCCTGAAACGACAAAGGGCGGCGCCGACATGGCGCCGCCCTTCCCTGATCCGTCTGACGACGTGACTTACTTCGCCGGCTTGGCCGCATCGTCCCCGGCGCCGGGCATCGCCTCGGCCGGAGCCGCCTTGGGCGTTGCAGCATTGTTGTCCTGGCCGGCCGCACCGGTCTCGGCCGCGCAGCTCTCCGAGGTCGACTGCAGGAAGGCGAAAATCTCCTTCTGGTCGGGCTCGCCGACACGGCCGTCGCCCAGCATGCGCTCGGCCACTGGCGGCGCCACGACGCTGGCGATCAGATAGTCGCGCTGCGGCGCCGACAGATCCTCCATCGCGGCCTCGCCGAGACAGGTGCAGGCGGCCGGGCTCATCTCCTTCATCTGGACAGCGCAGAGACCGGCGATCATCTCGATCTGGTTGTCGTCGGACACCCGGGGCAGCTCGAATTTCTCGCCGACCTCGTTGCTCGGTGCGACAGGGGCGCGTTTCGCCTCCTCGTCGGTGACCGCAGAACCGCCCGGCGCACCCGACGCGGTTGCGTCGCTGGCCTCGCCGCCGGAGGCGGCCGGGGCTTCGGGCGTTTCGGTCGCCGCCGGCTCGGTCGGCGTCGGCGCGCCGGCCGTCGATTCCACCGCCGGCTTCGCGTCGCTGCCCTCGGCCGTCGTCCCGTCCTGGGACTGGGCAAGGGCCGGCGCCGCCGTCAGTGCAAGGAAGGCGATGCCGGCAAGGGCGACGCGGGTCGTTCTGATCATGGTGTCCTCCGAATTCTGTGGTCGTCCGGCCGTTCTGTCGGGCCGTTCAGCGGTGTCCCGTCGGTCAATCTAGGGCCCGTGACCGAGCCTGTCAGGATGGCGAATCGCCCCCTCCCCGGAGCGATCCGTCTCAGCCTATCCAGAAATAATAACCGGCGAGAATCAGGCCGATGGCGATGACGAACAGCCGCACCGCGATCTGCGGCACCCGCTTGGCTGCCCACACGCCCGCATAACCGCCCAGCGCCACGCCCGGTATCATCGCCAGCGCGCCGGGCCAGTCGACGACGCCGCCCGAGACGAAGACGATGATCGCGGTGATGGCGATGACATTGGCGAGAAGGTTCTTGATGGCGTTCAGCCGGTGATAGTCGCCGCCCTCGGTCAGGCCCAGCGTCGCCAGCATCATGATGCCCATGCCGGCGCCGAAGAAGCCGCCATAGATCGAGGTGAAGAACTGGACGATCGGGCTGGCGAAATTGCGCCCCTCGGCCGCCGCGTCCTGGTGCTTCGGCTTCGGCTTCAGCCAGGGACCGGCCGCAAACAGCGCCGTCGCGCCGAGCAGCAGCCAGGGCACCACCGCCGAGAACTGCGCGTTGTTGAGGTAGAGCAGGAACAGCGCGCCGCCGAGCGAACCGATGGCCGAGACCACCGCCAGGACGAGGACGCCGCGCCACATCTTGGCGAAGTCCTTGCGATAGGCCAGCGTCGAGGTGATGTAGCCTGGCAGCTGGGCGATCGACGACGTCGCGTTGGCCACGATCGACGGCACGCCGATCAGGGTCAGCGCCCCGAAGGAGATGAAGGTGCCGCCGCCGGCGACCGCATTGATGGCACCGGACACGAAACCTGCGAGAAACAGGAGGGCAATGACGAGGACGGACATGCGAGAAGACCTTGGAGCGCCGGCCGCACGCCGGCGTGGCGAGCGGTGGCCTGAAGCGGGAACGACGCGCGCGCGGCCGCGCGGCATCGTCACAAGGGCTTCGCACGATCCCCGCGGAGCGACAAGACGGAGGCGTCTTGCGCAGCTGCGCGCATGGATCGGGACGGATTCCGGTCCGTTCTTCGCTCGCAGCTAGTGACAAGCCGGCCAAAGCGTTGTATGGGCACCACCGATTTCCTCAGAATAACTTGACCGTCCCGGCGGCCATGTCGGCTGAGACTAAACTCATCCGGCATGAAACGAATTGAGGCTATGCCATGAACATCATCTCTGAACTCGAGGCCGCCGAGGCCGAACGGATCAACGCGATCCGCACCATTCCCGAATTTTCCGCCGGCGACACGCTGCGGGTGAACGTCAAGGTGACCGAAGGCACGCGTACCCGCGTGCAGGCCTATGAAGGCGTCTGCATCGCGCGTTCGGGCGCCGGCATCCAGGAGAACTTCACCGTTCGCAAGATCTCCTACGGCGAAGGCGTCGAGCGCGTCTTCCCGATGTATTCGCCGATGCTCGATTCGGTCGAGGTCGTGCGCCGCGGCAAGGTGCGTCGCGCCAAGCTTTATTACCTGCGCGATCGTCGCGGCAAGTCGGCCCGTATCGTTGAGGCCACCAACGTCCGTGCGCGCAAGCTGAACGACGAGGCCCGTCAGGTCGCCGTCGCCGAGCGCGACCGCGCCAAGGCCGAGAAGCAGGCTGCCAAGGACGCCGCCGCCGAGTAATCGGCAGCAGGCATCTTCGTCAGATTTTCAAAGCGGCCTCCGGGCCGCTTTTTTTACGCCCGGATGGAAAGGGATTGTGCCGCGACGGGTCAGGCGCGTCCGCGGCCGAGCCCATCGTCGCCGTCGTCGCCGGCCGGGTCCCAGCCCCATTGAACCCGCGCCCACAGGCGTTCATGCAGAAGATAGACGCAGAAGCCGACGCCGCCGGAGGTGAGGGCAAGGATGCCGCCAGAGGTCAGCGATCCGGTGAAGAGATAGCCGAGGGCCGACATGGTCACCAGACCGAGCCCCTGCCAGGAGGCGGCTTTGGTCAGGCTGCGCATGCGGGTTTCCATAGCTGGGATCTCTCCTGTGCGGGCGGGGGCTGCGCGACGGGCAGCGTCGCCGGTTGTCGTTGGCGGGACACAAACGGCTTCGAGCGAGGCTCCACCATTCGTGCGGACGCCCTCTCCATAGCTCGGCCACCCGGTCCGGGGTATTCCGTGAATTCTCATGGTTGAAGTCACGTTCGCAGATTTTATCCCCAAAACGTGATAAACTTCACGGATGATGGACAAGCGCCAACGCTCCCGGCTGTTCCGAGAACGCCTCGCCAGCGCAATGACGGCGACCGGCATGACCAAGAGCGCCCTCGCCCGGGCCACCGGCGCCGATCGCTCGACAGTGTCGCTGATTCTCTCGTCCGACGACGGACGCTTGCCCAACACCCAGTTCGCGGCCGAATCGGCCTCCGCCCTCGGCGTTTCGTCCGACTGGCTGCTCGGCCTGACCGATCGACCGGAGCGGACGGCCGAGATGCTGCAGGCGTCCATGCGGATCGAGGAGGCCGCGCGAGCGCCCTCCGACGAACTGATCTTCCGCTGGCACGAGGAAGCCCGCGGCTACAAGATCCGCCATGTGCCGGCAACCCTGCCCGACATGCTGAAGTCGGAGGAGGTGCTGCGGTTCGAATATGGCGACTTCCTCGGCCGCACCTCCGACCAGGCGATCGCCGACATGCGCGACCGGCTGGACTACCTGCGGGCCCCCGACACTGACTACGAGATCGCAATGCCGATCGATGCGCTGGAGGGGTTTGCCGCCGGCGAGGGCTATTGGCGCGGCCTGCCGGCGGCCGAGCGCCGCGCCCAGCTCGAGCGTCTGCGGCAGCTGACCGAGGAGCTCTACCCCTCGCTCCGGCTCTATCTCTTCGACAGGAAGAAGGTGTTCTCGGCGCCCGTCACCGTGTTCGGCCCGCTGCAGGCGATCATCTATGTCGGGCAGTTCTACCTCGCCTTCCGCGAGCGGCGGCAGGTTCTGGAACTGACCCGCCATATCGACGGCCTGATCCGCGAATCGGAGTTCGAGGCCCGGCACACCCCGGCCTTCATCCGCAAGCTCGCCGTCCCGGACTGACGCGGATCAGCCGTTGGCGGTCAGTTCCGAGGCGTTGGTGCGATCGTTGACCGTGCGCAACGTGTCGGCCGGCGCCGAACCTTTGCCCAGCACGCTGAACGACCCGTCGGTCTCCAGCACCACCGCATCCACATTGGCCATCGCGGCATGGCCGCTCGAGCGCATCGCGGCGATCACCTCGTCCTCGGTCACCCGCTCGTGGCGCAGCGCCGGCCCCAGAAACCGGCCGCGGAAGAACAGCAGCGTCGGCTCGGCCTTGATCATGTCGCGGAACCGCGCCGAATAGAGCGACGCGCTGGCCACGCCATATTGCAGCGCGCACAGGAGCAGGAACGCCACCAGCCCTTCTGTCAGGGTCACATCCTTGCTGAGGAGCACCGTGGCCAGCGTCGAACCGAGCGCCACCGTCACCACCAGGTCGAAGGCGTTCATCTTCGACAGGGTGCGCTTGCCGGTGATCCGCAGCAGGAAGACGAGGCCGGCATAGGCCAGCGCCCCGACGGTCACGATGCGGAAAAGGTCGTACCAGCTGTCGAAGAACATGATCGCTCGGCTTTGTCCGGGTTCGCTTCTGGCACCGGGGATCGCGGAGCGCCCCGACATGCCGCTTGGAAGAGCCAATCGCCGAAGCGCGCGACGGTTCCCGCCGCCATCGCAGGAAAGCGCACGCGCCGACACCGCGCCCCGATTGTCACCTGCCGCAGCAATCGCTATTTTGTGCCCATGCATCGGATCCGGGACATGAAGGCGCGTCGACGCCTGCCGACCAGCGAGGGCTTCGCCAAGCTCTCCGACCACGCGCGGCTGCCGGGACGTTTCTTCTATCGCCTGTTCGCCGCCGACGGCCTCTAGGCGCCAGGATGCGAGGGCCACGAGCCCCCCGCCCATCGTTTCATCCATGCACAGACCGGCCGGAGCACGACGCCCGCCGGAGAAGGACCGACCCATGAGCCAGGCCAAACCGCGCACCCTCTACGACAAGATCTGGGACGAGCATCTCGTCGCCCAGCAGGAGGACGGCTCCTGCCTCCTCTATATCGACCGCCATCTCGTTCACGAGGTCACCAGCCCGCAGGCCTTCGAGGGCCTGCGCCTGACCAACCGCAAGGTCCGCCAGCCCGAGCGCACCCTCGCCGTCGTCGACCACAACGTGCCGACGACCGCCGACCGGGTGAATGGCATCAAGAACGAGGAAAGCCGTATCCAGGTCGAGGCGCTGGCGAAGAACGCCGCCGATTTCGGCATCGAATATTACGACGCCGCCGATCGCCGCCAAGGCATCGTCCACATCATCGGCCCCGAGCAGGGCTTCACCCTGCCCGGCATGACCATCGTGTGCGGTGACAGCCATACCTCGACCCATGGCGCCTTCGGGGCACTCGCCCACGGCATCGGCACCTCCGAGGTCGAGCACGTGCTCGCCACCCAGACGCTGATCCAGTCCAAGGCGAAGAACATGCTCGTCCAGGTCGACGGCGCGCTGCCGGAGGGCGTGACGTCGAAGGACATCATCCTCGCCATCATCGGCCAGATCGGCACCGCCGGCGGCACCGGCCACGTCATCGAATATGCCGGCGAGGCGATCCGCGGCCTGTCGATGGAAGGTCGCATGACCATCTGCAACATGTCGGTCGAGGCCGGGGCCCGGGCCGGCCTGATCGCGCCCGACGAGACCACCTATCGCTACATCGAGGGCCGTCCGCGCGCGCCCAAGGGCGAAGCCTTCCAGATGGCCGTCGATTACTGGCGCAGCCTCGCCTCCGACGAGGGCGCCCATTACGACAAGATCGTGCATCTGGACGCGGCGAACCTGCCGCCGATCGTCTCCTGGGGCTCCTCGCCCGAGGACGTCGTCTCGATCGACGGCGTCGTGCCGGATCCGGCCGCCATCGAGAACGAGAACAAGCGCAAGTCCAAGGAGCGCGCGCTTGAATATATGGGCCTGACGCCGGGCACGAAGATGACCGACATCAAGGTCGACAAGATCTTCATCGGCTCCTGCACCAATGGTCGCATCGAGGATCTGCGGGAAGCCGCCAAGGTCGTCGAGGGCCGCCGTATCGCCGAAGGCGTGTCGGGCATGATCGTGCCGGGCTCGGGCCTCGTGAAGGCGCAGGCCGAGGAAGAGGGCCTCGACGTCATCTTCAAGGATGCCGGCTTCGAATGGCGCGAGGCGGGTTGTTCCATGTGCCTCGGCATGAACGAGGACCGGCTCGAAGCCGGCGAGCGCTGCGCTTCGACCTCGAACCGCAATTTCGAGGGCCGGCAGGGCTACAAGGGCCGCACCCATCTGGTCTCGCCGTCCATGGCGGCCGCCGCCGGCATCGCCGGTCACTTCGTCGACATCCGCGACTGGCGCTAGGGGCACGAGCCGCGTCGCCGCCGAGCGGCGGCGCATCGCCCTTGATCATAGGGCCTGCAAGGGGCGGCACCGGCAACGGGGCCGCCCTTTTCGCGTGTATCCGACCCTGCGTCACAGGCTTGACGCCCGCCGCGTTCCGGTCGACACAGACCGGATGGAAATTCCGGCCCCCGATATCGACATTGAGCGCCTGCGGCTGGGCGATGCGCGCGATCTGGCGCCGCTGATCTCGGCCTATAACCAGTCGCTGTTTCGCGGCCCGCCGGGCGCACCTGACACGTACTATGCCGAGCAATTGCTGCAGGACCGCACCGCCGAGGTGCTGGGCGCGCGGCTGAACGGCCGGCTCGTCGCCTTCGTGATCTTCTACGACCTGCCGGATGTGTGGACCGGCATGCGCTCGGGCCTTGCCGATCATATCTATGTCGACCACCAGCATCGCCGGAAGGGCATCGCCAAGGCGATGATCGATCTTCTCGCCGAGGAGGCCGACGGTCGTGGCTGGTCGAAGCTGGTGCTGCACGCCCCGCGCACGCCCGGCACCGGACGCGGTCTCTACGAAAAGGTCGCCGATCCCGCCGACTGGGCGAGCTACGTCATCCGCTTCCGCGACCGCGATCCGTCCCAGCGCTGATTCGCCGCGCGCATCGGCTCCGGCGGCGACCCGCCCGTCGCGCGCCTTCTTGCCGCGCCTAATCGATTAAGCCGAACCGCCCCCAGCGATCCCGCGCCCAAAGGGTTGCTTTCGCAATTGCGATAAGCCTTTTAGAAGCGTTCCGATCGCTGTAGGGGAAGGGCAACCCGGCCCCCGCGCACAGCGCCTGGCCAATGCGAGGACAAGAAGGCACCCATGTCCGACCTCAAGACTGCGCGGCCACTCTCGCCGCATCTTTCGATCTACCGATTCCGCCCGACCATGGCGATGTCGATCCTGCACCGCATCACCGGTTCGGCGCTCTATGTCGGCACGCTGCTCTTCGTCTGGTGGCTGATTGCCGCCGCGAGCGGCCCGGAGGCCTTCTCCTATGCCTCGGCCTTCTTCGGCTCGATCATCGGCCGGATCATCCTGTTCGGCTACACCTGGGCGCTTCTCCACCACATGTTCGGCGGCATCCGCCATCTGATCTGGGACACCGGCATCGGGCTCAGCAAGGAGACGTCGACGAAACTGGCCCAGGCCACCCTCGTCGCCTCGCTTGCGCTGACGCTGATCCTGTGGGTCGGCATCGTGGTCTTCGGCTGAGGGAGGATAATTCCATGACTGAGATGAGAACCTCGCTTCGCCGCGTCCGCGGCCTCGGCTCCGCCCATGAGGGCACCGGCCATTTCTGGCAGCAGCGCCTGTCGGCGATCTCCAATCTGGTGCTGATCACCGGCTTCGTGATCCTGCTGATCGTCCTGCACGACCAGCCCTATGCCGAGGTCCGCGCGGCCCTCGCGCATCCGCTGGTGGGACTGCTGGTCGCACTGACCGTGATCTCCTTCACCTACCATATGCGTCTCGGCATGCAGGTGATCATCGAGGACTATGTGCACGGCACGACCAAGCTGCCGCTGCTGATCCTCAACAATTTCTTCGCCATCGCCATCGCCGTCGCGAGCCTGTTCGCGATCGCCCGGATGAGCTTCGGAGTCTGACCATGGCCACGAACGGCACCAACGCAAACGGCCAGCCGCACCGCACGGCGCCGTCCCAGAACGGCAAGGCCTACGAATTCACCGACCACACCTTCGACGTGGTCGTCGTGGGCGCCGGCGGCGCCGGCCTGCGCGCCACCCTCGGCGCTGCCCAGGCCGGCCTGAAGACCGCCTGCATCACCAAGGTCTTCCCGACCCGCTCGCATACGGTCGCGGCCCAGGGCGGCGTCGCCGCCTCGCTCGGCAACATGGGCAAGGACGACTGGCGCTGGCACATGTACGACACCGTCAAGGGGTCGGACTGGCTGGGCGACCAGGACGCCATCGAATATCTGGTGCGCAACGCGCCGGCCGCCGTCTACGAGTTGGAGCATTTCGGCGTGCCCTTCTCGCGCACCGAGGACGGCAAGATCTACCAGCGCCCCTTCGGCGGCATGACCACCGAGTTCGGCCAGGGCCCGGCCGCGCAGCGCACCTGCGCCGCCGCCGACCGCACCGGCCACGCCATCCTGCACACGCTCTACGGCCAGTCGCTGCGGCACTCCTCGGAGTTCTTCATCGAGTATTTCGCCATCGATCTGATCATGGACGAAGAGGGTGTCTGCCGCGGCGTCGTGGCGCTCTGCCTCGATGACGGCACCATCCACCGTTTCCGCGCCAAGAAGACGATCCTGGCCACCGGCGGCTACGGCCGCGCCTATTTCTCCGCCACCTCGGCCCATACCTGCACCGGCGACGGCGGCGGCATGGTCCTGCGCGCCGGCCTGCCCCTGCAGGACATGGAATTCGTGCAGTTCCACCCGACCGGCATCTACGGCGCCGGCTGCCTGATCACCGAGGGCTCGCGCGGCGAAGGCGGCTATCTGACCAATTCCGAGGGCGAGCGCTTCATGGAGCGCTATGCCCCCTCGGCCAAGGATCTGGCCTCGCGCGACGTCGTCTCGCGCTCGATGACCATGGAGATCCGCGAGGGTCGCGGCGTCGGCAAGAACAAGGACCACATCCACCTGCACCTCGATCATCTCGATCCGGCGGTGCTGGCCGAGCGGCTTCCGGGCATTTCGGAATCGGCCCGGATCTTTGCCGGTGTCGACGTCACCAAGGAGCCGATCCCGGTGCTGCCGACCGTCCATTACAACATGGGCGGCATCCCGACGAACTTCCACGGCGAGGTCCTGACCAAGAAGGACGGCAATGCCGATACGGTCGTGCCGGGCCTGATGGCCGTCGGCGAGGCCGGCTGCGTGTCGGTGCACGGCGCCAACCGGCTCGGCTCCAACTCGCTGATCGATCTGGTCGTCTTCGGCCGGGCTGCCGGCCTTCGCTGCGCCGAGACGGTCAGCGCGGCGGAAGAGCAGCCCGACCTGCCGGTCGGTGCCGGCGACAACGCGATCGCCCGCCTCGACCGCTTCCGCTATGCCAACGGCGCGACGCCGACGGCGGAACTGCGCGCCGACATGCAGAACACCATGCAATCCAACTGCGCCGTGTTCCGCACCGGCGAAATCCTCGAGGAAGGCCACGCCAAGATCCACGAGGTCTGGAAGGCGTCGGACGACATCCGCGTCACCGACCGCTCGCTGATCTGGAACACCGACCTGATCGAGACGCTGGAATACGACAATCTCATCGCCCAGGCGGTGGTGACCATGGATTCGGCGCGCAACCGCACTGAGTCCCGCGGCGCCCATGCCCGCGAGGATTTCCCCGATCGCGACGACGCCAACTGGATGAAGCACACCCTGTCCTTCTGCGACACGGTCGCCAAGACCGTCACGCTTGAGGATCGACCGGTGCACACCTACACGCTGTCGAACCAGATCGACTACATCGAGCCGAAGAAGCGGGTCTACTAGGACCCGTCGGCGGGCTTCGGCCCGCCGGCTTTTCGCTGACTAGCGGGACTTGCCCGGCAGGAGGTCGGGCCGCCGTTCGCGGGTCAGCCGCTCGGCCTCGTCATGGCGCCAGCGCGCCACCGCCCCATGATCGCCCGAGGTCAGCACCGGCGGGATCGTCCGGCCTTCCCATTCGGCCGGCCGGGTATAGTGCGGATGCTCCAGGAGCCCGCCTTCGAAGCTCTCCGCATCGCCCGACACCGCATTGCCCATGACGCCGGGCAGAAGCCGCACGACTGCGTCGAGCAGCACCAGCGCGCCGACCTCGCCGCCCGACAGGATGTAGTCGCCGATCGAGATCTCCTCGAGGCCGCGTCCCGCGATCACCCGCTCGTCGACGCCCTCGAAGCGACCGCAGACGATCACCGCCCCCTCGCCCGCCGCCAACTCGCGGACCCGTTCCTGGGTCAGTGGCCGGCCGCGCGGGCTCATCAGGATACGCGGCCGGGTGTCGGCCTCGGGCGCGGCGTGGTCGAGCGCTGCCGCCACCACGTCGCTGCGCATGACCATGCCCGCGCCCCCGCCCGACGGCGTGTCGTCCACCATGCGATGGCGGCCGACGCCGAAGTCGCGGATCTGCACCGTCTCCAGCGCGAAGTCCCCGCGCTCCAGCGCGCGGCCCGCCAGCGATACGCCGAGCGGGCCGGGAAACATCTCCGGATAGAGCGTCAGGATGGAGGCGCGGAAGCTCATGGGCGGATCAGCCGAGCGGCTGGACGGCGCCGGCTTCGATGATCTTCAGGTCGCGGTGCAGCACCTCGACCGAAGCCAGCGCGACGCGCCAGGCGGCGACGTGGTCGGACTTGGCATGCCGCTCCAGGTCCTCGCGGGTCTCCCATTCCTCGTAGACGCGCAGAAGGCCCGGCTCGACCATGTCCTCGGCGAAGGAATAGACGATGCAGCCCTGCTCTTCGCGGGTCGCGGCGATGACGGTGCGGGCGGCCTCGCGCACCCGGTCGAGATCAGCCGGGTCGAGACGCTGGATGCCGGAAACGATGATCATGTGTGTCCTCCCTCAGAAAACGGCAGCCGGCCCCCTCGCCGGCGTGCCTACCGGCAGGTGGTTACGCAATCGGGCGGTGCGAGTAAACTGCGCGCCGGGCGGGCGTCCTAGCGGGCGTCGCGATCGGCGCCACCTTCGGCCTCGCCGCCGTCTTCCGGCGCGTCGTCGGGCGTCGCCAGTCCGGCGGGGCCCGGCTCGACCACCATCAGCCGCCGCTCCGCGTCGATCACCGGGATCGCCGCCTCGGAGAAGGGGATCATCAGGGTCTGCCCCTTGGTCGGGCGGATCTCGACGATGTCGCCGGCGTTGAAGTCGTGGAAAGCGATGACCGTGCCGACGGCGTCTCCAGCGACGGTCTCGACCGCGTAGCCGACGAGATCCTCCAGATAGAACTCGTCGTCGTCCGCCGGCTCGGGCAACACCGAACGATCGACGAAGAGCTTGCGCCCGTTCAGCCGTTCGGCGTGGTTGCGGTCGGCGACCTCCTTGAAGCGGACCACGACGACGTTCTTGGCGACCCGCGCCGACAGCACCGTGTAGCGATTGCCCGAGGCGTCGACGAGCGGCCCGTAGGCGCCGAGATCGGTCGGGTCGGCCGTGAACGAGCGCACGCGGCACTCGCCCTTGATGCCCTGGGCCCCGCCGACGACGCCGAGAAGGACGGGGTTCTCGAGCTTGCCGGTCTCAGACATGGGCGATCTCGCCATGGGACGGATCGCGCTGTGCGCTCGCTTGCTGCATCGGGAACGACTCATTCATGCGCGGGATGGGACAAGGTCACGACATAGCCCGCCCCGCCCGCCTTGGCGACAGCGGGCATGCGCGTGACGCCGGTCTCAGTTCAGCAGCGACTGCGCCTCGCGGCGGCGATCGCGCTTCTCGTCGGCATAGTGCTTGCGCTTGGCCTCGTACATCCGGGCGTCGGCGCGCTTGACCGTCGCCTCCAGGCGCTCGCCGGGCTCGGCCGTTGCCACGCCCAGCGAGAAGGACAGCTCCGCGCCGGTGTAGAACTGGTTGTTGACCTCGACCAGCTCGACGATGTTCTGGGCCATCTGCAGGCCGTCCTCCTCGCTGCTGGCCGGCATCATCACCACGAATTCGTCGCCCCCGATCCGCGCCACATGGCAGGGCTCGCGCACCGCTTCGTTCAGCACCTCGCCGGCCCGGCGCAGCAGCGCGTCGCCGGCCGCATGGCCCATCACGTCGTTGACCGTCTTCAGGCCATTGAGGTCGGCAACGATGATCGTCACCGGCGTCGGGCCCTTGCGCTCCAGCCGGTTCAGCTCGTCGACGAAGAACGAGCGGTTGTAGAGCTTGGTCAGGATGTCGTGCTTGCCGAGATATTCCAGATAGGCCTCGGCCTTCTTGCGGGCGGTGATGTCGGTCAGGGCGACCTGCACCAGCGACCAGTCGCTCTCGCGCCCTGGAAACACCGAGAACTGCATGTGGACATGGAGCTGGTCGCCGCTGAGGCTGTAATTGACCACCTCGCGCTGCTGGAACAGCTTGCCCTCCCACAGATCGACGAGCTGCTCGCGGAAATGCTGCTCCATGGCGTCGCGGAACACCTCGCCCAGCCGGCTGAACAGATCGTCGCGGCTCTCCGCGCCGAACAGCTGCAGGGTGTGCTCGTTCACATCGATGACGCGGATCTCGGACAGGCACCGGCTGACGAAGTCGGGATGGACGTCGACGAAGGTCCGGAAATCGGTGATGCCGCGCTCCCGGACATCGTCGATCAGCGCCTTGACCTCGGAGAAATCCTCCACCCAGAGCGAGACCGGCGAATATTCGAACAGGCCGCGTGCAAAGCTCTCGCTGACCGCCAGTTCCCGGCGCTGGTCCTCGCGCTCGGTCACGTCCTCGGTGGAAATCAGCAGCCGTTCCCAGTCGCTCTCGTGGCCGGGCAGGAGCCGGGCCTTGAGCTGCACGTCGAGGCGCTTGCCGGTCAGCGTGTAATTGACCGCATAGCTCTCGAACTCGGTCTGCCCCTCCCAGAGCTGGATCAGCTCTTCCTTGTGGCTGTCGAGCATGTCGCCCGAAAAGACCTTGTCGAGATTGTCGCAGATGCTCTGGAAATTGTCCGCCTCGAACAGGTCGAGGGTGCACTGGTTCACGGCGATCAGCCGGATCCTCTGTGCCGCGGCGGCGACGCGCGACGGATCGGCGTCGAGATGCTCGCGGACCGAGATGATTCCTGCGGCGCGCCATTCCTCGAACAGCGCCTTCACCCCGCTGTAGTCCTCGATCCACAGCGGCACGGGGGCCAGGTCGAAGATCGCGGTCTCGGCCCAGCCGTCGGGGCCGTTTCCGAGGCCGTCGGCCGGGTCCAGTCTTGCATCGGGCATGTGAAGCAGTATCCCTCCTGAGGACGACCACTCCGGAACATTCCGATGCCGCCCCTGCTCAAACGGCGCCCAGAGGCGCCGTTTGCACAAGGATGATGCTACGCCAAGCTTACTTGACGCTTTACTCGGCGGAAGCGGCTTCCTCGGCCGGAGCCTCTTCGGCCGGCGCGTTCTTGGCCGCTTCGGCCTCCGCTGCGGCCGCTGCGGCGTCTTCCTCACGCTGCTTGCGCTCGGCCTCGCGCTCCTGGGCCTTCTTGCCCGGCAGGCCCTTGGTCGGGTTGGCGCGGGACGGACGGCTCATGATGCCGGCCTGGTCGAGGAAGCGCAGGACGCGGTCGGTCGGCTGTGCGCCCTCGGCGAGCCAATGCTTGATCCGCTCCTCGTTCAGCGTGACGCGCTGGGCGTCCTTCGGCAGCATCGGGTTCCACGAGCCGAGCTGCTCGACGAAGCGGCCGTCGCGCGGCGAACGGGCGTCGGCAACGACGACGTGGTAGTAGGGCCGCTTCTTGGAGCCGGCACGGGCGAGGCGCATCTTCAGGGGCATGGGTCTTGTCCTTTGGTTCGAGATCGGCGGCGCGCCGATCGGTTCGATAGTGCGTGTTCAGGTCGTTCGGTCGGGCCGGATGGCCGTCACTTCTTCTTTGCCGGCAGTCCCGGCAGCCCCGGGAAACCGCCGCCGGGCATGCCGCCCGGTCCGCCGATGCCGGGGGGAAGTCCCTTGGGAAGGCCGGGCATGCCGCCGCTCTGCGCGGCCTTGGCCATGGCTTCCAGTTCCTTGGGGTCCATCTTCGACAGGTCGGGCATACCGCCGGGCATGCCGCCCATGCCGCCGAGGCCCATCTTGCCGGCCAGGCCGCCCATCATCTTGCCCATCATGCCGCCCTTGCCCTTGCCCATGGACTTCATCATGTCGGCCATCTGGCGGTGCATCTTGAGCAGCTTGTTGATCTCGGCGGACGAGGTGCCCGAACCGGCGGCAATGCGCTTCTTGCGGCTGTGCTTGAGGATGTCGGGGTTGCCCCGCTCCTTGGCGGTCATCGAGGAGATGATGGCGAGCTGCCGCTTCAGCATCTTGTCGTCGAGGCCGGCGGCGGACATCTGGTCCTTCATCTTCCCCATGCCGGGCATCAGGCCCATCATGCCGCCCATGCCGCCCATCTTCTGCATCTGGCCGATCTGATCGGCGAGGTCGTTCAGGTCGAACTTCCCCGACTGCATCTTCTTGGCCATCGCCGCGGCCTTTTCCGCGTCGATGTTCTCGGCGGCCTTCTCGACGAGGCTGACGATGTCGCCCATGCCGAGAATGCGGTCGGCGATGCGCGAGGGATGGAAATCCTCCAGCGCATCCATCTTCTCGCCGGTACCGATCAGCTTGATCGGCTTGCCGGTGACGGCGCGCATGGACAGCGCCGCACCGCCGCGGCCGTCGCCGTCGACGCGGGTCAGGACAATGCCGGTGATGCCGACGCGCTCGTCGAATGAGCGGGCGAGGTTCACCGCGTCCTGGCCGGTCAGGGAGTCGGCGACGAGCAGGATCTCGTGGGGCTCGGTGGTCCGCTTGATGTCGGCCATCTCGACCATCAGCGGCTCGTCGATATGGGTCCGGCCGGCGGTATCGAGAATGACGAGGTCGTAGCCGCCGAGCTTGGCCGCCTGCTTGGCGCGGGCGGCGATCTCCACCGGTCCCTGGCCGGCGATGATCGGCAGGGTCGCGACGCCGGTCTGCTCGCCAAGGACGCGCAGCTGCTCCTGGGCCGCCGGGCGCCGCGTATCGAGCGAGGCCATCAGCACCTTCTTGCGCTGACGCTCGGTGAGGCGCTTGGCCAGCTTGCCGGTGGTCGTCGTCTTGCCCGAGCCCTGCAGGCCGACCATCATCAGGACGACCGGTGCCGGCGCGTTGAGGTCGATGGCGACCTGCTCGCTGCCGAGCGTGGCGATCAGCTCGTCATGGACGATCTTGACGACCATCTGGCCGGGTCTGATCGACTTCAGGATTTCCGCGCCGACGGCCTTGGCGCGCACGCGGTCGGTGAAGTCCCGGACCACTTCCAGCGCGACGTCGGCCTCCAGCAGCGCCCGACGGACCTCGCGCAGCGCGGCCGCCACATCCTTGTCGGACAGGGCGCCGCGGCCGGTGAGGCCGTTCAGGATGGACCCGAGGCGGTCCTGGAGTGAATCGAACATGCGTGCTTCCTTCCCGGCCTTCCGAACAGAGCCGAAAGGTGGTTCGCTTCGATCCGATCTGCAAACCCGCCTGCGCTCAAGGCACTGCCGGACGGGCAATGCTCAAAGCAGGATCGCATCCGCGGGCGAAACTCGCTGGCGGATGTTGACCTCCGTGCGGCTCTTGCGAGAGGGGCACGGTCGGCGGGTCGCGGACAGATGTCGCGGATTTGCGTCTGCAGAAACACCGACCGGCCGCCAATGTCAAGTTTCGCGGCCCCTGCGGAACGTTGCGGCGCTCGAAGCCCGGCCTGCGGCGGACCCTCAGGCGGTGCCGGTCCTCCGATCATCGGCGGCCGGAAGCGACGACGCCACCTTCGCCCGCCCCCCTGTCGATAGCCGGGCACGGAACGAATACCCCCCTGCGGCATTCTGTGGCGGAACGACGCATGGCGATCCTCGCCGTTGCCGATCCTCGTGCGAGGCTTCGGCCGGGACCGACGCGTAGCCCGGCAGCCCTTGGCTGCCCTTTGTTGGAAGTGGAGTCCCCCTGTGAGCGACCTTCGTGAACCAGAACGCGAGCGCACCGTCATCGTCAACAACGACCGCGGCGGAAACGGCGGCGGCGGCGGCGGCGGCGGCGGCGGTAGCTGGCTGATCGCCGGCATCCTGATCGTCGTGGTCGTGATCGGCGCCTTCTTCATCTTCGGCGATGGCCTGCTCGGCGGCGGCGCCGGCGGTGGTGCCGACACCAATGTCTCGATCGACACGCCGGACGTGAATGTCGAGGCGCCGGATGTCGGCGGCGGCGGCGGCGGCGACGCACCGGCTCCGGCCAACTGATCCAGTTCCACCGGCGGCCGGGCGATCGGCCGCCGGTTTTCGTTCAGGGCCGGTCGACCGGCGCGCTACCGCCTGTTCCCGCGATCCCCGCATGCCGAAGACGCAGCGTCCTCGCCGCAGGGCTTGAACATCGCGGCGTACCGTCGCATTCGGAGAGCCTCACGCTTCACGGAAGGCCGCCTGAATGGACACGCAGACCCCGGATTCGGACATCTCGCAGACGCTCAGCCCGCTGTTCACCCCGCTCGATCTGGGCGCATTGCGACTGGAAAACCGCATCATCATCGCGCCCATGTGCCAGTATTCCGCCGATGACGGATCGGCCACCGACTGGCACATGATGCATCTCGGCCAGCTCGCCATGTCCGGCGCCGGCCTGCTGATCCTCGAAGCCACGGCCGTCTCGCCCGAAGCCCGCATCACCCACAAGGATCTCGGGCTCTATTCCGATTACAACGAGGCGGCGCTCGCCCGCGTCCTCGATGCGATCGCTGTCCATTCGCCGATGCCCGTCGCCATCCAGCTCGGCCATGCCGGCCGCAAGGCATCGAGCGCCGAACCCTGGGCCGGTGGCCAGCAGATCGCACCCACCGATCCGACCGGCTGGCAGTGCGTCGCGCCCTCCGCCATTCCCCATTCGCCCGGCGAAGTGGCGCCGACTGCCCTCGACGCCGCGGGCCTGCAGAAGATCAAGGACGATTTCGTCGCCACCGCCCTGCGGGCCGTGCGCCTCGGTATCGTCGGCATCGAGCTGCATTCGGCGCATGGCTATCTCCTGCACCAGTTCCTCTCGCCGATCTCCAACCGGCGCGACGACGAATATGGCGGCAGCGTCGAGAACCGCATGCGCTTCCCTCTCGAGGTCTTTGACGCGGTCAAGGCGGCCGTGCCCGCCGACATCCCGGTCTGGGTGCGCCTGTCGGCCAGCGACTGGGTCGAGGGCGGCTGGGACATCGAGGGCTCGATCGCCTATTCGAAGGCACTGGAGGCGCGCGGCGCGGCGGCGATCCACGTCTCCTCCGGCGGCGTCTCGCCCGACCAGAAGATCCCGCTCGGACCCGGCTACCAGGTGCATTTCGCCGAGGCCGTGAAGGCCGCGGTGTCGATCCCGGTGATCGGCGTCGGCCTGATCACCGAGGCGCGCCAGGCCGAGACGATCATCGCCGAAAACAAGGCCGATGCCATCGCCATCGCGCGCGCCATTCTCTACGAGCCGCACTGGCCGTGGCATGCGGCGGCCGAGCTCGGCGCCTCGGTGCGCGCGCCGAAGCAGTACTGGCGCTCCCAGCCGCGCGAGTTCAAGGCGCTGTTCAAGGACGCCGCCTTCGGCCAGCGCTGATCGCGCGATCCTTTCAATCGCGCCGCGCATCGGCCATATAACCGGCATGACAGACAGCGCCGCACGAGATACGGACTTGAGCGTGGCCTTCGCCCGGATGAACGGGCTGGGCAACGAGATCGTCGTCGTCGATCTTCGCGGATCGGCGGCGCGGATTTCAGCAGCGGCCGCGCGCGCCCTCGCCGAGGATCCCGCCACCCGCTTCGACCAGATCATGGCGATCCACGACCCGCGGCTCGACGGTACCGACGCCTATGTGCGGATCATCAATCGCGATGGTTCGGAGGCCGAGGCCTGCGGCAACGGCACGCGCTGCGTGGTGCAGGCGCTCGCCGCCGAGACCGGCCGCCGCGACTTCACCTTCGAGACCCGTGCCGGCATCCTGACTGCCTTTGAGCGGGACGACGGGCTGATCGCCGTCGACATGGGCCGGCCGCGCTTCGGCTGGTCCGAGATTCCCCTGTCGGAAGAGTTCAGCGACACCCGTGCGATCGAACTGCAGATCGGTCCCATCGACGCGCCGATCCTGCATTCGCCCTCGGTCGCTTCCATGGGCAATCCGCACGCCATCTTCTGGGTCGACCGGGATGTCTGGAGCTATGAACTCGACCGGTTCGGGCCGGTGCTGGAGAACCATCCGCTGTTTCCCGAGCGCGCCAACATCTCGATCGCGCAGGTGACTGCGCCGGACGCGCTTACCCTGCGGACCTGGGAGCGCGGCGTCGGCCTGACCCGCGCCTGCGGCTCGGCGGCTTGCGCTGCCGCCGTCTCGGCGACCCGCACCCGGCGCACCGGCCGCATCGTCACGGTGACCGTGCCCGGCGGCGATCTCCTGATCGACTGGCGCGACGACGACCATGTCATCATGACCGGGCCGGCCGAATGGAACTGGTCGGGCCGCCTCGATCCGGCGACCGGCGCCTATGTGCGCGACGAGACGGCGACGCACGAGCCGGCCTGATGGGTGTCGAGATCGTCTCCTTCGGCTGCCGGCTCAACACCTACGAGGCCGAGATCATGAAGCGCGAGGCCGTCGCGGCAGGCCTCGACGCCGATCCGCGCGGCGCCATCGTCTTCAACACCTGCGCCGTGACTTCGGAAGCCGTGCGCCAGGCCCGCAAGCAGATCCGTCGAGCTAGGCGCGAAAACCCGGAGGCGCGGATCGTCGTCACGGGCTGCGCCGCCCAGACCGAGCCCGGTCGCTTCGCCGAGATGGGAGAGGTCGACGCCGTCCTCGGCAATGACGAGAAGCTGACGGCCAGTGCCTATCGCGCCCTGCCCGATTTCGGCGTCGCCGCCGAGGAGAAGGTCCGCGTCAACGACATCATGAGCGTCACCGAGACCGCCGGCCACATGGTCGACGCGATCGAGGGCCGTGCCCGCGCCATCGTCCAGGTGCAGAATGGCTGCGACCATCGCTGCACCTTCTGCGTCATTCCCTTCGGGCGCGGCAATTCCCGCTCGGTGCCGATGGGCGCGGCGGTCGACCAGGTGAAGCGCCTCGTCGCCGCCGGCTACAACGAAGTCGTGCTGTCGGGCGTCGACATGACCTCATGGGGAGCGGACCTGCCCGGCGCGCCGAAGCTCGGCCAGCTGGTCCAGGCAATCCTCAGACACGTGCCGGACCTCGCCCGCCTGCGACTGTCCTCGATCGATTCCGTCGAGGCCGACCCGGCGCTGATCGAGGCGATCGGCTCCGAGACCCGGCTGATGCCGCATCTGCACCTGTCGCTGCAAGCCGGCGACGACATGATCCTGAAGCGCATGAAGCGGCGCCATTCGCGCGACGACGCCATCGGCTTCTGCACCGACATCCGCGCCGCGCGGCCCGACATCGTCTATGGCGCCGACATCATCGCCGGCTTCCCCACAGAAACCGACGCGATGTTCGAGAACTCCATGAAGCTCGTCGAGGATTGCGGCCTCACGCATCTGCACGTGTTCCCGTTCTCGCCGCGCGAGGGCACGCCGGCCGCCCGCATGCCGCAATTGCCGCGCGAGGTCGTCAAGGACCGGGCGACGGCCCTTCGCGCTCGCGGCGAAACCGCCCATCGCGCCCATCTGGCGAGCCTCGTCGGCACGCGGCAATCGGTGCTGGTGGAGCGCAACCAGCGCGGCCGCTGCGCCGACTTTACCCTCTGCGAGATCGAGGAGGGCCTCCCCGGCTCCATCCTCGACGCTATCATTGTGGGCGAACGTGGTGGCAGACTGGTCGCCCGCCCCGATGTCCTTCGTTCCGGCCCGGCCGGAACATCCTCCGACCATCTGAGAGAACTGACGTAAGCCATGGCTGAGCAAAAAGGCTTCTTCCGCCGCATCTTCTCCTTCGGATCGGACAGCGAAACCGATCGCACGCCCGAGCATGGTGATACCCCGCGGCCGTCCGATACCGAATTCGGCGCCCCCGGCTCGCCCGATCCGGACGTTCGCCCGAAGGCGGCGGCCAGTTCGGTCGCCGATTCGGAAGCCGGAGCCGACGTCAACGACGGCGGCGGCATCACCCCGCTGGCCGAAATGGCCGAGCATTCCGACGCGGACCAGGCAAAAAAAAAAACGTTGAACTCGGGCCAGAACTAGAGCCGGACACTGAGACGGCGGACTTTTCCTGGCTCGAGGAACCGACCCCGGCCGAGCCCGCCGACGAGAGCGAATTCGCCTTCCTGGGCGCCGACCCCGCCGAGCGGCTGGGCGAACATGCCGAGCCGGAGATTGCGGCGCCTGTCGAGCCGCTCGCGGGCGAAACCCGCGAGACCTCCGAGATCGCAGATGCGGCCGCGCCCGGCATCCCGCCGGCCTCCGACGCCGATCATCTCGACGGGCACAATGACGACGCGCTGTCGTCCGGCGAGGAGGATGCCGACTTCTCCTGGCTGGACGCGGATCTGCCGCCGGAGGACGAGGAAGATGGCGAAGCGCCGGTCGCCGAGCGGGTCGATCCGTCCTTCGACACCACCGACATGCCCGAGCCCGACATCGCGGCGCCGCCGGCCTCCGCGCCCGAAGGCGACCAGGCGCCCCTGCCCGTCCCGGCAGGCACGCCGCGCCCCGCACCCGATGCCGCCGCCGGCTTCCGCCTGCGCGAACAAGCCCCGGCCGCTCCCGAACCGGCGCCCGCGCCCCGCGTGCCATGGCTGCAGCGCCTGCGCGAAGGGCTGGCGCGTTCCTCCACCCAGCTCACCGGATCGATCGGCGCGATCTTCACCAAGCGGCGACTGGACGAGGACACGCTGCAGGATTTCGAGGATGTGCTGATTCAGGCCGATCTCGGCGTCGAGACCGCCCTGAAGATCACCGACCGCCTGTCGGAAGGCCGCTTCGGCCGCGAAATCAGCGGCCAGGACGTGCGCACCATCCTCGCCGAGGAAATCGAGAAGGCGCTGGACCCCGTCGCCCTGCCGCTGGAGCTCGATCTGGCCAAGAAGCCGCATGTCATCCTGGTGGTCGGCGTCAACGGCACCGGCAAGACCACGACCATCGGCAAGCTCGCCGCCAAGCTGACCCGCGGCGGGCTCAAGGTCACGCTCTGCGCCGGCGACACCTTCCGCGCCGCCGCGGTCGAACAGCTGAAGATCTGGGGCGAACGCACCCAGTCCGAGGTCGTCGCCAAGGCGATCGGCGCCGACGCGGCAAGCCTTGCCTATGAAGGCTACGACCGGGCGGTGGAGAACGGTTCCGACGTGCTGATCATCGACACGGCCGGTCGCCTGCAGAACAAGACCGAGCTGATGGCCGAGCTGGAGAAGATCGTCCGCGTGCTGCAGAAGCGCGAGCCGGACGCGCCGCATACGGTGCTTCTCACCCTCGACGCCACCACCGGCCAGAACGCCATGAACCAGGTCGAGATCTTCCGCAACGTGGCCGGGGTCAACGGCCTCGTCATGACCAAGCTCGACGGCTCGGCGCGCGGCGGCATCCTCGTCGCCATCGCCGCCAAGTTCCGCCTGCCGGTCTATTTCGTCGGCGTCGGCGAAGGCATCGACGATCTCGAGCCCTTCAAGGCGAAGGATTTCGCCGCCGCGATCGCCGGCACCACGACGTCGGCCTGACCGGCGAAAAATCGCCGCGATGGGCGGCCATGCCTCGCATTCGTCGCGATCAGTTCCGATATGGACCGGGAACAGGGAGTCCGCATGTCGCACCACATTCTTGAGGAAGAGCCGAACAGCCCGGCGCGCAAGGAGATGAACCCGCTCCTGAAATTCGCGCTGGAGCTGGGCCCGCTGATGGTCTTCTTCTTCGCCAATTCGCGCGGCGAGCAGTTGGCGGCGACGTTCCCCATCCTGAAGGAGTTCGGCGAGCCGCTGTTCATCGCCACCGGCCTGTTCATGGCGGCCATGGCGATCTCACTGGCCGTGTCATGGGCGATCACCAGATCGCTGCCGATCATGCCACTGGTCACCGGCGCGGTGGTGCTGGTGTTCGGCTCGCTGACCCTGTGGCTGCAGGACGAGACCTTCATCAAGATGAAGCCGACCATCGTCAACGGCCTCTTCGCCGCGGTGCTGCTCGGCGGGCTGCTCTTCGGCAAGTCGCTGCTCGGCTACGTCTTCGACCAGGCCTTCAAGCTGGACGCCGAGGGCTGGCGCAAGATGACCCTGCGCTGGGGCCTGTTCTTCATCTTCCTCGCGGTCGTCAACGAAGTCGTCTGGCGCAATTTCTCGACGGATTTCTGGGTCGCCTTCAAGGTCTGGGCGACGATGCCGATCACCATCATCTTCATGCTGACCCAGATTCCGCTCATCAAGCAGCATTCGACCGAGCGACTGGCCGGCGCGGAAGACACCGGCCGCTAGGCCGTCCCGCACCGACACCGTCCCAACCAAGAGGCCGACCGACATGGACATGCAGAAGCTTCTCGGAGAATTCCTCGGCGCCGGAAACCAGGGCGACCGCCATCCCGGCGACCAGCGGTCCGGCCAAGGCCAGGGCCAGGGCGGCTCGATCGTCGACCAGCTCGGCGGCATGCTGCAGGGGCGCGGCGGCTCCGGCTCGGGGCTTGGCGGCATGCTCCAGGGCGGCGCCGGCTCGGCCATCGGGGGTGCGCTGCTCGGCGGGCTCGCCTCCAGCCTGTTTCGCGGCAAGGGCGTGCGCAAGCTCGGCGGTACGGCGCTGAAGCTCGGTGGCGCCGCCGTCGTCGCCGGCCTCGCCTACAAGGCCTACCAGAACTACCAGGCCAGCCAGGGCACCGCGCTGCCCGATGCCCAGCCGACGCCGCGCCTGCCCGATGCGGCCCGCGCACCGGCCGAGATTCCCGCGCCCGAGGGCACGGCCTTCCTTCCGGCCGGCGACGAGGAGGCCCATGCCCGCCTGATGCTGTCGGCGATGATCGCCGCGGCCAAGGCCGACGGCTATATCGACGGCGAGGAGCAGCAGGCGATCTTCGGGCGGATCGACGAGATCGAGCTCGACGCCGAGGAAAAGGGCTTCGTCATGGACGAAATGCGCCAGCCGATGAGCATCGATGCGCTGGCCGCCAGCGCCACCACGCCGGAACTGGCGATGGAAATCTACACCGCCTCGGTGCTGGCCATCGATCCCGACCATCCCGCCGAGCGGGCCTATCTCGACCTTCTGGGCGCACGGCTCAACCTGCCGGCCGAGCTGACCGCCGAAATCCGCCGCACCGCCGGCGAAGAGCAGGGCTGAGCCCTGCGGCGGCTGTCCTCGGCCGATACTTGGCCTGATCAGAACTCGCCGACCGGCAGCGCCCGTCCATCGGGCATCGTGTTGCCGGTCGCCCCGTCGGGATTGGTGAAGGGCACCGGCGGCGCGCCCTCCTGCGCCGCCCGGTCGTGGTTCAGCGCCCAGTGGACCGACGGAAACGCCAGCTCGTCCCAAGGAATGTCGTCCCAGGCGAAGAGGTCCACCGCCTGGCTTTCGATGCCCGGCGCGATCGTCGGCTCGGCAAGGCTGGCCCGGTAGATCAGCTGCACCTGGCTGATCCGCGGCACCGAATAGACCGCCAGCAGCCGCTCGATGGCCAGCTGCGCCGTCGCCTCTTCCCGCGCCTCGCGCCGCGCCCCGTCCTCGGGCGTCTCGTTCAGCTCCAGATAACCGGCCGGAATGGTCCAGTAGCCCTGTCGCGGTGCAATCGCCCGCCGGCACAAAAGGATCCGGCCGTCGTGGCGGACCACCGAGCCGACCACGATCTTCGGGTTCTCGTAGGCGACGAAGCCGCAATTGTCGCAGATCTTGCGGGCGACGTCGTCGCCCTCGAGCGTGCGCAGGGAAAAGGATGTCTCGGTCATGCGCCCCATATGGCTCGGCACATCGATCCGGGAACAACCATACGGCTCGTTAGGCCGCGACCGAACGTCCGGGCGCCGTCCCGGTCAGCTCGTCGGCGCAGCGCCCTTCGAAGAACCGTTGAGGACGCGCTCCACCGCGGGCAAGAGGCCGGTCCTCACCGCCTCGGGCGTGAACGGTCCCGTCTGCTTGAAGACGATTTCGCCATCCGGTGCGACGAGGAAGCTCTCCGGCACGCCGTAGACGCCCCAGTCGATCGTCGCCGAGCCCTTCTGGTCGACGCCGATGGCGGCGTAGGGATTGCCCAGCGACTCCAGAAACTTGCGGGCGTTCTCCGGCTTGTCCTTGTAGTTGATGGCGACCAACTTGAAGCGCTCGTCCCGGGCGAGATCCATCAGCAGCGGATGCTCGTCCCGGCACGGCCCGCACCAGGACGCGAAGACATTGACCAGTACCGGCCGGCCATCGCCGAAGCCGGTGAGGTCGAGCGCCGGCATCGGTCCGCCATCGGGACCGGAAACGCCGTCCAGCGCCGGCAGCACCGTCTGCGGCGCCGTCTTGCCGATCAGCACCGAGGGAATCTGCTGCGGATCGTGGCCGGAGACGAGCTGATAGAGGAAGATCGCCGCAAGACCGCCGAACAGCACCAGCGGCAGCGCCACCAGCCAGTTGCGGCGGGGTTTCGCGGCCTTCGTCACGGTCTCGGCGGCCGGCGCCGACGGCAGCGTCGTCTGATCGTCCGTCATCGCGTGGCCTCCGCGCCGCTGGCGGGCGCGGCCGAGGCCGAGCGGCGACGAATGCCGCGCGCCTCGAGCTCCTTCAGCGCCCGCTTCTGGGCCCGGGCATCGAGAAACACCCAGGACGCGATCCCGACCAGCGCCAGCACGGAGATGGCATAGGCTGAGCCGATGAAGCCGATATAGTCGTTCTGCATGATGGTATCCTCAGGCCTCGGCGCGGCGGGCCGCCAGCCGCGACAGCGCCGCCACGCGCCGGCGCAGCACTTCCGTGCGCATCGCCGTCAGATGCAGGGCGAAGAACAGGAGCGTGAAGCCGGCCGCCGAGACCAGCAGCGGGATCAGGAAGACCGGCGGCATGGCCGGCCCGTCGACCCGGATGACACTGGCGCTCTGGTGCAGCGTGTTCCACCAGTCGACGGAGAACTTGATGATCGGGATGTTGACGAAGCCGACAAGGACGAGGATCGCCGCAGCCTTCGCGCTGCGGCCCGGCTCGTCCAGCGCCCGGGTCAGCGCGATCAGCCCGAGATACATCAGGAACAGGATGAACACCGAGGTCAGCCGGGCATCCCAGACCCACCAGGTGCCCCACATCGGGCGGCCCCAGATCGAACCGGTGATCAGCGCCAGCGCCGTGAACACCGCGCCGATGGGGGCCGCCGCCTTGACCGCGACGTCGGCCAGCGGATGGCGCCAGACCAGCGTGCCCAGCGCCGACACGCTCATCACCGTCCAGATCATCATCGACAGCCAGGCGAAGGGCACGTGGATGAACATGATCTGCACCGTCGCACCCTGCTGATAGTCCGGCGGGGCGCGAAAGCCGAGGGTCAGGCCGAACGCCAGCGCGATGAGCGCCAGGGCGTAGAGCCATGGCTGCAGCCTGCCCGACAACTCGAGAAAGCGGGTCGGATTGGCCAGGATCGTGAAGCGCGACGGCTTGGCGGCGGACATGTCGGTCATGGGTCCAGTCTAGAAGGTCTCCAGCCAGCCGGCAAACATACGATTTCGTCAGGATTGCGCCGGCGGCAGCTGCTCGTCTCAATCCGCCCCCGCCCGCAGCGCCGCGCCGGCGGCGATCGGGCCGAGGGCGCCGAAGAGCAGTGTGAGCGCGCTCAGGATCAGGAAGGGCGGCAGGAACGGTTCGGGCTCGTTGACCGCCCCGTAGGTGGCCGAGACGCCGAAGATCAGCACCGGGATCGCCAGCGGCAGGACCAGCACCGAGACCAGGAGCCCGCCGCGCGGCAGCGCCACGGCGACCGAGGCGCCGACCGCGCCGATGCAGATGATCGCCGGCGTGCCGACCAGCAGCGTCAGCATGACCGCCCCGATCGCCGGCGGCTCCAGCGCCAGGAACAGGCCAAGCACCGGCGCCGCGAGCACCAGCGGCAGGCCCGAGGCGACCCAGAGGGCGGCGCATTTGGCCAGCACCACCAGCGCCATCGGCGTTGGGCCGGTCAGCAGCAGATCCAGCGTGCCGTCTTCCCGGTCGGCCTGGAACAGCCGGTCGAGTGTGAGCAGCGCCGACAGGAGCGCGCCGATCCACAGGATGGCCGGCCCGATCCGCGACAGGAGATTGAGGTCGGGGCCGACGCCGAAGGGGATCGTCGCGACCACGGCGAGGAAGAAGATCACCGCCGTCATGGCGCCGCCGCCGCCCGACAGGGCCAGCCGCAGGTCGCGGCGGAACAGTGCGATCACAGCCAGCCCTCCGCAGCAGCCAGTTCCGCCGCATCGATGGAAGGCGCGGCGCGGTCGGCTTCGCGCGTGGCATGGGCGGACGGCGTCAGATCCAGCGTCAGCGTGCGGGACAGGCCGAGCGGCTGGTGGGTGGCGGCGATCACCAGCCCCCCCGCCGCCACATGCGCCTCGACGATCCCGGCGAATTTCAGTTGCGAGGCGGCATCCAGCGCCGAGGTCGGCTCGTCGAGGATCCAGACCGGCCGGGGCACGAGCAGCAACCGGGCGAGGCTCGCCCGCCGCTGCTGGCCGGCCGACAGATAGCCCTGCGGCAGATGCGACAGATCGGGCAGCCCCAGCGCGTCGAGGCAGTCGGCGACCGCCCGCCCGCCATCCCGGTTGCCGCCGAGATAGCGTCGCCAGAAGGCAAGGTTCTCGCCGACGCTGATAGTCGGCTTCATCGCGTTGCGGTGACCGACATAATGGGCGATCTCGGCCAGCGTGCGGGCCGGCTCGCCGTCCGGTGCCGTCGCGCCCGTCACGTCGATACGCCCGGCGACCGACGGCAGCAGGCCGGCCAGCGTGCGCAGCAGCGTCGACTTGCCGGCGCCGTTCGCGCCGGTCACGACCAGCGCCTCGCCTGCCGCAATGCGGAAATCCAGCGGCCCCGCGGCGGCCGCTCCGCCGCGCCCGACGACCAGCCCCGCGGCGGTCGCGATCGGCCCGCTCATGCCCGGCCCGCGGTGGAAATTGCATGACATTGCACCAGCCTGCGGGGGCGGCGCGCGACGCACGGCGGCTGGTGGGCGCCGGTCCGGCGCGGCCAAGTCCTTGTCATGTCGGCCTTTTTCTGCACTGCAATGGATTTTCCGCCCCAAGGCCATCTGGCCCTTTATAGCCGTTACAAACTTGCCTATAACGACCGCAACCACACCAGCGACCGGCGTGGCATCAATTCAGCGCCGATCTCAGGGTCCCGTCCGGCACCGGCGGGCACCGGGGCGGACAAGCGGAAATGGTCGCACCCGCATCTTCGAGCGCTTTTCCGCAGCGCTCAAGGCCGTTCGCCCTTCGGACTTATACTGGTCGAGAAGGAACGAAGCCAATTGTCCCACGCACCCGACAGTTTCAATAGCCGCAGGACGCTCTCCGTGGGCGGCAAGGATTATGTCTATTACGACCTGAAGGAAGCCGAGAAGAACGGCCTTCAGGGCGTTGCCCGCCTGCCCTTCTCCCTGAAGGTCCTGCTCGAGAACCTGCTGCGCAACGAGGACGACCGCACGGTCAAGGCGGACGACATCCGCGCCCTCGCCCGCTGGATCGAGGACAAGGGTTCGGCCGGTCACGAGATCGCCTATCGCCCGGCCCGCGTGCTGATGCAGGACTTCACCGGCGTTCCGGCCGTGGTCGACCTCGCCGCCATGCGCGACGCGACCCGTGCGCTCGGCGCCGACCCCAAGAAGGTCAACCCGCTGGTTCCGGTCGATCTGGTCATCGACCATTCGGTGATGGTCGACTATTTCGGCCAGAAGGATTCCTTCACCAAGAACGTCGACGCCGAATACGGCCGTAATGGCGAGCGCTACACCTTCCTGCGCTGGGGCTCCGAGGCTTTCGAGAACTTCCGCGTCGTGCCTCCCGGCACCGGCATCTGCCACCAGGTCAATCTCGAATATCTCGCCCAGACCGTCTGGACCCGTGACGAGAACGGCGAGACCGTCGCCTATCCCGACACGCTGGTCGGCACCGATTCCCACACCACCATGGTCAACGGCTTGTCGGTCCTCGGCTGGGGCGTCGGCGGCATCGAGGCGGAAGCGGCCATGCTCGGCCAGCCGATCTCCATGCTGATCCCGGAAGTCATCGGCTTCCGCATGGAGGGCAAGCTGCCGGAAGGCACCACCGCTACCGACCTCGTCCTGACCGTCACCGAGATGCTGCGTCGCCGCGGCGTCGTCGGCAAGTTCGTCGAGTTCTTCGGCCCCGGCCTGTCGAACCTGACCCTCGAGGACCAGGCGACCATCGCCAACATGGCCCCCGAATACGGCGCCACCTGCGGCTTCTTCCCGATCGACAAGGACACGATCGCCTATCTGGAGGCGACCGGTCGCGACAAGGACCGGATCGCGCTGGTCGAGGCCTATGCCAAGGCGCAGGGCATGTACCGCGAGGACGGCACGCCGGACCCGGTCTTCACCGACACGCTGGAGCTCGACCTGTCGACAGTCGTCCCGTCGCTGGCCGGCCCCAAGCGCCCGCAGGACCGCGTCGCGCTGACCGAGGCAGCGACGAAATTCGTTGACGCCCTGGCCGAGATCAAGGGCGGTCGCAAGAAGAGCGAGACCCCGCAGTCGACCGCCGATTCGCGCTACATGGACGAGGGCGCGGTGCCGCCGAACACGACGCCTGGCGACGTGCGCCACGCGGTCGAGGGCGCCGATCACGGCCTCGCCGATGGCGACGTGGTGATCGCCGCGATCACCTCGTGCACCAACACCTCCAACCCGAACGTGCTGGTCGCCGCCGGTCTCGTCGCCCGCAAGGCGCATGAGAAGGGCCTGAAGGTGAAGCCCTGGGTGAAGACCTCGCTGGCCCCAGGCTCGCAGGTGGTCACCGAATATCTCGACAAGGCCGATCTGCAGAAGGATCTGGACGCGTTGGGCTTCAACCTCGTCGGCTATGGCTGCACGACCTGCATCGGCAATTCCGGGCCGCTGCCCGAGCCGATCTCCGAGGCAATCACCCAGAACGACCTCGTCGCCTGCTCGGTGCTGTCGGGCAACCGCAACTTCGAGGGCCGGGTCAATCCGGACGTGCGGGCGAACTATCTGGCCTCGCCGCCGCTGGTCGTCGCCTATGCGCTGGCCGGTTCGATGTTCGTCGACATCACCAAGGAGCCGCTCGGCCAGGACCAGGACGGCAACGACGTCTATCTGAAGGACATCTGGCCGACGACGCAGGAGATCGCCGAGATCGTCCGCAAGACGGTCACCCGCGACATGTTCGAGAACCGCTATGCCGACGTTTTCAAGGGCGACGAGCACTGGCAGAAGATCGAGGTGTCCGGCGGCCTGACCTACGACTGGGACGACCGCTCCACCTACGTGCAGAACCCGCCCTATTTCGAGGGCATGAAGCAGGAGCCGGAAGCCGTTCAGGACGTCAAGGATGCGCGCATCCTCGGCCTGTTCAAGGATTCCATCACGACCGACCACATCTCCCCGGCCGGTTCGATCAAGAAGGACGGCCCGGCCGGCGACTATCTCGTCAGCCACCAGGTCCGCCCGGTGGACTTCAACTCCTACGGCGCGCGCCGTGGCAACCACGAAGTCATGATGCGCGGCACCTTCGCCAATATCCGAATCAAGAACGAGATGGTGCCCGGCGTCGAGGGCGGCGTGACCTGCCACCAGCCGTCCGGCGCGCAGATGCCGATCTACGACGCGGCGATGAAGTACAAGGACGAGGGCGTGCCGCTCGTCATCTTCGCCGGCAAGGAATACGGCACCGGCTCGTCGCGTGACTGGGCGGCCAAGGGCACCGTGCTCCTCGGCGTGCGTGCGGTCATCGCCGAGAGCTTCGAGCGCATCCACCGCTCCAACCTCGTCGGCATGGGCGTCGTGCCCTTCGTCTTCGCGGAGGAAGGCACCTCCTGGCAGTCGCTCGGCATCAAGGGCGACGAGAAGGTGACCATCGACGGCCTGACCGAACTGAAGCCGCGGCAGATCCTGGAAGCCCGGATCGAGGCGTCCGACGGATCGGTGCAGACGGTGAAGATCCAGGCCCGCATCGATACGCTGGACGAGCTGGAATACTACCGCAACGGCGGCATCCTGCACTACGTCCTGCGCCGCCTCGCCGCCTGATGGGCGATCCCGGCAGGTCCCTGCGGCCCGCCTGACAATCGAAGCCGCCGGTTCCAGAACCGGCGGCTTCGCCATGTCGGCGACCCGGCACTCTCCGTCACCGGCAAGTGACTAGCGGGTGTTCGTCCCGACCTTTAGGTTCGCATCATGAACACAGCCCCCGACAGATCCCTGCGGCCCTGCGCCGTCACGCCGAGCATGGACCTGCCGCTCCTGCGCAGCGTTTTGCCATGAGGCCGATGCTCGCGGGTCTGTGCGCGCTCCTCGCCGCGTCGCTGCCGGTCGCGCAGGCCGCCGGCGCCGGGCAGATCGAGATCCGGCCCGTCGAACAGGTCGTCGAGCTCTTCACCAGCCAGGGCTGCTCGTCCTGCCCGCCGGCCGACCGGATCCTCAGCCGGCTCGCCGTCGAACCCGGCATCCTCGCCCTCGCCTATCACGTCGACTACTGGGACTATATCGGCTGGCGCGACACCCATGGCTCCAGCGAGAACACCGAGCGCCAGCGCGCCTATGCCGCGGCCTTCGGCACCACCACCATCTACACCCCGCAGGTCGTGGTGAACGGCGTTGCCGACGCCATCGGCTCGCATGAGGGCAAGGTCCGCGCGCTGATGGACAGCCATCCGCTGAAGGCGACCGGCAAGGGCGCGAGCGTCACCATGCGGGTCGAGGACGACCGGCTGCACATCACCGCCGACGTCGCCGGCGCCAAGGCCCGCGGCCGTCAGCCGGTGCTGATGCTCGTGACGTATGACGACGAGACGCACACCGCGATCGATCGCGGCGAGAACCGCGGCACCACCATCGTCAACAGCCATGCCGTGCAGGACTGGCGCATCCTCGGCATGTGGGCCGGCGAACCGCTCGAGGTCGATCTGCCACTGGAAATGCTGACCCACCCCGAAGGCGAGAGCCGGGGCTGGGCGGCGCTGCTGCAGTCGGTGACAGACGAGGGCAAGCCCGGCCCGATCCTGGCGGCGGCGCAGGTCGAGTTCCACCAGCGCTGAGCGGCAAGGCCCGCATCGACCGATCGAAAGGGTCTCGCGGCGATCGGTTGAATCGCTTTGGTGCGACCCCATTTCCGTGTCACCATATGGTCACGAGCCAGAGCGCGCCCCGCCGAGCGGCGCATGATCGCACGAGGGGCTGACTTGGATTTTTCCGGATCGAACGGCGACAGCGCGTCCAATCTCCTGCCGTTTCCCGGCTCCCGCCCGTCGGACATGCCGATCGTGTCCTTCAACCGGCACGAACTCTCCCAGATCCTGCGCATCTACGGCCGCATGGTCGCCGCCGGCGAATGGCGCGACTACGCCATCGATATGCTGAAGGACCGGGCTGTCTTCTCCGTGTTCCGCCGGACCAGCGAGATGCCGATGTACCGGGTCGAGAAGAACCCGAAGCTGGCCCGCAAGCAGGGCTCCTATCAGGTGGTCGCCGCCGGTGGGCTGATCCTCAAGCGCGGCCACGATCTGGCGACCGTGCTGGGCGTCTTCGACAAGACTCTGAAGCGCACCGAGATCGGCTGATCCGCTAAGCTCAGCCCGGGTGGCGCGTCTCGTCGGGCAGGCTGTCGCCGCCGTCGCCGAGCGGCAGCTGCATCAGCACCGTGTCGATCCAGCGGCCGAACTTGAAGCCGGAATTCTCGAACACGCCGATCATCCGGAAGCCCGCCCGCTCGTGCAGGCGGATCGACGGCGTGTGGTCGGAACCGCCGATGACGGCGATCATCTGGCGGAAACCGCGCTCGGCCGACAGTTCCACCAGGCGCGACAGGAGATCGGTGCCGATCCGGCGGCCTTTCGCTTCGGGCGCCAGATACACCGAATCCTCCACCGCGAAGCGGTAGGCCGGCCGGGTGCGGAAGGCGTTGGCATAGGCGTAGCCCAGCACCGTTCCGTCCGAGTCCTCGGCGACGATATAAGGAAAGCACTGCCCGGTGATCGCGTTGAAGCGCGCTTCCATCTCGGCCTGGTCCGGCGGCACCAGCTCGAAGGATGCCGTGCCGTGGAGGACCGCATCCTCGTAGATCGCGGTCAAGGCGGGCACGTCCGCGAGGACGGCGAGACGGATCGTGTGGGCACTCATCGACGCTGCGGCTCTTCGCTTGTTTGGTCCCGCTTCTGATGCACTGCCCTGCGCAGCGGATCAATGCCGCCCGGCAGGGCCGTCCGCTGAAATTCACCGGCTTGATCAACCGGACACAACGGTTGCGCCTGGATCCGGCGTGCCCACGAAAAAGGGCGGCCAGCAGGCCGCCCTCGTCAACTCACACCCATGATTGGGCAGGCTATTCGCGGTTGCCGAACAGCTGCAGCAGGAACAGGAACATGTTCAGGAAGTCGAGGTACAGGCGCAGGGCGCCCATCACGGCCTTGCGGCCCATGACGGTCGAGCCGTCACCCTCGTAGTACATTTCCTTGATCTGCTGCGTGTCGTAGGCAGTCAGGCCCGCGAAGACGAGCACGCCGATCACCGAGATGGCGAACTGCAGCGCCGGCGAGGCGAGGAAGATATTCACGACCATCGCGATCACGATGCCGATCACGCCCATGAAAAGGAACGAGCCCCAGCCCGAGATGTCCCGCTTGGTGGTGTAGCCCCAGAGCGACAGCGCGCCGAAGGAGGCCGCGGTGATGAAGAACACCTGGGTGATGGACTCGCCGGTATAGACCGCGAAGATCGAGGCCAACGAGACGCCGACCATCGCCGAATAGATCCAGAATGTCGTCTGGGCGGCCGCGACGCTCATCTTGTGGACCCGGAACGACAGGAAGAAGACCATGCCGAGCGGGGCCAGCATCACCACCCATTTGAGCGGAGTGTTGAAGAGCGTGTTGCCGAGTTGCGTGAGACCGACGACGTTACCGGCGTCGTTCGTCACGAAGGACAGCATGTACAGGGCGTAGGCCGCGACGCCGGTCAGCGCCACACCGCCTGCCATCAGGTTGTAGACCTTGAGCATGTAGGAGCGGAGGCCCTGGTCGATGTCCGCTCTGCTACCGGCGGCTGGCACAGTGCGAGCGCCGGCGTTCCGATATTCCGCCATGGAAGAATTCCTTTCTGCGTGTCCCGTCCGGTGTCCATATCCGGCACCAAATGGCCCGAACATGGAGGCGCCGCTGGCGGGACGCCCAGCGATCCTGACGATAATATGCGGATGGGCCGCGCGGCACACAAGAGTACCCTGCCGCGCGGTGACGAAATCGCGCGGATTCAGGATTAATTCTGCGTTATCCGCGCCTCAGGCCGATCAGCTCGCATGCGAAGACCGCGATCCCGCGCCCCGTCACAGATTGCGCAGAACCGGCGCGGCCTTCTGTCCGAGAACACGCCAGGTGCCGGCGAGACCGATCCCCACCGTCAGCACCAGCGAGACGCCAAGCGTCGTCAGCGCCACCGTCCAATCGAAGACAAAGGGCAGCTGCATGATCTGGTCGACCACGAACCATGCCGCCGCCGCGCCCGCGCCGATGGCGAAGATGCCGGTGGCCAGACCCAGAAGCAGATATTCCGTAGTGAAGGCCCGAATCAGCACCTTGCGCGTCGCGCCCAGCGTCTTCAGCACCACCGCATCGTGGACCCGGCCGCGATTGCCGGCGGCCAGCGCCCCGGCCAGCACCAGCACCGAGGCGACGAGCGCCACAGCCGCGGCGACGCGGATCGCCAGGGCGAGCTGGGCGATCAGGCCGTTGATGGCGTCGAGCGCATCCTTGACGCGGACGCTGGTCACGGCCGGATAGGCGTTGGTGACGCGGTTGAGGATCGCCTCTTCCGACACGCCGGCGTCCTGCGGCACCGACAGGGTGGCGAGCCAGGCATGCGGCGCGCCTGCGAAGGTGTTGGGCGAGTAGACCATGATGAAGTTGATCGCCAGCGTCTCCCACTCCACGGCCCGGAAGCTGGCGATGCGCGCGGTGATGTCGCGGCCGAGCACGTTCACGGTCAGCGTGTCGCCGATCGACAGGCCGAGCTCGCGCCCCTCCTCCGCGGCGAAGGAGACCAGCGGCTCGCCCTCGTAATCCTCGGGCCACCATTCGCCCTCGGTGAGCGAGGAGTTCTCCGGCACGGTCGGCGAATAGGTCAGGCCGCGGTCGCCGCGCAGCACCCAGCCGCCCTCTTCCGGCGGTTCCATCGTGGCGACGTCCTGCCCGTCGAGGGCGGTGATCCGGCCGCGCAGCATCGGCACGGCGTTCAGCTCCGCCCCGGGCGCCAGCTCGCCGACGGTCTGGCGGAAGCCGTCGATCTCGCTGCTCTGGATGTCGACGAAAAAGAAGTTCGGCGCCCGCGAGGCGAGCCCGGTACCGATCTCGCGGCGCAGATCGTAATCGATGGTCGCCAGCGTCACGAGCAGCGTCAGGCCGAGACCAAGCGACAGGACGACCGAACCGGTCAGCGCGCCGGGGCGGTGAATGTTGCCGATCGCCAGCCGCAGCGGCGTCGAGCGCACCCGCGGTGCGCGGGAGGCCAGCCATTCAATGCCGATGGCGACGGCGCGCAGGATGACGAAGGCCGCCGCCGTACCGCCCAGGAAGATCAGCGCGACGCGCCGGTCTCCAGCCATGGCCAGCGCCAGCAGCGCGATGACCAGCGCCAGGCCCAGCGCCGAGCCGAGATAGGCCCAGCGCATGCGATAGCCGCCGGTGGCGCCCGCCTCCCTGAACAGGGCGGTCGCCGCGACGTCGCGGGTGCGGCCGAGCGGCAGGAGCGCGAAGGCCAGCGCCGTGAGCGCGCCGAAGACCGCCGCGGTCAGGAGCGCGACCGGATAGATCGACGCGCTGGCCGCGACCGGGATCACGCTTTCCAGGAACCGCGCCGTCACGAAGGGCGCGATCGCCGCCAGGACGAGGCCGAGCGCGATGCCGACTGTCGCAAGGAGCATGATCTGGATCAGATAGACCATGACGACGAAGCTGCCGCCGGCGCCCAGGCTCTTGAAGGTGGCGATCACCGCTCGCTTGGAATCCAGATAGGCGTTGACCGCGTTGGCGACGCCGACGCCGCCGACGATCAGGGCCGTCAGCCCGACGAGCGTCAGGAACTGCGAGAACCGCTCGATATTGCGCTGAAGCGACGGGGCAGCCTCGGCGGCCGTGCGGATCTGGAAGCCCGACTGCGGAAACCGTTCGTTGGCGGCCTTCGACAACGCCTCGGCATCGCGGTTGTTGCCGGTCAGGCGCACCTTGTAGTCGTATTCGACGAGGCTGCCCGGCTGGATCAGTCCTGTCGCGTCGAGCGCGGCGCCGGCAATCATCAGGCGCGGCGCGAAATTGAAGCCGTCAGACAGGACGTCCGGCTCGCGGTCGATCACGCCGCGCAGCTCGATGTCGGAATCGCCAAGACGGATGGTCTGGCCGGGCTCCAGCCCGAGCCGGTCGTAGAGTTCCGAGGCCGCCAGAGCGCCGAAGCGACCGTCGCGCTCGGCCAGGAGGTCGCCGAGCGGCGCCGCCGGCGTGGTCTCCAGCGTGCCGAAGAGCGGATAGGCGCCATCGATGGCCTTCACCTCGGCCAGCGACTGGTCGGTGCCGTCGGGAAGCCGCACCATGGAGCGCAGCGACGCGGCTTCGGCCACATCGCCGAGCTCGTTGAAATAGGCCATTTCCTCGGCGGTAGCTTCGCGCTGGACGAGAGCGAAGCGCAAATCGCCGCCGAGAATCGCGCGCCCTTCCTGGGCGATGCCGCTGGTCATCATCGTCGCGACGGAATTGACCGCGCCGATGGCCGCCACGCCGAGCGTGATGCAGGCGAGGAAGATGTAGAAGCCCGAGAGGCCGCCGCGCATCTCACGCAGGGCAAAGCGCAGCGCCAGCCGGAAATGACTGCGCCCGCCGACGATGTCGGGCCGCGCCGGCGCGGCGACGGCTTCGGTGGTTTCGGCGACGCTCATCCGGCGGCGCTCGCCAGCTGTGCCTTGGTCCGCGCGCCGGGAGCATCGCGATCGGCGTAGATGACGCCGGAGCGCACCGCGATCTCGCGGCCGCAGCGATGGGCGAGCGCCGGATCGTGGGTGACCAGCACCAGCGTCATCTGGCGACGCCGCTGTTCGGCAAAGAGCAGGTCGGCGATCTGCCGGCCGGTCTCCTGGTCGAGATTGCCGGTCGGCTCGTCGGCGATGAGGATCGCCGGCTCCGGTGCCAGCGCCCGCGCCATCGCGACGCGCTGCTGCTCGCCGCCCGACAATTCGCCCGGATAATGCGACACGCGGTCGGCGAGGCCGACCTGCCCCAGCTCGTGGGCGGCGCGCTCGAAGGCCTGCGGATGCCCGGCCAGCTCCAGCGGCACCGCAACATTCTCGAGCGCCGTCATGTTGGGGATCAGATGGAAGGACTGGAAGACGATGCCGACATTCTGGCCGCGAAAGGCGGCGAGACGGTCTTCGCTGAGACCCTCCAGGGAGCGTCCGGCGATCTCGACCTTGCCGCTGTCGGCTCGTTCCAGACCGGCCAGCACCATCAGCAGCGTCGACTTGCCCGAGCCGGACGGCCCGACAATGCCCACGGACTCGCCGCGATCGACGGACAGATCGACGCCCTTGAGGACATGGACCGCGCTTCGGCCGGACCCGAGCGTCAGATGAACGTTTCGTAACCGGATCGCTGGTTCTGCCAAGCCTGCCAGCTCCTATATGCGGGGACGAACGCCCCGGCCGGGGCCTGCGCTATATGGGTGTGCGATGCAACGCTTCCAACCGATCCTGATGGTCATGACGATCTTGTCATGGCTGATGCTGCCGGCCGCGGCACTGGCGCAGCAGGCGGCGGCGCCCACCGCGACGGGCGAAACGCTGCAGATCGTCGCATTCGGCGACAGTCTGAGCGCCGGCTACGGCGTCGGCCCGGGGGAATCCTTCCCCGAGCAGTTGCAGGCCGCCCTGCGCGATGCCGGCCACGACGTCAGCGTCGCCAATGCGGGCGTCTCCGGCGATACGACCAGCGGCGGCCTCGCGCGGCTGGAATGGTCGGTGCCGCAGGAGGCCGATCTCGTCATCGTCGAGCTTGGCGCCAACGATGCGCTGCGCGGCATCTCGCCCGGGATCACCGAGCGCAATCTCGACCAGATCCTCGCCAAGCTCCAGGCCCGCGACCAGGCCGCGCTTCTCGCCGGCATGATGGCGCCGCCCAACATGGGCGCCGACTACGCGGCCGAGTTCGACGGCATCTACCAGCGCCTCGCCGACAAATACGACGTCGCCTTCTATCCGTTCTTCCTCAATGGCGTCGCCGCCGTGCCGGCGCTCAACCAGGACGACGGCATGCACCCCAATCCGGAGGGCGTCGCCGTCATCGTCGAGCGTATCCTGCCGGCGGTGACCAAGGCGCTCGCTGCAATCAATGCGGAGCGGGGAACGGGTTGAAGCTCGCCGCCAGCCGGCGCAGCGGCGCGGCGAAACTGCGCAGGCGCTTGCGCCGCCACTCGATCATGGCGAAGGCGAAGGCCTCGGTCTCGTCGGTCCATTCCCGCGCCAGGCTCTGCACGTCGGCATAGGGCCGCAGAATCTCGGCGGTGACGTCGCCGGCCTCGAAGCTGAGGTCGGCACCGTGCTTGGCGGCGATCGCCTGCATGCGGCGGTTTTCGCGCAGGCAGGTCAGGAACAGCCGCCGCACGCCGCGATTGCGTGCGCTGGCGACGAGGCGGCCGAACAGGCGGTCGCCATGGCCGTGGCCCTGATAGGGCTTCTCGATGGAAAGCGCGCCCTCGGCCTCGTCATGCGACCCGGTCAGGAAGCGCAGTTCCGCCGCGCCGCGCAATTCGCCGTCGATGAACAGGCCCTTGACCAGCGCCTCGTCGCCGAGCGCCAGCGACACGTAGCGTTCCAGGAAGAAATCATTGACCGCATTGCCGAAGCGCAGGCGCCGGATCTCGGGGTCGAGGCGCTTGAGATGAGCCAGGAGCAGCGGTTCCTCGCCCGGATGCAGGCGCCGGACATGCACCGGTCCGGAGGCGGGGCCGGGCTTGGCGGCGGCCGGGACGGGATCGTGGGAGGTTGCCGGGCGTGCAGGGGACGGGACGTTGGACATGCTCTTCAGCCTTGTTTCGCCCTCCCGCGGCGACCTCCCGCGCCGCAAAGCGAATATAATTGTGCATTGCGAAACGAACAACGCGGCGAAGACCTCTGCAGGGCTGCCCTGTGCTTGCCACATGGCTCGCGAGGTGAGACGCTTTTCGCGATGGCAACACCGCACGGAGGTCTTTCCGATGCCGCGACTGTTCACCGCCCTCGAGATTCCCCACGACATCGCCCTGTCGCTGTCCTTCCTCCGCGGTGGCTTGCCGTCGGCCCGGTGGATCGATGCCGAAAACTACCATCTGACCCTGCGCTTCATCGGCGACGTGGAATCGCGCCTGGCCGACGAGATCGTCGCCCAGCTCGACCGGATCGACTGTTCGGGCTTCACCCTGTCGCTGAAGGGCGTCGCCGCCTTCGGATCGAAGAAGCCGCATTCGCTCTACGCCGGGGTCGAAGCACCCCAAGAACTGGCCGAGTTGCAGGCCGAAATCGACCGGATCTGCCGCCGGGTGGGCCTGCCTGCCGACCCGCGCAAATTCGTGCCGCACGTGACCATCGCCCGGCTCCGCCAGCCCAAGGTCGAGGAGGTCGCCCGCTATCTCGCCGGCCGCGGCAATTTCTCGACCCTGCCCTTCAGGGTCTCCCGCTTCGGCCTGTTCTCGGCGAAGGACTCAGTCGGCGGCGGCCCCTACATTCTGGAAGAGGCGTTTCCGCTGGCGCCGGACGGGGCCGCGCACCACGAAATCGCCGCCGGCCAGATGCCGCGATACCGCGTCGGCTGAAGGAACGGGACGCCCGGCGAGCCGCCGGGGCTTGAGACGCCGCCCGATGCGATCCATCTACCGTCCGCGAGACGGAGGATGCGATGGCAATCGAGAACGGCAAGATCGGCGAAATCCTGCGCCCGGGCAGCGAGGCCGAGCAGGCGCGGCAGGAATCGGACATCCGCCGCTCCTTCTTCGACACGGTCCGCCGGGGCCTGCGCCACATCCCTTTCATGGAGGACGTGGTGGCCTCCTATTATTGCGCGCTCGACCCGCGGACGCCGGCTGCCAGCCGTGGCATCCTCCTCGCCGCGCTCGCCTATTTCGTGCTGCCCTTCGACATCGTTCCGGACTTCATCCTCGGCCTCGGCTTCACTGACGACATCGCGGTTCTCTGGGCCGCGTTCCGCACGGTGCGCGACAATATCCGGCCCGAACATTATGCGAAGGCGCGCACGGCCCTGGGCGAGCTGGACGACTAAGATCGAGGGCCCCTAGCCGGGCGACCGAATGAAATCGCGCCAACCCCATGTCTCGCAACGATTTTCGATGCTTTTTCCGCGAATTGCGGCATGCGCGCCAAACTGTCGCCCGATTCTTTCCGTCATTCACATTCCGTGAAGTTGGCGGATGTGCCGGGGGCTGTCCCGCGTGGTGACGACGCCGGGCGCCGTCTTGGCCCACAGGCCGGACATCGACGATCTTCGGCCGCACCTTGGGGTTTCGTTAACCAAGGATAAAGGCCCGGCCGCTAGACTGCGACAGTAATCTCTCGTCCGGCGTCGTGCCGGTCGCCACAGCCATACCACGCACGCACATCGAAATGAGCGGGGAACCATGAACCTCAAGAACGTCCTGACGGCCGCTGCGGCCATTCTGATCTTCTCGAGCGCCGCCGGGGCGGCCCAGACCCCGACGCGCATGAACCAGTTCAACGCCTGGGGCACCTATTCCTACTCGGGCTCCGACGGGAAGATCTGCTACGTCTTGTCGACGCCGACCAAGATGACGCCGGCCACCGTCGATCATGGCGACATCTTCTTCCTTGTCTCGCAGAAGCCGGGCCAGGGCGTCTCCTACGAGCCGCAGGTCGTCATGGGCTATGCGCTGAAGGAAGGCTCCAAGGTCACGGTCGACGTGGACGGCAAGGATTACTCCATGTTCGTCAAGGGCGAGTCCGCCTGGATGGAGAACGCCGCCGAGGAACCGCAGCTCGTCGCCAATCTGCGCTCCGGCCGGGTGATGACCGTCGAGGCGACCTCCCAGCGCGGCACCGAGACCAGCTACACCTATTCGCTCTCGGGCGTGACGGCGGCGCTGAACTCGATCAACGAGTGCAAGTAGGCGTCGCTGGCCTCGGCCAAGGGACGAAAACGGGATGATGACGCCGGGCTGACAAGCCCGGCGTTTGTCGTTTCGGGCACCAGAAAGACGCCCTGACCTTGCGAAACCGCCCGGAAACCGTCATGTGACGGGGTGAATTTCCAGATTTCAGTCAGTCTCGCCGGCACGTCGCCTGCGAAAGGACATGCTATGGCCGTCTCGCTCGATCTCGCCCACGCCGCCAATCGCCCGCGCCCCGCGCCACCCGTCATGCCGATGGCCGGCGACGAGAAGCCGTCGCTGGTCGGCCTCGACCGCGCCGCCCTCGGCGAGGCGCTGTCCGCCGTCGGCGTGCCGGACAAGCAGATCCGCATGCGCGTCGCGCAGCTCTGGCACTGGCTCTATGTGCGCGGCGTCGCCGATTTCTCGCAGATGGCGAATGTCGCCGGCACGCTGCGCCAGGCGCTGCACGAGGCCTACACGATCGCCCGGCCGGAAGTGGTCGACGAGCAGATCTCGGTCGACGGCACCCGCAAATGGCTGTTCCGCTTTCCGCCGCGCGGCGCCGGGCGGCCGGTCGAGATCGAGACAGTCTACATTCCCGAGGAAGGCCGCGGCACGCTGTGCATCTCCAGCCAGGTCGGCTGCACCCTGACCTGCACCTTCTGCCATACCGGCACCCAGCGCCTCGTGCGCAACCTCCTGCCCGACGAGATCGTCGGCCAGATCCTGGCGGCGCGCGAGCGGCTGGGCGACCTGCCGGACGCGGCCACCCCCGCTGGCGCGATCGTGCCGAACGGTGGCCGGCTGGTGACCAATGTCGTGCTGATGGGCATGGGCGAGCCGCTCTACAATTACGACAATGTCCGCCAGGCGATGGCCGTCGCCTCCGACGGCGAGGGCCTGTCCCTGTCGAAGCGCCGCATCACCCTGTCGACCTCCGGCGTCGTGCCGTCGATCGTCAAGGCGGGCGAGGAGATGGGCGTCAGCCTGGCCATTTCGCTGCATGCCGTGCGCGACGAACTGCGTGACGAGCTGGTGCCGATCAACAAGAAGTACCCGCTCAAGGACCTGCTCGACGCCTGCCGCGCCTATCCCGGCCTGTCGAACGCCCGCCGCATCACCTTCGAATATGTGATGCTCAAGGACGTCAACGATTCCATGGCCGACGCCAAGGAACTGGTGCGCATCCTTCGCGGCATCCCGGCCAAGATCAACCTGATCCCGTTCAACCCCTGGCCGGGCTCGGCCTATGAGTGCTCCGACTGGGACCAGATCGAGCGCTTCGCCGACTATGTGAACCAGGCCGGCTACGCCTCGCCGATCCGCACGCCGCGTGGCCGCGACATCTTCGCCGCCTGCGGCCAGCTCAAGTCGGAATCCGAGCGCCTGAAGAAGAGCGCCCGCGACCGGCTCGAATCCCTGCGCGCCAGCGAACTCGCCGCGGACTGATCGCGGTCGCCGCGGCCCTACCGCCGTGGCCTGTTCTGCGACCCGCCCCATATTCAGCCTGCGGGGCGCTCGCCTCGGCCGTTCGGGAAGGATAAGAGCCGCCGCATGAGCACCGTCCTGCGTTTTCTCTTCGTGATCCCGATCGGCTTCGTGGCCGCCGTCCTGACCGCCGCCTTCGCCATGCTCTGGCCGTTTCTCGACGCGCCGCGGGGCATCACCGGCGCCGATCCCGTCTTCCTGTTCCATACCGGCATCGCCTTCTTCGCCCAGGCGGCGCAGATCGGCTCGGTCGTGCTGGTGCCCTGGGCCCTGTTCATGGTCGCCACCGAGCTCTTCGCCCTGTCGTCGATCGTTCTCCACATCGCCGCCGGCATCCTGGGCGGCATCGCCATCATCGTGACCGCCTATGGCGGCAGCGCCCCGCATATGAGCGTCCAGACGGCGATCGTCGTCGCCTCCCTGTGCTTTGCCCTGGCCTACTGGATCGTCGCCGGACGATCCGCCGGCCGGTGGCGCCGCCGCAGGACCGAACCGAGCGCCGACGGCGCCAGCGAAGGATAGACAGAATGGCCCGCCGCCCCACCGATCCCCGCGCCGCCGCGGAAGCCGTCTTCAAGCCCGCCACGCCGTCTACCGAACGGCTGAAGGAAACCTCGACCGGCGTTCCCACGGCCAGGGAGATGGTCTCGTTGCGGATCGACCGCGACGTGCTGGAGCATTTTCAGGAGGACGGCCCGGGCTGGCAGGACCGGATCAACGCCGCCCTGCGCAAGGCGGCCGGCCTCTGAAGAGGCCTTCCCGCACGTGGTTGCGGGACATGGCGCGCCGGCAGACCTTGCCCTGACGCTGCCCTGCGGCAGATTGGCGCCATGATCACGATCCATCACCTGAACAATTCGCGCTCCCAGCGTGTCCTGTGGCTCCTCGAGGAACTCGAGGTCACCTACGACGTGAAGCGCTACGAGCGCGCCAGGGACATGCGCGCGCCGGCCGAGCTAAAGGCGGTCCATCCGCTCGGCAAGTCGCCGGTACTGACCGACGGCGAGCGGACCGTCGCCGAAACCGGCGCCATCGTCGAATACATTCTCGCCGGTCACGGCAACGGCCGGCTGATGCCGCCGCAAGGCACCGCGGACTACTGGGACGCCCGGCACTTCCTGCACTATGCGGAAGGCTCGGCGATGCCGCCGCTGTTCCTGATGCTGGTGCTGCAGATGATCCCGGCCCGCGCACCGTTCTTCGCCAAACCGATCCTGAAGACCTCGATGAAGAAGGTCGACGACATGCTGGTGCGCCCGCAGATGGCACTGCATCTCGACCATTGGGAAGCCTCGCTCGGCGACACCGGCTGGTTCGCCGGGCCGGAGATGACGGTCGCCGACATCATGATGAGCTTTCCCGTCGAGGCGGCGGCCCAGCGCTTCGGCTACGAGGACCGCCCGAAACTGCGGGATTTCCTGCTGCGCATTCACGAGCGCCCGGCCTATCGCCGCGGCCTGAAGCGCGGCGGTCCCTACGCCTACGCCTGAATGATGCGCATCAGCGCCAGGCGACCAGCACCGCCCCGGCCATGATGAGGACCACGCCCGCCCAGTTGGCCGGCGACAGCTTTTCGCCGAGAAAGGCTGCGCCGAAGACGGCGACCAGCACGACGCTCAGCTTGTCCACCGGCGCCACCATCGAGGCCGGGCCGAGCTTCAGCGCGCGGAAATAGCACAGCCACGACGCTCCGGTCGCCAGGCCCGACAGGGCGAGGAAGACGAGGCTGCGGCGGGACATCTCGCTCGGGGCCTGCCACTGCCCGGTCGCCGCGACGATGGCGGCCAGCATGACCACGACGACGAGCGTGCGCAGCAGCGTCGCCAGATCCGAGTTGATCGCCTCGACGCCGACCTTGGCGAGAATCGCCGTGGCCGCCGCGAAGATGGCCGCGCCGAGCGCCCAGAACTGCCAGGACTGGACGAGGCCGGCAGCGGGGCCGGCCATGTCAGCGACCCTGCGTCAGCAGGATCTTCACCGCGAAGGCCGAGAACACGCTGGCGAACAGCCAGTCGATGCCGCGCATGATCTTCGGCCGGCGCTTCAGCGCTGCAGCGAACCTGTCGGCGGCCAGGATCATCGCCGCGCTCATCGGCACCGCCAGAACGATGAAGAACACGCCGAGAAAGAACAGCTTGCCGGCGACGTCGCTGTCGCGCGCCGACACGAACTGCGGCAGGAAGGTCACGAAGAACAGGATGATCTTCGGATTGAGGAGATTGATCCCGATCCCGGTCAGCCAGTTGGAGAACAGGCTGTGTGGACGCCGCGCCGCCGTGCCGTCGAGGCGGAAGGTGGAACTGCCGCGGATCGCCTGGATGGCGAGGAAGACGAGATAGCCGGCACCGACGATCTTCAGCGCCAGGAACGCTTCCGGCGAGGCGGCGATCAGCGCCGAGACACCGAAGGCGGCAAGGCTGGTGTGGACGAGGATGCCCGTCGCCGCGCCGAGCATGGCGGCGAAGCCGGCGGCCCGGCCTTCCGACAGGGTGCGGCCGAGAAACAGCGTCATGTCCGGCCCGGGGGTGATGGTCAGGACGAACGCCGCGGCGACGAAGGCGAGCAGCGTCGCAAGATCGGGAAGAAAGCTCATCACGCCCTCATCTGTGTGCCGGACCCTTCGCCGGTGCCGAATACGGCAGCGGCCGAACGGCGCCGAACCTATGCCCGCAACGGGCCGAACGCCACCGGATTTCCGCCCGCACCGGCCCTGCCTGCCCGATGCCCGGTTTCCCTCGCGGCCCTCTTTGCGCTAGAGCCCATGCAAACTTCAAGACGGAAGAACCCATGGCACAGCATCGCGACATCAAGAAGGTCGTCCTCGCCTATTCGGGCGGCCTCGACACCTCGATCATCCTGAAATGGCTGCAGACCGAATACGGCGCGGAGGTCGTGACCTTCACCGCCGATCTCGGCCAGGGCGAAGAGCTGGAACCGGCCCGCAAGAAGGCGGAGATGATGGGGATCAAGGAGATCTACATCGAGGACGTGCGCGAGGAATTCTGCCGCGACTTCGTCTTCCCGATGTTCCGCGCCAACGCGGTCTACGAGGGCACCTACCTTTTGGGCACGTCGATCGCCCGACCGCTGATCTCCAAGCGGCTGGTCGAGATCGCCCGCGAGACCGGCGCCGACGCCATCGCCCATGGCGCCACCGGCAAGGGCAACGACCAGGTCCGCTTCGAGCTGTCGGCCTATGCGCTGGCCCCCGATATCAAGGTCATCGCCCCGTGGCGCGACTGGGAGTTCAAGTCGCGCACCGATCTCCTGGATTTCGCCGAGAAGAACCAGATCACCGTGACCAAGGACAAGCGCGGCGAGGCGCCGTTCTCGGTCGACGCCAACCTCCTGCACTCCTCCTCCGAGGGCAAGGTTCTGGAAGACCCGGCGGAATCGGCACCGCCCTACGTCTTCATGCGCACCGTCAGCCCCGAGGACGCACCGGACCAGGCGACGATCATCACCGTCGGCTTCAAGAACGGCGATCCGGTCTCCATCGACGGCAAGGCGATGAAGCCGCACGAATTGCTGGCGGCGCTGAACGATCTGGGCCGCGACAACGGCATCGGCCGTCTCGACCTCGTCGAGAACCGTTTCGTCGGCATGAAGTCGCGCGGCATCTACGAGACGCCGGGCGGCACCATCCTGCTCGCCGCCCATCGCGCCATGGAATCCATCACCCTCGACCGCGGTGCGATGCACCTGAAGGACGAGCTGATGCCGCGCTATGCCGAGCTGATCTACAATGGCTTCTGGTTCTCGCCGGAGCGCGAGATGCTGCAGGCCGCCATCGACCACAGCCAGCGCCATGTCGAGGGCACGGTGCGGCTGAAGCTCTACAAGGGCAATGTCATCGTCGAGGGCCGCGAGAGCGCGAAGTCGCTCTATTCCGACGCGCTGGTCACCTTCGAGGACGATCACGGCGCCTACGACCAGAAGGACGCCGCCGGCTTCATCAAGCTGAACGCCCTGCGCCTGCGCACGCTCGCCAAGCGCGACGGCCGCTAGGCATCGCCGGGCGCCCCTCGCCGGCAGCAGACCCGAACGACAAAGGCCCGGCGGATCGCTCCGCCGGGCCTTTTGTTTGCCGGAACCGTGCGCCTATCGGGCGGGCGCCGGCTCCTGCGCGGCCACAGGGCGCCGGCTGCGGTTGAAGGCCATGGCGGTCAGGACGATCGCCAGCCAGACGACCGCCAGGATCAGCCAGATGCCGCCATAGATCAGCCCCATGCCGATCAGGCCGGCCTGCACGACGTAGTAGGCCATGGGGATCAGCGTCATGCGGATCACCTCGCCCTCGCGGTCGGTCAGGCCCACCACCGCCGAGGCCGCGACGACATTGTGGACGCAGATCATGTTGCCGGCGGCCCCGCCCACGGCCTGCAACGTGACCACGATCATCGCCCCGGCCGCGCCGAGACCGATCTGTTCGGCCGCCGAGAACTGGAACAGCGAGAACATCATGTTGGACACGGTGTTCGAGCCGGCGATGAAGGCGCCGAGCGCCCCGATCAGCGGCGCAAAGAGCGGCCAGGCGCTGCCGACCACGCTGGAGACGCCCTCGGCCAGCACCAGCGGCATCGATTCCAGCGGACCGCGACCGGTGTTCAGGAACACCTGCACCATCGGCACCGCCAGCAGCAGCGCCGGAGCGGCCGCGACCATGGTGCGGGCCGACCCGGCCCAGGCCCGCGCATAGGCCTTGCCGCTCATACCGAAGATGAACACCGCCAGCAGCGAGGCGATGATCAGCACCGCACCCGGCGAATAGAGCAACTGCGCCGTGGCGTTGATGCCCGAGCCGAACAGATCGTTGAACGCCAGCGTCGCGCTTGGCGAGGTCAGCGCCGCCTTCAACGGGGCGACGACCCGGGTCAGCACTAGGAGCACGGCGATGATCAGATAGGGCGACCAGGCGCGCAGCAGCGAGATCTGCCGGCCGCTGGCATGGCCCGCCGCCACCTCTTCCGCCTCGGCGGCCTTCAGCGTGCCGAACCAGTGGTCGTTCCAGCCCTGCCGCGCCGGGAAGTCGAACCGGTCCTTCGGCAACAGGAAGCCGCGGCGCGCCACCGGCACGACGATCAGAAGGCCGATCAGGCCGCCGACCAGCGACGGAAACTCCGGCCCTAGCAGCCATGCCACCAGATAATACGGGACGGTGAAGGCGATGCCGGCGAACAGCGCGAACTTCCAGACCCGGAAGCCCTCCATGAACGAGCGGTTGGCGCCGAAGAAGCGGGTCAGCATGCCGACCATGATCAGCGGGATGACGAAGCCGACGAGGGCGTGGACCATCGCGACATTGGCGGCGATGGCGTAGACATAATCGATCAGCGGCAGCGGCGAGATGGTCTGCAAGACGCCGTCATTGCCAGACAGGCCGGTGTTGATGCCGACGAGCATCGGCGTGCCGACGGCGCCGAAGGAGACCGGGGTCGACTGGATGATCAGCGTCACCAGCACGGCGGCCATGGCCGGGAAGCCGATCGCCACCAGAAGCGGCGCGGCGACCGCGGCCGGGGTGCCGAAGCCGGACGCGCCCTCGATCATCGAGCCGAACAGCCAGGCGATGATGATCGCCTGGATGCGGCGGTCAGGCGACAGGTCTGTGAAGCCGCGGCGAATGGCGCGGATGGCGCCGCTTTCATGCACGGTCTGCAGGACGAGAATGGCGCCGAAGATGATGAAGAGCAGCGTCAGCGCGGTGACGAGGCCGTTGACCGTGGCCCCGGCGACCGTGCCGAGATCCTGGCCCCAGACCGTCAGCGCGATGATCGCCGTGGCCGCATAGGCCACCAGCATCGCAAGCTTGGCCGAGCGTCGCATGACGACGAGCAAGACGAACACGATCGCGACCGGCAGCAATGCCAGGCCGAAGAGAACTCCCTGCCCCATTCCCGTTTCCTCCGAAGGGTGAGTGACTTGGCTGCTAATTTCCCTCGGCTGGACAGAAAGCAAGAGGGATTGTTCGCCGTCCTGACGATTGACTGTTCAGACCGGCTTTTCCCGGGCTCCTGCGATCCCCAGATAGACAAAAGTCTGATCCCGAAAGGTGCCAAGCGATGATCCCCTATTCCGTCCTCGACCTGTCGCCGATCCCCGAGGGTGGGACCGCCGCCGACGCCCTGCACAATTCCGGTGATCTGGCACGCCACGCCGAGGCGCTCGGCTACACGCGCTACTGGATGGCCGAGCACCACAACATGACCGGCATCGCCAGCGCCGCGACGGCCGTGGCGCTCGGCTATGTGGCCGGCCAGACGCAGACCATCCGTGTCGGCGCCGGCGGCGTCATGCTGCCCAACCATGCCCCGCTGGTGATCGCCGAACAGTTCGGCACCCTGGCGACGCTCTATCCTGACCGGGTCGATCTCGGCCTCGGCCGCGCGCCGGGCACCGACCAGATGACCGCGCGGGCGCTGCGCCGCAGCCTCGACAACTCCGACAACTTCCCCCAGGACGTGATGGAGCTGATGGTCTATTTCGAGGAGGCCGAGCCGAACCAGCGCATCCGCGCGGTGCCTGGCGAGGGCACCCGGGTGCCGGTGTGGATTCTCGGCTCCAGCCTCTATGGCGCCCAGCTCGCCGCCCATCTCGGCCTGCCCTATGCCTTCGCGTCGCATTTCGCGCCGGGCGCGCTCGCCCAGGCCGTCGAGGTCTATCGCGACAGCTACCGGCCGTCGGAGCGCTGGCCCGAGCCGCATTTCATGCTGGCGATCAACGTCTTCGCCGCCGACAGCGACGAGGAAGGCCGGGTGCTGAAATCCTCCATGCAGCAGGCCTTCGTGAACCTGCGCACCGGCATGCCCGGCCCGCTGCCGCGGCCGGTCGACGATTTCGAGGCCGGCGTCGATCCGATGGCGAAATCCATGGTCGACCAGGCGCTGTCGGTCTCGGCCACGGGCTCGCCGGCCAGTGTCGCCGCCAGCCTGTCGGCGCTGATCGACACCTACCGCCCGGACGAGGTGATCCTGACCGGCCAGATCCACGACCACGCGGCGCGCAAGCGCTCCTTCGAGATCGCCGCCGGGGTGATGCAGGAGATCGGCGCGCGCCGCGACGCTGCGGAGTAGGCAGTCACGGGCTTCGGGCGGGCTGTTCGCCGCCCGGGCGCTTTGCAGCGCCGGTGCGCGGCGCTAGAGATTGCGCGTCACGGATGCGGAGTGCGCCCGATGCCCGCCCTCACCACGATCGGCTGCGATGCCGACGACACGCTCTGGCACAATGAGCGGTTCTTCCAGCTGACCGAGGCCCGGTTCCGCGAAATGCTGGCTGATCATGCCGACGCGGAACTCGTGTCCAGCCGGCTCTTGGAGGCCGAGCGTCGCAATCTCGGCCACTACGGATTCGGCATCAAGGGCTTCGTCCTGTCGATGATCGAGACCGCGCTGGACGTCACCGGCGACACCGCCTCGCCGGCCATCGTCCGGCAGATCCTCGATGCCGGCCGCGAGATGCTGGAGCACCCGGTCGAAGCCCTGCCCGAGGCGCAGGAGACCCTTGCCATGCTCGCTGGCGGCTATCGGCTGGTGCTGATCACCAAGGGCGACCTGTTCGACCAGGAGCGCAAGCTCGCGGCCTCCGGACTGGGCGACTACTTCGACGCGGTGGAGATCGTCAGCGACAAGACGGCGGCGACCTACGAGCGGCTGTTCGCCCGCCACGGCGACGGGCCGGCCCGCGCCATGATGGTCGGCAATTCGCTGAAGTCGGATGTGCTGCCGGCGCTGGCGGCCGGGAGCTTCGGCGTCCACGTCCCGCACGAGCTGACCTGGGCGCTGGAACATGCCGAGCTGCCAGGGAACGCGCCGCGCTTCAGGCAGGTCGACAGGCTCGGCGAAGTGCGCTACATCCTCGCCGAGATCGGCTGAGCGCAGGCCGGCCCACGCCTCAGTCGCGGCCGGCCAGGTGCTGGGCCTTGCGCAGGTCGGGGAACATCCACGACCACAGGCCGGCGACGCCGACTGTCGCGAGGCCCCCGAGCACCACCGCCGGCACGGCGCCGATCCAGAAGGCCATCACCCCGGCGCGGAACTCGCCGAGCTCGTTGGACGCGCCGATAAAGACCATGTTGACGGCGTTGACCCGGCCGCGAACCTCGTCCGGCGTCCAGAGCTGCATGATGGTCTCGCGGATATAGACGCTGATCATGTCCGACGCGCCCATGAAGATCAGCGCGACGATGGCGAGCCACGGTACGGTGGCCATGCCGAACAATGCGGTAAAGGCGCCGAACAGGCCGACGAAGACGAACATCTTGACGCCGGCATGGGTCTTGATCGGATGGGCCGTGAGCCATACCGCCATCGACACTGCGCCGATGCCGGGCGCTGCCCGAAGGAGTCCGAGCCCCCAGGGGCCGACATGCAGGACGTCCCGCGCATAGACGGGCATCAGCGCCACGGCGCCGCCGAGCAGCACGGCGAAGAGATCGAGCGAGATCGCGCCGAGCACCACCTTCTCCGACCAGATGAAGCGAAAGCCGGCGACGATGGTCTCGAAGCTCGCCGGTTCGCTGGACCGCTTCTGGGCCGGCGCTGCGATCGACAGGACGAGAACCGCAGCCGCAACGAACAGCGTCAGGCCGGTGCCGTAGGCGGCGACGGGCGAGACGCCGTAGAGCAGCCCGCCGGCGACCGGGCCGACGATCGCCGCGATCTGCCAGGAGGAGGAGTTCCAGGCAATCGCGTTGGCAAGTTCGCGCTTCGTCACGAGATTGACGACCAGCGACTGCGAGGCGGGACCGAAGAAGGCGCGGGCGATGCCGAAGCCGACAAGGATCGCGAAGACCGGATAGGGCGTGGCGAGGCCGTGCCAGGTCAGGAGCAGCAGCCCGAGGGCGCCGAGCGCCTCGACGAGGATCGCCACCGCCATGATCATCCGCCGCGAATATCGGTCGGCGGCAGCCCCGGTGACCAGCACCAGAACGAGCGCCGGCAGGAACTGGCAGAGGCCGACGATCCCCAGATCCAGCGGATTGCGGGTCAGGTCGTAGATCTGCCAGCCGACGGAGACGACGACGATCTGGATGGCGAAGGTCGAGAAGAAGCGCGACAGCCAGTAGCGCAGGAACCGCGGATTGCGGAAGGCGGCGAAGCGATCCTCGACCGGAATGGCGCTCGTGTCGGGAACACCCGGCGCGGCGGAAGCGGTCTCACTGTCCTGTGTCACCCATGCACCTGCAACGATCCGGCCCGCACCAACCGGGCAAGGCGGACCATGACTGCGCGATGTCCTGGAAGGAAATGATGGCTGGTGGAGCTGAGCGGGATCGAACCGCTGACCTCGTCATTGCGAACGACGCGCTCTCCCAACTGAGCTACAGCCCCGTCCACCATTTCGACCGGCATTTAGTGCCGCGGCGCCGGCCCTGTCAACGCCCCTTGCTTGGCGGCCCCGGCGCGACCGGACCGGGCCGGTCGCGCAGGCTGCGAAGCGGGCGCGGCTTGCGTATCGGCAAGGCGATGGCTACATCCGAAACCGTTATCGCAAAGGGCCCGATTTGATGCTTGCAGTCACCTACGTCCTCTATCAGGCACTCAATCTGTACTGGTGGATCGTGATCGCGTCGGCCGTGTTGTCGTGGCTCTATGCCTTCAACATCGTCAATCCCGGCAATCCCTTCGTCGACTCCGTCGGCCGCTTCCTGTGGCAGATGACCGAGCCGGTCTATCGCCGCATCCGCCGGGTCCTGCCGGATCTCGGCGGCATCGACCTGTCGCCGCTGGTCGTCCTGTTCGCCATCATGTTCCTGCAGTATCTGATCGCGGTCTATATCAATCCGGCGATCTACAGCGCCGGCATCTGAGCGATCGCTCCGTCCGACCCGGTGACGGAAGCGCGCTTCTGGCGGCCTGACGGCGAGGATGCCGTCCTCGTCGACATCCGCCTGACGCCGAAATCCGCCGCAGACCGGATCGAGGGCAGCGTGACGGATGCGGCGGGACGGGCATTCCTGAAGGCCCGGGTGCGGGCCGTCCCCGAGGACGGCAAGGCCAATGCCGCGCTTCTCAAGCTCCTGGCGAAGACGATCGGCGTTCCGAAATCGTCGGTCACGCTGGTCGCGGGCCACACGTCGCGGGTCAAGACCCTGCGCCTCACCGGCGACGCCGAGCGCCTCGCGACGGCGCTGAACGCCCTGAACTGACCTTTAGACACCAAAACGCCGCCCGAACTTAGTCGAAGGCGGCGTGGCATGCATTCATGTGGGGCAGAGCGGATCGATGCCCGATCGCGGCGTCCTGCGCCGCGGCCTCAAGTCTCAGAGACGGCCGAAGCGGACGGCCTGAGTGATCTGCGACCTGCCGACGCCGATGTCGGCGAGCTCGCGGTCGTCCATCATTTCCAGCTGGCGGATCTGGTTGCGATGGTTGCGGTAGGGATAGTGTCCCACCATGTGGTGTAGCTGACGGCGATGGCCGTGCGGTTCCGGCCAAGCCGGATTGATCAGCGTGCCACGGCTGGCAGGCTAACGAACGGATCATCGCTCAGGGGAGCGACGGATTCCAGTGTCATGTACCTGGCCCGCTGAACCGCCCACTCATCATTTTGCTCGAGCAGCAGCGCGCCGACGAGGCGCTGGATGGCCTCATCGTTGGGAAAGATGCCGACGACGTCGGTGCGCCGCTTGATCTCGCCGTTCAGCCGCTCGATCGGATTCGTGCTGTGCAATTTGGCCCGATGCTCCCTAGGGAAGGTCATGTAGGCCAGCACGTCGGGCTCGGCCTCGTCGAGGATGGCAGCGAGCTTCGGCACCTTTGGCCGGATCTGGTCGGCGACGGAGCGCCATTGCTGGCTGGCGGCCTCTGGCGTCTCTTGGGCAAAGGCGGTGGCGATGAAGGCGGAGACGACACGACGGCCGCTCTTGCCAGCATGGGCCAGGACGTTGCGCATGAAGTGCACGCGGCAGCGCTGCCATGTCGCCGTTAGCACCTTGGTGACCGCGGCTTTGATGCCCTCGTGAGCGTCGGACACGACGAGCTTCACGCCGCGAAGGCCGCGTCGGGTCAGCTTTCTCAGGAACTCGGTCCAGATCGGCTCGGCTTCCGAGGTGCCGATCTCCATGCCGAGAACCTCACGCCGGCCATCGGCGTTGACGCCGACGGCGATGATCACGGCAACCGAGACGATGCGGCCGCCGCGGCGGACCTTGAGGTAGGTGGCGTCGATCCAGAGATAGGGCCAGTCGCCTTCGATCGGCCGCTCCAGAAAGGCTTTTACCTTGCCGTCGATCTCTTCACACAGCCTCGACACCTGGCTCTTGGAGATGCCGGTCATGCCCATCGCCTTGACCAGGTCGTCGACCGAGCGCGTCGAGATGCCCTGGACATAGGCCTCTTGAATGACGGCCGTCAGGGCCTTCTCGGCCATGCGCCGCGGCTCCAGAAAGCCGGGAAAGTAGCTGCCCCTGCGCAGCTTTGGGATGCGCAACTCGACTGTGCCGGCTCTCGTCTGCCAGTCCCTGTCGCGGTAGCCATTGCGCTGGGCGAGGCGCTCGGCACTCTTCTCGCCATAGCCGGCGCCAGTCGCGGCACCGACCTCCAGTTCCATCAGCCGCTCGGCGGCAAAGCCGATCATCTCGCGCAGCAGATCGGCATCAGGGGTCTTCTCCAGAAGGCTGCGCAGGCCCATCATGTCATTGGTCATCAGGGGATCTCCGGTTGCAGTTAGGTCTCGCAACCCAAGCCTAACCGGAAACCGCTGGTGACCACCGCGCCGCCAATCTCGTCCTACAGCGCGATGAAAGGCGCGGACGAGA